>NC_014387.1:1540000-2740000 GCF_000145035.1 Butyrivibrio proteoclasticus B316
CTGCCGGGGAGTTTGACTGGGGCGGTCGCCTCCGAAAGGGTATCGGAGGCGCTCAAAGGTTCCTTCAGAATGGACGGAAACCATTCGAAGAGTGTAAAGGCATAAGGGAGCCTGACTGTGACACCGACGGGTGGAACAGATACGAAAGTAGGACTTAGTGATCCGGTGGTATGAAAGTGGGATTGCCATCGCTCAACGGATAAAAGCTACCCTGGGGATAACAGGCTTATCACTCCCAAGAGTTCACATCGACGGAGTGGTTTGGCACCTCGATGTCGGCTCATCGCATCCTGGGGCTGTAGCAGGTCCCAAGGGTTGGGCTGTTCGCCCATTAAAGCGGTACGCGAGCTGGGTTCAGAACGTCGTGAGACAGTTCGGTCCCTATCCGGCGCGGGCGTAGGATATCTGAGAGGAGCTGTCCTTAGTACGAGAGGACCGGGATGGACGGACCGCTGGTGTATCAGCTGCATCGCCAGATGCATAAGGCTGGGTAGCCACGTCCGGAAGGGATAAACGCTGAAGGCATCTAAGCGTGAAGCCCCCCTCAAGATGAGATATCCCTGGCTAGTCCAGTAAGACCCCTTAGAGAGTATGAGGTTAGATAGGCACAAGGTGTAAGCATGGTAACGTGTTCAGCTGATGTGTACTAATAGGTCGAGGGCTTATCCAAAGAAGGTTAGGAACAAAAGAGGTTAGGATTTAGATTATCAGTGTTCGGTTTTGAAGGTACGATTTGTACAAATTTAAACGAAATTTGAAATATATAAAATACTTATAAATGAAATCTTAAAAGACGGTCAAATGGCCGTCTTTTTCGTTTTTTTATATTTATTTTCAAAATAGTATGCTATACTAAATGAGGATATTTAAATAATTTTGTATCGGTTTTATGTTATTTTTTATCCATAAATGCAGTGAAACTCAACTATTCTAATTTCGTGAGGTGAGAGAATGGAATCAAAGATCTTGCTTGAAAGTGGTAACAATGAGTTAGAAGTTCTTGAATTTAAAATCGATGATCATTGCTATGGAATCAACGTAGCAAAAATCAAAGAGATTATCGTGTATCAGGAGGTTACTCCTGTACCTAATGCACATCCTAGTATAGAAGGTATCTTTATGCCGCGTGATACTATGATCACTGCTATCGACCTTAGAAACTGCTTGCAACGTGGTGCTTCTAAAGCAGGTGGCCTTTTTATTATCACTAATTTCAACAAGCTTGATATTGCCTTCCATGTTGATTCCGTAGTTGGAATTCATAGAGTTTCATGGGCAGATATTATTAAACCTAACGCTACAATTTCAAAAGCTGAAGAAAGTATTTCAACCGGTATCATTAAGTTTGAGAACCAGCTTATCATTATTCTCGATTTTGAGAAGATTGTATCTGACATTAATCCTAATACAGGACTTAATATGGATGCGCTTGGTGACATTGGTTCCAGACCTAGAAATGAAGTGCCTATTGTTCTTGCAGAAGATTCGCAGCTTCTGAATAAGCTTATAGTAGATTCACTTAATAAAGCAGGATATAATAATGTGAGACACTTTGAGAATGGTAAGCTTGCATACGACTATATCAAGGCTTGTAAGGACAGAAATGAGCTTGATAAGATCAAATGCATCATTACAGATATTGAGATGCCTATCATGGATGGTCATAGACTTACAAAGCTTGTAAAGAGCGATGATGCCACAAAGGATATTCCGCTTATTATTTTCTCTTCACTTGTAAACGAGGAGATGAGAAGAAAGGGCGAATCTTTGGGTGCAGACAGGCAGCTTTCCAAACCTGAAATTGGTAACCTTGTTTCTGTAATTGATGAACTCGTTAATGCAGGCGGCTGACGATTACTGACTTAAACTCCCCTTTGTTGACTCAGTTTACATATAATGTGTCTAACTGTTTCAATAGGGGGAGTATTTTTATTATATTATTTATTCAGGAGTTTAAGTTGTATGGAACAAAGGCTATCAGAGCTGATAGAAAAGGCTGACCAGTGTATTATTGGAATCGGAAGCGAGTGGAATTGGGTTAAATCGGGGATCAATGGGGATTGTAGATATAGCCAGATCTTAGAGTATTGTAAACAAGAGGGTAATCAATGGATTCTACCAATCGTAGAATATGAATTCGCCTATTATAATAATGACAACAGAATAGAAGAAGCTTATAAAGGATTGAGAAAGCTTATTGGAGATAAGAAATATTTTCTTGTAAGTGATCTTTTCTTACAGGATGCTTTGTTATATGGCTTTGACATAAGCAAGGTTGTTTATCCATGTGGTAACTATATGTATTTACAATCTACAAATGATAAGGATCCATTATTGGAAGCACAGAAGGTTCCTGAATTCATGGAGATTGTAAATAGCATACATAAGATTATTACGGAATTGGATGGAAATATCGGTGAAGATAGTGTCTTTTCTAAACCATTTTCTGAAGGAAAAGAACTATATCTTAACCAAAAACGTACGGAATATAGTAAAATAATATATAATGAGAGTTCATATAAAGGAAGATGGGATGAGTATATGCAGTATTTATCCAGAACACTTAACTCTAATCTTCTTATTATAGAACTTGGCGTGGGGCTGGAGCACCCTACAGTTGTTAGATGGCCATTTGAAAAGGTTACTTTTATAAATAAAAAAGCCCATTTTGTAAGAGTTCACGAGAAATTATATCATCATACACCGGAAATTGGAGACAAGACTGATTCTATTCAGATGAATTCGGTTGATTTCATTTTGCAGGAGAGCAAAGATTTATGAGTTCTGACGATGAAAAATATCTCGACAGTCTTTTAAATTCTGCACAATCGAATAAAGACCCGCAATCTGCTCTTAGTAGAATGTCACCTAAGGGTAAGTCGGATGGTGATACCTTTGGTTCAAGTAATAGCGGACCAGAGGATATTGCTGAGCTTGTAGATAATGCCAATGGAAATGATGATCTAAATGAAATTGGAAAGTTATTGAATGACCTCGATAGTGGTGTGGCAGTTGACAGTAAGATGGCAGACCTCTTAGATGGGATTGAGTCTGCTACTGATCCTTCCATTCCACTTTTTACTGTGGGCAATGAACGTTCTGCTTCGGATACTAGAGATCCTGAAGAAATAGCTTTAGATGAGGCTATAGCTGATGCAGAAAGGCTTGAGGCAGAAATTCAAAGTGGAAAGTTTAATGATGCTCAATCTACAGATGACAAGCCCGCTCCTTTAGTTGACCTAGAGGAGGGGGATGATGCCCTTTCGGAAATGGCTCCTGAAGTTATCCTTCCGGAGGATAATGTAGTCACTATAGAAAATAGTGGCTCAGACGCTAACGAAACTCCGGAGGAAATTCTGACAGACTTGCTTGACGATATGCCCGGTGATAGTCTGACTTCTGTTCCTGATGAATCTGTTCAGGACAGTCTTAATGATGTGCTAGATAATATGCAGGAAACTGCAGAGGATTTATCTGCCAGTCTTGATGGTATGGAGGATAATACCAGTAACACCCTTGAAAGTATAGATACACTTGACAATATTGATAATTTATCATTAGAAGATATAGAAAAAGCGATAGATGCGGTTGGAAGTTCTGTACCAGATACAGATTCTGTTGGCGAACTTGCACTAGAGGAACCAGAAGTATCAGAGCCTTCGTTAGAAGAGCTTTCTTTGGAGGAACCTTCTATATCAGAGCCTTCATTAGAAGATCTTTCCATGCAAGAACCAAAGTTACCTGATACTTCATTAGAAGAAATGGCTTTAGAAGAACCTTCTGCCGAGAACCCGGAAGGAATAGATGAAGCTTTGGCTAGTGCTACAGTAGATGAATCAGAGTTAAATGAGTTATCTCTTGATGAACTTTCAATAGAAGAGCCTGTGCCTGAAAATGATGAAACTCAGGCGGCTGAGCAGGGTATTTCTGAAGAAACTGCTGGCATTGATGATGCTCCGGAGGCAGTACAGGATGAAGCAGCAACTTCTGAGGAAGGAGCAGATGAGTCATTAGATGATCTGGCTCTAGAAGGATTTACACTAGACGGCGGTGAACCATCTGATGATATATCCTTGGCAGAGATGGAAGCTCAAATGTCCGGAATGGATGATTCTGCTTTGGAAGAAACACCGGAAGCACCTTCAGAAGAACCTGCTACAGAAGCTTCTGATAATATTGAAGACGAGTTTAGCCTTGATAATATGGAAGCCAGTCTTGATACTCTTATGGGTGATGAAGCAAGCGCTGAAGATTCAACAGCCGGAGAAGTTGCAGAAGTTTCATCAGCTGATGAAGCTTTGGGCGAGAATTCTGACAAATCCGGTGATGAAGATGTAGATATGTCAGATCTTGATGCTCTGATGAACAGTCTTGCAAGTGATGAAATCGAGGATATAGAGAGTACGGCTGCTCAGGATGAAGAAGCTGGCGTTTCTGAGGAAGAGGAGCTTCCTAAAGAAGATATTTTAGGAGCCTTGACTGAGGAAGGCTTTGATGATGGTGAAGCTGAACCTTCACTTGATGAGCTTGCCTCTATACCCGAGAGAAGCAGAGATGACGATGAGCCTGAAGATAATGGCAAGAAAGGTAAGAAAGCCAAAAAGGATAAAAAAGATAAGAAAGGTCTGGGAGCATTTCTTTCCAAGCTGTTCCATACTCTTACAGATGAGGATGAAGAAAATGAAGGGCTTGCAAGCCTGACAGATGAAAATCAGACTGTTCTTAATGAACTTGCAGGAGACGAGAAGCCCAAGAAGGAAAAGAAAAAGAAGGAGAAAAAACCTAAAAAGGAAAAGCCTCCAAAGGAAAAGAAGCCTAAGAAAGAAAAGCCTCCAAAGCCTAAAAAGGAAAAGAAGCCAAAGCCTCCTAAGGATCCGGGTGTTCCTGAAAAGGCAATGTCTCCTAAAAAAATTGCTATATCAGGTATTTTTGCAGCAAGTATAGGAATCTTCTTTATGATCCCTGTTTTAGTACTTCCTGACAGAATAGCAAATGAAAAGGCAGCTACAGCCTATACTCATAAAGAATATACAACTGCATATAAAATGCTCTATGGCAAGGAAAGAACTGAGGATCAGACTGTTATTTATGAACAGTCAAGAGTTCTTGCCTGGGCAGAGAGATATTTGGCCGGATACGAGAATTACGTTGCTATGAATATGGAGGAAGAAGCCCTTGATATGCTCCTTATGGGAATGAGAAATAAAGGGGATCTTTTGGAAGAAGCAGCTAAATTCAATGTTGAAATTCAGGTTCAGAGTGTGTACGATAATATAGAATCGTTGCTTTCAACTAATTACGGATTAACGGAGTCAGATATTTCTGAGATTAATTCTATTAAAAAAGAGAGAGACTATACTATAAGGTTAATGGAAATAGTAGGAACTCTGTAGAGGGCATCGAACTTTAAATTTGGAGGTTGATGCCACATGGTAGCAATTATTGATTATGATGCAGGCAATATCAGGAGCGTTGAGAAAGCTTTTTCTTATCTTGGTGCCAACACTATAGTAACCAGAGATTCAAAAGAGATTCTCAGAGCTGACCATGTTGTTTTACCCGGTGTAGGTGCTTTTGGCGATGCCATGAGCCGCATAAATGAATATGATCTGAAATCTACAATCATGAGTGTTGTGGATAAAGAAATCCCATTTTTGGGAATATGCCTGGGCCAACAGCTCTTGTTTGATTCAAGTGAAGAATCAAAAGGAGTTAGTGGCCTGGGCATTTTACGTGGAGAAATAGTAAGTATTCCTAAGACAGATTCTATGGGAAATACATATAAGATTCCCCAGATTGGATGGAACAGTCTCGATTTTCCAAGAGAAGGAAGATTGTTTAAGGGGATTGATCAGGGAGCATATGTTTACTTTGTACACTCTTATTACTTAAGAGCTGCTGACAGAAATATAGTAACTGCAACTACAGATTATTCAGTCACTGTAGATGCTTCTGTTGAATCAGGAAATGTCTTTGCATGTCAGTTCCATCCGGAGAAAAGTGCGGATGTAGGAATGCAGATTTTGAAGAACTTTCTTGAAGTTTGATTTGGGAGGATGAATAAGTGCTGACAAAACGTATTATTCCGTGCCTTGATGTTAATAATGGAAGAGTAGTTAAGGGAGTTAAATTTGTAGATTTAATCGATGCCGGAGACCCGGTGCTTGTTGGAGAAGCTTATTCCAAGGCAGGTGCGGATGAACTTGTTTTTTTGGATATTACAGCTTCAAATGAGAGACGGGCAACTGTAGCCGATATGGTAAGGGAAGTTGCCAAAAAAGTATTCATTCCATTTACAGTTGGAGGTGGTATCAGAACTGTCGATGATGTGAAGGCAATTCTGAGAGAAGGCGCTGATAAGGTCGCTGTTAATTCAGCTGCGATTGACAGGCCTGAGCTGATTTCAGAAGCTGCTGATAAGTTTGGTAGTCAGTGCGTTGTACTTGCCATCGATGCCAAGCGAAGAGAAGATGGCAGTGGATGGAATATATACAAGCATGGTGGCAGGATCGACATGGGCATTGATGCTATAGAATGGGCTAAAAAAGGTGCCTATCTTGGTGCTGGCGAAATTCTTGTTACCAGCATGGATTGTGATGGCACCAAGGAAGGCTATGATATTGAGCTTACCAGGCAGATAGCTGAACAGGTTGATATACCTGTTATAGCATCAGGCGGAGCAGGAAAGATGGAGCATTTTTATGATGCACTTACAAAAGGTAAGGCAGATGCAGCGCTTGCAGCATCTCTTTTCCATTTTAAAGAAATGGAGATAGGCGATCTTAAGCGCTATCTTATGGATAAAAAAGTTCCGGTCAGAATATGATCTTGTACTGTCTTTCCTCGAATTATGATTACACGCAAATACTGACATAAATGGAAGGTTTTAACTTATATGACCATGATTTCTAATGACTGGCTTCCTGCGCTTTCCGGGGAGTTTCATAAAGACTATTACAAAAAACTGTTTGAATTTGTTAAAGAGGAATATGCCACTCATGTAGTATATCCTCCTTCTGATGACATTTTTAATGCCCTCCACCTGACACCTCTTAAAGATGTCAAGGTATTGATATTGGGGCAGGATCCTTATCACGAACCCGGCCAGGCTCACGGGCTGTCTTTTTCTGTTCTGCCGGGAAAGGCAGATACTCCACCTTCTCTGGTCAACATATATAAAGAATTGAATGATGATCTGGGATGCTACATACCTGACAATGGATATCTTAAGAAATGGGCGGATCAGGGAGTTTTAATGCTCAACACTGTTTTGACAGTTAGAGCTCATCAGGCCAATTCTCACAAAGGAAGAGGATGGGAGAACTTTACTGATGCAATTATCAGAGCTGTTAATGAACAGGATAGGCCAATAGTTTATATGCTATGGGGAAAGCCTGCTCAGATGAAAAAAAGCATGCTCAATAACCCCAAGCATTTGATATTAGAGGCACCACATCCAAGCCCATTATCGGCTTATAGAGGATTCTTTGGTTGTAAACATTTTAGTCAGGCAAATGACTTTTTGCAGAAAAATGGCCTTAAGCCAATCGACTGGCAGATAGAAAACATTCACTAATTAGTACTTGCTTTTTGGTGCGTTAACATGTTAAAGTCTATATTAAATTGTTTAAAACCAAAAGGATATACGAGGAGAGTGCTATTATGAAAAAACCGTTCGTTACTAAGCAGCAGGTTGAAGATATTGTTAAAGATTTCCCTACACCATTTTATCTCTATGATGAAAAAGGGCTGGTTGATAATGCCAAGGCAGTATATGATGCCTTTTCCTGGAATAAGGGGTTTAAAGAGTACTTTGCAGTTAAGGCAACACCCAATCCGGTTTTGATGGAAATCTTAAAGAGCCTTGGATGTGGATTTGATTGTTCATCAGAGACAGAACTCATGCTGAGTCAGGCAATTGGTGCAAGCGGAGCAGACATAATGTTTTCCTCCAACGATACTCCTGCGAGAGAATATGCTTATGCAGATAAGCTTGGAGCAATCATCAATCTGGATGATTTTACACATATTGATTTTCTGGAAGAAACAATAGGTAAGATTCCGGAGACTATTTCATGCAGATATAATCCGGGCGGAGTGTTCCAGATGAGTAATGGTATCATGGATAATCCCGGAGATTCTAAATATGGTATGACCAAGGATCAGCTCTTTGAGGCATATAAGATACTGCGTTCTAAGGGAGCCAGGAATTTTGGAATACATGCATTTCTTGCAAGCAACACAGTAACTAATGAGTATTACCCTCAGCTTGCAGGACAGCTGTTTGAGCTTGCTGTGGAGCTTCAGAAGGAGACTGGTTGTAAGATTGCATTTATCAACCTTTCAGGAGGAGTTGGAATTCCTTATCGTCCTGATCAGGAAGCTAATGATATCAAGGCTATCGGTGAAGGAGTAAGGAGGCAGTTTGAGAATATCCTTGTTCCGGCTGGAATGGGCGATGTTTCAATTTTTACCGAAATGGGAAGATTCATGATGGGGCCTTATGGAGCGCTTGTTACCAAGGCAATTCATGAAAAACATATATACAAGGAATATATAGGTGTTGACGCATGTGCTGTTAACCTTATGCGTCCTGCTATGTATGGTTCATATCATCATATCACTGTACTTGGTAAAGAGAATGAGCCTTTAGACCACGTCTACGATGTGACAGGATCACTTTGCGAAAACAACGACAAATTCGCTATAGACAGGCAACTTCCAGAAATTGAAATGGGTGATTATCTTTTTATACATGATACAGGCGCACATGGCTATGCAATGGGGTATAATTATAATGGTAAGCTTAAATGCGCAGAGCTTTTACTCAAGGAAGATGGCTCAGTTCAGATGATCAGAAGAGCAGAAACAGCGAGGGACTATTTTGCAACATTTGATTGCCTTGAAATTGCAGATAAGCTAAACCATATATTGGAGAGTGAGAGGAACTGATCTGTGACTGCTACAGAAGGCTTTGATATAAAAACAATAAAATGTGCGATAGCATCCTTTTTTGGATGCTGGGCACTTCAGCAAATAATTGGGATTACCGTTAGAAACCCTCTGACGGTAGTCTTTTTTGTGTTGTTATTTAGCGCAGCATTACTTCAGGATAAGCAGAAGATTGGAGGAACCATTATTTCTGCTGCTTTATCTGCTGTGCTGACTTTTCTTTTGAGAAATAGAATTGTAGAAGGTTTTGATAGCAGAATATTTAAGCTCATTAGCTTTTTTATTGTTTTTGTAGGAATGACCTGTGTCTTTTATATAGTAATAGGTTTTTCGATATCTTTTTTCCGTGCAAGACAAGGAATGTCTGTCAGAGAAAAAGTCAGGAAACTTTTTATTAATACAAGACCGGCTTTTGCAGGTGTAAAAGCAGTTTTGGGTATTGCTCTGATATGCTTTTTATGTTGGCTGCCCTATTTTTTGTATGAGTACCCCGGAATTATGACAGCAGATTCTCTTGTTCAGTATGCCGAATTTGCAGGGGATGAGCCACTGTCTAATCATCATCCTATAGTTCATACGCTTTTGATTAAAATGTTTGTTGATATAGCAAATCTTTTTAATGCAGACCATCAGACCGGAATAGCACTATATACTGTTTTTCAGATGCTGTTTATGACGATTTGCTGTGGCGTTTTGGTAAGCCATATAAGATCCAGAAAGCTACAGGTGATTTCGGTTCTCTTTTATGCTCTGGTGCCTTTTAATGGTGTTTTTGTTGTAACTGTCTGGAAGGATATTATCTTTGCAGGTATAACAATGCTGTTGTTATGCTGTGTAATAGACTTAAGGAATTATTATGAGAGCAATCTGCAATCTAATACGTGTATAAATGCTCTTTGGGCATCATTTACTATTCTTGGTATTATGTTTGCACTTTTTAGATCAAATGCCTGGTACGCCTTTCTGGTTTGGACCCCATTTATGGTAATTGCTCTGAGAAAAGATATACTTAGAGCAATATGTGCTTCTTTGATAGTGATCATATCAGTTCTTGTTGTAAAAGGTCCGGTTATGAACAGAGCTGGAGTAGCAAAGCCCGACCTGGTGGAGTCACTTGCTGTTCCAATCCAGCAGACTGCAAGATTTCTGGTTGATGATGTATTTGTTGAAGATAGTGACATGAAACTAATAAACAAGGTAATTGATACAACCTATATCAAGGAATTATATGCTCCTGATTTTGCAGATAATATTAAAGAGCTGGTCCGCGCCGGACATCCTGAAGAAATTGAGAATAATAAGTCTGAATACTTCAAAATGTATCTTAGAATGAATGCCGGCAACCCGGCCGTAGCACTTAAAGCCTGGTACGATCTGGATGGAGGCTATATTAACCCAAACACATCGTATACGGTTGGAGATATGGACGGCATCATGGGAAATGACTTTGGCCTTTTCTGGGACCCTAAGATTGGAGGCAGATTTGTAGTCAAGGCTAAAGAAATATCCCTTAAGCTTGGGGATTTTGTTCCGCTTTACGGATTACTGTGGAGTATTGGTACATATACCTGGATTTTGGTCATTTCAATAGTAATATGTATATTCAGGAAAAAACACATTCTCTGCAAAATGCTGCTTCTTTTGCAGATAGGAACCCTTGTTATAGCAGCTCCTGTTGTTGACTTCAGGTATGGTTATTCAATTGTTATGACTATGCCTCTGTGGCTATTATATTATTGGGGGATAGAAACCGAGTATGGATCAACTAATTGACGCTTTTTGTTTATATCTTGAGACTGTCAAAAAGGCCTCTGCTAACACGATTTCATCTTACAGAAGAGATCTGAATCGTATGGCCAGTCACATGAGCAATAGAGGCATTACTTCCATAGCTGATATTACAGATGACAGACTACACGGATATATCAGTTCAATGCAGGAAGAGCATTGTGCGGGTAGTTCAATAATCAGAAGTGTGTCATCCATCAGAGCTTTTTTTAGATACCTTCTTGAAAATGGAAATATACAGGATAATCCTGCTGAGAATATCAGAACTCCCAAGGCTGCCAGGAGTGCGCCAAGGATCATGACATCTTATGAAATCGAAGCACTTTTGTCTCAGACCTTTCCTAATGATGCTCTAGGTAAAAGAGATAAAGCTATTCTGGAACTTATGTATGCGACAGGCTTACGTACAACAGAACTTGTAGAACTTGAACTTGAGAACATTGATATGAGTCTTAACTGCATAAGATTGGGAGAGAACAGAGTTATTCCTTATGGTAAAAAAGCTAAAGAGGCACTAAATGAGTATCTGCTTTTTGCAAGGGATGAAATTCTTTCTGATAACAGTGCCTCTTTACAAAAAGTATTTGTAAATTACATGGGCAATCCTATGTCCAGGCAGGGCTTATGGAAACTGATTAAAACTTATGTGAAAAGAGCCGGGATAGATGCAGATATTACTCCTTATTCACTAAGGCATTCTTTTACAATGCATCTTATCGAGAGCGGAGCGGATATAAACGCTGTTCAGGATATGATGGGACTTAGCGGTCTTTCGGCGCTATCTCAGTACCGAAAGGCCAAAGGGAAAAATAAAGACCCTTATGAATGGGCCAGAATCAGAAACTGATAAGAATAATATGAAAATCTCATTGAATATAAAAGGCGATGATTACTAAAAAAGTAGTCATCGCCTATATTATCATTATTATACGAGTTCAGCCATTTCAAGGATCAGCTTTTCTGTATCATCCCAGCCAAGGCAAGGATCTGTAATGGATTTACCATATACGCCTTCTCCGATTTTCTGGCTGCCTTCCTCAAGGTAGCTTTCTATCATTACACCCTTAACAAGTGATCTGATATCAGGATTGAGACTTCTGGAATGAAGAACCTCTTTGGCTATACGAATCTGCTCCATGAATTTCTTGTTGGAGTTATTGTGGTTACAGTCAATTATTGCAGCAGGATTGATGATTTCTCTCTGATTGTACAGCTGAAGTAAAAGAGAGAGGTCTTCATAGTGGTAGTTAGGAATTGACTGACCATGCTTGTTGCTGGAACCGCGAAGAACACAGTGAGCAAGAGGATTGCCGTTTGTCTTAACTTCGTAGCCTCTGTATACAAAACAATGCTCCTGCTGAGCAGCATAAACTGAATTGAGCATAACAGAGAGAGTACCACTTGTAGGATTTTTCATACCGGCCGGAACATCGAAACCACTTGCGGTCATACGATGAGCCTGATCTTCCACAGATCTTGCACCGATAGCCACATAAGATAAAATATCTGCAACATATCCCCAATTCTCAGGATAAAGCATTTCATCAGCAGCAGTAAGACCGGATTCCTCTATTGCCTTGAGCTGCATGTGACGCATGGCGATGAGACCGGCATGGAAATCTGTCTTGCCCTCAGGATCAGGCTGAGAAGTGATGCCCTTATAGCCTTCGCCTGTCGTACGAGGTTTATTGGTATAAATACGAGGAATAAGGATGAGCTTGTCCTTAACCTTCTCGTTAACTTTTCCAAGACGTGTAACATATTCGCAAACAGAATCTTCGTTATCAGCTGAGCATGGACCGATGATAACGAGAAATTTATCACTTTTTCCGGTGAAAACATCGGAAATCATTTTGTCTCTTTCAGCCTTGACAGCTGCAAGCTCCTTGGTAAGCGGAAATCTGTCCCTTATCTCATCGGGAGTAGGGAGCTTTTGTATATATTCAAAAGACATTTATATCATCCTCCTAAAACAAAAATCTTATGCCACTATAACACTTTAAACTGTAAAAGTAAACTACCTTTCAGTTATTATTTTTTCGTCAGCAGCATTTAAATTATATAGTTTGTTAACGTAATTATCTAGTCTTTTTATAATATATTTGTCGGAATCTGCGCAGTTTTCTGGCAGGCTTGACAGCTTAGCAGCAAGTTCTGAAATTTCTTTCATGACTTCGGGTGCACATACAGGTATAGGGAGCTTTTCCAGAACTGATCGCAGCACTTTCATATTCTTGCAAATATGCCTGTAATAGAAGCTGACTGCGGATGAATTCAGAACTGCCATAATATATGCATTATCATATCCCTGAACATGAGGGATTATGATATTTGCACTGTTTAGTGACAATAATCCCTTATCATCAAGGGCAACTATTGGTTCTCCTGCTATAAAGCGGTAGAAGAGCTTATTTGGAGCTCTGTAGTAGCTTTCCGGAGCTACTTGTTGGTATTTTTCCGGTGCAAATACTGTATAGGCATGACCGGAAGTAATCCTGTATTTAGTTATATCTTTTCCCTTTATGATAGGCTCTGAACCTTTAACAGCAGTTTCGAAAACTACATTAGAATTGCCTCCGGTTACGATTCCAAGGGCAAAGTCGGCATTACCCTCAAGATAAAAATGTGGGACAGAGGTCATCTTGGTTAAAATACTGTATTCATCGTTATCTGCAAGGATATTGAAATTGTCAGAACCTATTCTGGTCTTGGGAACGTTAAAGCTTTTGACAAGACTTAAGCTTCTGCAGATTTTGCTCTCTTTTTTGTAAAAAGAGGATTTAATACTGTTTGAAGTACTGATCCTGCTGATCCGCATAATAACTGAAGGACACTGAACTTTATCGAAAACTTCTCCAAGATAGCTTATGCTGACAACATTTGCATTATCTGTGATGAATTTACGAATGCCAAGGTGATAATCTGAACCAAGTATTGTTTCAGGAAGGAGAAACGTAACTTCATCACTTTCCTTAAGAGACTTTTCTATAAAAAGAGAAAAGGATTCAGGCTTACCGGTTCCGCTAAAGGATGAAAAGGTATGTCTTATAAGAGCAGTGCTGTCCTTGGAAAAAGCATATCCCCAGGGAGGATTGCCCAGTGTGACATTATAGTACCCGTTAGCGGGAGAAAAGAGAAAATCCCTGCACACTATATTATTTGTAAGAACTTCAAGCTCGGACCAGGAAGTGATGTGATATTTAATTGCTATGTTGATCCGGCATAAGATTACAGCTGTCTTATCAATGTCTGCACCATGAATATTGGCTAGAGGAATGTTATCCGGGAGACGCAGAAGGAAATTTCCGGTTCCACATGCAGGGTCAATATATGACTTTGATGCGTAATCTGTAGTAGCTTTGCTTGAGAAAGCTTCATTTATAAGCTCATCCACAACAAAAAAAGGAGTGTAATAGGCTCCGGTAGACTTCTTGGCCTGAAGACCTCGAAGTGAAAGATACAGCATGCCAAGAGTATCCTCAGAATCAACTAATAGCAGAGGGTATTCGGAAGCTAGATCGCAAGGGGTATCAGTGCTGGTTACATTAAGATCTTGTGTCAAAGAATCAGAAAGTTCTCTATTAATACCGGCAAGCTCCATAAGAATTCCGGCATAGTAATAAAGAAGGCTGTCAATAGGATAATTTGAGATTTCCTTGTCACAAATCAGCGCCTTGATTGTTTTATAGTTAGGAGATGAATTACTGATGTAGGATTTGGGAATAAAGTTCGAAGAAAGTCTTGATTTATTGCGCCTCTGACGCAACAAATCAGAAGAATCAAGAGCAAGGCTGATTCTTTCTACCTCGCTTTTGGATACCCAAAAAGAAGCACCAAACTTGACGGCGCTTAGTTTACCGAGTTTTATCCAGTTTTTGACGGTAGCGGGGCTGATCCCAAGTATTTCAGAGACCTCGGATACCGATAAATGCTCACTTTTTTCCATAATCAATATTATCCAAAAATGCGGACTAAAAGTAAAGCAATATTTGGGACAATGTGATATCATGGGGAGTGCTGTAAAGGCGGAGGAAGGCATGAAAAAGAAAAAATCGAATACGAAATATATATTTTTAACACTAATCTTAATATTACTCTTTTTTATTTGCGGACTGGCGGCAAACGATGTTATAAGTGTCAAAAAATATGCGAAAAAAGAAATGACTGTAATAAAAAAAGCGGAGCACACAGATGTAGACAAGCCCAGAATATTTGAGATGGACGATATTCTTTATAGTGAGAATGGCGATATATATGAGGGCTTTAAGGATGCACCCGGTTACTCGCATTACTGTTCTAAATTTGACGGAACAGGAATGGCGGTTACCGCAGATAATAAAGTCTACTATGTTGATGGGAAGTTGGAACCCCGCTATTTGTCTGAAAGCTCAACAAGCGCTGTCATTAGTAAAAAGGCTGATTTTGTTTTATATAATGATGAAGTGCATGAGGGCTGCGTTTATGATGCAGCTAACGACCAAAAAATAACTATATGCGAGGATTATTTTACGGTATACGATAGCGCTATTTCATCAAATGGACGATATGTAGCCTTTTATGAAAGAGAGTCTGGAACAATCATCCGTGATGTACAAAACCCTGAGTCTTTCACAACAGTCAGTAAGAAGGACCTTGATGCAATCGCTGTTTCTCCTGATGGTAAGAGAGCATTTTTTAAAAATTATGATGACGAGACATATTTTGCCTATTCCTACCATGATGGTGAATTGTTTGAGATAGCAAGAGGCAATCATTTTGACTTTTTCGTAAATGATGAGTGCACAGAAGCATTTGTTTCTGACATTTACAGTACATATTTTTATAGTACGGATATGGAAACAGGGGTAAAGATACTGGATGATGATCTGTTTGAAGTTAGTTGCCAAAAAGGCCCCTATGGAATTGTAGGCAAGCATTCCAGCAATATGATCGCAGATGTAGAATCGTTTAAGGGCTGCATCTTGGAGACAATATCCAAGGATTATTATTTTGACTCTCCATATAAGAGCCTTATCTTACTTGAACAATACAGTTCAAATGAGCTTCTGGGATTTGACAACGGAACTGTATACAGACTATATAGAGATTCTGACTCTGATCTTTGCATTGAGACTATGGAAAATGGCCATTTAAATAGTAATAAAATCGAAGGCATTGATCCTTTTGTTAGATCATATACGACTTGTGATGATCTAAGCAAAATATATTATGTGGATAGAGATGGTAATCTCTGGTTGTATGAAAACGGAGAGCATAAGCTTTTACATAGTAGTCCTGATTTGCACAGTAATATTCAATATGACAGCTTTAGTCAAAGACTCTTTTTTATAGAAAAAGAGAGTCTGTATTCTATAGGGGATGATCCTGAGGACTGCAGGCTTGAATTTGAAAATGCTGACTATATTTCACATAATTATTACAATTATGAAGACTTTGTTGTATTTTCTTACAAAATGGAAAAGAGATATGTAAGAGTATTTGGCAATTACATGCTATTTGACAGTTAAAGGGGTAGTATAAGATGAACGGGGAATATGAAAAAAGAAGCAGAATGGGGAAGGTTCTGACTATAGTTTTTATTTTGGCTGTCGCAACATTTTTATGTACAACTATAGAAAATAATAAGAAAAAGTCAAATGATGAGAAGAACAGTTACGGTGTAGTTAAGAATGCACAGGTGACAGACGTAAGAGAGCCAAGATTATATATGTATAACAAGATTCTGGTAAGTGAAAGTGGTGCTACTTCCGATTTTTTTACAGAATTTAGAGATGTAAAAATAAGCTTTTCCTATGACCATAAAAGGGCTGCTGTTACTGCCGATGATGAATTATTCTATGTAGATGGACAATTGATTCCGCTTGCGTTATGTAATATGGTTAAAGACTATGGGCAAATCAGCAAGGATGGCGGATATATCCTGTATTGGAATGTTAGCTGGAATTCAGTAATAGTATATGATATTGACAGAAATGAAGATATAAAAGTTGCGCATGGAATGAACCAGGAGTCCAAATACGCTATTTCATCAAATGGTAAATACGTTACACTTTTTTGCGATAATAAAACCCGTATTATTCCATGTGGACAGAGGGCTGTAACAACACCTGTTTCTGATGATAAGCTGATTCCTATTGCTGTTTCTGATGATGGAGAGAGAGCTTTTTACTACACAACCTATAAAAGACTTGATAAGACCTGGGTTTACAGTTTTCATGATGGACAATTGACAGAAATAGCAGAGCTTGATGGGGCAAATCGCTGGACATTTGTTGTAAATGAAGATTGCACTGATATTTATATGAATGGCAGTGTGCTTTGGTATTACAATACCAGAAAAGATAAGCTTAGAAGGATTCTGGGGCAAAGGGCAAATGAAGTTTATTTCTCAAAAGAAGTGTCGCAGGTTTTTGATGGCCATGACAGAGTGCGGATAGTTGACTTGCCTACTTTGGAGGGATGTTTAATAGATGCTTATCGCGGGAATTTCTGGTTCTATGATGCCGGAAAAGATGCTATCCGGGTTTCTGAGGATGATGAAAAATGTGAAAATTATAGAATTAGAGACAAAGAGCTGGAATATCTTACGATAAAAGATGAGTATGTTTATAAAGTGACACTAAGTGGCAATCATAAGATAGAAGAAAAAATCGTTGAATTAGAGTACAAGGCTCGAAATGTAATCGCCAATGGTGATTTTTCTGCTATTTGGTTTATAGATACAGACAATTGTCTGCACAAATACCAGAACGGCCATATGTATGATTTTGGTGATACAGGCCATGACGATGCAATACTTAAGTATGTATCCTGTGAAAAGAAGTTGTATTATATAAAAAATGGATCTGTATTGGCCTTGGATGAGCTTACAGATGAGAAGACAATCGTTGCAGAGAGGTGTCGTACCAGAAATGATTTAAGCTCCGATTATGGAAATTTTGTGGGTTATACTGATTTTTCAGGCCGCAAGGTTATTGTGATATTCGGCAACATTATTCTGGGAGATGAGTAGTGTATTGACTCATTAACTAAAGATATACGATACAGCACACTAGTGATGAAAGGGATTTTATGAAAAGAAAACCCTATGGCGGAATAACCAATATATCTAAATATCTGATGGAACAGTATGGGGAGAGAGGCGTCCTTGTCAAAAGAGGGCGCTCTGTTGTCATGGATCATAAATCCATGGAGGAAATAAGCGGAAGACGAACTAGAAACTGTTCTGTAGTAGCTGTGACAAGGGTTGTAGATTACTACCGTAAAAAGCTTAAGATTCCGGGAATTCCTGAAGATATAAGAGAAATATACAGGGATGTAGAAGAAATTGCAGAAAGCTATGGCTATAACGACAAGATTGGTACTATCCCATTTTTTATCTCAGGTATAGCCAGGGAGTCTTTTGAAAGGTATGGAATAAAGACTAAATGCAAGGGCGTTTATGTCTGGACCTTTGAAGATCAGGTGGTAAAAGAGATATCTGAGGGCAGACCGGTGATCATGAACATAGCAAGAGGATACTATAAGGATCACACTGTGGTTGTTGTGGGCTATAGTATATGGAGAGTTGGAGATAAGCTTTATCCTATCCTCAGGATCATAGATGGATGGAGAAGCGGATATCGCTATATTGATTATGAGGCATTTGCCAAAGATATATCTCAATCCATATTTGGTTCTTTTAACACGATTGTTGTAAAATAGAAATAACTATAAACGCTTATTTGTTTATTTAAGAGATGAGGGGCTTATTATGAACAAGAAAGTGATAATTGCGATAGTTGCTATCGCTTTGGTAGCTGGTGTTTCTATTGCAGCAGTCTGGGGCATTTCTGCCAATAAAAAAGATACTGCAGCTGATGTACAGAGCATTTCTGCAGATGCTACTGATGCTACAAATGAAGATAAGGGCGCTGAAAATGAGCAGGACATTGTAAGTAAGCCGGAGAGCGACGGGCAGGAAGAAGTCGAAGCTGTGGCTGAGCCTGTCACAGAGCATGTAGATAAAGTGGAAGTGTACAATTCCCGAGGCTATCAGTATAGGTGAGGGAGAGCCAGGGAAATTCTATGACAACAGTGACTTTCATGACGTCAGTCCTGTTGATATTCATTCTTTTTCAAGAGAAGATATTCCTACAAAATATGATTCGCGAAATGTAGATGGAATAAGCTATATTACTGATGTTGAAGATCAGGGGTATAGCTATTTGTGCTGGACCTATGCTTCTCTTGGCGCAATTGAAAGTGACCTTTTACTTCATAATGATGATTTATCAAGAGAATCACTTGATCTTTCTGAGAAGCACCTTGCCTACAGTAATATGCACAAGGCAAGTGGATCAGTAAACGGATACATAGACGGAGATTATCGCGAGTTTGTAAACGCAGACAATGAAGAAAACGCATGGATATTTGATTACGATACAAATTATATAGCTTCCGGGGGAGTTGCAGACTTTTGCATAAGTCTTTTAACCGCCTGGAAAGGCCCTGTTTCAGAGTCTGGAAATGATTCATTTAAGAGTATTTATGGCGAAAAGTTTCTTTTTAAGGATAATTCTGATGCGCCTTCTGATATTTTTACCAGCGAATATCATGTTCAGAACGTCTGTGAAATTCCGGCTGGGTATGCTAATAACACTATGATCAAGCAGATGATCATGGAACATGGTAGCGTTACTGCCGGAGTTTATGCTGATGACCGATTTTGGAAGGGCCATAACTCTACGCTTTATGCTGATTTTGGAGGAAAAGACATACCTACAGCAAATCATGAGGCTTTGATAGTAGGATGGGATGATGAATACAGTAAGGAAAATTTTGCAGTAACTCCTAAAGATGACGGAGCCTGGATCTGCAAGAACAGCTGGGGAGAAATGTCGGGTATTGGAGGATATTTTTATCTGTCCTATTATGACCAGACAACAGGAAGAAATAACGTAGCAGCCTATATTTCTGCTGTACCGGGTCAGGAAAACTATTATGATAACAATTATCAGGCAGCTGGCTTTCTCACATATGTGGTCAGCACTTTGGAAGATTCGGAGAATTATGTAACAGCCTATAGTCCTTCTACAAATACCTACGGAATGTTATACCGGGCTGCAGGAGACGAAAATCTAAAGGCAATAGGGCTGATGGGGCTTGAGACATATCAGCAGTATCAGTTTGATATATATGTCAATCCGGCTAAGGATGGTGATGATATTAACTTTTCGCTTCTGGGAGAGCCTGCCTTATCTATGAAAGGTTCGGCTATAAGCGGCGGATATCACACCTTTGAACTTGATAAAGATATTCAGCTTAATAAGGACGATGAATTCCTTATTCTGATAAGGCCTGTGACAGCCGGGAGGCTTATCTATGAGGCGGCTGTCGATTCTGTGAGTGCACCTAATTACGATGAATGGAAAAATCTTACCGGAAACGTTCATAACTGTTATCAGGCAAGCGGATGCAGCTATTATGTGGCTGATGATGGAACAGGTGTTACAAGACAGGATGATAAAGATTTCTTTGTTAAGGCTTATACTGTAGACAGAAAATAGAGATAAAAGAGAAGTAAACGAATAAGAAGGACATAAGAAAAAAGAGGCGGCAGCTTTGCCGTCTCTTTGAATTTTTGGGAGGAGGGCTGTTTAATGGGGAGTTAAACAGCCCAGGTATGAAAAAAGTTTTGTTGGGGGAGTGAGAATTTTTATTCTCACTATATATATCGGTGGAGTGATAAAAAACTTAACAGCATTTAGAATAAAAATTTAGATAAAAAATAAACGATAATACGCACATAAAATTGTGCAGAAATGTCAGAACGAACGTTTGCAAAAATATTAAATGTATGTTATATTGTGTTTGAATTAAAGAAAGGCACAAGATATGGCAAAGAATATAAAAGACGTAGATGAAATTAGCACAACAGATAAACTTAAGGCATTTAAATCGCTCAAGGATTCCGGCCTGAGAGTAGAGTTTAACGGCAGCGGAGTTCCAACAGTAGTATGTGCCAGAGTTGAGGATATTGACAAGGAAATTAAAAATGTCAGAAAGATTCTCAAGGAGCTCAGATATAATGGCAGCTTTGGCGTAAGAGGACCCAGGAAGACTGATGCGATCCTGACAGAAGGAGAACAGACAAGTTTAGATGAGACTGAACTTACGATTGAGGAAGCACCTTCTCTTGAGACAGAGAATACAGAGATATTAACAGCATAATGCATAATAAAACCACCTATCGATCACGATGGGTGGTTGTTTTTTTGGGAGGAGGGGTCGACCAGTGGGGAGCCGATCGACCCGGTATGAAAAAAGTTTTGTTGGGGGAGTCAGAAGTTACTCACTTCTGATAGTATATATAATAGTGTCTAAATTTGGACAAAATATGGACGGTTTATAAATAAAAAATAAAGTAAATCGAAATAATAAATAACTAGCATACGGAATATTGTTAATTTATGAATAAATATTTTTCCGATGCACGAAATATTGTATAATGAATATGTATATATAATGTTGCACTGGAAATATTAGATACATAATATTGTGGTTTGTTATACATAAAGAGGCCAAATATGGATCGATTTACCGTAAAAGATCAGAATAGTTTACTTAGCAGTCCTGTTTCATCAGGAGATTGTATGGCAGCTGCTGCACAGGCTGCAGCCAGCGATCTTCTATTTAGGATCAGGTTTGAGAATATTATTGTATATCATGGGACTGCCAGCAGAATCTATCCGGTCAAAAGAATAGATGAAAACTGCAACATCAGGCAATCTGAGTATTCCTGTCTTGTGGAAGGAGCGACGCCTCCTGATATAAAGGATAGAGCTGAAATAAGAGTATGTGTTTCATATATCGACGATTTTACTAAGATAAGCGATAAGGCGCATGTTGATCCCAGATTTGCCAATCTCTTTTTGGATGGAGCAGAAGGCATAGGAACTGCAATGGGCAAAAGACCAGGATATCAGGATGGTGAGGCACTTATTGAAAAGCCCGTTAGAGATTCTGTTTTTGAGACTGTTGCCAATGTCTGCGATATTTCTGATGGGGCTCAGCTCCTTCTCATTAAAGTCAGCTGTCCTGAAGGAATGATGATAGCTGCCGGGAATGTTATGGGACAGACCACATTTACCGGTGGGATCACTATTATGGGAGAGCATGCTACCATTTCCAAGATCCATCAGAGAGATATTACAGATTCCATAGATTTTCAGATCAAAAAGCAGGTTGATCTTGGCGTATCAAGTGTTCTTGTATCTCCCGGTAATTACTGCGCTGACAAGATCAATAGTCAGCTTCACGTACCGCTTACTACAGCTGCCCACTGTTATAATTATCCGGGACAGGCTATTGATAGCTGCGTTTCTTACGGCGTTACCAACATGCTTCTTGTAGGTAATGTAGGTAAACTTATCAAGCTTGCTGCCGGAATTACCAACACTAATTCTTTTGCTTCAGATGGCAGAAGAGAGATATTTGCAGCGCATACTGCCATAGTTGGAGGGACCTCCAGCCAGGTCAGAACAGTTATGAACTGTCTTACATGTGATGAGATATTAGCTCTTTTAACAAGCTGGGGAATAAGAGATAGAGTAATGAGCAGTATCATGAATTCAATTGCTGAATACTGCACTATCAGGAGCCGCGGAAGACTTAATCTTGCTGTTGCGCTATTCTCAGAAGAATTTGGACTATTAGGTGCAACAATTAATACCAAAAATGTTTTAGTTAAGGTGTCACAGGAACAATTTGCATTGTCACTTAAGCTAAAATAGAGTATTCTATATTAGTATACTTTTTTGTAAAGTATACGAAATTTGGCTTTAGGAGAAATTTGGGGAATGAGTAAGATTATTTTGACTGGAGATCGCCCTACAGGTAAATTACACGTGGGACATTATGTTGGATCACTTCGTAGAAGGGTAGAGCTTCAGAATTCAGGGGAGTTTGACAAAATCTTTATTATGATTGCCGACGCTCAGGCGCTTACTGATAATGCTGATAATCCTGAGAAGGTTCGTCAGAATATCATCGAGGTAGCACTTGACTATCTGTCTGTAGGACTTGATCCTGCCAAGTCTACACTGTTTATTCAGTCACAGATTCCTGAGCTTACAGAGCTTTCATTTTATTACATGAATCTTGTTACTGTTTCAAGACTTCAGAGAAACCCTACTGTTAAGTCTGAAATTGCAATGAGAAATTTTGAGACAAGTATCCCTGTTGGATTCTTCACATATCCGATCAGCCAGGCTGCGGATATTACTGCATTTAAGGCAACAACTGTTCCTGTAGGCGAGGATCAGGAGCCAATGATCGAGCAGTGTAAGGAGATAGTAAGGAAATTTAATTCTGTATATGGCGAGGCTCTTGTGGAGCCTGAGATTCTTTTACCTGATAACGCTGCATGTCTCAGACTTCCTGGTATAGATGGTAAGGCCAAGATGAGTAAGTCTCTTGGTAACTGTATTTATCTGTCTGAGGAACCAGAATCTATCAAGAAGAAGGTTATGAGCATGTTCACAGATCCTAACCATTTAAGAGTTGAGGATCCTGGTCAGGTTGAGGGCAATCCTGTATTTATTTATCTGGACGCTTTTGCCAAGGATGAGCATTTTGCTGAGTTTGCTCCGGACTATGCTAATCTTCAGGAAATGAAGGATCATTACAAGAGAGGCGGTCTTGGTGACGTTAAGGTCAAGAAATTCCTTAACAATGTACTTCAGGCAGAACTTGAACCTATCCGTAACAGGAGAAAAGAGTTCCAGAAGGATATTCCTTATGTATATGAAGTACTCAGAAAAGGTAGCCAGGTAGCTGAGGAAGTTGCAACCCAGACACTTTCAGATGTCAAGAATGCAATGAGAATCAACTATTTTGACGATAAAGAACTTATAGCTATGCAATCTGCAAAGTATGAGGAGAAAAACGACTAATGAAAAAAGTCCTTTTTGTAGCTTCTGAAGGAGTACCATTTATTAAAACAGGTGGACTTGCTGATGTAGTTGGCTCACTTCCCAAGGACATCGATAAGAGATATTTTGATGTTCGTGTGATCTTGCCGCTATATAAGTGTATTAATCAGCAGCTCAAGGAAAAGATGGAATACGTTTCCAATTTCTACATGGATTTTCATTGGAAAAACGAGTATGTTGGTATTTTCAGAGCTGAAGTAGACGGTATCAAGTATTATTTTATCGACAACGAGTTTTATTTTAACGGAATGAAGCCTTATGGCGACGACGTTTTATTTGAGATTGAAAAGTTTGCATTCTTTTCAAAGGCTGCGCTTTCAATTCTTCCTGTCATAGATTTCAGACCTGACATTATTCACTGCCATGACTGGCAGACAGGACTTGTCCCGGTTTATCTCAAAGAGAGATTCCAGGGAAGCGAGTTCTATAGAGGCATAAAGGCAATCATGACAATTCATAACCTTAAGTTCCAGGGTAAATGGGATATTAAGGCTGTTCAGGATATCACAGGACTTCCTGATTATTATTTCACTCCTGATAAGCTTGGGCTTTTCAAAGATGCCAATCTGCTTAAGGGCGGAATAGTATATGCTGATGCTATTACTACAGTCAGCAAGGCATATGCGGAGGAAATCAAGACTCAGTTCTATGGAGAGGAGCTTGATGGACTTTTAAGAGCCAGAGCTAATGATCTCAGGGGTATTGTCAATGGTATTGACTATGACGAGTTCAATCCTGAGACAGACAAGTATATTCCTTATCAGTACAATGCAATCAACTTCCGCAAGGAGAAGGTCAAGAACAAGAAGGCACTTCAGAAAGAACTTGGTCTCAAGGAAGATGAGAAGTGCATGATGATCGGTATTGTATCAAGGCTTACTGATCAGAAGGGCTTTGATCTTATCAACTATGTTCTGGATGAACTTTGCCAGGATGCTATTCAGCTTGTTGTTCTTGGAACAGGAACAGAGCAGTACGAGAATGCTTTCCGCCACTTTGACTGGAAGTATCATGATAAGGTATCTGCCAATATTTATTATTCAGAGCCTATGTCACACAAGATTTATGCTGCATCTGATGCCTTCCTGATGCCGTCACTCTTTGAGCCTTGCGGACTTTCACAGCTCATGGCTCTCAGATATGGAACAATTCCGATTGTTCGTCAGACAGGTGGTCTTATAGATACTGTTGAGCCATATAACAAGTTTGAGAGTACTGGTACAGGCTTTGGATTCCTGAATTACAATGCACATGAGATGCTTGGAACTATCAGGGAAGCTGAGCGCGTATACTATGATCAGAAGCGTGAGTGGAACAAGATGATAGATCGTGCAATGGCTGTAGATTATTCCTGGAAGGTATCTGCTGAGAAGTATCAGGAAATGTACGACTGGTTGCGACCATAAAATAACAGCAGGACGGCAGAATTAGTAAAGAATTGTTCATAAGAGTTTAATCTTTGCTCACTTCTGGCTCGTCGTAATTTGCTAAAACTCATAAAAGAAGGATAGCCTCCTTTCAACGTTGTTCAAAGAAGTCGGCTATCCTTCTTTTCTTTGTTTTGCAAATTATCTCCTATTTGTTGACACTGCGTCTGTTCTTAATCATAATATGTGGAGTGAGTCTGGATTTTTTAATTATTTAATAAAATGTTTGAAAGATAAATTATACAATGAATAAAAAAGTTGGTAATAAAGAAATGAAAAAGAGCCTTCTTATGAATGCTGGAATTTTGGCTGCAGCCGGAATTATCAGTAAAATAATAGGCCTTTTATATGGTAGTCCTCTTGCGGCGATAATAGGTGATGAGGGCAATGGCTATTATGGAACAGCTTATGAGATATATACGATCATACTGCTGATTTCTTCCTATAGTATTCCATCTGCCATGTCCAAGATTATTTCAGCGAGACTAGCTGTTGGCGAGTTTAAGACTGCCCAGAGAATATTCAGATGTGCTCTTGTTTATGTAACAATTGTGGGACTGATAGGTAGTTTATTGTTATTCCTTGGTGCAGATGTTCTTGCAGCCGGAAGAGCGGCTACAGTCCTTAGATTCTTTGCACCTACTATTTTTGTGTTTGGTTTCCTTGGAGTTCTTCGTGGGTATTTCCAGGCACAGAGAACGATGGTGCCATCCTCTGTATCACAGATTCTGGAACAGATTTTTAACGCTATAGTCAGTGTTGGCGCTGCGTATTTGCTGACTGAAATGGCGGGCTATGAAGATACATCAAAGAGAGCTGTTTATGGTGCTATAGGAAGTGCACTTGGAACAGGCTCCGGAGTATTGGTAGCTCTTTTATTTATGCTTCATATTTATCTCTTTAATAGAAAAGAGATTCATAAGAGGCTTGAATTTGATAAGCACGAGGTACTTCCTGATAAAGAAATTTACAGGCTTATCATTATGATCGTAACTCCATTTATTCTTAGTACTGCAATTTATAATTTGTCTTCTTCTCTTAATGCCACACTTTTTTCAAGAATCCTGATGAATGTCAGAAATGTAGATGAAGCTCAGGTTGCTTCCATGTATGGTATTTATGCGAGAAAAGCCAAGGTAATCACAAGTCTTCCAATAGCACTTGCAAGTGCAGCTGCTTCTGCAATGCTTCCGGAGGTTTCAGCTCTTTTGGCAAAAGGTGATAAAGAAGCGGCAAGTAATACAATTTCCAAGGTTACAAAGGTTATTCTTCTGATTGCTATTCCAAGTACTGTTGGCCTTTTTGCGCTTGCCAAGCCTTTTATCATGATCCTCTTCCCACAGAAGTCATCAATAGGAGAGGCCGCATTGCTACTTCAGATACTGGCGATCACAGTGGTGTTTTATTCCTTATCAACTATATCAAATGCGGTATTGCAGGGAATAGGCAAGGTGAATACGCCTGTTGTAAATGCTTTTCTGGCGCTTATAGTGCAGACTGTGTTATTGACACTTCTTTTACTGTATACAAACCTTGGTGGAGTGTCATTATGTATTGTTATGATCGTGTACTCACTTCTCATGTGCATTTTAAATGGTATGGCGCTTAAGAGGAGTATTACAACTAATAATGACTTCAGGAAGACTTATGTACTTCCTTCTATTGCGGCCATTGTAATGGGAATCTTTGCTTATTTATCTTACGTACTTGTAAGCTTTGTCTTTTATGCAGTCGGACGGCTTGAAGCTGTAGGTGCTATCGCTCAGGATATGAAGTTTGTAGATTATATGTATTCAAATTACTTCGTTAATCTTGTTTCAGCTATGATTGCAATGGTAGTAGCTGTTATTGTGTACTTTGTTATGCTGGTCAAGATCGGCGGAGCATCTGAATCAGAAATCAGAAGAATTCCTAAGGCATATTTGCTGGTCAATGTTATGAAGAAACTTAGGATCATGAAATAAGTTACTTGTAATATGAAAATAAAAAAAATAATAGTTATTTGAAAGGATTTGATGAACATGGCAGTAAAGAAAACAACAGGTAAAACCTCGAAAACAACAAAAAAGATCGATCTTACCAAATATACAGATTTTATTGTAGAAGAAACTTTAGCTCTTCTTAATATTGATTCACCTACAGGATACACTGAAGAGGCAGCTGCCTGGGTTAAAAAGGAATTTGAAAAGCTTGGCTTTAAGGCTGCTCAGACTAATAAGGGTGGAATTATCGTTGATCTTACCGGTAAAGATAAAGAAAATGGCCTTCTTTTAGAGGCTCATACTGATACTCTTGGTGGAATGGTAGCAACTATAAAGGGAAATGGAAGACTTCAGCTCACAAATCTTGGCGGAATGAATCCTAATAATGCGGAAACAGAAAATGTAAGAGTAGTTACCAAGTTTAACGGTATCTATGAGGGAACATTCCAGCTCAATAATGCTTCGATTCATGTAAATGGTGAATATGATGACATTAAGCGTAAATGGGATACCTGTGAAGTTGTTCTTGATGAAGATGTTAAGACCAAGGAAGAGACAGAAAAGCTTGGTGTTTCCGTTGGCGATATTGTATGCTTTGAGCCTAATGCCAGAGTAACAAAGTCTGGCTATATCAAGTCAAGATTCCTTGATGATAAGCTCAGCGTTGGAATACTTCTTGGACTTGCCAAGTATATCAAGGAAAACAAGGTTACACCTAAGAGAGCTCTTTATGCTCATATTACTGTATATGAAGAAGTTGGTCATGGCGGATGCGGAAGTGTACCGGAAGGTTGCACAGAGGCTATTTCTGTAGATATGGGTTGTGTAGGAGAGGGACTTACCTGCACAGAAAAACAGGTATCTATCTGTGCCAAGGACAGCGGTGGCCCTTACAGCTACGAGATAGTCAAGGCTCTTACCAAAGCGGCTATTGATAGCGGAGCAGACTATGCGGTTGATATTTACCCTCATTATGGAAGTGATGTAGAGGCTACACTTCGCTCAGGTAATGACTTAAGGCATGGCCTTATAGGTGCTGGTGTCTATGCTTCTCATGGCTATGAGAGAAGCCATAGAGACGGAGCAGAAAACACACTGCGCCTTCTTATTCAGTATTCAATCTGATAATGACTATATAAGTAAAAATATCCAGGGAGAGCTTAAATGCAACTAGTTAAGAAGTTTTTGCCGTATTATAAACCCTACATTGGAGTTTTTTTGCTAGATCTTTTATGTGCATCTATTTTGTCTGTAATAGATCTTGCTTTTCCACAGTTTCTCAGAATATTAAGGGCCACGCTTTTTCTGGAGGCTCCGGATATTATATTAAAAAGGCTTGGCCTGATAGCTCTTTTGCTTGTGCTCATGTATGCTATAAGATCTCTTTGCAGATGGTATGTAACATATCAGGGACATATGATGGGAGCTAAGATGGAATCCGGTATGAGGAGAGATTTGTTTGATAAGTTCGAAGAATTCTCTTTTTCATATTACGACTCGCACAATACAGGTGAGATGATGAGTAAACTGGTTTCTGACCTGTTTGATATTTCCGAGCTGGCTCACCATGGACCTGAGAATATATTTATTTCTGTGGTGAAAATTGTTGGTTCATTTATTCTTCTTATCAGGATAAATGTTCCCATGACTCTCTGTCTTGCGCTGGTAGTTGTTTGCATGGCTGTTTTTGCTATCTTCCAGAATAAGAAGATGAGGACGACCTTTAGGGATAACAGGAAGAAAATAGCGGGCATTAATTCATCTCTTCAGGATACTCTTGGAGGTATTAGGGTTGTTAAGTCATTTACCGGTGAGGAAATCGAAAAGAGTAAATTTGATGACAGTAATATAGCTTTTCTTGATTCCAAACAGGCAAATTACAGGCAGATGGCTATTTTTAATTCTGGCAACAATTTCTTTGAGGGATTGATGTTTATCACCGTTCTTGTGGCCGGAGGTTTCTTTATTGCAAAAGGGCAGATGACCGGAGAAGACCTGGCAATTTATGCTCTGTATATCAATATATTTATCAATCCGGTAAATGTTTTGGTTGAGTTTACAGAGCAGCTGCAGAAAGGTCTTGCAGGATTTGAAAGATTCATAGAGGTTGTAGAGACAAGGCCTGCAATTGTAGATAAAGAAAATGCCGCTGAACTTAAAGACGTCAAGGGTGTTATTGATTATGAGAACGTTTCTTTTTCCTATGAAAATGATGAGGCAGTCCTCAGCAATATAAACCTTCATGTAGATGCAGGTAAATCCGTCGCTATTGTTGGACCATCAGGTGGTGGCAAGACTACTCTTTGTTCACTTTTGCCAAGATTTTATGATGTAACAGGCGGTAGAGTTAAGATAGATGGTACTGATATCAGAGATGTGACACAGAAATCTCTAAGATCTTTTATTGGTATAGTTCAGCAGGATGTATATCTTTTTAATGGAACGGTAAAAGAGAATATTGCTTATGGAAGACTTGATGCGACAATGGAAGAAATTGTGGAAGCAGCCAGAAATGCTGATCTTTTGGAATTCATAGAAAGCCTTCCAAATGGATTTGATACCCAGGTTGGAGAGAGGGGAGCAAGACTCTCTGGCGGTCAGAAACAGAGAATCGCAATAGCAAGAGTGTTCCTGAAGAATCCTCCAATACTGATTCTTGATGAAGCAACCAGTGCTCTTGATAATGAGAGTGAGCGTTATATTCAGGAAAGCCTGGATAAACTGGCTTATGGCAGGACTACAATAACGATTGCACACAGATTATCTACGATACTTGGAGCTGATGAGATAATCGTTCTTGATGAAGATGGAATCAAAGAGAGAGGAAATCACAAGGAACTGATCAAAAAAGGCGGACTGTATGAGAAATACTACCGCATGCAGCTAGGTGGAATTTAATAGATTAGAGCTAATTGCTCATACTTAAGGCCGACATCTAAATGATGCCGGCCTTTGTCTGTGTGTAGAATAGAGTGGTAGTCAGATTACTTAATTATAGTCACCTTTTGCCTGATATAGAAAGATATCAATCGCTGATAAGCTTTAGCGCAGAAATATCAGGTGAAATTGCCATGGAGTAGTTGGTGTAATAAACTACAAATCCGGGCTTGGCTCCTCCGGGTTTTTTGACTTCTTTTCTCATAACATAGTCAATTTCAACCTTCTCCTGAACCTTTCCCTTTGAATAGTAGGCTGCAAGTGCTGCTGCTTCTTCGAAGGCTCTGTCCGGAACTTCTTTTCCGCCTGTTATCAGAACAACGTGAGATCCGGGAATCTTCTTGGCATGAAACCACCAGTCACCGCCATTTGCTGTTTTGAAGGTGAGCTCATCATTCTGGATATTGTTTTTTCCGACATAAATATCAAATCCATCACTACTAAGATAGTGAAAAGGCTTACTTGTGATTTTTTCTTTCCTGCCGTTTTTGCCTGTGTTGTGAGATTTGATATATCCGCTGTCAGCAAGCTCCTGCTTGATCTGAGCAAGATCGGCTTCCTTTTGGGCTATCTCCAAAGCATTCTGAATTGATTCAAGCTGGTCAATGGCTTCTTTTGTTTCCTTCATCTGTTCTTCTAAGGCTTCAGCGGTTCGCTTTAACTTGGTGTATTTGTCAAAATACTTTTTGGCATTCTGACTTGGAGTGAGGGTAGGATCAAGAGTTATAGTCACATCTTTTCCTGTATTGTAGTCATTGACAGTTATCTTTTCAGCTCCGGGTTCTGCGCTATAACCATATACAGTAAGGAGTTCTCCGTATATTCTGTACTTGTCCTTCTTTTCACTGTCCTTCATTTGCTTGAGCTGCAGATCATATTTGCGGACATTTCTTTCAAGTGAAGTCTGTACTATTTTTCTAAGGTCAACTGATTTCTGTCGTATTCTGGTTACAACATTTTTTTCGGCATAGTAGCTTTGCAAAAGGTCAGAAATAGACTCATATTCCTTGTAGGAGTATCCATTTAAATCAGAAGCCTGATTGTTAATTGCAGATTCCTGCGCAGATAGTCCTGCGCTCATACCATATAGAGTGAGCGGGATAGAAGCATATTCTTTTGGAGCATCATCTTCATATACTACAACAGGAGAAAAAGAGCCGTTTCTTACCAAATCCATCACATCACTAAATGCTCTGTATACTGCAATGGATTCTGCTGTATCAAGCGCAATTGCGGATTTGTCAGCATCTACGCCACTTCGATAGCAAATCTCCTGCGCAATAATGGGAGATAAACCGGTATAGCTTGAATAAATTGCCTTAAAAAGAGGCATTCCCTTACTAAGTACACAGGAAGAAAACTCATCTGCTGTTGTAGCAAGGGGGTTAGCCTTATCCTGTGAAGGAATAAAATATTCTCGCCCAGGTAAAACCTCTCTGACTGAACTGACAGAAGCAGGTATATGCTTGATGCTGTCGATGATGACATTGTTTTCATCAGTGAAGATAATATTACTGTACTTACCCATTATCTCAATCAAAAGAACCTTGTGGCGAAGATCACCCATTTCATCAAGATGTTCTACTTCAAAGCGGATAATTCTCTCAAGTCCGCCCGGCTGCGTGACTGACATGATGCGGCCATTCTGGATATGCTTTCTAAGGAGCATACAGAAGTTAGGGGCAGTCATTGGTGACTGCTTGCTTTCATCAGACAGATAAGCAAGCGGGAGAGAAGCATCAGCTGAAAGAACCAGCTTCTCCTGCTTAATTCCATATTTCTCTGCATTCTCAAAAGAGAGTTTAACAGTAATAAAGAGCTCATCACTCTCGGTCTGGGCTATTTTATATATGCGACCTCCTGTTAATCTGTCGCTAAAATCTCTTGTCAGGTTTGCTATAGTAATTCCATCAAAAGCCATTTCTTTTTCCTCAATCATAAAAAGATCCAAGGCTCTTTATTTCAAGCCTTGGATAGAATTGTACACTATTCTTGCCTATGGCTCAACCTGCCTGAAAGCCGACGGCCCTTTTACGTCATATCGACTTCTTGAATCATTGATTCAAGAAGTCGTACATTCTGTCGCGATAGTCGGGGGCTGTGTCGAATGCTGCGTGTCCGTATCCAATATACATGTATAGCTTGAAGTCTGGTCTGTAATCAAGATTTTCAGCAATTTCCATTGTGGCATCAGAATCAAGAACCGCATCTTCAAAGACGCCGATGGCCAGAGTGGGGCATTTGATCTTTGGTATGTCTTTGGATATATCAAAGCCTAGAATAGATTTAGCCAGAATGACAAAATTATCTAGCTCTTTGGTTGTTACACTGTTACTGACGTCAGCAAAATAGTCTTTGTAAGACTCATATACATCAGGCGGATATATCTCTTTGGCAAAGCTCTGATATAGTGTATGAGCATCGTGAGCCTTGGCAAGTTCAATCCACTTTTCGAGAACTTTTGACTGGTTTTCTTTGATGTGGGATGATGTTGATCCGAGTATAAGCTTACTTACAAGTTCCGGATATTGTATGGCTATAACCATTGCTATCATTCCCCCTTGAGATGCTCCGAAAAGGCATATGTCTTTAAGGTCAAGCTCTTTGATCGCAGCTACCGTATCTTCAGCCATTTCATAGATTGAATAATTGTCAGGAATATCTTTTCTTCTGTCGAATACATATATGGTGAATTCATCCTTGATCTTGGCGGGATATTCCGCCTCAACTGTATTTGCTGCCCCCATAACACTTTGAATACTAAGACCGGGAATCAGTACTAAAATACGTGATCCCGTGCCAAATTTGAAATAGTCCATTGTGAAGTTTTTGTTTGTTACACTGCCTTTTTCTGCCATTTGATTTCCCCTCCGAATCATGTTCATGCATTGATATATACGAATGTAACACCTTCTGTGTCAGCTTTTAACACAAATAAAAAGATATTTAAAATATGTATGCTGTTTTTCCTTGCTGTATAGATTGATCAGACTGACGATAAACAGGTCAGATACAGCTGTAAGCCCGTGTCTTTTAATATAGGATACCATCTTTTCGTATATTTTATCTATGCCGGTAGACCCGTGTCCGTGATAGCACGCAACTACATTGTTGCTGGGCAAGGAAAATGTATTTTCATTATCAGCAGGAAGAAAAGACAGACTGACAATATTGTTATATACATAGCGTTTTTTGCGCATATTTTCATAGCTCATGGTAACGCCTGTTGGAAAAGATGAAAGAGTTTTATCACCTGAAGTTTTGGCCAGATGAACAGAAATATCACCGGCTATATCTGCGACATGATATGCAGTATTGCTGTCGCGGATAGGCGTAGAAGAAATACTTATATCAGGTATAAAGTCTGTAAAAACCTTATTGTACCCATGTTCTTCGCAGGTATTTAAGATCCACATGCCAAGGTGAAGTGCACTGATTTTTTTATTTATCAAAAAGAGCTCTCTCTGCATATCAAGGATTTTGGCATTGGCAAGCTTTGTTATGGCCTCTTTTGACGAAATGTAGATCATATCCCGTATTTCCTGAATCGAGCAGCCTGCCTGACGCATTGTGGTAATAAAGAAAAAAGAACTGATCTGAGCAGGAGAATAATAGTGATATCCATTCTCAGGATCGACCCGGGGAGTTATTATTTTTTGCTCATAGTAATGTCTTAGCGTATCTCTTGTTGTGCCGCATAATTTCGCGAATTGGCTGACAGTTAAAGAATACTCTTTTTCATCGTCTTGAAAACTACTTCCCATAAAGTTTTAAACCTCATAATTTCTGAAAAAAATTACTTGACCTGGGGGCAACCCCCAAGATTATTGTAACAAAAGATTGATAATTCAAAAACTATTATTTCAAAAAGGAGAAGAAAAATGAAAGACGTAAGAGGCGTGATCGTAAAAATAATTGCAGAGTATCTTGATAAGGATGAAGAAGAGGTTTCTGTTAATTCAACCTTTACAGAGATTGGACTTGATTCTCTGGACATCATGGAACTTGTTATGCAGATGCAGGAAGAACTTGATTGTAAGATTGAACTTTCACAGGATATTACAACAATTGAGCAGCTTGCTCAGCTTATTGAGAAGCAGGGCGCAGCAGTTTGACATGCTCATGTAGTGATTGGAGGAGAAATGGAAAAAAATCCGGTTTGTGAACTATTGGGTATCAAGTATCCGGTAATACAGGGAGGAATGGCTTGGATAGCTGATGCAAGACTCGCCGCTGCCGTTTCTAATGCTGGTGGGCTTGGCCTTATAGCTGCCATGAATTCTAATGGTGAGCAGCTTAGAGAACAGATCATTGCTGCAAGGAAGCTTACAGATAAGCCTTTTGGAGTAAATCTAATGCTCATGAGTCCTTATATTGACCAGGCAGTTGATGTTGTGTGCCAGGAAGGTGTCAAGGTCGTGACCACCGGCGCAGGGAACCCTGCCAAATATATGGATAAGCTCTTATCTTCAGGCGTAAAAGTGATTTGCGTTGTAGCAAGTGTTGCTCTTGCGGTCATGGTAGAAAGAATGGGAGCAAGCGCGGTTGTTGCAGAAGGCTGCGAGTCAGGCGGCCATGTTGGTGAAACTACGACAATGGCTCTGGTACCACAGGTAGCTGATGCAGTAAATATTCCTGTAATTGCTGCAGGTGGAATAGCAGATGGAAGAGGAATGGCAGCTGCTTTTATGCTGGGCGCAAGTGCAGTTCAGATGGGAACAAGATTTCTTACAGCCAAAGAATGTAGTGTTCATCAGAACTACAAGGATAAAGTACTAAAAGCCAAGGACAGAGACACTATTGTTACAGGCAAAAGCCTTGGCCACCCGGTGAGAGCTCTTAAAAATCACATGACAAGAGAGTTCATGGAAAAAGAGAATGACAGCAGCACAGCACCATCTGAACTTGAAAAGATGGGATCCGGAGCTCTTAGAAGGGCAGCTATAGAAGGAGATGTCAGAAACGGATCCTGTATGTGCGGACAGATTGCCGGTCTTGTTAATTCAGAGGACACCTGCCAGGAGATAATCACCGGTATCTGTAATGATGCCTATGAACTCATGGGGATTAATAGTCTTAAGGTTAAACCTGCATAACAACGCAAGGTACGCTACATTTTGAGGAGACAGTATGGGAAAAATAGCTTTTTTATTTTCTGGTCAGGGAAGTCAGTATCCGGGAATGGCCAAAGATTTATATGAGAATGTTAAAGAGGTTCATGATTTCTTTGGAGTAGCTGAAGCAATCAGACCGGGAACCATCATACAGATGCTCAAGGGGACAGATGAGGAGCTTAAGAAAACCGAGAATACTCAGCCTTGTCTTTTCCTTGCAGATATTGCCGGAGCGCTTGCTCTAGAAAGCGCAGGAATATATCCGGATGCAGTAGCAGGCTTTTCTCTTGGAGAAGTTGTAGGACTTGCTGTATCAGGGGCTCTTACCAAATCTGAGGCCTTTAAGCTTGTATGTAAAAGAGCCGGCTTTATGCAGAAGGCATCTGAAGAAGTAAAGGGAAGTATGATTGCGGTCATAGGAATGGACAAGGAAGAACTGATTAGTCAGTGCCGGAAATCCAAGGTTTATCCTGTTAACTTCAACTGCCCGGGGCAGATAGTTGTTTCAGGAGAAGAAGGCAATATGGATAAGTTTAAGGAAAAACTTAAAAAATCCGAAGTGAGATTTATTGAACTTAGCGTAGGAGGTTCGTTCCACACTCCTTATATGAAAGAGGCCGCAGAAAGCTTGAAGGAAGAACTCAAAGCTTCCGGAAATTATAAGCTTACTGCTACTGATAAACCTCTCTATGCAAATAAAACAGCAAGTCCATATCCCAAGGAAACTGATGAAATGATAGATATTCTGTCTGATCAGATACAAAGCAGTGTCAGATGGGAAGATACTCTTATTAATATGGCAGAAAGCGGCGTAGATACATTTATAGAATGTGGTCCCGGAAGAACTTTGTCAGGTTTTGTAAAAAGAACTGTAAAGGGCGCCAAAATCTATAACATAAGTGATCTTAGCTCTTTAGAAAAGATAACAAGTGAGCTGGGAACGAATGAAGAATTGCAGGCAAAGGAGCAGACCTATGCTTAATGGAAAGACAGCTGTTGTTACAGGCGGGACAAGAGGAATAGGGAAAGCCATAGCCTATAAGCTTGCAGGGAACGGAGCAAATATTGCAGTAATTGCAACAAGAGAAACTGATGCAGCTAAAAAAGTAATTGATGAGTTTGCTTCGATGGGAGTAAAGGCAAGGCTCTATACCTGTGATATTAAAAATGCAGATGAGGTTGCAAGTACATCTGAGGAGATATTAGCTGACTTTGGTCAGGTAGATATTCTTATAAACAATGCAGGAATCACAAGGGATAACATTTTGCCTTCTCTTTCAACGATGGATATTGATGATGTCATTGATGTGAACCTTAAGGGGACGATGTTTGTAACAAAATCATTCATCAGGCAGTTTGTAAGACATAGATCCGGGAGCATTATAAATATTAGTTCAGTTGTAGGACTAATGGGAAATAAGGGCCAGACCAATTACTCGGCATCCAAGGCGGGAATAGTAGGGTTTACCAAGTCTGTAGCAAGAGAGTATGGCAAAAAAAATATCAGATGTAATGCGGTTGCACCCGGGTATATTGCCACAGATATGACAGATAAATTATCAGATGAACAAAAAGATATGGTCAAATCGCAGATTCCTCTTGGAACTATAGGAAGTCCGGAAAATGTTGCGGATCTTGTTCTTTTTCTTGCATCAGATTCATCAGCATATATAACAGGGGAAGTTATAAAAGTTGATGGCGGAATGTATGTGTAAAGCGCGATCATGCTTATGAGTGTTACGCAATACTAATTATCAAGGAGAAATGTATGTTCAGAGTTGTTGTTACGGGTTTGGGAGTTATCACACCTGTAGGAAATGATATAGAAACCTTTTGGGACAGTCTTAAAAACGGAAAATGCGGAATTGGAAAAATAGAGCGTTTTGATGCATCAAGATTAAAGGTAAGTCTCGACGCAGAAGTAAAAGATTTTGAACCAAAGAAATACTATGAAACGGTACAGGAAATAAGAAAGTCAGATCTTTTCATGCAGTATGCAATGGGAGCAGCCAGACAGGCTGTTGAGCAGAGTGGAATATTAGAGTCTGACCTTGATAAAGAGCGCTTTGGCGTTTATGTAGGAACCGGAATCGGCGGTATTAACACGACTATCAAAGAAAATAATAAGCTAAATGATAAGGGCCCTGATTTTGTATCACCTTTTTTCGTACCGATGATGATCAGTAACATGGCTGCAGGAGCAATTTCAATCAAATTTGAGGCAAAAGGCCCTACACTTCCTGTAGTCACTGCCTGTGCTACTTCAACACACACAATAGGCGAGGCATTCAGAGCTATCAAGCACGGCTATGCAGATGTAATAATCGCAGGAGGAGCAGAGGCTTCTATCAATGAGCTTTCAATGGCAGGCTTTGTAAACTGCCAGGCTCTTAATCTTTCCGATAATCCTGAGGAAGGAAGTCTTCCATTTGATAAAAGACGCGGCGGTTTCGTAATGGGTGAAGGTGCCGGAATGCTGATACTTGAGGAATATGAGCACGCCAAAAAGCGTGGAGCTGTAATCCTTGCAGAGGTCACCGGCTATGGTAACACTTCTGATGCATATCACATTACAGCACCTGATCCCGAAGGGGCCGGAGCATGCAGAGCTATTAAGGCGGCTGCCACAGAATCAGGAATAAAAGATAAGGACCATCTGTATATCAATGCACATGGTACAGGAACACATTTAAATGATGCAATGGAGACAAAGGCAATTAAAAAAGTATTTGGAGAAAAAGCCTACGATATTCATATTAGTTCTACCAAGTCAATGACAGGACATATGATGGGGGCAACAGGTGCTGTCGAAGCAATTGCTTCTGTTCTTGCTCTCAAAAACGGAGTGGTTCCTCCTACCATTAACTACAGGGAAAAAGATGAAGAGTGTGATCTTAACTATACTCCAAACACAGCAGTAGAAACTGATCTTGATTATGCCCTTAGCACATCACTTGGTTTTGGCGGACATAATGCCTGTATTGCATTTAAAAAGTATGACAGGAATGAATAAGCAAAGATCAACATTTGCTGTGACCTGGTGAGAATATGATACGAGGTGATTAAAAATGACAAATACTCTCAAGGATTATGTTGATGCTTTCAGGGTTCTTGGCTTATCTGAATTATCTGTAGAGGATGATGGAGTCAAGCTGGTTCTAAAAAAGAATTCTTCATTTGAACCGGTAATTCTTTCCTCAAATATAAGTGAAATAAGTGAAAAAGGAAAAGAGCCTTCCAAAGAAGATATTAAAAGCGGAACAAGAGTTAAAGCGCCCTTACTTGGAGTTTTCTATGCGGAAGTAAATGGAAAAATCTGGAAAACTGGAGACAGGGTTCAGAAAGGCGATATCCTATGCAGTATAGAAGCAATGAAGATGATGAATGAGGTCAAAGCTCCATGCGATGGCGAGATTTTAAGTATAAACGTCAAAGATGGCGATCTTGTCGAATACGATCAGGTTTTATTTGAAATATCATAAAGAGGTTTTTATGAATAAAGATGAAATTATGAAGATCCTTCCGCACAGAGATCCTATGCTCCTTGTGGATGAAGTGATCCTTAATGAGGATGGTACTGCAACCGGCATATATCATGTAAGAGGAGATGAGTTCTTTTTAAAGGGACATTTTCCGGGAAAACCTATAGTTCCCGGAGTTATTCAATGTGAGATTATGGCTCAGTCAGCCTGCATTCTCTTTGCGGAAAAGATGAAGGAAAAAGGAGCTCTTCCTGTATATACAGGAATTGATAAGGTCAGATTTCGAGGAATGATCAGGCCCGGGGATACAATAAACACCCATGTTGAACTAAAAAGAGCATCTCATCCACTTTATCTTCTGCATGGTGAACTTACAGTGGATGGTAAAAAATGTATGAGTGGCGATTTTTCTTTTGCTATCACTAATAGTGGGGAGTAAGTCTATGTTTGAAAAAGTACTCATTGCAAATCGAGGAGAGGTGGCAGTCAGAATAATCAGAGCATGCAAGGAAATGGGGATAGAGACTATCGCGGTGTACTCTGAAGCTGACAGGCAGGCACTTCATGTGGAAATGGCAGATGAGAGCTATTGTATTGGAGGCCCTCTTTTAAAAGATAGCTACCTAAATATGGATGCCATAATCACTGTAGCTCTTAAGACCGGCGCTGCTGCGATTCATCCTGGCTATGGGTTGCTATCGGAAAACCCGGAATTTGCCAGAAAATGTGAGGAAAACAATATCGTACTAATTGGCCCAGGCTCTGCTGTCATGGAAAAAATGGGGCAGAAAGAACTTGCGAGAGAAATTGCTGTAAAGGCAGGAGTGCCTGTTACGCCGGGAAGTGACATATTAGAAAGCCTTGATATGGCTTATTTAGCGGCAGAAAAAATAGGTTATCCTGTTATCTTAAAAGCAAGAGCAGGAGGCGGCGGAAAAGGAATCAGAGTGGTAAGGGAAAAAGGAGAATTATCGTCAGCTTATGACCTTGTCAAAAAGGAAGCTAAAAGCTCTTTTTCCGATGATGCTGTATTTATGGAAAAGTATCTGGAAAACGTTAAACATGTGGAAGTCCAGATACTTGGTGACTTAAAGGGCAAGATAATTGTCCTTGGTGACAGGGACTGCTCTGTGCAGAGAAAAAATCAAAAACTTATTGAAGAATGTCCTGCTCCGGTTCTATCAGACGAGCTTAGAAGGCAGATGTATGAGGCATCTAAGAGACTGGCTTCTGAAGTTGGCTATGTGACAGCAGGAACAATAGAATACCTGGTAAAAGGTTGTTCTTTTTACTTTATGGAGATGAACACCAGATTACAGGTTGAACATTCTGTAACGGAAATGGTCTCGGGAGTTGACATAGTTGAGTGGCAGATCAGAACTGCAGCAGGTGTGGAAATAAGCTTCGATCAGGATGAGATTTTCAGCAACAAACATGCTATTGAATGCAGAATATGTGCTGAAAATTCTAAAAACTTTACTCCTTCAACAGGAAAGGTTGAAATGCTCCATGTTCCCGGAGGCGTAGATGTGAGATTTGACTCAGCTCTTTATACAAATTATGTAGTAACTCCGTTCTACGACTCTATGCTTGGGAAACTTATTGTGTGTGCAGGCTCAAGAGACGGTGCAATCCGTAAGATGAGAAGTGCACTTTCTGAATTTGTTCTAGTGGGAGTAGATAATAACAGGGACATGCACATGAAATTCATGAATGACAACAAATTTATTGCAGGTAATTATGACACAACTATCTGTCAGAAGGTTTTATAAAATGGACTTAAAAAAGCTATTTTTAAAAGCGGATAATGAGCTTGAAAACAGTGAAAAAAGAATAAGAAGCAGGAAAATTACCTGCAAAAAGTGCCAGAACAAAACATCGGTCAATAAGATCAGACGAAATTTCTTTATTTGTCCGGAGTGCGGATACTATTTTCCTGTTAGAGCAAGGCGCAGGATACTGATGCTGACTGATGACAGAAGCTTTATTGAACATGATAGGGAGATGGAGTCGCGAAATATTCTTGATTTTCCAGAGTACGAAGATAAGCTATCTGCAGCCAAAGAAAAGAGCCGTGAAAACGAAGGAGTTATAACAGGTGTTGCCGAAATTGGAGGAATCAGAACCTGTATTTTCGCAATGGATGGCAATTTCATGATGGGCTCAATGGGAGCGGTAGTTGGAGAGAAGATCACAAGACTTTTTGAGCACGCTGCAAAAGAGATGCTTCCTGTTGTAGGTGTTACGGTTTCAGGCGGCGCCAGAATGCAGGAGGGAATGATATCACTTATGCAGATGTCCAAGGTATCAGCAGCTGTCAAAAGACATAGCGATAAAGGCGGGCTTTATATAGTTCTTTTAACCAATCCTACAACAGGCGGGGTGGATGCAAGTTTTGCAATGCTGGGAGATATCACTCTATCCGAACCTTTGGCAAGAGTTGGCTTTGCCGGCCCAAGAGTTGTTGAAAAGACACTTAACACAGCTCTTCCGGATAATTTTCAAATGGCTGAAAGAGTTAAAGAATGCGGATTTATTGATGCGATCGTTCCAAGACAGGAGCAAAAGAAATATCTGGAAAGACTTTTGAAGTTTCATGATATCTATAAATGAAAGAAAAGGATAAGTAATGACGGATATAGAGATAGTCAGAAATGCCAGAAAAGAAGGCAGAAAGACTGCAAGTGATTATATAGAAGGCTGCTTTACTGATTTCTGTGAACTTAGTGGCGACAGATACTTTGGCGATGACAGAGCAGTTATTGGAGGAATTGCTTTTTTGTCGGATATTCCCGTTACTGTGATCGGAATAGAAAAGGGCAAGGATACTCAGGGACGAATTGAGCACAATTTCGGAAGCGCAAGACCTGAGGGTTATAGAAAGGCTCTGAGACTCATGAAACAGGCAGAGAAATTTCACAGACCGGTGATATGCCTGGTTGACACAGCCGGCGCTTTTCCTGATGTAGAGTCTGAAGAGCGCGGACAGGGAAGGGCAATTGCGGATAACCTTTATGAAATGTCGACGCTTCAAACGCCCATTTTATCTATAGTTATAGGAGAAGGCGGAAGTGGCGGAGCACTGGCCCTTAGTCATGCAGATAGGATATGGATGCTTGAAGATGCCTATTTTAGCGTGGTTTCCCTGAAAGCTGCTCAATATCCTATGGAAAACAACGGATAAGCAGATGTTGCTGCAGAGCGCTGGGACTATCTGCGGACAAATTATATAGCCTTGGGATCATAGATAAGATCTGTACTAATAAAGAATGGGATAAGTTTTCTGCTGAAATATATACGCAGGTTAAGAGCTTATGAATATTCGGACAGACAGGCTTATAGACGAGCGTTATACGAAATTCAGGAGTATCGGATACTAATTTATAAATATGATATGAGCACTAATTGTGCGCTTTTTGCATAAAGAGTTTCAGGGTTTAGAGGGTGACAGAATGTCTGGCTTATACACGAATTTTTATAAAGAGAAAAAAGATGAAAATGGCAAAATTACAGATGTTGAGTTTATATATGATGATAGTTTTAATTTTGCTTATGACGTGGTAGATAAATATGCGGAAGCAGAACCGGGTAAGCTTGCTCTTGTACATAAGAGCACTACCGGGGAAGTGAGGCGGTTTACCTTTGCAGATATTAAAAATATGTCTGATAGAGCTGCTAATATGCTAAATTCTCTGGGAATAGCCAGGGGAGATAAGGTTATGCTCCTCTTAAAGAGACGCTATGAATTTTGGATCAGTATCATCGCTCTTCATAAGCTTGGAGCAGTTGCAATTCCGACCTCTCATATGGTATCTGCAAGGGATATTGCGGATAGGGTCAGCATGTCATGTACCAAAGCCATAATCTGCGTTAATTCAGATGACATCTGTGACAAAGTAAGAGAAGCAATAGTTTTGGCAGGTGATAGCTCTTTTACCGGCAAAAATAAAGAAAAAGTCCTGCAGATAGTGGTGGGGGACAGATATGAGGATGCGCTTTCTTTTTCCGAACTGATAGAAGATGCTGAGGACTATTTCGAAAGAGTCTCTACGAATGTTCATGATGACATGCTATATTATTTCACATCAGGTACAAACGGGGCACCCAAGGCGGTTATTCATGATCATTCATATCCGCTTGCTCACATTTATACAGCCAAAAACTGGCACGGAGCCCAGGATAACGGACTTCATTTGACAGTTGCAGATTCAGGCTGGGCCAAATCTGCCTGGGGTAAGCTCTACGGTCAGTGGTTTGTTGGAAGTGCAGTAATGGTATATGATTATGAGCAGTTTTACGCATGGGATATCCTTAGTCTCTTGGAAAAAGAAAAAATAACATCATTTTGTGCGCCTCCTACAATCTACAAGTACCTGATTCTTGAAGACATGACTAACTATGATCTTTCATCTCTTAAGGAGGTTACAACTGCCGGGGAGCCCATGCCGATTGAAGTGGCGAGAAAATTTACAGAAAAGACTGGGCTTATCGTCAGAGAAGGCTTTGGCCAGACTGAGACGGCCCTTCAAATATGTACGCCTGTAGGAAAAGAGCAAATTAAAGGCTCAATTGGCCAGGCTTCGCCGTTATACGATATCAGGATAGTCGATGAAGAAGGCGAGGAAGTTTCTTACGGAACGGAAGGCGAAATTGTGATCATACCTAAAGTACGTGGCATTCTGCCTATGGGGGTATTTAAGGGATACCTTGGAGATAAAACGCAGTATGAAGAAGTATGGCGAGGCGGTATATACCATACAAAAGACAGAGCAATCATGGATGAGAAGGGAAATTTCTTTTTCCTAGGAAGAAATGATGACGTGATCAAATCAAGCGGTTATCGCATCGGACCATCGGAAGTGGAAGATGTGATAATGAAGCATCCTGCAGTGTTTGAGTGTGCTGTAACGGGATATCCGTCAAAAAACAGAGGGACTTTGGTGAAGGCTAGTATTATTTTAAATGATGGCTATTTACCAAGCGCGACTTTGCAGAATGAAATACAGAATTTTGTAAGAGAAAGAGTAGCTCTTTACAAATATCCACGCAAAATTTGTTTTGCTACAGATCTTCCCAGAACTACTAATGGTAAGATCAGCAGAGCTATGATAAGAAAAATGGATTATCAAAAGTAATCCATTTTTTTATTTTAGGTATTGTAAACGCTTACATAAATATGCTATAACATTGTTAGTAAATAATCTTTTCTTAGCGTTTTGTAAGCGCTTACGAATTAGGAGGATATTTGGAATGGATTTATTAAACTATGATGTATTGGCTAAATCTGGCTATGAAGGCTACGTTTGCAAAGAAGCACCTGTAAGAGTTCTTCAGTTTGGTGAAGGAAACTTTATGAGAGCCTTTGTTGACTACTTTTTTGATATCAGTAATGAGAAGGCTGGCTTTAACGGCAAGGTTGCTCTTGTTCAGCCTATAGCACAGGGACTTACAGAGCTTATTAACAAGCAGGAAGGCCTTTATACTCTTTATCTTCGTGGCAGTGAGAACGGAGAGAAGGTAGATGCCAAGCGAGTTATTTCTGCTGTAGATTGTTGCCTCAATCCTTATGATAAGGCTGATTATGACAAGATGATGGCTATTGCAGCATCTGATGACCTTGATATTATTGCTTCCAATACAACTGAGGCCGGTATTGCTTATGATCCATCATGCAAATTTGAGGATGTACCTGCTAACAGTTTCCCTGGCAAGCTTACTCAGGTTCTTTATACAAGATATAAGGCTGGCAAGAAGGGTGTAGTAGTTCTTTCCTGCGAGCTCATTGACAATAATGGTAAAGAGCTTCTTAAATGCGTAAATCAGTATATCGACCAGTGGCAGCTTGAGGAAAGCTTCAAGACATGGGTTAATGAGGAGAATATTTTCTGCTCAACTCTTGTTGACAGAATTGTTCCGGGAAGAATCCGTGATCCTAAGGAAGTAGAAGAACTTGAGAAGATTAACGGATATCACGATGAACTTATCGATGTAGGTGAGATTTTCGGTGTCTGGATCATTGAAGGACCAGAGGGACTTGAGGATAGACTTCCTTTCAAGAAAGCCGGAGTAAATGTACATGTTGTTCCTGACGTTATGCCATACAAGCACCGTAAGGTTCGTATCCTCAACGGAGCTCACACAGGATTTGTTCTTGGCGCATACCTTGCAGGCTTTGATATTGTACGTGACTGTATGCATAACGATAATGTTGCAGGCTTCATGAACAAGATGCTCAATGAAGAGGTTATTCCTACACTTGTAGACCACCTTGATGAAAATGATCTTAATGCATTTGCTGCAGCTGTTAAGGATCGTTTTAACAATCCTTTTGTAAATCATGAACTTATGTCTATTTCACTTAACTCAACAAGTAAGTGGAAGGCTAGAAATATGCCTTCATTCCTTCAGTATATTGACAAAAATGGCAAACTTCCTGTATGCCTTACTATGTCACTTGCTGCTTATATTGCTTTTTATTCAAATGATATTCAGGAACTTACAGATGCAGGACTTGTATGTAAGAGACCTGCTGGTAATACATATACTGTAAGTGATGACAGATGGGCACTTGAGTTCTTCTATGAGCACAAGGGCGAGTCAGAAGAGGAACTTGTAAAAGCTGTTCTTGGCAATGAGAAAATGTGGGATCAGGATCTTAACAAGATTGATGGTCTTACTGATGCGGTAGTAGCTGATCTTAAGATGATTCACACAGAGGGTGCTGAAAAGGCTTACGCAAGCTGTCTTTGATGATTTTTAACCTGTACTGAAATTAAGATTTTTGATTATTTTTAGGGGCTCCGAAGTAGTTTTCGGAGCTCCTTTTTTGATTTTGGTCAAGAACGATATTACAAAAATAAAGTTTTTGTAAAAAAATTGTAGCAAAATTAATCAACATGGTTTATTATTGTAACAACACAACGCTTTAAACTGTTAAACTTTAACTTAACGAAAAGCTATCCAAAGCTATAAGAAATCGTTATAGGGAAAAAGCATACAGTTATTGATTTATTTTATTGTGGGTAGTATAATTGTATACAAGATTGAAAAACGGTAGAAACAATGACGTTTTTACGTTGATGAATGTGGGGAACACTTATTAGTAATAAAAATGCTATTTGTATCTTCACGATGCAGATAGCTATTTTTATATATTTTCTTATTAAAAATGGAGGAAGATTATGAAGAAGTACAACAGAGTAATCGCTTTACTTGCTGCTACATCTATGACAGCTACACTTATGGCTGGATGCGGCAAGACAGAAGCTCCTGCACAGACAGATACACCTGCGCAGACAACAGAAACAACAGAAGCTGCTGCAACTGAGACAACAGAAGCTGCTGCAACTGAGGAAGCTGATGCAAACCTTCCATCTCTTGTAGGCGTTGAGCCAGACACACGTCTTGCTGCTGATGCTTATTCAGAGCTTTGGGATGTTGACAGCTACCAGACAGAATCATCAGAGGTTTATAACAGAATTCTTGGCGAGTTCAATGAAGAGTATCAGAAGGCTCTTGCAACAGACAATATCGCTGAGCGTTATGCTCTTATGGGTGTTGCAGAAGCTAAGCTTCTTGGCTCAGGCGTATTTATTCCACTTTCAACACGTGGTGGTAACTATGCACTCAGACGTCACATTCCAGGATCAGTAACAAATACTCTTTGGGGCAACGATGATATGCGTTTCCACAATGTACTTGCTACTACAGATTTCGTTTCAGCTGATGATTACATTGAGCTGAAGAGCAAACTGAATGACCTTAGAGGAACAGGTACATATCAGGCAGAAGCTAAGAAGTACCTTGAAGAGAAAGGTTATACACTTACAGATACCTTTAACTATCCTAATACAAGTGATCCTAAGACTTGGGACGTTCTTGCTACATCAAGAGCAGCTGATTCTGAGAAGCTTGTAAACCTCTATGACGGACTTTTAGAGTATGACGTAGAGAACGTTCAGCAGCCTGCACTTGCAGAGAGCTATGAAGAGTCAGAGGATGGACTTACATACACATTCAAGATTCGTGAAGGTGTTAAGTGGGTTGATTCACAGGGTAGAGAAGTAGCTGATCTTACAGCTGATGACTTTGTAGCTGGTATGCAGCACATGATGGACGCTATGGGTGGTCTTGAGTACCTCGTTCAGGGCGTTATCGTTGGAGCTGATGCATATATCAACGGCGAGTCAACTGATTTCTCAACAGTTGGTGTTAAGGCAATTGATGATTACACACTTGAGTACACACTTGAGCAGAAGACACCTTACTTCCTTACAATGCTCAGCTATGGCGTATTCGCACCTCTTTCAAGAACATACTATGAAGGACAGGGCGGACAGTTTGGCCAGGGAACAGGTTCTGGTAACTATGGTACAGATCCTGACCACATCGCATACTGCGGACCATTCCTTGTAACAAGCTTTACAGAGAATAACTCAATCGTTATGAAGGCTAACCCTTCATACTGGAACAAAGATAACCAGAACATCAAGACTCTTAACTGGGTATTTGAGGATGGTACAGACGTAACTAAGGCATACAATGACTGTGTTGCCGGAACAATTACTTCTGTAGGACTTAACACTTCAACAATCGAGTCTGCTAAGGCTGATGGTAACTTTGATAAATATGCAGTTGTAACAGATACAGATGCTACAACATTCTGCGGATTCCTTAATACAAACCGTAAGGGATTTGCAAACTTCAACGATGCTACAGTAACTAAGTCTGAGAAGACTGTATGGGACGGACAGAGAACAGCTATCGCTATGCAGAACCATAACTTCAGACTTGCAGTTGTAACTTCACTTGACAGAGCTTCTTACAATGCTCAGAGAGAGGGTGAGGATCTCAAGCTTAATAACCTTAGAAACTCTTACACTCCTGGTACATTCGTAACACTTCCTGAGGAAGTTACAATTGATATTAACGGAACAGCAACAACATTTGCTGAGGGAACATACTTCGGTGAGATCGTACAGGCTCAGCTTGATGCTGATGGAATCCAGGTTAAGGCTTGGGATGCAGAGGCTGCTGATGGTGTTGGATCATCTGACGGATATGACGGATGGTACAATCCTACATATGCTAAGGAAAATCTTGCTAAGGCTGTAGAAGAGCTTGCTAAGCAGGGCGTAGAAGTTTCTAAGGAGAATCCAATCCAGATCGACCTTCCTTACTTCTCAGGTTCTGAGGTTTATACAAACAGAGCAAACGTTCTTAAGCAGTCTGTCGAGACATCTCTTGATGGAATGGTAGTAGTTAACCTTATTTCTTGCGAATCTCAGGATGACTGGCTCTATGCTGGTTACTATCCAGAGTATGGCTATGAGATGAACGCTGATATGATGGACGTTTCCGGATGGGGCCCTGACTATGGTGATCCTCAGACATATCTTGACACAATGCTTCCTGATTATGCAGGATACATGGTTAAGAGCCTTGGAGTATTCTAATAATACTCTTTAAATTCTGATTTAATTTGTAATAAGGCATTGCAAATAAATTGGAGAAAGTGGGAAAAAGACCTTCCCACTTTCTCCATTATGTTGTATAATGTTGTGGCTGTGTATTTAATTATAAAATTTTTATAAACATAGATATTTCAGCTATACAATAATATGTACCACAAAGGGAAAAAGCTATGACTAAGTATGTATTGAAAAGACTATTGCATGGAATAATTTCATCATTCATTGTTGTTGCTATTGTAATGATAATGATCTATACCATGCTGGACAGAAACCTGATCTTTGCTCAGGATAATGTCTTCAAGAACTATGGCAATAACGAGAAGACTGCCTATATGTACAGAAAGTGGGAGGAGTATGGGTATTTGGATCTTCTCACATATCAGGATTATTTGATCATGCTCCAGGAACAGGGAGAATTAGACGAGGAGACCAGAGTTAAGGCTGCCTCAATTGGTAAGAAGCCTGAGAATGATAGTGAACTTACAGCTGAGTATGTTCAGAAGTTTCAGGAATACTGTGATGCTAATGGATACACTGTAACCAGATGTAATGCCATTATGGTATCACCTAAGAAATACGCTAACGGTGGAGCACAGCAGCTTTTTGCGTCCAAGGATTATCCTATCACGCACAGACTGATTACATATATTACAGGTTTATTTACTGTTGATAATGTTCATTTCGTTGATGAAGATATAGATATAGGAGAGAGAAAGCTCACATTTACTCTTCATGATCCAGTATATGGAGGAGATAAGTTTGCTCCTGCAGTTATAGGAAATGGAACTTATCACAAATATCTTATTTATACAGACAATAAGTTCCCATTCATACATCAGAACCTTTTGACACTTAATCTTGGTAAGTCGTATGCGGTTAATGCCGGCATTGATGTATTTGACACTATGACCAAGAGACAGGGTTCATATGTAATGCAGACAACTACATTCCCTACCGGTCTTACAGAGGAATCTGCAGATGACCTTCATACTGCTGTTTTCGCATATGGTTCAAGAGAAACTAACAAGGTTAATGCTGATAGATTTACTGATGATTATACAAGCGTTAATACAATTAAGAATGGTAAGTCCAAGATGGGATATTCATTCTCAATCGGTATCGTTTCAGTTCTTCTTATGTACCTGATTGGTATTCCTCTTGGTATCTTGATGGCAAGACATAAAGATAAGTTTGTAGATAAGCTTGGAACCGGATATATCATGTTTATTACAGCGGTTCCTTCACTGGCCTATATTTTCCTGTTTAAAGCTATCGGCGGAAAACTTGGATTCCCTACTACATTTGATATCGAATCCACAAGCAGACTTGTATATGTACTTCCTATAATTTCACTTGCACTCAGACCTATTGCAGATACTATGAAGTGGCTTCGTAGATACATGATCGATCAGATGAACTCTGATTATGTTAAGTTCGCAAGGTCAGGAGGCCTTACAGAAGGCGAGATTTTCAGAAAACATATTCTTAAGAATGCTTCAATTCCGATTGTTCATGGAATACCTGCAGGTATCCTTGGAGCAGTTGTAGGAGCTATTATTACAGAGCGTGTATACGTAGTTCCAGGTGCTGGTAACCTTCTTACTGTTGCTATCAACCAGTATGATAATGGTGTTATTGTTGGTGTAACATTGTTCTATGCACTTCTTTCTGTAGTTAGTATGATTTCTGGTGACGTACTTATTTCTGTTGTTGATCCTAGAATCAACTATTCAGGAAAAGCCAGGTAAGGAGAATTTAAGATAATGGAAAATAAAGATTTATTTACAGTAGAAGGAATGACCGATGAAGAGCTCTTTTCTCTGGTAGACCATAACAGCCTTGATTCAGAGAAGATTACGGCTCCAAGATATTCATATTGGAAGTCAGTATTCAGAGTGTTCTTTAGAAATAAAGTTAACATTGTTATTCTTTCAATACTTGCTTTTGTATTATTGTTTGCATATATTTATCCTTCAGTTATCGAATATGACAGATTCGGTAATCTTATGGATTCTACAGCTAAGCACCTGATGCCGGGGGCTGCTATGAAGAAGTTTGGTTACAACATACACTGGATTCTTGGTGCCGGTGCATCAGGACAGTCAACATTTGATGCCATCTGGACAGGTTCAAGAATTTCTATTTCACTTGCCTTTGTCTGTGCAGCGATCAACCTTACTGTTGGTGTATTTGTAGGAGCTATTTGGGGATTTTCCAAGAAAATTGATATCTTTATGGTAGAGGTTTACAACATCGTTGGTAACGTTCCTCAGATTCTTCTTATATCAGTACTTGTACTTATTCTTTCACCAAGCTTTTGGTCAATGGTATTTGCACTGACTATTACAGGATGGCTTTTCATTGCTTACTTTATCAGAACACAGGTTATTATTATCAGAGACAGAGAGTACAACCTTGCAAGTAAATGTCTTGGAACACCACTTACCAGAATTGCTACCAGAAACATTCTGCCTTTCATGACATCAGTTATAGTTACACTGCTTGCAGTTGAGATTCCATCATATATCGGATATGAGGTTTTCCTTGCTTATATCGGAATGGGTATGTCTGATATGTCTCTTGGACGACTTATCTATGAAGCTGAGAGTGCTATGGTAACTCCTGGTTGGCAGTTTGAGTTCTGGAGTCCTGTAGTTATTGCTTCAATCATTACAGTTGCTCTTTATGTAACAGGACAGAATTTGGGTGACGCATCTGACCCTAGAACACATATGTAAGGAAAAACAAGAAAATGGAAGATAAGAAAGTATTATTATCAGTTAAAGATTTGGAAGTTAAATTCCGTGTAAGAGGACGAATCCTTACAGCTATACGTGGAATTTCACTTGATATTTACGAGAATGAATCCATTGCCATCGTTGGTGAGTCAGGATCAGGTAAGTCTGTATTTACCAAGACTTTCGCAGGAATGCTTGAGACTAATGGTTTTATCAGTAACGGTGATATCATCTTTAATGATGAAGAATTATCCAATACAATTGTTACTCTTAATGCATCCGGTAAGAGAGAACTTGCAAGAATTATTGACAAGCTCAACACATACTCAGCTCTTGAGTCTGGTGCTGATACATACAGACAGATTCTTGACCTCGAGTCAGAAAAGAGAGCCAAAGAGACTCTTTCTGATGAACAGGATGAGGAGTTTAACAATAAGATCAATGATCTTAAGTTCAAGAAGACTGAAGAGTTTAACCTCAAACAGACTTATGATACCAAGAAGGAAAAGGATAAGATCAAGGAATCTGAGAGAAAAATCAAGGCTTTTGAGGATGAGATTGCCAAGATTCAGAAGGAAAGAAATGATCTTATTCAGAAGCATAAGGAAGAAGTATCTTCTGATGCTACATACCTTAATGAGTACGAAAAGAAGCTTGCAGCTCTCAAGGCTCAGTATAAGCTTGATATATCCAAGCCTATAACCAAGGAACAGATGGATAGAAACTCTGTACTTGGTAAGGAGATATACCTTTCAGTTGGTAGATTCAAATATACTACAAGAAGAAAATATGTCAGCAGAATTCTTAACGACTTTAAGAAAGCGCTTAAACTTGGCGAGAATATTGCTGATGAAGAGACAAAGATTAAGATCTTTGATAATGTTATGTATTGCAAGCTTGTAGATGAAGCTGAAACTAAGCTTTCAGGTAAGATTTTCATCAACCTTGCAAGAGTAACAGATCCAAGTGACTGGGGACAGACTCGTGGTAAGAAGATTGCTACAGTATTCCAGGATCCTATGACCTCTCTTAACCCAATTATAACAATTGGTAAGCAGATTTCTTCAATTATTATGAAGCATCAGAATGTTTCAGAGGTAGAGGCTAGAGCGAGAGCAATCGAGATCATGAAGAAGGTTGGTATTCCTAATGCTGAGAAGCGTTACGATGATTATCCATTCCAGTATTCAGGCGGTATGAGACAGCGTATTGTTATAGCAATTGCTCTTTCATGTCAGCCTAAGATCCTTATCTGTGATGAGCCTACTACTGCTCTTGACGTTACAATTCAGGCACAGATACTTCAGCTTCTCAAGGATCTTCAGAAGGAATATAACTACACTATCGTATTCATTACACATGACCTTGGTGTTGTTGCTAATATTGCAGACAGAGTTGCAGTTATTTATGGTGGACAGATCGTTGAGCTTGGAACCGTTGAGGATGTATTCTACGATAGCAGACATCCATATACATGGGCTCTTTTGTCTTCACTTCCTCAGCTTGCACAGAAGGATACAGAACTGTACTCAATTACAGGAACACCACCATCACTTTACAACAAGATTACAGGTGATGCTTTTGCTCCTCGTAATCCATATTGCCTTAAGATTGATACTATTGAGGAACCACCTATGTTCAAGGTAAGTGATACTCATTATGCTAAGACATGGCTTCTCGATCCAAGGGCACCTAAGATTGAAAAGCCGGAAATTATCCGGGATATTCATGAGAAGTTTATGAAGATTTACAATATTACGGAGGTTTCAGAAAATGCCTAATAATCAGTTTCCTGAGCATGGACCAATAGATCCTGAGACAGGCAAAGAAGTACTCCTTTCTGTTAAGAATATTGATATTACTTTTGGAAAGGGAGACAACGCTTTCAAAGCTGTTAAAGATGCAAGCTTTGATATTTACAAGGGCGAGACCTTCTCACTTGTAGGTGAGTCTGGATCTGGTAAGACTACAATCGGTCGTGCAGTAATCAGGGTTAACCCTTGTTCAGCTGGTGAGATTCAGTATAAGGGCGTTAAAATATCCGGTAATATTTCTAAATCTCTTGATAGAGAGGTTATTAGAAATATTCAGATGGTATTCCAGGATCCTGCTGCATCTCTTAATGAGAGAGCAACTGTTGACTATATCATCTCAGAAGGTCTTTATAACTTCCATCTTTTCAAGAATGAAGCTGACAGAGTTCAGAAGGTTGAGAAGATGATCGAAGAGGTTGGACTTCTTCCGGAGCACCTTACTCGTTATCCTCACGAGTTCTCTGGTGGACAGAGACAGCGTATCGGTCTTGCAAGAGCGATGGTCATGGAACCTGAACTTGTAGTAGCAGATGAGCCTATTTCTGCCCTTGATGTTTCTATCAGAGCGCAGGTCCTGAACCTTCTCAAGAAGTTCCAGAGAGAAAGAGGAGTATCATATCTCTTTATTGCACATGACCTTTCAATCGTAAGATTTATTTCTGATCGTATTGGTGTTATTTATAAGGGTAACATCGTTGAGATTGCAGATACTGAAGAACTCTTCCAGTATCCGCTTCATCCATATACCAAGTCTCTTATTTCAGCAGTACCTATTCCTGATCCGAGACTTGAGAAGAACAAGGTTCTTTTTGCTTATGATCCTTCAGTTCATGATTATTCAGTTGATAAGCCTGAGCTTGTTGATATCGGACATAATCATCTTGTATATGGTAACAAGAAAGAAATCGAAGAGTATAAGAAGCTTCGAGATGAGAATAAACCAATTCAGGCTGTTAGAATTGATCCTGAGGAAGCTCAGAAGCAGATGGCTAAGAATACTGAGTTTATGGAATCAGAAGATACAGGAAGCAGCGAGATTCTCAGTACTCCTATACATGATACAGGAAGCATCTGGCTGTCAGTTCTTTCATTCTTCCTTCCTGTACTTGGCATTATTGCAGCCTTTGTATTCAGAAAGATGAATTACATCCGTAATTACAAGAGGTGTAAGAAGGGTGCTATTATTGGATTGTTAGTTCTTTTGGCTATCATAGTAGTGTTTGGTATATTGCTGATATTAGCATCACTGTGATAGAGTGATCCGGATATAATTTCATAGAATTTCTTAATTAAGGCCGATGACAAAAGCCGCAGTAATGGGGACTTTGTTGACATTGGCCTTAATTTTGCGCTATATTATGTTATGTAGAATTGCCAAGAAAACGAGTGTTACAATGCAATTCTAATAATATGATTAGGAGATTAATAATATGGTTTGCAGTATGACTGGCTTTGGTAGATGTGAAGTTACTGAGGGACAGCGTAAGTACACTGTTGAACTCAAATCTGTTAATAACAGATATTTGGATCTTGGCCTTAAGATGCCAAAGAAATTCAATGCATTTGAATCAGCTATTCGTTCTGAACTCAAGAGCTATATGAAACGTGGTAAGGTTGATGTATTCATAAGCTATGAAGATTTTTCTGAATCAGATTCCAGAGTAAAATATAATAAAGCTATTGCGGAAGAGTATTATAATTACTTAAAGGAAATGTCTTCCGATTTTGGCCTTGATAATGATGTAAGGATTTCTGTGCTTTCAAGATTTCCTGAGGTTTTTACCATGGAAGAGGAAGAACTTGATGAAGAGGAAGTATGGAGCGGATTAAGCAAGGCAATAAATGGTGCAGGTAAAGCTTTTTTGGAATCCAGAATGAAGGAAGGAGAATTTCTTTCAAAAGATTTATCAGAAAAGCTTGACGGAATGATGGAAAACGTGGAATATATTACAGAACGTTCTCCGGAAATCATTCAGGAATATAAGACTAAGCTACGAGAGAAAATTGCAGATTTACTCGAGGATAAGCAGGTTGATGAGAACAGACTTGCTATGGAAGTTACTATTTATGCAGACAAGGTCTGCGTTGATGAGGAACTTACAAGACTTCGTAGCCATATTAAGGCTACCAAGGAAGCACTACTTAAGGGCGATGACAAGGATGGCATCGGCAGAAAGCTTGATTTCCTTGCTCAGGAGATGAACAGAGAGGCTAATACAATTCTATCCAAGTCAACAGATCTTAAGATTTCTGACAGAGGAATAGCACTTAAGACTGACATTGAGAAGGTCAGAGAACAAATTCAGAATATCGAATGATATGTCATAAATAATCTATTAGAATGTGAGTATTACAAATGAATCGTAAAGGTATTATTATTGTTGTTTCAGGGTTTTCCGGTGCAGGAAAAGGCACTATAATGAAGGCTCTTACTGCTAAGTATGATCAGTATGCGCTTTCAATTTCAGCAACTACCAGAGATCCCAGACCTGGAGAAGTTAATGGAAGAGAATACTTCTTTGTAAGCAACGAAGAGTTTGAGAAACTCATTGCTGACAATGGACTTATCGAACATGCCGGTTATGTTAATCATTACTATGGCACACCCAGAAAATTTGTTGAAGATAAGCTTAATGCTGGAATTGATGTTATACTAGAAATAGAGATCCAGGGTGCTCTTCAGGTTAAGGAGCAGTATCCTGATGCAGTTCTATTGTTTGTTATGCCACCTTCTGCAGCTGAACTTGAGAAGAGACTTCGTGGCAGAGGCACAGAATCTGACGAAGTTATCAGGCAGAGACTGAAGAGGGCAGTAGAAGAGTCTGTTGGAATTGAGAACTATGATTATATAGTAATTAATGATAAACTAGAAGATGCTGTCGAGAGCGTCCATGGAATCATTACAGCAGCTCATGGTACTCCTGACAGGAATATGGAGTTTATCAGTAAGGTAAGAGAAGAACTCAATGGTTTGAATTGAGAATACTTTTATTTATTGATATTTCAGTAAGTTTTAATTTGTTAGATATTACACTTATTACGTGTTTTATACTATATTTATGTAATGTGTATGCGTAAGACGCAGGAAAGGATTTAATATGATACACCCATCTTATGTTGATCTTATGAAGGTTGTTAACAAGGGAGTTGAAGAGGGCGAGGAGCCTGTTATCAGCTCAAGATATTCAGTAGTTATGGCTACTGCAAAGAGAGCAAGACAGATCATTGCCGGTGATGAGCCAATGGTTAAGGTTAAGGACAAGCAGAAGCCTCTTTCAATTGCTGTTGATGAGATGAACCAGGATACACTCCGTATTCTTACTGACGAGGAGAAGGAAGAAATCCAGACAGAGGCTACAGAGAACGAGTAATATATGAAGATTTTATTTGTGTCACTTGGATGTGACAAGAATAGAGTTGATACTGAGGTTATGCTGGGGATGCTGGCTGACCGTGGTCACAACTTTACTGATGATGAACAGGAAGCAGAAGCAGCAGTTGTTAACACCTGCTGCTTTATAAATGATGCAAAAGAAGAGAGCATTAATACTATTTTAGAACTTGCTGAGCGGAGAAAGTCCGGTCAGCTTAAAGCGCTTATTGTTACAGGATGTCTTGCTCAGCGTTATAAAGAAGAGATTCAGGATGAGATTCCTGAAGTTGATGAGATATTAGGCGTATCCTCTACAGATAAGATAATAGAGGCTCTTGATGAAACTATCGAGAGAAATAAGCTTTTTTCACACAAGAATTATTTTGATGATGTTAACAGAAAGCCGATTGGTGGCAAGAAGAGAGTCATCACTACCGGAGGCCTTTACAACTATCTCAAGATAGCTGAAGGGTGCGACAAGCACTGCACATACTGCATTATTCCTAAGGTAAGAGGTGCTTACAGAAGTGTTCCTATGGAACAGCTCCTGGCAGATGCCAGAAATCTTGCAGAAGCCGGTGTTACAGAGCTTTTACTGGTAGCACAGGAGACAACACTTTATGGAACAGATCTTTATGGAGAGAAAAAGCTTCCGGAACTTCTCCATAAGCTCTGTGAGATAGACGGATTTAAATGGATCAGGATTCTTTACTGCTATCCTGAGGAAATAACAGAGGAGCTTATCCAGACAATCAAGACTGAGCCCAAGATCTGTCATTATTTGGATATCCCGATTCAGTCTGGTTCTGACAGAATTCTGAAGTTAATGGGAAGACGTACTAATAATGCAGAAATAAGAGCACTTGTTGAGCACCTTAGAGAGGAAATACCTGATATTTGTATCAGAACAACTCTCATAAGCGGATTCCCGGGAGAAACAGCGGCTGATCATAATGAGACTTTCAAGCTTGTTGAAGATCTTAGATTTGACAGACTTGGAGTGTTTACTTATTCACAGGAAGAAGATACTCCTGCAGCTACTATGCCGGATCAGGTTACTGAGAGAGTCAAGAACACAAGGCGTAACAAGCTTATGCGTCTTCAGCAGGAAATTGCTTTTGAAAATGCTGAGAATATGGTAGGCAAGATTGTAGAGGCTGTTATTGAGGGAAGAATTACAGATACTGACGATGAAGAAGGCTTTTCTTATGTCGCCAGAACCTATAAGGATGCCCCCGACATTGATGGGTATGTATTTGTCACCGGTGTAAAGAGAGAACTTATGACCGGTGATTATATAAAAGTATTGATCACAGGATCTAATGAGTATGATCTGATTGGGGAGGAAACAACATGAATTTACCAAACAAGCTGACCGTTCTTAGAGTTATACTGATTCCATTTTTTGTAGTTTTTTTGCTTCTTAGTCCCGGAAATGATTTGTTTAAATGGATTTCACTGGCAATTTTTATCATTGCCAGCCTGACGGATATGCTTGATGGCAAGATTGCCAGGAAATATAACCTTATTACTGATTTTGGTAAGTTTATGGATCCTCTGGCTGATAAACTTCTTGTATGCAGTGCAATGATTTGTCTGATTGACCTTGGAAAGATTCCTTCATGGGTAGTTGTAATAATTATTGCAAGAGAGTTTATTATAAGCGGATTCAGACTTGTAGCAGCTGACAATGGCCGTGTTATTGCTGCCAGCTATTGGGGCAAATTTAAGACAACATTCCAGATGATAATGGTAATTCTTATGATTGCTGATTTGGGGGCTGTTGTTCCGTATTATGACATCGTGACCACTATAATCATGTGGATCGCACTGGTACTTACTATCATTTCTCTTTGCGATTACATCATCAAGAACAAAGATGTTATGAGCGGTGATATGTAATATTGGAAGTTGCAATCAGTTTTTCTGATTTTTGCAACTTCAAAAGCCTCATATATCGAGGCTTGTAGTAATTGTTATAGTTTTAAGAAATAAAGAGAGTTTTATGAATAAAGATTTAGAAAAAGAATTATTAGATCAGGCAGAAGTTCAGGAAGAAAATATCAAAGAGCCTGAGAAAAAAACAAAGAAAGAGGACGAAGATAAGGTTCGTTACGACGAATCAGGACTGGATGAGAGAATTATAAGAGCTGTTTCTGAGATGGGATTTGAGTATATGTCTCCAATTCAGAAGGCAGCTATTCCTGTAATGATACAGGGAAAAGATATAATAGGACAGGCACAGACTGGTACAGGTAAGACAGCTGCATTTGGTATTCCGCTTCTTCATCAGGTGGATCCGGCCAATAAGCATCTTCAGGCCGTTGTCCTTTGTCCTACAAGAGAGCTTGCTATGCAGGCTGCCGATGACATAAGAGATTTTGCTAAATACATGTTTGGGATCAAAGTTCTTGCCGTATATGGTGGACAGGATATTTCCAGACAGATCAAAGCTCTTTCAAATGGCGTGCAGATAGTTGTTGGTACTCCCGGAAGAGTTATGGATCATATGCGCAGACATACTATGAAGATGAAAGACGTCAAGGTCCTCGTTCTTGATGAAGCGGATGAGATGCTTGATATGGGATTTAGAGAGGATATTGAGACTATCCTCCAGGGAATGCCAATGGAGCGTCAGACAGCTCTTTTCTCTGCAACAATGCCTGAGGCGATTCTCAAGATTACCAAGACATATCAGAAGAGTGATGCTGAATATATCAAGATGACTCCTAAGGAAATAACAGTAGCCGCTATTGAACAGGCTTACTATAGAGTACCTCAGAAGCTCAAGGAAGATGTCCTTGTAAGACTTATGGATTATTATAATCCTGCAAGATCACTTATTTTCTGTAATACCAAGAGAATGGTAGATCAGCTTGCTGAGAGCCTTAAGGGAAAGGGCTATTTAGCTGATGGCCTTCATGGGGATCTTTCTCAGAATCAGAGAGATACTGTAATGAATCTCTTTAGAAACGGCAGGATCAATATTCTCATTGCTACTGACGTGGCAGCCAGAGGTATAGATGTAAGCGGCGTAGAAGCAGTGTTTAACTATGATATTCCTGAAGATATTGAGTACTATGTTCACAGGATCGGACGTACCGGAAGAGCCGGCAGAAGCGGCATGAGCTTTACACTTGTTGGCGGACGTGAGATGTACAAACTTAGAGAAATCGAGAAGGTTTGCCATACCAAGATTGAAGAGAGGCACGTTCCTAAGGCCAAAGAGATTACAAGAGTTAAGTCTCAGAAGGTCTTTGCAGAAGTAATAGATATTATTGAGAATGGTGATATTTCTTCTGTTCTTGAATTTGTTAATCAGAAGGTTGAAGAGGGCGAATATACAGCAGAGCAGCTTGCAGCCGGTTTTATGAAACTCAAGATGGGTGCTGATCTTGAAGATCTTGTTCTATTTGAAAAGAGTGACAGGAACCGTAGAGACTTTAAGACCCGTGGTGAAAGAGGACGTGGCGAGAGAGGCCGAGACGGTAGACGTTCTGACAGAGACCGTGACGGTAAAAGAGGTCGTGGCGATAGAGAACGCGATGGCAAAAAGTCCGGAAGAGATTCTCGTAGCCGTGATGGGAAAAGCTATGATAAAGATTCACGTGGCAGACGAGGCAAGTCTTTTGATAAAGAAAAAGACTTATTCCCTAAGCCACGTAGGAAGAATAAACCATTAAACGATCATGATGGTTTTAATAAGAATACAGGTCTTGATGAGAACCTTATTGCGAGCATAAAGGCTGACAGAGATCAAAATGCCAATAAGTCTTCTGATGCATCCAAGACTTCTGATAATAAGAAGTATGAGAGAAAGCCAAGAAAGAGTAACGACGGATTTGAAAATGTAGGACGCATTAATATCAAAGGGGAAGGTTCTACGAAGTCATGGTATATGGAGGATACTCCAAGACATAAGAAAGCTGACAAGCAGGATGTTGATACCATGAATGTTTCAAAGTCTGACAAGAAGGCTATTAAATCAGAGAATAAAAAGAGAAGCCTTGATTACCTGGCAGATGTAAGCAGCCTTGTAATGGAGAGCTTTGGTAAACGCAAGAAATAAAGAAATACTGTCGTAGATTCGGGGGATAATATGGCTGACGCAAAAATGAAGAAGGTAAGCTTTAACAGATTTAGAGCAAAAGTCTTTAATATGGTCAGTACAGGTGTCATTGATGAACCGTTAAACCGTTTTTATGACGTACTGAGTATAGTCGCACTTATACTCAATCTTTTTGCTGCGTTTGCAATTACATTTGATTATATGGAGGAGCACTATAAAGGGCTCCTCCTTGTTATTGAAGGCGTTACAACGTTCTTTTTTGCAATTGACTATCTTTTGAGAGTATTTACAGCCAAGGAGCTGTATCCTAAGTTATCTGAATCCCGTTCCATATTTAAATATGTATTATCGTTTACAGGAATCATAGATCTATTGTCTTTTTTGCCTTATTATCTTCCTGTTTTCTTTCCTGCAGGTTCTGCAGTATTCAGAATGTTTCGAGTTGCTCGAATACTTAGGCTGTTCAGGATCAATTCCTATTACGATCAGCTAAACGTTATAACTGAAGTTCTTGCAAGTAAAAAGCAGCAGCTTCTGGCATCGGTATTTATTATTCTGATACTCATGATGGCGTCAAGTCTATGCATGTACAGTGTAGAACATGATGCACAGCCGAATGTGTTCCAAAATGCTTTTTCTGGTGTCTGGTGGTCAGTATCAACTCTTTTGACAGTAGGATATGGTGACATATATCCGGTAACCGTTGCGGGTAAAATACTTGGAATTCTTATAAGCTTTTTGGGTGTTGGAATGGTTGCTATCCCGACTGGTATCATAAGTGCCGGATTCGTAGAGCAGTATCAGAAGCTTAAGACTGTAGGTGATTATGCCGAGGAAGAGAACATCCATTTTATCAGGATAAAGCTTACAGATAAAGATAGCTGGACTAAAAAGAAGATTATTGATCTGCAGCTGCCAAAAGATATCATGATAGTTGCTGTTCAGAGAGATAAAGATACAATTATTCCCAGAGGGCAGACTGTTCTTGAAAGCGGTGATGTTGTCGTCATGTGCGCTGAAAAAACTAAGGAGATACAACCAATTGATCTAAAAGAGATCACAATAAATGATGGCCACTCCTGGAATGGTGTTGCAATCAAAGACCTTGACATCTCAAGGCAGAGTTATATTTTTATGATCAGAAGAAAAGGAAAGGCAATTATTCCAAGAGGAAATCTTACCATTAAGGCCGGAGATGTGATCCTGTTATATGAGAAGCACTCCATTCGAGATTTTGCCTGACGATAGAGAGTAATTAGAAAATGAGTATGTTTGATATAGAAACTAAAAAGAAAATACTTGATGAAACAGATCTTTTTGTCCTTGATATGGACGGGACTTTTTACCTTGATGAAGATATTTTAGATGGTGCACTGGATTTTCTAAGTGCTGTTCGAAATGCAGGAAAGGACTATTTGTTTTTTACCAATAATTCATCGACGTCTCCTGCGCTTTATATTGAGAAACTTGCCAGAATGAACTGCCATATAACAAGGGATCAGATCATGACATCAGGTGATGTAATGATCAGATATTTAAACAGTAATTATCCTGGAAAAAGTGTATATTTGCTTGGAACACAGCCTTTAATAGATGATTTCAAAAAGGGCGGTATAAACTTGTTTGAGCCGGAGATACCTGTTAATGAAGGTTTTGTTCCTGCTGATACCACGAATATTCCGGATATTGTTGTAATTGGTTTTGATAAGACTCTTACTTATGAAAAACTTACAAATGCCTGTACATATATTAGAAATGGTGCTCTTTTTCTTGCAACTCATCTTGATATCAACTGCCCTGTTAAGGGTGGATTTATCCCTGATTGTGGAATGATGTGCGCTGCAATTACTCTTTCTACGGGAAAAGAGCCAAGGTATGTAGGTAAGCCTTTTTCTGAAACTGTAGATATGGTGATTGATAAGACTGGCTTTGACAGAGAGAAGATCACTTTTGTAGGTGACCGCCTGTATACAGATGTTGCTACCGGGGTTAAGAATGGTGCAAAAGGGGTTCTGGTGCTCACAGGAGAAGCAGGACTTGAAGATATACCAGGGTCAGATGTTAAGCCTGATGCTGTATATGAAGGCATAGGTGAGATGGGAAAACTCCTATTGAGATAGGCTGTATGGAAATCTCAGAGCAGTTCTGAATGGCAGGAATGTGACGAGAATCTTGAAAAAATTGCACAAAGCCTTTGGCATAATAGACGATTGAAAGGTAAGAATCTATAATAATCTAGAGAGTAAAACGATAAACCATGTGCGTCTGAACATTAAACTACTGATGCCACATGAATGAGAATAATATCAACGGAGGTATGAAATGAAAATCGCACTTATTAATGAGAACAGTCAGGCTGCCAAGAATGAGATGATCTACGGAGCACTCAAGAAGGTTGCTGATAAGCATGGCTTTGAGGTGTTTAATTACGGAATGTATTCAGCTGAGGACAAGGCGCAGCTTACATATGTACAGAATGGTATTCTTGCTTGTGTTCTTCTTAACTCTGGCGCTGTTGATTATGTAATTACCGGCTGCGGAACAGGAGAGGGCGCTATGCTTGCTTGTAACAGCTTCCCTGGAGTTATCTGTGGTCATGTAACAGATCCTCTTGATGCTTACACATTTGCTCAGATCAATGATGGTAACGCTATTGCCATGAACTTTGCACTTAAGTCAGGATGGGGCGCAGAACTCAATCTTGAATATACATTTGAGAAGCTTTTCTCTGAGGAGTCAGGACAGGGATATCCAAGAGAGAGAGCAGTTCCTGAGCAGAGAAATAAGAAAATTCTTGATGAAGTCAAGAAAGTTACATACAACCAGGATGTTGTAGATATTCTTAATAAGCTTGACAGAGATCTTGTTAAGGGAGCTCTTTCAGGTGAGCATTTCCTTGAGTACTTTGATGCAAATGCCAAGGATGAGAGAATCAAGGCTGCTGTACACGAAATACTTGCATAAATCATAATATATGAAGTATGGGGCTGTCGCTTTAGATGATCAGTTGATCAAATCTTATTGCGGTAGCCCTTATTTTAGTTATATGGAATATTTTGCTATCCTCTTATATATGGAATTAAGAAAAATTTTATGATATAATACGCGATAGTGTTGAAATGGGGAAGTTGGATTTTGATACTTTTGTATTAGGTTTTATAAGGAGTATGGTTTACAAAAAGGCTATGGGTTACAGAGAGAAAGATCACTCTTTTGACTCTATTAAAAAGAGTAGTAAACATAAGAAGAGGCGCAGGCGCGCTAACAGAATAGACATCAGGAAGGTTGCAATTATTGGCATAGCCACAGTGATTACTGTTGTGTGTGGATATGCAGTATATAGTCATTTGCCATTTGTTAAGGTTAATAAGGCTATAGCAGCCGGTAACAGATATTCAGAACAGGCAGAATATGATGCAGCGATCAATTCGTATTCAGAGGCAATTGAGATAGATTCCGGCTCTGTTGCAGCTTATTCTAATATGGCAAGTGCATATCTTAGCATAGATGATTCTGAATCTGCCAAGAAGGTTTTATATGATGGATGGCAGAATACAGAGAGCCAGGCACTTCTTTCAAATTATCTTACTGTTATCATGAATGACGCTGTTAGTACGATTAACGAGGGTAATGGTAATATTGATACAGTTTTAAGTGTCATGTCTGTTCTTGAGCAGGACAGCAGTAATACAGATGCTATTCAGCTTATGGATGCTGCTTATGACAGATGCTTTAGCTTATATGATGATGACGTCAACTCAATGTTCAGATGTTCAGAGTCCGGATGCAGCTATGAGAAGTATGCTGATCTTATAGGCAGGATGCTAGCTGTATATCAGACAGCTCCATCTGATGAACTTAAGGCACTTGTTCTTAAATATGCTGTTCCTTCTTCTGATTCTTTTACCATGAACTATGAAGATGCGCTTGCTTATGGAAGTGTTCTTGATAATGTCATGAATACTGTAGGAACAAGTGATGAGATTTCATCTGTTAAGGACTGCATCGACAATGCTCAGAGCGTTCAGGGCGTTTTTGCTGATATTTTTACTCAGCTTGATGTTGGAAACGTAGATGACCTTAGAGATTTTGTTGTATCAGATGAGTATATTAATCTTAGAAATGTATTTCTTAACAATGAGGAGACTCCTCAGGAGAATACAACATATGTCGCTATCAGCAGAGAGGCTATTATCCTCAATAGAAACGACGGCAAATTCAGCTACAGATTTCTTGATTTTGAGGAGAATCCGGATACAGCAGGTGTAATAACTCTTTGGGCAAATTATTTTGAGGATGACGGCGTTCAGAGAAATTCAATATCTTATGAACCGGGATCAATTGATGGCAACATGTATCCTCATACCAAATACACTGTAACTTATCTTAAGAGTTACACCAATTCAGGCAATAATACCAAGGTTGCCAAGATGAATTACAGATTATCTACTGCAATTACTGACGAGACCGGCAAGACAACTGAGACAATAGTAGGTGACTGGGGCGGAACAGATGAGTATGAGATGGATATTAAGACCATCGAATCCAGAATCCGTGCATGATCATGTGGAGTAATAGAGTATAAATGGTATAATGAAACCAGTGCATCTTGATAAATGAGGATGTGCTGGTTTTTATGATATAGGAATAAAAAATTTTAATAAGGATATCAAGATGCAATCAAATGCTACTCAGCCAAAATGTATAATAATATCAGCGGGGACTTTTGTTCCTTTGGAGATCCCTATAAATGAAGGCGATTATGTTATAGCCTGCGATGCAGGATTTAAGTATGCTCAGCAGCTTGGAATACTTCCTGATCTTATAGTTGGAGATTTTGATTCTGCTAGTGAAGCAGAGCCCGATGTTATAAGAGGAATCAATGAAATCAAGGAGCATGACCCTGACAGAGTGGTTCAACTTGAAGTTAGAAAAGATGACACAGATACGATAAAAGCTGTCAAAATAGCGCTTTCTAAGGGATACCGTAAATTCTATCTGTATGGAACACTTGGCGGTAAGAGATTTGATCATACAATTGCCAATATACAGACTCTTTTGTATATCAAGCACAATGGTGGGCGAGGATATATATTTGACGCTGATAGAATGATCATGATAGCTGAGAATGAGTCGATTAAGTTTCATAAGGGAAACACCGGATATATATCTGTTTTTTCTCTTTCTGAGAGAGCCCTGGGAGTCACATTAAGAGGACTAATGTATAATCTAGAAAACGGCGAGCTCAAAAATGATTTTCCTCTTGGTGTCAGCAACGAGTTTATAATTGATGAAGAAGCAGAAATATCTGTAAAAGATGGTACGCTCTTAATAATTACAGAGTTTCAATAATATTTAGAATTTTCTTGAAGATATGGGGGCTTATATATGATCTGTTTTTTGGCGCGTTTTTTTATAAAAGACTATGAACAGTATAAAATGCCCGGTGTCAGACAAGGGTATGGTTTACTTAGCGGAATTCTGGGGATCATTCTTAATATTTTCCTTTTTGCGACCAAGTTTATTGCAGGTATTATCAGTGGTTCCATTTCTATTTTTGGTGACGCATTTAATAATCTGTCTGATGCAGCGTCATCTATAGTGACTTTTATCGGGTTTAAGCTTGCAGGAGAAGAAGCTGATGAGCAGCATCCTTTTGGCCATGGAAGACTTGAATATGTAGCTGGACTTATCGTGTCTCTTTTTATTATACTGACCGGATGTGAGGTTGCCAGAACTTCAGTAAATAAAATAATAAATCCTGAGCCGGTTGAATTTAATGCAACAATAGCAGTTATTCTCGTTGTTTCCATATTAGTGAAGCTTCTAATGTTTCAGGGAAATCTTCAGGCTGCTGATAAAATTGACTCTAAGACCTTGAAATCGGTTGCAATGGATAGTATTTCTGATGTGTTTACAACATCGGTTGTTCTTGCATCAAGTATTTTTGCATATAAGACGGGAATCATTGTTGATGGATATTTTGGTGTGTTTGTAGGCTTTTTTATCATTAAAACAGGATATGAATCTGCCAAAGATACCATAAATCCCCTTCTTGGTGAGCCACCAAGTAAGGAATTTGTTGAAGATGTCAAAAATATTGTTATGTCTCATGATGGAATTCTCGGAGTTCATGACCTGCTCGTGCATAACTATGGCCCGAGCAGAATAATAATGTCTCTCCATGTTGAAGTTCCTGATAATCAGAACATTGTTACTGTTCATGATCTGATAGATGATATTGAAAATGAGCTAAGACAAAAATACCATTGTACAGCAGTGATCCATATGGATCCTGTCAGCCTTCATGATGAAGAAACCGAAATGGAAAAGGCTTTTGTCAAATCTCTTTTAAATGGACTTGATCCTAAACTTAAGTTTCATGATCTTCGTTTAGTGCATTCTAACGAAGAGGAGAGAAGACTGTCTTTTGATGTCATCACTCCGTATAAGTATGATCTGTCTGATGATGATATAAAAAACTATCTCATAGAGCATATGAGAAATATTGATCCTCGCGTTACCTGTGACATAACAATTGATAAAGAGGATGCATAAATTAAATAATTGCTTAAATGGGGAACAGGGTGTATGAAAATCGTTGGGGAAATAAAGAATATCTATCGGGAGACTATTAAAGAGCATTTTGCATCAGCTGCTGTATTTATGCTTGCCATGCTAATTTATGCCGTAAATTGCGGAGGAACCTTTAACAGTTTTTATAACGGCATACTTGGAGACATACTTAATGGATCTGCATTTTCACTTATTGGACTGTCACTGGGAATCCTTTTGTGTGAAGCTTTTTATCTTTATAAAAAGAATTCAGATTCGCAGTACAAGCCATTTAACGCGAAAACTACAGCGTTTTATATTATAGCCTCTCTTGTGGCAGTATTAGCTTTTGGGCAGAATTACGTAGTTGTTAATACTGATTTTGTAAAAGAGTATTTAGGAGATAAGAGCACGCTTTATACAGGATTGTCTGCTGACATATTTGTATTTACGTTGATCACTCTTTTATGCCTTTCTGTTTTTTTCTTTTATAAAAGAAGTAATGAAAACTTTGAAGGTTATGCTGCAAAGGCTTTCTGCTCACTTATGAAAGCGGAACTTGTCTATGCTATTATTGCAATTGGATCTGCGCTTATTGTTTTTGCCTTCGATGAGCTTATTTTTGATACTTATAGACTTAATCTTTCTGAGAGAGTTCAGATTCTGCTGATCGGACTTGTTCAATTCCCCTGTGCAGTAATGGCTCTTTCCAGGACAAAAGATAGTATTTCTCAATTTGGCAAGATAGTTTTGACCTATGTTCTGACAATTTTAGAATCTATAGCTTTTGTGATTATCTATGTCTATATCATTAAGATTCTTATAACATGGAAGTTCCCTTCAAATGAAGCTTTTTCTATACTTACAGGTTTATTTGCCGCCGGGATCATGATCTGGACTATGGCTCTTGGGTGCAGCCAGGGATTCATCAGGAAGTACATCAGAATAATGCCCTTTATCTATATCCCATTCATTATTTTACAGGGAATGTGCCTGTATATGAGGGTGTCAGAATATGGCTTTACCAAATCAAGGTATATGGGGCTTGCACTTATTGTTTTTGAAATAGTGTATTTTGGTATTTACACTTATAGATTTTTTTCGGAAAAAGATATAATTTCAAGCGTTTTGTTTGTAATCATCATTGCGGCATTTATTATGCTCTTTTTCCCAAAGATCAATATGTATAGTGTAGTTACAGCCTCTCAGAGAGCAGTGATAGAGAAATGCTTTAAGCTTGGTGATGATGCGGATAATACGCTAAAGAGCAGGGCGTATGAAGCTTTTCATGCTATCAAAAAAGATGGCGGGTTTGCCGGAAACAAATATCTGGAGAAAAAACTCTCTGACGAGCAGATAGATATTCTGAGATCATATTCAGATATCAGTGATGATTCGAGTTCTGATACTTTTTATGTTTACTCTGACAGAAATGTGGATAAGATAGATGTTAGCGATTATGATGAGCTTTACTACATAAACAAGAATTATGGTAGCTTTTATGACGAAAGCCTTGATTTAAACTATGATCTTGAGATGCTTCCACTTTATAACGGCGATGAAGTTATTGGAATAGTAAATCTCAAGCCACTTGCAGATAAATTCATAGAACTTGATAAAAAAGATTTGTCTATGGAAAGTGAACATGCATCTGAACTTATAAATGAGCCTGTTGAGCTTATGGATGGAGGAATCCTTATTATCTCAGGGCTTGATTTTCGCGGCGATTATTATGACGCTGACTGTATTAAATATATTGATCTTAGAGGATATGTGCTGAAATAAGGGAAACAATCATTAAGTTTTTGTTAATTACTTGTCAGACAAGCTACTATTGAGCTATACTATGCAAGGATGATTAACATCCTTACTATAATATTGTTGATTGTGCCGGCGAAAATCCCGGCATGTGAAATGGAGGATATATAAATGAGAGGTTCTAAGCCTACAGTTCTTTTGATTCTTGACGGATATGGTCTTAATGATAACCCTGAGGGAAATGCTATTGCTATGGCCAAGACTCCTGTAATGGATGGTCTTATGAAGGATTATCCTTTTGTTAAAGGATATGCCAGCGGTCTTGCAGTAGGTCTTCCTGATGGTCAGATGGGTAATTCAGAGGTTGGTCACATGAATATGGGTGCCGGCCGAATTGTTTATCAGGAGCTTACAAGAATTACCAAGTCTATCGAAGATGGTGATTTCTTTACTAATGAAGGTCTTATGACTGCAATTAATAACTGCAAGGAGAAAAATTCAGCTCTTCATTTATATGGTCTTGTTTCTGATGGCGGTGTTCATAGCCACATCACACATATTTATGGCCTCTTAGAGCTTGCCAAGAAGAACGGCCTTGATAAGGTATTCGTTCACTGCTTCCTTGATGGTAGAGATACTCCACCTGAGAGCGGAATTGATTTTGTTCAGCAGCTCGAAGACAAGATGAAAGAGCTTGGTGTTGGTGCTATTGCTTCTATCTCAGGTCGTTACTATGCAATGGATAGAGATAACAACTATGATCGTGTTGAGATTGCTTACAACGCACTTACAAAGGGCGAAGGAAATAAGGCTGATTCAGCACATGAGTGTATGGTTGCTTCTTACAAGGATGGTAAGACAGATGAGTTTGTTATCCCTACAGTTATCATGAAGAATGGTGCGCCTGTAGCAACTATCAAGGATGGCGATTCAATTATTTTCTATAACTTCCGTCCTGACAGAGCAAGAGAGATCACACATTGCTTCTGTGATGATGAATTTGATAAATTTGCAAGAGGTAAGAGACCTGAGGTTACTTACGTTTGCTTTACAGATTATGATCCACTTATCCCTAATAAGGAAGTTGCTTTCAAGAAGGTCCTTCTCAATAATACATTTGGAGAGTGGCTCGCAGCTAAGGGAATGAAGCAGGCTCGTATCGCAGAGACTGAGAAGTATGCTCATGTAACATTCTTCTTTAATGGTGGTGTTGAGCAGCCTAATGAGGGTGAAGACAGAGTACTTGTTAACAGCCCTAAGGATGTAGCAACATATGACCTTAAGCCTCAGATGAGTGCTCCTGAAGTATGTGAGAAGATTGTTAATGCTATCAACTCCCAGAAATATGATGTTATCATTGCTAATTTTGCTAACCCTGATATGGTAGGACACACAGGTGTCATTCCTGCAGCTGTTCAGGCTATTGAGGTTGTTGATGAGTGCGTGGGCAAGGTCGTTGATGCTGTTAAGGCTCAGAATGGCACAATGTTCATCTGTGCTGACCATGGTAATGCAGATATGATGATCGATTATGAGACAGGTGAGCCTTGGACAGCTCATACAACTAATCCTGTTCCATTTATTCTTGTTAACTATGATCCTGCATATACTCTTAAAGAGGGCGGATGCCTTGCTGATATCATTCCTACACTCATCGAGTGCATGGGTGAGGAGCAGCCTGCAGAGATGACTGGTAAGTCACTTCTTATCAAGAAGTAATTTTAAGTATTTGCCGACTATAAGCCTGGAATCATACTTGCAGATAATTGACGATACAACGCAAATGTGGTAGAGTAGTATTTGCTTGTAATTTACATATTTCAGGCTATAAGCGACAGATTGACTTTGGGAGGTTATTTTAAGTGAGCGTTTTAGGTTATATTGTTGGTGTAATTTTTATGCTGATTTGTGCCGCTTTAGTAGTTCTGGTACTTGCACAGGAAGGCAAGAGTCAGGGACTTGGAGCAATTCAGGGAACAGTTGAGAATACATATTGGGGCAAGAACAAGGGCCGTTCAAGAGAGGGCGTACTCAAGAAGGTAACAATCATTCTTTCAGTTTTGTTTGTTGTTATTGCAATTGTTCTTAATATGAACGTTCTTTAATCTGTTTATTTGAATTATTTAGTATTTTTAGGCACTCCTTAGTGAGTGCCTTTCTTTTTATGATATAGGAAATTTCTCCGAAATTCCTATATCATAAAAAACGCTCCGCTATGGATGCGCACTCGCGCGATAGGTAAATGTTGCATAAATGCAACCGCGCTCGGCGCGAGCATGTTGCAAGCAACATGCTTTCTTGTTGCAGAGCCGCTGATATTAATTTGAGTATGTGAGGTTTTATGAGTAAAGGTAAGAGTCTCAAGAGAATGAATGCAAGTTTTCTTGGTAAAAAAAATAAGAACGAAATGGTGGTTGGTACATTTATTGCCAACGCAAGAGGCTTTGGCTTTGTTGAAGTAGAGGGAAGGGATGAAGATATTTTTATCCCTGAAGAATACGTTCACGGAGCTTTTCATTCTGATACAGTAGAGGTCGAGCTTTTGCCGGAATCAAGCGGTAAGAGACAGGAAGGTCGTGTCAGGAACATTCTTGTAAGGGGCATGGACGAAGTCGTAGGTACTTACCAGGGCGAGAAAAATTTTGGATTTGTAATACCTGATAATGGCAGAATCCAGAGTGATATTTTTATTCCTATAGAACACCATGGCAAGGCTGTTACCGGAGATAAGGTAGTAGTCAAGCTTACAGACTATGGCAACGCCCTTGAACATAAGAAGCCTGAGGGTAAAATTAAAGAGGTTATTGGAAACATAAACGATCCCGGAGTAGATATTATGTCTATTGTTAAGGGATATGATATTCCAAGTGAATTTCCCGAAAGAGTAATAAACCAGGCTAACAGATGCCCTGATCAGATAAGTGAAGCTGACATGATGGGTAGAACCGATCTTAGAAATGTTCAGATGGTCACAATTGATGGCGAAGATGCCAAGGACCTTGATGATGCGGTAAGTCTTACTATTGATGAGAAGGGGTTATACCATCTTGGCGTTCACATTGCAGATGTTACAAATTATGTGCAGGAGAATTCAGCGCTTGACAGGGAAGCGCTGAAAAGAGGAACCAGTGTGTACCTTGTGGACAGAGTTATTCCCATGCTTCCACACAGACTTTCAAATGGTATCTGTTCTCTTAATCATGGGGAAGACCGACTTGCCCTTAGCTGCCTTATGACTATAGATAAGAGCGGCGTTGTTATAGACCATGATATTGTAGAATCTGTTATTAATGTTGATGAGAGAATGTCTTATACATCAGTTGCCAAGATTCTCGAGGATGAGGATGCGGAGGAAATTGAGAAGTACAGCGAACTTGTTCCGATGTTCAGGCAAATGGCGGATTTGTCAGCTCTTTTACGTAAAAAGAGAGAAGACAAGGGTGCTATAGATTTTGATTTTCCGGAGACTAAGATTGTTCTTGATGAAGCAGGCAATCCTGTAGATATACTTCCGCGTCAGAGGAATACTGCTACTAAGCTTATTGAGGACTTTATGCTGGCTGCAAATGAGACTGTTGCGGAGCATTTCTATTATCTGCAGAGTCCATTCGTATATCGTATACATGAACAGCCTGATCCTGAGAAGATCAGTACTTTATCTGCTTTTGTATCTAACTTTGGCCACCATATCAGAATGAGAAAAGATGTTGGTGTTAAGCCTAAAGAGCTGCAAAAGCTCCTCAAACAGATAGAAGGCAGTAAGGAAGAAGCGGTTATTTGCAGAATGACTCTTCGTAGCATGATGCAGGCTAAATACAGCACTGAGTGCACAGGGCACTTTGGACTTGCATTTGACTATTATTGCCATTTTACTTCTCCAATCAGAAGATATCCTGATCTTCAGATCCACAGGATCATAAAGGATCATTTGAGGGGGAGAATTAACGCAGATAAGATTGCTCATTATGAAGAGATTCTTGATGAAGTTGCCAAACATTCTTCTGAAACTGAGAGACGTGCAGAGGAAGCAGAAAGAGAAACAGACAAGCTCAAGAAGGCTCAATATATGGAACAGCATATTGGTGAGACATTTGAAGGAATTGTTTCCGGTGTTACAGCCTGGGGAATGTTTGTTGAGCTTGATAATTCCTGTGAAGGTATGATCAGAGCTGCTTCTATGAATGATGACTTCTATGTTTACGACGAAGATCATATGAAGCTTGTTGGAGAGAGAACTCATAAAGAGTATGCCCTTGGACAGAAAGTCATGATCAAGGTTCTTGGTGCTGACAGAATAACCAGGACAATAGATTTCAGGATCGTAAGCGAAAATGATAGTGACGATGATGAATTTGGCTATAACCCAGATGACTTTGTTGTTTTTTCTGATGCTAGAAAAGTTGCTGAAAGCAGGGCAAATAAGGTAAGGAAACTTATCGAAAGGTCGCAGACTGTTGAAGACGATACTCAGGCAAAGGGGCGTATTATTGAGTATGAAGGTCGGATGATTGATCTTAATGACTATGAGCCTGATTCCAGAACCGGGGAACTTAAGCCCAAGCATAAGGATAAGGACAAGAAATATGGCAAGGGATCCAGAAAGAGCAGCAAGTCCAAAGAAGCCAAGAATTCATCCCGGAAAGATAAGGATAAAACTGATTCGGGACGCAAGGTTTATAAGGTTCATAAATACAAGAAGTCTGCAACCAGTAAGGCTGCAAGAAGCGCACAGGGCAAAGGCAGAAAACACAAATAAGTTTCAGGTTAACTGCAGCTTTAGTTTTTTAATCTTGATAAATAAAAAGTAAGGATTGGATTGCATATTATTATGGCAGAAGATAAGGCTAGGAAATTAGTAGCAAATAATAAAAAGGCGTACCATGATTATTTCATTGAAGAGAAGTACGAAGCCGGTATTGAGCTTTTTGGTACGGAGGTTAAGTCCATCAGACAGGGCAAATGCAGTATCAAGGAGGCGTGGATCAGCATTGATAAAGGCGAAGCTTTTATAATGGGAATGAATGTAAGCCCATATGAAAAAGGTAATATTTTCAATAAGGATCCTTTAAGGGTTAAGAAGCTTCTTTTGCATAAGGCTGAGATCAGAAAACTTGATCAGCAGAAGATGGTACAGGGATATACGCTTGTGCCTCTTGAAGTATACTTCAAAAATGGAAAAGTGAAGGTTGAAGTTGGCCTTGCTAAAGGTAAAAAGCTCTATGATAAGAGAGCAGACATGGCCAAGAAGGATCAGCAGAGAGAAGCACTTAGAGATTATAAAGTAAGTTTAAGATAAATTAAATTATTATTAAAGATTACCATAAAATAGCAAATTAGCCATGATAAGCGGTACAATATAAAACGTAGAAATTGTTGTTAATACGATAATTATGCGTGGAGGCTTATCATGGCTAAAAAAATGAACAATGATAACGGACAAAATGGTGCACAGATTGGCTTTATGGATAGTATCAAGACGAAACTGATTTGTGTAATGCTTCTTGTTGTTATTATTCCTTTGGTTGTAGCAGTAATAGTCAGCTACAATACTTCTACTAGTAAAGCTCTTGAGGATGCTCAGACGGCACAGGAATGGCAAGCCAAATATATAGAGGCTGCCTTTGATGAGACTATTGTAGTTAATATGAATATGATCAAGAGCATTGCATCTAATCCTACTGTGATCCAATATGCTGTAGGAGGAGCAGGTATTCCATATGATGCAGTTCAGTCTACTCTTTATGAATATGATCAGGTTTTAAATGATGGTCAGAACACTTCCGTCACAGATGAAACGGGAATGCAGATAGCAAGAGGAACCGGTGACTTTGTAAATGTTGCTGAAAGAGAGTATTTCCAGGAAGCTATTAAAGGAAATGAGTATATTTCCAATATCATAGTCAGCAAAACTACCGGTGACAGAATGATCACTTTTGCTGCACCTATTAAATTCAATGATAAAATAATTGGTATCGTTCATAGAAACTATAATCTTTCCCATCTGCACGAACTATTGGCAGCACAGGCGGAGAACGCTTTTGTTGTTGATAGAACAGGCATGGTTGCGGCTCATTCACAGTATGAAATCGCTGAAGGAGTTCATGATGAAGTAGATGTATCTACTTCAGAATTTTATACATCAGGCCTTGCATCAGGCTATTATAAAAACAAATCCAAATTTGGTACAAATTATAATGCATATGTTAAAGAGCCAAAATCAGGCTTTGTGGTTGTTGTAGCTCAGAATGCTGATTTAATAATGTCTGCAGCTAGAAAATCTGCTACTATCGTTATTATTATTGGTGTTATCTTAACTGTAGTAGCTGCTGCTATATCCTTCATAATGGCAAGAAGCTTTACTGAACCAATTAAGGCTCTTAATGAGTCGTTTGCAGCACTTTCTGATGGTAGATTCAAGAGGATCGATGGCTTTGATGTTCGTAAGGATGAGTTTGGTGCTATTTCAAAGGCTACAAATTCAGTTATAGATACCTTGAATGGCATAGTATCAAACATTAAAGAATCTGCAAGAGGTGTTGGTAGTTCTTCTGAAGAACTATCAGATATGGCAAATCAGATATCACAGACAGCAGAAGATGTTTCAAATGCAGTTCAGGAAATAGCATCAGGTGCTACTCAGCAGGCTGATGAAATTCAGAGTGCATCTGAGAATGTTGGAAGAATTGGCGATGCAGTTGCTAACGTTCAGAATTCTTCCGATGATCTTTCCAATATAGCTCAAAAGATGAAGGAAGCATCAGAAATTTCAAGTAATTCACTTACATCACTGCAGGATTCTTCAGCTGAGATGACAGCCAAGATTGAAGATATTTCAAGGACAATCGGAGCAACTCAGGATGCTGTTAATAATATTAGTGAGAAGGTAGAGGGTATTACATCTATCGCAACCCAGACAAATCTATTGTCTCTTAATGCTTCCATTGAGGCTGCAAGAGCAGGAGAAGCCGGTAAAGGATTTGCAGTTGTTGCAGAAGAAATCGGTAAGCTTGCAGAAGATTCTAAGGCGATGGCAGATGACATCAAGAAAGAGATGGAGTCACTTCTTGAACAGAGTAAAGCAGCAGTCCAGGCTGCTGAAGATGTTAAACAGGGTAATAACGATCAGCAGATTGCTCTTGGAGAAACGCTTGATGCAGTTAATGGAATGCTCTCAGACATCGGTAGTACCGTAGAAGGTGTTCAGCTTATTTCTGAAGGCGCTGAGACTTGCGATAATTCCAAGAATGCTGTTGTTGATACTATGAGTGCTCTTTCTGCAATTTCTGAAGAAAATGCAGCATCATCAGAAGAAACAGGAGCATCAATGGAAGAGCTTTCCGCTACAGTTACTACTTTGGCAGGAGCTGCTAATTCTCTTAAAGATATTGCTGAACAGCTCAACGAAGAGATGAAGTTCTTTAAGGACATTTAATATACTTTTTTAGTCAAATATTTGATTTTGAAAAGAGCTTGAATATGAACTAGAGTTGGCCGCCTCTTTTGTGATGTGAAAGAGGCGGCTTTTTACGCCTTTTTAGAGAAAAATAAACCGGCAGGTTATTGTTTTTTGCCTATTCTTACGATATACTAATTGAGCAGTTTGAAATTGCATAACAATTTAATAAGGGTTAGTAAAGGTTTCGACAGGGATTTTGAAGCTGGAGAAGCTATCCGCAGGATGGTGCGTTAAACCTCAAATTAAAATTAAACGCTAACGATAATTTAGCACTCGCTGCCTAAGTGCAGCCCGTCAGCCTGAATGCACCTACACATTCAGTAACTGGCGTCAAACTTTGTAGGAAACGACATAGCTTAAGCTTTGCGGTTATGGTCGTATTATGAAGCTACCGATTAGTCTTGGTTGTCAATTTCCAGGGCTATGAGGGAACAGGGATGCAGAATCCCAGAATAACTGACTATGATAGTAGAAGGACAGGGGATGAATTTTTGGACGCGGGTTCGACTCCCGCCTAATCCATTTTAAACTCCGCATGAATATGCGGAGTTTTTTCTATAAAAATATCTTAGAAACACCGATATTACAAAAATGAGTTGCTACATAGATTTTTACACTTGCATCATGTACAAATAGGATATAAACTTGAATAAGATTTGATTTATTAGATTAAAGCGAGAAAGTGCAGGGCAAATATGAGTGTCAGCAAGAAGAGAATTGTAGTTAAAGTCGGAACATCAACAATTACCAATGAATCCGGAAATATTGATATCAGAGCGATAGACCATCTGTGCAGAGCAATTTCAGGCGTTGAGAATCTTGGATATGACCTTGTGCTTGTATCCTCCGGAGCTATTGCGGTTGGAGCCAACAAGATGAGACTTCAGCAAAAACCTCAGGAAATTAAGCTCAAACAGGCTGCTGCTGCAGTTGGACAGACAGAACTTATGCATTTATATGATAAGCTCTTTGGCGAGTACAACAGAATGGTAGGCCAGATACTGCTTGATAATGAGGATATTGCTGATCCTGTGAGAAGTAAGAACCTCAGGAACACATTTGATGCTCTTTTGGAAAACCATATTATTCCTATCGTCAATGAGAATGACTCAGTAAGCCATGCTGAGATTGAATCTGAAAAAAAGCTCTTTTCCGATAACGACATGTTATCAGCTCTTGTGGCAGTATTTTGCAATGCCAGTAAGCTCATTATTTTTTCTGATATAGAGGGATTGTATGACGGAAATCCTCAGACTGATCCAAGTGCCAAGCTTATCAGCAGAGTAGAGGAAATAACTGATGAGCTTAAATCGGTTGCGTCTGGATCGGGTTCTAACAGAGGAACCGGAGGTATGATCACCAAGCTTGAAGCGGCTGAACTTGCAACTTCTCATGGAATTGATGTTCTTATCACTAATGGCAAGAATCCTGAGCGCCTTTACGATATTATTGATAAAAAGAAGGTTGGAACGCTGTTTGTTGCCAGGGAAGTGTAAAAATATAAAAGAAACATATAACTCTTTATAATTCTTGGAGTCATATGTTTCTTTTTGTTTCTGATAATTTGTTAATGCCGGGCATAAATGCATTTCTTGAATGAAACTAACAAGAATGTATCAACCAAGCCATATTAAATCAATCAAGGATTCTCATGGAACTTATCATAAATTTCTGAAAGATAAGTCTTAACAATCTGAATGTTAGCCATCTTGCGAAGATCAGCATTTCCCATAAGAACTGCTATTTCATCAGCAAGAAGGAGCATGTCATAAATCTTGAGCTTAAACTCTTCTCTGGTGAGCTCATCGATATTGATCTCCATAAGTGGAGCACCAAGCTTTAAAGTAACATTCTCATCTGCAATACCTGTGAGCATCAGTCTGGTCTCAGGATCGAATCCTACATAGAGGATAAGCTTTTCTTTTTCGTGCTTCTTGAGAGTAGTGGGATTCTGATGTGAAAGTTCCATCCACTCGAAAAGGTCAGCCTCATCCGGATTCATAAGGTATTTGGTAAGTTCTTCCTTATGTTTCTCAACATACTGCATATATTTGCTAGCATTAGGACCTGTGTATGCAAGTTCAACCTTGACACCGTTATCAGACTTGACAAGTCTGCACTTCTCAGCTACTTCCTTGATCTTGAGAGATGATTCTGTATTACCAACTACACTGAAGGTGCCAGTTTCTAATTCCTGTTTGAATTCCATTGTAATCTCCTTTTTTGCGAAACCTAAAATCCGTAGTTAGTATAGCACAAAGACTCTAAAAATGGTATACTTATTAGAGTTTTGCAATCTTTATAAAAAAGTTTTGGTGGGAAGAAAATGGCAACAGGTAACAAGAGGGGAAGTACTAACAGTAAATCTAAAAGAGTATCTGGCAGGAGTAGTTCAAGTGCCAGAAGTCCCAGAAGAAAACCTATTCAGGAAGAGGAGATGGACTATTCTCTTAAGAGCGAGATCATAGTAATTGCAGCTGTTGCGCTGGCAATTTTTCTTTTCCTGTGCAATTTTGGAATATGCGGTAGTTTTGGCGGAGCTGTCAGCGACATTCAGTTTGGCCTTTTTGGGTTTACAGCCTATATTGCGCCAATAGTAGCTGCTGTATCTATAATGATTGGCATAGCTAATTTTGGTTCTAATGCTTCTGTTCGGAAGATTGTTTCAGGTATAGTTTTGTTTTTTATAATTGGTATGCTTGCTGAGCTTATCACCGGAAGACCTCAGAGTGCTGAGAGCTATGATCTGGTAGCTATTTATAATGGAGCCAGTAAAGCGCATAATGGCGGAGGCTTTTTTGCAGGATCTCTTGCATATTTTTCTTACAAGTATCTTTCACTTGTAGGAACATTACTTCTTGTTTTGGTGCTTGGAATTGCAAGCCTTGTTATCTTTACCCAGCATTCATTTGTTGGTGGTATCAAAAAAGGCGGCAGAAAGCTTATTGAAAAGACAAGACAGGAAACAGAGAATTACAGGGATTATGCTGAAAAACGAAGAGAGAGGCTTGAGGAACGCAGAGCCAGAATTGAGGAAGAAAAGAGACTTGCAATAGAACAGAAAGAGGATGAGAAAATCCTCCGAATGGAGAAAAAAGTAAGCGGCGTCATGCTGGATACAGAGCTCGATAAGGCTGATGAGGAAGATGAAGAAAACATCATCCATTCTGATCCTGATGCTGCTAATAACAAGAGTGTTTTTATCCCTGAGGATGAGATACATGATGATATTCATGAAATTATTCTCAATAAGGGTATAGAGACAGATGTAGAACCTGATGGACAGCGTGTTATGAGGACTGGTCCTGTAATTCATGGAATGGGATATGATGATACAGCTGATGATGAAGATAGTTCTGACTTAGAAGGCACATACGAAAATACTCCTGAAACCCAGCCTTCTGATAATATTATTCCTATTAGCGGCCGCACAACTGAGAAAACCCATGACGATGAAGAACTTTTGACTAATGAGCCTGAGACTGTTACTAACAACAGACTTGTTGCAAGAGCCGGTTCATTCGAATTTGAAGAGGATATTTTACCTGATGTTCCAATCCATGCTGAGGATATTGGAAATGGTATGAATGGTGATTACATGATCCATGCACAGGATCATATATCCAGAAGCGCAGGTGCTGAGTCTCGAATTAACAACGCGCCTAAATCAAGCGTTTCTTCTGTTGGTCCCGGACCACATACTACCAGTCCCGGAATGGAAAAAGAGATCGAGGCTCACAAGAAGGCTATACCTAAGGCTTATAAATTTCCGTCTGTTAATCTGCTTGAGAAGGGCAGTAGGAATAAAAATGCTGATTCTGCCAGAACCCTTAAAGAAACAGCACTTAAGCTTCAGGAGATACTTGGGACTTTTGGTGTTAACGCCACAGTTACAGATATCAGTCAGGGACCTGCAGTCACAAGATTTGAATTGCAGCCTGAGGCAGGCGTAAGGGTTAACAAGATTGTTAATCTGGCAGATGATATCAAGATGAACCTTGCTGCCAAAGATATTCGAATAGAAGCTCCTATACCGGGTAAGGCGGCTGTGGGAATTGAGGTTCCAAACAAAGAAAATCAGGCGGTAGCACTAAGAGACCTGTTCGAATCCAGTGAATATAAAGAATTTGAGAGTAAACTTGCATTTGCCGTTGGTAAAGACATTGCAGGCAAAACTGTAGTGGCTGATATAGCCAAAATGCCTCACCTTCTTATAGCAGGTGCTACAGGTTCCGGTAAGTCTGTCTGCATTAATACTATAATCATGAGCCTTATTTATAAGGCTAAACCGGAAGAAGTGCAGATGATCATGATCGATCCTAAGATAGTTGAACTTAGTGTCTATAATGGTATACCGCATCTGATGATTCCGGTCGTTACTGATCCCAAGAAGGCAGCTGCTGCGCTTAACTGGGCAGTTGCAGAGATGACCAACAGATACAAGAAATTTGCTGAGTCCGGAGTTCGAGACCTTAAGGGCTACAATAAACTTGTCAAGGAAAAAAATGATCCGGAAGCCCAGGTCCTGCCACAGATTGTTGTGATTGTGGATGAGCTTGCTGACCTTATGATGGTATCAGCCAAGGAAGTAGAAGATGCTATATGCAGACTGACACAGCTTGCAAGAGCTGCCGGCATTCATCTTATTATCGCTACTCAGAGGCCTTCTGTTGATGTCATCACGGGTCTTATTAAGGCAAATATGCCGAGCCGAATTGCTTTTGCAGTTTCAAGTGGTGTTGATTCCAGAACAATTCTTGATATCAATGGCGCTGAGAAACTGCTTGGAAAAGGAGATATGCTATTTTATCCTCAGGGATATACTAAACCGGCCAGGGTTCAGGGAGCCTTTGTATCAGACAAGGAAGTTCAGGCTGTTACAGATTTCCTCAGAGGGCAGGAGATTGAATCAACCTATGGAGACGATATTGAACAGCAGATCAGTAGTATGCAAAGCGGCGGATCTTCAGGATCTTCAGGATTTGGAGGAGATTCTGATTCTGACAGAGATGAATTTTTTGTTCAGGCTGGCAATATCATTATAGAAAAAGAAAAAGCTTCTATCGGCATGCTTCAGCGAGCATTTAAGATTGGATTTAACAGAGCAGCCAGAATTATGGATCAGCTCTGCGAAGCCGGTGTTGTAGGCGATGAAGAAGGTACCAAGCCAAGAAAGGTCCTTATGACCAAAGCTCAGTTTGAGGAATATTTGAATTCACAGGCTGGATGATTTCTGCTATTTTATTCTATATGAGAATTTAATAGATATAAATTTCAAGGAAAGAGTTTTATGCGTTATTCGCGGAAAGGGAGATTTCATGGCTGTAAAGAGTGATATTGAAATTGCACAGGAGGCAAAACTGCTTCACATCAGGGAAGTTGCTGCTAAATTGGGAATTGAAGAGGATGACCTTGAGTATTATGGCAAATATAAGGCTAAACTTTCAGAAGAGTACATAAAAAAAGTACAATCTGGCAAGCGTGGCAAACTAGTTCTTGTAACTGCCATCAATCCTACTCCTGCCGGAGAAGGTAAGACAACAACAAGCGTGGGTCTTGGGGATGCCCTTAACAGACTTGGTCACAAGACGGTAATTGCTCTTAGAGAGCCATCACTTGGGCCTTGCTTTGGAATCAAAGGCGGAGCTGCAGGCGGTGGTTACGCACAGGTTGTTCCAATGGAAGATATAAACCTTCATTTCACAGGTGATTTCCATGCAATTACTTCAGCTAACAATCTTCTTGCTGCAATCATAGACAACCATATTCAGCAGGGAAATGAACTTGGCATAGACACCAGACAGATCATTTGGAAGAGAGCTGTAGACATGAACGACAGAGCTCTCAGAAATATAGTTGTTGGGCTTGGTGCCAAGGCAGATGGAGTTCCGAGAGAGGACCATTTTGTAATCACAGTTGCTTCAGAGATCATGGCAATTCTTTGCCTTGCAGATGATATGGATGATCTCAAGAAGAGACTTTCCAGAATTATCGTAGCTTATACAAGAGACGGCGAGCCTGTAACTGCCGGTCAGCTTCAGGCTGTAGGTGCAATGGCAGCTCTTTTAAAGGATGCCATCAAGCCTAATCTTGTCCAGACTCTTGAGCATAATCCGGTTATCATTCATGGCGGACCATTTGCTAATATTGCACATGGCTGTAATTCTGTAAGAGCAACCAAGACAGCCCTTGGACTTTCAGATATTACTGTCACAGAAGCAGGATTCGGAGCTGATCTTGGAGCCGAGAAGTTTCTTGATATTAAGTGCAGAATGGCTGGTCTTAAGCCTGATGCTGTTGTTCTTGTCGCTACAATTAGAGCACTTAAATACAATGGTGGTGTAGATAAAAAGAACCTTGGAGAAGAGAATCTTGATGCTCTTAAGAAGGGAATCGTTAATCTTGAGAAGCACATTGAGAATATCCAGAAGTATGGTGTGCCTGTAGTAGTTACACTTAATTCTTTCCTTACAGATACTCAGGCAGAGACAGAATTTGTCAGAAAGTTCTGCGAAGAAAGAGATTGCAGATTTGCACTTTCAGAAGTATGGGCAAAAGGCGGAGAAGGTGGAGAAGCTCTTGCAAAAGAGGTAATAAATACTCTTGAAAATAAACCAAGTAATTTTGCTCCAATCTATCCTGATGATATGAGCCTTAAGGATAAGATCACAACTGTAGCCAAAGAAATCTATGGTGCTGATGGTGTACAGTTCTCAGGACCTGCTTCAAGACAGCTTGCCAAGATTGAAGAGATGGGATTTGGAAATCTTCCTGTATGTATGGCTAAGACACAGTATTCATTATCAGATGATCCTAATCTTCTTGGAAGGCCAAAAGATTATATGATCCAGGTACGTGAAGCTTATGTTTCTGCCGGAGCCGGTTTTGTCGTTGCACTTACAGGAGCAATAGTTACAATGCCAGGACTCCCTAAACATCCTGCAGCTTATGATATAGATGTTAATGATGAAGGAAAGATCACAGGCCTGTTTTAAATTGAGCAGAAGACGGTGGACTTTTGGCCACTTGTCAATATAGCCGGCATATTTTATATCGGCGGCTCTGCAAATAACTAAGGGGCACATGTTTTATGTGCCCCATTTATATAATTGGAGGAATTAATGAGCGCACAGATAATAGATGGAAAGGCTATTTCAAGCCAGATCAAGGATGAACTTAAAATAAAAACAGCTGAGCTTAAAGAAAAAGGCATAGAGGTTACTCTGGCAGTAATTCTGGTTGGAGAAGATCCTGCTTCACAGGTTTATGTCAGAAATAAGAAAAAAGCCTGTGAGTATATAGGATACAGATCATTATCTTATGAGCTTCCGGTTTCCACAACTCAGGAGGAACTTTTAAATCTGATAAGTGACCTGAATGCCAGAGATGATGTTGATGGAATTCTTGTTCAGATGCCTCTGCCGGATCATATCAATGAGAAAGACGTGATAAATGCGATCAGTCCAGCCAAGGATGTCGATGGTTTTCATCCTATGAATGTTGGTGCGCTCTGCATTGGGGAAGAAGGCTTTGTATCCTGCACACCTGCAGGTGTTATTCAGCTCTTGAAAAGAGGATGTGAAGGCACAATAGACATTGCAGGTAAAGAGTGTGTTATAATAGGCAGATCAAATATAGTTGGTAAACCGATGGCACTTCTTATGCTCAGGGAAAATGCGACAGTAACAGTTGCTCATTCCAGGACTAAGGATATAGCAAATGTCTGCAAGAGAGCTGATATAATTATTGCAGCTGTTGGTAAGGCAGGCTTTGTTACCAAAGACTTTGTAAAAGAAGGTGCTGTTGTTATCGACGTAGGAATAAACAGAGGCGCTGATGGAAAGTTGTGTGGTGATGTTGCATTTGACGAAGTGAGCCAGGTCGCCGGAGCTATCACTCCGGTTCCAGGAGGTGTCGGACCAATGACTATAGCAATGCTGATGAATAACTGTTTAGAAGCAGCCCTTTTGCACAATAATTTGAAATGAACAGTGATAATACTTTTTGAGGAGAATTAAGGCAGGATGAAGTGCCCTAATTGTGGCTTTGATATACCGGAAGGTCATATGTACTGTGATAATTGCGGTACTGAGATCAAAATAGTTCCGGAATTTGAGCCTGAAGTAGAAAATGAGATAAATGAAACCCTTTCTTCTGTAGCAGACGAACTCAATAAGGAAGATCGTCTCAGGGAAGAAAAAATCAAAAGACGCAGGGAGTTTTTTGAAAAAATAAACAAAAGGCGACCTGTGATTTTGGCGTGTTTTGGCACTCTTCTTGTTTTCCTCATAGGAATCACTTTATTTACTCTTTTTAGTAATAAGTCATCATACTACTACATCAGAAAGGCAGATAAAGCCAGAAGCCTTGGTAATTCAGAAAGAGCTATAGAGTATCTACTTGAAGGAAATGCCAATCTTCCGGAGAATACAGATTTGATATACAGATTATCTGATTATTATCTGGAAATGGGAGATACCGATAAGGCTGTTGAGGCTCTTAAGAAAATAACTGAATCAGGCCATTTTTCAGAAGAAAAGGTTGTAGCTGCTTACGAGAGTATGATCTCTATATATGAGCAGGATCAGTCTTATGATAAGATTTCAGAGCTTTTATCTGCTACTGACAATCCTGCGACGGCAGCTCTTAGAGATAAGTTTATTCCTGCTGCGCCTCAGATGGGAGTTGCTGGTGGGGAGTATGACGATATTGTTATAGTAGCTCTTTTACCTCAGTCTCAGAATGATGGTGAAGTTACATATTACACTGTTAATGATGGAGATCCCAGCGAGCTGAGTATTCTATATGAGAATGAAATTGTCCTTGATGAAGAAGGAGAATATACGATAAAGGCTGCGACATTTAACAGATACGGAATCTCCAGTCAGGTAACAAGTGAAACATATGTGATAAATAAGGGAGTTCCATCGCCACCTGAAATTATGGAGCCCAGTGGTGATTATGCTCAGAATACAATGATAGTAGCTGTAGCAGATGCCGGCTGTACTATTTTCTATACCACAGATGGCTCAGATCCTACAATTGATTCCAAACAGTATATTTCACCGATCACAATGCCTGTAGGAACTTCACATTATAAGTTTGTCGCAATAAATGATGAAGGCATGATGAGTGAAATAGTAGAAAGAGACTATCACCTGGTGTTTACAAGACTTATTTCCAAAGAGCAGGCTGTTAACAGTCTGGTTGCTACACTTGTAAGACTTGATATTTTATTGGATAATACGGGAAAAGTCAGGGGAATAGAAGGGCATAATGAGTATATATACAATTCTGAAATAGAAATAGAAGGTGCCGGAGAATATTATGTTGTCGTGGAGAATCATGTATCTAATGAGGGCATATCTACACCAACAGGACTTTTATACGCTGTAAATACCCATGATGGCTCAGTTAACAGACTTGGTTATGATTCAAGCGGTAAATATACACTTATTAAAATCTCAAATAGATAAAAGCAATATTTTAAATACTTTAATGATTTAAAGAAATAAAGATTGAATTTTTGTATACATTCATATATTATAGTCACATTGAGAACAATTTAAATAATTGACTTAATGGATTTTAAAAGGTAGGAGGAATATTATGTTCAAGATTTTAGAGGCTAATGAGCTGACTACTAATATTTTCCAGATGATAGTAGAAGCTCCCCGAGTAGCACAGGCGTGTTTACCCGGACAATTTCTTATTATTCGTGTAGATGAAGACGGTGAGAGAATTCCTCTTACTATTTGCGACTACGATAGAGAAAAGGGAACTGTAGAGATCGTGGCTCAGGCAATTGGTGCGGAGACCTTTAAACTTGGTAAGCTTAAAGCAGGAGACAGCCTTGCTGATGTGGTTGGACCTCTTGGAAAACCATCTGATCTTTGCGAGGAAAACCTCGAAGATTTAAAGAAAAAGAAAATCGTCTTTATTGCCGGCGGTGTTGGAACTGCTCCTGTATATCCACAGGCTAAATGGCTCAAAGAACACGGCGTTGATTGCGATGTAATCATTGGTGCCAAGACAAAAGATCTTGTCATTCTTGAAGATAGATTTAAGAAAGTATGCAATCTTCATATCACAACAGATGATGGTTCATATGGCAGAAGTGGTATGGTTACCAAAGCTCTTCAGGATCTTTGGGATGAAGGAAACAAATATGATCATTGCGTAGCTATCGGACCTATGATCATGATGAAATTTGTATGTAAGCTCACAGAAGAACTCGGAATTCCTACTGTTGTCAGCATGAACCCTATTATGGTTGATGGAACAGGTATGTGCGGTGCCTGCCGTTTGACAGTTGGTGGGGAAGTTAAGTTTGCATGTGTTGATGGACCTGAGTTTGATGGACATAAGGTTGATTTTGATCAGGCAATGAACAGAATGAAGCTCTATAAGACTGAAGAAGGCAGACTTATGCTCAAGGCCCAGGAAGGTGATACACACCACGGTGGCTGCGGAAATTGTGATTGATATAGGTCTGTAGGATTGCGAGAACGAAGTGGAGCAATCCGTATATCATATGTAGATTTTATAGAAATAGAGGAGAATTACTTATGGATGGATTTGTAAGAGTTCCTGTTCGTGAGCAGGATGCCAAAGTTCGTGCTACGAATTTCCAGGAAGTATGTCTTGGATACAATAAAGAAGAAGCTGAAAACGAGGCACAGCGTTGCCTTAACTGTAAGAACCCTAAATGTGTTCAGGGATGCCCTGTATCAATCAATATTCCTGCATTTATTCAACAGGTTAAAGAGGGCGATGTAGAAGGCGCTTACCAGACTATTAGTAAGTCAAGCGCACTTCCTGCAGTATGTGGACGTGTTTGCCCACAGGAGAGCCAGTGTGAAGGCCAGTGTGTAAGAGGTATCAAGGGCGATGCTGTTTCCATCGGTAAGCTTGAGAGATACGTTGCTGATACTGCCAGAGAACTTGGAATTAAGCCGGAAGGCGCCAAGGAGAAGAAGGGTAAGAAGGTTGCTATTATTGGTTCAGGCCCTTCAGGACTTACATGTGCCGGAGACCTTGCTAAAATGGGTTATGATGTTACCATTTTTGAGGCTCTTCATGAAGCAGGTGGAGTTCTTGTTTACGGTATTCCTGAATTCCGTCTTCCTAAGGAAGCAGTTGTTAAAAAAGAAATTGAGAATGTTAAGTCCCTTGGAGTTAAGCTTGAGACTGATGTAGTTGTTGGTAAGTCAGTAACTATAGATGATCTTATGGAAAAAGAGGGCTTCGAGGCTGTATTTATCGGATCAGGTGCGGGACTTCCAAGATTTATGAATATTCCTGGTGAACAGGCTATGGGTGTATTTTCTGCCAATGAGTTCCTCACAAGAAGCAATCTTATGAAAGCATTTGATGAGAATTCCAGAACTCCTATCATGAGACCTAAGAAGTGCGTAGTTGTCGGCGGCGGTAACGTTGCAATGGATGCTGCAAGAACAGCGCTTCGTCTTGGAGCAGAGGTACATGTAGTTTATCGTCGTGGTGAGGAAGAGCTTCCTGCTCGTAAGGAAGAAGTTGGACATGCCAAGGAAGAAGGAATCATTTTTGATCTTCTTACAAACCCTGTTGAAATCCATGCTGACGAGAATGGATGGGTTACAGGAATCACATGTATCAGGATGGAGCTTGGTGAGCCTGATGAATCAGGAAGAAGAAGCCCTGTTGAGGTTCCTGGTTCTGAATTTGACATTGAATGTGATGCCGTAATAATGTCACTTGGTACATCACCTAATCCGCTTATTTCTTCTACAACAAAAGGACTTGATGTTAACCGCAGAAAGTGTATTGTTGCTCAGGAAGAAAACGGACAGACTTCTAAGCCCGGAGTATTTGCAGGCGGAGATGCAGTTACAGGAGCTGCAACTGTTATTCTTGCCATGGGTGCAGGTAAGGCAGCTGCTAAGGGTATCGATGAATATCTTTCAAACAAATAATTTGAAGTACATATATGAATAAAAACCAAAATAAGATGTCTGTTTTAGACATCTTATTTTATTCTATAGAAATTGCTCTATTATGTACTGCAGAATGAAACAATGATAACGAAAAAACGATATACATAAAATCTTAAGAAATTTCGATGGTAAATCTTAAGAATTTGCAGGTAGTATTATATTATATATTCATTCTGTGAGGCATAATACTGTGGTTTTTACGAGAATGTGATACAATAAGAAATGTTTGGAGTGTGGATATGGAGAGAGAAGAAAAAATCAAAATTGCAATAACTGCCGGAATAGCAGGGCTTATACTACTTATTCTGATTTTATTTCTTGCTTTATCAGGCAAGGATTCTAAATCAGATGAGCAGGCTTTAAGTGATAATATAACAAAATATGCCTCAGACCTTGCAGAGGGCAGTCAGGCTGCAAGCGATGCTTCATCTGAGGGCGTATCTGATGATGCTGCAACTGAGAGCACATCAGTAGTTCCTTATTCGGAGTATGTCAATGCCAAAAAGGGAACAGTTTCCGGCAATAGTTTCTATGAGACTAAGAGCGCTGTACTTAAAGATGTTTATAAGAAGATCAAATATGACACTGACGCTCAGCTTCAGGAGATGATGGCATATTTTGCAGACGGTAATGAAGAGGCGGTTCGTGACCTTGCACATCTTGAGAGATTTGAAGCTATGTCTTTTTCATTAGACGGAACCAAGGATTTTTACTACCACGGTGAAGTGAATGGGAACGGTCAGCCCGATGGAATTGGAATTGCTGTTTATGCTGATGATCAGTATTATTATGGACACTGGAAGGATGGAGTGAGATCTGGAGACGGCAAATGGATTTCTTTTTATCCTTCTTATAGCCAGTACGTAGTAACAGAGCATATGTACTTTGGTGAGTGGCTGGATGATATGCCAAACGGGCATGGGCAGGAGCATTATGATTATAATCAGGATTATATGAATGATGCTGATCTGTATCTGCAGAATGCTATTGGATACTTTGCAAATGGCTATTACAACGGTGAACAGTACATTATTACTGTTGATAAGAATTATGACACTAAGGAATGGATCGGAACCTGCGACATGGGTAACTGGGTACAGGTTCTTAATACTGCAGAAGACAGTAAAGGCAGGATTGCGGTTCTAAGTGAAAGAGAAAATGCTGATAATCATGTCTGGATGGTCAAAAATAAAGCTACGGATAATCGTGTTCTTGGTATTATTACAGGTGGTTCTATAACTAAATGAGTACAATAAGTATTATTTGCGTGGGCAAGATCAAGGAAAAATATTGGAATGATGCTATTGCAGAGTATTCCAAAAGATTGTCCAGGTATTGTAAAATAAATATCATAGAGGTTCAGGATGAGAAGACCCCTGACAATGCACCTCCTGCCATAGAGGATCAGATCAAGAAAAAAGAGGGAGAGAGAATTCTCCAGAATATTGATCCAGGAGCGTATGTATGCGCCCTTGCAATAGGTGGCAAAAAGTATTCTTCTGAAGGCTTTGCTGAGTTTATTGCAGATAAAGGAGTATCCGGAGTTAGCCATATTCAGTTTATTATTGGAGGCTCACTTGGCATTCATGAGTCAGTTCTTTCCAAAGCTCATAGTCAGATCAGTTTCTCAGACATGACCTTTCCTCACCAGATGATGCGAGTGATACTCTTAGAACAAATTTACAGGGGATATCGTATTAATCGCGGTGAACCATATCATAAATAATTGGGGATTTTTAAATGAGTGAAATTACAGAGTTGTCATTAGCACTTACTGCTGATGATGAGAGGAATATTTTTGGGGGAAATGATACCTATATACGTAAGATTGAGAAGAGCTTACATGTAGAGATTATAGACCGAAATGGTGAGCTTCATATAATTGGTGACAAGGAAAGCGCAGGTAAAGCTTCAGGTATTATCAGAGAGCTTGTTCAGTTATCCAGGCGAGGCACCAGCATTGAAGAGCAGAGTGTCGATTATGCAATTTCTTTAAAAGAAGATTCTGTCAGGACCAAAGAAAATCTTAGTGAAAACGTTCTTGTAGATATAGACAGGGACGTTATTTGTCATACTATTTCAGGTAAACCTATCAAACCCAAGACCTTGGGACAGAAAAAATACATAGATGCTATTAGAAATAAGATGATCGTATTTGGTCTTGGACCAGCCGGAACAGGAAAAACTTATCTTGCCATGGCCATGGCTATTACTGCTTTTCAGAGAGAAGAGGTCAGTAGGATCATTTTGACAAGACCTGCCATAGAAGCCGGTGAGAAGCTCGGCTTTTTGCCAGGAGATCTTCAGAGCAAGGTGGATCCATATCTTCGTCCTTTATATGATGCTTTATATCAGATAATGGGAACAGAGAATTTCATCAAGAATATGGAAAAAGGCCTCATTGAGGTTGCTCCTCTTGCCTATATGAGAGGACGAACTCTTGATAATGCTTTTATCATTTTGGATGAAGCACAGAATACGACTCCTGCTCAGATGAAGATGTTCCTTACCAGAATTGGTTTTGGCTCTAAGGTTATCATCACTGGTGATGCTACACAGAAAGATCTTGCTCCTGATACCAGATCAGGACTTGACGTTGCAGAGAGCGTTCTTAAGGGAATTGATGATATTGCATTCTGTACATTGACCAGCAGTGATGTTGTCAGACATCCTCTTGTTCAGAAAATTGTTAAGGCCTATGAGGATTATGAGAAGAAGGCCGCTAACAAGCAGAAAAAGAAATCTATTCAGAAATTGGAGAGAAGAACAAGAGATGGAAAGTGAGAATAAGGTAGAACTTAAACTCAAATTATATTATGGCGGACTGTTCTTGCTTACCGGTTTATGCGTATTTATCTTTTCTCTGTTAGGGGAAAAGAGCTATGAAGCAATTTTGAGAAATACTATTGTATCTCTTATCATAACAGGAACTGTTATCTTTATGCTTATGGACGCCATAGGCAGAGGTGATAAGGGCTTTTCCTACGATAATTTCAGACATAAAGACAGATTTATCTTATCATATGCTGTTTTTACTGTTATGGCATGTGTTTTAGGATTTGTACCTAATCAGTTTTGGCCATATATGTCTTTGTTTGTTATTCTTGGTTTGTTCTCCAATACAGAGATTGGGCTTGTTTCCGGCGTTGGACTTGTTACTATATCAGTGATGCTTGAAGGAAACGGCAGCTATGGCGAGCTTTTTATGTATGTTCTTGCAGGAGCTGTGGCACTTTCTCTTTTCAGAGACCTTAAGGAGAATACTTCAATCGGTTTGCCTGTAGCTATTTCGCTCATGATGCAGGCAGTTCTTTTGGTTGCATTTAATGTTTTATTTCAGAACAGGACTTTATCAATAAACATCCTGATCCTGCCTATTTTGAATCTGATGCTGAATCTTATCATACTGCTCATATTTTTGAATATGTTTGGCGTGTATATTATCAGAAAGTCCAATGACATGTATATGGATATCAATGATACAGAATATCCACTTTTGGTTAAGCTCAAGGACTATGATAAGGATGAATACTATAAGGCTATCCATACAGCATATCTGGCTGAGAGAATAGCAATAGGACTTGGTTTTAATGCCAGAGCTATCAAGAACTGTTCCTATTATCACAGAATAGGAAAGCTTGATGGTTCTAAGGATTGGGAAAGTGTTAAGCATGTTTATGAAGAACATCATTTTCCTGATGAGGCGGTGGCTCTTTTACATGAATATATTGAACCGTCTTCTAGTGCAGTCAGATCCAAGGAGGCTCTTACTATCAGCCTTACAGAAACAGTTATTTCTTCTATCATGTATCTTATCAAGAAGAATAAAGATGCCAAGATAGATTATGATCAGCTTATCGATAAGGTTTTTGATAAAAAGGAAGCTGACGGAGAACTCAAAAACAGTGACATTACCTTTAGAGAATATGACCAGATGAAGAAAATACTTAAAAAGGAGAAGCTATATTATGACTTTTTGCGTTGAAAATGAGGTTGACGCAAGCTTTGACTTTGATATTGAAGAGCTTGGGAGAACAGTTGCACAGGCAGTTCTTGATGAAGAAAAATGCCCTTATGAAGTGGAAATAAGTCTTACGATTACTGACGATGAAGGTATCAGAGAAATCAATAATGAGTTCAGACAGATTGACAGCCCTACTGATGTATTGTCTTTTCCTAACGTAAGCTATGATGAACCTGGGGATTTTTCTGTAATTGATGGGGAACAGAAGGTTGATCTGCTTAATCCTGATACAGGTAATATAAGTTTTGGGGATATTGTCATCAATGTTAACAGAGTGAGATCGCAGGCTCTTGAATACGGACATTCAGAGAAGCGTGAATTTGCGTTCCTTGTGGCTCACAGTATGCTTCATTTATGCGGATATGATCATATGGAGGAGCAGGAAGCTGCTGTTATGGAAGGCAAACAGAATGATATTCTGACATATCTTGGCATTACCAGAGACTAATTTTGTTTAGGGGAGTTTTGTATGAAGACCTACACTGAGGAAAAGAGGATCAGGCCGGATATACTCACGTCTACTGTCTTTTGGTCCATTTGCATTATGATGTTATTTAACATTATATCAGTGAGAATATTTGGGGATATGGGAGCAGGCTTTTGTTGTGTTCCCAATACTCTTTTCTTTTTACTATATATTTCATTTGTTTTGGCTGCTCAGAAGTCAGTTTATGTTATGGTCAGGCTTCGCGCCAGAAGATCTCAGTTTTTAAATGCTGAGACAAATATGAAGAGATCAATGAGAATGTTTTCTGTGGCGGGGATTATTCTTGCTGTGCTTATCGGTTTTGGGAGCTTTAATTTTGCAAGGAATCTGCTTGGATCAGGCAAAGCTTATTTTCAGCTGATAGTAGTAGCAGTCAGTCTGATTTTATTATGTCCCCAGGGCGTTCTTCGCGGCTATCTTCAGGGACTTGGATATACCAGACCAATAGTTATTTCTGATCTTCTTATATCCGTAACTTCTTTTGTTTCCGGCGGAATTATTTCCGGGATCATGTATAGTTATGGCAAAAAAGTTAATGATCTGTTCCACGGAGATGAGTATAGCGCAATCTATGGGGCTTCCGGCATGATGCTTGGCCTTCTTATAGGTTCGTTTATAGGTCTGCTTCAGATTATCATTAGTTATTCGCTTAGGAAAAAAGAAATTGCTGAAATAGTAAAAAATGGTGCTCCAAGATACCTTGATAATAAAAATGACGTCTATACCAGCATAAGACCGATTGAGTATTTATATGCATCAGCCCTTTTAATGCTTCTTGTTGACAATTTGTTTTTTAATTTTCTACAGATGAAGGATGGAAATAATGATGCCATGATTGGTGCCTTTGGGGCATATGGCGGTCGTATAGTATCTTTCGTTATTCTTGTAGCATTCTTATGCTGCATTCCATTTGTCAAATCCTGGAATAGAGTAATGGCAAGAATTGAGAGAGATGAGATTGAGGGAGCAAGAGACAGATTAAAGAAGCTTCTACATTTTACTTACATGCTTCTTATACCGGTATTTACAGCTATTTTTGTTCTGGCTGATACCATTCAGGTTGCAATATTCGAAAAGAGTACCAGTGAGATCAGCGCTATTTTCAGGTTGGCGGCTATTTTGATAGTTCTTTTGTCTATCGGAGTATTGGTATCATGGCTTCTTAATCATATGGGTAAGAAGCTTCTTACTACGATCAATCTGACTGTGGGATGGGCTGTGCATATTGGCTTATTGGTTCTATTGTCAATTGTCCTTGGTCATGATCTATATACTATAATCATTTCTGAGATTGTCACTTTCTTAATTTATGATATTATGTGTATGTTTATGATACTCAAGATGCTCAAATTACATTCCAATATTCTTTTAAACATTGGAATACCATTTCTTGCATCCGGGGTAGCAGGGCTTATTCTGCTTGCACTCGACAGAATATTGATCAATGTTATAGGTGAAATACTGACATTACTGATCAGTGTAATTGTTTTTGCGATTATCTATGTTTTATTGATGGTTGTACTTAGAGGAATTAGAACACATGAGCTTGAAACTGTTCCTTTAGGGAGATTTTTCATTTCGTTTTCGTCCAGAGTACAACATGATAGCTTTTATGAGGAATAATTTTGGGTAAAAAAATAATTGTTGCCGGTGGCGGTGCAGCTGGAATGTGTGCTGCAATTTATGCTGCCAGAAACGGTGCTGATGTCACTATAATTGAGAAGAACACACAGCTTGGTAAGAAACTTTCCATGACCGGAAATGGAAGATGTAACTTATCAAATCTTAATATGAACGAAAAAATGTACAACCTTTCTGCAGAGAAGAGAATGAAACAGTGGTTGTCTGTTTATGGTGTCCTTGACGTTATTAATTTTTTTAAATCTCTGGGCATTGTTATCAAAAGCGAGGACGGCTATCTTTATCCCGTATCAGGGCAGGCTGGAACTGTTGTTACAGCTTTCGAAAATGAGATCAGGAGACTGGGCGTTAAGGTTATTTATGGGGAGCAGGTCAAGTCAGTTAAGATAAGCGGATCAGAACCTGATGATAAGGCACTTGATGCCAGACAGATAGAGGCTGTTCTTACAAGAGGAGCCAAAATAGACAACAAACTCGAAAAATATACTGTTGTAACAAATCTCAATTCCTATGAAGCAGACAGAGTTATTCTAGCCACCGGTTCTCTTAGCGGAGCTAAGAGTACTATGTCTACCGGTGATGGATACTATATTTGCAAACAGCTTGGTATGAATATCAAGGATACTTATCCGGCACTTGTAGGTTTTAAATGTGACCAGAATGAGCAGATGCCTGAAAACGGAGTTCGCTGTACTGCTGAGATTTCCTTTATGCTGGGTACAGAGGCACTGGCCGTTGAATATGGAGAGCTTCAGTTTACCAGAGATGGTATTTCAGGAATTCCTGTTATGCAGGCCAGCAGTAAGATTGTTAAGTTTCTTGCTGAAGGTAAACCTATATATGCTTCTATTAACTTCTTCCCTGACTATGATGACGAGGACTTTTTGTCTTTGGAAAAAGAAATGCTGAGACTTCGCGATGACAGAAGCCTTAAGGAATTTCTTAACGGTTTTTACAATAGTAATATAAATGACATGATAGTATCTCGAATGAAAATGAGTGCTTCCATGAAGATGAAGAATATTTCAGAGAGTATGGTTCTGAGCATTTTTAATGCGTACAGGAATTACAGGATCAAATTGTCAGAGAGCTATGGCTATCAGCAGGCACAGGTTACTTCCGGAGGAGTCAGCCTTGGTGATATCAAGGATGATATGGCTGTTAATGATCACCATGGAATATTTGTAATTGGAGAATTATTAGATGTTGATGGCAGGTGCGGAGGATATAATCTTCAGTGGGCTTTCACCAGCGGAAGCATAGCAGGGACTGTAGCTTCATTGTAATGGCTACGCAGAAGGTTACGATGCAAGGGGGCACCAGAGAATGTATCTCGACTCTTGCGGTGCTGGGCACGACGCAAAGCCCAAGGCTAAACCTCTGCGTGCATAGGCACTTGAGGTTTATGGTCTTTGCTCTGTAGCACCGAAATCGATTCGAGTATACATTCTTCCGGCGCAGCCACTTGTGCAAAGCCTTACGAAAGGATTAGATATGATTAGAATAAATCAGATTAAAATACAGCATGATGGGAAATATCATGATTCTAATGAATTAAGAAGTATTCTAACAAAAAAAGCTTGTAAGAGTCTTAGAATAAATGAAAAGAATATAGAGAAATTCGAGATTATCAGGCATTCCATTGACGCTAGGAAGAAGCCTGATATTTTCCATATATATATGGTGGATGTGGCGCTTAAGGGCTGCGATGAGAATGTCGTAGTTAAGAAGTGCAGAGACAAAAACGTAAGTGTAATTGCTGATAAAGGATATAGCTTTTCAGAGCAGGTTGAAATTAGAAGAAAAGTTATAGGAGAGAGTTTTACAGAAGCGGAAGCTCTCGAAAATGCTACACATGTATATGAACAAAATGGCAATGTTAATAAGGATAATAACAAAAACAGCAATAAGGTTGTAATAGTAGGCGCTGGGCCGGCAGGACTATTTTGCGGATATATGCTGGCTATGAATGGTTATAAGCCAATACTCCTTGAGAGAGGCGCAGATGTTGATGAAAGAACCAGAATTGTAGAGCATTTCTGGAAAACAGGAGAGCTTAATACATCAACAAATGTCCAGTTTGGAGAAGGAGGAGCTGGAACATTCTCAGACGGTAAGCTTAATACCATGGTCAAGGATAAGGATGGAAGAGGAAGAGAAGCGCTTAGGATATTTGTAGAAAACGGTGCTAATGAAGATATTCTTTATGAAGCCAAGCCACATATTGGAACAGATATTCTTAGAAATGTTGTCAGGAATATAAGGGAAAAGATTATAGCATGTGGAGGCGAAGTCCATTTTAACAGTCAGGTAGTTGATATACTTACAAGTGGTGACCATGTTATCGGTGTTAAGTATATGTCTTTATGCCAAAATGATGAAGACCATACTAATACTGATAATCCCGGGTCAGAACAAATAATTAAATGCAACAAAGTTGTACTTGCCATAGGACATAGTGCAAGAGATACCTTCTACATGCTAAAGGATAAGAAAGTCAATATGGAGCCCAAGCCTTTTGCGGTTGGATTTAGAGTTGAGCATCCTCAGGAGCTTATCAATTTATCGCAATATGGTCAGGAAAAGCCAGATGGACTAATGGCTGCTCCATATAAGCTTACTGCAACCACAGATGCAGGAAGAGGAGTCTATTCATTTTGCATGTGTCCCGGAGGATACGTTGTAAATGCTTCATCCGAGGAAGGCATGCTTGCTGTTAATGGAATGAGTTACAGCAGGCGTGATGGCAAAAATGCTAATTCTGCCATAATCATTACCGTTGATCCTAGAGATTTTGGCAGTGAAGATGTTTTATCAGGTGTTGAGTTCCAGAGAAGACTTGAGAAAAAGGCTTATGAACTTGGAAAAGGTAAGATTCCGGTAGAATTCTACGGAGATTTCAAAAAGGCAATTGATGTAGAAACAAAAGCGTGTGGCACCGATAAGGCTGAAAGTGATTGCAATGATGCTCATGTGATACCTCAGGTTATTGCTTTTGCTGATGGCAAGAAGAATACTCCAAATATGTGCGGAGAATATGTATTTGCTGATGTTCACACTATTCTTCCAACTGATCTTAATACAGCTTTTGTCGAGGGAATGGAAAAGTTTGGCAGGATCATAAAAGGCTATAACAGCGACGGAGCCCTTGTATCCGGTGTTGAATCAAGAACATCTTCACCTGTTCGCATAAACAGGGATGACACATGCCAGTCTGTTAATGTTCGCGGCTTGTATCCTTGTGGTGAAGGAGCTGGTTACGCAGGAGGGATCATGTCTGCTGCCATGGACGGCATGAAAGTTGCAGAGTTCATTGCAGCGCAGAATATCTAATAAATTGAGGTTAGGTCTATGAATAAAGATATAATTCCTGAGGACTATACTCTTGGGCTTGCGCTTTTTGATGCTATCCCGGTTTTCCTTTTTGGAGCTGCATGCTTATTATTATGGAGAATGACATCGAGCATACCCATTCTTATAGGTGGTATAATTTGTTTTATAGCCGGAATTCTCAAAGTCGTGTGGAAAATAATAGTAGTTGTCATGAATAAGAATATATGGCCTCTTTTTATGCAGATGAGAATAGGCATGCCTGCAGGGTTTATTTTAATAATTGCAGGAGTGGCAGTGGGGGCAATAACAGGCAGCGGAAGGGCTTTCTTTGCGGCTATGGCACATTTTATTCCCTTGGTTCTTCTTACTGTTTCATTTATTGGTTTATTTGGAATGATCATGTGTTCAAGAAAACTTGATAGTGTAAAAGCAAGCTCAAACTGGATAGAGGAGATTTGCAATACGCTTGCACAGGGAGCTTTTCTTGCTTCCATGATCGTGGCATATACATTATGAATATTGATAAAACAACAATCAGGAAAAAAATAATAGAGAAAAGAGACTCTCTTTCTAAAGAAGAAATTAGTAAAAAAAGCATGTCTATAAAGGAGAGTCTGATTGAAACCTCCGAATATTCAGAGGCTGAGAACGTTCTGATTTATGCATCTATGAGAAATGAAGTGATCACAGATGGTATTATTAAAGATGCGCTTTCCAAAGGAAAAAATGTCTTTTGCCCTAAGGTTACAGATAAAAAAAGCCGTCAAATGACATTTGTTAAGATTGAGAATCCGGATGATTTTGTCAAAGGTTATTATGGAATTCGAGAACCCTTAATTACGGATAAATCTGTAATATGTAAGGATAGCGGACTTAATAGTCTTGTTGTTATGCCTGGAGTTGTTTTTGATAGAAGCAGAAACCGTATCGGCTATGGCGGGGGCTTTTATGATACTTTTTTATCTGATCATTCCACTTTCAAAAAAATAGCTCTGGCTTTTGACTGTCAGCTGTATGAAGGCTCAGAAAATGGCAGTTCTGATGAGTTCCCCTGTGAGCTTTTGGATGAACATGATGTTAAGCCGGATAAAATAATCACAGAGTTCGAAATCATATAGAATATTTGATTCTCTCAGAAACTGTATTTTTTATATTAAGTTGTATTCTTTTTTAAAATTTACAAAAACAATTTTGAATATTCCATTTTTTATATACTCTTTCTTTCCTATAATGAGTACTGTAATCAAGTGATGAGTTTCCTAAGTCGCCTCGTCACTTAACTTAACTCATTTTGAGAAGGGAAGGGTTTTTTATTATGAAAAAGAGAATTCTTAGTACTCTTGTTTGTCTGACAGTAGCAGCTACAACCATTATGGGCTGTGGTTCACAGGCTCCATCAAATGCCGGAAGTGACACGCCTGCTGCCGAGACCAAGACAGAAGAAGCAAAGACAGAGGAAGCAAAGACAGAAGAGAAAGCCGCTGATACAACAGCAGAAGCTTCCGGGGACAAGGTTACACTTTCAATTTACACACAGTATGCAGACGACGATACAAAGGTTCCTTATGATTATGCTGTAGAGCAGCTTGCAGAGGCTTATCCAAATGTAGAATTAAACCTTATTGTACAGGCTCAGGACGATGGTCAAACGCTTAAGACTCTTGCAGCTACAGGACAGCTCCCTGATATCTATCAGGCAAGTACAGATATTATCAATACATTCCGCGAGTCAAACCAGATCATGGTACTCAACGACGTAGCTCAGTCTACAGGATTTCTTGATAAGCTTTATGATGCAAACAAGGATCTTGCTTATGCAGAAGATGGAAACATTTATGCTTTCCCATTCTCTGGACAGGAATATGTTCTTTGGTATTACAATAAAGCTCTTTTTGCTGAGAACAACCTTGAAATACCTGAGACCTATGATGATCTTCTTAACTGCATTGAAGTATTCAAGTCTAAGGGAATCACACCTCTTGCACTTTTTGGTCAGGAGGGCTGGAATACAGCTGCTGCCTATGACGTAATTGCTACCAGATATGCAGAGGGCGGAATCAAAGCTCTTGATGAGGGTAAGGCAAACATCACAGATGAAGGTTATGTAAATGCTGCCAAAAAGATGGAAGAACTCGTAGCAGCAGGCCTTTATCAGGAAGATGCTACAACAACTAATTATGACCAGGCTTCAGAGAAGTTCCTTTCAGGCCAGGCTGCTATGTTCATTAACGGACAGTGGTACATTGAGGACGCAACTAAGACACTTGGTGATGATGTTGACTGGATGTTCTACCCTGCAGAAGATGCTGCCTCCTATGAAGCTGGCAAAGCAGTATTTTCAGGCGGTGGTTCAGCTTCAGGTTTTGCAGTAAATCCTGATTCAGAAAATGCGCAGCTTGCAGCAGAGGTTGCTGAGTTCATTACAGAGAAGTACTGTGAAGCAAAGGTTATGTACAGACACAATCCACTTGTTGCTATTGATACAGGAAAAGAACCAGACTCAGAATATCCTGCAATGATGAAGAAGCTTTCAGATACACTTCCTTCTATTACAGCAACAACAAAGTTTACATGGGGACTTACAAACTCAACATTCAATGATGCAATTCAGTCAGAGTCACAGGGACTTGTTTCAGGACAGTTCTCAGCTGATGAATTTATTCAGGATATTGAAGATACAATGGAATGATATTAACTAGGGTAATAACTTTTTAGAGAAGGGTTACATAAGTGCGGGGTATGGCAGAATAAGGGGTTATATCTGCTGACCCCGCACAAAATATGTTGCAAGCTCATACTAACTAACACAGCACTAATAATGGGAGAAAAACCATGAAAAAATACATGGGAAATAAACTGGCTATATTACTATTTATATTGCCGGCACTTGTAATCTTTATCACATTTGATTTTATTCCGATCATTCAGGTATTCGCATATAGTTTTACGGATTGGAATGGTCTTACAATTCCGAATTTTACAGGACTTAAGAACTACATAGACCTGTTCACAGATAGAGTTTTCTTTACATCAAACAGAAACCAGATCATCTTTGCGATAGTAATAACCGTTTATCAGATGCTGTTTGCAACTATTTTTGCAATTACAATTTCTGATAAGAAGATGAAAGGCAGAAAATTCCTGAGAGTTGCATATTTTATTCCTGTTATCCTCTCTGTAACAGTTGTATGCCAGTTATGGAGCGCTATCTTAAGCGGAGAGGGACTTCTTAACAAACTCTTTGAAGTCGCAGGCTCTGATTTTAAGCAGAACTGGCTCGGAGACAGATACAGAGCGATTTATGTAATAGCATTTGTAAATGCCTGGCAGTGGATGGGATATCAGTTCGCTCTTATAGTAGCAGGTATCAAGTCTATCCCTTCTGATTATTATGAGGCTGCAAGAATTGATGGATGTTCAAATGTTAAGGCACATATGAAGATTACAATCCCGCTTCTTGCTGAGACTTATAAGTTCTGTCTTATCATTTCACTTACGGGTGGTATCAAGGCCTTTACTGAGATGAATATCCTGACTGGCGGAGGCCCTAACAAATCGACATTTACACTTACATATATGATGTACAATGCTGCATTTAAAAAGAGTAACTATGGATACGGCCTTTCAGCGGCGTCAATCATGGTTCTTGAATGTATGCTTGTAATGCTGGTGATCAACTTTATTTTCAGAGACAGAGACCAGAAAAAGGAAGAAGAAAAAGCAAGGAGGAAGCGCAATGCGTAAAGAAAGTTCTAATAAAACACTGCATTATATATTTGTTGCATTTTGCTGGATCTACGCGGCTTTTTCGCTGTATCCTCTGATATGGATGCTCTTTTATTCATTTAAGACCAATCAGGAAATATTTGTAACAAATCCTTTTGGTTTTCCATGGCCGTTACATTATGAAAACTATATTACAGCCTGGACCAAGTATGATGTACCTTTGTATTTCATGAACAGTTTACTTGTTTCTGTTGGAACTGTAGCTATAACTATTTTCAGTGCGCTTTTATTTTCCTATGCTACAAGCAGAATGGTATGGAAGCTTAAGACCTTCACAAGGCTCTTTTTGGGACTTGGAATGTTTATTCCGGTTCAGGCCATAATGATCCCTGTAGTTAAAGTGGTTCAGAAGTTTAATCTTATGGGGACAAGATGGTCGCTGATTTTTCCGTATATAGCTATTAACCTTGCTTTTGCATGCATGGTATACTACGGTTTCTTTAAGGGAATTCCTATGGAGCTTGAAGAGGCAGCCTGTATGGATGGAGCTAATATTTATCAGACATTTTTTATGATAATTGAGCCCCTGGTCAGACCGGCTACTGTAACACTTGTGATATACATATTTCTAAATGCCTGGAATGAATTTATTCTGGCGAATGTTGTGGTAGGAAGTATTCCGGAGCTCAAGACACTTCCTCTTGGAGTGTTGTTCTTCCAGGGAGAATTTACGACTGACTGGGGAGGAATGGGTGCAACAATGGTAATTGCTTCTTTTCCTGCAATAATTGTCTATTCAATATTCTCTGAACAGGTTGAAAGCGCAATGACTATTGGCGGCGCCGTTAAGGGATGATAATATGTTATACTAGTTAGATAAAACCTACGGAGAATAACATATTATGAATAAATCACTAAAAAAACGCATTGGTATGTCACTGTTTGGAGTTATTACATGTGCAATAAGCGTTGGCATCTTCAAGATAGCTGCACTTGGTGTTGACCCTTTTCAGTCTTTTATGGCAGGACTTGATTACCTTGTTCCAATCAAATTCGGTACTCTTTATGTGATCGCCAATGCGGTGATGTTATTATTTGCTCTTATTTTTGACAGGCATTATATCGGAATAGCAACTTTCATAAATTTGTTCCTGCTTGGTTACATTACTCAGTTTACTTATGAGTTTCTGGGTACTGTTATAGTTGAGCCGGGGATAGCTGTCAGAGTTTGCTGTCTCATTATCGGTGTTGTTATTCTTTGCTTTGGATCGGCATTTTATATGACAGCTGACCTTGGCGTGTCAACATATGATGCGGTTGCTCTTATTATTGTTAACACCTGGAAAAAAGGTAAATTTCAGTATGTCAGGATCATGACTGATCTCGTATGCATTGCTATAGGAATAGGTCTTTTCCTCATGGCCGGGGGACAGATCAGGCAGATTCCTACAATTGTTGGATTTGGCACGATCATCACTGCATTTTTTATGGGACCGCTTATTGAGTTTTTTAATGTTCATATAACAAGGCCTTTTTTGGCAAAAGAGCAAAAATAACAACTAGATGAAATATGGAAAATAAAGATTTTAATAAAATGAGCCTGAGAGACATGGAGGAGTATACTCCAAAGGGCAGGCGCTCAGGAAGAGAGCATGCCCGTAACATGTCTATCAAGTATAAGCTTGCATCAATAACAATTCTGGTGGCACTTATTCCAATGGTGGTACTGATTGTTTTGATGCTTTTTTTCTATAACAGAGCAATCATGCAAAGGGCTGACAAACAGATAGAAGAAAACATCCGTATTATGTCAGACAGACTATCTTCGGTCTTACAGAATGGCGAACTTTGTTCTAACAACCTTACTATAGAATTTGGCAGCTACTATAATGACAAGTCTATGAAACAGGTAACTAGAGATAACAAGGTGATCAGTCAACTTTCTCAGTCACTTCTCATCTATAATGGCATTACTTCAATAGTATTTATAGACAGGAATGGAGCTTTTTATTCGACTGACCCGGCCTTTTATCCTGAGAGTGTTAATATCAAGTACTCAAGTTATGTTCTTGGTCTTTCAGATGCCGGTGGCAAGACAGTAATGATGGATATTTCGGAAAATCCTTTTTACAGAGAGGGAAAAGAAGTTATTACTCTTGGCAAGCATGTACTCAGCACTGTAACAGGAACTCATTTGGGCTATCTTTTTATAAACATGAACAAGGATTACCTCATAGAAAATTCTCAAAGTGAAATAAGCTATTATTTTCTCTATGATTCCTTTGGTAATATCATGAAAAAAGAAAATGCCAATGACCATATATATGAAGATGAGGAACTTATTGAAAGCCTTCTTACGACAAAGGAGAAGCTGATAAGACACAATAATGAAACCTACCTTCTGTCCAAAAGTGCTATAGATAAATACAACATGACGGTTGTCGGCATAACCAATCTAAATAAATTCAATGTCACAGGAAGAGACCTGAAATTTATAATTCTCACAACAGGTTCTTTTACGGCAGTTTTGCTGATAATATCAGTCTGGTTTTCTGCCAATTTTGTTACTAAGCCTCTAAAAGTATTGCACGATGGAGCAGAGCAGATTGCTGAAGGAGATATGAGCGTCAGATTCAGATTCAGGACCAAGGACGAAATAGGACGTCTTGGACGAATATTTAACTACATGACGCAGAAAAACTTAGAGCTATTAAAACAGGTTGATGAGGAAGCCAAAAAGAAAAGAGAATACGAGCTTGCCCTTATTCAGGAACAGGTTAAGCCTCATTTTTTATATAATACTTTAGATATTATAATAATGCTTATTGAGATGAACCGCAGTAAAGAAGCGGCAAGGGTTACGCATAAGCTTGCAGACTATTACAAGAATTCTTTGTCGGGAAGCGAAGAGATAGTTTCTATTGAAAGAGAAATCCAGATAATAAGGGACTATCTTGATCTTCAGACTATGCGTTATGGAGATAAATTTACCTACGAAATAGATATAAGTCAGGATATTTGTGATTCAAAGATTCCCAAGATGACGCTACAGCCGCTAGTAGAAAATGCTATTTATCATGGGATTAAGAATAAGTCTGGGAAAGGAAAAATCTGCGTAGCTGGAAAACATGCAGGAAGCACTGTTGAACTTACTGTTACGGACGATGGAATTGGAATACCTGAGACTGAACTTATGAAATTAAATGATATTCTTGGCAAGGATGAAGGTTTTGACAGCGAAGAGAAGAAAATGGCCAAGGAAGCAGAAATAACTGACCATGACTCTATAAAGGGTGGAAGCCATTTTGGGCTTTATAGCGTTGCCAAGAGAATAAGATTATATTTTGGAAAAGAGTATGGCGCGAAAATCATAAGTAATGAAAATGAAGGAACTACTATAGTTATAACACTGCCATTCGGAGAATAAAAAGTGATACGTATAATGATTGTTGATGATATGCCTATTTTTCTTGAATACTTAAGAGGCTGTATTGATTGGAATTCTTATGGCTTTGAAATTTGCTGTGAAGCTCATGATGGAAAAGAGGCACTTGATAAAATAGAAGAGTTTTATCCTGATGTAGTACTTACCGATATTACTATGCCTTATATAAACGGGCTTGAGCTTGCAGAGCGCATTACCAGGGATTATCCTGCTATTTCTGTGATCCTGATAACAGGTAATAATGAGTTTGAATATGCCAGAAAGGCTGTTAAACTTGGTGTCTGTGACTATATAGTCAAGCCTTTTGAAAAAGAGGAGCTTATCCTTTCACTTTTAAAGCTACAGGATAATATAGGAAAAGTAGTAGAAAGTACAGATAATCAAAAGGATGAGCACAGCGAAGAACTAAGAGCGCTGATATATGCGGGACTTCACGATGACAGTGGGGCGATAGAACTAGAGAAAAAGGTATTTGGTGATAATGATGCAAAAGGCGGATACCTTCTGGCCCTTATAAGATTTGATGCTAAAGCCTTTGCAGGCAAAGAGACAGATTCCAGAGAACAGCTTATAAACTGGGAAAACCTTATTGCCAGAATGCTTGCGGATAAACTTGATATCGATGGCAAATTCAGCATCTTCCATGACTTTGAAAACAATATTGTCACGCTAATGAGATTTGACAATGAAGCCGATATATATAGTTACAAGGGTTATGAATTTGCTGATATAATTCAGATAGTCAAAAATCAATTGGGTATAGGCAGTGCGATAGCTCTTTCTCCTGCACAGACAATGCTTGATGTCAAAAAAGCTTATGAAAGAGCACTTGGCTTTTTGGCAGAAAAGGAATATGGACAGCTATGGGATATCAGGAGCAGCAAGGATAATATTTCGTATTCATCACTTGATGCCATCATCAGGCTTAATAAAGATATTGAGACGCTTCAGGCAGATGATGCAGAAAAAGCTCTTAATGATATGTGGGAGAAGCTAAACAGGAACAAGGATGCTGCTGATACAACAATATCGATTACTGATATGAATCTTTTTACCAGCGCCATAAGCATACTCATGACCAATATTATCAGTAGCGGTTTTTCTATTGATAAGATATATGGGGAAGGGTTCTTGCCTGAAAAATTCATGGCGGATGCAACTTCTTCTGAGGAAATGAAAGACAATGTCATTTTTTTGTATCGGAAGAGGATTGAATTCGAGAAGGGCAAGAAACAGTCTAAAGCCTATGACATTGCAAATGCAGCCAGGCTGTATATAGAAGAAAACTATGCAGACAGTAATCTGGCTATTTCTGATATTTCAGAAAAGCTTTGCGTGAACCAGACTTATCTTCGCAAAATGTTTAAAAGTGAAATGAACATGACGTTGACAGAGTATATTACCCAGTATCGTATGCAGAAGGCCAAACATCTTTTATCTTCTTCTGATGAAAAATTGCAGACAATTGCAGAAAAAGTCGGCTATAATGATGTAAGTTATTTCTCTAATGTATTTAAGAAGTATTATGGGGGATCACCTAGAAGCATGAGTAAAGAAAGCAGATAATTTTTTTACTGTCGAAAGGAGAATCTGCCATGGCTATGAATAATACTGAGTTTCAGGAATATCTGAAAAAAACTTTGGAAGAGCAAAAAGATATCTACATTCCTGTAAACTCAAGCTTTATTGAGAAAATAATTGTTCATAATGCTAAATGTACAGATATTCATCCAAATCCTGATGATGAGTTTTGTTATCCTGATGTAGGCCCCAGTTATCGTATTATGGGCGAATATGAACGGAATATCAGGGAAAAAATGAATGTTAACAGGATTCCTGTTATCGAGCCTCTCATTGTCATGAAAACTCACCCTAAGGGATATATGCTAGTAAACGGGCATCATAGATGGGGCGCGGCTATTAAAGTTGGCGTTAAAAGAATGCCTGTCAAAGTCATCAATATGATGCTTGAAGAGGATATTAAGAACTTACTTGAGAGGTCGGATCATGACAAGCGTGTTACACTTGATCTTGATGAAGTAGTGTTCCGCTCGCCTTATGATGAATTTGTTGAAAAGACAAAGGGTGTTATCGCCAGGAAAACACAGAAAAGAATACGACTTGGTGTTCCGGCTCTGTTTAGATATTTGAAGACTCATGGCTATGACATTTGGGTTTACTCGTCAAATTATTATTCCATAGATACCATACAACTTATGTTTAGAAGATATTCTGTTCATGTGGACGGAATTATATGCGGAAACGGTAAAAAGGGATTATATGATTCTAATAAGTCATCTTCTATAAATGAACTTATTGCAAATAAGTACAAAACTACAGTTCATATAGATAACGATTCAATTGTTATAACAAAGGGGAAGGAAAGTCAGTTTGAAGAGTTTGAAATAAGGGATGCAGATGAACTGTGGTCCAAGGATTTGATACAGGTATTTGAAAGAATTGATAATAATGATGATCAGTGAGGAGAAGAGGGTATGGAATTAGTAGAGATCTGCAGGAGAGCCAAAGACGTTAAGTATGAAGTACAGAAGCTGAGCACACAGGCCAAGAATAAGGCGCTGATCAGCGTGGCAGATGCACTTGTAAAGAGAACCGATTTTATTATTGAAGCCAATAGAAAAGACTATGACAATGGCCTTTCTAATGGAATGCATCAGGGAATGCTGGACAGGCTTAAACTTGACGGAAAACGTATTGAAGCCATGGCAGAGGGACTTAGACAGGTTGCTGAGCTTGAAGATCCTATCGGAACAGAAATAGAGCACTTTGTAAGGCCAAATGGACTTGAAATTTCCAAGGTAAGAGTTCCGTTTGGCGTAATCGGAATAATATACGAATCAAGGCCAAATGTTACTGCAGATGCTTTCGGACTTACCTTTAAATCCGGAAACGCTGTAATCCTAAAGGGCGGAAGTGATGCAATAAATTCTAATATTGCTATTACAACTGTCATAAGAGATGCGCTAAAAGAAGAGAACATTAATCCAGATGCGGTTCAGTTAATAGAAGCCACAGACAGGGCTGTCACTACACAGTTCATGCAGATGAAGGAATATGTTGATGTTCTGATTCCCAGAGGAAGCGCGAGACTTATAAGCGCAGTAGTTGAAAACTCAACTATTCCTGTAATTGAAACAGGTACAGGAAACTGTCATATATATGTAGATAAGGATGCAGATCTGGATAAAGCCATCCCTATCATCATCAACGCCAAAACCCAGAGAATTGGCGTTTGTAATGCTGCAGAATCCCTTGTCGTTCACAAGGACATCAAAGATAAGTTTCTGCCATTATTTGGCGCTGCAATGAAAGAGAAGAATGTAGAAGTAAGAGCTGATGCTGCTGCGAGAGAAATTCTTACTGGAGCTGTTCCTGCAAATGAAGAAGACTTTGGAAAAGAGTATCTTGACTACATCATCTCTGTTAAAACTGTATCTGATGTTTCAGAGGCTATTTCACATATCAACAAATATAATACAGGACATTCAGAAGCTATCATTACTGAAAATGAAGAGACAGCCAAAAAGTTTTTGAATGAAGTTGACGCAGCATGCGTTTATGTTAATGCCTCTACCAGGTTTACAGATGGCTTTGAATTTGGCTTTGGTGCCGAAATCGGAATCAGTACACAAAAGCTCCATGCCAGAGGACCAATGGGACTTAAGGAGCTTACTTCTTATAAATACAGAATAGTGGGAAATGGCCAGATAAGGGGCTGAATGTGATTTTTTGGGTGGAAATCACAGAGCAAAAATAGTAAGATAAAAAATGCAGTAAAATTTTTGAAATTGGGGTTTGTTGGGAATATGGCAATAACAACTAATGAAGAGCTTCTTGTGGCCAGAAAGCTCATTATTGAGGTATCAAGGCAATTACATGATGCAGGCCTTTTAGTTCGTACATGGGGTAACATCAGCCAGAGGGTTGATGATAGTTCTTTTCTTATCACACCAAGCGGAATTAAATACGAAGATCTTACACCTGAGATGATCGTTAAGGTGAACATTAATGATTTATCTTATGAAGGGGATGTGCTACCTTCAAGTGAGAAGGCTGTACATGCCGCCTGCTATAAGGCTCGTCCGGATGTAGATTTTATTGTTCACACGCATCAGGTTTATGCTTCATGCGTCGGAACGCTTGGTCTTAAGAAGGTTCTTACTTACTTTGATGATACAGATGTAGTTATTCCGGTGGCACCTTATGCACTTCCAGGTACTGAGAAACTGGCAACTAATGTAGCTGAAACTATTAAGAAATTTCCTGATGCTAACGGCCTTATAATGGCCAATCACGGAACTATCTGTATGGGAGCAACAGCTGATGATGCAGTATTTGAAGCCAAGAAAATGGAAGTTGCAAGTCACAATTTTCTTGTTGATGTTTGTAAGACTGACATGACTCATGGAGTTTGTACCGGCTATAACAGTCATCTTGAAAACGGCGTTATAGTATACGACAGCCCTGATACACCAATCAGGGTAAAAGAGATTCATGAGAAAATCTACAAGAGACGACCTGACGTTAAATATATAGTCCACAATAAGTCGGAAGCTGTAATGACTGTATCTCGAAGAGCAAGTCATATGAGACCTCTTCTTGATGATTTTGCCCAGCTTATCGGATATAGCGTTAAGGTTCCGAGCAATGAGCATGGCAAGGATGGACAGAGCTATCATAATATCAGGAAAAATGTTAATGCAGTTTTTTCGCTTAACGATGGTGCTTATTGTGTCGGTTCAACCTATGATGATGCAATGGCAGTAGCAATCGTGCTTGATAAGGGCTGCATAGCATACATTGCTGTTATGCGTAATGGAGAAGGACATTATCTTTCATTCTGGGAGAGTTACAAGATGAATAGGCATTATAGGAAGTCCTATTCCAAGCTTGCGGATAAAAAAGGTAATTGATCAATGTATAAAAAAACTCAGATAGTACTTATAACTGTAATTTTTGCCCTACTGGTAATTATTCCTGTAGGGTTTTTAATTATGTCTTTCAATAATGATACAGAAGATATAGCTGATACCGACAATAGTTCTATTTTTCAGTCTGTATCAAATCTGGAAGCCCTGGATCTTGGGCTTATAGATGGAGATGAACTAAGACAGGAAAATGGAATAGAAGAAAAGAGTACAGGGGAGAATACTATTTCAGAGCCGGAGGATATCGCGGTTTATATTTCTCTTCGTTCAATCCGTGATGACCTTAAGATCAAGCTGTTAAATGCATCTTCTGATAAACTTATACCGGATGTAAATTTTACAGTTACAGTTAAGAGTAGTAATAAGACAATGGATTATACTGATTCTGATAAGGATGGAATTATCTATATTCCATATGTTGAAGCAGGAGATTACACTGTTTTCCTTTCAGACATAACTTCAGACAATAAAAATTATCACGCAGATAAATCACAGACAATTACTGTCTCTGATTCTATTGAATATGCCAAAGTTGATATTAAGGATGAGATCAAGGATGAATCTCAGATCAATGTCGCAGAGGAAGATACTAAGGTTCAGGACGCAGATCAGACTACTGACATATCGGTAAGTACTGATAAGGGCAATAGCCAGGCAGAGACTGCGCCTGCTACAGAACTTCAGGAGGATGATCTGTCAGAGGATGCAGAGGATCTTCTTGCACAGATAGAAGCTGAAACTGCGGCTGCAGAGAATTCTAAATCTGATTATAAGGGAGCTGAAGGTGGAACAATTACAGCACCAGCGCCTGCAACTGCACCTGCGATAGCTTCAGACCCTCAATATATAGCAGCTCATAGCGGCTCTAAGGGCATAGATGTATCCAAACACAATGGAACTATAGATTGGAATGCCGTAAAAAATGATGGAGTTGATTTTGCCATCATAAGATGTGGGTATAGAGGATCAAGCTCAGGGGCCCTTGTAATAGATCCGCTTTATTATACTAATATGGCCGGAGCACAGAGTGCCGGTATTAGTACAGGAGTGTACTTTTTTACACAGGCTGTTAATGAAGCAGAGGCTGTAGAAGAGGCGTCAATGGTTCTGGAACTGCTAAGCGGATACAGCTTGCAGATGCCGGTGTATCTGGATGTGGAGAAGAGCAACGGAAGAGGAGATGCTATCAGTGTTGAAGAGAGAAATGCTGTGTGCAGAGCATTCCTTTCTACAATAAAAAATGCCGGATATACTACCGGCATTTACTCAAATAAGCTGTGGTTTGAGAATAGGATCAGTACTGCATCCTTTCTGGATAATCAGATATGGCTTGCTCAGTATGTAGATATTCCGACTTATGGAGCAACCAGATACGATATGTGGCAGTATACCTCAAAGGGACATGTCGCTGGAATAAGTGGAAATGTTGACATGAATGTACTTAAATAAAAAAGCGAGTAGAAAAATAACTGTTTTTCTACTCGCTTATTATTAATAATCTGCGGATTTTACTTCCATCCATGCGTCATTATAGAGTCTGTCTGCGTCATAGCCCAGATATTTGTAGGACTCAGTAGGAAATGAATCAAGGTCGGGGAATGCCACCTTGGAATTTCTGATGTCTTCATCCTCGATATTATCTTTAGCTACTTCATTAGGAGTGGAGTAGGTGATGTACTCGAAATTCTTGAGAGCTATATCACCTCTGCACATGAAATCAATCCATTTTTCAGCGTTTTCTGCATTTTTTGATTCTTTGGTGATAACCCATGAATCAATCCAGACATTTGTTCCTTCCTTGGGAACTACATATACAAGATCAGGGTTCTCTCTTGCAGTATAAATAGCTTCTCCTGAATAGATAACTCCAAGGGCTGCCTCACCGCCAATCATTTTATCTCTGACCTGGTCGACAACGTAGGCCTGAACCAGAGGCTTTTGCTTAATGAGATCATCAGTTGCTATTTGAATCTCGGAAGGATCTGTAGTGTTTAATGAATATCCATTTTTGAGAAGAGCAACCATCATGGCATCTCTGACAGAATCCTGCATCAGTATTTGACCGTTGTATTTTGAATCCCAGAGAATATCCCAACTGTCTACTACATCATCTACCATAGTCTTGTTATAGAGAATACCAACAGTTCCCCAACAATAGGGTACTGAATATTTGTTTTCCGGATCAAAATCTCTGGACTGTTCGTAATACTGGCTTCCGATATTTACAGAATTAGGGATATTGTCAAAGTTAAGCTCTTTTAACATGTCGTTTTCAATAAGCTTTTGAATCATGTAATCGGAAGGACAAACTACATCGTAAGCAGAATTATCCTGGGCCAGTTTGGCATACATGATCTCATTGGTCTCGAACATATCGTAGATAACATCTATTCCGTATTCTTCCTCAAATTGGCTTATTACATCCTCATCAATATATTCACCCCAGTTATAAACATAGAGTTTACCATTGGGATATTTAGTATAATCACTCTTCTCGCAGCCGGTGAGAATCTGAGTTAAAATCGCTGCTGTCAAAAGACATGATACAATTCCTTTTCTCATTTTATTTCTCCTTAGTCTTTGCCTGTGGTGCTCTGTATACAATCATGAGAAGAACTAGTACTACTATGAAGATAAGGGCAGAGAGGGCATAGATTTCAGGCTGAATGCCTCGTTTTACTTCGTTATATATAAGTGTTGACAATGTTTCAAAACCTGAGCCTTTTGTAAAATAGGTAATGATAAAGTCATCAAGTGACATGGTAAAGGCCATCAGTGCACCTGATATAATACCGGGTACAAGGTCGGGCAGAATAGTCTTAATAAAGGCGTAGGGTCTTGAAGCTCCAAGATCAAGTGCTGCCTCATAAACATAGAAATTTATGTTCTTGACCCTTGGCATAACGCTCAGCATTACAAAAGGAATGTTAAAAGTTATATGAGCCAGTAGAATAGTAGTAAATCCTGAACTGATGTGAAGGAACCTGAATAACAGCATCAGGGAAATACCGGTTACTATATCTGCATTGATCATTGGAATATTGGTTATACCCATGATTGCTGATCTTATTTTGGATGATAAGCCAATCATAGCAATGCAGGTAAAGGTTCCAATGATGGTAGAAAAGACTGTGGCAAGTACTGCAATCGACAGAGTATTAAATAGCGCGCTTGCAACAGCTTCGTCAGATAAGAGGTTTATGTACCAGTTCAGCGTAAAACCGCCCCATTTTGCTCTCGATTTGCTGGAATTAAATGACAGCACAATGAGAGTCAGGATAGGAGCGTACATGAAGATCAGGATAATGGCAAGATAAATTCTCTCCAGAACTTTTTTCATCTTAGTTGTTTCCTCCATTATCTGATAAGTTTTCTATTATCATGTTTAGAATGATAAAGATCATTAGCACTATAGAAAGGCCGCTTCCAAGGTGCCAGTCATAGAGCTGAGTGAATTCCTGTTCAATAATGTTGCCGATCAACAGAATCTTTGATCCTCCAAGCATTGTAGAAATAGCAAAAGTTGTCAGAGCAGGAATAAATACCATTGTGATTCCGCTGAGAATACCGGGCATTGAAAGAGGAAGTGTAATCCTAAGGAATGTCTGCACTGTTCCGGCGCCCAGGTCCCTTGCGGCATTTATAACATTTTCATCAATTCTGTTAAGGGCATTATAAATAGGCAGGATCATGAATGGCAGGAAATTGTATACCATACCAAGGACGATCGCACTGTTTGTATTAATAATGTTAAGTGTAGGAAGGTGCATGAATTCAAGAACTGTATTTATCACACCTTTTCCTTCAAGCAGAGTCATCCATGTAAGTGTCCTTAATAAAAAGTTCATCCACATAGGAAGAATGAATAAAGTGACTATATATGCATTCTTTTTAAGTTTCATGGATGCAAGTATCATTCCAAGAGGATAGGACAGCAAAAAGCACACCAGTGTGCTGATGATCGCAAGGATGATCGATCTTTTAAGCGCCTTGAGGTAACCGGGCTTAATAATAGTGGCTATATTATCTAAAGTAAAAGCACCATCTGAATTAGTAAGGCCATAGTAAAAGACCATGCACAGTGGTACAACTATGAAAATGATTGCCCAGGCAATATATGGAGAAGCCATAAGGCCTGCGCTTTTTCTTGTTTTAAACAGTTTCACTTATTGCCTCCTCATCCTCAGAAGCAGGAACATTCATTATCTGAATATTAAAAGGATCAACCTTAATGCCGACATGGCTGCCAACTTCAGAAAGTCTGGTTGAATGAACAAGCCATTCATATCCATTTGCCTGTACATCCATCTCGTAATGGACACCCTTGAAGGTAAGATCTGTTACTACGCCGCTTATAGTACCGGCCTCAGGGGCAACAAGTTCTACATCTTCAGGACGTATTACTACATCGACAGGCTTATTTTCACCAAATCCCTTATCTACACAGGCAAATTTGGCGCCAAGAATATCAACAAGTTCATCTCTTATCATTGTAGATCTGATGATGTTGCTATCACCGATAAAGTCAGCAACAAAGGCGTTTTCAGGCTCATTATAAATTGTCTCAGGAGATCCCTCCTGCTGAATGTACCCTTGATTCATTACAACAATGTGGTCAGACATGGTGAGGGCCTCTTCCTGATCGTGTGTTACATATATGAAAGTAATGCCAAGCTCGTCCTTGAGCCTTTTTAGCTCGTACTGCATGTCCTGGCGCATCTTGAGATCCAGTGCGCCAAGCGGCTCATCAAGTAATAAAACCTTTGGCTCATTGACAATGGCTCTGGCTATGGCAATTCTCTGTTGCTGACCACCTGATAATGAATCGGGCATTCTGTTCTCAAAGCCTTCAAGATTGACAAGCTTTAAGGCATATTTGATCTTATCCTTGATATAGCTGTCTGATTTATTCTTGATCTTAAGACCAAAAGCAATATTCTCAGCAATTGTCATATGTGTAAAAAGAGCATATTTTTGAAATACAGTATTGAGTTGTCTTTTATTAGGCGCAAGATTTGTGATATCCTGACCGTCGAAAATAACACGTCCCTGATCAGGCTTTTCAAATCCTCCAATGATCCTGAGTGTGGTAGTTTTGCCACAGCCACTTGGACCTAACAGGGTAACAAAAGAATTTTCGTAAATCGAAAGACTCAGGTCATCAAGTATCATCTGACCGTCGTATGATTTGGAAATATGTTCAAGAGTAATAAGGTCTTTGCTCATTGTTTGTAGTACTCCTACTTATATTTATATTTATTCAATCTACTTTATTGTAATAAAGAATAATGCAGAGTCAAATACTTTTTATATTTAAAGTTTCAAACTGGTGTGATAAAATGTGAAATATATAGGATAGTTCTAGGAGGAAGGCTAACAATGGCTGGAAAAGATAAATATGTTGCTTATGTGTCTAGTTATACATCAGGTCTTGGCACTAAGTATGGAATCAGAATCTACGATGTAGATCTTAAGAATGGAAGACTCACTGAGAAGCAGAAGGTTGAGATTACCAATTCATCATATATAGGTATTTCCCACGACAATAAGACTTTATATTCAATCACGGATGCTGGTGTTGAATCATATCATATTCTTGAGGACGGAAGCCTAGAGTTTCTTAATGAAGCGTCTATCAACGGTATGAGAGGATGTTATCTCAACGAGGATCAGACTGACAATTTCCTTGTAACAGCCGGATATCATGACGGTAAGGTTACAATCCTCAGACTTAACGATGATGGCAGTATCGGTGAAATTACTGATGAGAGATACCACAAGGGACTTGGAACTGCAGCAGGACGTAACCATGTTCCTCATGTTCAGTGCATCAAGGTGTCCAAGGATAATAAATATCTTCTTGCGGCTGATCTTGGTATGGACAGAGTTAATGTTTATTCACTTGATCATGAAACCGGTAAGATCAAAGAGGTTGATGTGATCCACTGTGATCAGGAATCATCTCCGAGACATATGCAGTTCTCCAAGGAAGGCAAATTCCTTTATGTATGCCTTGAGCAGAAATGTGCTATAGAAGTTTATGAATATGTAGATAATAATGGAGACCCTGAGTTTAACAAGATCCAGTCTGTTTCCAATTCAGCAGAGTCAGATTCTATCGGTGTTGCAAGTTCAGCGCTTACTTTCTCTGAGGATTACAACTACCTTGTAAGCTCCACAGCTGGAGAGAACAATGTTCTTGTATATAAAGTAGACAAAGAGACAGGTCTTTTAACAGAGAAGATTTGCCTTCCTGTCGCAGGAGAGTATCCTAAGGATGCAGCTCTTTTCCCTGATAACAAGCATCTTGTTTCACTGAATCATGAGTCAGATTCAATGACATTCTTTACAGTAGATATGGATAAGGGCACAATGGTCATGAATGGACCGGAGATGCCAATTTCAAGACCTAACTGTATTGTGTTCCACAAACTTGAAGGCTGATGCAAAATATATATTGATAATGTTCAGAAACTGTAGCACTATTTTACATTCCTTAAACGAGATATAGCAAAAAAGAAAACTCTTTCCACTAATATATCCTGAAAATTGGTGGGAGAGTTTTCTTTTTCTTTTTATTTGTTGTTTCTATAAAAACTAATTATATTCTCGGATTTGGCTGACATGTTGGATATCATCAGATCAAGTATAGCGTGAGCACACATGGTTTCTACTACTACAACAGCTCTTGGAACTACTACGGGGTCATGCCTTCCCTTAATGTTAATTTCTATGTTGTTGCCTGACTTATTTATTGTATGCTGGGTTCTTGCAATGCTGGGAGTAGGCTTTACATAGGCCCTTAAAACTATATCGCTTCCATCAGAGATTCCGCCAAGTATTCCGCCTGAGTGATTTGTTTCTTTGACAATATTGCCTTTTGATATACTAAAGGCATCATTATTATCAGAGCCGTAATAAGATGATACCCTTGTTCCGTCTCCAATCTCGACGGCCTTCACAGCGCCGATACTCATAACACTTCTTGCAAGGATAGCATCAAGCTTATCAAAAACAGGTTCGCCTACACCTGCGGGGACTCCCTTAATACAACATTCAATTACTCCTCCCAGAGAATCCTGATCGCTACGTGCCTGTGAAATCAGATCCATTGCTTTTTGATCAGCCTCTGAATCAGGCATTGCTGTAGGATTCTGAGCTATCGCATCTTTATCAAACTTGGAATAATCTATCTCTACGGATCCTATGGCTTTTGTATATGCACAAACAGATATACCCATCTGACCAAGAAGCTTTTCACAAAGCGCGCCTGCAGCAACACGACCTATAGTTTCACGACCTGACGATCTGCCGCCACCTCTGTAATCTCTAAATCCATACTTGGTATCAAAGCCGTAATCAGCATGCCCTGGTCTGTAATACTCTGCAATCTCACTATAGTCTGAAGATTTCTGAGAAGTGTTTCTTACAAGCATTGATATGGGAGTTCCTGTTGTCTTGCCTTCAAAAACGCCTGACATTATCTCGACAAGGTCGTCTTCTTTACGAGGTGTGGTAGCAGAGGAAGTACCTGGCTTTCTTCTGTCCAAAAATTTCTGTATGTCCTCCTCACACAACTCCATACCTGCCGGAAAACCGTCTACAACTACACCGAGGGCTTTCCCATGTGATTCGCCCCATGTTGAGATTTGAATGTTTTTACCTATGATAGATCCTGACATATACGGCCTCTTTTCTCTTATAATCTAGTAATCATCACTTATTCTATCATATGTTATATCCAATAAGAATCAAATTTGAAATAATAATGAGGCGTGTACGATGATTTATAAGAGTGAATTATTATCAAAAAAATAGTGAATTTTCTGTGAAAACGTTATATAATCAAATTTGTAATTCTATTTTAGTGCACAATATCTGAAATAAGAGGGGATTTCCGATATGAATGCCAGTAATTTGCAGAAGAAGATCTCTTATAAAGAGAGAATCATCAGCAAAGTGGGGATGTTTAACCGTAAACATAAATACCTTTCTTTGTTTGGTTTGGCTTATGCTTTTATAGCTATTATTACTTATAATATTGCTTTTTATTTCTACAGGAATGTTAAAAGATTTACCTGTCTTGCTTGTATTGTCTTATTTTTCATTTCCAGTAGTAGTTTTTCATATCCGGCTATGTCGCTTAATATCAGTTTTGATTCTGAAATCATTCATGATGACAGTACTACAGGTGATGTAATTATTTCGGATGAAGAAATCGCTGAATCTGATGTGGAACTTGCACAGCAGGTGGAACTGGATTCAGAGGTTCTTATCGAGACGCAGGAGATAGTTAACCCCGATGTAACTGAAGCTGACCATCTTAATCAGGACAATCAGGCTTCTCTTGATGATATTCTTGAGGCAGGATTCGACGATGGCTCTGAGATTGTCATAGACGATGAAAACGTTGCTCTTGCGACAGATGATGCTTACCATGATATTTCTTTTAACAGAGATGATTGGAAGATTATGCTTGTTAATAAGCAGCATCCAATACCTGATGATTATGATTTTCCACTTGGAACAATAAGTGGCAGTATGAGGTGCGACGAGAGAATAATTCAGCCTCTTCTGGACATGATGAAGGCTGCAAGAAATGATGGGGTTAGTCTTATCATATGTTCTCCTTATAGGGATATGGACAGGCAGACAATGCTCTTTACAAATAAAGTTAACAGATATATGGATGCCGGTATGTCCTATATGGATGCTTATAACCTTGCTTCTCAGGCTGTAACAGTGCCAGGCTCATCTGAACATCAGGTTGGACTTGCGATTGATATCATAACTGATGGATATTCAAGCCTTGATGAGGGCTTTGGAAATACTGCTGCAGGTAGATGGCTGGCAGATAATAGTTATAAATATGGATTTATTTTAAGATACCCGGCAGGAAAAGAAGAAATAACCAGTATAGAGTTTGAACCATGGCACTTTAGATATGTTGGAGTTGACGCGGCGAGTGTTATGGCTCAAAATGGTATGTGCCTGGAAGAGTTCTGGAGTAATTACGTAGAGTGATCAAACAGACCCCGGCATAGTATTTAGATCCAGAGGTTATTATTTATATGTACAAAATTCTTAAAAAAGATGGCAGCGCAAAAAGAGCTGAATTTACAACTGTTCATGGCACAGTTCAGACTCCTGTATTTATGAATGTAGCAACAGTTGCTGCAATCAAGGGCGGCGTTTCTACTGAGGACCTTGAGGGTATTGACACTCAGGTTGTTCTTTCCAATACTTATCATTTGCATTTAAGACCAGGAGATGACGTGGTCTACAGAATGGGCGGATTACATAAATTTATGTCATGCAATAAGCCTATTTTGACAGATTCCGGCGGATTCCAGGTCTTTTCTCTTGCCAAGACCAGGAAGATCAAGGAAGAAGGCGTATATTTCCATTCTCATATAGATGGCCACAAATTGTTTATGGGGCCTGAGGAGAGTATGCGTATCCAGTCACATCTTGGGTCAACTATTGCGATGGCGTTTGATGAATGTCCTTCTGCCAAGGCTGAACATGAATATGTCCAGATGTCAGTTGACAGAACTACGAGATGGCTTGAACGCTGCAAAAAAGAGATGGACAGGCTTAACAGTCTTGAATATACGGTTAATCATGACCAGATGCTTTTTGGTATCAATCAGGGTGCGATTTTTGACGACATCAGAATAGAACATGCAAAGAGGATCAGCGAGCTTGATCTTGATGGATACGCAGTAGGCGGACTTGCAGTTGGTGAGTCACATGAGGAAATGTATCATGTTCTTGAGACAGTTGTTCCTTACCTTCCTGAGAATAAGCCAACATATCTTATGGGAGTCGGAACACCTGCAAATATTCTTGAAGCTGTAGAAAGAGGAGTTGACTTCTTTGACTGCGTATACCCAAGCAGAAATGGAAGACATGGTCATCTGTACACAAACAGAGGTCACATCAATCTTTTAAATGCAAGGTATGAACTTGATGATACTCCTATTGAAGAAGGCTGTAAGTGTCCGGCTTGCAGACGTTATTCCAAGGCTTATATAAGACATCTTCTCAAATCAGGTGAGATGCTTGGACTTAGACTTTGCGTTCTTCATAATCTATATTTCTACAATCATATGATGGAAGAAATAAGAGATGCCATTGACGCAGGAAGATTCCAGGAATACAAGAAAAATAAGCTATACGGAATGCAGGAATTTGATTCAGTTGTCAACACTGAGTATGCCAATATTGACAAGAACTGGAGAAAAGGATAAATTACTTGAATTTAAAACATATTTTTAGTAATATGTTTTGGTATATTATATTTTTGTTTGGAGGATGTTATGGGATTACTTTTGACTTCAGAAGCAGCAGCTTCTTCAGTTAACACATTGTTTATTATTGCTATTTATGTTGTTTTATTCGGATTTTTATACTTTATTATGATCCGTCCTCAGAGGAAAGAGCAGAAGCAGAAAGCTCAGACACTTGCTTCACTTGCTGTAGGCGATACAGTTAGAACAACAGGCGGATTTGTCGGTGTTATCCTTGATATTACTGATGATATGGTAATTGTTGAGTTCGGTAGCAACAAGAACTGCCGTATTCCTATGTACAAGGAAGCTATCGTAGAGGTTGAGAAGCCTGAGGATGCAATCGCTACAAATTCAGAGTCAACAGATTCTAAGAAGAAGTAATTAGATTTGTATCGAGAAAAGCCTGGTTGGTACTCCCAATCAGGTTTTTTTGAAAAAATGTCACTGTCACACGTTAAATTTATGACGTGACAAAATATTAGGAGGAGAAGCAGTATGAAGATGAATGTTACCTGTATTCCGGGGGATGGTATAGGACCAGAAATAGTTACTGAGGCCAAAAAGGTGCTTGATAAAGTATGTGCTGTATTCGGTCATGAGATTGAGTATAAAGATATTCTGATGGGAGGATGCTCTATCGATGCCTGTGGTGAACCTTTGACAGATCAGGCTATTGCAGATGCTAAGGCTGCAGACGCTGTTCTCATGGGATCTATTGGCGGAAATACTTCTACATCTCCATGGTATAAGCTTCCTCCACATCTGCGTCCGGAAGCCGGACTTCTTAAGCTTCGTAAGTCTCTTAATCTGTTTGCAAATTTGAGACCGGCATATTTATATCCTGAACTCAAGGATGCCTGCCCACTTAAGGAAGCCACTGGGGAAAAGGGATTTGACATGCTTATAATGCGAGAGCTTACAGGCGGACTCTATTTTGGTGACAGGAAGACCGAGGAAGTTGACGGTGAAATGGTTGCCACTGATACGCTTGTTTACAAAGAAAGCGAGATCAGGAGAATTGCTGTTAAAGCTTTTGATGTAGCAAGAAAGCGCAGGAAGAACGTGATCAGCGTTGATAAAGCCAATGTGCTTGATTCTTCAAGACTTTGGAGAAAAGTTGTGGAAGAGGTAGCTCTTGATTACCCGGATGTTACTCTTTCTCATATGCTTGTTGATAACTGCGCAATGCAGCTGGTCAAAGATCCATCACAGTTTGATGTTGTGCTCACTGAGAACATGTTTGGAGACATTTTATCAGATGAAGCCAGCATGATCACAGGATCAATAGGTATGCTTCCTAGTGCGTCATTAAACGATTCTAGCTTTGGATTGTATGAGCCAAGTCATGGAAGCGCACCTGATATTGCCGGTCAGAATATAGCAAATCCAATAGCAACCATTCTCTCAGCAGCCATGATGCTCAGATATTCATTTAACCTCGATAAAGAAGCTGATGCTATTGAAGAGGCTGTTAAAGAAATACTTAAAGATGGTTACCGAAGCGTTGATCTCATGCCTAAGGGATGTGAAGATAAGTTTACCAAAACTACATGTAGCCAGATGGGAGACTTAATTGCAGGACGAATTACTAATTGCTAAAACTGAAAAGAAAGTATATGAAATACTGCCTCATGATCCTGAAACTATGGCGGCTACGCTTTTTGTCATTGGAATGGCAGCGTATTATCTGTGGAGAATGTTTGTTATAACTCCTCAGCATGAAGAACTTGAGAGCTTTTTTCTTTTTATAAATAATGGGCCTTTGTATTCGGCGATGAACTGGCCTTCACCCAATAATCACATTGGTTATTCTGTATTATCTGCATTTTTGAACTATTTTGGTAATAATTATATAGGGCTACGCGGTGTTTCATTTATCTGTGCAATCAGTAATCTTATCCTGGTATACAGAATTTGTAAAAAATACTTTACACACGCAATGCCCTTTGGGGCGACAGTTCTATATGCTTCTATGCAGGTTGTCAGCGATTATGCCGTGCAGGGGCGCGGGTATACACTTGCGACTTTTTGTTTTCTGCTTGCCTTTTATTGTATTACGGAAATCTGCAAGCTCGGTGAGACCAAGAAGATTCATGTAGTTACTTTTATAATATGCGTAGTATACGGCGTATATACAACCCCGAGCAGTATATACTGGGCTGTTCCTGTTTGTCTTACAGCGCTGGTTTTCCTGTTTATTAACGGATTTAGGAGCAGGCAGGTATACGATAGCGATTCGGAGAATATTTATCTTCGAAAACTTAATAGCTTTCTTGCATCTGTCGGCGTGTGTATCTTTTCAACGTTGATGCTTTATACAGTTATTTGGCTGATGGTAGGGGCAAGACAACTTATAGGTACGGAAGGCTCGCAGTTTTTTGGTGATACTGACCTGACTGTTCTTATCAGGAATCCTGTACAGGCTCTTGGCACGGGAATTCGTTTTATGAATGATCAACGCAGAATGAGCATTGGAGAAGTTGATCTTTTCAGGGATATGTTTTTAACCTGGATAGTAGATCTGCTCAACTATATGCTTCCGGGACTATGGCTTATCCTTCTTGGATTTATCATTAGCGGTCTTATAATTATGATAACTGAATGCATAAGGCATTTTGCATATAGCAGAACAGTATTGAACCTGATGGCTATCATTAACATTGGCTATGTTATCCTTATTCTTATCAGTACGCATAATCTGCCGTCACTTAGGGGCTTTGGCTATGGTTCTTTTATTATGACAATATGCATATGTTCCACAGTGGAAAAGGTTATAAATGTCGGTGTCAGATCATACAACAAGTATGTAGGCGATGACAGACAGTCTGAAACTCATAGAGAAAATGAATATGTTAAGAGCACAGGTAAATGGTATGATGGAATAGGTGTTTATATCCCGGTGGCAGTAATAATATTATTGTTTGTAGTGAGGTTATTTGATAAGACATATACTTCACAGATTGCCACAAGAGAAAATGATATTCTAAATGCAATGTACATTGCTGATATTTCTCACAGAAAGAATCCTTGTGTTCTTGATATTGATCAGGACTATCTTTTGAATTTTGCATTTGATATTGATTGTCCTAATACAAATGTTAATGGATGTGATGTTGTTATACTTGATAGAAATCTGATGACTCCCGGCTATAATGGGGAATATGCCTCAAGGTTTTATCAGAGCTATGAAACCATTGATTGGGAATATCTTGATACTATGCATATCCAATATGAAAATGATTCAATTATTCTATATACGAGGTAAAGGAGAAAAGTATTATGGCTAAGAACAGTGACAGAGTTATGGAAGGCCTTCAACAGGCTCCACACAGAAGTTTATTTAATGCTCTTGGATTTACTGAGGAAGAGAGAAGAAAACCTCTTGTTGGTATTGTAAGCTCATATAACGAGATAGTTCCGGGGCACATGAACCTTGATAAGATTACAGAAGCTGTTAAGCTTGCGGTTGCTGAAGCGGGTGGTATGCCTGTAGTTGTTCCTGCTATTGCAGTATGCGATGGTATTGCTATGGGACATGTTGGAATGAAGTATTCTCTGGTTACCAGGGATCTTATCGCTGATAGTACCGAGTGTCTTGCCAAAGCACATGCTTTTGATGGAATGGTATGCATTCCAAACTGTGACAAGAATGTTCCCGGCCTTTTGATGGCTGCAGCCAGAGTGAATATTCCGACCGTATTTGTTTCCGGTGGTCCAATGATGGCTGGAAGAGTTGATGGACACAAGACATCTCTTTCATCTATGTTTGAGGCCGTTGGAAGTGTTTCTGCCGGCAAGATGACTCCTGAGAAGCTCTGCGAATATGAAGAAAAGGCATGCCCTACATGTGGATCCTGCTCCGGTATGTATACAGCTAACTCTATGAACTGTCTTACAGAGGCTATTGGAATGGGACTTCCCGGAAATGGTACAATTCCGGCTGTTTATTCAGCCCGCATCAGACTTGCCAAGCATGCAGGCTATGCAGTAATGAACCTTATAGAGAAGAATATAAGACCTAAAGATATTATGACAAGGGAAGCGTTCATGAATGCAATGGCTATGGATATGGCTCTTGGATGTTCTACAAATACGATGCTTCATTTACCTGCTATTGCCCATGAAGCAGGAGTTGAGCTTGATATGGAAATAGCCAATGAAGTTTCTGCAAAGACTCCTAATCTGTGCCATCTTGCACCTGCCGGCCCTACATATATGGAAGACTTAAATGAAGCAGGCGGTGTGCTTGCAGTAATGAGCGAACTCGTTAAGAAGAATCTTATCAATACAGATGTGATCACAGCCACAGGTAAGACTATCAAAGAAAACCTTGAAGGTGTCAGAAACCTTAATCCTGAGGTGATCAGACCAATTGAGAACCCATATATGCAGTCAGGCGGAATAGCCGTTCTCAAGGGAAATATCGCTCCTGATACAGGTATTGTCAAAAAGTCAGCTGTTGCTCCTGAGATGATGACACATGAAGGACCTGCAAGAGTATTTGACTGTGAAGAAGATGCGATTTCTGCTATTCTTGGGGGTAAGATTGTAGCAGGAGATGTTGTGGTTATCAGATATGAAGGACCTAAGGGTGGCCCAGGTATGAGAGAAATGCTCAATCCTACATCTGCAATTGCCGGTATGGGACTTGGCTCAACCGTAGCACTGATTACTGATGGAAGATTTTCCGGAGCGAGCCGCGGAGCCTCTATTGGACATGTGTCCCCTGAGGCGGCTGTGGGTGGACCGATTGCTCTTATTGAAGAGGGAGATATTATCAGCATTGATATTCCTAACAATGCCCTTAATGTTAAGGTTTCTGATGAAGAACTAGCTAAGAGAAGAGAAAAATGGCAGCCAAGAGAACCTAAGGTTAATACAGGTTATCTTGCTCGTTATAGAGAACTTGTTACATCAGGTAACAGAGGAGCTATTCTGGAAATTAAGAAATAATTTTGTCTTAGAAGGAGTATGAAAAAATGCAGCTTACCGGAGCACAGATTGTTCTTGAATGTCTCAAGGAACAGGGAGTTAACACAATCTTTGGATATCCTGGGGGAACTATATTAAATATTTATGACGAATTGTATAAGCAAAGTGATAACTTTTTGCACATTCTGACCAGCCATGAACAAGGGGCTGCCCATGCAGCTGATGGCTATGCTAGATCCACAGGAAAGGTTGGGGTTTGCTTTGCTACAAGCGGACCCGGTTCAACTAATCTCGTAACCGGAATTGCTACAGCATACATGGATTCTGTTCCCATGGTTGCTATAACCTGCAATGTTACCCTTCCTCTTTTGGGAAAGGATTCCTTTCAGGAGGTTGACATTGCCGGTATTACTATGCCGATTACCAAGCATGGGTACATTGTAAAAGATGTTAAAGAACTGGCTGATACTATTCGCAAGGCATTTAAGATTGCAAGAAGTGGAAGACCGGGACCTGTTCTGGTTGATATTACAAAAGATGTTACTGCCAAAACCTGTGATTTCAGACCTGTTGTAATAGCTGATGAAGAGCCGGCAAAGACTTTTAAGACAGATGATATTAATACTGCTGTCAAGATGATCAAGGCTTCTAAAAGACCATATATTTATGTCGGTGGCGGGGCAGTAATTTCAGGAGCATCTGAGGAACTAAAGAAATTTGCTGAGCTTGTTCAGGCACCTGTTTGCGATACCTTAATGGGCAAAGGTGCTTTTGACGGTACCAATAAGCTTTATACCGGAATGATAGGTATGCATGGTACTAAAACATCTAATTTTGGTGTAAGTGAATGTGATCTTTTAATAACTCTTGGTGCAAGATTTTCAGACAGAGTTACAGGTAATGCCAAGACGTTTGCTTCTAAGGCCAAGATTCTTCAGATTGATATAGATGCTGCCGAGATCAACAAGAATATTCATGTTAATTATGCTATAGTTGGAGACCTTAAGAAAGTTCTTGAGTGCATCAATTCCAAGCTTGATCAGATGGATCACAGCCAGTGGCTGGCTAAAATTGATGAGTATAAAGAAAAATATCCACTTTCCTATGATACAAGTAAACTTACCTGTCCTTATATTATCGAGGAACTTGATAAGCTGACTAAGGGAGATGCTATCATTACAACTGATGTTGGACAGCATCAAATGTGGGCTGCTCAGTATTATAAATATAGAGAGCCGAGAACTTTCCTTACAAGTGGAGGACTTGGCACAATGGGCTATGGCCTTGGAGCTTGCATAGGAGCCAAGGTCGCCAATCCCGATAAGCATGTGATCAATATTGCCGGTGACGGATGTTTTAGAATGAATATGAATGAACTTGCTACAGCGTCAAGATATGATCTTCCTGTTATTGAAATTGTTATAAATAACAGTGTTCTTGGCATGGTAAGACAGTGGCAGACTTTATTCTATGAACAGCACTATTCTCAGACAGTGTTCCATGATAAAGTAGACTATTGCAAGGTTGCAGAGGGACTTGGCTGCATGGCTATTCGTGTGACCAAGAAGAGTGAAGTTGTTCCTGCACTCAAAAAAGCTCTAAAATCTGATAAACCTGTGCTTATTGATTGTATAATAGAAGAAGACGATAAGGTATTTCCTATGGTTCCAGCTGGAGCATCTATTAGTGATGCTTTTGATGAGAAGGATCTATCTTCTAAGTCTGAATGATCACAGAAAGCTTTATTGTGTGAAATAAATGGTATTGTTTTGAGGAGCAAAATGAAAAAAAGAGGCCTGATAGCAGCGCTTATTATAGCGTGCGTTTTGGTTGCGGGTGGATCACTCTACGTATTCTTAAGTTTGTGGTACGAGGGTGTTTTTCCTGCGTTTATTTGGATCGGTGACATTTATTGCACCGGTAAGTCAATTGATGAGGTCAATGAGGAACTTGTTAATAAGTATCCTTATGATGGAATAAGAGTAATAGATATTTCAGGGGAAGAGCTCTTTATCTCAGCAGATGACATAGACATGCATTATTCATTTAAACCTTCTCTTGGTGTGATAATGGAGTGCAGAGGAGGATTTAAGTGGTGGCAGACTCTGTATCGCAAAAAGAATCTTGAAAGTGAAATAGCTCCAAACATTTCATTTGATGAGGATCTTCTTGCCTACAAGCTTCAGAATTGGGATGTACTTACGTCCAATGATGAACTTTATGCCAAACTTGTTAAAGGGGATAATGGCTATGAAATCGAATCCAATTATGACAACTTCCCCATTATGCAAAATATAGTTTTTAATGTTTTGGATGCCATATACAGGTATCAGACAGAAATCGATCTTTCTAAGGTGTATGAGATACAGACTGGTACTGTAACTGAGTATTCCCAAAATAACTATGAGGATATATCAAGCTTAATTGCCGTTGAACATGAGGACATAGTTCGTGAATTTGATAAGATTAACGAGCTTCAGTCCAAAGATATATCTTTTGGTATTTTCAGTGAGAAGATTATAGTCACCCCTAATGATATATGCAGCTTTTTCCTTACTAGCGGAGATCTTGAGGAGGCACTTTCTGAAAAGAACACCAAAAAGGGCGATGGACAAGGTTTGTTTATTGTTGGTGGTGAAGAAAAAGAACTGTCTGAAGAAGATAGTTTTTATGACAACAACGGTCTCATAGAAGATGAAAACGGTAATATCATAATATCCGAGAGCAGGATTTATGCCTATGCTGAGGAACTTGCTGATAAATATACCACAGGCTGGTGTATGGAACGCTATAGAAAGGGAGTTTCAGATATCATTCTCATTGGAAATGGTAAAAAAGGCGATGGGTCGCTTGTTGACAGAAATGCGGTATTTAAAAGTGTTAAGAATGCATTTCTTGTAAGCGGCAGCTTGGATACCGAGGAGAGAGCGGTAGATGCTTCTGAAGAAGGCACCGGGGATATTTTTGTGAAAGGCATTAGAGAGTTTAATGCCAAAGAAATGCTCGGAAAAACATACATTGAAGTGGATATGAACAAACAGCACCTTTATTACTATGTGGATGGCATTCTCAATATGGATATGCCTGTTGTTACCGGCAATGTTAATAGAGGACGCGCTACGCCTACCGGAATTTTTGATGTATACAATAAACGCTATCACACTTATTTGAGGGGCGCTGACTATGTGTCTTATGTGAATTACTGGCTTGGTGTTAATAAAGGAGTTGGCATTCATGATGCAAACTGGCGCAGCAAATTTGGCGAAGAAATATATAAAACTGACGGATCTCATGGATGCATAAATTGTCCTGAAGAAAAAGTATCACTTCTGTGGGAAGTTGTAGAGGTTGGGACACCTGTTGTCCTGTATTACTGATAAATACTTGAAGACTAAATTATTACTGGTAGTTTTTTTATCCGAAAACTACCAGTATTTTTTGTAAAATTACTAGAAATTTGTCAAAATAAATCATTTAATAACATTAATTATTGAATGACGATATTGACAAATTTTTTTTTGATAATACAATGTTTTTAAGGCTTGAATTTATCAGTTTAAACGGATAAAGAATTTTATCTATTAATCGTTAATGTAGCCAAAATACATGATCAGGAGGAGTAATATATGTCACGAGTTTACAATTTTTCTGCCGGACCAGCAGTTTTACCTGAGGAGGTTCTCAAACAGGCTGCTGCAGAGATGCTTGATTACAATGGATGTGGAATGTCTATCAACGAGATGAGCCACAGATCCAAGACCTTTGATAATGTTATCCAGACTGCTGAACAGGATATCAGAGATCTTATGAATATCCCTGATAACTACAAGGTGCTATTTTTACAGGGCGGAGCAAGCCAACAGTTTGCAGCTATTCCCCTTAATCTTATGAAGAATAAGAAGGCTGCATACATTATCACCGGACAGTGGGCCAAGAAAGCTTATCAGGAAGCACAGAAATATGGCGAAGCTATAGAAGTGGCCTCGAGTGCAGACAAGACATTCTCATATATCCCTGATTGTTCAGATCTGGATATTCCGGAAGATGCTGATTATGTATACATTTGCGAGAATAATACGATTTATGGAACTAAGTTTAAGACACTTCCTAATACCAAGGGCCATATTCTTGTTTCGGATGTTTCATCCTGCTTTTTATCAGAACCTGTAGATGTTACCAAGTATGGCGTTATCTACGGTGGAGTTCAGAAAAACGTAGGACCAGCCGGACTTGTCATCAGCATTATCAGGGAAGACCTCATAACAGATGATGTTCCATCCTACACACCTACAATGCTCAAGTGGAAAACACAGGCAGATAACGGATCTTTATATAACACACCTAACTGCTGGAGCATTTATATGTGCGGCCTTGTGTTCAAATGGCTCAAAGAGCAGGGAGGCCTCGAGGAAATGAAGAAGAGAAATGAAGCCAAAGCCAAGATTCTCTATGATTATCTTGATCAGAGCAAGATGTTTAAGGGGACAGTAAGACCTGAGGATCGTTCTCTTATGAATGTGCCATTTGTTACAGACAGCGAGGAGCTTAATGCTAAGTTTATAGCAGAAGCTACAAAGGCAGGCTTTGTAAGCCTTAAGGGACACAGAACTGTAGGCGGAATGAGAGCAAGTATCTACAATGCAATGCCTATCGAGGGTGTTCAGAAGCTTGTTGACTTCATGGATGAATTTGAAAAGAACAATTGATTGATATTTAGGAGGGAATAGACGTGTACAAGTATAAATGCATGAATCCGATCGCCAAGATTGGTCTTAATAATTTTACTGACAAGTATGAGGCCGTAGATAATGTAGATGACGCTGACGGAATCCTTGTCAGAAGTGCTAACATGCTGGAAATGGATTTTTCTGATAACCTTCTTGCGATTGCACGCGCCGGTGCCGGCGTTAACAATATTCCGATTGATAAATGTGCCGGAAAAGGAATAGTTGTTTTTAACACTCCGGGAGCTAATGCTAACGGTGTTAAGGAAATGGTACTTGCTGCTATGTTACTTGCAAGCCGAGATATCATTGGCGGAACAGAGTGGGTTAAGGCAAATGCAGGTGATCCGGATATTGCTAAGCTTACAGAGAAGAGCAAAAAGAAATTTGCCGGAACTGAGATCTTTGGTAAAAAGCTTGGAATCATCGGACTTGGCGCTATTGGTGTAAGAGTCGCAAATGCGGCAAGACAGCTGGGCATGGAGGTATATGGATATGATCCATATCTTTCAATTGATGCGGCATGGAGACTGTCTTCAGATGTTAAGCATGTTACTAATGTTGATGATATTTACTCTAAGTGCGATATTATTACAATTCATGTTCCTGCCCTTGATTCTACAAAGGGTATGGTTAATGAGGCTGCTATTTCCAAGATGAAGAAGGGAGTGATCCTCATCAACCTTGCAAGAGATATTCTTTGTAATGAAGCAGATGTTCTTGCGGGAATCAATTCCGGAAAGATCCGCAAATATGTAACTGATTTCCCAAATCCTACTATTGCAGGACATGACGGATGCATTGTTATTCCTCACCTTGGAGCTTCAACTGAGGAATCTGAAGATAACTGTGCTGTTAAGGCGGTTCTTGAACTCAAGGATTATCTCGAAAATGGTAATATTAATAACTCTGTTAATCTTCCTAACTGTGATATGGGAGTGTGCGCCGGACCAAGACTTGCCATCATCCACAAGAATGTAGCCAATATGATCAGTCAGTTTACATCATTCCTTGGAAATGCGGGTTACAATATCAAGGATATGAGCAATAAGTCAAGGGGAGACTATGCATATACACTAATTGACCTTGAAGATGAGATTGAAGATGCAATTGTAAGTAAGATAGAAAAAATCGATGATGTAATAAGAGTGAGAATAGTTCGCAAGGACGTGTAAAATCACTTATTTATGCTATAATTATCGGGTGGGAATCAGATTCCTGCCCGATTTTTACATTCGGACATCATTAATATTTTTATTATAGTTTGTTGTTTAGACTTTTTGTTGGGAGGACTATTATGGCTGATATCAAGCCTTTTAAGGCATTTAGACCGGCACAGGGTCTTGAGGGGAAAATAGCATCTTTACCTTATGATGTTTTTAACAGACAGGAAGCTTATGAAAAGGTACAAAGAGAGCCGGATTCATTTCTTGCTATAGACAGGCCTGAAACACAGTTTGAGCCGGGACATGATATGTATGCTCGGGAAGTTTATGACAAGGCCCGGGACATGCTACAGGCCAAAATGGCAGATGGCTCTTTTATACAGGATGAGAACCCTTGCTATTACATATATGAGCAGACTATGAATGGACGAACTCAGACTGGAATTGTCGCTTGTGCTTCCATTGATGATTATCTGGGTAATGTTATTAAAAAGCATGAGAACACCAGAGAGGAAAAGGAACAGGACAGGATAAATCATGTTTATACCTGTCAGGCTCAGACTGGCCCTATTTTTCTCTGCTACAGGAAGAATAAGCTGATCTCGGATCTTGTTGATAAGGTTAAAGAGGTTGATGAACCTATATATGATTTTGTTTCTGAAGATGGTGTCAGAAATAGGATCTTTATTATCTCTGATCTTGAGGAAACCGAGACTATTTGCAGGGTATTTACTACTATTAATTCTATTTATATAGCTGACGGACATCACAGATGTGCTTCTGCGGTCAAGGTTGGACTGAAAAAAAGAAAAGAGCTTGAAGGAAAAATTCGAGGAAAACTTGATTCTGACTATTTCCTGTCAGTTCTTTTCCCTGATGATGAGCTTATGATCATGGACTATAACAGAGTCGTCAAGGACCTTAATGGCTTATCTTCCAGCGAGTTTATGGATAAGCTAAAGAATTTGTTTGAAGTCACTGAGTCAGATGCTCAGGTTAAGCCATCTTGTAAAGGGGAATACGGGCTTTATCTTGACAATAAGTGGTACAGGCTTAATGCCAAAGATAGTATCAAATCATCGGATCCGGTAAAAGGGCTTGACGTATCGGTGCTACAGGATAATGTACTAGGACCGGTTCTTGGAATCGGAGATCCGAGGACAGATAAGAGAATAGATTTTGTTGGCGGCATCAGGGGACTTGATGAACTTGAAAAGAGATGCCATACAGACTGCAAACTTGCGTTTTCTCTTTATCCAACATCTATTTCCGAGCTGTTTGACGTGGCGGATGCAGGGCTTTTGATGCCTCCTAAGTCTACCTGGTTTGAGCCCAAGCTTCTTAGTGGCTTGTTTATACATGGCATTTGATTTTGTGTTAATAATATACACAATTAGTGATAAAATTATATGAGTTCTGAAAAATATATCATCTGGAGGGGAATGCAGTGACAAGTAAACTGTATAAAATGATGAACTGGCCCGAGATTGAAGAGATTATCTATTCTGATGGCGATAATCCTCATAGAATACTCGGCGCACATAAAGTTGGGAGCAGTTATCTGATTCAGGCTTTTTATCCTGATGCAGATACTATTAAAGTGAGGGTTGAGCAGACAGGCAAGGAATATGAGATGGAACTTGCGGATGAGGCAGGTTTTTTTGCAGCGCTGATTCCTTATACTGATAAGCTCAAATATAAGTTTGTTATCAAGGACGCAGAGGGTAAGGAGATTGTCAAAGATGATCCCTATGCCTTCGGACCTCTTATGGATAGAGAGGATTTCATTAAATTCGGAAGTGGCATTCACTACCATATTTATGAGAAACTTGGCGCTCATCCTATGGTCAGAAATTCAGTTGCAGGTACAGAGTTTGCTGTATGGGCGCCTTCTGCTGCAAGAGTCAGTGTTATTGGAGACTTTAACAATTGGGATGGCAGAACATGCCAGATGCACAGACTGGATCCTATAGGCATCTTTGAGATTTTTATTCCGGGAGCTGCGGAAGGTGATGGATACCAGTTTGAAATTAAGACCAGAAGCGGACTTGTCTATAAAAGACCGGATCCTTTTGCTTTTGAATCAAAAGGAGAAAATGGAGTTATTTCTGTTGTCAGAAGTCTGAAGCAGATCAGATGGACTGATGAGAAATGGCTTGCGCAGCGCAGCAAATTTGAACTCGATGAAGACCCGCTTTCAATTTGTGAGATTTCTCTTGAGGCATTTGCTGACAGACATAATGATAAGAGCAGTATGAAGGAAATTACTGCCGATATTCTTGAGTATGTCAAGAACCATGGCTTTAACACTATTGAACTTATGCCTGTAATGAAGCATCTTCCGGGACATTTTTATCATATCATGGACTTTTTTGCCCTGGATAATTCAAGCGGAAATACAAATGAGTTTATGGAATTCGTTAATACCATGCATAATTCCGGTGTCAGAGTGATCCTTGACTGGGTTCCGACATTTTTCCCTAAGTCATCATGCGGGCTTAGTGATTTTGACGGAAGGCCTCTGTTTGAGTATGAAGATCCCAGAATTGGAGTTCATCCCAAGTCAGGAGATATGATCTTTGACTATGGACGTAAGGAGGTTACTAACTTCCTTATTACAAACGCTCTTTACTGGATTGAGAATTTCCATATTGATGGTCTTAGAACATCCGACATTTCAAGAATTCTATACCTTGATTATGACAGAAAACCCGGTGAGTGGCTGCCTAATATCTATGGCGGTAATGAGAATCTTGAGGCTCTTGAATTCCTCAAACAGTTCAATACTATTATTCACAAGAATAATCCGGGAATTATAACAATTACCAAAGAAACAGCCTGCTGGCCGCAGCTTACAGACAGTGTAGATGAGGGCGGACTTGGCTTTGACTTTAAGTGGAACAATGGTTGGACAAGAGATTTCCTTTCATATATGCAAAATGATCCTCTATTTAGAGCAGGACATCACGATGAGCTGACATTCAGTCTCATATATAGCTATACTGAGAGGTTTGTACTAGCATTTACTCACGAGGATGTTGAAAAGGGACTCGAGGGCCTGTATTATCTGATGCCTGGTGATTCCTCACAGAAGATGGCTAATTTGCGACTTGCTCTTTCGTTTATGATGGTACACCCCGGACGTAAGCATCTGTACATGTCGCCTGATGCCCTTACAATTGATCAGTCTGTGTTTGTGGAGAATATCCTCAAAAAGCTTAATGAACTTTATTATGATCACGATGCTCTTCACGAACTTGATGGATCTGATAAGGGATTTGAATGGATCAACAATATGGCTTCTGATCAGTGCATGCTTTCATTTATCAGAAAGAGTACCGGTGACATGGAAACTCTTCTTGTTGTCGCTAATATGGCAGGAGTTGAGAGAGAATATGAGATTGGTGTTCCTGTAGATGGAAGATACACTGAGATATTTAACAGCGATAACCTCAGTTATGGCGGAACAGGTATCTTAAATGAAGGCAGGATTGAATCAAAGAGAAATGATATAGATGGCAGAAATTACAGCATTTCTATTAAGATTGCTCCTGTTTCTCTTGCTATCTTTAGCTTTACTCCTTATACAGAGCAGGAAAAGAAAATCCGTGCAATTAAGGAAGAAGAGGAAATAAGGAAAGAAAAAGAGCGCCAGGAAGCTTTAGAAGCTCTTAAGGAAAAACAGAGCCTCGAGGAGCAGAAACTCCTTGAACAGCTCAAGCTCAAATATGAAAAAGAGCTTGCGGAGCAGGAAAAAGCTATTGAAGAAAAATATGAGAAGATTGAGGAAGAGAGAATCTTTAGCATTGTCACAGATGCTGCCGTAAAGGGACTTAGCGCAGGAAAAAAGGCTGCGGACAGCAAAAAGACAGCTAAGTCTGCAGATAAGGTATCCAAGACATCATCCAGGACCGGCTCAAAGGAAACTTCAAAAACAGCAAAAAAGCCTGTTCCTAAAAAGACAAGCGGTAAATCCAAGAAATAATGACATAAAATCCTCTGCAAGATAAGTTCTTGCAGAGGATTTTATAAGTTGCTCTTGTATATTGCATTTCTCAAATGTATAATAAAATTTGTGTTTTGACACAAGCTGGAATGGCGCAGTTGGTAGCGCAACTGATTCGTAATCAGTAGGTCGAGGGTTCGAGTCCCTTTTCCAGCTTCTTTATTTTTGTAAAAGTAAATAATATTTTGTGATATAATTTAATATGAATTAATGTTTCACAGAGCAAAATTGCCTTAGGTTTCATATTGTATGGAACGAGGCAATGATATAGAGAGGATGAGAAATGAAAGATTTAAAAGATTACGTAAGAACAATACCTGATTTTCCTGAGAAAGGAATCATGTTCAGAGACATTACCTCTGTACTTCAGGATCCTGATGGCTTCCATCTTGCAATTGAGACAATGCAGAATATGGTAGCTGATCTTGATTTTGATGTTGTACTTGGAGCAGAATCAAGAGGTTTTATCTTCAGTGCACCTATCGCTTACAACAGAGGCAAGGCACTTGTTCCTGTACGTAAAAAAGGTAAGCTTCCATGCGAGACTATTGAGGTTGAGTACGACCTTGAGTATGGTAAGGCTGTCCTTGAGCTTCACAAGGATGCTATCAAACCTGGTCAGAAGGTTCTTCTTGTTGATGACCTTATGGCAACAGGCGGTACAATTGAAGCTATGATCAAGCTTGTTGAGAAACTTGGCGGAGAAGTTGCAGGTGTTGCAGTTCTCATGGAACTTAAGGGACTTAACGGTAGAGAGAGAATTAAGAATTACAGACTTGATGCAGCTATTAGCTATGAAGGGAAGTAATTAGATGCCCCAGAATTTCGACGATGGTAAAATTGAAGCCATAGAGGAGTTCCTTACACCTGATACATTGTATGAAGGGCTTATCAAGAGGGTCAGGAAATATCATCCATCGGATGATATTTCCCTTATTGAAAAAGCATACAATCAGGCTGCGGAAGCTCATCAGGGACAGTTACGTAAATCAGGTGAACCTTACATAATTCACCCTCTTTGCGTTGCTATAATCCTTGCTGACTTGGAAATGGATAAAGAGACCATAGCAGCAGGGCTTCTTCATGATGTCGTTGAAGATACCATCTGCACCAAGGAAGAAATTCAGGAATCTTTTGGAGCTGATGTTGCTCTTTTGGTAGATGGAGTTACCAAACTGACAGCTTTGCAGTTGTCTACTGATAACACTAACAAGACTCAGGAACAGATTGATATGCAGGCTCAGAATCTGCGTAAAATGTTCCTTGCTATGGCTAAAGATATCAGAGTTATTCTGATCAAACTGGCCGACAGACTCCATAATATGAGGACTCTTGCGCATATGCCGCCTGAGAAGCAGCAGAGGATTGCCCAGGAGACTCTTGATATCTATTCGCCTATTGCAGGCAGACTTGGTATCAGCAGGATCAAGGTTGAACTTGATGACCTGTCTTTGAAATATCTTAAACCTGATGTTTACTATGATCTTGTAGATAAGGTTTCCATTAGAAAAAGTGAAAGAGAAAAATATGTAGAGGACATTTGCGAGAATGTCAGAGATGCCATTAAAACAGCCGGAATAGAAGGTGAAGTTAATGGCAGGGTTAAGCATTTCTTTAGTATTTATAAGAAAATGCGTAATCAGAATAAGACTCTTGATCAGATTTATGATCTGTTCGCTATCAGGATAATTGTAGCGACTGTCAAAGACTGTTATGCGGCTCTTGGCGTGATCCATGAAATGTACAAGCCTATTCCCGGCAGGTTCAAGGATTATATTGCCATGCCTAAGCCTAATATGTACCAGTCTCTTCACACTACACTTATAGGACAGACCGGACAGCCTTTTGAAATTCAGATCAGAACTTATGATATGCATAAGGCAGCTGAATACGGTATTGCTGCTCACTGGAAATATAAGGAAACATCAGATGGCAAGAAGGCAGAGAATGGTGAAGAAGAGAAGCTTACCTGGCTGCGTCAGATCCTTGAATGGCAACAGGATATGTCTGACAATCAGGAATTCATGAATCTTCTTAAGAGTGATCTTAACCTGTTTTCAGATGATGTTTATTGCTTTACACCTACAGGAGAAGTCAAAAACCTTCCTGCAGGCTCTACACCTATTGATTTTGCATATAGTGTTCACAGTGCTGTCGGCAACAAGATGATTGGCGCTAAAGTTAACGGCAAACTTGTTCCTATAGATTACAAGATCCAGAATGGTGACAGAATAGAGATTGTTACCAGCCAGAATTCCAGAGGACCAAGTAGAGACTGGCTGTCTATTGCCAAGGCTACTTCTACCAAGAACAAGATCAATCAATGGTTCAGACATGAGCTTAAGGAAGAGAATATTGCCAGAGGTAGAGAGCAGCTTATTGAATACTGTAAGAGTAAGGGCATAGATCTTTTTGCAATTACCAAACCTGAATATCAGGATATCATTACGAGAAAATATGGTTTCCATGACTGGGAAGCAATTCTTGCAGCTGTAGGTCACGGGGGACTTCGTGAAGGCCAGATCATCAACAAGATGCTGGAACTTGGCGACAAGGAGCATAAGAGGAATATTACTGATGAAGAGGTTCTTGCTGCTGTAGCTGAATCCAATGTTACTCCTCAGGTTTCAAGCTCTGATAATGCCATTATTGTTAAGGGAGTTCACGATGTTGCAGTCAGATTCTCTAAATGCTGCAATCCTGTTCCGGGAGATGATATTTGCGGCTTTGTTACACGTGGCAGAGGAGTTTCTATTCATAGAAAAGACTGTGTCAATGTGATCAAGATGCAGGAAGAGGATAGAACAAGACTCATCGAGGCTAAGTGGCAGTCCGATACCTCAGGTCCTGGCGGTAAATACGCTGCGACCATTAAGATTTTTGCCAATAACAGAAGCGGACTTCTTGCAGATATTTCCAGAACTTTGTCTGAGAAAGATATTGATATTATTTCTATGAATACCAGAACAAGCAAGCAGGGACTTGCTACAATGGAAACTTCTTTCCAGGTATCTTCAAGAGACCAGCTCCGCGAGATTGTTGATAAGATCAGACAGATAGATAGTGTTATTGACATAGAGAGAACTACAGGGTAATAGCTGTAGTTTTTCTTTTATTTGATTGAATATTATTGGAACAGATATTGGAAAGGGGTATAACTTATATGGCTGACAAGAATATACAGATTGCCTGCATGACTCTTGGTATGGTCGGAACAAACTGTTTTTTTGTGTTTGATGAAGCTAAAACTGATGACAATGGCAAGAAGCACGGTGTATTATTTGACCCTGCGGATCAGGGACGCAGAATATATGATACCTTGACGGAGAAGGGCTTTGTTATTGACCTTATCCTTCTTACGCACGGTCATTTTGATCATATAGGTGGCGCAAATGAGCTAATAGAGTTAAGCGGAGCCAAACTCGGCTGTCATGAGAAAGAACAGGCCTTATGCCAGGATGCATATTTGAATCTGTCTAATGATTATGGAATGCATCTTAAGGTTAAACCGGATATCACTTATAAAGATGGTGATATTATAGAGGCTGCAGGATTAACTTTTAAGGTATTGTTTACTCCTGGCCATACATCAGGCGGATGTTGTTATTACTGCGAGGAAGGCAAGTTTGTTATTGCGGGGGATACCCTCTTTGAAGAGTCGGTAGGAAGAACTGATTTCCCCACAAGTTCTACAAGTGAGCTTCTTCGTTCAATTAATGATAAACTATTTACTTTGCCGGATGACACGATTGTTTATCCCGGACATGGCGAGACAACATCTATAGGCCATGAAAAAGAGTACAATCCATTTGTTCTTGGATGGTAAAAATATTAGAAATAAAGGTATATAAAGTGATTAGAGTAAATTTAAATATTGATAAGTACCAGTACGACATCCATTCTCTTTTTAAAGCTTTTTATGGGAATGAGGATGTCAAAGTTATAGTCTCCGGAAGTTCTAATGATGAAGGAGACTATTTTGCCCTCGTAAATATACTGACAGAGGAAGAAAGTCCTGATTTGGTAAGAGGAAAGGTTGTTGTTTCTGCGGGGCTTAATTCAAAAGAGATTGTTCCTGTTCAAAAGGAAGTTGCATACATCGATCATCTTACTGTCAGTAAAAATGAAAACGCTTCTACAAGTGGAGATGCTTATACAGTAGACACAAGCAAAAATGCTGTTAAAAAGGCAATTTATCTGGCACTTAGAGAAGTAACCAAAAGAGATCTTCCATGGGGAAACCTTACCGGTATCAGACCAACCAGAATTGCCATGAACCTTATAGACAATGGCAAAAGCGATGAAGAAATCTTTGAGTACATGAAAAATACTTATTTTGTCAGCGATGAGAAGATAAGACTAAGCATTTCCATAGCCAGAAGAGAAAAAGAAGTATTAAAAGAAATAGATTATGAAAACGGCTACAGCCTTTATATAGGAATACCGTTTTGCCCAACAACCTGTCTTTACTGCTCATTTACTTCCTATCCGATTGGAGCTTACAGCAAGATAGTTGACGATTATATTTCCTGCCTTGAAAAAGAGATTGATTATGTTGCTGAAAATTTTGAGGGAAAGACGCTTGATACTATTTATATAGGTGGCGGAACCCCTACAACTCTTGAGCCTCATCAGCTCGAAAGACTTATAGGATACCTACAGGATAAACTGGATACATCTCATGTCAAAGAGTTTACGGTTGAATCAGGAAGACCTGACTCTATTACAAGAGAGAAATTAAAGACCATGAAGAAAATGGGAGTAACAAGAATATCTGTAAATCCCCAGACGATGAGAGATGAGACGCTTCGTCTGATTGGCAGGAGACATACGGTAGCTCAGCTGATTGACTCTTTTCATATGGCCAGAGAAGAGGGCTTTGATAACATCAATATGGATATTATCCTGGGACTTCCGGGAGAAACCGCTGAAGATGTTGCTTATACAATGAGTGAGATCAAAAAACTTGATCCGGATGATCTAACAGTTCATTCACTTGCCATAAAAAGAGGATCTCGTCTTGCAGAAGTTCTTCATGAAAAAGAACTTAAGGGAGAACTGAAGGTTCCAATTCTGGAATCTATAAATAATACTGAAGAGATGATGAATATAGCTTCAAGGGGAGCTGCAGAGTTGTCTTTAGAACCTTATTATCTCTACAGACAAAAGAATATCAGTGGAAACTTTGAAAATACAGGTTATGCCAGAAAAGGTAAAGCCGGAATATACAATATTCTCATCAATGAAGAAGTACAATCAATTGTTGCACTTGGCGCCGGCACTGTGACCAAGCGTGTTTATGGCAATGGACGAATAGAACGATGCGACAATGTCAAGGACATAAAAATGTATATGGAAAATATACAGGAAATGATAGACAGAAAAAATATTTTGTTTAAATGATGCATTTATGTAACTTTTAAACAAAAATAAGGTTTAAAATTTCTATAAAAGCTACGATACAACGATAATTGTTTGATAATTGCTTAAAATATATAAAAAAGATTAAATAAATGGAAACCAAATATAAAATATTCAGTACCCCACATTGCATATTTTAAGACTTCTATCATTGTTTTATATTGTGCAACATGCTATAATATTGTCAAAAATATGACGATATTGCTAGGAGTATGAGAAAAGGCAATATCACAAGGAGGTTTATATGCTATTCCAACTTTATAGCGATCATGCTGCGATGCAGTTAATCGGATGGGTGTTGGTATTCTGCGGACTTATTCTCATGAATGAGATTGGCCGTAGAACAAAGTTAGGTGGAATGATAGTTTTCGTTGTTATTCCATGTATTCTTACTGTTTACTTTATTTTGGCACATGTTGGTATGTTTGGAGGTGCACAGAATCCTACTGTTGCATTCATGGACGGATGGTTCCATTACTTCAAACTTTATGCTGCTGATATCGGCTGCGTAGGCTTCATGATGATCAAGTACAAATGGGGCATTGGTAAAGAGAAATGGTTTGCCTGGTTCCCATGGTTCATCGTTGCTGCCAATATCATGATTGCTAATGTATCTGATATGGAGTCAGCACTTGCTGCTTACTCAATCACAGGCAACCTTACTGGTGCTTGGTGGGCTTCTAACGAAGGCGTATTTATCTATGGCGGATGGTGGAACGTTGTTAACGCTATCGCAGGTCTTATCAATATTTTCTGTATGACAGGCTGCGTTCACCTCTACACATCAAAAGACAAGAACAAGTCAGATATGCTCTGGCCTGATATGACAATCTGGTTCATCATTGCATATGATGTTTGGAACTTTGAGTACACATATCTCAACCTTCCTACACACTCATGGTATTGCGGTGTTGCACTCTTACTTGCTCCTACATTTGCTAATGCATTCTGGAACAAGGGAGCTTGGATCCAGAACCGTGCTAATACACTTGCAATCTGGTGTATGTGGGCTCAGGTTGTTCCTGCATTCCAGCTTAGTTCTAAGTTTGCAGCAGCTCTTCCTTCAGTTTACGGCGGAGCAACTGCTAATGGAATTACTACAATGGACCTTTACGAGAAGGCTATTGCACTTTATAATGCAGGTAATGGTAAGACAGCAGAAGCTGGCCAGATCATCGAGAGCATGGGTATCACAGCTGATCCTAGAATGCAGGGATTCGTTGCAATTCTCGCAATTGTTATTAACGTAATCTGCATCACAGAGATCATCAAGAGATCAGTTAAGCTTGGTAAGAACCCTTATGCTAACGAAGTATTTGGTGATACCAAAGATTTCAAATTAGCTATGGAGCGTGCAGAGTAATAATGGATAATGTTAGAGTCATCGAAGTAAAAAGAAGTATTTTTGAGAGTAATGATAAGGATGCGGATAAGCTCAGGCAAGAGCTTAAGGAGTCAAAGACTTTTCTTTTAAACCTTATGTCTTCTCCCGGATCAGGCAAGACTACAACCCTTACACGTACTATTGAACTTCTTAAGGACAAGTACAGAATAGGTGTTATGGAAGCAGATATTGATTCAGATGTTGATGCCAAGACAATAGCAGCAACAGGAGTCAAGGCAATACAGCTACACACAGGCGGTATGTGCCATCTCGATGCTGATATGACACGTCAGGGAATCAAAGAGCTTGATACAAGTGATGTAGACTTTGCGATTCTTGAAAATGTTGGTAATCTGGTATGTCCTGCTGAATTTGATACAGGAAGTACCAAGAATGCGATGATTCTTTCTGTTCCTGAAGGACATGATAAGCCACTTAAATATCCGCTTATGTTTTCTATTTGCGATGTAGTGCTTATCAATAAAATTGATGTAATGCCTTACTTTGACTTTGACCTTGAGAAATGCAAGGAGAATATTCTTTTCCGTAATCCTAATGCCAAGATCATTCCTATCTGCGCTAAGACAGGAGAGGGCATGCAGGAGTGGGCTGATTGGCTGTCAGCGAATATAGAAGAAGCTATTAAGTAAGCTTTATATCATTGTGGCAAATTACGGGCTGTGCGCAGGCAGGGACTATTATAATCTTTGTTTGACGCACAGCTTTTTTGACAAAATAAAATATTATTAGGAAATTAGGTAATAAAATGCACGAACTTGGTGTTGTTTTTCGTATAATTGATGATCTTACAGAACTTGGCAAAGAAAATGAGATTGAGAAGATCCACACGGTTACTCTTCAGCTTGGAGAAGTTTCAGGTGTTGTTCCATCTCTTTTAACAGATGCCTGGAAATGGGCAGCTGACAGGACAGAGCTTATGAAAGGCGCAGAACTGATCATTGAGACTCTTCCGGCTGTCACATATTGTGAAGATTGTAAATGCGAATACGAGACAGTTGCGCATGGTAAGATTTGTCCTAATTGCGGCAGTGAACACACCTATCTTTTAAGAGGAAATGAATTCCTGATCAAGGAGATATCTGCTACATGAGTAATGTTTTGTTTTGAAAGGATTAAGGTAGAGAGATGGATAAAAATAATTTTGATATGAAGGATTTGATGACTCCATATTCTCTGGATCCAAACCGTAATAAAGTGGATCCCAGAGCCGGAATCATTCCTGATTCAGTTGATATGAATGCTCCTTTCCGTGAGCCATTGGCTAAATTTTCCAAGACAGTTACGGACAGGAAAGAAATCAAGTTGGGGCTTGAGAAGATTACAAAAGAGAGCCCGGAGTACTGGGGCCTTTATAATCTGATAACAGATGAGCAGTGCGAAATTGCTCTTAAGATGGAAAAGCGTAAGCCTAAGACATTTGAAGAGATAGCTGCCCTTTGCCCTGAATATACCAAAGAGGAATTACAGAAGCAGCTTGATGAAATGTCTTTTAACGGCGTTATCGAGTGGAATTATGAGAATGACAAACATGAGAAACAGTACGTTCTTCCAATGTATGTACCGGGATCAGCAGAATTTGGAAACATGAATCATAAGGTTCTTGAAGCTCATCCTGAGGCAGGAGCATTCTTTGAGAGAATGAGCCGTATTCCTCTTGAGGGACTTACTCACATGGTTCCTATGGGCGGGGCCGGTGTAGGTATGCATGTTATCCCTGTTGAGAAGGCTATTGAGATGCAGGGTGAGGCTATTAACCTTGAGAAGATTTCTTACTGGCTTGATTATTATGAAGGAAAGTATGCTGCTTCTCCATGCTCATGCAGAAGATCTAGAAAAACTTTTGATCAGGGATGCGCTGATGATCCAGAGGGTTGGTGTATTGCTGTTGGTGATATGGCAGACTATGTTGTCGAGACACAGAAAGATGGCCGTTATATCACCAAAGAAGAGGCTCTTGAAATCTTTAAACAGGCTGAAGAAAACGGATTTGTTCACCAGATCACAAACATTGACGGACAGCACAAGATATTTGCTATCTGTAACTGTAACGTAAATGTATGTTATGCTCTTCGTACTTCTCAGCTCTTTAACACACCTAACATGTCACGTTCAGCTTATGTTGCTCATGTCAGCAAAGAAAAGTGCGTTGCCTGTGGACGCTGCGTAGAGGTTTGCCCGGCTGGTGCAGCTACACTTGGCCAGAAGCTTTGCAAGAAGGATGGAAGCGAAGTAGTTTATCCTAAGATGCCACTTCCTACAGAACAGAAATGGTCTCGTGAGATGTGGACTGAGGATTATAGAGACATTAACCGTATCAACACACACAAGACAGGTACAGCTCCTTGTAAGACTGCTTGTCCTGCACATCTTCCTGTACAGGGATACATCAAGATGGCTGCTCAGGGCAGATATGATGAAGCTCTTGCACTTATCAAGAAGTACAATCCGCTTCCTGCAGTCTGCGGACATGTATGTAACCGTCGTTGTGAAGATGCTTGTACAAGAGGAACTATCGATCAGGCTCTTGCTATAGATGAGATCAAGAAGTTTGTAGCTATGAGAGATCTTAAGTCTGAGACAAGACATATTCCTAAGAAGGTAATCCCTAAGATTGATGGCGGCTTTGATGAGAAGGTAGCTATCATTGGTGCGGGCCCTGCAGGTATTTCATGTGCTTATTATCTTGCTCTTAAGGGATACAAGCCAACACTCTTTGATAAGAACAAGAAACCGGGCGGAATGGTTACATACGGTATTCCTTCATTCGTAATGGAAAAAGATGTAATTGAAGCCGAGGTTGATGTCCTTAGAGAGCTCGGCGTAGATATTCGCCTTGGTGTAGAGGTTGGTAAGGATATTACACTGAAACAGCTTCGTGAAGAAGGCTATAAGGCATTCTATATTGCTATTGGATGTCAGGGTGGCCGCGGAGTAAATGTACCTGGAGAGGACGCTCAGGGTGTTATCAAGGGTGTAGATATTCTTCACGATGTAATTGATGATGAGAGCTATAAGCTTACAGGAGATACAGTTGTAATTGGTGGCGGTAATGTTGCTATTGATGTTAGCCGTACAGCAATACGTTGTGGTTCTCCTAAGATAACTCAGGTTTCTCTTGAAACCAGAGATATCATGCCTGCTCTTCCTGAGGAAATTGAACTTGCTGAATCTGAAGGAATTGAGTTCAAGGGCGGCTGGGGACCTAAGGAAATCCTCACAGAAAACGGTAAGGTTAAGGGAATCGTATTTAAGAAATGTACTCAGGTTAAGAATGCTGAAGGACGTTTTGATCCTCAGTATGATGAGAATGAGACTATGGAAATTGCATGTTCAAATGTAATTCTTTCTGTTGGACAAGCAACTGTTTGGGGCAACCTTCTTGAAGGAGAAGCTGTAGAATTCAGAGGACCTGCTCCGGTTGCTGATAAGGTTACTTTCCAGACAACAGTTCCGGATATCTTCGTTGGCGGAGATATGTTCTACGGCCCAAGATTTGCTATTGATGCTATTGCCTGCGGAAGAGAAGGCGCGGAATCTATTCACAGATTTGTACAGCCTCATTCTTCACTTACAATAGGCCGTGATCCTAATTTCTTTATCGAGCTTGATAAAGACGACATTCAGATCAATGATTATGATCACGTAGGACGTCAGGTAGCCGGCAATACCAAGAGTGCTGATGGCAAGCTTACATTCCGTGATACCAAGCTTGTATTTACTGAAGAACAGGTTAAAAAGGAATCTTCTCGTTGCCTTGGCTGCGGAGCTTCAATTATTGACCCTAATAAGTGTGTGGGCTGCGGACTTTGCACAACTCGTTGTGAATTTGATGCTATCAAGCTTACGAGAGATAACCCTGATGCATCTACGATGAGAAAAGCGGAAGATAAGCTTAAATATATTCTTCCAAATGGATTAAAGCAGGCTGTTTCCAGACCTTTCGTTAAGAAAACATCTAAAGAAACTGCATGGCTTGATGAATAATTATCTATATAAATGAGATAAAAAATTAGAAGATTAAGTCAAGTGTCATGATCATGCACTTGACTTAATCTTTAAAAATGTATATTAATAAGAATTAGTGTTTGTAAACAATATTTTTATGAAGGGGTATTTTTATACATAATGGCTTCAAAAACAACTACTACCAAGAAAAATTCACTTCTTATAGTTGAGTCACCTACTAAGGTCAAGGCTATCAAGAAGTTTTTAGGTAATGGCTATGACGTAGCAGCCAGCAATGGTCATGTAAGAGATCTTCCCAAGAGCCAGATGGGCGTTGATGTTGAACATGATTTTGAACCTAAATATATAACTATCAGAGGCAAGGGAGATGTTCTTGCCGATCTTCGTAAGAAGGTCAAGAAGGCTGACCACGTGTACCTTGCAACTGACCCTGACCGCGAGGGAGAGGCTATTTCATGGCATCTTATCGCGGCTCTTAAGCTTGATGAGGCAGATGCCAAGATTCAGCGTGTTACCTTTAATGAAATTACCAAGAACGCTGTTAAAGAGGCTATGAAGCATCCAAGAGATATTGATATGAATCTAGTAGATGCTCAGCAGGCCAGACGTGTTCTTGACAGAATGGTTGGTTATTCTATTTCACCACTTCTCTGGTCCAAGATAAAAAGAGGCCTTAGCGCCGGAAGAGTTCAGTCAGTTGCTCTTAGGATCATCGCTGACAGAGAGGAAGAGATTGAATCCTTCATTCCTAGTGAGTATTGGACACTTGATGTTAATCTTGCTGCAGAAGGTGAGAAAAAACCTCTTGTTGCTCATTACTATGGCACAGGCAATGACAAAAAAGAAATTAAGTCCAAGGAAGAGCTTGATAAGATATGTGCATCTTTAAAAGGTGCCAAGTATGTAGTAAGTGATGTTAAAAAGGGTGAGAGAAACAAGAAAGCTCCTCTTCCTTTTACTACATCTACGCTTCAGCAGGAAGCTTCCAAGGCTCTCAATTTCTCAACGCAGAAGACAATGCGTGTTGCGCAGCAGTTGTATGAAGGGATTGAGCTTGGCAAGCAGGGAACTGTCGGTCTTATTACATATCTTCGTACGGATTCGACACGTGTTTCTGACGAGGCTGTAGCTGCAGCTAATGCTTATATTTCTTCTAATTTTGGAGATAAATATTTATCTGAGGGTACTACTGCCAAGAAGAGCGACGCCAAGATTCAGGATGCTCACGAAGCTATCAGACCTACCTATGTAGAAAACACACCTGTAGTGGTTAAGGAATTTTTATCAAGAGATCAGTTCAGATTGTATCAGCTTATCTGGAGAAGATTCATGGCCAGCCGTATGGCTCCTGCCAAGTATGAGACAACATCAGTCAAGATTGATGCCGGAGAGCATAGATTTACTGTAGCTGCTTCCAAGACTGTTTTTGATGGTTTCCTTAATGTTTATACAGATGAAGATGATCAGATTGAGAAAAATGTTCTCATGAAGAATCTTGATATTAATACTAAGCTTTCTTTTGACAGCTTTGACAGTGCACAGCATTTTACACAGCCGGCACCGCATTATACAGAGGCTTCTCTAGTACATGACCTTGAGGCTCTTGGAATTGGCAGACCGAGTACTTATGCTCCTACCATTTCTACGATCCTTGCAAGACACTATATTACCAAAGAGAATAAGGCAATCTTCATTACTGAGCTTGGCCAGGCTGTTAACAAGATGATGAATGATGCTTTTCCACAGATTGTTGATGTTAACTTTACATCTAACATGGAAGCTCTTCTTGATGGCATAGCTGATGGCAATGTTAAGTGGAAGACTGTAGTTGAGAATTTTTATCCTGATCTTAATGAAGCCGTAGAAGCTGCAGAAAAAGAGATGGAGAAGATTCAGGTACAGGATGAAGTTACTGATGAAATCTGTCCTAACTGTGGCAGAAATATGGTCATCAAATATGGACCTCACGGTAAGTTCCTTGCTTGCCCCGGATTCCCTGAATGTAAGAATACAATGCCTTATTTTGAGAAGATTGGTGTTGAGTGTCCTAAATGCGGTAAAGATCTAGTCCTTAAGAGAACCAGAAAAGGCAGAATCTATTATGGCTGCATTGGAAGTCCTGAATGTGACTTTATGTCATGGGCAAGACCTGTTAAAGAGAAATGTCCTAAGTGTGGCAAGTATATGGTTGCCAAGAGCAATAAGCTTGCCTGCAGCGATCAGGAATGCGGATTTTCATGCAATAAAGACGAATTGAAAAAAGAATAAACATGAGTTTTCTGAAAATTTAAGTGTATTTTAATAATTGTAGGCGCTTTAAGGTTTGAAGCGCCTATTTTTTTATGCTATGATACAAATAGCGTAGTAATGTTTTAAACGTATTTACGTTAATAATGTTACTAATGGGGAAATAATCAAAAAAGGAGAATTCCGATGAGTAGTGTACAGCTACTGGACAAGACACGTAAGATAGGTAAATTATTACACAACAGCAATTCAGGCAAGGTGGTTTTTAATGATATTTGCAGAGTGTTGTGTGACATTCTTGCTTCAAACATGTTTGTAATTAGTAAAAAAGGAAAGGTACTTGGTATTGGCGAGAGCGCAAACGTTGCTTCATTAAGCGACCTTTTGGTAGATAATGTCGGATCTTTTATTGATCCTATGTTAAACCAAAGGCTCCTGACCATTCTTTCCACCCAAGAGAATGTCAATCTTGAGACACTTGGCTTTGAAGGAATCGACAGCTCTAAATTCCAGGCTATTATTACACCGATTGAGATAGCCGGAGAAAGACTTGGAACACTTTTTATCTACAAGACAGATGCTCCGTATGATATTGATGATATTATCTTATGTGAGTATGGAACAACAGTAGTAGGGCTTGAGATGCTCCGTGCTGTGAATGAGGAGAGTGCTGAAGAGAGCAGAAAGCTTGCAGTTGTTAAATCAGCTATCAGTACACTTTCATTTTCAGAGATGCAGGCAATTATCCATATATTTGATGAACTTGATGGAATGGAAGGCGTTCTTGTTGCCAGCAAGATTGCTGACAGAGTAGGAATTACCCGAAGCGTAATTGTAAATGCTCTCCGCAAGTTTGAAAGTGCAGGTGTTATAGAGTCTAGGTCCTCCGGTATGAAAGGAACTTATATCAAGGTTACCAACGACGTTGTATTTAATGAGATCAAGAAACTTAAGGCAGAGCTTTGACTTTTAAAGTAATTAAGTAATTGGTTTCTTTGACCGATATTAACAACAGATAATAACATACATTTGTTTAAGTACATATAGAATGGATGGATGTTGATGAAGGGATTTATCAGATAGATAAACCCCTTCTTTTTGTTTATACATCTTGTAGTTTTTCGGAATGATATACACAATATAAAGTATAATATGCTTGTATTTTGTTAGAAAAAATTTTATTATTAATATAATAACATTATTGTGTCTATATTCCGCATATTTTGGAGGTAGCCATGATCAATAGTAACGCTTTTGATTACATCAACGTACTGGATAAAGCTGCAGATGCTTCCTGGCTTCGAAATGAAGTTATAGCTAACAATATCGCCAATGTTGATACTCCCGGGTATAAGAGACAGGACCTTAATTTTGAGGATGAACTTGAAAGAGCTTTGGGTAATTCAAGATATGTTACCATGGATGCCAAGGTAGCCGGACTTAAGGAACGCGAGCTTAGGCCAAGAGTAATTAATGATTACTCTAATTTCTCTTACAGACTAGACAAGAACAATGTAGATATTGACACTGAGAATGTTACACTTGCTGCCAACCAGATCAAGTATCAGGGACTTATGGCAGGACTTAAATCTGAATTCTCAAACCTTCAGGCTGCATGCAAATCATCATAATCTGCGAAGGTGATTCATGTTAGAAGCGAAAGGAGACGAGCATGAATATATTTGATTCTTTTAACATCAATTCATCAGGTATGACGGCTCAGAGATTCAGAATGGATATCATTTCTGAAAATATAGCCAACGCCAATACAACCAGAACCAAGGATGGAGATACTCCTTATACCAGAAAGGTAGTAAGATTTGCTGAAAAGGGTACGCAGACTCCTTTTTCCAGAATATTAAATGAGAGACTTGATCATTACTCAGGCCGAGGCGTTAAGGTTACTCAGGTACAGGATGATACATGGACTCAGTATAATATAGTATATGACCCTTCACATCCCGATGCGGATGCCAATGGTTATGTTACGTATCCTAATGTCAACACGGTTACTGAAATGACGAACCTGATTGATGCAAGCAGATCATATGAAGCAAATGCAACCGCGTTTGATGCAAGTAAGAATATAGCAGCAAGAGGTCTTGAACTAGGCCAAGGCTAATTAGATGTGCTTTGAGTTAGTTTGTTTGTACATTTATGGAGGGGATAAATGGCATCTCTTGATATTTCTCAACTTAGAAATGTATCTTCTGACGTTATAAGAAACGCCGAGAAGGTCAACAGCAGAGTTTACAATGTTCTTGGTCCGCAGGATGACAACAACTCTTTTTCAAGTATATTTGGAAGAGCTATGGAGAACATCAATACGACCAATGCTTATCTGTCGGATGCAGAGAATGAGGAGATTAAATGGGCTCTTGGGGAGACCAATAATACTCATGATCTGTCCATCGCGCTTCAGAAAGCTCAGACAGCTCTGCAATATACTATAGCGGTAAGAGACAGAGCACTTTCTGCATATAGAGAAATTACTCAGATGCAGATTTGAGCGATATAGGGATTTGAGGACAAGGAATTTTAGTTTTTTATTTTTTCATGAGGGGAGGGAGAATAATGGCTGAAAGATTAAGAGCCGCGTGGCAAAAAGTTCTCGATTGGTGGAACCAGTTCACAGCCAAGCAGAAGACTTTGATAGTCGGCGCTGGTACTGTTGTGCTGCTCACTATTATCATTCTGGTTACAGTACTTAACCAGCCTCAGTATGTTCTATTGGCTCAGGCCACTTCGACCAAAGAAGCATCCGAAATTAAGGATCTTCTTGATTCCAATTCAATTAACTACAAAATGTCTGATGACGGTTTGGAGTTTCGGGTCCTCAAAAAGGATCAGGCAAACGCCAACCTCATTCTTGGTGCAAATGACATTCAATCGTATGCATACACAATTGATAATGTCACAGAAGGAAGCTTTTCTACGACTGAATACGACAAGCAAAAAAAGTATGTCAAATATCTTGAAAGTAAATTGGAACATGACATGCTTGCCAAGTTTGACACAATTGATTCAGCAAATGTCACTCTTCATATTCCTGACGATGACGGAACCCTTATAGGAAATAAAGATGAAGCTTCGGCATGGATCCTCTTAAATATCAATGATCCAAATGGCTTTGGAGAAGAAAATGCCAATTTCGTTGCTAAAGCTGTTGCTGCTTCCCTTGGAAAAAAATCTACCAACGATATTGTAATCCTGGACTATAGCGGAAATCTGTTGTTTTCAGGAAGTGAAGAAACAACAGATGCAGGAATAGCAAGTAATCAATTAAACCTCAAAACAAAGGCAGAACAAATAGTTAAAAATGAAGTCAAAAAGGTACTTCTTGGAACCAAATTATATGATGATATTCAGGTAGCCAGTAACCTTGTTCTTGATTTTTCCAAGGAAGAGAGAACAACACATAACTATACGCCTGCTGAAGATCAGACACAGGGTGTTTTGTCTCATGAATCAATTTATAATGCAGAGAATGTAAATGGTGTTAGTGGCATTCCGGGTACTGATACCAATGAAGATGATGAGACTACATATGTTACTCAGGATAATACCAATTCATCATCAACGATTACAGAGGAGGACAGATCCTACTTACCTAACGAAGATATTACAACCAGGACCAATATCCCGGGCGCGATAAAATATGATGAATCTTCGATTTCCGTTACAGCAATAAACTATGTTGTAATGAAGGAAGAAGACTATGATAAAGCAGCTAATGGCGATCTTGACTGGAAGGATTATAAAATTGCCAATACAGAGCCTGCTACTATGCAAGTTCCCGATGAAATGATAAATGTTGTAGCTAAAGCAACAGGAATTGCTGCAGGCAATGTAGCTATGGCTGCATATACCCAGTATGTATTTATTGACAAGACCGGTGCAAATATTACAGTTACAGATATTCTGCAGATTGCAACTATCCTCATTATCCTAGGACTTCTTGCATTTATCGTGATCAGGAGCATGTGGACATCCAAGAAGACAGAGGAAGAACCGGAACCGGAAGAACTTTCTGTTGAACAGCTTCTTGAGTCTACACCTGAGGAAACTCTTGAGGATATTGAGATGGATACAGGCTCAGAGACTAAGAGGCTCATCGAGAAATTCGTTGATGAAAATCCTGAAGCTGCAGCTACACTTCTTCGTAACTGGCTAAACGAGGACTATGGATTGTGAGCAAAAATAAATTTTGTGGGGAGTATAGACTATGGATGCTGATATAAATGCTAATGGTGGCGGTGGCGGCGGTGACCTTGCCTCCTTAACTGCCGGCTTTAGTGGCACTCAAAAAGCGGCGATCCTGTTAATTGCACTTGGACCGGAGAAATCATCCGCCATATTTAAACATCTTAAGGAAGAAGAGATTGAGGAATTAACTCTTGAAATTGCCAATACCAGAAGTGTTACTTCACAGATAAAAGAGGCAGTTTTGGAAGAGTTCTATGGAGTTTGCCTTGCACAGCAGTATATCGCAGAAGGCGGTATCAACTATGCCAAGGAACTTCTTGAAAAAGCTCTTGGTGAAGATAAAGCTCTTGATGTTATCAGTAAGCTTACTGCTTCACTTCAGGTTAAGCCATTTGAGTTCATTCGTAAGACAGAGCCTTCTCAGATCCTTACCTTCATACAGGATGAGCATCCTCAGACAATAGCTCTTATATTGTCTTATATGTCACCTGCCCAGAGCTCACTTATCCTTTCAGCTATTCCACCGGACAGGCAGGCTGATGTTGCAAAACGTATTGCTGCAATGGACAGGACCAGTCCTGATACCATAAAAGAGGTAGAGAAAGTGTTGGAATCAAAGCTATCATCTCTTGTAAACCAGGATTATACAATCGTTGGTGGTGTAGACGCGGTAGTAGAGATTTTGAATACAGTAGACCGTGCTACAGAGAAACATATCATGGAGACTCTCGAAATCGAAGAGCCGGAGCTTGCCGACGAGATCAGAAAGAAGATGTTTGTATTCGAGGACGTTCTTCTTCTGGACGACAGATCTATTCAGAGAGTGCTGCGTGATGTTGAAAACAGTGACCTTGGACTTGCTCTTAAGGGCGCTACAGAGAATGTTCAGACAGCTATCTTTAATAACCTGTCCAAACGTCTTGCTGCTATGATCAAGGAAGATATGGACTTTATGGGTCCTGTACGTATGAAGGATGTTGAAGAAGCTCAGCAGAAGATAGTTAATGTTATCCGTAAGCTTGAGGATGCAGGCGAAATTGTTATCTCCAGAGGTGGAGGTGATGAGCTAGTTGTCTAATTTATTTAAAGGCGGTTTTGTTAACTACGATGACACCGAGAAGTTTGTTATTGATAGTAACGAACTTGCAAACCAGAAAATTGAAGCTTTTCAGGAGCGGGAGCTTAAACGTCAGCGTGCAATGATGTCTGAAGAAGAGGGCTATGCTCCTGAGGGCAATGATGGAGACTTTGTTCCCGGCATAGATATGGAGCAATTATCTCAGCTTACTGAGGATCAAGGCATGATGGAACCATATCCTGATCCTCAATTTGATATGGAAGCGATGCAGGCTGAGATGGATCTAAAGATCCAACAGGCACAGGAACAGGCTGATATGATCATTCAAAATGCGCAGGAACAGGCCAATCAGATAATTTCCCAGGCTCAGGAAGAAGGCCACAGACAGGGCTATGAAGCCGGGTATCAGGAAGGCGTTCAGGCTGCGGAAGCTCTTAAGGCTGATATTGAACAGCAAAGAGGCGACCTTGAAGCTCAGTATCAGCAGATAGTTGATGGACTTGAACCTGAAATGGTTGATGTTCTCACCCAGATTTATGAGCATGTTTTTGGTGTGGAGCTTAGGGACGATAAAGAAATAATCCTTCATCTTCTGAAATCAACCTTATCAAGAATTGAGCCGGGGAAAGACCTTATCGTACATGTTTCTTCTGATGACTATGACGATGTCATAGAAGAAAGAGAATCTTTAGAAGCGTGCATTACATCTCCAAACACAACGATGGAGATCATAGAGGACCCTCTTTTAAAAGAAAATGAATGTATGATTGAGTCTGACAGCGGTGTATTTGATTGTAGTCTTGGCGTTGAGCTTTCAGAATTATCCAGAAAGCTTAAGCTTTTATCTTTTGACAGAGCAAAGCGCTAATAATATTTACAGGAGCCAATATGCTGACATCTCAGGTGGATCTTTCCAAGTACAAAAAGATGCAGAATGCTCCATTTTATCGTATGAGTGGTAAAGTGGTGAATGTTATTGGGCTTACCATCGAGTCTGCAGGACCTGATGCTAAGCTTGGTGATATATGCCTTATTTACCCCAAGAAAAAAGATAACGAAACCATGTCAGATTCCAAGGGCAGACCTGCTATGGCTGAAGTTGTCGGCTTTAAAGACAACCATGTTCAGCTCATGCCCTACGAAAATACAAGCGGAATAGGAAATGGAAGTATAGTAGAAAACACAGATTCTCCGCTAAGAGTTAATGTAGGCGAAGGACTTCTTGGCCAGACACTTGACGGGCTTGGAAGAATTGATGGAACAAGCTACGGAAAAGGCGTTATGCTAGAAGATGGCGTTGCCTATTCTGTTGAGAATCAGCCACCGGATCCTATGACCAGGGACCCTATTTCAGAGGTTTTGTCCCTTGGGGTAAAGGCAGTAGATGGACTTCTGACAGTTGGTAAAGGACAACGTATCGGTATTTTTGCTGGGTCTGGTGTTGGTAAGAGTACACTTCTTGGAATGTTTGCCAGAAATACACAGGCGGATATAAATGTTATTGCACTTATAGGAGAGCGAGGCAGAGAGGTTAGAGAATTTATAGAGCGTGACCTTGGAGAAGAAGGCATGAAGAGATCAATAGTTGTCTGTGCCACATCGGACAAGCCTGCTCTTGAGCGCCTTAAGGCTGCCAAAACGGCAACTTCTATAGCAGAGTATTTTAGAGATAAGGGCAAAGACGTTCTGCTTATGATGGATTCTCTTACCAGATTTTCCATGGCTCAAAGAGAAATTGGGCTTGCAAGTGGTGAGCCTCCTGTATCCAGAGGATATCCTCCAAGCGTTTATGCTGAGATGCCCAAGCTCTTGGAACGTGCCGGAAGATCAAGAAAAGGTTCCATTACAGGCTTATATACCGTTCTTGTAGATGGCGATGACATGAACGAACCTATCACGGATACTGCCCGTGGTATTCTTGACGGACATATAGTATTAAATCGTAAGCTTGCGCAAAAAAACCATTATCCGGCTATAGATGTACTTGCCAGTATTTCAAGATGTATGTCGGCAATAGCAGATCCGGAGCATAAAAAAGCTGCAGGAAAACTTAAAAATGTTCTTGCAACTTATAATGACGCCGAGGATCTTATAAATATCGGAGCATACAGAAGCGGAGCAAATAAGAATATAGATTATGCTGTTTCCAAGATCGAACAGGTAAATGCTTTTCTGACACAGGAAACAGATGAGAAGTTCAGTTTTGAAGAAATTCGGGATATGCTGATTGATATGTTTAATGATTAAGAGTATTTATGGCAAGATTTGTATACAGGATGCAGAGCGTCCTTAATATCAAACAAAAAACTGAGGGGCAGATCAAGATGGAATTTGCTGCTGCTCAGGCTGAACTTAATAAGCAGATTGATATATTTGATGAATATGTCAGAAGAAAAGAGGCTTATCTTGCAGAGGCAGAAGAACTTAGAAATGCAGAAGTTCTAAAACTTCAGGATATTCTTGACAATCAGTATGCAACAGCTCAGATGGATGTTATGATCGCTTCCCAGTCCAAAGTTGTTGCCCAGCATCAGGAAATTGTTGAGAAGGTCAGAATAAGACTTACAAGAGCCATTCAGGAGCGCAAGATGCAGGAAACACTAAGAGAGCGCGCCTATGCTGAATGGGTAGAGGAAGAGAAGCAGGAAGAAGCTAAAGAGAACGACCAGCGCACGAGTTTTACTTATACACAGAGACAGCGCGAATAACAAATCAAGTGTGAGGGGAATAAATGGCCGATCAGATTGAAGATCCAAAAGCCGCCAAAGCCAAACTTAAAGCGGATAAAAAAGAATATCAGAAACAGTTAAAGGCTCAAAGAAAAGAAGCCAAGGAAAAGGCTCAGGAATTTGCCGATAGGACTGCGGAAATTAACGGCGATAATGCCGGCGGTTTTGCTACTATTGTCATTACATTTTTGATCATTCTCATATGGCTTGCTATCATGGCTCTTTTAATAAAGCTTGATGTAGGTGGCTTTGGTTCAGATATCCTGGCTCCAATTATAGGAGATATCCCGGGACTAAACCTTATCCTTCCGGATAATGCCACCAAACAATCAGAGCAGCCAACAGATATAAGCTCTGCTGAAAGCTCTAATTCATCACTAAATAGCATGGAAGAAGCAAACGCTTATATTAAGAGACTTGAGCAGGCGCTTCAGGAGGAAATGACCAAGAACAGCAGCTATGCATCTTCTATAGAAAAACTTGAGGCTGAGGTAGCAAGACTTGAGCCCTTTGAAAGACAACAAAAAGAGTTCTATGAGGAAAGAGCCAGCTTTTATGCAAGTGTTGTTTATGGTGACTATGCGCCGGATGCTGCTGCCTATGCTTCCTACTATGCCATGATCGATCCCGAAACAGCCGAAAGACTCTATCAGGAAGTTGTTCAGGGAAAGCTTGATGATGAAGCTATAAAAGCCTTTGCTACAACCTATTCGGGAATGAAAGCCAAACAGGCTGCGCAGATATTTGATGAAATGATCAATGAGAACCAGATACAGCTTGTTGCAAGGATTCTTGCGCAGATGACAATAGAGAACAGAGGAGATGTGCTTGCTCAAATGGAAAAGCCTAACGCTGCCAAGCTTACTCAGCTCCTTGAGCCATCTGCTTTGGAAAAAGAATCTACACAGGTCACAGGAGAAAAGAAATAATATTAAATAATTATAAATATTTAAAAACTTCACCCGGTCGGGTGAAGTTTTTTTGTGCTCTGCCGATATACAAGTTGAGAATCTATGCACCTTGAATAACTAAAAAAGGAGGTACTTGATGAGCAGTACTACTAATGGAATAGGCACTTTGATGCCTGTTAAAACAAGTACTGCAGCGACATCTGTTTCAAAAGTAGAATTTACAACAAAAAGCTCGAATAAAGTCCAGTCCGGCTTTGATGGAATATTAAGTAAGGTTTCTGACACCATGATAAATGCCAGAACAGTAGACGTGAAAAAAACGCTTTCCAAGGGAGTTGATCCTAAGAAGGCAGGCCTTACGGAAAATATCAATCAAAGAAATGACCAGACAAAAGCTAATGATAATACCTCAAAGCTTAATGATGCTAAGACTAATAATACAAATACTGACAATGACTCAAAGGTTTCTGATGAAAACATAAAAGAACCATTAGGGAAAGAGATAAATTCTACGAATATACAAGAGACAGATAGCACGGAAGCAAATAATAAGCTGCAGAAGGCTATAGAAGAAGGTGGTAAGGAAATCATTTCTGATATAGCAAAGGCACTTGATATTTCAGAGGAAGAAATACTAAATGCAATGCAACTGCTTGGACTAACATTTGCAGATCTTTTAACTCCTCAGAATACAATGCAACTGGTTAATGAACTTGGTGGACAGGATAAGGCGCTTGATCTGATAACGGATTCAGATCTAAATACATTTATGCAGGACCTCTATGAGGGTGCAGAGGGTATGAAGAGCGAACTTATGAATGAGTTTGACTTATCCGAGGAAGAGTTTGACCAGATAGTAGCTGATAACAAGGAAGATTTGGGAACGCATATTCAAAATGCTAAAGAAAAAGTTCCGGAAATAATTGTTAATGAGGCTGCTCAGGATCTGAACAAAGAACTGACTGCACCACAGTCTAAGGATTCCGCTCCTGAAATTAAAATTGAAGAGATTACTTCTGAGACAGAAACAGAAGAGATTTTTAAACCTGTAGAAACAAGCTCGCAGACAAGTAAGAATAACTTAGGAAACAGCGAAGGCAGCTTATCAGGTAATGATCAAAGTCCAAATCTCTTTAACCAGCTTATCAATAATCAAACAGATAATATTGATGTTGTACCTACAGGGCCTGCTGCCTATACAGACAAGGCACAGGTTGAGAATATCATCAGGCAGATTGCAGACAGGATTACTGTTACACAGGCTGCTGATGAGCATAGCATTGAAATGCAGCTGCATCCTGCAAGCCTTGGCAATGTAAACATACTCCTGACCAGCAGTAAGGAAGGAATTGTAGCCAAGTTTACAGCTCAGAATGAAATTGTTAAAGAAGCTGTTGAAAGCCAGATGATGACGCTTCAGCAAAAGTTTAATGAGCAGGGCATTAAGGTTACATCGATTGAAGTTACGATTGCAAGCCATGCATTTGAACAAAATCTCCAGCAGGGAGATGGCGGAAATGACGCTTACAACGAGAGGCAGGCTAAAAAAAGCAGATCGCTTCGAAGGATCAATCTATCTGAGATTGATGATGTGGCGGAGGAAGAAAACCTTTCTGATGCTGACAGGATTGCAGCACAGATGATGGCAGCAAACGGTAACTCAGTTGATTATAGTGCCTGAGATAATTTCTTTTAATTTGATTTATGATTGCTGCTATGGAGGAAACTTCATAGCAGCATAGAAAGGTAAATGTTATGGCAGATATAAATCAGGTTAGTGCTGTTATAAAAAATGGTGAAGTAGCTAATACTGTTAAAGAAGATGCTACAAAAAATGCTACTGCCGGTTATGATAAAGATTCATTCCTTAAGATACTTGTTGCTCAGATGAAGTATCAGGATCCTATGGAGCCTACATCAAATACAGAGTATATCAATCAGTACGCAACCTTTACTCAGGTCGAGCAGCTCAGTAATATGGCTAATTCAATGGCTCTTTCAAGAGCATCAGAGATGGTTGGCAAGACTGTAAGAGTTACTCAGTATAATCCTGACAACGGCAAGACAACTGAGGTTGTTGGCGTTGTTGATTTTGTTACCTACAATGCAAATAAGGCATATCTCAACATTGAAGGCACCAACTACAATGTCGAGGATGTTACAGAAGTATTTGATACTGATTATACAGATGCCAAGGCAGTTGTTAAGGACTTCCAGGAAGCCATCGATAACCTTCCAAGTAACGTTGATTTTGTAAATGAGCAGGATCATGGTCTTACAATCGATACAATGTATGACTTCTACATGAACAAGATGGATAAGAAGGCCAGAAATATGATGGATCCCAATTATGTTACATCCCTTCAGCAGTATGTTCACAGAATCGATGATATCCGCGGCGATGAGCACAGAACCTTTAAGATTGATGATACTTCTTCTACCAAGAAAGAAGAATCAAAGACTGAATAAGTCTTTAATAAGTAACTGTTAATTTTGTTTTTATCCGGAGACAAGAACATGACAATTGATGAACTTAGATTTTCTTCAATAGGTCAGGTCCAGGATCAGTACTTAAACCCGAAAGTACCTGCTACTGGTAATAAGAAACCTCTGCCAACAGGTGAAGGTTCTTTTGCTCAGGTACTAAATAAAATTCAGGAACAAGCCGATAATAGTAATGTAGCAAGAGGAAATATTAAATTTTCCAAACATGCTGCAAACAGGCTACATGATAGAAGCATAGAGCTGACAAATGATCAGATGCTCAGATTAAATCAGGGTGCAAAAGAGGCGTCTGAAAAAGGTATAAAAGATTCTCTCATTTTAATTGATCAGCTGGCATTTATCGTTAATGTTCCTAACAACACAGTTGTAACTGCAATGGATCAGACCGAAACTAAAAATAACGTATTTACAAATATCGACGGTGCAGTGATTGCATGATTGGACCGAAGTGCCGACCAAGGGTTAACGGTTATCGAATATAACTGTTATTACCGGCATCAGGAGATCTTAGATTCCCGACCGATAGAAGGAATCATCCGCATTTTCACGCATCCGTCCAAAATTTAAGTGAAAACTGTAACCGGGATTACTATCAAAAAAGTTCCCGTATACTGTCACTTGATCATTTTTGGAGGACTTTGCCTTATGATGAGATCATTATATTCTGGTGTTGCTGGTCTTAAGACCCACCAGACCAAGATGGATGTTATTGGTAACAACATTGCCAACGTTAACACCACATCTTTTAAATCACAGTCTATTACATTCTCAGACCTTATGTATCAGACAACTCAGACAGCATCAGGTGCCACAGAGACCAAGGGTGGTGTAAATGCACGCCAGATCGGTCTTGGTGCCAAGTCAGGTGCTATCAATACAGCGATTACTTCTCAGGGAGCTACTCAGACAACAAATAACCCATTTGATATCATGATAACTGGTGAGTCTTTCTTTATCGTTAATAACGGTAATGAGAACCTCTATACAAGAGATGGCTCTTTCTACGTAGACGGTGCCGGAAACCTTGCGATGCAGTCTAATGGTTATCTTGTACAGGGCTGGAAGGCAGTAGAAGACAGAGATACTGGAGAAATTACAATCAGTAAGGGTGAGCTTACAGGACTTCAGATCATGAGCCCTGAGAACAGCACATATTCACCAGCATCAACAACATCATCATTATTCAGCGGAAATATTGATGATTTCGATTCAAACCTAACTTCTGATGATGGTAAGACTATTACTCTTGAGTTCTATGACAACAAGGGTTATCTCTATACAGGAAAATTTACACTTAAGGATACAGAAACTGAGCACTTATTTGCTCTTACACTTACAGATATTATCGATTCTAACGGAAAGTCTATCAATGACAATCCAGAAGGAATAGACAGACTTAGCCTTATTACTCTTGGAGATCAGACCAATACTAAGGCAAGATCACAGACAACAAAAGTTCAGCAGGGATACACACCAGTACAGTCTGTAGACTCAACTAAGATTACAATCAACAAGGATGGCGGCGATATCAAATATGATAACGTTGCTAAGCATGGTAATCTTGTTGACCTTATGAGTTCAGCAACAACTAATGCTAAGACAGCAAACCTCCTTCAGGATGCTTATGATCTGTCTGATGACAAGATCAAAGAGCTCTATGGTGAGACTCTCTTCAAGGAAGCTGAATACGATATAGCTACTAATGGCGATATTACAGTAACATTTGCGAAGCCAGATCTTTCATCACTTCCTTATGATGCAAATACTTTCCAACAGGTAGATTTTGGAACAAAGAATACTGATGAGTACTTCACAAATGCTGCTTCTCAGAAGGCATATAAAGTTCCTTCATCTCAAGGCGGCAAGAAAGATGCATCAGATCTTACAACAGATTTTCTTAAGGATGTATTTAATATCACAACAGATTATACAGCAACTGATGCCAGCGGAAAGGCATTATATTCTTACACTTACGGAAGTGGTAAGCTTTCAATATACAAGAATATAGAACTAAATCCTACAACAACTTCAGGTAGACCAATTGCTGATATATATACAGCCGGTTCTTCAGCAGATATTTCACAGTATTTTGGAACATCTTCCAGTGCAGCAGATACTCTTCATACTGTTATTGAAAACTGGGCTTCTACAGCAGGAAATGATATAAGCAAGCTTTCTTATACATATTCTGCAAGTGGAGAACTTACAATTACTCAGAAAGTAACTCAGCCGGCTGATAATTATACTGATGAAGCTCAGCTTACAGGAGTTGTATCAGCAGATGCTACTGTTTTAGATGGGAAACTAGTAAAAGGAACAGATGGATATACGACTTATGCAGATGTTTTAGCTATTGCTCAGGATACAACCCCTACATATTCTGCTGAAGAGATAGCAACAGCACAGGCAGTTGTTGATAAAATGGACGATATATATGCAACATTAGGTACAACTACTACTGCAGCAGACGTTTCTGGTCTTTCATTTAAGTTTGGAACGTTAACTGGAACTCCTGCTATAGTTGTTAAATATCCTTCAACAGAAGAAGTAGAGAAGGGATTCCCAGATGCAGCTTTATCATCAACAACGTATGTTGCAAGAGCTGTTGAGTATGATAAAGCTTATGTAAGTGACTACACAAAGACAACACCATCTTATGTATATCAGAACAGAAGTACCTATGGAACATCTTATTACGTACTTGATAATGCGCTTACAAGAGATGATGTTACAGCTACAAATATCAACGCAGATTTTCTTAAAGCAGTATTTGCTGGAAAATCTGCTGATATTCAAGACTTTATAAACAATATGGGAACTGGAACCTTCACAATGTCGATATCAAAAGAAGGTTACGTTACATTCTTGCACAAAGAAACAAGCGGAACACCACATAGTAAGCTTGAAAAGTATACTATTGATACTAATGAAGATGGAACAATCAGATATTCCACATCTGCAGCTTATGAAGATGTACCTGCAACAGGAAATATCAGCGATCTTTTAGAGACAGCCAAGGGCGAATATGCAGGTCTTTTGAAGAAAGTATATGGAATATCTGATGAGGCAGCTGATGCCTTCGGTATTGATGGAACATACTCAATCGATAATACACCTGGATCATCAAACTACGGAGCAATGACACTCAATGTTGGTAAGCATTCTATTACACTTGAGTTCAAACCAGAAAATGGTGTTATTGGAGCTGTTGACGGAAACACAGATGCAGCAATGACTGTTGACCTTCACTTTGATCAAACTGAGGGCTATGGACTTGAGCCATTCGGTTTCCAGGCATCTGCTACTAACGCTGATGAGCAGGATAGAGCAGGAAATATTACAATTGATTTCTCTACAGTAACTAACTACAACACTAACGGATCATCAACAATCAAGGCAGTTAAGGGTGATAAGAAGAGTCTTAACACAGGACGAGCAGTTGGTGAGATGAATGGCGTTTCAATTTCAACAGATGGACAGATCTATGCTACATATTCAAATGGCCAGACCAAACTCCTTGGACAGATTGCATCTGCAGAGTTTGCTAACGCATCAGGTCTTTCTAAAGAGGGTGACAACCTCTATGCATCAACTCTTAACTCAGGTGAAGCTACAGTACAGGATATCACAACTGATGGCGGCTATATGAATACAGGAGTACTTGAAATGTCCAACGTAGACCTTTCATCACAGTTTACTGAGATGATCACAACTCAGCGTGGATTCCAGGCAAACAGCCGTATCATCACAGTATCAGATACACTTCTTGAGGAACTTACAAACCTTAAGAGATAATAAGATAGTAAATTAAATGATCATAGGCAAAGCTTCAGCCCTGTATCTTCGGTCGGATACAGGGCTGTATTAATGCATTTACTAACACTTTGGATTATTCATTTAGTTATCGTTATTAGGTGAGTCATTTGCTTCAATGTTTTGTAAAAAATACCTGAAGTGCATGATATAGATGTAGCTGCCAGGCTTTCATATCGTGAACACCGCCAGGAATTATGAAAAAGTCATAGTTTACATCTTTTTTAAGATATGGAGACTGTGCAAGAGCTCTTTCCATGATCTCTTTATGCTCTTCAAAGGCTATGTCTTTATCACCATTAGCACAGAACATATAGTCAAGCACAAGGCCTTTATCGTGTCCTTCGGCAAGTGTCTTACAGATTCTCTCAACTTCAAGGTCATGATCACCGAAAGGCCCGCAGCAGCCGGAAAATGGGCCATAGTAGGAGAATAGATCAAAGTTATTGTAAAATGCAGCTCTGTAAGTTGTCATAGATCCGAGAGACAGACCGGCAAAGGCTCTGTGATTTCTGGTCTTAATGAGATTTTCCTCAGTTACATCGCCTTTTGCATAGCTGCTATAGTGACTCTCTACTGCTGGTATAAGGTCATTTCTAAGCTCATATCTAAAGTTCTCACATATTCCTTCATCATGAGTATTTTTGCTTTCCTCATCGTGATAGAAGGTAGGTGTCACAATGATGCATGGTTTGCAGATGCCTTTAGCCATCATGTTGTCGAGGATGGTAACTGTATCCGGGAACATTTTAAGCCACCACTCCTGCATGAATCCACCTCCGTGCAGAAGGTAGAGGATATTATAGCTCTGAGATTTATCGTATCCGTATGGAAGATATACATAGGCTCTTTTATTAAGCTTTCTATGACTGTCGTCGTAGGTCTCAGATGTGTACTCGAAGAGCTCGACAGTTCCTTTATTAGTGCATTCTGTTAGCATTTCCTTTGGCATTTCATAAACGTAATTCATAAGCTTAAACTCCTGATGTTTTGTTTTTTGGTTTATATGGTTAATTATATGTTTTCTTCATATGGATATCCTCTAACTTATTGCGATAAAATTGGTAGCTATTGCTTTGCTATAATCAAAATAACGTCAATACGAACTATTGCCATAAATAAACGGTATAACGCTTATAACAGCCGCATAAAATCTATATAATCAAGTAATGTTATCGAAATAAAATAGATAATATCGATATCCCCACAAAAATGATTTGTAAAAAAGTAGTGTACAGTGCATTTAAAAGTGGTAAAATGAAATTAAATACCACAATATATAGTGTTTGTGGTCGCTAAATATCACAAAAACAATTGCGATAGCAATATTATTGCAACATAATTTCATAACAAATTAACAAAAATGAAATTATGCACCATTTATGACTAAAATGTGAACAAACTCTAGAGCTTTTATGTACGAAAAGTGGTAAAATTAATGCATGTAGAAATAAAATTTCACTAAATATTGAAAATTTGGGGAGAGGTGAAATTTAAAATGCAAAAAAGTGTATTGATGCTGACCAAGCTGGATACCAGAAAAATTCTTATAAATGTTCAGAATATCCAGACGGTAGAAGCGAATCCTGATACAGTTATCTTTTTGGATGGGGGCAAGAAAATCCTGGTTAAGGAGAGTCTTGAAGAGATTTACGAAATGCTTCAGGATAACTGAAGTTTTGAATGTGTATGCGGTTTTCTTATTTACGTAAGATTGTACTAATCTAACGAAAGGGGTAAATGTTGTGGATATTGCGTCATTACTTGGTGTAGGACTATGTTTCGTCTTCATGATCCTCAGTATCGTGTTCTCGGCTGGCATTGCCGGTGTTCAATACTTTTTGGATGCGCCCTCTGCCATGATCACTTTTGGTGGTGCGCTTATGGCGGTTTTGGCTTCGAGAAGTATGCCGAGCTTTATAAACGGACTTAAGTCATACACGCTGATCTACAAGATGCCTGCTGACGATACAAAGGGCACTATCAAACAGATCATCGATTTGTCCAATACTGCTCGTAAGGAAGGACTTCTTGCTCTTGAAGAAGCTGCAGGAAATCTTGAAGATGCTTTTATGAAAAAAGGTGTTGGCCTTATAGTTGATGGTACTGAGCCTGAACTTGTTAAGAGTATTTTAGAGGCTGAGATCGATGCCATGTCAGAACGACATAAATCAAATTATTCCTTCTTCGGTGACCTGGCCGGAATGGGACCTTCCTGGGGTATGATCGGTACCCTTCTTGGTCTGGTTCTGATGCTTCAGAACATGTCAGATCCTTCGTCTATCGGACCGTCCATGGCGGTTGCCCTCATTACTACTTTCTATGGATCAGTTCTTGCCAACTGGTTCTGTTATCCCGCAGAAAATAAACTCAAAGCCAGAGACAATGCAGAATATATGGCAAAGAGTATTGTCATAGAGGGATTATTGTCCATTCAGGCTGGAGAAAACCCTCGAGTTACAGAAGAGAAGCTTAAATCATTCCTGTCACCTGCTGATAGAGCAGCATATGAGGCTGAAAATGGCACTGGCGATGGAGGCGGAGAATAATGGCAAAGAAACCGGAAGAAATAAAACCTGGATTGCCGGCCTGGCAGGGTACATTCGGCGACCTGATGAATCTGCTTCTTTGTTTCTTCGTTTTGCTTTTCTCAATGGCCAGTATGGATGCAGCCAAATTTGAAGAGGTTGCAGCATCCTTCAGTTCAGCTTTCAGCATCTTTTCAGGTGGCGAGATGGCTATAGGAAAAGGAGCTCTGATAGGCGATGGTGTATCGCAGCTTACTGAATTATCTTCCTACATCACTTCAATGGGACTTGCTCAGGCAGGTGATGATGCAGATGAAGAAAGAGATGCAGTTGGAGAGATGGATCAAAAAGAGCTGATGGAGGCGGCGGAAGAAGAACAGCTTGAAGCTTCACAAAAGCTTGCTGAGAAAATACAGGCAGAGCTTGAAGAAGGAGATATAGAGGACGTGGTTTCTCTGAATTATACGAGCCAGTTTGTACAGCTTACTATTCAGGGTTCAATATTGTTTGATTCAGGTAAAGTTGAAATAAAATCTGATGCGATTCCTGTAATTGATAAGGTTGGACAGATTCTTGAATCCTATGCCGGAGGAACTGTTGATATAGAGGGACATACAGATAATGTTCCTATGTCGTCCGGAGGAAAATACGCTAATAACGATGAGCTCAGCTCGGGGAGAGCGCTGGCAGTATTTAATTATCTGGTAGAGAATACAACGCTTGATCCTGCAAACCTTATCCATACCGGAAGAGGTGAGTACGATCCCATAGCAGATAACTCCACAGATGAAGGCAGATCCAGAAACAGACGAGTAGAGATTAAGATCTATAATCCACTTAGTTCATCATATTAAATTGTGAAGGGGACAAAATAAAATGAAAAAGAATTTGTTATCAATCATTATTCTGGCACTTCTTGTTGTGAATATTGGCATGACAGCCTTTATGATGCTAAGTGTTATGACTACCAATTCACAGACAGCCAAACTTATCTCTGATATAGCGGCAGCTCTTGAGCTTGAAGCTAATGGCGGTAATACAGGTGGATTCTCTGGATCAGCTTCAGGAAACGTTGGAGTTTCCAATATTGCTACCTTTGGTTTTACCGGAGATGATCAGCTTACGATCAACTTAAAGCCAGGATCTGATGGTAAGGCCCACTACATGCTGGTTGAAGTTGTATTTTCTATGAACACTGCAAGTGCAGACTATGCGACACTTGGAACTTCTGAGTCTCTTGCGGGCATGAGAGAACTTATCAAAGGTAAAGTCACCAATACACTTTCTTCATATACCATCGAAGAACTACAGGCAGATGATGGTCCTGCCAAAGAAAAGATTCTTGAAGAGGTTCAGGAACTCTACAACTCGAACTTTATTTATGATGTAACATTCTCAAGCGTTCTGTATCAGTAAATTTGATCGCTGGGATTTTCATATTCTCTATACGCTAATTAGTATCGGGAGAGAGGAGAAAAAAGATTGAGTGAAGTCCTGTCACAAAACGAAATAGATAGTCTGCTGGCAGCACTCAGTACAGGTGAGCTGGATGTAGATCAAATGCAGGCGGCTGACGAAAAGAAAGTCAAAGATTATGACTTCAAACGTCCTGCCAAGTTCTCCAAAGAGCATCTACGAACTCTTGAGATGATCTACGAACATTATGGAAGACTTTTGTCGACAACGCTTCCCTTGTACCTGCGTAAGAATGTACAGGTTTCGGTTGCTAACTCGGAGACAGTTACTTATTCGGAGTTTAGTAATGCGTTGTCTAACCCTGTTATTCTTGGAGTTATTAATTTCCTGCCACTTCAGGGAACTATAATTCTGGAATTACAGGCCAATATTGGTTTTTCCTTTATTGACAGAATGCTTGGAGGTGAAGGGGGAACTCTTGATAAGCCCAGACCCTTTACTGACATTGAGATGCCACTTATAGAAAAGCTTGTCACCATCTGTATGCAGCTGATGGTTGAACCTTGGCAGAACGTTGTAGCTATCAATCCTGTTATGGAAAGAATTGAGACAAACCCGCAGTTTGCTCAGGTTATTTCTCCGACAGATATGATCGCTATTGTAACTCTTAATATCAAGATTGGTGATACGGAAGGTCTTATGAATGTCTGTCTTCCTTACTTCACACTTGAGTCTGTCATGGATAAGCTCAATACCAAGTTCTGGTTCTCGACTATGCAGAAAAATGCAGATGAGGATTATGAGGACACACTTGAGAGCATGGTTAAAAGAGTTGATGTTCCCGTCAAAGCCATTCTTGGTAAGTGCAATGTCTCAGTAAGCGATTTTGTTCATTTGCAGGCAGGGGACATTATAAGGCTTGATAACAGAGTAAATACAGATATGCAGGTATATGTAGGAAATATTTTCAAGTTTACTGCACTGCCTGGTACTGCCAAAGATAAATATGCCGTAAGAATAACTTCGGTTGTAAGAGAGGAGGACGAGTAGCAGCATGGATGGAATGTTATCACAAGATGAAATTAATGCTTTGCTAGCCGGAATGGATACTTCAGGCGGTGACGCCGGCGGGGATGCTCCTGCTGATGCACCGGCAGCTGATGACGCCTCTGCTGCTCCTGTTGGGGGTGGCTCTATAGATGAATCTCTTTTGACGGATTCAGAAAAAGATGCGATTGGTGAGGTTGCCAATATCAGTATGGGATCATCAGCAACTACGCTGTATTCCCTGGTTAATCAGAAGGTTAATATTACTACTCCTCAGGTTGAACTTGCAAACTGGGAGCATGTAATTGATAACTATGAAAGACCTTGTGTATTTATCCAGATCAAGTACACAGTTGGTCTTGATGGAACTAACATCCTTATCCTCAAGGAACACGATGTTATGGTTATCACCGACCTTATGATGGGCGGTGATGGTACAAATACAGAGGGTGAGATCGGTGAACTGCAGTTGTCAGCTATTTCTGAGGCTATGAACCAGATGATGGGTGCTGCAGCGACATCTCTTTCTACAATGATCAATCAAAAGGTAGATATCAGCCCGCCACAGGCGACGCTTCTTGATATGATCAATGATGATCCTTCTGACATCGCAGAATTCCTGACGGGAACCTTCGTAAGGATTTCTTTCAAGATGCAGGTCGGAGATCTTGTGGATTCAACTCTTATGCAGCTGTATCCTATAGATTTTGCCAAGACTTTGAAGGATACAGTTATTACCGGTGATAGTGGCGGCGGAGATTCTGCACCTGCTCCTGAACCGGCACCGGCGCCGGCACCTACGCCACCTCCAGCAGCCGGTCCTATGCCTGATGCAGCAGGAATGCCTCAGATGGACCCGAATATGATGGCTGGTGGAATGCCTCAGATGGGTATGGGCATGGGAATGCCTCAAATGGGCATGCCTATGCAGATGATGCCGCAGATGATGAATATGAATATTCAGCCGGCTCAGTTCCAGAATTTTGCCGGTGGAACAACCATCATGGCAGGCGGCGAGAATATAGGTATCATCAAGGATGTTCCTCTTGAAGTTACTGTTGAGCTCGGAAGAACAGCCAAGCCTATTGCAGATATTCTCGATTTTGCTCCTGGCACTATCATAGAGCTTGATAAGGTTGCAGGTGAACCTGTTGATGTTCTTGTTAACGGTAAATTTGTAGCCAAAGGAGAGGTTGTAGTTATTGAAGAAAGCTTCGGCGTCAGAGTTACAGAAATAGTACAGTAACGCCGATTGGGGATAATATGGGACTTGATTCTTACTTGCAGTTTATTTCGGTTTTGATAATTTTCATTCTTGTTCTTGCAGCTACTTTGTATGTCACCAAATGGATGGCTAATTATCAGAAAGGCTCTAATTCCAGCAGAAATATTGAGATAATTGATACCTGCAAGATATCTACCAACAAGTATATTCAGATCATTCGAATTGGCGATAAGTATCTTTCAATCGCTGTTTCGAATGATCAGATTACAAACCTCGGGGAGGTTGATCCTTCTGAACTTGTACAAGAGCAGACAGGAGAAAACCTTGGCTTTAAAGAGATTTTCGACAAAATAAAGGGTGAGAAAAAGGACAATAATGGTAAATAAGAGGGGCGAGAGAGTTTACCAAAATAATAAGGGGTTTGGACTGGCCAGGGTATTTGCTGCAATAGCTTTATCTTTTGGCCTGGTTTGTATCCTCTTTGTTTCTACTTCTGTTACAGCTAAGGCTACACAAAATGTTATATCTGATACCACGCCCACTGATCCTACCACTGACGAAGAAAGTCATTTGACCGGTACTCAGGGAGAGAGGACCAATATTAATGAGCCTGGTTCTAGCGAGGATCCGGAGGACCTTAAGGAACTAAACATTGCTAATACTGTTACGGTAACCTATGACAATGGTAATGGTTCACTTAATGGTGCACTCAGGATTCTGATCACACTTACACTTATTTCCCTTGCACCAACACTTTTGGTGATGATGACCTCTTTTACGAGAATCATCGTCGCACTTCATTTTACAAGAACTGCCATAGGTACCCAAACTTCACCGCCTAATCTGGTGATGCTTGGGATAGCTTTGTTTATGACACTTTTCATAATGCAGCCAACGCTTACTACTGTTTATAACGAAGCTGTTATACCTTTTGAAAATGGTGAAATGGATCAGCAGGAGTTTTTTGAAGAGGCCATGGATCCTTTTAGACAGTTTATGTACGGGCAGACACAGAAAAAAGATGTGATCCTATTTATGAATATTGATGGAATAGAATGGGATGGAGAACTTGATAGTATTCCAAATGTGGTCCTGATCCCCAGTTTTATAGTCAGTGAGCTTAGAACAGCATTCATAATCGGATTTATGATCTATATTCCTTTTATTGTTATAGACATGGTTGTGGCATCGGTTCTTATGAGTATGGGTATGATGATGCTGCCGCCAACAACAATTTCACTTCCGTTTAAGATATTGTTATTCGTACTTGCAGACGGATGGAGCCTTATTATAGGCAATCTTGTTAAATCTTTTTACTAAGAATGAGAGGAGGATGGGCATATGATTACGATAGGTGATATCAATGAGATTATCAGTTCGGCACTTTTCATGGTAATAAAAATGTCTCTGCCTGTACTTCTTACCTCAATGATCATTGGACTTGTTATCTCAATCTTTCAGACTGTTACATCCATCCAGGAACAGACCCTTACTTTTGTTCCTAAAGTTCTGGGAGTTTTTGTTATGATCATGATTCTTGGTAACTGGATGGCAACAGAATTAGCTGGATTTATAACTACGCTGTGGTCTGACTTTTCTCAGTATGTCAGGTAGAAAACAGGGGGCTGCATGCTTGATTACAGTTTTAGTTACGGAGATTTAGAAATTTTTCTTCTGATATTTGTCAGGGTTGCGAGTTTTATCTTTATTGCACCATTTTTTGGAGGAAGACAAACGCCTAACCTTGTGAAGATTGGATTTGGACTCTTACTTTCGATCATGCTCTATGGAGCTGTTCCTTTTGAAGCCCCGTCCTATAACACAATCATCGGATATACAGTGATCGTGTTAAAAGAGGTTTTGGCAGGTTTCCTCATAGGATATGCAGTTCAGTTGTGCGAGCTTATATCTGCTTTTGCTGGAACCATAGTTGATATGCAGGTTGGTCTTTCTATGGTCAATATTTTTGATCCTAATACCAACGAACAGGTCACTATTACAGGAAGCCTTTATTCGCAGGTTCTGACAATGATGCTCATACTTACTGGCATGTATCAGTATATACTCAAGGCTTTGGCTGATACTTTTTATCTGATACCAATAAATGGAGCAGTAATAAACGCTGACAGGCTTCTTGCATCCATAATGGAGTTTCTTAGAGATTATATAGTTATTGGTTTCAGGATATGCCTGCCAATCTTTATCATTACTTTTATTACAAATGTAATCCTTGGTGTTCTTGCTAAGGTATCTCCACAGATGAATATGTTCGCTGTTGGAATTCAGATAAAGATTATTATTGGACTGCTTATTATGTTTATTACAGTTACCATGTTAAACGATGCATCAAACTTTGTTTTTATAAACATGAAGGAGCTGATGGAACATTTTGTATATAGTTTGCAGAGCAGCTGATGCTGAGACAAAACTTTTAATTCCATATAACCTTCAGTTTTTCGCAGAAGATGCAAATGGCGCGGAGAAGTCAGAAGAACCTACCAGTAAAAAGCTTGATGACGCCAGAAAAGAAGGTCAGGTTGCCAAGAGCCAGGAGGTTGCCACTGCATTTTCATTACTTGCTTTTTTCCTGATACTCAGGTTTGGCTATGGCTTTATGGGCGAAAACTTCGAAGCTATATTCGGGAGTGTGTATAACACTATCCCTTTTGTAGCCAGGATGTATGATGGCTTTTTGCCTGTAAATTATATTTATAGCACTATTAATAAAGCTCTTTTAACAGTACTTTTGATCTGCGCTCCGTTTTTTATTTTTGGATTTCTGATTGCGTTTTTATGTGATCTTGTTCAGGTTGGCTTTAAGCCTACTTCCAAGCCGCTTCAGCCTAAATTGTCCAAGCTGAATCCTATCAGCGGTATGAAAAAGATCTTTTCAACCAGAAAGATATTTGACCTGTTAAAGTCCATCTTGAAGCTTGTGATCATGGGAGTTGTGATCATTTCGTACTTTAGTAATAGGCAGGAGTCCATATTTCTTTTATATGACATACCGCTCAAGCAGGCTATCGGCCTTATGGGGAGCTTCATAATAGATCTTGGCATTCGCATTGCGGCAGCTTATATGATAATTGCTTTTGCGGATCTTATATACCAGAGACGCAAGTTCCACAAAGATATGATGATGACCAAGCAGGAAGTCAAGGATGAGTTCAAGAATACTGAAGGTAATCCTGAAGTCAAATCGGCTCAGAAACGCCGTATGATGCAGGCTTCCAGAAGACGTATGATGCAGGAACTTCCCAAGGCAGACGTTGTTATCACGAACCCTACTCATTATGCAGTTGCTATCAGGTATGATGCAGAGGAAGCAGATGCTCCTATAGTTGTAGCCAAGGGTGCTGATTACATTGCTCAGAAGATCAAGGAAGTTGCTAAAGAAAACAACGTAGAAATCGTGGAAAACAAGCCCCTTGCCAGGATGCTATATGCAAATGTTGAAATTGGTGAGATGGTTCCTCCCGAGCTCTATAAGGCTGTGGCAGAAGTACTTGCTTATGTTTATCACCTTAAGGGCAAGGCGTGATATAGAGACAGTATATTAAGACTATCAGGGAAAGGAGGATCGGCATATGGATAGAAAAAAGATCGTAAACAGAATATATGACTATGGTCTGGCTCTTTATATTGTTGCGGCGGTTGTAATGCTGATCATTCCTTTAAAGGATTGGCTTTTAGATATACTCCTTGCTTTTGATATGGCCCTTTCATTTGTGATCATGTTTACATCAATGTTTGCGACGGATGTACTGGAAATGTCATTTTTCCCGACAATCCTTCTTTTTACAACCATTTTCAGAATTGCACTTAATGTGTCTTCCACAAGACTCATTCTTACAGAAGGAAGCGCCGGAGAAGTTATTACAGTTTTTGGAAGTTTCGTTGGTGGCGGCGACCTTATCGTCGGAGCAATTGTATATGTAATTTTGATCATCGTTCAGCTGATGGTCATCAACAAAGGTTCTGAACGAGTAGCTGAAGTTAGTGCAAGATTTACTCTTGATGCTATGCCCGGTAAGCAGATGGCTATTGATGCAGACCTTAACACCGGTGCTATAACTGATGCAGAGGCCAAGAAAAGGCGAGATAAGATCCAGGAAGAGGCAAGCTTTTTCGGAGCCATGGATGGTGCTACCAAGTATGTAAAGGGCGATGCTACAGCTGGTCTTATCATTACAGCAACAAACCTCATTGGCGGAATTGCCATGGGTGTTCTCAGGAAGGGAATGGATGTAAATACGGCCATAAATACCTATTCAATCCTTACCATGGGTGATGGACTGGTAAGCTCGATCCCTTCGCTGATGATATCTATGTCCACAGGTATTCTTGTTACAAAGGGCTCGAAAGAAGCAGACTTTGGCCACCTTCTTATCAATCAGCTCTTTGGAATGCCGAAAACTCTTTATCTTGTAGGCGGCGTAGTGGCAGGACTTGGTATTTTTTCACCGCTTCCAACGCTTTTGTATGTTACTTTCGGAGCAGGATTTATTTTACTTGGAAGGATAACATCCCAGACAATAGAAGAGGTTGCTGTTGAATCGGAGGTCGCAACTCCTGAAGAACAGCAGGCAGAAGAAATTAGGCAGCCTGAGAATGTAACGAGTCTATTGCAGGTAGATCCTATCGAGCTTGAGTTTGGTTATGGAATCATTCCTCTTGCCGATGTTAATCAGGGCGGAGACCTTTTGGACCGAGTTGTTATGATAAGGCGACAGGTTGCGCTTGAACTAGGTACTGTGGTTCCCATCATTCGACTGAGAGATAATATTCAGTTGAATCCTAATCAATATATCATTAAAATTAAAGGTATACAGGTGAGTGATGGAGAAATCCTGTTTGACCATTATATGGCCATGAATCCCGGACATGTAGAGGATGAGATCACGGGTATTCCTACATTTGAACCTTCATTCCATCTGCCGGCTATCTGGATTACGGAAAGCCAGCGAGAGAGAGCGGAGAGTCTTGGATATACAGTTGTTGATCCTCCATCAATCATTGCTACTCATCTTACTGAGATCATCAGAGAGCACATTGCTGAGCTTATGACCAGACAGGATGTTCAGAATCTCGTTGATAATCTCAAGGAAAATCATCCGGCTCTTGTGGACGAGCTTGTGCCTAAGCTCATGAGCCTTGGTGAGATTGAGAAAGTATTACAGAATCTGTTAAAAGAGGGAGTTTCTATCAGAGACCTCGTTACTATATTCGAAACCCTTGCTGATTTTGCACCGTCTACGCATGATCCCGATATTCTTACGGAATACGTCAGACAGAGTCTGAAACGTGCAATTTCAAGTAAGTACTTTATGCCAGGAGAGACTACCAGCGTTGTTACACTGGATCCTAAGATAGAACAGGAAATAATGAGCAGTGTCAAGCAGACTGAGACAGGAGCTTATCTGACTCTTGATCCTGCAAGAACCAAGGCAATTCTAAATGCTGTCGGGGAACAGGTAAAGAAACTTGAAGAGGCTGGCAGGCTTGCGATCATTATGGCTTCTCCTATAGTACGAATGTACTTTAAGAAGATGACAGAAGATTACTACAAAGATTTGATTGTGATTTCTTACAACGAAGTGGAACCTAACATTGAATTACAATCTGTGGGGATGGTAACGGCTTAATATGATTATCAAAAAGTATGTTGGAAAAACTGAGAGTGAGGCAACTGAAGAAGCTAAGAAGGAGCTGGGGCAGAACATTGTAGTGATGAATGTGAGACCTCTTAAAAAGAATGGTTTCTTTTCACTGTTTCAGGCTCAAAAGATCGAGGTTACTGTAGCTTTGGAAGAAGAGACAGAAAGGCCTGTGACAAGGACTCTGACACCTGACAGGAATTCCAAACCTGTAGGAAGAAATCCTCTTGTAGAAGGTAGTCAGATTGACATAGTCAAGCCTGTGATCAAGGTCAATAAGTCTCCGGATATTATTGATGAGGGCAGCGCCATAGAAGAAAAGCTTGATAACCTTAGTAATCTTCTTGAAAAAAATATTAAATTTAACGAAAAAGATGATGTTAAGGACAAGGCTTTGGAGCCTGAAAAAGAGACAACTTCTAAGGCTTCTCCATCAGGAAGTGATATTTCTGACGAGACGATGTCCTTCATTAAATTGTTGTATAATACTCTTATAGAGAATGAAGTTGATGAGATTTATGTAAATCAGCTTACAGATGAAGTGGAAAAAATTAGTAAACCTGGTATGCCATTTGATTTTGCACTTGCAAATGTATACCAGAAAATGGTTCTCAAATTTGGTAAATCAGAGCCTATTGAGCCTATCGAACAAGGGCAGGGACCAAGAGCGGAGATTTTCATAGGTCCTACAGGTGTCGGCAAAACTACTACTATCGCCAAGCTTGCATCTGAACTCTCTGTCACCCAGAAAAAGAAAGTTGCTCTTGTTACGGTTGATACATACAGAATAGCTGCTGCCGAACAGCTTCGTACCTATGCATCTATTCTGGAAATACCATTTAGGGTTATCTATTCAGTTGATGAAATGAAACAGGTTGCTGAAGACTTTAAAGACTATGACTATATCATGGTTGATACAGCAGGCCATTCCCAGCATAACGATGAACTTAAGAGTGATATTGAAGCTTATATCAGAACTCTTGAGGATCTTATGGACTGCGAGAATTATCTTGTTTTGTCAGCAACTACCAAGTACAGAGATCTTATAGAGATAGCTGATTCCTACTCAGAACTTGTTGCTTATAAGCTTATCTTTACCAAGATGGACGAAACAGGGGCTAAAGGTAATGTTTATAATATGAGAATGCACACCGGAGCACCTGTTGCCTATATTACTAACGGACAGAATGTCCCAGATGATATTGCTGTTTTTGATGCACAGCGTATTGTCAAGAATCTATTGGGTGGAAAAAGTTAACGGGGGACTTTATGGATCAGGCTCAACAGCTTCGCAATATTATTAAGAATACAAACAAGCCTCAAAGACCTCTTGCCAGGATCATCACAGTTACAAGTGGTAAAGGTGGTGTAGGTAAGTCCAATGTGGCTATTAATCTTGCCATACAGTTTCGTAAGATGGGGAAAAGAGTTATAATTCTCGATGCAGACTTTGGTCTGGCAAATATTGAGATAATGTTTGGAACTGTTCCCAAGCACAATTTGTGTGATCTTATTTATCAGGGCAAGAATATCAAAGATATCATCACCTGGGGACCGGAAGGTGTTGGCTTTATATCTGGCGGCTCAGGTATATCCGGAATGTATAACCTTAGCAGGGACTATCTGGTATATATAATAGTCAATCTGGCTGAGCTTGATGCAATTGCGGACGTTATCATTGTAGATACCGGTGCGGGAATATCGAGTGCGGTAATGGAATTTTTGGTTGCAAGTGGTGAGGTTATTCTTGTTACTACTCCAGAGCCTACTTCAATTACGGATTCGTATTCTCTTTTAAAAGCACTTAATCAGTCTCCGAGGTTTTCCAGAGAGGATACAAAAGTTAAGGTAGTATCCAACAGGGTGACATCTGAAGAGGAAGGGCAACAGCTCTTTAATAAGCTTAATGCTGTTGTTGCAAGGTATCTTAAGCTTCCACTTACTTATATGGGAGCCATACCACAGGATCCTATGCTTGCAAGAAGCGTAATGCAGCAATCTCCGGTTTCTCTTCAGTACCCAAATGCCAAGTCGGTAAGAGCTTTTGAGGCAATTGCCGGTAAACTGATGAACCCGGGGAATACTGCCGAAGTCAAGCATAGAGGAATGGCTGCTTTCTTTTCACATATTATTACAGGAAGAAAACTTAGTAGTACACCAACTCAGAATTTGAGCAGTTCACCAAATTTACCAGCTTAATCTTTTCCAAACACTATAGCGAATGGAGAATAATACAAAATGCTTGCTGATTATATTGCACCCGGTAACCGTGTCGAGCTCAAGGCTACGGGCAAGATGTGGATGGATGAAGATGCCAGAACAAGGCATATTTATATGAGCAAAGTAATGGACATTACTTCAGATGACAGGATAGAAGTTCTGATGCCATATGAGAAAGGCAGAATAGTTCTTTTACCTGTTGATGGAGAATATAGTCTATGCTTTTACAGTACTAAGGGCTTATTTCAATGCTTTTGCAGGATAGTTGACAGGTACAGAAGTGACAACATGTATATTCTGGTTCTGGACCTCACAAGTGAGCTTGCCAAGCTTCAAAGACGTGAGTATTACAGATTCAGTTGTGCATTGGAGCTTAAATCAAGGCTGTGCACACCTGAGGAAGTTGATGCTTTTGAAAAGAACCGGAGATATCTTGTTGATCCGGGAGAGAATCTTCAGAAAAGTGTTGTTGTTGACATAAGCGGTGGCGGTTTACGATTTGTCGCTAATTTCAGCTATGAGGAAGGAAATACGATTTATTGTTCATACAGACTACCGGGAAATGCCAATGACAAAGAGTACGAGATGCTGTGCAATGTGCTTAAAGTCACAGAGCTGGAAAGCAGGCCGGGACTCTTTGAACACCGCATACAATACATATATATAGACGAGAATTCCAGAGAAGATATCATTCACTTTATTTTTGAAGAAGAACGAAAAATAAGAAAGAAGCAAACGTAAATGAGAAAAATTTTATTAATTGATGACTCTGCACTTATGAGAACTGTACTGAGTGATATTATTAACTCAGATGCTAGATTCCAGGTAGTTGATAAGGCTAAAGACGGAGTTGAAGGTCTGGAACTCCTCAAAAAGAATACGTATGACGCAGTAGTTCTTGACATTAACATGCCGAGAATGGACGGTATTACGATGCTAAAGGAGCTTCAGAAACTCAAGATCAAGGCCAAGATCATGATGGCCAGCACCGATACAAAAGAAGGTGCTAAGGTCACTATGGACTGTCTTGATCTGGGTGCACTTGATTTCGTTCATAAACCTGACAGGGCTTCCGAGTGTAGAGGAGAAGATTTTACCAAGATTTTCATTAACACTCTGGCGGCTGTAGCAGAATCAAGAGCTCCTGTCAGTACGAAGGCCTTCTCAATTGAGGATGTTAAGGAAACTAGAAAGGTAATCGATCTTGTCAGTAAATCTGCAAACAAGATTACCGGTAACAGGATTGTTGCAATCGCAAGCTCCACCGGAGGCCCCAGAGCGCTTCAATCAGTTATTCCTAAACTTCCCAAGAATCTGAAAACGCCTGTTGTATTGGTACAGCATATGCCGGAAGGCTTCACAGCTTCTCTTGCCGAGAGACTTGATTCACTTAGTGAAGTCAAGGTCAAGGAGGCGGCTGAAGGAGATGTCCTTACCGCAGGAACGGTATACATCTCGCGAGGCGGCAAGCATATGCATATAGTGAAGAGTGGGGGGAAGAGCACGATTCACTATGTTGATGGTCCTACAAGAGAAGGCGTTAGACCATGTGCGAACTTCATGTATGAATCCCTTATGGATTCGGATTTCGACGAGATCTGTTGCGTCGTACTCACAGGAATGGGAGCAGATGGTACAGAGGGAATCAAGAATCTAAAGTCTAAGAAAAAAGTTTTTGTTATCGGTCAGGAAGAAAGCACCTGCACTGTATACGGGATGCCTAAGGCAGTAGCAACAGCTGGGCTTGTAGATCAGGTTGTTAAACTTGAGAACGTTGCTCAGGAAATAATAATGCGTGTCGGTGTGAATTGAGGGATTACAAAACTTTTTATCTTTTCTTTATATTCATAAAATAAATTCCTCCATTCATAAAACCGATATATAGTTCAAAAGTATGCTGTTAAACGTATGCATTTTGACTACTATCACTTTTCTTATGGAGGTAAATAGGTTATGGATGTTTCCCAGTATCTAAGTGTCTTTCTTGATGAAGCAAAAGAGCACCTTCAGTCTCTTAATGACAACATCATGACTCTTGAGCAGGATCCTGAGAATGAGGATTGTATCAACGAGATTTTCAGATCGGCCCATTCTATGAAAGGTATGGCTGGAACTATGGGCTATACCAGAATGCAGAACCTTACTCATGATATGGAGGATGTTTTCTCAGATGTTCGTGCAGGTAAGATTAAGATCAAATCTGCTGATATCGACGTTCTCCTTCAGTGTCTTGATGCTATTCAGGGCTATGTTGATAATATTACAGAGAATCAGGATGAGGGTACTGACGAGCATCAGAACATAATTAAATCCCTTGCTGATATTAGAAATGGCGGCGCAAGTGGCGGCGACGCTGCTCCGGCAGCACCTGCAGCAGAAGCAGCAGCTCCTAAGGAGGAAGCAGCTTCTGCAGACGGACCGGCTCCTGGCGCTGATGGAACTCAGGATTACAGGGCTATTCGCCTTGATCCGTCTGTTAAATCTACATTAGAGGAAGCAAAATCACAGGGCAAGAAGCTCTACGGTGTGACTGTTCACATTGAAGAGTCTTGCATTCTTAAGGCTGCGAGAGGCTTCCTTGTATTCAAAGGTCTCGAAGAAATCGGCGAGATTGCTGTTTCCGAGCCAAATACCCAGGATATTGAAGATGAAAAATTTGAATATTCTTTCAGTCTTATTCTGATCACTGATGAAAGTAAAGAGAAGATTGAAGAGATTGTTAAGGCAGTTTCTGAAGTAGAGAGCTGTGAGGTTGGCGAGTATGATCCTAGTGGCGCTAAGCCCGCTGAGGAAAAAGAAGCTGCTCCTGCAGCAGAAGCACCTGCAGCGCCTGCACAGGCACCAGCAGCTGCAGCTCCTGCAGCAAATAAGCCAGCACCTGCAGCAGGTAGCGGCGGCGGAGCTGGCGGCAAGAAGCCTGTTGGCAAGCCTGTAGTAAACAGAACTGTCCGTGTAGATATTGAAAAGCTCGATGTTCTTATGAACCTTGTATCTGAGCTTATCATAGCCAAGAACTCACTTATTTCTGCAGCCAATACATCAGGTGTTAGTAACGTAAACGAGCAGATTGAATACCTTGAGAGTGTAACCACAAACCTTCACGAATCTGTCATGAAAGTTCGAATGGTTCCTATCGAGAGTGTACTTCAGAAATTCCCTCGTATGATCCGTGATCTTAATAAGACCCTTAATAAGAAAATGGAACTTACAATGACTGGTGAAGACACAGAAATGGACCGTACCGTTGTTGATGAGATTGGTGATCCTTTGATGCACCTTATCAGAAACAGTGCCGACCACGGTATTGAGAATGCTGAACTTCGTGCGCAGCGTGGTAAGCCTGAAGTTGGACAGATTTTCCTTCATGCCTTCCAGGATGGTAACAGCGTTGTTATCGAGGTTGGTGATGATGGTAACGGTATTGATGCAGAAGCAGTCAAGAATAAAGCTATTGAAAAGGGCGTTGTTTCTCCTGAACAGGCAGCTCTTTTAACAGAAAAACAGTGTGTTGAACTCTTATTCCATCCCGGATTCTCAACAGCTAAGGTTGTATCTGAAATTTCAGGAAGAGGTGTTGGACTTGACGTTGTTAAATCCAAAGTAGAGTCTCTTTCCGGTGAAGTTACAGTTAAGACCAAGCTTGGTGAAGGATCCACATGGGTTATCAGACTTCCTCTTACACTTGCTATTATCCAGGCTCTGATGGTTATCATCGGTCAGGAAAAATACGCTATTCCTCTGGATTCAATTCAGAGTATTGAGGATGTATCGCCTAAAGATATCAAGTTTGTTGAGAACAAGGAAGTTATCAATCTTCGTGGAAGCGTGCTTCCTCTTGTAAGACTTAATGAAGTTCTTGATACAAATTCAACAAGAGAACCTGATGAAGACATGGTTGTTGTTATCGCAAGAAAAGGCGATCAGCTTGCAGGTCTTGTAATTGATGAACTTATGGGTCAGCAGGAAATCGTTATTAAGCCGCTTGGCAAATACACAAATAAATGTAAGCTCATAAGCGGCGCTACAATTCTTGGAGATGGTGAGATTGCACTTATCCTTGATACTAACTCAATTTTCTGATAGTTACTATAGTCCGTTAACTTTTAGAAAGGAAGAAGAGCGAAATGAATGAACTTAGAGATACAGCTGATGTAGGAGAACTTATTCAGTATATTGTTATCAAGATTGATGACGAAGAATATGGTATTAACATCAAATTTATCGATAATATCGTTAGAATGCAGCAGATAACCAGAGTCCCTAAGGTTGATGATTATCTCAAGGGTGTTATCAATATCCGAGGTGAGATAGTTCCTGTTATGAGTGTTCGTATGAAGATGGGACTTACAGAGGATGAGATTACCAATAAATCAAGAATCATTATACTTAAGACCGAGGGCGGCGATCTTGTAGGAATTATTGTAGATCAGGTTAATCAGGTTCTGACACTTGGGTCTAACAATATTGAAAAGATGCGCTATGACGACAAGAAAGAAAAAGCAAACGCCGGCTTTGTAAGTGGTGTTGGACATTATGATGGTGGCCTTGTTTCAATTCTCGATCTGGAGGCTGTTGTTTCTGAGAAGGTAGAAAAAGAGAAGGCATCAAACGCCAGCTAATTGGAGGATAAAGAATGGGTGATATGAGTTTGGACAATTTGTCCAGCCAGTACTTTGACGTTCTCAAAGAGCTGGGCAATATTGGTGCAGGTAATGCAACTACTGCACTGGCTCAGATGATAGGAACCAAGGTAGATATGGCTGTACCGCAGGTACGACTTCTTGATTTTAAAGACGTCGGAGACATGATGGGCGGAGCTGAGCAAATAATGGCTGGCATTTATCTTGCAGTTGAAGGAGACATTGATGGTGCAATCATGTTTCTTTTAAATAAGACTGCTGCCAGACACCTTGTAGACAAGCTTATGGGAACGGGATCTAAGCCGGATGAAGCAGATTTTGATGAGGTTGAGCTATCTGCGCTAAAAGAAGTAGGAAATATCATCACCGGATCGTATCTTAACTCGCTTTCCATGATGACTAACCTTAAGCTTGTGCCTTCTATTCCGTATGTTGCAATTGATATGGCAGCTGCTATTTTGAGCGTTCCTGCCATTCAGTTTGGAATGATGGGCGATAATATCCTTCTTATTGAGACTCAGTTTTTTGATGAACTTAAACTTAGCGGATATTTTATTCTTTTACCTGATGTTGACGGTTATGCTAAGATTCTTTCTTCACTTGGAATTGGTGATATTAGTGGATAAGCGAAGGGGCGATTTATGAGTCAAATAATAAAGGTTGGTATGGCTGATCTGAATATTTGTGTTAGCCCCGATGGAATAACTACGCTTGGACTTGGATCCTGCGTGGGAATTGCAGTGCGAGATCCCGTTACTAAGATAGGCGGCTTGGCACACGTAATGTTACCGGACTCAACAGAGATAAAGAATAACTCAAACATCCCTAAATTCGCTGATACCGGCATAGAAGAGTTGATCAGGCAGATAGTTGCTAAAGGAGCCAGCAGACAAAGGCTTGTTGCTAAGATAGCAGGCGGAGCTCAGATGTTTGCGTTCCAATCAAATAACAGCACTATGCGTGTTGGCGACAGAAATGTTCAGGCTTCTCTTAAAAAACTCAAAGAGATGAACATTCCGGTTCTGGCACAGGATACCGGTGATTCTTACGGGAGAACAGTTATCTTTTACCCGGAGAATGGTAATTTTGTAATCAGAGCGGTTGGAAAACCAGAAAAGATTATATGAATACCGATACTGAAGAATTAAAAAAATGTAATACAAAACTGATCACGCCACTGATAGTGCTTAGTTGTACTGCGATAATTGCAATATTTACGTACTTTGAGCACTATCCGGTGGGGGATTGGTTTGTTATTGTTTGTACCTCTGTAGTTATTTTTCTGATCCTGGGGCTTATTGTCGAAAAGATGATAACTAAATTTGTTGACATCAACTATGAAAAAGCTTTGGCTGAAATTGAGGAGGCAAAACGTCTCGAGGAAGAAGCCAGAGCAGCGATGGAAGCAGAAGGTGCAGAGGTTGGGGATGGCCTAAATGTTGTTCCTGAAGACCAGGATAATCCCTCTTTATTCTAAAATACTATATTATTGGGGACTAGATCATGGATGAAGCGGCAAAAAACAAATTATGGGAAGAATATCATAATACCAAATCAGCTGAGGTCAGAGAAAAGCTGATACTGGAGTATGCTCCGCTGGTTAAGCTTGTTGCAGGCAGACTTAGCATGTACCTTGGCTTCAATGTCGAATATGATGATCTTGTAGGCTATGGAATATTTGGTCTCATTGATGCTATCGACAAGTTTGACCTCATGAAGGATGTTAAGTTTGAAACTTATGCAAGCCTTCGTATTCGTGGTGCAATTCTGGATCAGATCAGGAAGATGGATTGGATTCCAAGGACCATAAGGCAGAGACAGAAAAAAATCGAGGCTGCTATAAGAGAAATTGAAAGAGACGGTGGCCACGTTGCAACGGATGCTGAAATTGCGGCAAAGATGCAGATTTCAGAAGATGAATATGCAAACTGGCAGAACCAGATGAAAGTGACCGGAGTAGTTTCTCTTAATGAATTTATGGACCAGGGGGCTGATATTCCTGAAGATTCCAATAACCGTTCTTCCGGCTTTGTTAAACCTGAAGAAGCAATAGAAAAAGAAGAGCTTAAGAAGATGCTTGCGCAGTCTCTTGAGTCTCTTACAGATAAAGAGAAAAAAGTAATTCTTTTGTACTATTATGAGGAACTGACACTTAAAGAAATAAGTCAGGTTTTGGAGGTATCTGAATCCAGAGTATCCCAGCTTCATACCAAAGCGCTTCAGAAAATGCGTGAAAAACTTGGCGATTATCTGGGAATTCTGACTAATCCAAGATGATTATTACTAGAGGTTGACGCAATGAATGGGTATTTTCAGCTGGTTATAACTGATCATGGGACAGGAATAAAGGTTTTTAAACCTACTGATGATGGTTTGCCCCTTGAGGTGAACTGTGTCAGGGATTATCTTGATGATAAAAAAATTGAATATGATGTCGTTAAGATTAGTGAAGCTGTGACAAATCAGGAAGAAGAGGTTGTCATTTTTACAGAAGCTCAGATTATGCCTGAGCGCGAATGCTGTATTTTTGAATCCTCCAAGGACCGAATGACTGTCACAGCTGTTTTTTATCCTCCCACTGAGGGGGCAGAACTGATGACTGAAGAAGAAGTCCTTAGTTCACTTGCTTATAGGAAAATAGTATATGGCATACAAAAAGATGTAATTCATGATTTTTTTGAACACAGAAAGTATTGTACGGAGATAGTTGTTGCTCAGGGTAAGCCTGTTAAACAGGGCCAAAATGCCAGAGTTGAATATCATTTCAATGTAAACTTGAGACCTAAACCAGCTCTTCGTGAAGATGGAAGCGTTGATTATCACAATCTCAACCTTATAAACAATGTCAATGCAGGAGATCTTCTTGCGACTCTGCATAAGGAAGTCCCGGGTGAAGCAGGTATCAATACACTTGGTGAGAATATAAAAGCTGCCTCTGTCAAAACTACATTTATCAAATATGGCAAGAACACGATCTTGTCTGAAGATAAGATGACGCTTACAGCTGAAAAGGCAGGCCATGTAACCATAAAAGAAGGAAAAGTCGTTGTATCTGACGTTCTAACAGTAGAGAATGTAGATCTTTCAACCGGAAATATTGATTATGAAGGCAGCGTCGTTGTAAAAGGCGTTATATCAACCGGCTTTAGTGTCAAGGCCGGAAGTAACATTGTTGTTAAGGGCATTGTTGAAGGAGCCACTCTTGAAGCGGGTGCTGACGTAATACTTGAATGCGGAGCAAAAGCCGGAGGAAATATAACAGCCGGAGGAAACATAATTGCCAAGTTTGTAGAAAATGCGACTCTTACAGCAAAGGGATCGATTACAAGTGAATGTATCCTTCATTCTAATGTGATTTCCGGAACAGAAATAAATGTAACCGGTAAAAGAGGCTTTATAGCTGGCGGCAAGGTAATCGCCGCTGACAAGATCCAGGCCAAGATTCTTGGATCTGATATGGGAGCTAATACTATCATAGAAGTCGGAGCTGATCCTCAGGTAAAATTAAGGCTAAAAGAGCTTCAGAAAAATATGGCCGCAGCACAGAAAAACCTGGAAAGTATAAAGCCAACGATAGAAGGCTTTTCAAAGATGCTCAAGGCAGGTGCCAAATTTACACCTGATCAGGTTGCCAATGTTCAGAAATTAATGGCTATGAATAAAACTTTAACTAAGCAGCTTCAGGATAACTCTGAAGAGTATTCAGAATTAATGGAGAAACTTGCGGAACAAAAGGAGGCGGTTGTAATCGTTGAAGGTACTGCTTATCCCGGTACCACTGTCAATATTGGAGAGCTGTCAATGATAGTTAAAAAGCCTGTTCAATATAGCAGATTTGTTGTAAAAGATGGAGATGTAAGGTTGGCTCCAATATAATTTTAGCCGATATAAATAATATAAAGGAAAAATAGGTCTCTTCATGTTATAATAAGCTTGGAAGGAGGGGTCTACCATGTCAATAAACAGGATTGATTTTGGCGTGATGGCTGCCAGTAGCGAAGTCGGTACAATAAAGGCCGCAGAAGATGCAAGGCCTTTAATGGATCAGCGCAATTTCCAGGCTCAGTTTAATCAGGAAGTAGACAATCAGCGTAGTCAGGTTACTCAAAAAGAAGATGTTGGTTCGGGGGAACTTAACTCTGATGCTCAGGACAAGGGGAGTAATGAGTATATGGGTGACGGAGGCCGTAACAGACGTGGAAACCATAACGGCAATGACAAAAGTGCAATACTAGAAAAACAGCTGTCTACCGAGAAAATGGAGAAGATTGCGGGGCATGTACTTGATAGGAATGGTAAGCCAGTCAATTTTGGTATTTCGTCAGGTTTTGATTTGAAGATATGATTATATTGTTATATAATTATATGTAGTTATTGAGGGGATTTGGGCGGAGATATGATAAGCATTACTGAGGTTATTCTAATAGTTGCAGGTTTTGCAGCTATCATATTAGGGTACCTTCTACCAGCCGGTAAGGAAATGGACGAGGAGGACAAAATGCTCATGGAGAGGGAGATTCGTGAGCTTGTTCGTCGTGAGGTTGAAGATCAGAAGGAAACCATCGAAAACATGGTGGATGACACCGTGGACAATTCTCTTGATCGCACAGAACGTGCGATGGAACGCATTTCTAATGAAAAACTCTCTGCAATAAATGAATATTCTGATACTGTCATCAATGATATTCATAAAAATCATGATGAAGTTATGTTTATGTACGACATGCTCAATGATAAACATAAAAACCTTACCAGTGTGGTGTCTGAAGTTACCAAGAAAACTGATGAGGCTAAGCAGGCTGTCAAGGATGCAGAAGCTACAGTTAGAGATGCTGAGGCTACAGCAAGGGAAGCCAAGGTCGCTACATCAAACCTTAACAGTATTACATCCAAAAAAGAAAATGTAAGAGCCATTCTTCTTGATGAAGATGAAGACAGACTTAGCGGAATCAGAATTCCCTATAATGAGAAAAAAGATTCTATTACTGTTCATGTTAAACCGGAAGAGCCTGAGCCAGAAAATAGCGGTTATGTCTCTGAAGAAAATATTCAGGAGCTTAAGGATATTGCAGCTGAAGTTATTACCAAAGATCAGGCAAGCGGACTGCATGTCATAGGCAATAAGGGTGAACAGGCTTCTGCCAAGGTTGTTCCTATTGCTGAGGCAAGAGCAGCTAATCCTGACAGAAACATGATGGAGCTTACAGCCAATGATCCGATTTCACAGAACAGAAGGATCATAGAAATGCATAAAGCCGGCAAATCTAATATGGTCATAGCGAGAGAACTTGGCCTTGGTATTGGAGAAGTCAAGCTCGTTATTGATCTTTCAAACAAGCATAGAAAAGTTAAATAAAATATTTTAAGGATAAAACAGGTATGAAGTTAAAGTATTACCTTCGCGGTATGGGGATTGGAATAATACTTACTGCGATAGTTATGGGGTTTGCCCTTGGCGGCAGAAAGACAACTATCAGCGATGCTGAAGTTATAGAAAGAGCCAAGGCTCTTGGCATGATTGATGGAAACGGAGTCCTTGATTCAGGTACTGATAGTAACGAGGTTAGTTTGGATGATTCACTTACACCCGGTTCGGCATTGGCTCAGGAAGGAACAGAAGTATCTCAGGAAATCGACAAAGAAATCTCTTCGTCAGGTGAATATGTTTCGGACATGGCTTCTGAAACGGAGGAAAGAGAAGATTCGCAAGCAGAAATTTCAACAGTTCAAAATGAGAATTCAGGAGCTGAAAGCACCAAAGAAAAAAATGAAGCTTCAAACGGAAAAAGCGGAATAAATAAGGCTGAGGAAAACCAGGCTGCAGCAATAAAGTCTGCAGATGAGACAGCTGTAGCAGAAGAAATTGCCGCAGATAATAAAAGTTCAGCAACTACTGATTCGTCAGTACAAGAGGCGCCTAAGCCATCAGAAAGTCAGGCTGTTGGTAATAAAACAACTGTTACCAAAAATGTTACAATTCCGAGCGGACTAGGATCAGAAGGTGTTGCAAGAGTTCTTTATAATGCAGGAGTTGTGGATGATGCGGTGACCTTTAATAACTACCTTGTTGAACGTAAGATGGACAGGAGCATCAGGGCCGGGCAGAAGACATTTCCTGCGGGTTCATCTTATGAAGATATTGCAAGAATAATATGTCAGGGTTAAGAGACAATACATGTTTTAAGTCATGGTTGTCTCTTTTTTTGCTATTTTTTGCCAAAAAAGTGTTGAAATGTATGGTTTGCTATGCTAATATTAGAGAGCTGTTGATTTAAGGGATATTTATGCCCTGAATTGCAGACTGTCTTTTGACAGTAACACAAATATGCACGTATATCTAATTCTCATTCCGGTGTCGGCAGATGCTGCTGATCAGTATGAGAGTCTCGCACGGAAGATGACGCTTCTTCTATGCAATATGAGGCCAAGGGGTATACGGAAGAATTAACCAAATGGAGGTAATAACATGAGCGTTGTATCAATGAAACAGTTACTTGAAGCAGGTGTACACTTCGGACACCAGACAAGAAGATGGAACCCTAAAATGGCTCCTTACATCTTCACAGAGAGAAACGGAATCCACATCATCGATCTTCAGAAGTCAGTTGTTAAGGTAGATGAGGCTTACAAGGCAGTATTTGAGATTGCACAGCAGGGTGGAACAATCCTTTTCGTTGGAACCAAGAAGCAGGCTCAGGATGCAGTTAAGACTGAGGCAGAGCGTTGCGGTATGTACTATGTTAACGAGAGATGGCTTGGTGGTATGCTCACAAACTTCAAGACAATCCAGAGCAGAATCGCTAGAATGAAAGCTATCGAGAAGATGCAGGAAGATGGAACATTCGATGTTCTTCCTAAGAAGGAAGTTGCTATGCTCAAGAAGGAGCTTGCTAAACTTCAGGCTAACCTTGGCGGAATCAGAGATATGAAGAGAATCCCTGACGCTATCTTCGTAGTTGACCCTAAGAAGGAGAGAATCTGCATTCAGGAAGCTGAGTCTCTTGGAATCACACTTATCGGTATCGGCGATACAAACTGTGATCCAGAAGAGCTTGATTTCATCATTCCTGGTAACGATGATGCTATCAGAGCAGTTAAGCTTATCGTTGGTAAGATGGCTGATGCTGTTATCGAGGCTAACCAGGGCGCTGAGTCAGACGCTGCAGCTGATTATGTGCAGAGGATGCTGAGGCAACTGAGGAAGTAAACGAGTAATTTTTTTAATGAGACAAGCGAAACAATAATAAATACAATTTTATATTCTTATATTTAGTTGTATTTATTATTGATTTCATTTGGCGAATAGCCAAAACGAAGAATTGTTTTCGATTCTGAGTCTTGTCTCATAATTTTATATAATTTTATAAATACGGAGGATAAATAAATGGCTATCACAGCAGCAATGGTTAAAGAGTTACGTGAGTCAACTGGCGCAGGTATGATGGAGTGTAAGAAGGCTCTTACAGAGACTAACGGAGATATGGACGCAGCCGTTGAGTATCTTAGAAAAAATGGTATCATGAAGGCTGAGAAGAAGGCTAGCAGAATTGCAGCTGAAGGTCTTACAAGAATCGCAGTTAAGGATGACAAGACTGCAGCAGTAGTTGAGGTAAACTCAGAGACTGACTTCGTTGCTCAGAACGAGAAGTTCCAGGCATTCGTTGAGGCTGTTGCTACTCAGGCTGTTAACTCAGATGCAGCTGATCTTGATTCATTCATGGCTGAGAAGTGGAACCTTGATGAGAGCAAGACAGTTAATGAGGCTCTTGTTGAGATTACAGCAGTTATTTCAGAGAAGATCAGCATCAGAAGATTTGAGAAGGTTGTTGCTTCAAATGGTATCGTAGTTCCTTATGTACATGGTGGCGGAAGAATTTCTGTTATTGTAGAGGCTACAACAGATGTTGTTAACGATGAGATCAAGGATGCTGTTAAGAATGTAGCTATGCAGGTTGCAGCTCTTAATCCTAAATTTGTTTCTTCTGATGAAATTTCTGAAGAGTACAGAAACCACGAGAAGGAGATCCTTCTTGCTCAGGCAATGAAAGAGAACGAAGAGCTTCCTGAGAACAAGAGAAAGCCTCAGGAGATCATCGAGAAGATGCTTATTGGACGTCTTAACAAGGAGTTCAAGGAAATCTGCCTTAACGATCAGGTTTATGTAAAGGCTGAAGATGGCAAGCAGTCAGTTGGCCAGTACCTCGCACAGGTTGGTAAGGCTAATGGCGCAAATCTTTCAATCAAGAGATTCGTTCGTTTTGAGACAGGTGAAGGTATCGAGAAGAAGAACGAGAACTTCGCTGAGGAAGTTGCTAAGCAGGCAGCTGGTCTTAACTAATTATTATAGTAATATTGGGCTTCGGATGAATGTCCGAAGCCCTTTTTTCGTCAATTTCACATCTTTTTTTATTCGAAATATGTTGTATACTAATAGGGTGTGATTTTTATAAGCTATGTTGGGAGTGAGTAATTTTGAATCAGTCAGTAACAATTAAAGGTACAAAGTCAGGAATAATCCTTGTACTTGATCCTGGTGTGGCATTTGAAGAGCTGAGAGAAGACATTAAGAATCATTTTATTGAGGCTTCTTCATTCCTTGGCAAGAATAACATGGGGCTTATCATTCGGGGGAGAAAGCTTTCAGAGTCAGAGGAAGAGGATGTCCTTAACATTATCGCTGATAATACTCAGCTTAGTATCACTTGTATCATAGACGAGGAATCTGAAACAGAGAGACTTTTTAGTAAGTCCAAGAAGGCAGACGATAAGGTTCTTCCTGACAAGTCTGAGAAAGTCAATGTGACAGTTCCAACGGACGCTTGCGATAATAATGCGCAGGTTCTTGTTGGTAATCTTCGTTCCGGTCAAGATGTTTCCTGCGAACAAAACGTAGTAATACTGGGTGATGTCAAACCTGGTGCCAGTGTTACTTCATATGGCAGTATTTTTATACTGGGTGAACTGAGAGGCAATGCTTTTGCCGGTGCAGGTGGAGACACCAGTGCCATAGTAATGGCTCTTAAACTCAACCCTTTACAGGTCAGGATAGCTGATTCAATTGCTATTTCACCTGATTCAGATGCTGATAAGGGTTCGAAGCTCAGATTCAAGAAAAAGAAGATCATGTGCAGCGAGAATGAGCCTGAGGTTGCGTACATAGAAAATGGTCATATCATAAAAGCTTTGTATGGACCATCATTTTTAAGACAATTTGGTAAAAAATAATTGGAGGATAGTATGGGAGAAGTTATAGTTGTAACATCCGGTAAGGGTGGTGTTGGTAAGACAACCACTACTGCCAATCTTGGTACAGGACTTGCCAAGCTCAATAAAAAAGTAGTTCTTATTGATACAGATATAGGTCTTCGTAACCTTGATGTGGTTATGGGACTTGAGAACAGAATTGTTTATAACCTTGTTGATGTTATTGAAGGTAATTGCAAGATCAAACAGGCTCTTATTCGTGACAAGAAATATGAGTCACTTTTTCTTTTACCTGCTGCTCAGACCAAGGATAAGACAAGTGTTACTCCCGAACAGATGAAGAAGCTTACAGATGAACTTAAACAGGAATATGATTACATTATTCTTGACTGTCCGGCCGGAATTGAGCAGGGATTTAAGAATGCCATAGCTGGTGCTGACAGAGCTCTTGTAGTTACTACACCTGAGGTTTCTGCTGTACGTGATGCTGACAGGATCATTGGGCTTCTTGAGGCTAATGAGATTGGCAAGACTCATCTTATCGTTAACAGGCTTCGCCCTGATATGGTTAAGCGCGGCGATATGATGTCTGCTGAAGATGTCATTGATATTCTTGCAGTTGAACTCATTGGTCAGGTTCCTGATGATGAGAATATTGTTATTGCAACAAACAATGGTGAGCCACTTGTAGGTGATAATTCGCTTGCCGGCCAGGCTTATATGAATATTTGCAGAAGAGTAACAGGCGAGCAGGTTCCATTCTTGGATCTCGATGCCAAGAAAGGTATTTTTTCTTGGTTTAAGAAAAAGTAAATAGGGGGAGGGACTTATGAAACTATCAGATTTTTTCAAAAAGAAATCTTCAAGTGATGTTGCTAAAGACAGACTTAAGCTTGTACTTGTTTCAGACCGTGCCACATGCTCTCCTGAGATTATGCAGAAAATCAGAAGCGATATTATAGAAGTTCTTTCTAAATATGCAGAAATCGATATGGAAGGCATTGATATCAACTTTACACAGATGGATACTGAAGAAAACGATGGCAAGACAGTTCCTGCTCTTTATGCCAATATTCCTATAAAGAACATGAATCATTCAGCAAAATAATAGTCAGGAAACTCGGATTTCATCAGATTTCCGAGTTTTTTTGACCTTGAGGGGTGCACAAAATGTACGAGGAATACAACGTAGGGTTAACAACAGCAAGAGCCAAAGAACTATATAAAGAAGGCTATGGAAACGTACAAATTGATAATACTGCCAAAACTACAGCAGATATCATAAAGGAAAATGTGTTTACATATTTTAACCTTATTTTCCTGATAATGACAATTCTCTTAGTTGCAGCAGGTGCTTATAAATCACTTACTTTTTTACCTGTAATTATATGCAATTCACTAATTGGAATTGCACAGGAATTAAAGGCTAAAAAGGTTTTGGATAAACTTAGTGTTTTGAATCAGTCGTCTGCAAGAGTTATAAGAGATGGAAGCGAAGATACTGTTTTCATTGATAGACTTGTTCTCGGGGATGTGGTTCTTTTGACGGCAGGAAGCCAGATTTGCGCAGATGCTGTTGTCATTGATGGGGAAGTTTCAGTGAATGAAGCTCTTCTTACCGGAGAAGCAGATGAAATAATAAAAGGCAGGGATTGTGAACTTAAATCCGGCAGTTTTGTTGTATCCGGAAGATGTCTTGCCAGGCTATCAAGAGTTGGCGTTGAATCATATATTTCACAGCTTATGCTAAAGGCCAAAAAGATGCCTTCTGCGGAGCAGTCAGAAATGGTCAGATCGATCAATAGAATTGTTATAGCAGCCGGTGCTGTGATAATTCCTATTGGAATTGCTTTATTTGTTCAAAGCATTGTGATACAGGGAAATTCATTCGCTGAGACCGTACCATCTGTTGTTGCTGCCCTTATAGGAATGATTCCTGAAGGCTTGTATCTTCTTCTTAGTATCACTTTGGGCCTTAGTACCATAAGGCTTGCTCAAAATAAGGTAATGCTTCATGATATGCGCAGTATAGAATCTTTGGCACGAGTAGATACTATATGCGTTGACAAAACCGGAACAATTACAGATAACAGTATGCTTGTTGCTGATATTGTTCTGGCAGATTCAGGCTATACAGATGACGATGATCAGTTGCAGAAAATGAACGTTTTGATTTCTGATTATATTAGCTGCGTTCCTGATGATAATATTACTATGCATGCTCTTGAAGACTTTTTTAAATGTGCATCAGGCAGAACATGTTTAAGCTTTAACTCTTTTAATTCCAAGTATAAATACAGTAGTGTACAGTTTGATAATTCTACTTACATTATGGGAGCACCGGAATTTATACTTGATAGTAATTATGATCTATATAAGGATGCAATCAATAGGTTTGCATCAAAGGGACTAAGAGTATTATGCTTTGCCAGATATTTAGGCGGAGCAATGGGAACGGAAATATTTGATCCTGCTAATGAAAATGTATCCCTTAAGGCACCGGAAGGAAGCTTAAAGGGGGCATATTGTGAGCCTCTTGCGTTTATTCTTTTACAGAATCCTATTAGAGAAAATGCCAAAGAGACTTTTGAATTCTTTAATAAGCAGGGCGTTGATATAAAGGTTATTTCAGGTGATAGCCCGGTTACAGTTTCCGAAGTGGCAATACAGGCTGGAATCGCAGGAGCAGATAAATATGTGGACGCTTCATTACTTGATGACTTAGAGATTTCGGAATGCGCGACTAAGTACACTGTATTTGGCAGAGTATCACCTGAGCAAAAACAAATAATAGTTAGAGCTTTGAAGAAACAGGGCAGAACAGTAGCAATGACTGGTGATGGTGTTAATGATATCCTGGCTATGAAGGACGCTGATTGTTCGATATCCATGGCCGCCGGATCTGATGCTGCCATACAGGCTTCGCAGGTTGTTTTGATGGATAGTGATTTTTCCAAAATGCCCAGAATAGTAGCAGAGGGCAGAAGGAATATCAATAATATACAGAGGACAGCTACATTGTTCCTGGTTAAGAATATTTTTTCTTTATTACTTGCACTGTTTTCAATTATCAGTGTATTGACTTATCCGCTTCAACCTTCGCAGATTACAATGGTCAGCCTTGTTAATATAGGAATTCCGGGATTCTTTCTTGCTCTTGAGCCTAATAACAAGAGAATCAGCGGTAATTTTCTTGTGAAGGTGCTGTTAAAAGCTATGCCGGCTGCATTAACTGACTTCTTTGCAATCGCAGCACTGGTTGTATTTGGAAATACTTTTGGAGTTAAGCCTGATGATATATCAGTTGCATCAACTTTTTTACTGGCAATTGTTGGTTTTATCATTCTCGCAAATATTTCGGCACCACTGAATGCTTACAGACTAAGAGTACTTCTTGGCTGTGTTTTAATTATGATCATTGGAGCATTTTTGTTTCATGATTTGTTTTCAATAAATTATGTATCGACAGAATGTGTGATGCTATTTGTGCTTTTTGCAATTGCAACAGAACCATTTATGCGATATTTAACTAGATTATTTACTTTTATTGAGAAAAAGTTTACAAAAAAATGCCTAAATTCTCAATAAAATTTAATAATTAAATGACAATTATATTAAAGTTTATGATATAATTTAATAGTATTCAATTATATTAGGAGAAGTGTTATGGAAAACAACGAAGAAAAATACGCATCATTAAAATTGGAGAATCAGATCTGCTTTCCTTTGTATGCATGTTCCAAGGAAATTATCAGAAAGTATAAACCATATCTTGATGAGATTGATCTTACTTATACCCAGTACATCACTATGATGGTCCTCTGGGAGAAGAAGTGTGTCAATGTTAAGACGCTTGGCGAGTGTCTGTATCTTGATTCAGGTACACTTACTCCTGTGCTTAAAAAGCTTGAATCTAAAGGCTATATAAGCAGAGTCAGATCCAATGAGGATGAGAGAAACCTAGTTGTTACAATTACTGATGAAGGTGAGAAACTCAAGGATCAGGCTGTATGTATTCCGGGCAAAATTGGCTCTTGTGTAAATCTAGCTTCTAAGGATGCAGAATTATTGTATAGTCTTTTGTATAAGATTATAGGAAATGTAAGATAATCCTTATTGATTTTTTGTTGCAATAGAAATATAATAAATTTCGGCTTTAGTGTGCGTTTTATCGGCTTTTTAATTTTTTCACCCGAGTGCGTGAAAAAATTAACGAAAACGCACATTATTTTTGGAGGTTTTTATGAGTTCTCATACCCATAATCATAACCATCACCATGATCCTGCCCACACCAAAGTCATTGTTAACAGGCTTTCCAAGGCTATCGGACACCTTGAATCTGTTAAGAAAATGGTAGAGGACGATAGAGATTGCTCAGAAGTTCTTATTCAGTTATCAGCAGTTAAATCTGCTATAAATAACTGTGGCAAAGAGATTCTTAAAGAGCATATTGCGCATTGCATTGTTCATGCGGTAGAAGATGGTGACGAAGAAGCTATCATTGAACTCAATGAAGCTATCGACAAATTTATGAAAAATTCATGAGGAATCATGAAATATTGTGTGAAAGGGGCGTAACACCTTGGCTATTCCAAACTTAGTTAATTTTCTTATCTTATTTCCTTTCTTGATTGCATTTCTTGTTTTCATCCAGAAAGAAGCTACACCCGTTAGAAGTATCACAATTTTTCTAGGTGGTTTTTCTATCATGGCAGTAGCTATTTACGTAGCTGTGAATGTTCTTATGTCCGGTGATACATCACAGTTTATGTATCTTGAAGAGACACACGTTGCCGACACTGTGATCATGTGCGGTGAAGTAGTTCTTATGTGTCTTGTTTGTTTCCTTAGTATTAAATACAAAAAATACTATGCTATCCTTATCTCACTTGTAGGAACAATTCCTGTTCTGTGGATGGATCTTACCGGTAAGGCTGTAGAAGGCAATACACATTTCCGTATTGATACATTTGCTGCAGTTATGTATCTTATCGTGGGTATTGTTGGTATTCTTATTTGTATCTATGCTTCAGGTTACATGAAGGATTATCATCATCATCATATTGATGTTGCTGATCGTTCTAATTATTTCCTTGCTCTCATGTTCGTATTCCTTGGAGCAATGTTTGGTCTGATTTCTTCAGACAGCCTTTCATGGATCTATTTCTTCTGGGAGATTACTAGTGTATGTTCATTCCTTATGATTGGATACACCAGAACTCAGGAAGCTGTAGACAATTCATTCAGAGCTCTTTGGATGAACCTTTTAGGCGGATGCGGTTTTGCAGCCGGACTTATGTACTGTAATCTTGCTCTTGGCATTTCTAATCTCAGTCAGGTTACAAGTGCCGGTGTTTCAGAGCTTATAATGATTCCTGTAACTTTATTTGCTTTTGCAGCTCTTACAAAGAGTGCACAGTTCCCATTCTCAAGATGGCTCCTTGGTGCCATGGTTGCACCTACACCATCAAGTGCACTTCTTCATTCAGCTACAATGGTTAAGATCGGTGTATATATGCTTATAAGACTTGCTCCTGTTATGGAAGGAACACTTACAGGTGTTATGATCACCGTTATTGGCGGATTTACATTCTTCGCAGCATCACTTCTTGCAATTACTGTTAGTGATGGTAAGAAGGTACTTGCTTATTCAACAATTTCAAACCTTGGTCTTATTACAGCCTGCGCCGGAACCGGCACAACAGAAGGTGTTTGGGCTGCAGTAATGCTTGTTCTGTTCCATGCTGTTTCTAAATCACTTCTGTTCCAGACAGTTGGTGATATTGAGAACTGCATGCACAGCCGTGATATTGAGGATATGCATGGTCTTATTATCAAACTTCCAAGACTTGCATTTATCATGATCATTGGTATCTGCGGAATGTTCATGGCTCCATTTGGCATGCTTGTTTCCAAGTGGGCTGCCCTTAAATCATTCGTTGATTCAGGTTCTGTATGGCTTGTACTGTTCCTTGTATTTGGTTCAGGCTCAACACTTTTCTATTGGGCTAAATGGCTTGGCAAGATCTGTACAGTAATTCATCAGTCTTTCGAGCTTGAAGATATTACACCTAAGAGTGAAATGGTTTCCATGTTCCCTCTTACAGCAATGATAGTTGTTATGTGCTTTGCATTCCCTTGGATGTCAGGTCACATGATCCAGCCTATTCTTGATGAGGCATTCCATACAAATATTCCTGATGTTATTGGAGGCGGTGATGTCATCATTATGATGATCATGGTCACAATGATATTTATGATTCCAATTGGTGCAAGATTCCTTTCAATTGGTAAGAATTCCAAGATGACAATGTCTTATGTAGCCGGTGTCAATGCTGGTGATGACAGACATTACATCGATTCTTTTGGCAAGGAGAGAGCACTTTATATGTCCAACTGGTACATGGAAGACTTCTTTGGTGAGAAGAAACTGCTCTGGCCATGTATCTGGGTTTCAACAATCCTTGTTCTGGTTATGCTTATTGTTGTGGTTGGAGGTGCTATCTGATGACTATTTGGATGATTGTAAAAGCTTTAATTTATATACTTTTGGCACCGATTATCGGAGGACTTATGTCAGGTCTTGACAGAGTTTTTTCTGCTCGTATGCAGGGAAGACAGGGCCCGCCAATTATCCAGCCATTTTATGATGTTAATAAGTTGCTTCATAAGCAGACTACTGTTGTTAACGGTATTCAGGTTCTGTTTGTAACTGTATATCTTATTTTTACCATTTTTACTGGAAGCCTTTTCTTTGCAGGCGGTGACATGCTTTTGGTTTTCTTCGCACTGTCAATGTCTGAGGTAATGCTTGTTCTTGCAGCATTTTCAACAAACGGCCCTTACAGTATTATGGGTGCACAGCGTGAGCTTCTCCAGATGATGTGCTATGAACCAATGACACTTCTTGTTGCTATTGGTTTCTACTATGCAAACGGAAGCTTCATGGTAGATGATCTTATCCATTCAGAAATTCCTGCTATCGCTCAGATTCCAGGTTTCTTCATTGGATTTGTATTTATTCTTATCATCAAGCTCAGAAAGTCTCCTTTCGACCTTAGTACATCTCATCATATGCATCAGGAGATGGTTAAGGGACTACAAACAGATCTTTCCGGTAGTAACCTTGCACTTGTAGAAATAGCAGAGTGGTACGATCTTGTACTTATGCTTGGTATCGTAGGAATGTTCTTTATTACTAACAATCCTATCAGCCGAGTTTGGGCACTTATCGCAGTTGCAGTTGTATTTTTCCTGGAAACACTTATTGATAATCTGTTCCCACGAGTTAAGTACAAAACAATGCTTATTGTTACATGGAGTGTGATTCTTGCATTTGCAGGAACTAATCTGTTAATTCTGAACGTATTGAAATAATATGTGAAAATGAAGGGAATGGAAGATCAATGAATATTTCTAAATCACCATGGGTGTTACATTATGACGGTTCCAGCTGTAATGGCTGTGATATAGAAGTTCTTGCCACAATGACTCCTCTTTATGACGTTGAGCGTTTTGGCATTATCAATACCGGTAATCCTAAGCATGCAGATGTGCTTCTTCTTACAGGCGGTGTGAATGCTCAGACTGCACCTGTAATCAGACAGCTCTACAACATGATGCCAGATCCTAAGGTTGTTGTTGCTTGTGGTATTTGTGCTTGTGACGGCGGTATTTTTAAGGAGTGCTACAACATTCTTGGAGGTGCTGATAAAGTTGTTCCGGTTGATGTTTATGTTCCGGGATGTGCTGTAAGACCTGAAGCTCTTATTGAAGGTGTAGTTAAGGCTGTAGGTATCCTTGAGGAAAAGAGAAAGAAACTTAAAGAGTCTATGAAGGCTGGTTACTGTACAGTAGATTACAGTAAGATGGCTGTTCATATGACTGCTGATGATTATGATCCAAGTACTCAGTATGATGCAGTTCTTACTGAAGAAGCTCTTAGACAGCAGGCTGAAGAGAAAATTAAAGCCAGTGCTAAGCCCGCTATTCCAGCGGCAAAACCTGTAGCTCCTGCGGCTGCGGCACCTGCTCAGGCTGCTAATTCTGCGGCTGCACCTGCAGCTAATGCTCAGAAAGGAGAGAACAAATAATGAATATGGATTTTACAAATGTTGCTCCTGAAAGCATTCTTGATGAAGTTCAAAAGCTCAAATTTCAGGGCTATCATCTTATGCAGCAGTGTGCTACACGTATTCCTGATGGTTACGAACTTGTTTATACATTTGGTAAAGATTACGAAGTTAAACAGCTCAAGATTACTCTTTCAGAGGATCAGGAGATTTCCAGTATCTCAAGTGCATTCCCATGTGCTTTCATACATGAGAACGAGATGCATGATCTCTTCGGAGTCAATATCAAGATGATCAATTTAGATTTTGAAGGTAAGTTCTATCGCACAGCGATTGAAACACCATTTAAATAATTGGAGGAACCAAAAATGTCTACAAGAAGTGTAATTCCATTTGGACCCCAGCATCCGGTTCTTCCGGAACCTATCCACCTTGATCTCGTTATGGAGGATGAGAAGGTAGTAGAAGCAATTCCTTCTATCGGTTTTATTCACAGAGGTCTTGAGAAGCTGGTCGACAAAAAAGATTTTAATGAAATGGTTTATGTCGCAGAACGTGTCTGCGGTATTTGCTCATTAGGTCATGGCCTTGGATATTCAGAGGCTATTGAACATATTATGGATATTGACGTGCCTACACGTGCTAAATATTTGAGAACAATTTGGTCTGAGCTTTCAAGAGTTCATTCACATCTTCTGTGGCTTGGCCTTTTGGCTGATGCTTTTGGATTTGAGTCTCTTTATATGGATTGCTGGAGACTTAGAGAAGATGCTCTTGATATGTTTGAAGAATCTACCGGTGGCCGTGTAATCTTCTCTATCATGAAGGTTGGTGGTATCAGAAGAGATGTTTCAAACGAAATGCTTCAGGACTTCTATAAGAGGATCAATAAGATGGAAGAGGATCTGAAAGCTATTGCTAAGCCTTTCCTTACAGATGCAGCTGTTCAGACAAGACTTCGCGGAGTAGGTTATCTTTCTGCTGAACAGGCTGATCTGCTCGGATGTGCTGGCCCTTTCCTGCGTGCAAGTGGTGTTAACCGAGACATCAGATGTACAGGTTATGCTGCTTATGGCGATATAGATTTTGAGCCTATTATTTCTACAGAAGGCGATTCATATGCTCGTACAGAGTGCCGTATCAAGGAGATTTTCCAGGCATTTGACATTATTCGTCAGTGTATCGACAAAATGCCTAAGGATGGAGAAATTGATGTTCCTGTTAAAGGCATGCCAAATGGCGAATATATGATGCGTATTGAGCAGCCAAGAGGTGAAGCTCTTTACTATGTTAAGGCTAATGGAACTAAGTTCATCGACAGACTTAGAGTCCGCACCCCCACATTCTCTAACCTTCCTGGACTGGTTGAGACTCTTAAGGGATGCGACCTTGCTGATGTACCGATTCTTGTACTTACTATCGACCCATGTATCAGTTGTACTGAAAGATAAGGATATTGATACACAGAATATGAATTTTAGATTGGAGATTAAAAATGGCACTTGCAAGTTTTAAAAATACAATTCTTCATAATCTTGTATCAAAACCTAAGACCAGAAAAGTCGAAAAGGAATATCCTACAGGTACAAGAGGACATGTAGAAAACGATATGGATGTATGCGTGCTTTGTGGACTTTGCTCCATCAAATGTCCTACTCACGCTATTACAGTTGACAAGGTAGCTAAGACATGGTCAATCAGACCTATGAGCTGTATTCAGTGCAGATGCTGCGTTGATAACTGTCCAAAAAAATGTCTTTCAATGGGACTTCGTTTCCAGGAGCCAGGCGAAGAGAAGGTTACCAAGACCTTCAAACAGTCTGAAAAGGCTATCGCAGCTCAGGAAGCACTAATGAAGGCAGCCAAAGAAAGAGCGGCTGCAGCAGCTGCGGCAAAAGCTGCACAGGCACAGGCTCAGGCAGGATCAACTCCTGCATCTGGAGCAAATGCTCAGGCAGCTCCAGCTAAGGCACCGGAGAAAACAGAAGAGAAATAATGATTTATAAGATCACAGTTAAAGGGGCGGTACAGGGAGTTGGTTATCGCCCCTTTATATTAAAAAAAGCAACTGAATATGGTCTTAAAGGATTTGTGAGAAATATTGGAGCAGCTGTTGATATACTTGTTTTTGGTGAAGAAAAGATAATTATCGACTTTACCAGGATGTTAGAGAGCGAGTATCCTTCAGGTGCTTTTATTTTAAGTGTAGAAAAGACGATAATTGATAAAGCTGAGTATGACAGATATTTAGACGGATTATCTTCAGCTTTCTCTAATTCTAACAGTATTCATAACTTGGAAGAGCCGTTACAGTTTACGATCATAGACAGCAAGGAAGTTGATCTATCATCTGAACTACCTGTATTTCTTCCTGATATAGGCATATGTGATGACTGCATGTCTGAAATGCTTGATGACAGTGACAGAAGATACAATTATCCTCTTATTAGTTGCGCTTCATGCGGGCCCAGGATAAGCATACTTGATAAGCTCCCCTATGACCGCAAGACTACAGCGATGATTGATTTTGAGATGTGCCCTGACTGTGCAAGGGAATATAAGACAGGAAGACGTCTTCACGCCCAGACTATCTCATGTCATAACTGTGGGCCTCAATATGAGATAAAGTATTTGTCCCTTATAAATGATAGTGACAATAATACAAATAATAAAATAGACATAATAAATATTATACGCAATGATATATCTGATAATAATTCTTATGATTCAGTTAAAAATGCAATAAAGCTGCTTGAGAATAATGAAATCATAGGACTTAAGGGCTCCTCCGGTTATCAACTTGTATGTAAACCGGTTAATGATGCTGCGCTTAAACTTAGAAATGCTAAGGGAAGAGAGAAAAAGCCCTTTGCTGTAATGTTTTCTGATATTGATTCAATAGAAGAATACTGTTTTGTTAATTCTAAGGAAAAAGAACTACTAAAAAGCTCGGCCAGACCCATTGTCCTTTTAAATACAAAAGAGTCTTTTGATTATGAAGTATGCAAGGATAGCAGATATATTGGAGCTTTTTTGCCATCTGTAGGAATTCACAGATTGCTTTGTGATGCTGTTGGACCATTAATAGTTACAAGTGCCAATAGATCCGATGAGCCGATAATAATAGATGATGATATTTTTATTAAAGAATTTACTAATACTCAGGTTCAGGCTGTTCTGATGCATAAACGAAGGATCAATATGCCTCAGGATGATTCGGTCATGTATACCTGTACCTTACGAAACGGGAATACTTTAGGCCTCTTTACCAGAAGAGCCAGAGGATTTGTACCTCTTCCTGTTTATACCTCATATAGTGGAACTTCTTCCAGAATTCTTGCTTTCGGAGGTGACCTTAAGAGCACTTTTTCTTTGGCTTACAAGGATAAGATCATTCCTTCTCAGTACCTGGGGGATTTAAGAGATTATGGCGTCAACGATAATCTAAAGAGACTGATATCTCAGTATGAAAGGTTATATAAATTTGCACCGGAAAAAATAGTTTGCGATATGCATCCTTTATATGAGTCTGCGAGAATGGCCACAGAATACTCAGATAAGCATAATTTGCCAATTTACAAGGTTCAGCATCATCATGCGCATATTTTATCTGTCATGGCAGAAAAAGGGCTAAAAAGCTGTATAGGAGTTTCTTTTGATGGTACTGGATATGGCGTTGACGGCAATATCTGGGGCGGAGAATTCATGTACTTATCAGGAGCAGATTTTGAAAGAGACGGCCATATGAGCTATGTTAATCTCTGCGGAGGCGATAATGCTTCAAGGAATGCAAAACTTGTAAAAGAGTGTTATTATAATGCAGCAGGATATTCAGAAAAAGTATCTGCAATTATAAGAGCAGCACTTGATAATAATATAAATGTATTCACTACATCAAGCATAGGAAGACTGTTTGACTGTATCAGTTCACTTCTTCGGATAAGAGATGAAAATTCCTTTGAAGGAGAATGTGCCATAGCACTTGAAAAGGCAGCCTGGGAGTTTGCCAAAGCAAATGGTTCAAGTGATAGTGAAGGCATATATCGTGAGCTTAACTGCGATATATTGCAGGAGAATGATCACTTCATAGCTGATCAGCTTAGCCTTTTTAAACAGATAGAAAAAGCATTTTATCAAGATGAAATACCTTCAAATGAACTTGCCTTTTCTTTTCATATGGCTCTTACTGATACAATAGTCAGAATGTGCCAGTTGATCAGGAACAAAAGAGGTGAGAATAAGGTCTGTCTTTCCGGTGGAGTGTTTGGAAACAGGCTTCTTTTATCCAAAACGATTGACAGATTATCTGATTTTGGATTTGATGTATATGTTAATGAACAGGTTCCAGCAGGGGATGCAGGAATTTCTGTAGGTCAGGCGTATTACCTGATGCTCAAGGAGGAATAATTATGTGCGTTGCACTTCCGGGTAAGATTGTTGAGCTTAATGGCAATCTTGCAACTGTTGATTTTAATGGGAATAAGGTTGTTGCTGATTCAGGGCTTGTAAATGTTGCAATTGGTGACAACGTTCTTGTTCACGCAGGCTGTATAATCCAGAAAATGGATGATAAGCTTGCAAATGAGATGAACGAACTTTTTAACGAAATTGAAGGTCTGAGCATCTGATATGGGAATGGAATTAAAAGATATTGTTAAGGCATTAAGAGAATACGATGGCGAAGAAGTGCGTATCATGGAAGTATGCGGTACTCATACAGCAGCTATTTCTGAAAATGGTATTCCTTCTATGTTATCTGACAAAATTAAACTTATTTCAGGCCCGGGATGCCCTGTTTGTGTAACAGTAACAGCAGTAATAGATAAGCTCATTGAACTATCTATGAGGGATGACACAATTGTTCTGACTTTTGGAGATCTTATTAGAGTCAGAGGCTCTGAGAAGTCACTTGCAGATGCCAAGGGAGACGGAGCTCATGTCAGAATGGTTTACTCTCCAATGGAAACAGTCAAAATGGCTGAAGAAGATCCTTCTCATACCTATGTTTTTGCTGCTATTGGTTTTGAGACAACAACTCCTGTATATGCAATGGTACTTGAGAAGGCTATTGAGAAAGGACTCCATAATTTAAAACTTCTCACTTCCCTTAAAACTATGCCACAGGTGATCAGGTGGGTTGTTAATAACGGCGGAGGAATAGACGGATTCATTGCTCCTGGACATGTGGCTACCATTACCGGAAGTAATGAATATAAAGAACTATCAGAAGAATTGGGAATTCCATTTGTTGTTTCAGGTTTTGAAGGCCCACAGCTTCTTGCGACAATTTATGCTCTTGTTTCTATGAAGGGAAAAACCGGAATCAGAAATATGTACAAGGGTGCTGTCACTGAAAATGGCAATGAGAAGGCAAAAGAAGTAGTTAACAAATATTTTACTACGTCAGATGCTTCCTGGAGAGGAATGGGTAAAATACCCGGCTCTGGAATGGTCCTTAAGGATGAGTACAGAGAATATGACGCAGGAAGTCTTGATCTTGATGAAGATCATATGCCTCCCGGATGTTGTTGCGCAAGCGTACTTGTTGGCAAGATAAAACCCAGTCAGTGTCCTTTATTTGGAAAGAGCTGCACACCTGACAATGCTCATGGTGCGTGCATGGTTTCAACAGAAGGAAGCTGTTACAACTTTTTTGTATCAGGAAGAAAATAAATAGATAAATTCGGAGTTATAAATGAAGATTACTATGGCCCATGGAAGTGGCGGTGAATCAACATCACAGCTTATAAGAGATGTTTTTGCCAAGCACTTTCATAATGAAATATTAGATAAGTTAGAGGATTCTGCAGTTGTTCCCGGAGCAGGAAAACTTGCAGTTACAACTGACAGTTTTGTTGTTACACCTATTCTTTTCCCAGGTGGTGATATCGGAAGGCTCTGTGTATGCGGAACAGTTAATGACCTTCTCATGAGCGGCGCCAAGCCAATGTATCTGACTTGTGGATGCATTCTTGAAGAAGGTCTTGATATTGAAGTTCTTGATAAGGTTATTGCTTCTATGGCTGAGACAGCGAATGAAGCAGGTATTAAGATAATTACAGGTGATACCAAAGTAGTTGAAAATAAAGGCGGTGAGAGCGGTCTTATCATTAACACATCAGGTGTAGGATTTATTGATGAGAACCTTGATGTTCCGGGACCTTTCAAACTTCAGGATGAAGATAGGATTATTATATCCGGTTTTCTTGGAGATCATCACGCTGCAATACTCGGAACCCGAATGGGAATTGAGTCAAATATTGTATCTGATGCTGCTCCACTTTGTGAAATGGTCGGCAAGCTTCTTGATAATGGCATCAGAGTTCATGCTATGAGAGATGTTACCCGAGGTGGCCTTGGAACTGTACTCAATGAATTTAGTTCTTCTTCTAAATGCGTTATTGAGCTTGAAGAAGAGGCACTTCCGGTTTCTCCTGCAGTTAAGGATTTCTGCGGAATACTTGGCCTTGATCCGATGTATATGGGTAATGAGGGAAAGATGGTCTTATCTGTTCACAGGGATGATGCAGAGAAAGCAGTTTCTCTTATAAAAGAGTCAAAATATGGCGAAAACTGCTGTATAATTGGCAGGGTTGAGAAAAATGATCAAACTGCCGAAAATAATAGTGTGGTCTTAAATACCAGAATTGGCGGAAAACGTATAATTGGTCTTATGTATGGAGAAGGACTTCCAAGAATTTGTTAAATGTTGTAAAATAGGTTTTGACTTTTAAAACTGATTTTCCCGTTCTTATTGAAAGGAATTATATATTTAATGGAATTCAAGAGAATTAATAAAGATACAGTAACCTGTATTATTACAGAAGATGATATGGATGAGCAGGGAATCAAGCTCGAGGATCTCTTTGAGAAAAAGAAAGAAGCTATGGATTTTCTGCATGAAGTTATGAGGAAAGCTGAGGAGGAAGTTGATTATAAACCAACAGGTTCCTTTATGCCGATGCAGATTACAGTATTACCTGATCATTCGATTTCTCTTACTCTTTCAGAAAATGCTTCAGCTTCATTTGGAGAGATTCTTCGCAATCTCACTGATAAGGCCGGCATCAAGATTCCTAAAAATGTTCTTGAGGATTTAGGTGATTCAGTTGATGAAGAACGTATCAACAGACTTAATGATTATTTAAAGAGTCTCAAACAGCTCACCAATTCTGTAAAGAATATTATGGAAGAGACAGGCATTGCTGAGAAACAGGAACCTTCAGATAAAGTTGAGATCAACCAGAATGCTACTATAGAAGATGGTAAGAAAAAAGCAGCTCTTTTATCTAACGGAGCCACTATATCCAAGGAAGCTCTGACTCCTGAAGAAAAAGCCAAGAGAGATGCTGGCAGACTCAAATTCCATGAGTATGTATTTACATTTGACGATATACGCACGGTGATTTCATTCTGTGCTAAAGCTCCTAAGAGCCTTAGTGTTCAGAGCGCTCTTTACAAGAATCCTGAGGATGGTAAGTATTATCTTGATCTTTTGCGTGGTGACGAAGATGCCAAGGCATTTGCGGCTCTTTTCACGATGGCTTATGAATTCGGACATTTTCAGGCTACCAATCAGCACGTGATTGCTCATTACAAGGAGAACTTCGATTGCCTTATCAAAGAAAATGCGCTTGCTGAGCTTGCCAAGGTTATTTAAACGAAAATAAACATAAATACGGAGCGGTTTAGATTCATGCTGAGCCGCTTCTTTTTTATATAAGGATACAAAATGAGGTTAAATCAATACATAGCTGCATGCGGAATCTGTTCAAGACGTGAAGCTGATAAGCTGGTGGCAGCCGGAAGAGTCAAGGTTAACGGGATATCAGCCCAGGCAGGAATTCAGGTTGAGGATTCAGATGAAGTATTTGTAGATAATAAAAAGATTAGTCTGGTAAAAGAAAATGTTGTTCTTGCTTACTACAAGCCTGTTGGCGTTGTATGTACTGAGAAAGACACCCATGCTGAGAGGACTGTTACCAGTGAAGTTAAATATCCTACAAGAGTTACTTATGCAGGTAGACTTGATAAGGATTCTGAGGGGCTTCTGATCCTCTCAAATGACGGAAATCTTATAAATGCAATGATGAAATCTTCCAATAAACATGAAAAAGAATATGAGGTTTCAGTAGATAGGGAAATTAGTGGGGATTTCCTTAATAGAATGTCTAATGGAGTGTATCTGGAAGAACTTGACAGGACCACCAGAGGCTGTAAAGTCACACGAACAGGCAAAAAGAGTTTTAGAATAATCCTTACGCAGGGACTCAACAGGCAGATCAGACGAATGTGTAATGCTCTTGGCTATAATGTAGAAAGCCTAAAGAGAATCAGAGTCATGACAGTAAAACTATCTGACTATGATATTATGCCTGGGCAATATGTGGAACTCGATAAAAAAAGTATCGAGTCTTTATATAAGGCCTGCGGACTTAGAAAATAATTATTATGAAAAACCTGAGCTAGTTTTGCTCATATAATATACTTAAAAGGTTGGGGAAAATGTCACAAATTACAGAAGAAATCAGAAATAATTATGATGCACTTGTTTCAGAGATCAAGCATCATATGGATTTATATTACAATCAGGATGAGCCGGAAATATCTGACTATGAATATGATCAGCTTATGATCAGGCTAAAGAAAATGGAGTCTGAATATCCGGAACTTGTATCAAATGATTCTCCAAGCCAGATTGTCGGCGGAGTTGCCAAAAGAGAAGCTGGCGTCAAGATTACTCATAATGTTCCAATGCTATCAATTGAAGATGTATTTACCACTGAGGCAGTAAGTGAATGGGTCACAAAAGTGCACGCCCTTCATCCTGGTGCTTTATTTTCTGCGGAAATTAAGATTGATGGCCTTAGTATGTCACTAAGATACAGGAAGAGTCCGGAAGATGATAAGCTACATTTAGAGCTTGCTGAGACAAGAGGTGATGGACTTATAGGTGAAGATGTAACTGCCAACGCTCTTATGATTCCGGATGTAAAAAGAGTAATAGACCTTCCTTATGATTATCTTGAACTTCGAGGAGAAGTATATATGTCTCACGAGAATTTCGAGAAATTTAATGAGGAACAGGAAAAATCAGGTAAAAAAATAGCTGCGAACCCAAGAAACCTTGCAGCAGGTACCTTAAGACAGCTCGATCCTACTATCACAAGAGACAGAGGGCTTAGGATGTTTGTTTTTAACATTCAGGATGGCCCACAGGAACTAATGGAGTCTCATTGTAAGGGGCTTGAGATACTAGCCAATGCCGGTGTTCCAGTTGTATTCCATAAACAATGCAGTGATACTCAGGAAGTAATTGCTGCAATCACCGAATTTGGCAATATGAGAGAAAACCTGGAATATGACCTTGATGGAGCTGTTATTAAGGTTGACCACACAGCCTGGAGAGATGACTTTCCTGCCGGAAGTAAGTATTCAAGTGGACATATAGCCTATAAGTATCCTCCAGAAGAACGCGTAGTAGTCATGGACGAAATTATAGTAGATGTTGGAAGAACCGGTAAGCTAACCTTTACAGGAAGCTTCCATGACAGAGAGACAGGTAAACCTGCAAGACTATGTGGTACCAGCGTTTCAAGAGCTACTCTTCACAATCAGGATTATATTAATGAGATGCAGATTGGAATTGGCGGCGAATATAAGCTCTTTAAGAGTGGAGAGATCATTCCAAAGCTTAATGGATGTGTTAAGGCGCCTGAAATTGTTTATAAAGCTCCTGAGCATTGTCCTGTTTGCGGCTCACTACTTGTCAGAGAAGAAGATACAGCAGATATCAGATGCATAAATCCTACATGTCCTGCACAGGTTACAAGAACTATAGCATATTTCACAAGCCGCGATGCCATGAATATCATGGGACTTGGAGATACACTTGTAGATGCACTTGTATCAGAAGGTTATCTCAAAACCTACGCAGATATTTATACACTTGGTAGGCATAGAGATGAACTTATTGAAAAAGGAATAATCGGTAAGGTAAAAAATACTGATAAGCTCCTTGGAGAGATAGAAAAGTCTAAAGAGAATGATCCTGTAAGACTCCTGACAGGACTTGCTATCAGAAATGTAGGAAAGTCTACAGCCAGAGAGATAATGAAGCATTTTGATGATCTTATGGAACTTACCAAAGTTACCAGAGAAGGCTTTTTGCAGATACCTGATATTGGTGAAACAACCGCAAATGACCTGTATGAATTCTTCCACGATGAGCATAATTTGCAAATTCTGGAGCAGATGAATTCTCTTGGCCTTAACATGAAAGTTGTTGAATCAAATGACTCCTCAGATAAGCTTTCAGGCATGACTATTGTCGTTACAGGAACACTACCAACTCTTGGAAGGAAAGAAGCAGAGGAACTTATCGTCAAAAATGGTGGTAAAGCTTCAGGAAGCGTATCCAAGAAAACAAGCCTTGTCCTTGCCGGAGAAGCGGCCGGCAGTAAGCTTACTAAAGCAAATGATCTTGGTATAAAGGTAATTAACGAAGCAGAATTTCTTGAAATGATCAAGTAACCTACAAATTATAAGACAGAGGTAAACATATATGCCAATTAAGATTCAGAATGACCTTCCTGCAAGGGAAATACTGGAGCAGGAAAATATTTTTGCAGTTGATGAGAACAGAGCGCTGCATCAGGATATCAGATCCCTGCAGATTTGCATATTGAATCTAATGCCACTTAAAGAGGACACAGAATTACAACTCCTCAGGTCAATGTCAAATACACCTCTTCAGATTGATGTATCGTTCATGCAGATGAGTTCACATCATTCCAGCAATACATCACCTAATCATCTTAACAGGTTTTACAGCACCTTTGATGAGCTTAAAGATAACACCTATGATGGACTCATTATTACAGGAGCTCCTGTTGAACAGATGGATTTTGAAGAAGTTGATTACTGGGATGAGCTGTGCAAGGTATTTGAGTGGTCCAAAACAAATGTAACTTCTACCTTCCATATATGCTGGGGTGCCCAGGCCGGAATATACTATCACTATGGAATAGATAAAAAGCCTCTCGATGAGAAACTGTTTGGCGTGTTCAAGCATAGGGTAATGAACAGAAAAGTTCCGCTTGTTCGTGGCTTTGACGATGCTTTTTATATGCCTCATTCCAGACATACAGAAACACCGGCTTCAGAAATAGAAAAATGCGAAGATCTGGTGGTACTTGCTAAGTCTCCCAGAGCCGGAATCTTTTTGTGCATGAATAAAACCGGTAGTCAGATCTTTGTAATGGGCCATGCTGAATATGACAGGCTCACGCTGGATTCTGAGTATAGAAGAGATTTGTCTAAGGGGCTTAAGATTCATGTTCCGGATAATTATTATCCTGATGATAACCCAGATAACAGACCAGACCTCTTGTGGCGGTCTCATGCCAACAATCTTTATACAAACTGGCTCAACTACTACGTATATCAGAATACACCTTATAAATGGGGCCAGATCCTTGATGATGAGAAGATAAAAATGGCATCTGATGTACTTACCAAAAAAGTATGAAAGAAGGCATAGAAATGGATATAAAGCTTAGGAATATATATACTGCTTTTCCTGAAGGTAAGCATAAAGTATTGACTCTTAGCTACGACGATGGCAAGATTCCTGACAGAAGGCTGGTTGCTCTTTTTAATGAGTACGGTTTAAAGGGAACTTTTAACGTAAATTCCGGTCTTTTTGATATACCTTATAGTGAAGCTTACAATGAGAGAATTCCCGTTACTGAATATAAGAGCCTATATGAAGGCCACGAAGTTGCCTGCCATACCTATACTCACCCGACTATTGCCAGATGCCCCAAAGAGCAGATAGCGCTTCAGGTTCTGGAAGATAGAAGAGTACTGGAAAAAGAACTTCATAGAACTGTAAGAGGCATGGCATATCCCAATGGTTCCTATGATGATACAGTAGCTGAAATATTCAGAAGCTGCGGAATTGTGCACGCCAGGACAGTTAATTCAACGCATTCTTTTGCACTTCCGGAGGATTACCTTAAATGGCATCCTACATGTCATCATGCAGATAAGTCTCTTTTTGATCTGGCCAAAGAGTTTACTGATCTTCATAAAACTCAATACATGTACATGTTCTATGTTTGGGGACATAGTTATGAGTTTGAGAGAGATAATAACTGGGATATTATAGAGAAATTTGCAAGAGAAATGTATGGACACGATGATATCTGGTATGCAACCAATATTGATATTGTAGATTATTTGGATGCATCATCAAGGATTCAGGTATCAGTCGACGGAACATTTGCATACAATCCAAGTGCAATAAGTGTTTGGATAGAAGTTGATAAAAAGCCCGTTATACTATTACCGGGTAAGTATACAGAAATTTAATAAATATTTAAGGGGGTATTGGCTGTTTCTGCGTGTTCTAAAGGCTTTAGTCAACTTGTATTTTAACAAGAAATACGATAAAATATTATTGTTAAGTCGATAATTTCTTTATGTTTTTTGACAAGGAGACTATAACTATGGGCCTTAGCATGGATAACGAAGAAGTTGAAGTTAAGAACACAGAAAAAAAGAAAACGCCAACTAAAAAGACTAAGGAAATGCTCGAAGAAAATGCTAATAAGATTGAAGAGCTTAAACAGGAGCAGGTAGATCTTGCTGCTGCGCTAAGTGAACTTGATAAAGAGGAAAAAGATCTTGGTGAGAAATCTGCGCTTAAATTAAAGGTTACTCACAAAAAATATGGAGAAGGACAGGTAGTGACTCAGGATGGCAAGTATATCGAAGTTAAGTTTGCCGATGTGGTCAAGAAATTTGTTCTTCCCGGTTGTATTGCAGATAAATTCCTGGAAGTTGATGATGAGGCTGTTTACAATTACTATGTTAAGAGCAACGAGATTCATAAGAAACGTATGAATACTGAGCTCAGGATTAAATCAGCTACTTTTGCAATCCAGAGACACGAAGATGCAATTGAAAAATTAAATGCCAAATACAAATGATTATTTAATCTGCTTTGCAGGATACTTATGATTTTGAGATAATAATTGTTTGATATTTTATGCCCTGATAATTATGCGTTAAGTTCTTTAGCGTTATATGTTCAGGGCATTTTAATTGCTTAAATCACCATGCCAAACAAATATCTAAAAACTTTAAATACTTTTGCCCTGATTAGTTTTCTATTCGTATATATAGACGTGAAATGCTTAGAGCATAAAATAACTAATAATCATTTTTATGGAGGGTGCTATGGACATTCAGTATTTACTTTGGCTTCAGGAACTGAGAGGTGCAACAGGGGGATTGTTTGATGAGTTTTTCAATGCTTTATCTAAGTTTGCAGTAAACTTCTTACCATTTTTACCATTTATTATTTTCTGGGGAGTTGATAAGAAGTGGGGCTATATCTTCATGACAAACCATTTCTTTGGAGAGCTTTTAAACGGCGTAATTAAGCTTACAGTTTGTGCTTATCGCCCATGGATAAGGTCAGATCTTATAGAGCCTGCAGGTGATTCCAAAACGGCTGCAACAGGATATTCTTTCCCAAGTGGTCATACCAGAACAGCAACTACAGTATATGGAACGATTTTTGTCTGGCAAAAAGATAAACGTAAGTGGCTCGCAGTTTTGTGCGCAGTTCTAATCGTACTTACAGGATTTTCCAGAAACTTCCTTGGAGTACATACTCCTCAGGACGTTGTTGTAGCTTTTCTTGAATCAATTCTTGTAATATTCGTTGTGGGTATCGTTTCTAAAAAAATAGATGGAAATGAGAAGGTTTATGATATCCTGACTGCTATTGGAGTCATAGTAGTTATTGCTTCATTAGCATACATTCAGCTTAAGTCATATCCTATGGATTATGACGCAGCAGGAAAACTCCTTGTTGATCCTCAGAAGATGATGAATGACTGCTTTAAGGCTGCAGGCGCTTTCCTTGGATTCTTAATTGGTAGTTATGTAGACAGGCACTATATTCATTACGAAATCCCATTTGGATCCAGATATCTGCCATTGCTTGTATGCGTTGGTGCTGGTCTCTGCCTTGCCTGGAAAGAACTGTTTGCTCCTGCAACAATCGTTGCTGCATTTGGCGGTCATTGGGGAAATTTCATTGCAAGACTGATCATGGTACTATTTGCTATGATAATTTGGCCTCTAGTTATTAGAAAAGAGTGTGCGGAGTAAGAGTAAGTAGCATCATATACAAATGCAATTGATGTATAAAATTAAATATTTAAGAAAAAAGACCATTAGCATTTACTATATGCCATATAATGAGATATTCAGGCATCAGGTGCTAATGGTCCATTTTATGATATATGAATTACTTTATAGAAATATATGCATCAAGCAGCTTCTTTATCCTTATTTCCGGCATTTTTGAAAAGTGCTCTTACGCAAAATCCAAATACATTTCTTACAAGAGGTCCTGCGATGAATATCTGCCAGCAGAGCGCCATTGGGAAATTAAGTGCTGTTGTCTGAAACCAAACAGCTACAAACTCAGAGCCTGCAGACTTAAATAAAATAGTAGCAGCAAGGCTCATAAGTGGGCACATAAGGCATACAGACATTGCAGAAATTGCAAGTATCATCATGATCATAGGGTCCTTACCCGGAGTAACAAATCTAAACGCAAGTTTCTGGGCAAGCTTTCCTACAAATAAAAGCTCAAGTACAACTGCTATTGGCCACATGATCAGCATCTCTTTAAATGCGGCAAGAAATACAAAGTTCTGAAGTCCGCCTACATTAAGAGAAATATTGTAGCAGATCATTGCATACACCATGACAAATGCCATTAAAATAGTGAAAAATACATCCTGAATCTTATTCTGTGGTAACATACCTGGGGTTCTCCTTTCTTAAACCAGGGGAAGACCGGAGGCGTGTTGTTCGTTAGTCACCAAATGGTGTTCGTTTCCAATAAAAACCAGCTCTATATCTTCGTTATTTTTTGCATCGAGTTCTGATTGTATCACATAATTTTGGTTTATGTAATAGTAAATTTTATTTCTTGATTTCTTTTCCTAAAAGCCTGTTAAATAAGGCAAATGCTATAATTGTAGTAAATAAGTCAGCTACAAACTGCGCAGCGATTACGCCTGTAAGCCCCAGGATATGACTCATTACAAATATAACAGGCAAAAAGACTATTCCCTGTCTGCAGGCTGATAGAATAAATGCGCCTATAGCTTTGCCCGTTGACTGGAATGTGCAAATTATTATAAGACATATTCCCATAAGAGGAGCACCCAAGAGCTGCAGTCTTAACATATATGCACCGGTCTGTATCATCTCGGGATCATCCAGAAATCTTCCTATTATAGGTTTAGCTGCAATTGATAGGATAACCAGAAATGCAAATCCTGTGCCTCCTGTAAGCGCCATACCAAATCTGATGATCTTCTTTAGTCTATCTTTTAATTTAGCACCATAATTGTATCCGATAAGAGGCTGGCCTCCAAAGGAAAGGCCTACAATAACTAAAAGCGCGATATTAACAATCTTAAGAACAATTCCCATTATTGCAACATTATCCGAGCCATATGGCAAAAGAAATCTGTTGGTAAGAGTGATTCCGATTGTCTGCATCAGGTTGGTAATACTTGAAGGAAGGCCGATTGAAAAAATATCAGTAAATGAATCAGCATCAAGTGTTAAAAGTCTTATATCCAGACTTAGGACTTTGCTCTTTTTGATAATGCATATAACAAAAAAGAGACATGTTACAATATAGCCGATTACAGTTGCAATTGCTGCTCCGGCAGCACCAAGCCCAAGCGTAAAGATGAAGATCGGGTCAAGGATAATATTAACAATAGTTCCGATAATAGAGCCTATCATTGAACTAAGTGACATTCCCTCTGCTCGTAGGAGATTAGATGGTACAAGTGCGAATATTACAAATGTTGATCCAAGTATGAGCCAGGAATAATATTGATTGGCAAACTGATATGTTACCTGATCTGCACCGAGAATTGACAGAACTGTATCCTTAAATATCAGCATCAATACCGTAAAAATAATGCCTGTTATTACAGACAGGTAAAAGCAAAATGTACTTTTTCTCCTGGCATTTTCAATATCACCGGTGCCCAGAAGCCTAGATATTACAGAGCTTCCTCCTATGCCAAATATATCGCCTATTGCCAAAAGAAGGGTGAATAGCGGCGCGCAAAGAGAAATACCCGCTATCAGATTAGTGTCATTAGTTAAGGCTATAAAGTAAGTGTCAACCAGGTTGTAGATGAGCGTTACAATCATTCCCATTACTACAGGAAGAGCCATCTTAAGATAAGCTTTTGGAATTGGGGCTTTTTCAAATAATTCGTTTTCCATTTAAAGTCCTTTCTTGATGCTAAGCTAACACAAAATACTTTTTCTCATGTTAGCCTATATTCATTGTATTATTAGATCAATAAATAAAAAAGGATATCCATATTCCTCAAGGATTATGGATATCCGTACCGTGGCAGATATAATCCGCCCTACTCACTATATTTATAACTTTGATATATTAGCATTTATGTTCTGGAGTGTCAAATCTTAATAAGTAGTTGGCCTGAATAATGGTCTGTAGCGTCAAATCTTAATAAGTAGTTGGCTTCGATAAAGTTCTGGAATGTTTCTTTAATAAGTAACAAGCCTGGATAAAATTCTAAAATGTCTCTTTTTAATAAGTAACAGGTTTAGATAACGGTCTGGAGTAAGTAATAGGTCTAGATAACGGTCTGGATAAATATGTAAGATTGTTGTAATACCAAATGCTTGGATAAGTATATCTTGTTATTATGGTGAGCTTTAAAATAATACTAACTCTTATAAATGTAGCCCTTTATTATTATAAAATATTTCAAATTTTTCTATATGAGCTAATTTTAGAGCAAAAATATAATACCATTGGCAGATAAATAATTGATTTATTATTATTATTTTCCTATTTTTAAATTTCGTTGTAATAACAAATTGGGGTATATATATTACGTGGTATTATTTGGAGATTTTTATGGCTATAAACACTACATGATTATAGAAAAAACTATATAAATATTACGAAGAACTATTTATTAGCTTTTAATAATATTATTTCAAGTTTATATAAACTTTAACGCAGTTTAATTGCAATTTTTGTCGGAGGGGTGGTAAACTACCCATGTAACGTAGTAAATATGCGACTTCAAGAGATTTATTAAGCCGCGTTTTTTTATGAAAGAGGGGTACTTAATGAAGATTAGTAAATTTATAGCTGTAGCTTTAAGCGCAATTGTTTTTGTGCAGGCGCCTGTAGTAGCGTTTGCAGATGAATACACTGATACAGCAAACCTCTATAAGTTAGGTGAAGGTGACTATCTGTTTGCAGGACATGCCGGTTTTTATTTAACAGACGACACAAATGCTAAGAATGATGATAATCCTTATCCTGGAACAGGAGAAGGTACATTAATATCAGGAGATATAACCGGACCGAATGGAATTGATTATGGAGCAGGACATGCCTTTGATTGTCAATGGGATCCAGGAACATACAAAGAAGCCACTGGCTTAGCTGATCCTATTAGTGGAGCTCTTGGAGAAAACGACTGTGTAAATCTTAAGTATAATGGCACAAATTATACATTAACTTTAACTGCAAAAGGCTCAGGGGCTACGCCGGGTTCAGAGATTACGCCAACACCTACACCTACACCTACACCTACACCTACACCAACACCTGATCCATACCCATCCTCTGATCCAGATCCTGCACCTGCAACAGATGAAAATCAACCTCAGGAAACACCTACACTAGATCCCGAGCAGCAAGAATCCTCACCAGCTCCAGAGCCTGTATATCAGCCAATAGAGCAGCCTCAGGAACCAGAAGCTCCGGCACCTGTAGCAATTAACGTTGTTACTACAGCAGTAGGAAATGCACTTCCTACTACAGAACTTGGAAATGCAACAGCTCCAACCAAGACAGTTTCTCTTGATCTTTTCACTATCACACCTGCCCAGCTAGTATCTGTGGTAACTGATACAGTAGTAAATGCACCAACGGGTGGCGAAGTAGTTATTGAGACCAATACAGAAGCTTGTCTTGATAAGAATATGGTAAATGCCTTTACACAGAGACCTGACGTAGCAATTAACATAGTATTTAAGAATAAGCTTGGACAGAAGCTCAGAGTTACTATTCCGGCTGGTTATCCTGTAACAACACTTCTTGATGCTAATGGTTATTGCGGATATATGCATCTTGTAGATATATTCGGAGCTACGATATTATCAGAATAAGTTATTATTCTTATTAAGAAACAATTATATGATGAAATATAAGTAATAGTAATCAATAAAAAATCGTCACCTTCATGATCCCTTGCAGATATAATCTGCAGGGGATTATTTAATGCAAAAAAATAAATCTATAGTGCAAACTCATTGATTAAGCTATAAGAATTTGAAATAATTTCATTTCATCCAGTTATTCATGTTATTATTCTGAAGTAGGTAAAAGTAGCAATATAATTCCAATAAATAAAGTCAACTATTAATTATGGCAAATGACATAGTTAATAGACTTATATCTCAATGAAATGGAGTAATAGATAAATGGATCATTTTTACTTTGTAAGACATGGTGAAACCGTGTGGAATGTAGAAAACAAGATATGCGGAGCGACAGATATTGAGCTTACTGAAAGAGGGCATCTGCAGGCTATAGAGACAGGGCGTAAGATTCTGGATATGGGAATCCATGCAGATATTATCCTGACATCACCTCTTGTAAGAGCCAAAGAGACAGCCAGACATATTTCTGAGATAACAGGCATTCCAATGGAAGTTGAGCCTCGAGTAATAGAACAGAATTTTGGAATTTGGGAATCGACTCCCCGTGATGGAAAAGAGTTCCATGAGGCCAAAAAAGATATGGCATGCCGCTTTGGAACGGGAGAATCTATGCTTCAAATGGCTCAGAGAATCTATAATCTTCTCGATGATATCAAGGCAGGAGATAAGGAAGTTATCCTTGTAGCCCACAATGGTATCGTCAGGATTGTCGAATCGTATTTCAGGGACATGAATAATGAGGAATTCTCTTCATGCGGTATCCAGAACTGCGAAATCAAGAAATATATTTTTACAAATCCATGATAACTGAATATTGCAGTTAGTACTAATTTCTGCGAATCATAATAATTTATCATATGAATTATTTGGATAAATTAAATCAATGAAAACAGTGCAATAGAGCTTAGAAATGACTAAGAAATAGTATATATTTACGATAAATTGAGTTATAATTTAATAGGGTTACGTTATATTTTTAACACAATTTAGAAGGAGGATTTTTCTTATGTCACGTTTCACACTACCAAGGGATATCTACCACGGAAAGGGAGCGCTGGAAGCTCTTAAGACTCTCGAAGGTAAAAGAGCTATCGTATGTGTTGGTGGAAGCTCCATGAAAAAAGGAGGATTCCTTCAGAAGGTAGAAGATTACCTTAAGGAAGCCGGTATGGAAGTTGAGCTGTTTGAGGGAATTGAGCCGGATCCATCTGTTGAGACAGTTATGAAAGGTGCTGAGGCTATGCAGAAGTTCCAGCCTGACTGGATTGTTGCAATAGGCGGTGGATCACCTATCGATGCTGCCAAGGCTATGTGGATCAAATACGAGTATCCTGAGACTACTTTTGAAGATATGTGCAAGGTATTCGGACTTCCTAAGCTTCGTACAAAAGCTCATTTCTGTGCAATTCCATCTACATCCGGAACAGCTACAGAGGTTACAGCTTTTTCAATCATCACTGATTATCAGAAGGGTATCAAGTATCCTATAGCTGACTTTGAGATTACACCAGATGTTGCTATTGTTGATCCTGAACTCACACATACAATGCCAATCAAGCTTGTAGCTCATACCGGTATGGATGCCATGACCCATGCTATTGAGGCCTATGTTTCTACAGCTAATTGTGATTATACAGATGGACTTGCAATTCATGCAATTGAGATGATCCAGGCTAATCTTGTTAAATCCTATAATGGTGATATGGAATCAAGAGATGCTATGCACAACGCTCAGTGCCTTGCCGGAATGGCATTTTCAAATGCTCTTCTTGGAATTGTTCATTCTATGGCACATAAGACAGGTGCTGTTTTTGCAGATAAAGGAGCTCATATTATTCATGGTGCTGCTAATGCTATGTACCTTCCTAAGGTTATCGCATTTAATGCCAAGGATGAGACTGCTAAAAAGCGCTATGGCGTAATTGCAGATTATATGCATCTTGGCGGATCAAATGATGATGAGAAGGTTAAACTCCTCATTGATTACCTGCGCAAGATGAATGATGACCTTAACATCCCTCACAGCATCAATCACTATGGTGCAGATGGACTTCCTGCAGATCAGGGCTTTGTTGCAGAGGATGTATTCCTTGAAAGACTCCATGACATCGCAGCAAATGCAATTCTTGATGCATGTACAGGATCTAACCCTCGTCAGCCTAGTCAGGAAGAAATGGAGAAGCTCCTTAAGTGCTGCTATTATGATACAGAAGTAGATTTCTAATTGCTTTTTTGTCATTAACTATATTTAATATAAGCGCCCTTGTAGTATTTTCTACAGGGGCGTTTTGTTTTGTTCAATAGGACTTTGAAAATGTGTCTTGCGCAATAGCCAGAAAAAAACATATCGATGAGATATTTTTTTTGATTCTTGAAACATAATTCGTCACTTGTCTGTAGTAATTATAGAATGATATAATTTCACTTGTGCGTTTTCGCATGAGGATTTTTTTTAAGGAGATTAAAAAGATATGAAAAAAATTGTTGCAAGTGTTTTATGTGGGGTGATGGCCATATCTATGCTGGCCGGATGTGGTAAAGATAATGCAAAAGCTGCAGATACAGAAGCCGTTGCTGTTGAAACATCTTCTGAAGCTACGTCGGATTCTGCCGAGAGTGTTGAGCAAGCATCATTGGACGACACTCAGGCTTCAGAAGAAGCTTCTACTAACGAGGAAGCCAACAAATATGATATTTCAGTCATCGCAAGAACAGCTGATCTTGGTGATGATGTTCTGATGCTTGATTTCGCATTTACAAACAATTCAGATGAGGAAATGTCACTTTACAGACTGTATGATAAAGCTACTCAGAATGGAGTAGAACTTGATGAAACAGCATCTACCGGAATCAATGATCTCAGGAAAAAGGATGAAGTTTTCTATCTTTCAGAAAAAACTCTTCCCGGTGAAACCAAGAATCTTAGAATTGTATACAAATTAACTGATCTTAATACACCTGTTGTAGTAGAAGGTAAAGACGGAATGTTTAAATACTACATCCAGCTTGCAGATGCTGTAACAGAAACTGATGGAGAAGTAATTGTAGCTACTCCTTATGCAGTTGAAAGTGCAATTCAGGCTGATATAGAATTAGCTCTTCTTGGAGTTGACAAATTGCATGATGACAGTGGTGCATTTTATGTAATTTCAACTATTACTAACACAACTGATGAAGAACTTGACCTTAAGAAGATAGGCGCAAAAGCTGTTCAGAACGGCAAAGAACTTGAGAAAATCCATGCTGGTGGATGGGATGTAAGAAATAAATTACAGCCTGGCGAATCAGACATGATCATCAGTTGCTTTGGAACAAATGAAGTTGGTGAAATTGAGTTTTCACTTCTTGATTCTTCTAATATGAACAGTGTAATTGCATCAGGAACATACACACCTGAGGAACTCTTCCAGAATTCAGAAGATTTCAATAACAATGTCTTTGATTCATCAGTATATATCGACAGATTTACACTTCTTGACACAATAGTTGGCAAGTTTGTAACTGATATGAAAGATGAAATGAGCAAATAATGAAAATAGGTAAAAAAACTATTCGAATTCTGTCAGCTGTTATTATTAGCAGTATTATGATGATTAGCGTGACTGGATGCAGTATTATTGATGCCGTATATGGTAACATTGATCTATTTATCAAAGATATTCTGGAAATCGATGAATATGACGATCATTTTGATGGCAACGATGATTACTCTTTTTCTAATGAAGAGAATGAATACAATAAGTCGCCTGTATCAGATATACCTGTATTTCAAAAGGATGAGTCTTACGCAGGACTCACAATTGATGATGTCAGTGCCGATCTTATTTCATGGCTATGTGCCACAAATGCCGTTCAATCCAAAATCAACGGCCTTGATGTTACAGTTATTGGCGGTATGCAACGAGATGATGAGAACCTTGACTGGCTTGCAGGGGGACTGGAAGCTGGATGGCATGTTACAGACAGAGAATCTCTTCTTGAGCAGTTAGATAAACTTACATGTTTTGATGGCATTGACTCAGATGATGGCTGGGATATGTCAAGAGCTGAGCAAATACTGGCTCAAGGTTATTGTCTTGGTTACCTTGAATTTGATGAATATCTGGAATATGCTATACCTCTTGGAAGGCTTATACAGAAACGCTTTTCTGACTGGGACAGCTTTGGAGATAACTATCTTAAGGGCTATATTAACTGGATATCAAAGGGAGGCTTTGGTTTTTCCGGAGATATTCAGGAGAGGCTTGACTGGCATCAGTACTTTGTGACCTGTGGTGAGTATTACACAGGACCATATGCTGTAGACTTTGATATGGAGCTTACTCCCAAGGCAAGCGCCATGTACTATGATCATATGGATCCTCAAAAGCCATATCCTGCGCAAAATGATAAAGTTCCCGAAGTTGCACAGGCATATATTGCTCCGGAGAACCTCGGCATAATGCCAACAAGTGGGATAGTAGAGATTGAAGGAGATTTATATCATATTCCTGCTACTGTACAAGCATTCCTTGATAATGAATGGAGCCTTGAGGAAAATGATCTGACCTTTAAGCCTGGAACCACAGACAATGAGATATGCCTTACACGTGGTGGAAAGAGTATTAATCTTGTTTGCACAAGTGTTGCAAGAACTTCCGGAAGAGCAGAGGAAGCTTTGGTAGAAACTATATCTGCAAGTTCTCTTGGTGATGTTTCCTTTATACTACCTTCAAATATTGAAGTTGGTATGAATAAAAGTGAATGTCTCTTACTACTTAAGACATTAAACAGAGAATATGAGAAAACAGAAGCTGGAATTGAGATTTCTTTAGCTGCAATTAATGATTATGTTAACAAAAGTACGCTCAGTATTTCTTTTGACGGTAAAAAAGTATCTGATATTGAAATAAACTGTTACGAAACTAAATCTGAGCAATTTGAGAGTTACATCAGAAACTCAGCCTTTAACAATCTTGAGAAAAACATAGAAAAGGCAAGAGAAAGAAAAAATAACTAAAACGTAATTTAAGAAGCACCTGTGCACGATAAATGCATAGGTGCTTTTGCGTATGGATAATGCAGGAGATTATTTATTTACGATTTTTTGCCACATGTATTTTGATTATCGTATAAAGAAGTGTAATTAAAAAATACAAAAAAGGATGGTGAAGTGTGATGAAAAATTTTCTTACTTTTTTAACAGGCCTTATTCTAGCAATTGTAATGGTATTTGGGGGATTTGCCACTACTAATGTATTTGCTGCCAATGATGCATCCAAGTACATAAGCGGAGCCAAATTCCTGGTAGCTCTCCATGGACAGGATGAAAATGATGAAGAGATCCTTATGGCTCTGTATGAAAGACCGGATGGCAATGAAGTTGCTTACATTAATGATGGACATAGTCATGTATACCAGAGCTATACCGCTCAAAATGCAACCTACAATGGAATAGGAAGCGTAGAAAAGTATACTGTTGATGAGTTTGTAGTTAACTTCTTTATGTTAGACGGAACACCTTTCCTGATAACAGATGACGGAAGGCTCTATGCATGCGAATACATGACAGCTGATGCGGTTAAGCAGATTCAGAGCTACGACTAAGGATTAAGATATTTTTAATAGATACTTTATCGCATTATTGATGATTTTTGATACATAAAAATATATACTATTTGTGTAAAATAAACGTTTTCAATAATGGGATGAAGTCAATATGGTAAAAGAATTTGATGAAAATAGTGTAACTATCAGAAATCAGATATATGATGTTCCTCAGGGAATGACAATCCTTAAAGAAGGCGAAATTAACCTTGATATGTACAAAATTCTCAAGGGACATGTAGAAATGTATACAGGTTACGGGACAGAAAATGAGGTTCTATTAGGGCTTCTTGGTCCCGGAACCTGCTTTGGTGAATTTGGAATTCTGACCAAAAAGCCGGCTATATATACAATAATTGCGTATTCAAACCTTAAAATTCTTCGTGTAACAGAAGAACTAATGATGGATTTCATGAAAGCAAATCCGGAAAATGTTCTTCAGATCATGAAAAATATGGCAAATAATATGATGCGAATGCAGCATCAAATTGGCCAGCTTACAACTGAAATTGCAGAACTGAGCAATGATCTAAATAATTCAGAGAATTATAAGACATCCGATATGATAAAAAATATGCTGAGAAGTTATGCAATATATGACAATAATTCCTCTGGTGATGAACAGACTGATAACGTACCGGGAATGAAGTATCTGGATAAGGAACATAGACAAAAAAGTCTTGCACGCCCTTGATCCAGATTAGCAACTATTCGTTAAACATGTGTTTTGCGAATAGTTAAAAATTGTATTTTATCATAATGACAAGAAAGATCCTGCAACCGAACCAAGTACCATGGCAAGAATCAAAAACAGTGCTATAACAGCTATGACTTTATCATATTTTTTTAATTTCATGTTTCTCACTTCCTTCAAATAAATTTCAAAATAATCTTTGGGCTTATGCCTTATACCAATACGAATACCGTATTTTTGAAGAAATTCGGTATTCTATAAGTTAGCTTGTGTATGTATCATATATTTCAACATGATCATAAATACATCTCCAGGAACTCCATGCATCTGCAGTAACACAAATATAATGAGTTCCGTCATTTGAAATCTGATAACTTGCACCGCAACAACCTGATTGTACTACAAAACCCGTTTTGGCGCCAACAACTTCTCCATGAGTATCCTTATCTTCTATCCTTCGAATAAACCAGTTAGATATTGTTATTCCTTCAGGATGCTCAACTGTGTTCGAGGTCGTATATACTCTTGTGCTTAAAACTTCATGACAGAGATTATTCTCTTCTGCAGCCTTTAATATCATGGCCATATCCATTAATGTACAATAATGATCTTCATTATAGATTCCAATACAGTTTGTGAAATGAGCTGAATCTGATAATCCCAGTTCAGTAAGCTTGTCATTCATCATATCAACAAATGCTTCCTGGCTTCCGGCAACATACTCAGCAAGGCACATAGCCGCGTCTCCACCAGATGGCAGAATTGTTCCATACAACAGATCTCTTACAGTAAGCTTCTCTCCTACGCTAAATCCAACGGCACTGCAATCATGGGAATAGACAAAATCCCCAATTTCCTGAGTCATTTCAAAAGTATCATCAAGATCAGTTATATGTTCAGCCGCTACAAGAAGGGTCAGAATCTTGGTCATGGATGCCGGATTTATACGAACTGTGCCCTCTTTGGAAGCAACTGCTGTTCCATTATCCAGATTTACTAAAAGCGCGTATGTACTCAGTACATTTTCGCTATTTATATAATCAGTGGAATCAGAAACCTCAACCTTGTATCCTTCAAAAAAAGAGGCAGAATCTAGTGATTTTTCTTTATATGGACTAATTTCTTCAGGCTCCTGAGACTCTTCAACGATCGTATCAACTATGACAGTCTCTGAAGCCATGGAAACAGACTCATCCGCATTAGCAGAAGTATCTTCATTTTTGTCTGTATTCTTAAAATTGATTACTGCTGATATGATCATAACTAACACAAGAACTACAGATAGAGAAAAAAGTGATAGTCTTCTTATTATTTCTACTTTTCTTCTCTTTTTATATTCAGAAATGGTCAGTCTTTGGCCATCTCTTTTTCTATAATTTATTTTATTATTCAAAATCTTATACCACCCAACAAAAGAATAAAGCAACTTTCAAAATTTTAACATTTATATTAAAGTCACTTCAATACTTATAATAAACATATTTACATTTGACTATTTGTGCACATTAAATATGTCAAAATGATGTCATATTCATTACGTAAATACGACCATAAAATCAATTCTTTTCGAAGATAATATGTATCTATATCTAGCGAATTGATCTATATATAATACCATAATTTGTATCACATGTTCATGAATGTGATATACTGTAGATATGCAGAACAATATTAAAAATGATGACAAATATTATAATGAACAGGATAAAATAAATATCCTCAGAATGCGTGAGGTTCTGGATACTCTGCCCAGATTTTGCAAACAGTTTTTTAGAGGCATAGAGCCTACGACTTCTGCCCGTACAAGACTTGGTTATGCATATGATCTGCGCACTTTCTTTGAATATCTTCACAATGTTAATCCATCTCTAAGTAAAAAAGATATACGAGATTATGATGTTTCCATTTTAAATCAGATAGAACGTGAAGACATAGAAGAATACCTGGAATATTTATCTTTATATGCCAAGGACGACCGTGAAATAACTAATAATGAACAGGGCAAAAAAAGAAAAATGTCAGCTCTTCGTTCAATGTATAGTTACTTTTATAAATCTGAACAGATTTCCAGAAATACAGCAGAACTTATAAATATGCCCAAACTTCATGAACATGAAATCATTAGACTTGAGCCAAATGAAGTTGCTACTCTTCTAGATCAGGTTGAAGCCGGAGAAAAACTTACCAAGGCTCAGCTCAAATACCATGAGAAAACAAAGCTTAGAGATGTAGCTCTTTTAACTCTTCTTCTCGGGACAGGAATACGAGTTTCTGAATGTGTAGGAATAGATTTCGATGATATTGATTTTGACACAAATGGTCTCAGAATTCATCGAAAGGGAGGATATAACACTGTAGTTTATTTTCCTGATGAGGTAAGAGAAGCCCTGTTAACCTATATAAATCAGCGCAAAGAAATCATACCTGAAGAAGGCAGTGAAAATGCCCTATTCCTCTCTCTTCAGAATAAGAGGATTTCAGTACGAGCAGTCGAAAAGCTGGTAAAAAAATATGCTCAAAATGTCACAACTCTTAAAAAGATAACTCCTCATAAACTCCGTAGTACCTTTGGTACTAACCTTTATCAGGAATCCGGGGATATTTATCTTGTAGCTGACGTTCTCGGGCACAAAGATGTTAATACTACACGTAAGCACTATGCGGCTCAGGATGATGCCAATAGACGAAAAGCTGCCAAAATGGTACACCTTAGAGATTAGTATTAAAAAAAGCGTTAAAGATAGCTAAATTGTTATCTTTAACGCTTTTTATCGTCATGAATATTTGTGTTTTGTAAAGTAGGTTATCCTCTAATAGCCTGATAAAGTGCAGCATCAGCATTGTGTTTGTAAGGATTAACATAAAAGATTCCAACAATTCCTAATGTAATGAAGGATAAGAAAAACCATCCTATAAATGAAAGGTCATAAACAAATGCATTCCACTTATGGCCTTTCATCATTGCTCTTGATCTCTTAAGCGCATCGATAGCTGATACATTAGGGTCATCCGCAAGAATAAAGGGTACCATTCTATAAGAATAAGTCAGGATCCAACCAGGAATAACCAAAAGGAAAAAGAAAATTGAGACAATAATGCTCCTTAAAAATAAAGCGAGAACTGAATTAAGATAATTATTCTTATATGCAAAACCAAGTTCTCCAAAGTCGCCCTCTACATCCTGATTCTTCAAAAAGAATCTCATACAGCCTACTTCAAGCGGATTTAATAAAAATATATCCAGAATTGTCATGATGCATATAAGAGCTGATAATACAGCCATAGTAGCCATGAAAATATAAACAAAATCCGGATTTGTCTCCAAATTGTTCTGAAGCTGTTCAGCACTTGTCTTACTGGATATACTCGATGTTGAAATAAAGAAAATTGAATAAATAAGAGCTACAAGAACTGATCTTCCATAATTCTTTTTAAAATTTGCCTTTCCTTTTTCTTTTACTTCTTTTCTGTTCCACATAATTGTTCTCCTCCTCATAAATAATGTTTGTTAAACAGATTTGTAAGTTTTTTTGAATATATTTTTTTCCACGATGAATATGTCATGAATATCATCCTGGCTTACAGCTAGATAATCCCCCTTTTGTCCAATCATGTATTTGTCACTGTCCCAAAAAGAAAAAAGCTTGGTAGTTTTGGTTAGCTTTTTGGCATATATCTTAATATCTCCAGTAGATTCGCAGCTCTTGGCAAGCGGTAATAATGAAAAAGACTTACCGGTATCTGCATTTTTGATAGAAGGTATATAGTCACTGTTAAATTTAAATTTCTTGCGTGTCTTTTTAAAGCTTGAATTAAACTTTTCGGCAGAGATGACCTTAACGCTACCATTTGAATCCAAAATCAGAATAGTATTATTTCTGATCTCTATATTGGCATCTCCGTCCAATGTTCTGATGATAGCCATATTACCGGTAGGAACAAGCTCATGAGGGTCTATATAACTTAAAGTAATAGGCGATCTCTCATATTTGGACATATGAGACAAAACAAGAGTTGTATCATTTGCATGAATAATTTCAGCATTTTCAAAGTAATCTGCCATACGTTCGCGAATGATATTGGAGATAGAGTGTCTGGCTGAATCATCATCAATCTCTATATAGTCAGGATACTGTTTGATAATAAGTTCATTCTTGAGGATACCTCCGGCTTTCTCAGTGTGTCCTCCACCGGATCCAATTTTCTTGGCAAGAAAAGTTGCAAGTTCATCTGCTCTTGTCTCATTGGAACAACTTCTGATTGAGAACTTGACACCAAAAGAAAGAACACTATAAACAAGGCAAACATCTATGTTATCAACAGCTACGATAAAATCTCCAATAAGTCCCAAAATATTAGGATCACACGGATCTGTTCTGAGAATTGCATACTTATTTTCTGCATGATACTCAACGCCAAGCATGGCAACTCCTGCAATCTTGGCCTCTTTGAGCGTAAGATTCATGTTCTTGAGCTTCATAATAAGATTCTTGTTATAGTCAAGAGCTTCTATCATGTCTCGGTCAAGAGGATGAGACATTTCAGAAAAGGCATTAGTATCTGAATACAAGCCATAATAAAGAGCAGTAGCGATATTCTCATCGATATCTATACTGCTAGTCTCATCTTCTATTTTGATAAGATTCCATATAACAGAACAACAGCTGCCCAAATTACTGCGTACTTCATTTAGTTTAGGGAGAGTGCTGTAAACCTGATGATGATCTATTACAGCTACCTCCTTGGCCGGGAATTTCTTGACATTACCCTCTCCATACTGACAATCAGTTAAAAGAAGCAGTTCAGGCTTGGACTTAAGATTGCTGACAAATTCGATTGGAATATGCAGTTCGTTAATAAGGAAAACAAGGTTACTCTTAGTAATCTTGAAATTACCAGAATAGATAAGACGTACCTTTTTTCCGTGTTTTAAAAAATATCTATATAACACATATCCTGAGCATATAGCATCAGCATCCGGATTATCATGGCATTGGATGACTATGGAATTATACTTAAGCAGTGCAGAAAGTTTCATAAAAAATCTCCTCAATGAATATATTATATATCATCAAGGAGTATTTTTTTAAGTGTATTATTGAATTTTTTGTTAAATTATTTATTATTTTCAGAAAAATATAGTAAATTTAATATCGAAAAATTATTTGTATTCACAGGAATAATATGGAACTATGAGGCTCTCTCCTGCATTAAGAATGCTATCAGTATTCATTCTATTGATTCTGCATATCTCTGTAATATAAGAATTCAGATCATCATAATGATCTTCGGAATAATGATCAGATGCGATACTCCAAAGAGAATCTCCGCTATGGACCATAACTGTTGTATAGTATTTAAACTCTGGTTTATACATATCAGACTGAGCATCTGAACTAAAAGAAGAACACATAAATATAATAGCAAATAAAACAATTGTTGCTATTATGATAGTTGTAGTTAACTGAAGCTGAAAAATACGCTGTCTTCTGACCTTATTAGCTCTAATCCTGACCTCACTCTTACTAAAAAATCTGGGATCATTATACAAACTTGCGGCTGCATACATAGCATTAGTCATAATCACGCCCTCTTCATATCGAAACCAAATATAGAATCATATCAGTTACAGACGAACATTTGTTACGAACAACTGTTCTGACATAATAATACAAAACAAACGTTTGCTTGTCAACAAAAATCGAACATATTTTCCGAACAAATATTTGCTTATTTTATCCTGTGATGGTATACTTATACCATGTAGATCCTTATATACTTGCGTTTTTTACTGTATAAGTGATCATGGACCAGATAAATGAAATGATAACAGGAGGGACAAATGGAAAAAGGTAATATTTCTAAGAAACAACAGGAGATTCTTGATTATATCAAGGAACAGACTCTTCAGAGAGGATTTCCACCTGCTGTAAGGGATATTTGTAAGGCGGTTAATCTCAAATCCACATCCTCAGTTCATTCTCATTTGGAAACTTTGGAAAAAAATGGATATATAAGACGTGATCCAACCAAGCCACGTGCTATTGAGATATGCGATGACGGCTTTAACATGGTCAGGACTGAGATTGTCAGTATACCAGTAATTGGTCAGGTTGCTGCAGGAATGCCTATACTTGCTGAGGAGAATATAGATTCATATATCCCTATTCCTGCAAGTATGTGTCCTAAGGGAGCTGATGCCTTTATACTTAAGGTTAAAGGCGATTCAATGATCAATGCCGGTATTTATAATGGAGATCAGATTTTTGTTCAGCAGTGTAGCACTGCTAAAAATGGCGATCAGGTTGTAGCTCTTATTGATGATTCTGCTACTGTTAAGACTTTTTATAAAGAGAAAGGCCATATCAGATTGCAGCCTGAAAATGATACCATGGATCCTATCATTGTAGATGATTGTCAGATACTCGGTAAGGTTTTTGGAGTTATGAGATTCTATTGATTCTTTATATTTTTATAGAGCAAATGCATTACAAGCAATATATTGTTTTAGATATTTAAAGAGCCGCTGGTAAGTTTATCTTACCAGCGGCTCTTTAAGATTTAAGACTAACAGTCTTCAACTCTATTATTGACTTATGCTAATTCCTCTTTAGTAATGTTCTTTCCGTCTCTCCAGATTCTCTCAAGATCATAAAAGAGTCTGTTCTCGTTATCAAATACATGAACAATAATATCGCCAAAATCAAGTAAAATCCAATTTCCTGATTCATAACCTTCTACATTTTTGGTCATGTAGCCTGCTCTTCCGAGTACTTCCTGTACATTATCAGCCATAGCTTGGACCTGGTTAATGTTAGTACCACCTGCTATTATAAAGTAATCTGCAAGTGTAGATATCTCACTGATATCAATAACTCTAACGTCTTCACCTTTTCTGTCTTCAAGAGCATCTACAGCCATAAGAGCCATTTTTTTGGATACATTTAAATCTGCCATTCTTACCTCACTTATTTATAAAACTTTTTATAATATTCGTAAGCTTCCATTGTAGCATCATCACATTCTTTTCCAATTGTATTAAGATATTGAACAGAATCATGAAGAATGTGAGCAAGGCATCTGTCTATATCTGAAAAAGCTTCTTTCCTGATTTCGTCCATACCTTCAAGTGGCTTCCTGTTAGGTTCAATAAAATCAGCAATATAGACTATTTTTTCAAGAAGAGACATGTCTTCCTTGCCTGTTGTATGCCAGCGTATTGCATTTAAGACTTCTGTATCATAAACATCATATTTGGTTCTGGCAAGATACACTCCAACCTTAGCATGCAAAAGAGAATGATTTCTTCTCTCAACATCTGTAATATCTATCTTATTCTTCTCACATATCTTGATCTGTTCTTCGTGTGAAAGGCATTTCGCACAGTCATGGAGCATACCGGCAATCAGAGCTTTTTCCACATCTGCACCATGTACAAAGGCCATATTTGCAGCTGTATAGGCCACACCAAGGGTATGGTCAAATCTATCGGGCTTAAGCTCTTTTTGCAGCTCTTTGCGGAGCTTTTGAGTAATTTCTATAGTCCTCATTTATACAACCCCTTAATACAGATAAATTCGATACATCCATCAGGAAGCATATATCTTACAGATCTTCCCTTTTTTATTCGTTCTCTGATATCCGTAGCTGAAATATCAATTCTGTTGAAATTGAGAATTCTAATATCAGCGCCGTAAATACTCTGGAGTTCTCGTCTCTTCTTGTCTAGGGCCGCTACATCATCATCATACCTTGTTGCAGCAATAATAATGCATGATTTAAGAAGATCACTTGCTCTGTACCATGAATCGATACCAAGAACTGAATCAGCTCCAAGTATAAGATACAGTTCATCACCCGGATACATATTTTTAAGATCAGTAATGGTGTCAATTGTGTAACTACCATCAGGCTTGTCTATTTCAAGTCTGGAACATGTAAAATAAGGGTTATCATTAATGGCCATTTTGACCATCTGATATCTCTCTTCTGCACCGGAAACTTCTGTGCGATGTGGCATATGCGCAAGATTATTAGGAATATAGATTACTCTGTCCAGTCCAAATTGTTCTCTTGCGGACTCACCCAGTAACAGATGAGCGTTGTGAATAGGATCAAATGTTCCTCCCAGTATACCAATCTTTCTGCATTCCATATTGAGCCTCCTAATGGTATAAACAAGTTAACAGTTCATTTAAGCCTTCTTGCCAGCCTTAGGTAATATGATCTTGGGATCATCCTTAAAAGGTTTATATAATACAAATTTTCTACCTATAACCTGTACAAGATCAGAACGTGTACGCTCTGAAACAGTTATAGCTACTTCCTTGACATCATCAAGACAGTTCTTGAGGACAGTTATCTTGATAAGTTCATGTGTATTAAAAGATTCTGAGATAGCACTGATAACTTCCGGGCTGACGCTTGATTTACCAATCTGAAAAACAGGCTCAAGATCAGCTGCCAAACTTTTTAAATATGCTCTCTGCTTACTAGTAAATGTCATTCTTCTTCATCCTCTTCAAAATTTCCGGGTACTGTGTCAGCATTTCTATAGTACTCAAAACTAAATCCATACATGCGAACAGTGTCGCCTTCCTGAATGTGAAGCTTTTCAAGTTCATCAAGAATACCATTATCAGCCATAAATTTCTGGAAGAATGCAAATCCTTTTTCTGATTCAAGATTTGTATATCCAAGCATTTTTTCAATCTTAGGGCCTTCTACTACGTATTCTTTTTCGTCTTCATCATACTCGACAGTAAATGCTTCATCAGCCTGTTTAGCCATTGTCTCAGGGAAAAATTCCTGTTCAAATATAACAGGCTTCTCATTAATTTCAGACAATACCTTACTAATATAGTATAACAGTTCCTGTATGCCTTGACCAGTTAAGGTAGATGTAGCAAAAACCTTAACTCCAAGAGGCTCATACTTATCCCTGATCTTCTGGATCACTTCTGAATTTTCACCATCAGGAAGCATATCAATCTTATTGGCAGCAATTACCTGAGGCTTTTGTGTAATATCTGCATTATATGTCTTAAGCTCATTGTTGATAGCTTCAATATCTTCAAAAGGATCACGTCCTTCTGTAGAAGCAGCATCAACAACATGGATCATAACACGTGTTCTCTCAATATGACGCAGAAATTCATGTCCAAGTCCTGCACCCTCAGATGCTCCTTCTATTAGGCCAGGAATATCTGCAACTACGAATCCTCTGGCATCCTTGAGATCAACTACACCAAGCATAGGTGATAAAGTCGTGAAATGATAATTAGCAATCTTAGGCTTGGCATTGGAAACCTTGGAAAGGAATGTGGATTTACCTACATTTGGGAATCCTACAAGTCCAACATCTGCAATAACCTTAAGCTCCAGAAGAACTTCCAACTCTATAGCAGGCTGACCAGGCTGCGCATATTTGGGAGCCTGCATTGTTGATGTAGCATAATGCATGTTTCCGTTACCGCCTCGTCCGCCTTTTAATATAACAGCTTCTTTGTTATCGCCGCTCATATCTGCAATAACCTGTCCGCTGGCTGCTTCCTTAATTACAGTTCCTTCCGGAACCTTTATGATAAGGTCAGATCCATTCTTACCGTGGCAACGTCTTTTATTGCCATCCTGACCGTTTTCTGCTTTGTATTTACCGCCGTAATGGAAATCAGCGAGAGTATTGATACCCTCATCGACTTTGAAAATGACATCGCCGCCTTTTCCGCCATCGCCACCATCCGGGCCACCATTATTTACAAATTTCTCTCTTCTAAAGGAAATATGGCCATCGCCACCTTTTCCACTCTGTATAAAGATTTTCGCTTTATCTACGAATACAGGCATATTACTCCTTTTTTAGCAATCGCTAAAGTTTGAAAAAGGGCTTCAAACGAAATTGTTTGAAGCCCGATTTGACAAAAATAAATTACTTATTCTCTACAGGATGAACGCTAGCCTGCTTTTTATCTCTGCCCTTGCGCTCAAATCTAAGAACACCATCAACAAGTGCAAATAATGTATCATCGCTACCGATGCCTACATTTACACCAGGATGAATGTGTGTTCCACGCTGTCTGTATAAAATATTACCGGCCTTTACGAATTGTCCGTCAGCTCTTTTTGCTCCGAGTCTCTTGGATTCAGAATCTCTACCATTCTTTGTTGATCCAACACCCTTTTTATGAGCAAAAAATTGAAGGTTCATATTCATCATGACTTATTCCCTCCTAAATTTAATGTTCAAAAATTTCTTTCCATACTGTCTGAATATACTATCTACACCTAATTCAAAAGATTTAACAAATAAATCTGCATCATGAGATGGATCATCATCAAATCTCAATCTGATAAGTCCAAGGTCTTCATCCTGTTCAATAGAAATCTTATCTTCAGTGAACTGATCCAATGAGTTAATAAGATTGATACTGAGAACTGAAACAGCAGCACAAACGATATCCTCACCGTATTCAGCGAATCCTGCATGTCCACTGCACTCTATGATCTTGTATCTGTCATCAGATGTTTTTGTAATAGTTATAGTAGTCATTTTATTCCGACTTGTAATTACAGTGTGATCTTGTCAATCTTAACAAGTGTGAAAGGCTGTCTGTGGCCATTCTTTTTGTGATAGCCAGTCTTTCTCTTGTACTTGTAAACAACAACCTTCTTAGCACGGCCCTGCTCTACAACTGTAGCGCTAACCTTTGCTGAGCTAACATCGCCAGCAACCTTAAGTGCCTTTCCGTCGTTTACTGCGATAACATTATCAAATGTTACTTCTTTTCCAGACTCGATATCGAGCTTCTCTACTCTGATTTCGTCGCCCTCGGAAACTTTGTACTGCTTACCACCAGTTACAATAATTGCGTACATAAGTTACCTCCTTCTTCAAAAAACTCGCTAACTTTGGCGGAGATAAAAATCTCACTTATGCCTAGTTAAGCGGCATACCATAGTACTATAACATTGAATTTATCTGTTGTCAACAGCATTTTCAACTTCATGCAAAATTTCTTTTAATGATTTATCGTTTTTATTTCTTGTTAATTCCATTATGCCAAGTCCAGTAATATCTACGTAATTAGTATGAATCTGATCCTGCCTGCATAATTTTTTCATATGTGCTATAAGTTTTTCATAGTCTTCATCCTGCTTCATATTGATGAAGTCGATCAGGATCATGCCGGTAAGATTACGCAGCCTTACTTGTCTCATTATTTCATTTGCAGCTTCAAGATTAACTTCCAGGGAGATATTGCTCTTGCCTTTTATAGCCTTACCGGTATTAACATCTATCGCATTAAAGCTTTCTAGCTGCTCAATTATTATAAAAGCTCCGCTTTTTAGCCATATTCTATTCTGGCGAAGCTCATCAATTTTGGATCTTATTCCATGGATGCCATTGTCTTCAATTACCCGGCAATCAATGATACCTGCATTTTTCATAAAACTCTTTGCCCTATCAAGGTTATTTACTCCCGCATGATAAAGGCAGGTATAGATTGTTCGGCTGCGGCCCTCTGAAAGAATTGTTGCTACTCTTTCTGCGCAGTTTTTGATATCATCCGATATCTCTGCTTCAAATGCTTCCTCAGGAATTTCGCCGGCATTTGTTCTGATGATAAGTCCTATATCAGATCCATATAAGCGGTCGCAATATTCATCTCTGATATTATTAAATATGTTTCTGGTGCTATCTACTAAATGCCTTCTGACTTCATCAGATAGTTTGACAGACGCACCAACTCCGCTTCTCCCAACAGTAATTACTGAGTACTTGCCTGATACAGAAAGAGCTGTAGTAAGCTTGGCCTTTTTGGTCTTAATGGCCTCTGAATCTATCTGAACTATTATTTCATCGCCATTTTTTAAAGTATCATTTTCTGTAAATGTTCTGTTCGTAACGCAAGCACATGATATTTTATCCAGAGGCAAATATCCTATGTTTTCGCTATCATATTTTATAAAAGCAGCATTAAGGTTTTTGACTATATGATCAACCTTGCCTATATAAATGTCGTTTATATGGTTATCTCTTTCAAAAGAAAGAAATTCCATTCTGCCATCGATAAAACCTGTAATAACATCACTGCCTTTGTAATTTGCAAGAATAATCTGACCTTCAGACATTTAAGTAAAACCTCGTAGTAATATCATCTGTAATGAAAGGCTCAATATAAGGCTTATCGCCGTCGCATAACTTGTAAATATCGATTCTGTGGATATCAAGAGCATTATTGTTTAATTCAATTCCCTTGGATTTCATGAAGCCGCCAAATAAAAGCGCCGGTTTAAGGGTTGCAAGTGAACTCATGCTAAGAAGAAGCGTAACTGACTCATTTTCTTCATCAAAGCTGTAGTCAAATATCATTGGCTTCATATCAATTTCTTTTTCACCGCTCTTAGTCTTCTTCATAGCCGGAAGTGTATCATTATCCAGATATTTTTTAAACTCAGATATCCAGTCAAAATCAGGCTTTAAGGATTCTCTGAACTTGATTGTATATTTGGCCGCATAAGCTAAAGTCATGGCTTTGTCGTCTTTTTCGCCAAGTTCTGTTACAGCCAAAATTTCTATGCCCTCATTCATGACTTCATTGAGCTTATTTTTGACATCTTCAGTGCTGATCATAGAGTTAAGAGTCATATCCATGTATTCGCCATCACTTGTTGCACCAACGCTCAGGGGTTGGGCAAAAGAAATAACCTGGTGAGGGCTAAAACCCTCTGAATATTTGATATCAAGTTCAGCTCTTCTGATAGCTTTTTGAAAATATCTCATAACATCAAGATGGCCGATAAATTTGATAGGACCATTCTTGGAAAATTTCAAACGAAGTTTATGCATTATTCTTGCCCTCCTTACATACACCTACTCCATAGGAGGCAGCTCCGCAGCCAAGACATCCAAGTCTGCAATTGCTGGATTTTTGACCGGCAAGTGCGTTTTTCCATTCTCTTAAAAGAAATGCCTTAGTTACACCGCAGTTCAATATATCCCAAGGGAATATCTCATCATCGCCTCGTTCTCTGGTTGTATAGAAGAAAGGATCAATTCCGCATTCTTCAAATATCTTCATCCATACATCAAAATGGAAGTATTCTCCCCAGGCATCATAAATACAGCCATTCTCGTAAGCCTTGAGTATGACCTTGTTAAGCCTTCTGTCGCCTCTTGCAAGAATGCCTTCCATCATACTTGCATCAGCTTCATGCCAGTTATATTTAATATGCTTCTGATTGAGCTGAGACATGATTCCTTTACGCGTTTTATTAGCTTTTTCAAGGAACTCTTCTTTGGTATTCATAGGAGCCCATTGGAAAGGTGTAAATGGCTTGGGCACAAAGAAGGATGTACTTGCAACAATATCAATTGTCCTGCCGTTTCTCTTTTCCTTAGGCATAGTTTCAAAGTATTCTACGGCAACTTTATTGGCAATATCTCCTATGCCGAGAATATCTTCATCAGTCTCAGTAGGAAGTCCCAGCATGAAATAAAGCTTAACCTTATTCCATCCACCAAGGAAAGCCTCGTGAGAGCCTCTAAGTATATCTTCCTCAGTAAGACCTTTATTTATGACGTCTCTCATACGCTGAGTTCCTGCTTCAGGCGCAAAAGTAAGTGAGCTCTTTTTTACGTCCTGAACCTTGCTCATTACATCAAGAGAAAAAGCATCAATACGAAGTGAAGGAAGGGAAATGTTAACCTTCTTGTCATTACACTCTTTTATCAGGAAATCCAAGAGTTCAGGAAGCTGTGAATAATCACTGGAGCTAAGTGAACTTAAAGAAATTTCTTCGTAGCCGGTATTTTTTAAGGATTCAAGCGCATGCTGCTTAAGATATTCAATATTCTTTTCCCTAAGGGGCTTATAGAGCTGGCCTGCCTGACAGAATCTGCAACCTCTGATACATCCTCTCATGACCTCAAGCACAACTCTGTCCTGAGTTATCTTGATATATGGCACAACAGGTTTGGTAGGATAAAACTCAGATGAAAGATCTGTGCACATCTCTTTGTTAACAGTTGCAGGAACGTCGTCGTATATAGGTTTCATGGACTTTATAGTGCAGTCCTCATTATATTCGACATTGTAAAGTGATGGCACGTACATTCCAGGAACATGGCTGAGCTTACGCAGAAACTCCTGCCTTGAAATACCATCTTTTCTGGCCTGTTTGTACATATCAAATATTTCTCTATATCTGGTCTCGCCTTCACCGATATAGAAAAAGTCAAAAAAGTCAGTTATAGGCTCTGGATTATAGGTACAAGGACCTCCGCCCACTACAATAGGATCATCCCAGGTTCTGTCAGCAGCAAGAAGTGGAATCTTAGACAGGTCAAGGACCTGAAGGATATTTGTGTAACACATCTCATACTGGATAGTAAAGCCCAGGAAATCAAAGTTTTTAACAGGTTCCTGAGATTCAAGAGCAAAAAGAGGTATGTCTTTTTCTCTTAAAACCTTATCCATATCAGTCCATGGTGAATAAACTCTTTCACACCAAACATCGTCAAAAGAGTTAAATAATCCATAAAGGATCTGAATGCCAAGATGAGACATTCCTATCTCGTAAACATCAGGAAAACACATGGCAAATCGGATGTCGACAGCGTCTTTATCCTTGTAAACGCTGTTGACCTCATTGCCAATGTATCTCTCCGGTTTCTCAATACTTAGGAGTGTCTCATCTGAAAGAGCTAAATTATAATTCATATTTTTTCCTTATCGTCTAGACAGTTCATCAGTTATTTCCTCCCAGCTGACATTTTTCTCAGCCATGAGGACCATCATATGATACAGGAAATCAGACATTTCGTAAACTATTTCATTGGAGCCTTCGTTCTTGGCAGCTATGACCATCTCGGTAGCTTCTTCACCGACCTTCTTAAGGATCTTATCAAGTCCTTTATCAAAAAGATAATTGGTATAAGAGCCTTCTCTAGGGTTGACCTTTCTGTCCTTAATAACATCAAATACGCTGTCAAGGACTTTCTGAGGATTCTTCTCTGAGTAGTCTTTGGAGGCTATCTCATTAAAGAAGCAGGAATAACTGCCTGTGTGACATGCTGCGCCAATCTGTTTAACCTTGGCAAGAATAGTATCAAGATCGCAGTCGGCTGTTAGTGACATAACATACTGAAAATGCGAACTTGTCTCACCCTTTAGCCACAGTTTGTTTCTGCTGCGACTAAAATATGTCATCTTACCTGTACTTAGAGTTTTATTATAAGCCTCTTCGTTCATATATGCCAACATCAGAACCTGATCTGTTCTGTAATCCTGAACAATTACAGGAACCATGCCATCTGAATTCTTTTTAAGATCAGCAAAGCTAAACTTTGGTTCAAGCCTTAAAATGTCAATTCCATTCTCAAGGCAGACTTCTTTATATTCTGAGATATTCAAGGCATTATCGTTAATAACATTTCCTGATATACCACTGATCCTTGTTTCCATCACAAAAAGTTTATAAGGCTTCTGGGCAAAAGAGCTGTCATCTGTAATAACAGTAATTGGCATTTCGCATTCAGGAAAAGCCTTATTATCTGCATTAAAGCCCACATAAATAAGCTCGCTTACAAACTTTAGGACATCTTCTTTACTTAAATCAATTTGTCTTGGATCACTAAAACATGCGATGATTTTATCTTTGCCAAACTTTTCAGAAACCTCTGTCAGGATTTCAATATTGCCTGTTTTGCTAAAATTTAGACAGGCTTTCTTGCATCCGGCATAGAGAAGTTTCTTGATATCTTCCATTCGCTTCACATTACCGGCCCCAATTACAGGAACATCTGAAGCTTTGCAAATATCTTTTATAATATCAAGTGCTTTTTCATGAGCCCTGTCATCTCCTGCAGCCGAGAGATCAAAAACAATTATTCCGTCGACATTTGAATTTGAATATTCCTGTGCAAGAATCGCAGGATCATTGTTAATAACTGTTGGATCACTAAATGATCTTACAGCCTTTTCATCCTTTAAAAAAATTGAAGCTAAGAATCTTTTCTTGTAATCTGACATCAAAGTGCTCCTTTTGTACTGAGAACATCGGTAATTCTAAGGTCTATTGTAGTTGCTTCATCAAGTGCCTTGGAAAAAGCTTTAAACAAGGCTTCTATTTTGTGGTGATCATTGTGGCCTGTAATGATCCTAAGGTGAAGATTCATACCTGCCGAATAAGACACTGCATAGAAAAACTCTCTGACCATCTGAGTATCAAAATCACCAACCATAGGGGATGAAAACTCTCCATCCATAACAAAGTAAGGACGTCCGCTTAAGTCTATTGCGCACATTACAAGCGTCTCATCCATAGGAAGGATCATGCTTCCATAGCGCTTTATGCCCTTTTTATCTCCTACAGCCTGTGCAATAGCTTGTCCAAGTACAATTCCGGTATCTTCTACTGTGTGATGACAATCAACATTAAGATCTCCCTTAGCCTTGACAGTTAGATCAAATAAACCGTGCCTGGTAAATCCATCAAGCATATGATCAAAAAATCCATTACCTGTTTCTATGTTGCTAATTCCCGAACCATCAATATTAAGTGAAATAGAAATATCCGTTTCCTTGGTCTTTCTTGCAACTGTTGATACACGTTTCTCCATAGATAGTGTCCCCTTAAATTAATTCAACAAAATATTGTTAATTTAACTTATTAAAATAAAATAACTTGCAGTTTATATTCGTTTTAGAAAGTTAACTTGCAATATCAAACGTTTAATTAAAATATCACGTGTTGTGTTTTAATTATTCACCATATCAGTCAGTAAAAATTAACTAAATTTTGACTTATTATAGTTTTCTTTAAGCAAATTATTTTTCAAATCTCACTGCTATGGAATTAGCGTGAGCTGTAAGGCTTTCTTCTTTTGCAAACAGTTCAATATCCTTGTGAACCTTTTCAAGTGCCTCTCTTGAATAGGCAATAATACTGCTCTTTTTCATAAAGTCGTCAACGTTAAGCGGTGAGAAAAATCTAGCAGTTCTATTTGTAGGAAGAATGTGATTAGGGCCCGCAAAGTAGTCTCCAAGGGGCTCTGAAGAATATTCTCCAAGGAAAATAGCTCCTGCATTTTTAATCTTGGTCATGACCTCAAAAGGATTAGAAGTTATTATCTCCAGGTGCTCAGAAGCAACTGCGTTAGCAGCATCTATAGCATCTTCCATAGTGTCTGCGACAAATATATAACCGTAGTTTTCAAGAGATTTGCGGATTATATCTGCTCTTGATAAGGTCTTTAATAATTCCTCAATTTCGTTTGAAACCTCGTCAGCAAGCTTTTGGGAAGTAGTTACGAGAATTGCACTGGCAAGCTCATCGTGTTCAGCTTGAGAAAGCAAATCTGCAGCTACATATCTTGCCCTTGCTGTATCATCTGCAAGTACAAGAATCTCACTTGGGCCAGCTATTGAGTCAATTGAAACATGTCCAAAACAAGCCTTTTTAGCAAGAGCAACAAAAATATTACCTGGACCAGTGATCTTATCTACTTTTGGAATACTCTCAGTTCCAAATGCCATTGCAGCTATTGCCTGAGCTCCGCCAACTTTGTATACTTCATCAACTCCTGCTATATCAGCAGCTACAAGTGTTCCAGGGTTAACTGAGCCATCTGCCTGAGGCGGAGTACACATTATAATACGTTCAACTCCTGCAACCTTGGCCGGAACAACATTCATAAGAACACTTGATGGGTAAGCAGCTTTACCACCGGGAACATAAACTCCGGATATTTCTATCGGCAGGATTCTCTGCCCTAAAATACTTCCATCTTCTTTTGTTTCTATCCAGGAATTACGCTTTTGTTTTTCGTGAAATACCCTGATGTTATCAGCGCTTTTTTTCATCACCTCAATAAAATCAGGTGAAAGCTTTGCGTAGGCATCTTCTATCTCCTGTCTGGTAACCGTAACTTTAGATGCGTCAAGCTCACATTTATCAAACTTAAGCGTGTAATCAAATAAAGCCTTATCTCCGTTAATTCTGACGTTTTCAATTATCTCATTAACAGTTTGTTCATACTGCGTATAGCTTCCGGGATTTCTGTTTAATAGATTTCCAAGTAACTCCTGTTTTGTCTTGGAATTTAACTGCAAAGTCTTCATTTATGATAAATTCTCCTTCATGTCATTAATAAGTTTTCTGATTCTCTCGGTTTCCATCTGCATGCTGACCTGGTTTACAATCATTCGTGCTGATAAAGGACATATTTCTTCAAGCACTTCAAGGCCATTTTCTCTAAGTGTAGAACCTGTCTCAACTATATCTACGATTACATCAGAAAGATTAACTATAGGGCCAAGCTCTACTGATCCATTTAGCTTAATAATATCGACCGTCTGATGTTTTTTGTTAAAAAAGTAATCCTTTGCAATATTAGGATACTTGCTTGCAACTCTGATCATCTCTCTATGGGCCAAAAGCTCTTTGGCATCATGAGGTCCGCAAACGCACATCCTGCATTTTCCAAAGCCAAGATCAAGGACTTCATATACCCTTCTGTTTTCCTCTAAAATAGTATCTGCGCCTACAATACCGATATCCGCAGCGCCATATTCTACGTATGTGGGAACATCAGGGCCTTTCGCCAAAAAGAATTTGAGCTTAAGCTCTTCATTTGTAAAAATAAGTTTTCTGGTCTTCTTATCAAGTATCTCTTCGCAGGAAATACCACATTTATTTAATAATTCCATTGTGGAATCAACAAGTCTTCCTTTGCCAAGAGCAAATGTCAAATATCGCATAAATCCTCCGTTACTCAGCCTTAAGTACAACGTTTCTGCCTTGATTTCTAAGTGCATTAGCTTTATTAAGTGCTGATTCAAAAGTTTCCTGTGTATAGGTAATTGTTTCGATTTCAGTATTGTTTTCAACCTTTATGCCCTGTCTGTACAAAGCAGACATAAGGTCATCAACTATAATAGAAAAGCCTATCGCCGGTGCATCTGTGCCATATTTGCCCAGAAGATTGTCATATCGGCCGCCTTTGGCTATAGCATCACCTACACCATAGGTATATGCGCTAAAAATAACACCTGTATAGTAATTAAATCGGCTAAGGATGCCAAGATCAAACGATATGTATTTCTCAACTCCATAATAGGTAAGTACCTTATACAGGTCTTTGAGCCTTTTTATCGCAGCAAGAGATCTCTCATTCTGAACCTGACTTGCGGCTTTTTCGAGAGCATCATCAGAACCTATAAACTCAGAAACCTTGACTATAAGCTCACTATACTTATCAGGTATATTTTTTTCCCTCATGATAGCTTCAGCAGCAAAATAGTTTTTACCTATGATCTGTTCACGGATTTCTTCCTCGGTTTCTGGAGTGATTCCTGCTTCTGCACACAACCCTTTATAATAATCAGCATCTCCGACACTGACCTGAAAATCCTGGAGTCCGCTACTCTTCAAAGACTCTATTAAAAGAGCTATCGTTTCCGCATCTGCATAGACAGAGGAATCATTCATAAGCTCAACACCAATGTTGCAGTTTTCTTTAAGCTTTCCCTGAAGATTTGATACGTTTAGGAAAGAATTACCTTCATAACAGACTCTGACTGGATTACCGTTCTCAAGCATGACCTTGGATGCACATCTTGCTATTGAGGGAGTAAAGTCAGGTCTTAAAACAAGAGTATTACCTTCCTTATCAAAGAATTTGTATAGTTCCTTGGTATCAGAAGCGTTTATTTCCTCTGCAAATACGTCAAAGAACTCAAAAGTTGGAGTTTCTATTGATGAATAGCCAAAGCTCTCCATCTTGTCATGAATCTTATTTATAATGTATTTCCTGTCACTACATTCCTTACCATAAATATCTCTTACTCCATCCGGAGTATGTAATAGGATTTTGCTCATAAACACCTCTTTAAATCAAAACGCTTTATTACTGTGCAGTGCTACTATGCTAATCTGTTATCATAGTAAAAAGAATAACCTATAAAAATATTCATGTCAACAACAAAAAATTACCTGTCATCCAAATCTCTTTGAATGAGATCCAGATATGGGATAAGAATTCCGGAATCTCCCGGTGATCTTATGATGTAATCATCGGAAAGTTCATCTCTTCTAAAGCTCTTTCTGCCACCGTTTTCAGCTCTTTCCCAGAATTCCTTAAGTCTCCTGAAAGGTAAATAATAAAATTCATTAAGTGAGGTAAAATAAATAAGAAAAAAAGCGATTCCATCCTGGCGTTCAAAATCAGACATGAAACGCACCTGATGAGGATGGATATTTTCGAGAGTAAAAGTTGTATAAGCACATTCCTTGGCATCAAAACAAACAGGAATTCCCTGTACCGCTCCAATATAGTCAACGGTACTTTTCTGGTCGAAGTAAGCAAGTGTTATGTGCCTTGTTTCTTTTTCAATATTGATGGGAGTAATAGGAGTTGGGATTTTCTGTATAAGAGCAAGTCCCAATTCCTGATATCTCTCATTAGAACGATTTATAAGTTCCTCTAAAGTGGAACCACGCAGACCTCTTGATTTCCAAGTAGGCATATTACCCCTTTCCGATAATACTTCCAAAAGTATCAGGAAGCTCAGCAATAAATTCTTTTCCTGCGATATCGCAAAATACATCATTTAAATCTTTGGGAAGAACCAGCCTGTAACTGTGAAGAAGCTGATATTTAAGCCCTTTAACAGGACTTCCACCATATTTGACATCACCAATTATAGGATGACCGATACTCTGAAGATGAGCTCTGATCTGATGAGGCTTTCCTGTTATCAGTTTTACTTCCAAAAGTGTCATATCAAGGTCATAATAGTACCTTACAGGCTTATATTCGGTCTCAATGTATGAGTACCTGTCATCACCCGGATCCGATGTTTTAATAAACACCTTGTTCTTCTTTTCATCTTTATAAAGAAAACCCTTAAGCTCAGAAGATTCCGAGATTTGTCCTGTGACTATTGTACGATAGTACTTATGTAAGGTCCTGTCTTTGAGCATATTGTTCATAGTTCTTGCGCCCAGCAATGATTTGGCACATATGACAAGACCACTTGTATTTCTATCAAGCCTATTGCAAATTGACGGCTTATATGTCTCAAGTTCAGAAGGTGTTATTAAATTGTTAGTAAGCATGTATCCGATAAGCCAATCGTTTAAGCTATCATCGGTATCCTTGGATTTTTGAGAAAGAAGACCTGCCGGTTTATCTACAAATATAACATGTTTATTTTCGTAAATAACCTTAAGTTCACCTATCTTCTTGTAGCTTGAAATTTCTCTTTTGCAATAATCCTGTATATCTGAACGTGAATTGCTGTTATTTCCTGACTGTGTGCTGTCTGTAGAAATTCCCCTGAATTTTTCAAGAGTTTCATCGGCAAAGAAAATGCATATAACATCATTGGATGCAAGTTTCTCCGTGCCGGAAGCTTTTTTGCCGTTAAGAGTTATATTCTTTTTTCTGAGCATTTTATAGATAAAACCCATGGAAGCATTAGGCAAATATGATTTCAAAAATCCATCCAAGCGCTTATCTGATTCATTATTACCAATTACTATTTCCTTCATATAACCACCAATTACAGAGAAATGGATAAAAGAACTGATGCCGGAGTCTGAACCGTACCGGGAACCCAGTCATCTTCTATTTTGAAAGGATCAATTCCTTTATTGGCACGCAGCTGTTCAAGCTGGTCAAGTCTGTCACAGTATTTATCAATATCATCAAAGACTTTGATACTATAGCTTGCATATCCGCTTTGAGCTACCATCTTTTTGATGTGCTTCTCACAGTCAAGTGTATCCAGATTCTGATCAGCACTATAACAACAAATATTCTTATCAAGAACTGTAGATGCATTTACATAAAAATTCTTATCATAAGAGGTAATGATATGATCGTAGTGAATAAGAAGACCGCAAGCATGCTCCATTATTCTTTGATGATCTCTTTCACTGCATTCTTTTGCCTTAATAAGCATTATCATATTAACTGCGCTCCATCCTGTCGGAAGGCATCCAAGCGCAGCAATTATACTAAATACACTTTTCTGAGAATGGTGTATCAAAAGACCTGTCAAAAAGATTCCAACAGTTATCGCAAGGCAAATAGCTGTTCTGATGATCGCAACCTTTCTGCCATGTCTGATATAACCAAAATCTCCCTTGTAAACTCTTTTCATAAATTAAATCAAACTCCTAACTGCTTAAGTTCTTCCTGGGTTAACTGTCTGTACTCACCAGGTTCTAGCGTCTCGTCCAAAATTAGCGGCCCCATGGACAGTCTCTTTAAAAACAAAACCTCATTCCCTACTGCTTCCATCATACGCTTAACCTGATGAAATCTACCTTCATGAATGATCAGGTGAACAACAGGTCTATTCTCATCATCCTCATCCATACGAACAACTCTTGCAGGCAGTGTGTAATCAATCTCACCATTATCTTTGGTATCACCAATATTCACGCCCTTTTCAAGACTTTCGATATCCTTGTCAGATAAATCTTTTCGCAGATGTACTTCATATACTTTATCAACATGCTTTTTTGGTGATAAAAGTCTATGTATAAGACCACCATCATCTGTTAAGAGCAAAAGTCCTTCTGTATCTATATCAAGTCTTCCGGCAGGGCTTAATCCTTTTACATTTTCTTCCTGCAAAAGATCAAGAACAGTAGTATTTCTGCCGTCTGTTGTAGCAGATACTACTCCCTGAGGCTTATATAACATGTAGTAGTGATATTTACTGTATCTGAGAGTTTTGCCGTCAAAAGAAATCTCGTCATTATTCTCATCAACATGTATGTCAGGCCTGGTTACAACCTCTCCGTTAACACTACATCTTCCATTTTTTAAATATTCTTTTATTTGCTTGCGGGTACCGATATCAAACAGTCCCAGAAATTTATCTAGTCTCAATAGCTACCTCATTACTCTGTTTGTATAATTCATAATTATTATAGGCTCTGCAGACAATATTCGATAATCTGCTTGATGTAGGAATCTTAACATTAAAAGACTGTGTCTTTTTGCTGCTGTCCCACATCTGAAGTGTGCTGAAGGTTTTGCCACCATCATAGCTGTATGAAAAATAAATCACAGGACTCTGAGAGTCATAAGCGGACATTTCAACCAAAGCGTTTCTGCTCTCTGAGTCAAAGGCAAGAACTTTTATATCACAAACTTCAGGATCAGTGATATCCTGATGTACTCTTTTTGAAGGCTTAGACACTGTATTATAAGTCAGATTACTAAAATCATTGCCATTTACAGAAGATTTTAATTTGAAATATTTGGCAACAGCTGTAGCATCCGCTACGCCAAGACTATTAATGAAATCCTGTCCTTTTAGGTATTGAACGTCATAAGCATGATCAAGATAGCAGTGTTCAATGATATCACACGGAATTCCCCTTGAAACACAATGTCTTATGATTCCATAGTAGTCCTTGCCTGTACTTCCTATTTTGGACTTAACGCCTTTTTGATATAAACCAAGCTCTGCAAGTTCTGCGCTCTCCAAAAGTCCAAAGGTCTGACCTTTCTGATAAAAGTTACCAAATGCCGAAGTCCAGACTTCTGAGCCGTAGAAATCATGCTCACTGGAAGCGTTAAAATGAATACTAAATACAAAATCTGCATTTACACTCTGAGCAAACTTTGCTCTATCTTCAAGACTGTTAACAGCATCCTTGGTTCTTGTCAGATAAACAGTAACATTATCATACTTTTCAAGTTCTGTTTTCATGGCATTGGCGACCTGAAGAGTAAGATCTTTCTCTACAAAGCCATTATATATAGCTCCCAGGTTTCTATCACCTGTTCCGCCGTGTCCGGGATCAATAACTACAACTGTCTGTTTGCTGGCTGCAAAGCCTGTAATATCTGACATTTCAAGAGACATACATGCAGCCATGATAAAGGTTATAAAACAAGCTAATACTCTTTTCATACAAATCCCCAATCAATTAAAAAGTAAAGCTGCCGCATAAGCGACAGCCTAAAATCTGTTAGTTGAGCATATCCAAATTCAAAGCAGCCTGCTCAGGCACTTCACTTGTAGCTTCAGTTACTCCGCCTGTAGCTGGTGCTTCAGTCCTGATAACTTCAGGTGGTTTTAAATCTGATCTGTTTGATCTGATAACCTCGCTATATTGTGTAAGAGCAGAAAGAATACTATCATTACTCTGATTAACTGAACTTATGATATTTTCTGTATTCTGTTTAACTGATGCGATTATATCATCATTATTCTTGCTGGTTGCATCAATAGACTGTGAAATAATATCCTCAACTCCAGCAAGAAGCTGATCTGTATACTGTACAGCAGCAGCCTTCATATCATTGGCTTCGAGCATTGCTCTGTCCAGTATTTCCTTGGCCTGAGCTGCAGCCTGAGAAACCACTTCATTAGCCTGAGCATAGGCCTGCTGCATGATCTCATGTTCATTGATAAGCTCATTAGTATGAGCAGTAGCTTCATCAATCAGGTTCTGAGCTTTCTGCCTGGCATCATTTAAAATAGCCTCTTTATTACTGATAATCTTCTGATATCTCTTGATTTCTTCGGGAGTCTTACTGCGAAGTTCCCTTAAAAGTTCATCAATTTCTTCCTTGTTGACAATGATCTTAGTCTGTGAAAGTGGCTGAGGCTTGCAGTTATCAATATATGTCTCAATTTCATCAATAAGCTGCTCAATCCTACTTGTCATTTATTTATCCCCCTACTATCGCTTATTTGGTTCTGTCATGTCCGTATTTGTTGTATAACTCTTCTGCCACAAAATCTGGAACGCAAGGAGTAATATCCCCATTATAACTTGCTATCTCTTTTACAACAGAACTGCTAAGATACGAATACTTAAGATTTGTAGTCAAAAAGACTGTATCTACTTCATTATGTGATAACTCTCTATTGGTCTGGGCTATCTGAAGTTCATATTCAAAATCAGTTATAGCACGAAGTCCTCTTACGACAATATGTATATTTTTCTCTTTACAATAGTTAATAAGAAGACCATCAAAAGACTCAATAACCACGTTATCAAGGTCTTTAACAGACTCTCTTATCATTTTAACACGTTCATCAAGCGTAAACAATGGAGTTTTCGCGGAATTGCACATTACTGCAACGATAACCGTATCAAACATACGGGATGCGCGCCTTATAATGTCCAAATGACCGTATGTTACTGGATCAAAGCTTCCAGGATATACTGCAGTCTTCATTTTCAAGCCTTTCTATAAACAAAAACATGTTTGTTTGATTTGTATTCTTTTTCTCTTCTAACTTCAAATCCAAGATCAGAAACAAAAGAAAAATCCATTTCCAAAGGACTTTCGATAATGATCATGGTATTCTCAGTTACAAAATTAAGTGACGAGAGCTGTGAAAGCGTACGTTCATAGAGATCCTCATGATATGGAGGATCGATGAATATAATATCAGCCTCTTCCTCATGAATATTCCTAAGGCCTATAACTACATCCTGCTTGAGGACAGTTGAGACATCTTCAAAATGTGTGGTCTTAAGATTAGTCATGATGCATTTATAACTGCTCATGGCATTATCAATAAAATACGCCTTTTTAGCTCCTCTTGATAAAGCCTCGATTCCTATTCCGCCGCTTCCTGCATACAGGTCAATGAATACAGAACCTGGAACCTGGAGCTGGATCATATTAAATAGTGTCTCTTTGATCCTGTCCTGTGTAGGTCTTGTATCATTACCTTCAGGAGTGACAAGTTTAAGCCTTCGTGCGCTTCCTGCAATTACTCTCATAATCTCACCTTTGTACCCTTTGTATCTCGACTTGTAACTTTCAGATGTCCAAGTTCCAAAGTCTTATCGTTATGCTCAATAGCTTTTTCTTCCATATCATTCAGGTAAAAGACATCTCTTATAAAATCATTTTTGCCAAGTCTCATACCTCTTACACCGACAGCTGCTTTCTTTTTCTCCGGAATTGTATCTACATAAAATCTTAGGAAGAAGCCATCATTAGATCTAAGTATTACCGTCTTCTGTTCGTGGAGAATCTCAACATTTACTACTTCATCACCATCCGCAAGCTTGGTGGCAGCAACAGTTCTCTTGGAAACATCAAATTCACCGCCATCAACTATCTTCATCATAGACATCTTTGTAGTAAACAAAATCCTGTACAGATTAAGGTCTGACTGACTGGCAGCCATAATTATTGTTTCCTTGGCTGTGTCAAAATTGCTGACATTGTCAATAGGAATGCCTTTATCTCTCATCTTGCCCTGAGGAAGATCCATAGCCTTGACTGTATGGAGATTTCCTGTATTAGTAAAGAAACATACCTTACCGGTATTCTTCATGATAAAGGAGTACTTAAACTCTGCCTGAATAGTTTCTTTATTCTTCTCATAGGTTGATGCATCAATTGTCTTGGCATAGCCAAATCTGTCCATAATAAATGCAACATCCATTTCTTCAACAGGCTTTTCTTCATAAACTGCAGTTTCTCTGTTATCTATAACAGTCTTTCTGTCAGCCTTAAATTCTTTTTTGATCTTGTTCAGGTCACTCTGAATAACCATAGCCATAGAGTCATGGTTTTCAAGAATATCCTCATATTTGTAAATATTGGCAACTGTCTGCTCATGTTCCTTAACAAGGGCTTCAAGTTCAAGACCAATAAGTTTATAAAGTCGCATTTCAAGTATTGCATCAGCCTGAGCTTCTGTGAAAAGAAGCTGGGCTGCCATAGCCTTAGATTCTCTGGACTTGAAATTGATGCCTTCGGTCTCTCCGTTAACAAGGCAATTCTTGGCCATGGCTCTATCTTTGGATCCGCGAAGTATCTCAATGACAAGGTCAATTACATTGCAAGCCTTGATAAGACCTTCCTGAATCTCTTTCTTGTCCTGTTCCTTCTTAAGAAGTGTCGTATACTTTCTGGTTGCGGTCTCGAACTGGAAGTCAGCGCATGCTCTCATTATTTCTCTAAGAGACATGGTTTCAGGTCTTCCATTATCTATGGCAAGCATGTTGACACCAAATGTATCTTCAAGTTTGGTCTTCTTGTAGAGAAGATTAGTAAAGTTCTCTACATTGGTGTCCTTTTTGAGCTCGATGACAATACGTATGCCTTCCTTGGATGACTGGTTGGAAATATCTATAATATCATTAGTTATCTTCTTCTCAGCAAGCTCTGCTACATCTGACATGAACTTGCCTATTCCCATACCGATCATAGTATAAGGTATTTCGGTAATGACAAGATTGATATGTCCGTTCTTGCCCTTCTCTGTCTCAACCTTACCACGGATCCTGATCTTACCTACTCCGGTCTCATATATCTCAAGAAGCTCATCCTTATTGATCACTATTCCACCTGTAGGAAAATCAGGTCCCTTTATATATTTCATGAGATCTTTGGTAGTAAGAGTATCATCCTGCATAAATGCAATCTCAGCATCAATAACCTCCGCAAGGTTGTGTGGAGGTGTACTGGTTGCCATACCTACTGCAATTCCCTCTGATCCGTTTATAAGAAAATTAGGAATCTTAACAGGAAGAACTGATGGTTCTCTTTCAGTCTCATCAAAGTTCGGAACAAAATCTACTACATTTTTATCAAGATCCTCCAGGAAATTCTCCTGAGTTATCTTGGAAAGTCTGGCCTCAGTATATCGCATGGCAGCGTGTGAATCGCCTTCGATGTTACCAAAGTTACCATGTCCGTCTACCAGTGGCAGGATTTTCTTGAAATCCTGAGTCATAACAACAAGACAATCATAAATTGAGCTGTCACCATGAGGGTGATATTTACCCATGGTATCGCCGACGATTCTGGCACTCTTTCTATATGGTCTGTCATAACGAAGTCCCAGCTCATACATATCGTATAAGGTTCTACGCTGAACAGGCTTAAGTCCATCTCTTACATCAGGCAGAGCACGAGCTACAATAACGCTCATGGCATAGTCTATGAAAGACTTCTGCATAATGTCAGAGTATTCGGTTTTAATAATTCTATCTTCCATTTACTTTCCCCATAAATAAATATGTGCAGTCTTTAAAGTCATATAACGCTTACCTGAGGAAAGCTGTATATGACTTAAAAGAACTTATATATCAAGCTCAGCATCTGTTGCATGCTGATGGATAAACTCTCTTCTCGGAGGTACATCTACTCCCATGAGAAGTTCTGTTATCTGTGAAGCCATCTTGGCATCTTCAATCTCAACTGCCTTGAGCATTCTTCGTTCAGGATCAAGAGTGGTCTCCCAAAGCTGCTGAGCATCCATTTCACCAAGACCTTTATATCTCTGAAGAGTAAAGTTGCCCTTATGAGTAGCTCTATACTTGGCAAGTGCAGAATCATCATACAGATATTCTTCTTTGCCTCTTGCAGGCATTGCCTTATAAAGAGGAGGCATAGCAACATACACATGCCCCTGATAGATCAGCTCAGGCATAAATCTATAGAACAGAGTCAGCAACAGAGTGGAAATATGCTCACCATCTACGTCGGCATCTGCCATGATTATGATTTTGTCATAGCGCAATTTATTGATATCAAAATCGTTACCATAGCCTTCGGAAAAACCGCATCCAAAAGCATTGATCATAGTCTTGATCTCTGCATTGGCAAGAACTTTATCAATACTGGCCTTCTCAACGTTGAGAATCTTACCTCTGATTGGAAGGATTGCCTGATAGTTTCTGTCTCTTGCCATCTTGGCACTACCACCGGCAGAATCACCCTCTACTATGAATATTTCACACTTAGAAGCATCTTTACTGATACAGTTTGCGAGCTTACCATTTGAATCAAAAGAATACTTCTGTTTGGTAAGCATGTTAGTTTTGGCTTTTTCTTCTGTTTTCCTTATTTTGGCAGCTTTTTCTGCACATCCGATTATAGCCTTAAGAGTTTCCAGATTTCTGTCAAAGAATCTGGTCATCTCATCGTTAGTAATCTTAGACACAACCTTGGCAGCATCCTGATTATCAAGCTTGGTCTTGGTCTGACCTTCAAATCTTGGATCAGGATGTTTGATAGAAATAACAGCTGTCATACCATTTCTTACATCTGTACCTGTGAAGTTATTATCTTTATCCTTGAGGATATTGAGTTCTCTGGCATACTGATTGATTATGTTGGTGAACATAGTCTTAAAGCCGGTAAGATGTGTTCCTCCCTCGGCATTATAAATGTTATTACAAAAGCCAAGCACTTCTTCATGGAACTCATTGACATACTGGAAAGCAACTTCTACCTCTACGCCTTCGCTCTCGCCGCTAAAAGAAACAACGTCGTGTACAGCTTCCTTGGATTTATTCATATCCTTGATAAATCCTGTAATTCCATCAGGCTCATGGAATTCAATATATTCTTCAACTCCCGGTCTCTTATCCTGAAAAATAATTGTAAGAGAAGGATTTAGATAAGCTGTTTCGTGAAGCCTTGACTTAATGTCATCTTCCTTAAATCTTGTTTTCTCAAAGATCGTATCATCCGGTAAAAAATTAATAGTAGTACCGGTTTCTCTTGTGCTGCCAACCGGAGTTAAAAGTCCATTTACAAGCTTGGTTGTAGGTATTCCTCTCTCGTAGGAATCCTCGTATATAAACCCATCTTTTTTGATGCGGACATTCATCCTGGTTGAAAGCGCATTAACAACTGATGAACCAACACCATGCAATCCACCACTTGTTTTATAAGCATTATTATCAAATTTACCACCGGCATGAAGCATAGTCAGAACAACACGCTCAGCTGTAATACCCTTAGCGTGCATGCCTACAGGAATACCTCTACCGTTATCTTCTACAGTTGCTGAACCATCAGCTTCAAGAGTCACATGGATTTGTGTGCAGAAACCTGCAAGATGCTCATCCACTGCATTATCAACTATCTCATAAACCAGATGGTTGAGACCACGAGTGGTAACACTTCCAATGTACATACCAGGACGCTTTCTTACTGCCTCGAGCCCTTCTAGTACGGTAATACTGGAAGCATCATATTGTTCAAATGAAGCCATGTTAAAAACCCCTTTTTCAAAACTTTTTACATACAAATTATCAGTTCATCAGAAATGAACTTTTTTAGTAACTGTAACAGCCAGAGCGCCTGGCCCGATGTGACATGCTACAGAAAGAGAAAGCGGATCCATGTGTATTTCTACACCGGGGAAAGCTTCCTCAAGCTCTTTTTTCCAGGCATTAGCTGAATCAAGATCCTTGGTATAAGCACAAGCTAGCCAGAAGTCTTTATTATCCCAGCCGCCAAATCTGTTCTCTATATCTGTCTTAATAGCATTTATCATAATGTTCTTGCCCTGAGAGCTTGTTCTGGCCTTGGCAAAAGCATCAAGCTTCTCACCCTGAATTTGAAGAACAGGCTTGAGCCTTAAAAGAGTACCAAGCGCTGCTGCAGCAGGAGTTATTCTGCCGCCTTTTTTGAGGTAGTACAGAGTATCTAGCATAATATAAATACTGGATTCAAATTTATTATCCATTAGTTTCTGAACGATTTCTTCAGCTGACAATCCTGCCTCAGCCATAGCCTTGGCATCAAGAGCAGACTGTCTCTGAGTAACAGAGATACGCTGATTATCTACTACAAAAACTTTTCCTTCATATTCTTCATTAGCAATCATCATTGCACTCTGACAAGAACCGGATAATCCGCTGCTCATTGGGATATAGATAATCTGGTCATATTCTTCAAGCACCTTATCCCAAAGTGTCATAAGCGAATCAGGTGAAGGCTGGCTTGTAGAAACGCCTGCATCCTCAGCCAATTTGTCATAAAACTGCTCCTGAGATAAATTAATATCTTCAAAAAAATCCTCGTTATTGATTGTAAAAGGCATAGGAACTACAAAAATACCCAGTTCCTGTCCTTGAGACTGCGTGATACCACTATTACTGTCAGTTACTACTGCTATCTTAGACATGTTATCCCCTGTCCCGGCAAATTGCCGATACTACTCCTATTTTCATAATCAACTAAAAATATCTTACTTTTATAAAGTTGCAAAGTCAACCAAATTTGCAGATTTTGTGGCTATTTTATCTCTAAGTACACTATATTGTGTAGATAATAGTTCGGGATCTTCTGATAGAATTCTATCAGCATCCATTGCTGATTCTTTTACCAGGTCAGAATCATGATAAATATCGCCAAGTCTGAAATTAAGGTCTCCACTTTGTCTGACGCCAAACAGATCCCCCGGCCCTCGCTGCCTCAAATCCTCCTCTGCAATCTTGAATCCGTCATTTGTCTTATTCATAATATCAAGACGCTTTTTGGCATCATCACTTTCTGAAGTATTCAAAAAGATACAATATGACTGATATTTACCTCTGCCTACTCTTCCTCTTAGCTGGTGAAGCTGTGAAAGGCCAAACCTTTCAGCATTTTCAATCATCATCACTGTTGCATTTGGAACATTTATTCCAACTTCAATTACAGTAGTTGAAACAAGAACATCTATATCTTTTCTGGCAAAAGCCTCCATGATTTCATCCTTCTGTGCAGGTTTCATCTTGCCATGAAGCATAGCAACACTAATATCAGGTGGAAGATTCTGCCTAAGAGTCTCTGTATAGTCAACAACATTTGTAACGCCATCCATTTCGCCTTCTTCTATCATCGGACAGATTACATAGGCTTGTCTTCCCGCTTCAACCTGATCCTTAATAAACTTGTAGGCAGTAGGCCTGTATTCGGTTCCAACAACACAATTCTTGATAGGCAGCCTTCCACCAGGAAGTTCATTTATCACAGAAATGTGAAGATCACCGTACAAAATGATAGCAAGAGTCCTTGGAATCGGTGTTGCACTCATTGCAAGCACGTGTGTATTTAGTCCTTTACCTGCAAGTGCTTCTCTTTGTCTGACTCCAAATCTGTGTTGCTCATCTGTTACGACAAGTGCCAGATTTTTATAGCTCACTTTTTCCTGTATAAGCGCATTTGTTCCTATTATGCAATTTGCTTCGCCTTCACTTATAAGCCTTTGAGCTTCCTTTTTGTCTTTGGCAGAAAGAGCTCCTGTTAAAAGAATTGGCTTCAAATGCTGTATGTTATATTTGTCTATAAGTTCCTTGAAATTCTCAAAATGTTGCGCTGCCAGTACTTCTGTAGGAGCCATAAGAGCCCCCTGGTACCCGTTAGCAGCAGTTGTTAAAAGAGCCAGCATGGCAATAACCGTTTTGCCGGATCCAACATCCCCCTGGATAAGCCTGTTCATAACAGAAGGCCCCTGCAGATCATTTTGAATATCTTTCCAAGCAAGGGACTGAGCATTTGTAAGTTTATATGGCAAAACCTCTAACAGCCTTTTTGTCTCAGATACTTCAACCATCGGAAAAGAATTGGATATTTCTTCCTGCGTCATCTTAAGGAGGCGTAGTTTAAGAACAAATAAAAGAAACTCATCATAAGCAAGTCTTCTTCTGGCTTCTTCAAGCTTTTTATCATTTTCCGGAAAATGAATACTCCTTGCAGCTTCTGAATAACCTATAAGAGACAGTCTATCAAGTATTGTTTGAGGCACAAATTCCTCAAGCTTACCAATATTTAAAAAAGCCTGTTCAACTGCTTTGATCACTATATTATTAGTAAGACCTTTTACTAGCGGATATCTTGGCATAAGTCTGCCTACAAGAGAAGCATATTCTTCCTGAGAATACATCTTGGGCTGATCCATGGTATAAAAAGATCCTTTTTTCTGGACCATTCCTCTAAAAATATGAGTAGTACCGCTTTTTAGAGAAGATGCAAGATAAGGAGCATTAAAATACGTCATCTTAATTTTGCCAGTCTGGTCTGCAGCTTCAAAAGCTATGATTGACAGGTTTCTGACTCTTCGTTTAATAATGCTTCCGATTATTGTAAGCTTAACAGAATTGATCTGGCCAGGTCTTACATCTGATGCTCTTACAGGTATCTCATAACCGTCATAGCACCTTGGATAATAAGATAAAAGATCTCCAACTGTCCTGACACCACATTTTTCAAATAACTTGGCGGTTTTCTCTCCGATACCTTTTAAGTTTATGACATTTTCGTCCAGTTCTCTGCTTCCCAAAATAAGTACTCCTAAAAATATGTCGTTTGTATAATAAGTCTTAAAAAGAAAAAATCGGGCCTAAAACTAGACCCGACTTTATTATCGCATATTTTATTCAGCTGAAACAATATAATAATAAATTGGCTGACCACCAAACTGAAGCTCTACGTCACACTGAGGGAACTTCTCGCTTACTCTGTTCCTAAGCTCGTCAGCATCCTTCTCATCAACATCGCTTCCGTAATAAATGCTGATAAGCTCAAGATCATCATTCATCATCTTACCAAGCATATCAAAGGTTACGTCAGCAATTTCTCCGCCAACAGCAAGGATTCCAGCATCACCGATTCCCATGTAATCACCCTGCTTGATCTCTACATCATCAATCTTGGTGTCTCTGACAGCATATGTTACTTCACCGGTATTAACAGTCGAAAGTGACTCTGTCATAGATGCTACTACTTCCTCAACAGGAGTTTCAGGAACATAATTGATAATTGCTGTAATTCCCTGAGGAACAGTCTTGGAAGGTACTACTACAATCTTCTTGCCATCTGTGTTGTCCTCAGACATAATAGCTGCCTGATTAGCTGCAAGGATTATGTTCTTATTATTAGGAAGAACAATAACTGTATCGGCATTAACCTTATCTACTGCATCAAGGATATCTGCAGTACTAGGGTTCATAGTCTGGCCACCTTCAATTACATAATCTACTCCAAGACCTCTAAAGATCTCTGCAAGACCTGAACCTGCACATACAGTTACAAATCCAATCTCTTTGCGAGGTTCTGCAGGAGCAGCTTTCTTGCCAGCTAAATCAACTGTTTTTCCAAGAGGAATATCGTCGTCCTTGGAATATGTAGGTGTAAGTTCTGCAGCGCCATTGATCTCTGTTTTGATCTCTGCCCATGAACCATCATTATTCTCATGGAAGAGCTTCTCTCTATGTTCCATTCTCATGTTGTCAATCTTCATATTGGAAAGCTGGCCATACATAAGCGCTCTCTGAATAGCAAGACCAGGGTCATTAGAATGAACATGAACCTTACAGATTTCATCATCTGCTACTAAAACAATACTATCACCAATGGATTCAAGGAATCCCTTGAAATCGATTTCCTGTTTAACATTAAGTGGCTTATTGAGAAGAACAATAAACTCTGTGCAATAGCCGAACTTGATATCTTCCTCTTTGGCTTCTGCCTTAGTTCTTGCACCTGGTGTTACTTGTTCCTCAGAAATAGAAAGATCTATCTCTTTGCCAAGGAAGCCATCAAGTGCTCCCTTGAGAACCTGCATAAGTCCCTGGCCGCCTGAGTCAACAACTCCAGCCTGTTTAAGCACAGGAAGCATATCAGGAGTCTTGGAAAGAACCTCATCTGCATACTTAATAACTTCTGATGCAAACTTCTCTATATCCTGAACACCTTCAGAAGAAAGCTCACGCGCCTTCTCAGCTGCGCCCTTAGCTACTGTAAGAATTGTTCCTTCCTTGGGTTTCATAACAGCCTTGTATGCAGTCTCTACTGCCTTATCAAAGGCATCAGCAAGGATTTTGACATCAACTTCGTCATGAGCCTTGACAACCTTGGTAAATCCACGGAGAAGCTGAGACAAGATAACTCCGGAGTTACCTCTTGCTCCTCTAAGTGAGCCGGAAGAAATAGCTTTACAAATTGCCTCCATATTGGCAGCATCACCAAGATTACTAACTTCCTTGGCTGCAGACATTATGGTCATTGTCATATTTGTACCGGTATCTCCATCAGGAACAGGGAATACATTAAGTTCATTGATCCATTCCTTTTTAGCCTCAAGGTTCTTGGCACCGGTCAAAAACATTTTTGACAGCATCTTAGCGTCAATAGCATTGTTACTCAAAATAAAAATCCTCCTAGAACTTGCAATCGAATTAGTCTATTACACGGACGCCTTCAATGTAGATGTTGATCTTCTCGATTTCAAGCCCCGTAAATTCCTCTACTTTATATTTAACTGTACTGATAAGATTTTCTGATACAGCAGAAATACTAACTCCATAAGCTACTATAACATGGAAGTCAAGCTTAAGCTTATTACTCTCGTCAAGAGTAACATTTATACCTCTTGTCATAGAATCAAGCTTGAGCAGGCTGACAAGTCCATCCTTGACATTAACATTAGCCATTCCAACGATGCCAAAGCACTCCATGGCAACAGCGCCTGCGTACTGGGCAATAACTTCATTATCAATAGAAATATTTCCCATATGCGTATTCACTATAGAAGCCTTCATATAATTCCTCCTTAATAATGCCATTTTTTCGCATACATATAGTATTATAATAGCAGTTTTATAAAAAAACCACCATATTTTTTGAAATATTTGCTTGCAATTATATTTACTTTCTGCTAATATATCAATGTTGCGGATACAGCGCACGTATTAGATTTAAACATTACATGGCTTATAAGGAGGTGTCAAAATGGCTAAATGTGATATTTGTGGCAAGGGCGTTCATTTCGGAAACAACGTAAGCCATTCTCATAGAAGATCTAATAGAGTTTGGAAGTCAAACGTTCAGCACGTTGCTTGTAAGGTTAATGGCTCTACTAAGAGAATGCACGTTTGTTCAAGCTGCCTTAGATCAAACAAAGTAGAAAGAGCTTGAGTTTAAACTGAAGTCAAAAATTACCACCTGAGTAATCAGGTGGTTTTTTGTTGTTCAACAAGAATTTGTTCCGCATTTACTAATCATACTGTAAATGCAAACAGCGCGAGTTTAGATATGATCAGTTCTCTCACAATAATTCCAAGTCTTATCTTCTCTTCCGGAGAAATCTTGGATAATTGTTCAATGGTATAAACCTTTTCTTTAAATCCCCTGCTATGATCCTCCGGCTTTTTATACTGAGATACGCGAATTCTGGCTTTTAGCTGCTTATATATCCTGTAATCATATTTTTGAGTATCCAGATAGAATAAGTGGCTCTCAAGCGTAGTATCATAATCAACATCATCTTTTATGTACTTGGTTATGATTGTTTTGAATTTGAAAGGGACCATTTCATTATTTAAGAGCTCGTTATAATTATAGCAAGCTCCAAAATAATACCTTTCTATATCCTGCATGTAATACTTAAAATCGTCTTCATTAACTATATTATTCATTCTGTGTTTTCTTTTTTTCGCCACTTTCAAGATCTTCAATGTTGTCACCGCTAAATTTGATGGCACTTCTGATTTTGTCTTCGTCCCATCCGGTTTCATCCATTAGTTCCTTGACAGTAACCTTTCTCCTAAGATCCTGCGCCAGTTCACTTGCCTTGTCAGCAACTTCCTGAACAAGCTTAAGCACTTTCTGTTCTCCTGCATCTTCTGCAAGATTGCTCTCAATAACTGCTTCCATCGCATCAAGCATCAGCTTGTACAAAAAACCTTCAACTTCCTCGGGTTCTCCAACAGCATCGAGCATAGTCACGCCTTTAGTAAGAGCAAAATTTCCCTCTCCTATTAAGTCTTCAAGATATACTCCCTGTTCTGTGTACATTCTGGCTACATCAACAACAAGAGGCAAAAAACATTCGATCAACTTACTCTGAGCCTCTTTATCACCGGATATTGCAGACATCTCTATAGCTCTTTTCTCTCCATCAGTATATTCAGGAAGTTCTTTGAGGCTTTCCAAATAATCATTAAGATAATTGGTCTCTTCATCCGTTAATTCTTCATCAGTAAAAACAGCTTCTTCATCAAGGCCAATCTTGTGTTCCTTCAAATAATCAAACACCATTTCAAACTGCTTATCATCAAGGTCAAGCTCTGAAAAAGCAGATCTGACTTCTTCACTGGTGATCATATTCTTGTTTTCTCTGGCAGTTCTTGTAACAAGTTTGAGTATTTCCGCAAACTCTTTTTCTTTATTGTCTATATTTCCCATGATACTCCTTTATTTAACATGCTGATGCGTAAAAAGGTGATCCTGACAGTACTCGTAGTTGCCATTACACTTAGAACAGAATCTGAACTCAAGATTCGGATTAGTCTCCTCTGTCCTGCCACATACAGCACATTTATGTCTTGTAACTCCTTTTGGAGTCATCCTTGCATTCCTTTGAAAATCAGCTCTTCTCTTTACTTCCTTGGGTTTAAATCTTGTCAACTTACCAAGCTGTAAATAGAAAAGAAGTAAATTAAGAAGCTGTGATCCAATAGCAAAGAAAATACCAAAATTAGCAATTCTAAGACCTGAGATTCCTTCCCAGACAAGCAGAACACCATATGCAATACCCATGTACTTAACCTTGATAGGTATTATAAACATTAGTAAAACCTGCACATCAGGATAAAGAATCGCAAAGGCAAGAAATACTACCTGCTGGATATAATAAACATTAAAATAGGATGAGGTGACAGCCATAATACGCGCAACCTCATCAGGCGCGATAACATAATAAATACCATAAGCAAGAAAAGCACCTATGATCATCAATATAAATCCGCTAAAAATGAACAGATTATATCTAAATGTCCCTATGGTACGTTCCATATTGGAACCGACAAAGTAGTAGAAAATAAGTGTGATTATAACCAAAAAACTAACAGCTGTCGGTGGAATAATAAGCCATGAAAAAAGTCTCCACACCTGTCCATGAAGAATCCTCTCAGGATTAAGCGAAAGATAATATGTAAGATTCATACTTGAGGGAGCAAATCCAACAAGTACATAACCAATTGCATAAAGAGCAACAATATACATGGAAAGATTTGGAATAGCGTACTTTCCAAATCTTCTCTCAAGGTCATTTATTAACTTATTCATCAGATTGATACCTCGTTAAGATTTCTGAAGACATCAGCTGTTACAGCAACAATTGGAATGCTGGCCTTATCTGATTCATCAAGATTGCGGATCTGTCTGCACACTTCATAGCCTTCAGTATTAGGTGCCTGAATATCAATCAAAACGCAATCAAAATATCCGGCCGGAGCTGCATTTATTATATCAACAGCCTCCGTTCCATCGGTTGCTATCTGAACTTCGAAACCTACTCTCTTCATTATTTTGGCAGCAGAAACCTGGATATCTTTGAGCCTGTCAACAATCAAGACTCTGCTACCCTTAAAATTATACCTGTTAATTGTGTCATTTATGTTTTTATCTGATGAATTTTTAAGGTCATTAATAAACTGTCTGAAATTTACATTCTGGTTATGCCCCAAAAATCGTCCATTTTCAACATTACTAAGATCGTTTATATCATCAATCAGCCACAGTAAATGCTCGCAGGATTTATTTACTCTTCCAAGAAAAGCAACTGCATTTTCTTCTTCAACATGCTGATATGCCATATTTACATTTGAAACAATTCCCTCAACTGAATTATGCATATCCTCAGATAGTTTAGTCAGGAAATGTGTTTTGGAATTATTAGCATCTTCCATAACGCTTCTTGCAGCCTCTTTTTCTCTGATTGTCAAAGCTGCTCTGTTTTTATCTCTTAGGAACAGGATCAGTAACAGTATTACAATAATAGTGGCCATAATAGTGATAATCCATAGATTATCAACAATTCCGTCTATTACCGAGTAATGATATAGTTTGACCGAATATTGGTATGCAAGGTTAGTCGCAAAATCCTGGCCCACAATATCAATGCCACGATTAAACAGCTTTAGAAGCCCCTCATTACCTATTCGCACACCAAAGCACCTGTTATCACTGTAACTGAGCTGCCTGAAAGACAGATTTCTGTATGCTCTGTTTTTGAGTATATCATTTGTCCTAAGACCGTTAAGTGTAGTACATTTAGCATTTCCGGTTGCAACAGCGTTAAGACACGCTTCAGTTGAAGGGTAAAAAGACACTGTAGCATCAGGATAGTGAAGCTTAATGTAGTAATACTGCATTCTGTTGTTCTCATTGACAGCAAAATCTGTATTAGAAGAACTAACATATTTACCACTATATATAAGGTTTGTAATCGAAGACGACACAGGATTGGACAAATTCAATCCATCTTCCTCTGAATAAAAGAGCCCGCCACCAACAGGAAATGCAACATCAATGTTATTGTCAGTTAGCGCCAGAGTCATATCGTCATAACTATCAAATCCTATATATGAGACATTAAGACTGTTTATCCCCAAAGTATTGAGAATTTCAGGAACTATATCAGTTACTATACCTTCAACATTTCCATCTTTATTTGTATTGCTGTATGGAAGATAATTATTAAGATACCCTATTCTGAGTTCATGGTTATTACGGAGCCATTCTTTCTCTCTTTGTGTAAACGCCCTGCTTGATAAGCTCATGGCAAAATACTTCTCTCTGAGAAGGCTCACATAATTAGGGTCTTCAATATAGAGCTGTTCCTGTGCATCGTTAAGTTCACTTAATAAATCCGGCCTGTCTTTGTTTACACACAGATAGTAATCTGAAGATCCAAAAGCTGTAAGAATTTCAGCATGATTTCTTCCATAGGTACCATCTGTTTCAGCAGCCATCAGGTCTATTTCTTTTTTATCAAAAGCTGAAAACAAAGCTTCATAGTCATTAAATACAATAACATTAGCTTCTACGTGATTGGTGCTAAGGTACTCACGAAGGGCGTCAAGAATAGCACTATCAAGAACACCAATTTTTTTACCATTTAGAGTTGTCATCATGGTAGTAATATTATTGTCAGACTCATGCTTAACAAGACTGTAATTCTCAGCTCCCATTGGTCTGTCAGGATAAAGGATCAATCCCTGTCGATCATCGGTATAAGCTAGTCCCGCTACAACATCAACTTCACCTTTTAAGAGCATGTCGTAAACTTCAACAAAACTTCCGTAGACATAATCATACTCCCATCCAGTATACTCAGTGAGCTTACGATAATACTCATATGCATAGCCATTCTTGACGGCGTTTTCCGAAGCGCCATCTTCAAATACTTCGTTTTCATAATAACCTACTCGAACTTTTTCAGGTTCTGATGCAGTATTTGCATAAACTGTTTGTGAGGAAAAAATCAGACCAGAAATTATAGATATAAATATGAACAGAAATAAAAACCTTGTTTTCCTAATCATAAAAGAACCACCCCATAAAACATATATACCTATATGATAGCATAAAAGCACATTATCTTGTGTAAAATTTTATTTCAATTCATAATAGAATTAAATTTTGCACAATATATTTTCGATTGATTTTTGTGCACCTCTGCATTATAATCATATAGATTGTCTTTTACAACATTAATTTAGAAGAAAGGCAGTCAAAATGTTATTCATGAGGTGATTTTCAATAATGATTTCCAAAGATTACACACTTGGTATTGATATTGGTTCCACTACGGTCAAGATTGCACTTCTGGACTCTGAGCATAATATTGTTTTTTCAGATTACAAGAGACATTTTGCCAATATACAGGAAACTCTTTCCGACTTATTACAGGAAGCAGTCAAGGTTAGCGGCAATGTCACTCTTCATCCTGTTATAACAGGTTCAGGCGGTCTGACTCTTGCCAAGCATCTGGAAGTTCCTTTTGTTCAGGAAGTAATCGCTGTATCTACTTCCCTCAAAGAACTTGCTCCCAAAACTGATGTTGCCATTGAGCTTGGCGGTGAAGATGCCAAGATCATTTATTTTGAAGGTGGCAACGTGGAACAGCGTATGAATGGTATCTGTGCCGGAGGTACCGGTTCATTTATCGATCAGATGGCTGCTCTTTTACAGACAGATGCATCAGGTCTTAATGAATATGCCAGAAATTATAATTCACTATACACAATAGCTGCCAGGTGCGGTGTATTTGCCAAATCTGATATACAGCCTCTTATCAATGAAGGAGCAACCAAGGAAGACCTTGCTGCTTCCATTTTCCAGGCTGTTGTTAATCAGACTATTTCAGGTCTTGCATGTGGTAAACCAATCAGAGGACATGTTGCGTTCCTTGGAGGTCCTCTCCACTTCCTTGATCAGCTTAAAGCTTCGTTTATCAGAACCCTTAAGCTTGATGAGGAACACACTATAGATACAGATAATTCACATCTTTTTGCAGCTATAGGTTCTGCTCTTAATGCTAAAGAGGAAACATTCTATACCATGGATGAAATGGTTGGAAAGCTTTCTCATAAGATTGTCATGGATGCAGAAGTATCAAGACTTGATCCTCTTTTCAAAAATGAAGAAGAATACAAAGCATTCAGAAACAGACAGGACCAGTACAAGGTTAAGACTAGAAAACTTGATACCTATAAGGGCAAGGCTTTCCTTGGAATCGATGCTGGTTCTACAACTACAAAATGTGCGCTTATAAGCGAAGACGGTGATCTCCTGTATTCATTCTATTCCAGCAATAACGGAAGCCCACTCAAAACTGCTATATCTTCTATCCAGGAGATTTATAAGCTTATGCCTGAAGGTGTCCGTATTGCACGTGCATGCTCAACAGGTTATGGAGAAGCTCTTCTTAAGTCAGCCCTTCTTTTGGATGACGGCGAAGTTGAGACAATTGCCCATTACAATGCTGCTGCATTCTTTGATCCTGAAGTCGATTGTATCCTTGATATTGGCGGTCAGGACATGAAATGTATTCATATCAAGAACCAGTCAGTAGATTCTGTTCAGCTCAATGAAGCATGTTCATCAGGATGCGGTTCTTTCATAGAAACTTTTGCTAAATCCCTTGATTACAGTGTTCAGGACTTTGCTAAAGTAGCTCTTTATGCCAAGTCTCCTGTAGATCTTGGAACCAGATGCACTGTATTCATGAACTCCAGAGTTAAGCAAGCTCAAAAAGAAGGAGCTGATGTAGCTGATATTTCTTCAGGTCTTGCTTATTCTGTTATCAAAAATGCTCTTTTCAAGGTAATCAAGGTTTCCGATGCCAAGGATCTTGGTAATCACATAGTTGTACAGGGCGGTACTTTCTACAATGATGCTGTTCTTAGGGCATTTGAGATCATATCCGGAGCTCAGGCAATTCGTCCTGATATCGCCGGTATCATGGGTGCTTTTGGAGCTGCTCTTATTGCAAGAGACCGTTATGCAGAGACTGATGGATACCAGACAACTATGCTGTCAATCGATCAGATCAATAATCTGGAATATACAACCAGCATGACAACTTGTCAGGGATGTACAAACCACTGCAGACTTACGATCAATAAATTTACAGGTGGTCGTCAGCACATTTCAGGTAACAGATGTGAAAGAGGAATCGGCAAAGTTAAAAATGCTGCTGGAATCCCTAACCTGTTCGATTACAAATACAAAAGAATATTTGGTTATGAGCCACTCTCTGCTGATAAGGCAACCAGAGGAACTGTAGGTATACCAAGAGTTCTTAATTTCTATGAAAACTATCCATTCTGGTTTACTTTCTTTACCAAGCTTGGATACAGAGTAGTACTCTCCCCTCGTTCAACTCATCAGATTTATGAACTCGGTATTGAGTCTATTCCTAGTGAATCAGAGTGTTATCCTGCCAAGATCAGCCATGGTCATGTTGAATGGCTGATCAAGCAGAATGTTGATTTTATCTTTTACCCTGGCCTTTTCTATGAACGTGAAGAAGTAGAAGGAGCTACAAACCACTATAACTGCCCTATTGTCACTTCTTATTCTGAGAATATCAAGAACAATGTTGAGGCAATCACAAATGGTGATGTTAAGCTCAGGAATCCATTTATGGCATTTACATCTCTTGAGACAGTCACTACTGCTCTTGTTAAAGAGTTCAGCGAGATTCCTGCTGAAGAGCTGATTGCTGCAGCAAAGGATGGCTGGGAAGAAATGGATAGAGCCAGAAAAGATGTACAGAAGAAGGGTGAAGAAACACTTAAATGGATTGAAGAAAACGGTAAGCATGGTATTGTACTTGCCGGTCGTCCTTATCACATCGATCCGGAGATCAACCATGGAATTCCTGATATGATATGTTCCTATGGTGTTGCCGTCCTTACAGAAGACAGTGTATCTCATTTAGGTCATCCTGAGAGACCTCTTATCGTATCAGACCAGTGGATGTATCATTCAAGACTTTACGCCGCTGCAAGTTTTGTCAGAACAAGAGATGATATCGATCTTATTCAGCTTAACTCCTTCGGGTGTGGTCTGGATGCAGTAACAACCGATCAGGTCAATGATATTCTTTCAGGTTCTGATAAGATTTATACATGCCTTAAGATTGATGAAGTAAACAACCTTGGAAGTGCCCGTATCAGAGTGCGTTCTCTTCTTGCTGCAATACGCGTACGTAAGCAAAAGAACAAACAGAGAACCATTCGCGAAACTGCTAATCACAGAGTTCTGTTTACAGAAGACATGCGCAAAAACTACACTCTTTTGTGCCCACAGATGTCTCCTATCCATTTCGATATCTTAGAGCCAGCCTTTGCAGCTTGCGGTTATAACTTTGTTGTAATGCAGAATGATAACAGACACGCTATAGATATGGGGCTTAAATATGTTAATAACGATGCCTGCTACCCTTCACTTTGGGTTGTTGGTCAGATTATGGATGAACTTCATTCCGGTAAATATGACCTCAACAGAACTGCTGTAATCATGTCTCAGACTGGTGGTGGGTGCAGAGCAACAAACTATGTCGGCTTTATCAGACGAGCTCTTAAAAAAGCCGGTATGGAGCAGATTCCTGTAGTTTCTCTGAACCTTTCAAAGCTTGAATCCAATCCAGGATTCCACATCAATTTTGAAATGCTTGAGAGAGCTGCCTATGGTGCTGTTTTTGGCGACATATTCATGAGATGTGTATACAGAATGCGTCCTTACGAAAAGGTTGAAGGTTCTGTAAATGCCTGCCACGAAAAATGGCTTCCAGTTGTAAAAGAATTTGTTACAAGCAAACATATGAGTTTTATAAAGTTCCAGAGATTATGCAGACAGATAATCGAAGACTTTGACAGAATAGAGATTACAGATGAAGTTAAACCAAGAGTTGGTGTTGTAGGCGAAATTCTTGTAAAATTCGCTCCTGCTGCTAATAACCACCTTGTAGAACTTCTCGAAGCTGAAGGCGCAGAAGCTGTTGTTCCGGATCTTATAGACTTCATGCTCTATTGCTTCTACAACCAGATTTACAAAGCTCAGGAACTTGGAACATCCAAGAAAACAGCAAACCTTATGAAGCTTGCTATTTGGGCTATCGAAAAGCTTAGAGGTGGTGCAACAAAGGCCTTTGAGAGAAGTAAGCATTTTGATCCACCAACAAGTATTTATAAGCTCGTTGAATATGCTAAGCCTATCGTTTCTATCGGCAACCAGACTGGTGAAGGATGGTTCCTTACAGGTGAAATGGTTGAACTGATCAAGGAAGGCGCTACAAATATTGTTTGTACACAGCCATTTGGATGTCTTCCTAATCACGTTGTTGGTAAGGGTGTAATCAAGCAGATGCGACATATGTACCCAGGTTGTAACATTGTAGCTATTGACTATGATCCAGGTGCATCAGAAGTTAACCAGCTTAACCGTATCAAGCTCATGCTCTCTACCGCTCAGCGCAAGGTTGAAGAGGAGAAAAAAGCAATTTAATTATTTATAACAAAAAGCCCGAGAAATCTTATTGAATTATTATCATAAGATTTTCCCGGGCTTTTATTATCTCGTATTTCTTATTCTGTAGGCTTTATTATTATCTCATTTGTTTTTTCTATTATTTTCTATTAGTTTTACGATGCATTCTTCTATAACGCCACAAATTGATATAGCAAATAAGGGCAAGAACAAGTGCAATCAATATAACAATGATCAGTTGCAATACAAGTTTATTAACATTTACAGCTTCATAGGCTATAGAATACTCAGAAAATTTATCTGTTCTGAAAGTAACTGTGTCAGGGTCATCATCAAGGTCTCTTAATATATCAACTACGCCATTATGATTTCTTAATACACAATAATTTCTTCCCGACTTTTTATAGGCATCTGGAATAGGCAACACTACAAGAAGTTCACTTCCTGTTTTGGTGAGTACTTCACTAGATCCGTTTTCAGACTTCATAATAAAGAAATCAAAATAGCAAAGCGGTTTATAGCCTATCTTTGTTTGCATCAACTTTTTGGTAGCTGCATCAACTGTGGCAGAATTATCTGTAATGCTGACATTAAACAAAATTGGATTTCCGCTTAAAACTGATACTTTTTCGTCTTCCGTAAGTGTAGCTGATACAACAGTTTCAAAGTTAATAAGTGAAGGATTATCAAAATACAGACCTTGTGATGTTTCCTGTGTATACGCAGCAAAAGAATTATTAACAGTAACCTGAAGCACGCCAGTTTCATAAGCCTCTTTCAAAAGAGCCATCTCAGCGTTATCGTTTATCAGCCTTCTGACTGTAGCATCATCAAGTCCGTATTTAGCCATGATGCTGTTGTTAGAAGCTAGCTCATTATTAGCATTATTAGCAGGAGTATCATCAAGAGGAACAAAGGTATCTTCTATATAGTCCTCACCATCGAGTTCTCCTTCTTCCTGTTTTGTTTCCTCTTTTACAATGTTTTGCTCAGGTACAGCTCCCTGATTTGCAGTTTCTGTAGAATACTCTGTCTTTTTCGTTTCCTTTTTTTGTGGAGCAACAGCCTGTTGCCCCGTAGATGAGGAATTTTTTTGAGGTGCAGCCTGAACTTTCTCAAAAGTTGCTGTAATAGTATGTGCCTTTCCTACCTGATTGAATGTATAACTGGCAGCTGGGCCAATGTTTTTACCATCAACAGTTACGTTTTTAACTGTATAATTAGCACTTGGAACTATCTGATAAGTTATACTTCCACCTTCCTGAACAGTATACTCTCCACTTGGTACTATTGAACCACCCTCATTTGTAATACCTGAAACAACCTTATATGTTTTTACTTCTCTTTTCCTAAAGCTTGCAGTAATATTTAAATCATTTTCAATTTTATCAATTACATATTCTGTGTTATAAGAAACAACCTGTCCATTTACAATCCAACCGGCGAACTCATATCCATCATAGGCTCTTTGCTTGATTACAACCTTTTTGCCTTTATCATATTTACCTGCGCCCTCATAAGTTCCGGTATCCTGCGGTGTTACAGATACATAAACATTATACTTATTTCTAGTAAATACAGCTGTTATATTTCTGTCCGATGTAACATTATTTAGCTGAATAGAATTCGAAGTACTTAGAGTTTTATTGTTTTCAACAAATTCCTTAAAGGCATAGCCCTCTTTAGCTTTAGCTGTGATGGTTATATTTCCGCCACTTTGAATCACGCAGCTGTCAGTAATAGTTCCTCCGTCAGTTGTATTTACACTGGTTTTGATATAACAAGTTGTTCTTGTAAATTTCGCAACTACTTTTCTGTCTGATGTAATATTTGTAAGGTCAAAAGCTGGGGCAGTTGATATAAGATTGCTGCCTTCATACCAGCCGGAAAATGAAAAATTATTATTTGGAGAAGCTGAGATACGTACAGATCCGCCATTTCTTACAGCACCTCCGCCTGCCACAGCGCCTCCACCAACAGGATCAGCAGAAACACTTACAATATGATCTACAGGCTGAAGATTTACAATTGAGCTATCATAAAATCTTGTATCTTGTTTGGATGTTGCAATAACAGCAAGGGTTGTAGATGTCTCATCAGCAGATACTGATAAAACGCCGTCAGAATTAATTGTTGTTTTAGTTGTATTATTGCCTGTAACAGACCAGCTTACTCCTTGGTTATAGCCATTACCGCCCTTTACTTTTGCAGAAAACTGATAGGACTTACCGCATGGCAATGAAACTGTAGCCGGTATAATCTCAACAGATTCAACATATGGCTCATTCTTTTTTATTGTCATCGTTACAGTAACCTGCACTCTATGGTGCTGCCTTATATCATTGGCAGAGTAAAATACATAATAAGCACAATAATCGCCTGCAGGGAGGCTGGTATCTGCGACAATATAAAAAGGAATCTGCGATCCCGGATTTGTATCAAGACTTGCCCCAGGTGCAACTTCAAGGTCAAAAGCTGTTGAAGGATCATACTCATCCCAAGTAATAGGAAATGGAGTTTCACCTGTATTAACAATACTAAACTTCTGAATATCAATGTAATCATTCTGATAAACTATGCCATAATTCAGATTGGGAGTATAGCATGTAAGATCGTAATCAAATGGGTCATATTGAATTTCCTCATTTGATGGCTCATTATCAGAGCTGTAATCCTGGTTTCCATCACCAGAGGTAAAGGTAACATCATAATTATCATTCTCTGGCTCAGACATTATTTCTATGTCGTAGTCGTCAAAAGAAGTATCCTCATCGTCATTAGTTATTTCTTCATTTTCCTTAGCATAAACATAATGGAGTTGAATCGTGGAAACGGCAGAAATAACGAGACATAAAGCAAGAACAATAGCATTCACCCTCGCAAAGAAATTATTTTTCATTATTATTCCTCCTCATCGAAATAAAACTTCACTATATTATGATAACATTTATAAGAATATGTAATTATAAAAAAATCCTGAAAGTTTTTACGCTTTCAGGATTTTATACGAATATAAAAATATTGTGGAAATTAATTCTGAGCTGTTTTGTCAGATACCAAACTTTTAACCAATGCATCCATTGATGTATCTGCGTAGGATTTACCATTTATGTCAGCAAAGAAATTCAATTTACCATTTTTGTCAAGACTGATTCCAAAATTAGAAACCTCATCTTTTTCATTGGTGTTTTCACCAATTTTCTTGCCCAGATCTGAAATTTTACTCATTGCATCATCAATCTGGCCAAGGAGTTTATCTTTTGCTTCCTTATCCTGGGGAGCATCTGAAGAAAGTAGTTTCATCTCATCTTCCGAAAGGATGATACTGTATTCAAGATCTCCTCCAATTTGTGACAGATCATCGCCCGGACCTGCAACAAATACGTCTGCATTGTCATATTTCTTTTGTAAAAGATCTACAACTTTGCCAAACATTTCGACTTCCGGAGAAAACTCCACTTTAGCACTATCTCCAAATAAATTGGAAATCCCGGTTGCCTTTTTTTCGTTAGTTTCCTTTCCAGAAGGTCCTCTGACTTTGTTTCCGGCAATAGCGCCGCGAGAATTGCCTACATCGCGTACATAATTGCCAATGTTACTACTTACACTATTAGCCATATTTTCCTCCTTGAATTAGTCGCGTAGAATCCATTCTACGTGTAGTGAAAAGAATATAAATACAAAGTAACCCATTAAGAGTATCCTTATACTTAACTTCACACTATCATTCGTGTTACGCAATAACAATTAAATAAATATTAAATTTAATACTTAACGAAAAAAACTTCCAGATAAATAATTTTATCTGGAAGTAAAATTTCAATATTCCAATACCTGATTACTTTTTAAGGAGTTCATAGTCCTCAACATATTGCATAATGAACTTAACAGTTCCATCAATTCCAAGTATACCCGAATTGATGGAGAGATCATAGCTATCAGCTCTGCCCCACTTCTTGGAAGAATAATAATTGTAATAGCTCTGACGCTGTTTATCCTTCTTATTCATCATATCTCTAGCCTGATCATCAGTCTTGACATCAGCAAAACGTTCCTTGATTCGTTTGATCTTGCTCTCCTCATCAGCGTGAATGAAAATGTTTAGAACATTGTCAAAATCACTAAGAGCATAATCAGCACAACGTCCGACTATAACACACGGGCCTTCCTCAGCAATCTTTTTGATCGTATCAAATTGTGCAAGAAATACCTTATGACTAATAGGCATATCTACAAAACTTGAAGCGTTATATCCAAAAGAATATGTATCCATTACAAGATTATACAAGAATGAATTAGTTGGTCTCTCGTCATGATTCTGAATCATTTCTTCACAAAAGCCACTCTCTTTAGCAGCTCTACTAAGAAGTTCTTTATCATAACAGTTAATACCATAATTCTTGGCAAGTAATTCACCTATTTCTCTTCCGCCGGAACCAAACTGTCTTCCAATCGTAATAATTGTATTCATACACTCACCCCTTTTAAGCAATAATAGACGCTTTTTCTAATATTATTTTATCTTATTTAAGAACATTGAGCAAATGATTAAAATATTCCGGAAGCGGAGCATCTGTTTCAATATATTCACCACTTACAGGATGTATAAAACCAAGTGTTTTGGCATGAAGGCATTGACCATTTGTCTTAAACTTAGAATGTCTGCCCGATGCATACACCTCATCTCCCAAAAGTGGATGACCAATGTGGGACATGTGAACTCTTATCTGATGGGTTCTTCCGGTCTGCAGTTTACATTCTATATATGTGAATCCATCTTCAGGAAAGCGTTTCAAAACTCTGTAGTGCGTCGACGCATATTTGCCGCCTGGAACTACAGCCATCTTTTTCCTGTCGTTAACACTACGGCCTATAGGAGCTGTTACATCTCCTTCATCCTCTTTTATCACTCCATAGCATATAGCATGATACACCCTATTTATGGAATGCTCTTTGAGCTGCTCAGCAATAGACTGATGTGCATTATCATTTTTACAAATAATTACTGACCCGGTTGTATCCTTATCAATTCTATGTACTATTCCGGGTCTCATAACGCCATTAATACCTGAAAGATTATCTTTACAATGATACATAATGGCATTTACCAAAGTATCTTTGTAATGACCGGCAGCAGGATGAACCACCATATCCTTGGGCTTATTTACAACAACCACATCGTTATCCTCGTATATAATATCAAGTGGGATATCCTGAGGAAGTATCTGTGGTATCTCAATAGGGGGAATCTCCATTACTATCTCGTCATTTTCAGACACATGGAAGCTGGCCTTAACTACTTTACCATTACAGCTTACTTTTTTATCATCAATAAGCTTCTTGATATAAGTTCTGGAAAGTGAATCAATCAACTCGCTTATAAGCTTGTCAATTCTCATTCCATCATATTCATCTGTTACGATAAACTCAAAAAATTCACTTTTTGATTCCATTACTTAAATTCCCTAAATTTGTTGTGCTGTTTAAAGCTCAAGAAATTAAAATCACTTTCCTTATAATAAAAAAGGAATAAAAAGACAAATACAAAAGTTGCCACGGTAACATATATATCAGCAACATTAAAAATCGGGAAATTGATAAGCACGAAGTAAATGAAATCTACTACATAATCATTTTTGATCCTGTCTATCATGTTTCCTGCAGCTCCACTCGCAATGAAAACAAGAAGAATATGCAGAATATTATATTTCTTATCATCAGGTAGTCTAAATAATACATAGCCAATGATCAAAAGAATAATTATTGCAACCAATACAAAGAATACTTTCTGATTCTGAAGCATGCCAAAAGCTGCTCCGGAATTCTTGAGAAAATTAAGCTCAAGAACACCACTAATAATTTTATATGCAGGTTTATCCTGTAAATGAACTACTGCCAGGTGCTTGGTAAACTGGTCAAGGAAAACCAGTAAAAGTATCAAAAATGCATCAACTGCCAAAAAAATCTTTTTCTTTTTTGAAATCTTATTCATCAAATATATCCTTTACTTAATCATTATTCTCAATATAGATAATCTCATCAAGAGCCTTTTTCATATCTTCATCTGTAATGTCGGTGGTGATGAAAGCTTTTCCTATGCCCTTTAAGAGAATAAATCTAATTTTATTACTGTCAGACTTCTTATCAGACTTAGTTAACCTGATAACCTCTTCAGGATCTATGTCCTCAATGGATATAGGAAGATTAAATGGAACAAACATATCCCTGATTTCATAATATTCTTCCATAGAAATCAACTCTTTTTTCCAGGACATAAATGCAGCAGCAACACAACCAAGAGCCACACATTCACCATGTAAAAGTTCGAAATTCTTGGCTTTTTCAATGGCATGTCCAATTGTATGACCAAAGTTTAATAGAGCTCTGCCGCCTTTTTCAGTAGGATCTTTTTCTACAACAGCCTTTTTGATCTCACAGCTGCGTCTTATCATCTCAAGAGTTACATCCTGATCCTTATCGCTGATCTCATACATATTCTCAATAAGCCATGTATAAAAATTCTGATCCTTGATAAGACCGTGTTTCATAACCTCAGCAAATCCTGAAGCAAATTGTCTGTCACTTAATGTATTAAGCGTAGAAATATTGGTATAAACAAGACTTGGCATATGGAAAGCACCAATCATATTCTTGTAACCATCAAAGTCAACTCCGGTTTTCCCACCAATGCTGCTGTCAGTTTGAGCTAAAAGTGTAGTAGGTATCTGGATAAAAGAGATACCTCTAAGATATGTAGCAGCTGTAAAACCAGTCATATCACCAACTACTCCGCCTCCAAGCGCTACCAAAAGGTCGTGTCTGTCAAAATGATTTTTAATAAGAAAACTATATATTTTGTTTATCTCACTTAGGTTCTTGTTATTCTCTCCTGCAGGTATTTCATATATAAACACCTTATCAGAAACGCTCTTTAATATACTTACAACCTCATCCCCATAGAGAGGTTTAACATTACTATCTGTAATAACTGCTATCTTTCTGCCATTAAAACCAAGCTCCGCTACAGAATCTGAAAGCCCATCAAAAGAAGTATCAAAAACTATGTTGTAACAAGGTTTTTTATCATAATTAATTGTCAATAATCCACTCACAATAAATGTCTCCGTAATCTATATAAATAATATAATCACAGCCATCCCACCTGACAAAGCTCATAGTGACAGCGCTGTAATACAAAAGAGGCTGTTGACCATTTACTTTAAGTCAACAGCCTAATATTCATGATAATATCAGTTTATCTGCTGAGGCCCATCAGAAACTCCACCGCCAAATGCACCATTGAGCATTGACTGGAAATCACCGGAAATATCAACAGAAGCCGGAGTAATTATAAAAATGTATCTTGAAATCTTCTGAAGATTACCTGAAATAGCATATGTAGAGCCTGATGTGAAGTCAATGATCCTCTGTGCAATGTCTACGTCTAATCCTTCGAGATTAAGAACTACTGTACGATTAGCGAGCAAAGTATCTGTAATCTCTCTGCCATCCTCAACTGAAGTAGGTTTGATAACACAAACCTCCATACCTGCTGAACTCATTGATTTCTTGGATCTTGCAGGAATAACCTTAGGAGAAAGCTTCTTGGTCTTCTCTTCCGGTATTTCTATACTAGGATCGTCTTTTCCGATTGGAGCAGAACTGTTAATAGACTCTATCTTGGAAGTGGCATTATCATAGCTATCATCGTAGTCGTCATAGTAACCACTATCATCATCCCCATTAAGCTGAATTGCCTTTAAAAACTTATCCATTACGCTCATACTAATATACTCCTCGTGACTAATTTTCCCAACAAAAAACCAACTATTATTTTAACTTAATATTACATAAAATGTCAAATTTATTGACTATCAGCTTCTCCTGCATTATCTACTGCATTTACATCCAGAACGATATAATCATAAACACTTAACCCATACATCGTATTAGACTTAACAATAGAGTATTCGTCATTCTGATACAATATTCGAATCTGTCTAAAATCAGGATAACCTTTATTGATATTATAAACACCTACAAGCGTATCCTGCTTGCCAACAGCGAATCTTTCATTGGAATCAGGCATGATCAGTGTATCTCCTGACCTAAGCTCATCCATATCTACATAATACTCCGTATCATTTTCGTTATAAATCGTGATATTTACAAACTCAGATGTCTCATTTCCCTGTTCATCAAATTTGTTACGTAAAACTCCGCTTGTATTATCATTATTCTTGATAACATAAGCCTTAGGTATTAGGTAAAAACTCTTATTTGAAACAGCAGAGTTTGGAATCTTTAGCCCTTTTTCATCTTCTGAAATCAGTTCAACGCTAAGAATTCTGTCCCTGCAAAATGTAATCATAGAATTGGTAAAAGTAAGAACAACAAAGGTATCGCCTTCAGGATTACTAACTGTAGAAACCTTACCCCAGGATTCATTCTGGTTTTTGAGAAATCTGACTTTTATATACCCGCTGTCAACCATTTCCTGAACTTTATCAGGATCATCTTCTCTGATAACTATTGACCATTCCTCATTTGTACAAAGCTTATAAACAGGATCCCCGGCTTTAACCAAAGCATTATTGATCAGCTGATTCTTAGAATAAGAACTGCTATCAAACATTTCTGCCTTAAGATCAGAAGGTGTAAGACTCTCATATCCGTCCGTAGAATATATAACAATTCCAGTATCTCCCGCATACTTGTAATTAATAGACTGCAAAGCAGAATTACCGGAATTCAGAGTACTGATATTATTTAAAATAGAATTATTTGATAATTTCTGAACAGTACCGTCCAGGCCGACTTTAAAATCATAGACAGTATAAAAATCATGCTCATCAAAAGAAGAACTAAAGTCAACAATCTGAGAACGCAATTCACTCAGATCTTCATCACTCAAAAAAACTTCATCCGAACCTTGAGACTTGAGAAATTCGAGAAGCTGCCCAGATTCGTCCACTGTATAAACAAGGTTTCCAACAGCGACTCTGCCCCCTTCTGCAGCAAAATAATTAACATATCCAGCAGTATCGCTCTCAACTATTTCTTCATCTCTTAATGCTATTGCCTCGTAAATATTATTGGTAGAAAGAGAACCTTCCTGAACCTCATAACCAACAATATGTTCTTTTCTGAAATAAGAAATAACACTGATAATGATGTAAATGCCAATGACAGCAAAGAAAACAACACCAATATTTATATTATTCAGATTCTTGGGATATTTAGTTACTTTTGGATATTTCTCCTGTGCCATCTTCCCCCAACCTTTTATTGCAAAATTTATTTTAAAAGATAACTCATGCAAAAGATAAGCCGCGGATTTCCGCGGCTTATCGCAATACTCAATTCAAAAATACTATCAAAGAGAAATAACAATCTTTGATTTAACGGCTTCTGGAACCTCTGCCTCATCCATTGAAAGGCTGAGTACAAAATCAATATTAAACTTCTCGGAAAGCTTATCAAGTTTATCAATAGTCTCAGTAATATCCTTACCTTCAAGGCAAGAAATCTTAAGGAAACTATCAAAATACATCTGCTGGAGATCATGGTCTTGAGAAATAATACCACTTACGAAGCCTATGAATTCATCGGCATTTGAGATCATAAAATCTGATACAACAATTAAACGAATCTTGTTATTAAGCTCATACATGTGCTTGGTGTTCTTATCAAGAAAGGCTATACTACCAAGAACGTTCTTAACCTCAGTATTAACCTTATCCAATAAGCATTTGGTCTTTCCTTTACCCTTTTTCCCAACAATTAACTGAACCATTGGCATACCCTCCTGCAAGCAAGAATTTATTGATATATTAATTATATGTTATTGGTTATTAAAAGACAACCTTAATTAACGATTTCATTCAACAATTGTGCCATATCATTATAAAGTGTACCGCTGTCTGTATCACGCATGATTACTGCAATGTAAGGATTTCCTGCTGTATCTCTTGCAAGCAGAATAAGGCAATGGCCTGCAGCCTGAGTAGTACCTGTTTTACCACCAATAACTGTAACGCCTGAAGGAACCGGTTTAGCACCTGTCAAAAAGCCATTAGTATTGGAAATATCTACATCCTTGGATGCTCCTGTTGCGTCGATATAGGATGTTGTATAGCTGTTCATATTGATGATCTCACTGAATGTATCATATTGCATAGCAGCATTAAATATCAGATACATATCATAGGCAGTAACATAGTGTTCATCACTGGTAAGGCCATTTGGATTTTCAAAATGTGTCTTAGTTGCACCTATAGCATATGCCTCAGCGTTCATCGTATTAACAAACTCCTCAATAGATCCACTGATATTAGATGCGATAAGATTAGCTACGTCATTAGCCGAATATATCAAAAGAATATGCAAGGCCTGGTCCAGAGTCATTCTATCCCCTTCCTTAAGCCCAATCTTCTGAGCACCGCTTTCATTGACATAAACATCTGAGCCTGCAACAAGAACTTGTTCCAAACTGCCATACTTGAGAGCAACATATGCAGTCATAACCTTGGTAAGACTTGCAGGCATTACTCTATCATTAACATTTTGTGCAAAAAGAGTTTCCCTGTTAGTCAAGTCAAAAAGTCCTGCGCTAACAGAATCTGTTATAGATGAATTATCGTTTCCTATATCAGAATTAACTACACACAGATCTGAAGCATAAGTAGGATAGTTCATGGATATCTGGTCATCAGATAAAAAAGAATTAACGGAATATCCGGCTGCTGTTGAAGCACCCGCACATCCCGTTATATTTAAAATTACAATTAATAGAGAAGCTATTACTCCAATAGCTTTATTTGTACATTTCACGCCACTCAAGGTCCCCTCTGTCAAGTGATTTGATCAATAATTCTGCTGAAGCAAGATTCGTTGCTACAGGTATATTATGCATATCACATAATGTCATAACATTATTAACATCAGGCTCATGAGATTTAACAGTGAGAGGATCTCTCAAAAATATCACAAGGTCAATTTCATTGTGTTCAATTGCAGCTCCAAGCTGCTGTGCGCCACCAAGATGTCCGGCCAGATATTTGTGAACAGAAAGATTTGTAACTTCCTCAATAAGTCTGCCGGTAGTACCTGTGGCATATAAATCATTTTTACTAAGGATTCCTCTGTATGCTATACAGAAATTCTGCATAAGTTTCTTCTTGGCGTCATGTGCTATAAGTGCTATATTCATCTAACTTATACCCTCCCCAAATAGTACTTGTTACTCTGTAGTCTTACATTTAATACAAAACCTATTCCCATATAGGAACTAAGAAGTGAAGTCAAACCATAACTTACAAACGGAAGCGGAATACCGGTATTAGGAATAACTCCGGTAGCAACTCCGATATTGATAAAGCCTTGAAAACCAATCCAGGCTCCAACACCTGCGGCAATAATCTCTCCGGCCCTGTTTCTGGCTCTCATGGAGATCATAAAACACTCTATAGAAATTGCCAGTATGAGTACTATAACAATACACGCTCCGACAAATCCAAATTCCTCACCAATTACTGTAAAAATAAAGTCTGTAGGCGATTCGGAAATGAATCCTCCGTTTAATACTGAACTGATCTCGTTTGTATTATATCCCTTGCCATATAACTGTCCGGACCCAATTGCCATCATAGAATTAAGCGTCTGATAAGCATCAGAATTGGCATAATCTTCCGGATGAAGCCAGGCAAGGATTCGTCTCTGCTGGTACTCATGAAGAATACTGCTCTCACCCTGTACTGCATTATAAATAACAAACAAAGCGGATGGAATCGCTATTGAAAGAACAGCAACGACAATCTTCCAGCTAATACCTGCAACAAACATTATTGAAGAAAAAATCATCATAACCATGATACAGGTTGATAGGTCTGGCTGCATCGCAATCAGCGCTAGCGGCAATGCAAGAAGCGCAAGACATATAAGAACAAAACCAAAGGATTTGATTCGGTCCTTATATTTCATAATAAACTGAGCATAAAATAAAATCAATAATATTTTAGCTGCCTCTGAAGGCTGAAAAGTGATACCAAAGAGATTGATCCATCTCTGAGCTCCATTTGTGCTGCTACCAAGGGGGGATAAAACAAGCGCAAGCAAAACAGCATTGCCTATATAAAACAGGATATAAAGCTTAACCAGCAGAAGGTAATCAAGAAGCGAGATAAATACCATCATTACTACTCCAAGTGCAAAACCGGCAATCTGTTTGTTCCTTGAAGAAGGATCTGCTGAATTAATAGCCATTATTCCTATTGTTGTAAGAGCCATGACCATGATCACAAGGGCGAAATCGTAATCTATGATCTTATATTTTTTTATCATCTAAATATTTCTCCAAACTCTTTAATCAGCATTAGTTGCACCATCCTGAAGAGTCTGAGCTGTTCCGGATATGATTTCATCCTCATCTCTAAGCTCAAAGTAGTAAGAAAGCGCATCTTTAGTGATCTGAGCAGCATAACTTGATGTATAACCATTAGCAATTCTGGTAGCAATTGCAATCTCTGGCCTCTCATAAGGCGCATAACATACAAAAAGAGAATGGTTTGGCTTACTCTTGGATTCCTGAGCTGTTCCGGTCTTACCAGCTACAGCAACACCAAGATTAGAATAATAAGCCTTGTCCTGAACCACCTGTCTCATTCCGGTATGTATAGCATTCCAATAAGACTGAGGCATATCAATAATATTTCTGACCTGAGCAGAATATTCTTCAAGAAGGTTGCCATTTGAATCAGTGGTTTTATCAATAAGAGTCAGGTTATAGCATGTTCCGCTGTTAGCAACAGTTGTAACATACCTGGCAAGACCAACTGTAGTATATGAGTTGGTACCCTGTCCAATAGCAGATCTTACAGCATCCATGTCTGAAACCTGAGGCTCAGATTCAGCAATTTCAATACCTGATTTTTCAGAAAGTCCATATAAATCAGCATATTTAGCTAGTTTCTCAAGACCAATATCAGGAGAATAGCTTTCACCATCTATTCCTAGTCTGTAACCCACTTCGTAAAAGAAACAGTTACAGGAATTTCTGATTCCTCCGGTAACATTAAGTCCTCCATGTCCTCTTGGGTAAATCCAACATCTGGGAGGATTATCAGTCTTATCAAAAATACCACCGCAATAAATTACTGAATCCGTAGTTATAACGCCTTCCATCAGGCCCGCCGTAGAAGAAACCATCTTAAATGTAGATCCCGGAGCGGTTTTCTGCTGCGTAGCATAATTATAAAGCGGATTTGAATTATCCTGACGAAGTTTAGCATAATACTCGGCATCTACACCATTAGCCATCATATTATTGTCATATCCGGGATATGATACAAGAGCAAGTATATCTCCGGTGTTAACGTCCGTAATGACCATAGATCCGGTACAAGGGTCAAGTGCAAGCTGCGCAGGTGTAATGTCAAGATTTGATATACGATTTATCATAAACGCATAAGCTGACTCTCCACCTCTTTGCCATAATTCAAGCTCTTCCTCGTCAACATGAATTGCATTCTGTTCAATCAGAATATCGCAAACCTGTGAACCTGATATATATCCATCCAGTAAAAGATATTTGTAAAGCCTTGTCTTAAACTCAGCATCATCGGCTAAAGAAGAAACAATATACTCAGTTATCTGATTAAATATTTCTTCAGAATCAGCGTACTGATTATCAATACTTAACTTGGATACATCAATCCAGTTCATAGCAATTGCATATTTCAGATACTCTGCCAGTGAAATAGTTTCGTCATTTGTCCAGGCTATGTATGTAGCATCTTCTCTGTCAACCTTGGATGAATCAAGAATTCCAGCGTTGTAGAGATTGGCTGCAATATGGCTCATATACCACTGGTATTCCTTGGATAATTTGTCATAGCTTGTTTTCTTTTCACCAAGCTCAGCCCTAATTTCAGCTATAACAGATTCATTTTTGGAAATAAACGAATTGTATACTGCTTTCTCATTAGTACCGGCATCATCCGCAGAAAAATGGTTAACATCAACTATATTGTTATCAAAAACAGCATAATATACATCGTAAATTGGAATAACAATATTACTGGAGCTGGATGTCTCAGTAAATGTATACGTTTTAATATTCTGTATCTTAGAAACAAGAATTCCGGCAAGGGACTGCTCAATAATGTTATAGCAGGCCTCTGTCAGGTCCTTGTCAATAGTAAGATAAACATCATTTCCGGCTACAGAATCGACATAATTACTGGTTTCAATTACCTGACCGGTATTATCAACATAAACGGTCTCTGAACCTTTTGTTCCCTGAAGAACGCTCTCCATAGCCTGTTCAATACCTGATTTACCAACAGTGTCATTTATTCCATAATTACTGTCAATCTGCTGAAGTTCATAAAGTTCATCCTCAGATACTTTACCTGTATAACCAAGAATCTGAGAAAAATATACAGAATCAACATATTTACGAGCTGTGTTCTCTTCAATTGAAACTCCGTCGAGTGTATCAGCATTCTCCATTACATCTGCAACTGTCTGATCGCTGACATCAGAAGCTACAGTAGTATCAATATATTTTTGATAACTGTTAGTACTCATGTTGTATCTGATATTAAGTACCTTAAGAGCCCTGTCATTTGAATAGTTCATTCTTGGTACAAACGTTGATGAATCATCCGGATCCTCATAATCCCCGATGCCAAAGCTCTTGCACATATCATCTACAACTTCCGTTGCTGTCTTGGTCTTTTCTTCGTATTTGAGGTCATTTACGCTTGATCTGCCATAAACATCTGCAAGGAACCTTAAAAGAGCATTTCCTTCAACAGTATATTCATAAGCATTATTTTCATTAAGAACTATTTTGAAGTCCTGATCAACAGAGTCTCCATTATCTTCAATAATATCAATAAGTCTGTTAAGAGTTGTGTTGATAGACTTATTTTTACCTCTGCCTGATTTATAAACGTCTTCTATGGTAACTGAGTTTGCTAGCTCATTATAAGCAAGAAGCTTGCCATTTCTGTCATATATATTTCCTCTGGTAGCAGCAATACTTTTTTCTTTCTTAATCCTGAGTTTAAATGTGTCAAGATAATACTCTCCATTAATGATCTGCAAAGAAAAAAGCCTGTAAACCATAATAGAAGCCAGACAGATCAGAACACCACAGATTATGACTGCTCTTGAAGTTATGAACTTAATTACAGCTTCTTTAATCTCATTAAACAAATTTCTTGGCGCTCCTTTGCTCTCTTTCATCAATTCTGTTGTTCAGATACAGAATAAATGGGTAAAAGAAAATAGCTATAATTGCTGTATATACCATTTCAGGTAAGATAACATTCAGCATGTAATAGCCAATATCAAATTTAGTTCTAAACAGGAACATAAGTACATAGCATATAAACCCAAACAAAAAGTCCGCTACTGTAATGAAAACGATAGGAATGACTATATTCTGAGAGAAAAATACTTCATGAAACTTACCGACAATAAATCCCAGATACATATAGATAAGGGCAAAAAAGCCTAAGTAAGTACCAAAGAAAATATCAACCAAAAGTCCGCTAAAAAAGCCCATGATAAGGCCGGATTTGTCTCCTTTTATAAAGCCTGAGGCTGCTACAACAATCATTAAAAGATTTGGCGCAGTATCTCCAAAATCCAGAGCCCGAAAAACAGTAGTCTGTAATATAAATGATACAAGCACCAATATAAAGTTGGTTAAAAAACGCCTTATATTCATTTAATAATCCTTAATTCGTTACATTTTTCTTGAGTTCGAGAAGAACAAGAACAATATTCAGATGCTCAAAATCTACTGCAGGTGTCATAGTACCTGATTTAGTAAGATTATTGGAGTCATCATCTATAGTTGATATATACCCTACCAAAATACCAGGAAGATATTTATCACTAATATTAGAAGTTACAATCTTATCTCCAATGCTGACCTTGTCTACATCGTCAACAAGCTTGGAAAACCTTATAAGTCCCTGCCTGTATAATTCAAGGTCGCCTGATACGATCAGATTATCTGATGAAGATAAAACCATGCCACTTACAGAAGCATTATCAGCAATAATAGACTGAACCTTGGCCCAATCGGGACCAACGTCAATTATGCGGCCTACCAAAGCTCCATTGGCAATAACATTCATATCAATAGCCAGACCATCATCAGAACCTTTGTCAATTACAAAAGAATGATACCAGTTGCCAGCATCCTTGGCGATGATACGGGCGCCTATCTTCTCATATTTTTCATATGGATCATCAAGCTGATACATGTTGCGCAGTTCAATGAGCTCGTATTTTTCCTGTTCAAGAGTAGTATTTGCAATTGTAAGTTCATCAATCTGGTTTTTGAGCTTCTCATTTTCATCAAGAAGCTGTGTTATTGACGAAAGTTTATCTGTAGTATTACGAAGATATGTTCCGACTGTAGTTATCCCTTTTTGAAATGGCACAACAAAAATGCCTGCAAAAGAATTAAGCGGGCCTGTAAAAAGATTAGTGTTAAAGGTGATGATGATCATACCTGTACACAATATAGTTAAAATAAAGAGGAGATATTTACTTGGTAATGTAAACGCTTCTCCTCTTCTCTTGACAATGGGACTCATTATTTATCCTCTTCAATACCATATGCAAGAGCTTTATACTGGTCTTCCTTAATGATCTTGGCAAGACCAAGTGCTCCTGATCCTACTGGATTTTCAGCAATATTAACGTTAAGTCCGACACCATTACTAAGTCTCTGTGCGAGATGGCAAACCTGTGAAGCGCCACCTGTAAGATATAATCCATGCTTGAAAATATCAGCAGCAAGTTCCGGCGGGGTCTTCTCAAGCGCAGCTTTAATGTTATCCAAAATAGCATCAAAGTTCTCGATAAGAGCCTGATTAAGAAGATCTGTAGGAATCTTACGCTCAACAGGAAGTCCTGTTACGATATCTCTTCCGTACACAACAGCATCCTTGCCCTCTTTTTCAAGATCCTTAAGAGAAATCTTAACAGCTTCTGAAGTCTTCTCACCAATAAGAAGGCCGAATTCCTTACGTATCACGTTTCTGATAGATTCGTCAAACTTTTTGCCACCAACCTTGATGAGCTTGCTGACAACTATTCCACGAAGAGACAAGATAGAAATCTCAGTTGTATCATAACCAACATTAACAACAAGAACACCCTGAGAATTCATAACATCAACATTCATTCCAAGTCCGTCTGCAAGTGGCTTCTTGACCATCATGATCTTCTTGGCCTTAATTCCGGCATCATTGATAAGATCATGGAAAGCTCTTCTCTCAACTTCTGTAACATCCTTAGGAACAGCAATATAAACCTCACAAGGCTTAACAGAGCCCTTCATCTGATCTGTCAAAAAGAGTCTTACAAGTGTCTCCATATGTTCAATATCAGCAATTACTCCACTGTTAAGAGGATAAGAAATCTTAATCTTATCAGGAGCCTTCTCATACATTTCATAAGCTGAATTGCCATATGCAAAGACATTAGTCTTATTCTCAATAGCAATCATATTCTTCTCAACTGTAAGAGAATCCTCATCTCTGTTGTAAATCTTGATGTTGCTGGTACCAAGATCGATTCCAAAAATATTACCCAAAACGTCCTCCTTATTGCCATAGCAAGTCTTTTTCCCTAAGACTGCAATATGACCTGTCTCCTATTATGATATGATCTTGTAATCTGATATCAAGCATAATACCCGATTCACTGATCTTGTTGGTTACTATAACATCAGCCTTGCTTGGAGACGGATCTCCAGTAGGATGATTGTGTAAAAGAATTATATTTGATGCCCCACACTTAAGTGCACGCATAAATACATCTCTAGGCGATAAACTTGCAGAATTAACGGTTCCTATCGATAATAGACATTCCTCAATAAGATTAAGCTTATTATCAAGACATAAAAGAATCGTTTTCTCCTGCTCTTCATGTCTTAGTTTCTCCATAAAATAATCTGCCACATCAGAAGGATTGTTGCAATTTAAAAGCTCACCTCTTGTCTGTGAAGACATCCTCTTGGCAATTTCTGCTATACATTTAAGCTTGACTGCCTTGATCTGCCCAATACCATGGATGCTCATAAGTTCATCCAGTGTCAGGGAAAATAAGGAGTTAAGGCCCTTCTCCTTGCCTATTCCCAAGTCCATTATCTGCCCGGCTATATCTACCGGTGAATTACAATTGCTGCCGGTTCTGATAATAATAGCCAGAAGCTCTGTATCAGTAAGGCTTTCAGGCCCATAAGCCAGAAACCTCTCATAGGGAAAACATTCCCTGTTCGCAGAACTCTCTGTAAGTAATGCATTAAATGATCTCATTGATCTCCTTCCGATATAATACTCCAGACAATCAGAAAAAGACCACTTTATATTTTAACATACTAATATCAGTTTAAACAAGATTCTGACACTATTCCTGCATCAACCAGACTCTGAAGAGTCTTGAGAATACCGAGTTTAGCATGAGGCCATGTAAGACCTCCCTGGAAAAATACCGAATATGGCTCCTTAATAGGTCCATCGGCTGACAGCTCGATAGAAGAACCTGATACAAAAGCTCCGGCAGCCATAATAACCTGTGCATCATATCCAGGCATATCCCAAGGTTCAGGTGAAACAAAGGAATCAACAGGAGCAGCGGCCTGAACGCCCTGACAAAAAGCAATAACGCCATCTGCTCTTCCAAAAGTCACAGCCTGAATAATATCATGTCTGTCTTCAGTTGCATTAGGACAAACATCAAAGCCAAGCTTCTCATAGATATTTGCAGCAAAAATAGCTCCTTTAAGGGCCGATGCTGTAACTGTAGGAGCGAGGAAAAATCCCTGATAAAACTGTGGGAGAATTCCAAGTGAAGCTCCGACTTCCTTTCCAAGTCCTGGAGAAGTAAGCCTGAATGCAGCATTTTCTACACATTCTTTTGTTCCTGCAATATATCCGCCGATAGGAGCAAGTCCGCCACCCGGATTTTTGATAAGTGAACCAACAACCATGTCGGCTCCAACATCTGACGGCTCTTTAATATCAACAAATTCGCCATAGCAATTGTCTACCATACATATGACGTCTTTTTTAACTGATTTAATAAAAGAGATGAGCTCTCCGATTCTGACTACAGAAAGAGTTGGTCTTGTCTGGTATCCTTTAGATCTCTGTATAGTACAAAGCTTGATATTAGAGTTCTCAAGTAAAGTCTTTCTGATATTATCAAAATCAAAAGATCCATCCTCAAGAAGATCTACCTGAGTATAGCTGACACCATATTCAGCAAGTGAACCCTTTGAAGGTCTGATACCGATGACCTCTTCAAGGGTATCATAAGGTTTTCCAACCGGTGAAAAAAGCATATCTCCCGGGCGAAGGTTACTCATCAGTGCAAGAGCGAGCGCATGAGTCCCACATGTGATCTGCGGTCTCACAAGTGCATCCTCTGTATGGAAAACTGAAGCGTATACAGCCTCAAGTTTCTCTCTACCTATATCGTTATATCCATATCCTGTTGTTCCAAGAAGGCATGCCTCACTGACCTTGTTATCCTGCATTGCCTTCAAAACCTTAAGCTGATTATACTCAGCATTTTCATCAATCTTTTTAAATCTCTCTTCAAGACCAGAAAGAATCCTCTCGCCATACTCAAATACAGCGTCAGATATTCCAATTGCCTTATACATTTCCTTCTTCATAAATCCTAATCATCTCTTTCAAAATTAATTCATCGTTGTGATCAAACTCATTCTTGTCGATCCAAATAACATCTTTTTCTCGTCTGAACCAGGTGAGCTGTCTCTTTGCAAAATGCCTTGTATTAAGCTTGATCAGATATATAGCTCTTTCAAGATCATATTCGCCGTCCAGATAGCCCAATATTTCCCTGTATCCAAGACTCTGCATGGAAGTAGCAGCTCTTGGAATATTGTACTTTTCAAGTGATTTGACCTCATCGACAAGACCATCTTCGATCATCTGATCTACTCTTTTGTCTATGCGTGAGTATAGCGTTTTTCTCTCATCTGTCAATACAAAATATCTAAAATCGTATGGTGATAGGCGCTGGTGCTGCTCCTCATTATGCTCTGAAATAGGTCTTCCTGTCTTATGAAAATACTCCAAAGCTCTTATCACTCTCTTTGAATTATTCTCATGGATCATATCAGCAGAAACAGGGTCAACCGCCCTTAATTCCTCGTGAAGAGCATGAACTCCCTCTGTTTTTACTCTTTCTTCCAAAATATGTCTATAGCTGTCATCTTCATCAGTCTCAGTAAAATCAATATCATACAAAACAGCCTGTATATAAAAGCCTGTACCACCAACGATAATAGGCACCTTACCCCTTGATGAAATATCAGCAATAGCTTCTTTTACAAGCTTCTGAAAAGAAAAAACATTAAAATCCTCAGTAGGCTCTAGGAAGTCAATCAGGTGATGTCTGACTCCGTCCATTTTATCAGGGCTTATCTTGTCTGTTCCAATATTCATATATTTATAGACTTGCATAGAATCAGCGGAGATTATCTCTCCGCCAAGTCTCTTTGCAAGCTCTATTGATAGTTTTGATTTTCCGACTGCTGTCGGACCTGTGAGAACTATAAGTTTCTGCATATTATTCAACTACTCTCTTAAACTTCTTATCAATCTCATATTTACTCATAGAGATAATCGTAGGTCTGCCATGAGGACAGTTATACGGATTATCCAACTTGAGAAGTTCATCAAGAAGCGCTTCCATTTCCTGAGTGGTCATCCTGGTATTGCCTTTAACAGAAGCCTTGCAAGCCATACTTGCGATCTTATAATTGATCACATCAGGGGTTCTGTCCAAACTAGTCTCATGTGACAGTTCATCAAGAATTTCCTGGAACATTTCTTTTTCATTATCACAGCCAAAAAGATCTACAGGAATAGCTCTCATTGCATATTCATGGCCGCCGAAGTTCTCAATATTAAATCCAAGCTTTTCAAAATACTGCCTGTATTCAAGGAAGATTTCTTCTTCGGCAGCAGAAAGTGTAACTATTACAGGCGGATTCACCATCTGAGATAAAATGTCGCCGGATTTATATCTTTTCATCATTCTCTCATAGTTGACCTTCTCATGAGCTGCATGCTGATCAACCATAAACATTTTATCCTTAAATCCAATTATCCAGTATGTTCCAAAAATCTGTCCAAGAATTTCATATTCTTTGACATTTTCTTTTGTGAGAACCTTTTCATCAAAAAGGTTCAACTGAACAGGCTTTTTTTCTACAACAATTGCATCCTGTTGCTTGATTATAGATGAAGGTCTATCGTTTTTCTCTGCCTTGGAGCCATCCAGATCTCCAAATATTCTGGTCCATACAGCTGATTTGTTGACGTCTTCTATCTTAATTGGCTTTTCTTTAACCCCGGTTGCATAAACAGGTTCACTTTCAGCCACTTTGTTTTCTTCAAATCTTACTCTTTCAAATGGCTGAGGAGCAGGTCTGTTTGAAGGCTTTTCAGTTTCATGCGCATGCACTTTTTCAGGAGCTAAGCCCGAAGTGCTTGCTGTTGAAGATAAAGAATTGGCGCCGTTAGCCTCTGAAGCCTTCTCATCATCCTTACTTGATAAAAGAGCATCCGGAATCATTTCCTGAGCACTAAGTACATTTTCTACGCTTGTTTTAATAAAATCATATAAAAGCGCCTGGTTATTAAACCTGACTTCCAGCTTGGCGGGATGAACATTAACATCCACCATGGAAGGGTCCATTCTGATATGAAGAATTGCAAAAGGGAACTTATGCATCATAAGATACTGTTTGTACCCTTCTTCCAAGGCTTTGGAGATGATCTTATCCTTGACATATCTTCCATTTACAAAGAAAATCTCAAAATTTCTGTTTGATCTGTTAAGTGTAGGTTCTCCAAGATACCCTTCTACCGTAATTCCGTGGTCGGAAGCACTGATCGGTCTGACGCTTACGCTAACATCTCTTCCATAAATTCTGTATATCAGTTCCTTGAGGTCTCCGTTTCCTGATGTAGAGAACTTATCATCCTTGTTATTGATATAGTGGAAAGAAATAGTGGGATTATCAAGAGCAAGATGCTCCATAACATCACCAATATAACTTCCTTCTGTCTGAGGAGTCTTAAGGAACTTCTTTCTGGCAGGTGTATTGTAAAAGAGATTGCGGATAATAAAAGTTGTTCCGTCGGGGGCACCAATCTCATCCATTCCGGCTTCCTCACCGCCGTTAATTGAATACCTTGTTCCCGTAAGATCATCCTTGGTTTTGGTAATACAGTCTACCTGAGCTACCGAAGAAATACTTGACAGAGCTTCACCTCTGAATCCAAGAGAATGAATACTGAAAAGATCATCTATATTTTTAAGCTTACTTGTGGCATGCCTCTTAAAAGCCTTGCGGATCTGGCTCTTTTCGATTCCGCTTCCATTGTCTGTAACTCGTATCATATCGATACCGCCGCCCTTTATCTCAACAGTAACGGCTGTAGCACCGGAATCTATTGCATTCTCTACTAGCTCCTTGACTACGCTTGCAGGCCTCTCAACAACTTCACCTGCAGCAATCTGATCTATAGTATTTTTATCAAGCTCATTTATAAAGGCCATTTAGCTTTTCCACCTGTTCTTTAAGTCACTTTGTAATTTGTAAAGCGTATTTAAAGCATCCATTGGCGTCAGTGTCGTAATGTCGATCTCCTGAAGCCTCTTAAGTACATCTTCATCCGTCACGGTGTCAAATAAAGACATCTGATGGGTATCTACTTCATCGTAGTGTTTAACTTTAACCTTTTTATCATTTTTATTTTCACGGGCAATGCTCTGAACTTTCTCAGTAATGTCATTGTCCGTAAGTTCTGTAACAATTTCCTTGGCTCTGTCAATTACCATATCAGGAACGCCGGCAAGCTTGGCAACCTGAATACCATAACTCTTATCAGCGCCGCCCTTGACTATCTTACGTAAAAAGACAATATCATCGCCATTTTCCTTAACAGCGATGCAGTAGTTATTGACATTATCCATCTTGCCTTCAAGCTCTGTAAGCTCATGATAATGAGTAGCAAACAAGGTCTTGGCCCCAAGAATCTTCCTGTTACTGATGTGCTCAGTAACAGCCCAGGCTATGGCAAGCCCATCATAAGTACTTGTTCCTCGGCCTATCTCATCAAGGATCAGGAGTGAATTTGGAGTAGCATTTCTAAGGATATTAGCAACCTCATTCATCTCAACCATGAAAGTGGACTGACCACTTCCAAGATCATCACTTGCACCAACTCTGGTAAATATTCTGTCAACAACGCATATATCAGCCTTGGAAGCAGGAACAAAGCTTCCTATCTGAGCCATGAGAACTATAAGTGCAGTCTGTCTCATATAGGTAGACTTACCAGCCATATTAGGCCCTGTGATAATTGAAATGCAGTGCTTTTTATTATCAAGATATGTATCATTCGATATGAACATATCAGAAGTATCAAGCATTCTCTCAACAACAGGATGTCTGCCTTCTTTGATATTTATAATTCCCTTTTCATTTATAGATGGCTTAACATAGTGATTTTTCTCAGCCACATAAGCAAGTGAAGCATAAACATCAAGAAGAGCTATAGCCTTGGCTGTAGTCTGTATTCTGTCAATTTCAAGAGCAATAGAGTCTCTGATCTTGCAGAACATCTCATATTCAAGATTATTAAGCTTATCCTGAGCATTTAAAATAGTGTCCTCAAGTTCCTTGAGTTCAGGAGTCGTATATCTCTCACAGTTAGTAAGAGTCTGCTTACGGATAAAGTATTCAGGCACTTTGTCCTTGAAGGAATTGGTAACCTCAAAGGAATAGCCAAAGACATTGCTGTATTTGATCCTGAGATTTTTAATTCCTGTTTTCTCTTTTTCGCTTTCTTCCATCTCAGCAAGCCAGGTCTTACCGTTAGTGCCCGCTTCCCTGAAATGATCTATATCAGCATCAAAGCCTTCCTTGATGATACCGCTCTCTTTGATTGCAAGAGGCGGTTCCTCAACTATTGCCTGATCTATAAGTTCATATATATCTCTTAAGGCATCAAGATTATCCTCAAGTGCTGAAAGTTCTGCATCACTTTGAACATCTAAAAGAGCCGTCTTGATCGCGGGGATCATACTGATTGAATTTCTAAAAGCAAGAAGATCCCTTGGATTAGCAGTCTTATATATTATCTTGGACATAAGTCTTTCAAGATCATAAATCGGGCCAAGATACTCTCGTATCTCTTCTCTGCTGACTACATTCTTAACAAGACTTTCAACAGCGCTCTGTCTCTTTAAGATTTCATTTCTGTCTATAAGCGGCTGCTCGATAAAGCTTCTAAGAGTTCTTGCCCCCATAGCTGTCTTGGTCTTATCAAGTACCCACAAAAGAGTACCTCTCTTTTGCTTGTCTCTCATAGTCTCTACAAGTTCAAGATTTCTTCTTGTAGAGCTGTCCAGAAGCATATATTTGCTGGCAAGATAAGGATATATGTGAGTAATATTACCAACATCTGATTTCTGCATATCTATCAGATATTGTAAAAGAGCTCCTGCAGCAACTACTCCATTTGGAAAATCATCGACGCCAAGACCTATAAGAGAAGAAACTTTAAAATGCTTCATAAGAAGCTTTTTGCTGCTATCCTCATCAAAATATCTTGATTCAAGCTGATTAACAAATATCTGCATTCTGTCGCGAAGATCTTCCATATCAACCCCGCTTACAGAAAAAGATTCATTGCAAATAATCTCTGATGGCATATACTTGCCAATTTCATCAAGAGCTTCTCTGAGAGAATCAACCTCTGTCAGGTAATAATCACCTGTAGTAACATCAGCTATTGAAATTCCAATATTATCAGGCGAATACAGAATACTCATGATGTAATTGTTCTTGGTTTCCTCAAGAGACTGCATATTGAGGTTAGTGCCGGGAGTAACTATCCTTGTTACTTCTCTCTTGACTATCCCTTTTGCAAGCTTAGGGTCCTCTGTCTGCTCACAGATGGCAACCTTATAGCCTCGTCCCACAAGCTTGGTCAGATAAGAATCCACGGCATGAAAAGGAACTCCGCACATAGGAGCCCTTTCCTCAAGGCCACAGGCCTTTCCTGTAAGTGTAAGTTCAAGCTCCTTGGATGCCACCTTGGCATCGTCAAAAAAGAGCTCATAGAAATCCCCTAATCTGTAAAAAAGGATACAGTCCTTGTTTTCCTTTTTGGTCTGCAGATAATGCTGCATCATGGGTGATACTTTTTCTATATCAACCGTATCAAAAGTAGCGCTGCTCTCCACAACAAAAATTCCCCTTGTAACTCAATTTATAATTATCAGACTCTTTCCCCTGTAAAATAGAATCCGTGGCAATTAGCCAATTTAACATCTACCATTTCGCCAATGAGTGATTCATCTCCCGGGAAATGGACAAGTGTATTATTACTAAGTCTTCCGGTAACAAGGCTGGAATCCTGTTCATTGACACTTTCAACAAGAACCTTCTCAGTAACTCCTGTAAGCTTCTCAGACTGCTTTCTGGCAGTCTCCTGAACGACCTTTAACAGTCTGTCAAAGTTCTCTTTAACTTCCTCTTCAGGAACCTGATCTGGGAACCCGGCAGCAGGAGTGCCTGTTCTCTTGGAATATATAAAGGTAAAGGCATTATCAAAAGAAGCCTTCTCAACTACATCTATTGTCTCGTCAACATCCGCAGGTGTTTCCCCCGGGAATCCTACGATGATGTCTGTTGTAATTGCAACATCAGGAAGTTTGGTCCTGATCTTATCTACAAGTGCAAGATATGAATCCTTGGTATACTTCCTGTTCATGCGGCGAAGGATTTCTGTGCTGCCTGACTGAAGAGGTAGATGAATGTGTCTTGCAATCTTGGGATTTCTCTCAATAACATCTAACAGTTCATCAGAAAAATCCTTGGGATGAGGAGTCATAAATCTGATTCTCTCAAGGCCTTCTACCTTGCAAACTTCTTCAAGAAGCTCAGGGAAGCTGATCTTATTAGGATCATCATCCTTAAAATCAAGGCCATAGGAATTAACATTCTGTCCCAGAAGCATAACTTCCTTAACTCCATCAGCCACAAGCTTCTCACACTCTCTGACTATATCTCTTGGAGATCTGCTCCTCTCACGTCCTCTTACATACGGAACGATGCAGTAAGTACAGAAATTATTGCATCCAAACATGATATTGACACCGGACTTAAAAGGATACTTACGAAGTACAGGAAGATCTTCAACAATCTTGTCTGTCTCTTTCCAGATATCAATTATCATTCTGTCAGATTCAAGGCAAGTGCATAAAAGCTCAGCAAATTTATAGATGTTGTGTGTACCAAAAATAAGATCAACAAATCTATAGCTCTTTTTGATTTTCTCAATAACAGTCTGTTCCTGCATCATGCATCCGCAAAGAGCAATCTTCATATGAGGATTTTTCTTTTTGAAATTACTGCAGGCACCAAGCCTTCCATAAACTCTCTGGTCTGCGTTATCTCTTACAGTACAGGTATTATATATTACAAAATCCGCATTCTCAGATTCAGATTCTTCATAACCCACAAGTCGCAGAATGGCAAGAAGCTTCTCAGAATCTCTCGCATTCATTTGGCAGCCAAAGGTTACAACACAGGCTGTAAGTTTTCTTCCAAGCTCTTTTTCCTTGTCGGAGACATAGTCTCTGGCCTTCTCAATAAACTCTAGCTGACGAAGACTCTCTGCATCTGTGATGTCATTTCTGTTACTATTTAATATATTTATTTCTTTATTCATTACAAAAACTCTTTCTTAATAATCAATTCCATATGCATTAACAATTCCAAGAAGAATATCTACTACCTTCCTCATTTCCTGAATTGAAGCATATTCATACTTACCATGATAGTTATAACCGCCTGTGCAAAGGTTAGGACATGGAAGTCCCTTATATGACAGAGCAGCTCCATCAGTACCTCCCCTGATAGGAGAATCAATAGGTGTAATGCCAAGTTCGATCATAACCTTCTTAGCATTATCAACAAGATGCATATGAGGACGGATCTTGTCAATCATGTTGTAGTACTGATCATGTACCTCAACATCAACAGTTCCTTCTCCATACTTCTTGTTAAGGAAATCACCTGCAGCCATAAACAATTCTTTTTTCTTTGCAAAAAGCTTCTCGTCGTGGTCTCTGATGATATATGAGGCTGTTGCGCTCTCAGTTCCGCCTTTCACCTCTGTCAGATGGAAGAAGCCTTCTCTTTTCTCTGTATACATTGGATTCTGAAATGCCGGAAGAAGTGAATGGAATTCATAGCACAAAAGAGCTGCATTGACCATTTTGTTCTTGGCATCTCCGGGATGAACGCTTCTGCCATGCACTGTAATATTACCTTCAGCAGCATTAAAGTTTTCATATTCAAGTTCGCCAAGTTTACCGCCGTCTACAGTATAAGCGTATTTGGCTCCAAATTTATCAATATCAAAAAATGCCGTTCCTGCGCCAATCTCTTCATCAGGAGTAAAGGCTATCTTGATCTCGCCATGCTTGATATCAGGATTTATCAAAAGAGTTTCTGCCATAGTCATAATTTCAGAAACTCCTGCCTTATCATCTGCTCCAAGAAGAGTTGTACCATCTGTTACTATAAGATCCTCTCCAATGTGATTAGACAGTTCCGGGAAATCCTTAGGTGATAAAACAACCTTCTCATCAGCATTAAGGACAATGTCCTTGCCATCGTAATTCTCTACAATTCTGGGGTTTACATCCTTGCCGCTCACTTCATCAGATGTATCCATATGAGATACAAAACCGATAGCAGGTCTATCCTTGCCATCATCAAGATTAGAAGGAATGCTGGCGTAAACATAACAGTGTTCCTTATCATAATAAACGTCTGAAGCACCTATCTGTGTAAGCTCTTCTGCAAGAAGCTTTGCAAGATCATGCTGCTTCATAGTTGATGGAGAAGTGCCTGTTGTATCATCAGACTGAGTGTCTATTTTCACATATCTGAGAAATTTTTCAATTACGTCTATTTTTGCCATTTTTCTTACTCCCTGTTTCTTTTCTCTTTTTATAATCAGGGTCGGTCTCGCTTATATAAATGCGGACGCTCCTGTCTCCTAATATATTAAAATCAGAATTTTGGGAAGAAAGCTTAACTCCCTCATATACTCCAGTATCTGATAAAAGGCTCCATCTAAGCCCTTCAGGTAACTTGGGAAGTGCAAATTCTGTTCTGTTCCAATGCATGTTGTAGCACACATAGATAAAAGGCTTATCAGAATCGTTACTCTTCTCATATAAGCCGCAATACAACATTCCCAGTACATGACTGTAACCTGAAAGATCAGGTCTCCAGGCTTCCTTTCCATGGCATGACATATCAGGATAACCGCAGGAAATATAATCCATAAGTCTGAAAGGTCTTCTGTTATGTAAGAAATCATTTGAAAAGCGAAGATCGATCAAAAATCTCACATAATCGTAAAAATCCTTATTCTTATCAAGAGCTTTCCAGTCGACCCATCCGATCTCATTATCCTGGCAATACGGATTATTGTTGCCTGCCTGGGAATTACCGAATTCTTCTCCTCCAAAAATCATTGGTGTTCCCTGTGCCATGAATAACATAGTCATAATGTTCTTCATCTGCTTTTTGCGCAGCTCCAGAATATTATGCTTTCTGGTACGGCCTTCAATTCCGCAATTCCAGCTAAGATTATTGTCTATTCCGTCCTTGTTATTCTCGCCGTTTTCCTCATTATGCTTGTGCTCATAAGCAACAAGATCAGCAAGTCTGAAACCTTCATAGTCACACACGTAATTGATAATGCCGTTATTGTTATCATTACTGATCATAACCTTCAAAAAGTCATTAACAGTATTATCATCGCTCTTTAAAAAGCGTCTTGTGGCATACATAAAGGAATTATTATATATCGCAAGAACCCTGTCATTAGGCGCTTCAGTCCCGTATATATCCCCGGTATCAAACCAGTCATACCATATCTTGGCATCTGTAAACAGAGGCTCCTTGACTATCTGTCTTATAGGAACTCTTACACCCTTTAAATGAAAACCATCAACATGATAAGTGCATCTCCAGAATCTCAAAGCATCTATGATAAGAGATTCATTCTCATTTTCATCAAAATAGAACTGCATAATAACTTCAATACCATTCTTATGAAGAATCTTGATGAAATTCTTAAATTCGTTTTCTGCGTCAAACGGACATTCGCAGAATGATGTTCTGGGTGCGAAATAAAAACCTTTTTTATACCCCCAGAAATTTATCTTTTTGGAGATATCTTTTTCATTTAAAAGGCTTCCATCCTTGGAATATACAACCTTATTGCCTTTTCCTGATACTTTTTTTACAGGATTTTCAACTTCATTCATCTCATAGGCAGGCATAAGTTCAAGTGTAGTAACACCAAGTTCCTTAAGGTACGAAAGCTTATCTATGATTCCTCCAAAAGTACCTCTTCTTGCAGATGCAACGCCGCTAGATGAACTCTTAGTATATCCCCTGACATTTAGCAGATATACAAAGCTGTTCTCATAAGGAACAAGAGGATTTACATCCCCTTCCCAGTCAAAACATGATGCAGAATGTGATTGAAGGGATTTATTATCGAGTTTAGCTCTGATCTCATTGTCAGGAACATCTTCGCCAAACTTCTCAAGGCCAATAACATGCCTTGCATATGGATCGCAAAAATAAGCATCATCAGCGTAATAATTGTAGGAATCGTACTCATCTATGTTCTTAATTCCTCTTATTCTTGCAGAATAAATAGTTCCCCTCTTAAGAGATTTAGAAAAAGAAATGCTCAGGCTGTCCATAATCCTGGCGCCGTCAGATTTATACAGCGTTATACCGCATTTCTTGTTATCAGTGAAAATTGCACGGACAACAAGGCTCTTATCATAATCAATATAACAGCCAAGAGGATATGGCTTCTCATTACAGATTTCAAACTTCCCGCTCATTTCTCATACTCCCAATCTTTCACATATGCCGTAATATTTTACCACAAAAAAGCTTTATATGCTAATAAACTATGCTATAATCGACATATACAGGAACATATTCCCGATAGGAGGCTTATAATATGGAATTTTCCAAGGTTGCAACCGAAATGAACACCAGAATAGAGAACGGTGAACAGGAAACAGTTGAAATCGAGCTTGATCATGGAGAAATCGTCAACTGCGCCATTATGATCGTGCTTACTGTTAATGATAAAGATTACATAGTTCTTTTACCTCTTGATAAAAATGGTCAAAACCATGATGGAAACGTATGGTTCTATGAATTTATCTGGGATGGATCTGATAAGGAGCCTGAACTTGGCTATATCAGCGATGATGCTGAGTATGAGGCTGTATCAGAGGCTTTTGATCTTTATCTTGATGATGTTGAGTTCGATGAGCTTGTAGAACTTCCCGAAGAAGGACTTGATGGTGAAGAATGATCACCCTCCCATAAATGTCTGATAGGTCTTAGAAACCTTGTGGGCATCATTGGATTTTCTTTATTTCCGGTCAGATAAGACATTATGAGCGCTGATTTTGCCCTGGTCATACCGACATAGAGCATTCGGCGCTCTTCTTCTATCTGCTCATTTGTTACACAGCTTCTGCTGGGGATTATGCCTTCGTTAAGTCCGGGCAGCCACACGATGTCAAATTCGAGCCCCTTTGAACCGTGCATAGTCATTAGTTTTACGCATTTCCCTTTATTTCCCGATTTAGCTTTTTTCTCACCAATACTGTTTTCCCTGATTTTATCAAGTTCCTTTAGAAACGTCTTATTATCCGCAATTTTCACAGAAAGCTCAGATAATTCGTCCAAAGCAGCCATATCTTTAGGAAACATCTTATCTATCCCAACTTCTTTTCTAAGAAACCTGATAGAAAGAGAGGGCCTCATATGTCCAAGCATATTTAATTGCCTGAAAAGCTTCTCAATTTCTTTTATTCTGTCGTAATTCCCCCTGTAATACTTAATGAGATCCGCCTCACATAAAGTGTCATTTGAAAGGGCGTTCCTGCTAATGTATCTGTTAGGATTATTCATTATCTTCAGGAAATATTCTCTCTTCTTTCCCTCATACACAAATTTGAGGTAATTCTCGCAAAGCCTGACACCCTGAGCTTCAACAAAAGAAACTGCGTGATCATCAAGGTTTGTTGGTATTCCGTACTGCTTGCACAGGTCCGCAAGAGCCAAGGCTTCAGAATTTGTCCTGAATATAAATGCTATAGAATCAAGTTTGTCCATGTTATCAGACAAAAATCTTATTATAGCTGCGCTTTGCTGCCTTTTATCAATGTATCTTCTGGGATAAACAAATCCGTCAGGGCTTCCTTCATTAGGCATTAAAGCCTTATTTAATCTGATCTTATTATCTTTAATCAACATATTCGATGCGTATAATATTCTTTTTGCGCATCTATAATTCACATTGAGATTAATAATCTTTGGATCGAGCCCCTCAAATTCTGCTGTAAACTTCTGCATTATCCCGGGATCTGATCCTCTAAAGCCATATATAGACTGATCATCATCTCCAACAACAAAAAGATTATTAGTAGCACACAACAATCTTACAACTTTGTACTGCATAAGATTTATATCCTGATATTCATCAATCAGAACATACTCAAATCTTCTGCTCCAGGTATCAAGTAATCTCTTATCTCTTTTTAGAAGTTCATAGCATTTCAGGATCATATCATCAAAATCAACCATGCCAAATTCCGTCAAAAGGGAATTATATTCTCTGAATATTTCTTCGAAATAATTGGAAAAAGGTATATTTTGGAGGTGCTCCCCCGCCTTTGCTCCTGTGTTTTTAATTCTCGAAATTTCGGATATGATATCCCCTATCATTTCTATGGCATCAAGACTTTCCTGTTTATCTATATTATGAATTGAAGAAAGCTTTAATATGATGTCCTTGACAAATCGGTACTTATCTTTCTCACTTGCTATTTTAAATTTATTAGATGGATTCGATTGACGAATTATCTGATAAAAAACAGAATGAAATGTGCCAAAACACACTTCAGGATAAAGAGAATCAGTGATCTTATAGAATCTGTGCTGCATTTCAATAGCTGCAGCTTTAGTAAAAGTAATGACTAAAACTGATGAAGGATCTACTGAACATTCTTCAATCAAATGTCTTAGTCTTTCAACTATAACAAAAGTTTTGCCGCTCCCTGGCCCTGCAAGTACCATTGCAGGGCCATCTTTATGGAGTATAGCCTCCATTTGAGCGGCATTACCTTTTATATTATTTCTCAAGAAGTGCAATACTCTTCTTAATACGAGATATTGTCTCGTCCTTACCGATTACTTCCATGAGTTCAGTAGCTCCACATGGAGTCATCTCCTTGCCGCATACAGCAATTCTTACAGGCCAGAGAACATATCCGTTCTTGTACTCGTGACCCTTGATATAATCTGATAAAAGAGCAAACAGTGAATCGTTTGTATAATCATCATGTGCCTCAAGAAGTGGAAGTACTTCTTTAAGTACAGCAAGTGATGTCTCCTCATTTGTCTTCATCTTCTTATGAGCAAAAATAGCTGTATCATAATCAGGAAGCTCATTGAAGAAATCAACCATTCCTTCGATATCAGGGAATATCTCAATCCTGGTCTTGACCATAGCTGCGATCTTGCGCATCTTGCTCTCGTCAGCCTTAAGATTTGGATTAGTGATAGCCTTATCAAGATAAGGTTTAGCCATCTCAAAGAACTTATCCTCGTCCATAGCCTTTAAATACTCACCGTTCATCCATTTAAGCTTGGTGAAATCAAAAACAGCCGGTGATTTATTGATACGTGTATAGTCAAACTTCTTAATAAGGTCTTCAAGGCTCATGATTTCCTGGTTATCATCAGGTGACCAGCCAAGAAGTGCAACAAAGTTAACAACTGCTTCTGCAATAAAGCCCTGATCAATAAGATCCTCGAATGATGAATGTCCGCTTCTCTTAGAAAGCTTGTGATGCTCTTCATCTGTGATAAGTGGGCAGTGAATATACTTGGGAACTTCCCATCCAAATGCATCGTACAGTCTGTTGTATTTAGGTGATGATGAAATATACTCATTACCACGAACAACATGAGTGATACCCATAAGATGATCATCAACAACGTTTGCAAAATTGTATGTCGGATAGCCGTCTGACTTGATAAGGATCATGTCATCAAGCTCTTTGTTCTCAACAGTTACATCGCCATAGAGCTCATCATGGAATGTAGTTGTTCCATCAGTAGGATTATTCTGTCTGATAACGAATGGCTTACCCTCTGCAAGATTCTTCTCAACTTCCTCTTTAGACAAATGGAGGCAGTGCTTGTCATATACACTGATCTGTTTCTTGCCGCCATTGCCATCATCTATCTCCTGTACAAGAGTAGCAAGTCTCTCCTCATCGCAGAAACAGTAATAAGCCTCGCCTTTTTCTACAAGTTCCTTGGCATACTGCATATAGATGCCGGCTTTCTGTCTCTCGCTCTGAACATAAGGACCAACAGGGCCGCCGATGTCAGGACCTTCGTCATGAACAAGTCCTGTATCCTTGAGAGTCTGATATATGATCTCAGTAGCACCCTCAACAAAACGCTCCTGGTCAGTATCCTCAATTCTAAGGATATAATCTCCTCCCTCATGCTTAGAAATAAGATAAGCATAAAGAGCTGTTCTCAAATTTCCTACATGCATACGTCCTGTTGGACTTGGTGCATACCTGGTACGAATCTTCATTTCAAATCTCCTAAATAATTATTATATGATGCTGATGTCAAAAGAATTCATGACACCAATTATAGTAAAAAAATAACTTGAATGTATCATCAGACACAATCTCTACTTATATCACAATAATGAGATAGTGTCAAAAACAAGCCACAAAAATAATGACTCAAAAAATGCTTAGATTTATTTGGTTCCTGTAGATCCAAATCCGCCTCTGTCAGCGCCTGTAAGATGCTCGCACTCTTCAAAATCAATGTGGGGCTGATTCTCCATGATCCTAAACTGGCAGATACGATCATTAAAGCCAATATGAGTATCTCTCATTGCAATAACAGGCATGAACCACTGATCGTTATCTCCACAGTAGGAATGATCAATTATCCCCATACTATTAGCCTGGATAACTCCAAAATTCTTAAAGGTAGAGCTCCTTGGAACAACATGAGCTTCATAGCCTTCAGGAATCTCCATTGCTACTCCGAGAGGAATAAGCTTAAATTCTCCCTGCTTAAGATCAATATCTTCAGCACTTCTAAGGTCAATCCAGTCAGATTTACCGTCTATATACTGAAGCTTCTCAATTTTGTCGTTAAAATATTTGATTTTTACTTCTCTTTTCATTTCTTTCCCCATTGTTTTAATATGTATTTTCTATATTAACACAAAAGAGCTAAAAATATTTATATCTTCATAGTATAAAATATAAAAACATTTTACCTGATACTTTTTTGACACAATTAAGAAGATTTTCTGCACCAAAATCCTCATGATAACAGAAAATCTTCTTAGTTTTTCTTCTATTAAATTATCTGTAGAACTCTGTTACTGTCTCGCCCTTTGATCCAAGAGGAATCTCATGGTCAAGTCCGACAAATCTGCCAGTCTTTGAATCAGACCAAAGAGTCTTTTTCATCATATTATACTTGGCAGCATCCCATGTAACCCAGTCTCCTTCAAGAAGTCCGCCTGTGTCACCGGAGTTGGGGTTGATGCACCAGAAAGTATGATTGATTTTGTTCTTGGCAATGAAATTAGCCATTATATTAAGGTACTTCTCATTGCTTCCACCATCCATAAATCCGCCCCATTCACCGATTAGAATAGGAGCTATCTGCTGATCCTGAAGATAGAACCAGTTGTCATACCAAACATCAGCAAGAAGTGTCTTTTCAGAAAAATCTTTTTTAAACCATGACTGCTCATATACAAGTGGGCCATAGTCATGTGGTGAATAAACAAGCTGACTCTGATATGCTCCAAGGTCTACAGGAAGGTCCCCTGCAAGTCTTAAATTTCCTCCCCACCAGTCGCCATAGTATTTGAGCTGATCCTCTGTTGCATTTGGATCCTGGGTTCCTGAATTATAGTCAAATCCCGGTCTTGGTGTTTCCTCAATGCCTTCTACCATGATAAGAAGGTTAGGATTGATTGCAAGAATTGCCTTGCCACAGCGGCTTGCTGCATATCTCCAGTTATTCTCATCTGTTGAGTTATCCCACTTGGCTGAAACTTTTTCAGACTGGGAGAACTTACCGTGAGGCTCATTCTTAAGATCGCAGGCAATGATCGTATCATCGTTCTTGTATTCATTTACAAACCATGTCCATCCATCGATCCAGTCCTGTGTAGTAAAGCCATTTGGACCATACCATACGTTATAATTATGGCCTGAATTATTGGCATCTGCACTATGGCAGTCCATCATAACCTTGATACCGTTTTCTTTACATAATGCAAGGAAAACATCAAATACTTCTCTTGATCCCATATCAGAGCCATCAGCTCTTTTAAGTTCAGGATTGGCATATGAGTTAATATTTACTTTGACGTTTTTGCCAGACTTCCATTCAAAAAGAAGTTCAGTAGAAATTGGTACTCGAACAAGGTTAATACCATGATCTGCCATGCCTTCTACAACATCTGTCATATTGGCACTCCAAAGACCATGAAATACTCTCTCTGAGCAGTTAAAACCAAACCAGTTGGCACCTGTTAAATAAACCTCATGTCCATATTTGTCATATATTCTGCCGCCCTTTGCATGAAGCCAGTCATCACCTGTAACTGCATCTCCCTGATGAGGATCAGGTGTTGGTGTTGGATCTACAGGTGTTGGATCCGGATCTACCGGTGTCGGGTCAGGATCAACCGGCGTCGGATCTGGGTCTACAGGAGTTGGATCCGGGTCAACCGGTGTTGGATCAGGATCTACAACCTCTCCGCCACCACTTATACTGCCACTTGTCAATATTTCTATACTGTTTCCAACATGACCTGAGCCTTGGATTCCAAATTCTACTGCCTGTCCGGGTTCTATAGTCTTATTCCACTCCATAGGACTTATCTCGTAATAGTTTCCATTTTCTGTTATTTTTACGTTCCAGCTAGAATCTATTGAAACATCATTTTTATTAACCTTTAATGCCCAGTTATCTGCACGTTTAGTTGTAGCATTTTTAACTTTAATAAGAACCTGATAGCCTGAGCCCCAGTTATTAATGGTATATTCAGTTGTTAAATTTGTTTCAAAAGAGGCATTTACCTGTGTATTTGCAGCATATACATCAAGAGTAGTCAAACCAGAACCTGCAACAAGTACAGCTGAAAGTGTACCTATAAGTGCCTTACTGCAAAAGCTTTTTATACTTTTTCGCATCTATAAAACTCCTCCAAAAAACTTTTAGGAAAAATCAGAGCCAAGTGAAAAAACTCATGCTTGGCTCTGATATAATTAGCTTAAAATTCTCATGTCTTAAAATTACTTGCCTTCAGCAATGATCTCTACTGTATTTCCAATATGGCTTGATCCCTGAATACCAAATTCAGTTGAACCGCCTGGTTCAAGAGAAGCATTCCATGACATTGGAGTAATAATATAGTAGTTAGAATCTTCGTCGACGTTTACGCACCAGCTTGAGTCAATTCCTACATCATTCTTATTAACCTTAAGTGTCCAGGAATTAATCCTTGATGCTGAATCATTCTTAACCTTGATGAGAACCTGATAACCTGAACCCCAGTTATTAAGTGTATACTCAGCAGTAACTTCGCCAGTAACAACTGGTGTTGGATCCGGGTCAACCGGTGTTGGATCCGGGTCAACCGGTGTTGGATCTGGATCAACCGGTGTTGGATCTGGATCTACTGGTGTTGGGTCTGGATCTACCGGTGTCGGATCTGGATCTACTGGTGTCGGATCTGGATCTACTGGTGTTGGATCTGGATCTACGATAACAACTGGATCAGGAGCAACAAAGCCTTCACCAAGAACAAGTGTAGAACCTTCAAACAACTGCATACCATCAGGTGTAGTCATCTGATTGTTGCTTGTTCCGCCAAGTCCCTTTACGCAAGGGCTGTTTGAATAATCCCACTTACCAGGAGCTGTGAATCTGATCTGAAGCTCGCACTTACACTCACTCTGTCCGCCAGGATAGATCTGAGCACCGGCAAGGTTAACATCTACATAGTAGATTCCATCTTTATCTGACTTCTTAAACTCAGAAATATTAACCTTGTGCTGCATATATGTAGTAGAAATCTTCATATCAGAAGCACTGTAGCCCTGTGCCAAAACATCACTAAGGTCAAAGAACATACGAAGTGTTAAGTTATCTGTTACTCTTGCAGGCCAAGCTGTATGGTTCTCAATAACAGCCTTGATCTCTACAAAGTTGATCTTGTTATTCTTATCCTGAGCATTGATGCCGGCTCTAAGAACAAACTCTTTTCCGTCTGTGTTCTCGATAGCTGATGGTGTTGTAACAGCGCCAAATCCATTCTTCTCATAAAGATAAGCACATGCACCTGTGAATCCAGCATTGTAATCGCAAGCAACTTCGTTTGCCTGATAATCTGAACGAACATCCTTGTAAGAATCATTAGCTGAACCAGGTCCGCCAACGATAGCACCAACAAGTGTATGTCTTGAATTCTCAGGCTCTGCATTTAAGTTATTTGACCAGCAACCATGAGCAGCTCTGTGGTGAGGATTCTTAGGTGACTGTGAGTTGTAGCCAACCATGAAATTCTGACCATTGCTTCCAAGTGTATAATTGATAGTTCTCTCAATATAAGCGTTAGCGCCCTCAATGTGCTGTCTGTCAGCCTTCTCAAGTCCTAAATAAATAGTATCGATGAAAGCCTGGTTACAAGCATAACGTACGCTTCCCCATTCACTAAGGAATGAAAGTCCACCAGGAGTAATTGTTACAGGATTTGATCCCTTAAGTTTACCATTCCAGCAATCAATACTGTTCTCGATTGGTGTATAGTATTTATCTTTTCCTGTAAGTTCTGCAAGAAGAAGGCAAGCACCCATGTGTGTGTCATCCCAAGACATTGTCCATGAGTAAGCCATTTCTGTGCCGCCCTGGAACTCTGTTCCAAAATTCTCGGCATACTGTTCTGCTTTTTCAAGATAAGTCTTATCTCCAGTAGCTTTGTATAACCAGCAGCCTGCAAGTGAAAGCTCATCATAGAATCCACTGTAAGATGTATAGAATCCGCTTGCTGCTGTGTAACCTGCATCTGATTTTGCTCTCTCAGCCATGCCATACAATGTCTTGGCATGTGCAAGATACTCAGCACTTCTTGAAGGATCACTGTCCTTTAATACTAAAGATGCAACTGCCAATGATGCTGCGGCTTCACCAGTTACGCATGAACCACCGCCTGCAGATGTGTCATCAACCTTAAATGAAGGTCTGTCCATTTTAGCTTCAACAAGCTCAGGCGCACCCCAGAATCCATGATCCTTGCCACCATCACCTACCTGATAATAATAAGTTCTTGAATCAGGATTACACTTTACAAAGTAGTCATTAGCCCACTTGATGTCATGAAGCATCCATTTTGTCTGTCCTGATTTAGCATATGCTTCAGGGTTGTTGAGGTATGACCATCCAAGTACCATTGAAGAATAAGCCATAGGAAGATTGAACTTAACATTGTCACCTGCATCGTACCATCCACCGGTAAGATCAAGTCCATTGTCCTGTCCATCCTTAAGACCAGAATCTGCTCTCCAGTTTGTTCTTGATAAGGTTTCCTCTGAAAGCTTACCTGATTCCTGAAGCTGATAGAATAACAATGATTTAGCCAGCGCATCCCCATAATTATAATTACCAGCTGCCTTTACGCTGACTGACGGAAAACTAAGTCCTCCAATCACCATAAATGCTGATAATGAACTTACCAATGCTTTTTTGCAAAAAGCTTTAGTAACTTTATGCATAAAACACATTCCCTCCTTATATAGTTTAATTATTTAAACGATATCTGCGCGCTAGATATCATAAAAATCTACTTTGAGTTTCCGCGAAATGATGATAAACAGGCAGTTACAGAATTGTTACAATATTCGTAGTATTCTGAAAGCTTTTACATTTTTGCTATTTTTGCAAACATCTCTTGTAATTGTCAGTAAATTTCTACATTTATATTAGCTTAAACGTTTTAGATTGTAAATGTTTTTTAATATATTTTTAACTGATTTTTAATTTTTGTTACATTTTACTTAACACTTTTTCTTATTAAGTAGCGATATATTATCAACGAAAAAAGGATATCAGTTTTCGTAAACTGATATCCTTTTTAAACCAATTTTCGTTGTAAATATGCAATGTTGCCTAATTAATTAAATTATAGTTTTATGCCTGATTCTGTTTCTCTACCAAATGGTCTCCACAGTACTTTTGACGCAGCTTTGGCTTATCTATCTTGCCTGTGGCATTTCTGATGACATTATCAAAGATGATCTTCCTTGGTCTCTTATATCTCGGAAGGTCTACACAGAAGGCTTCAACCTCATCTTCTGTCAGAGTCATGCCCTCTTTTACCTGGATTATTGCTGCAGCAATCTCCCCAAGTCTTGGATCAGATAGTCCAATTACTGCTGCATCATGTATCTTGTCATTTTTCATAAGGAAATTCTCAATCTGGACAGGATACAGGTTCTCACCTCCGGAAATTATTACGTCTTTTTTACGATCGACCAGGAAAATAAAACCATCCTCGTCCTGTCTGGCCATGTCACCTGTAAAGAGCCATCCATTTTTGAGTATTTCATCTGTTGCTTCCTGATTCTTGTAATAGCAGACCATAACACCCGGGCCTTTTACGCAGAGCTCTCCAATTTCTCCCTGTGAAACAGGATTTCCATCTTCATCAACTATCTTGGTTTTCCAGCCATATCCGGGAACACCGATTGCGCCAACTTTATGAACATTCTCCATACCAAGGTGAACACAGCCAGGGCCTGTAGACTCAGAAAGACCATAGTTAGTGTCATATTTATGATGAGGAAAATACTCAAGCCAGTGTCTTACAAGGCTTGGTGGAATAGGCTGCGCACCAATGTGCATCAATCTCCATTGTGAGAGCTTGTAATCTTCTATTTTAATTTTCCCGCTGTCAAGAGCAGCCAGAATATCCTGTGCCCATGGAACAAGAAGCCAGACTATCGTGCAATGCTCTTCCGAAACAGCCCTGAAAATTGATTCAGGTGAATTTCCTTTTAAAAGAACTGCTCTGCTACCTGTATAAAGAGAACCAAACCAGTGCATCTTGGCTCCAGTATGATAAAGAGGAGGAATGCATAAAAAGCAGTCGCTGTGAGTAGTTTCATGATGCATTGCTTCCATCTTGGCAGACTGCATAAGAGCAGTATGAATATGCAAGATAGCCTTTGGAAAGCCCGTAGTACCGGAAGAAAAATAAATAGCTGCATCATCGCTGTCTTCAATAAGCACTCTCGGAGCTATAGATGAAGCATTGGAAACCTGCCTGTAATAATCTTCTGCAAATGGCGGGCACTGATCCCCAACATAAAAAAGAAGCATTTCTTTTTTTAGCTTTTCTGCGATGTTCTCAATACGTCCTATAAATTCAGGTCCATAGAACAAAACCTCGGAATCAGAAGCTTTTAAGCAATAATCAATTTCTTCTGAATCAAATCTGAAATTAAGAGGAACAGCTATGGCTCCTGATTTTAGAATACCAAAATAGATAGGCAGCCATTCAAGGCAGTTCATCAGCAAGATCGCACATTTCTGCCCTTTCTTTATTCCTCTGTCCATAAGCATGTTGGCAACTCTGTTTGCCTTTTCGTCAAATACAGACCAGGTTATCTGCCTTCTGTAGTATGAACTTGAAGTTGGTTGAATAAGCTCATATTCTTTCCAGGTAACCCTCTGTTCTTCCTTTATCTCGGGGTTGATCTCAACAAGAGCAACCTCATCCCCATATAGTTTACTATTCCTTTCAAGTAAATCTGTAATCGGCATTTTATTGTAATCTCCCTCTTGTACGCTTTAAAGTACTAAAGTATAGTATATACAATTATTAAAGAAAGGTCAAACTATATTCACAACACAACAATAAATGATTATTATATCTTGATTTTGTTTGATAATTTTATTATTCTAGTATAAGTATCACTTTAGCACTTTAAATCGCAAACATATTTTGTGGTTTGCTAATTTCGGAATTAAAATATAAGTGTGTACGTAAAAAAGGTTGGTAGGAGGAAATATTAATGAGTTTTGATAACTGTAAGCAGCTCATGCTTGGCAATAAGGCAGTTGCCCGCGGGCTTTTCGAAGCCGGAGTCTGTTTTATCTCAAGTTATCCCGGAACTCCCAGTACCGAGGTAACTGAAGAAGCTGCTAAATATGATGAAATATACTGCGAGTGGGCGCCCAATGAGAAGGTAGCTATGGAATCTGCTTTTGGTGCTTCTCTCGCCGGTCGAAGAGCCTTTTGTGCTCAGAAGCACGTTGGTCTTAACGTTGCAGCAGATCCTCTTTATACAATGTCATACACAGGTGTCAATGCAGGCCTTGTTATTGTTGTTGCCGATGATGCAGGAATGCATTCATCTCAAAATGAACAGGATTCAAGACATCATGCAATTGCAGCCAAAGTGCCTATGATTGAGCCTTCAGATTCTGCAGAAGCACTTGAATATACTAAGCTTGCATATGAAATCTCAGAAAAGTTCGACACTCCTGTCCTTCTCAAAATGTGTACAAGAGTTGCTCATTCACAGTCAATTGTTGAGACCGGTGAAAGAATCGTTCCCGATAAACCTTATGAGAAAAACATAGCTAAATATGTCATGATGCCGGGTAATGCCAAAAAGCGTCACCCGATAGTTGAACAGCGTACAAAAGATCTGATAGCTTACGCTGAAAACTGTCCTCTTAACAGAGTTGAAATGGGTGATACCAAAATAGGTATTATCACCTGCTCTACATCCTATCAGTATGTAAAAGAAGTATTTGGCGAAAACGTAAGTGTATTAAAGCTTGGCATGACCAATCCTCTACCTGAAAAACTCATCAGGGATTTTGCAGCCAAAGTTGAAAAACTCTACGTTGTAGAAGAACTTGATCCAATTATTGAAAACCATGTTAAAGCTCTTGGACTGAAAGTAACAGGCAAAGACCTACTTCCAATATGTGATGAGTTTTCTCAAACACTCATAGCAAAAGCTTTTGGCTTGGAGACAGCAGACTCTTTTGCCCTCGAAGAAAATATACCAAACAGACCGCCTGTAATGTGCGCAGGCTGTCCTCACAGAGGGTTGTTCTACACTCTCAAAAAGAATAACTGTACTGTTCTTGGCGATATCGGTTGCTACACTCTTGGCGCAGTTCCTCCACTCGGAGCAATAGAGATGACACTTTGCATGGGGGCATCAATTGGAGCACTTCATGGTTTTAACAAGGTAAGAGGCGCAGAAAGTGAACATAAAACTGTAGCTGTTATAGGCGATTCTACATTCATGCACTCAGGTATGACCGGGCTTGCAAATGTTGCATATAACCAGTCTAATTCAACTATCATAATCGTTGATAACTCTATTACCGGAATGACAGGACATCAGCAGAACCCGACAACAGGCTATAACATTAAGGGCGATCCTGCCGGAAAGATCGATCTTGAAGCTCTGTGCAGAGCTATGGGCTTTGAACGAGTAAGAGTTGTTGATCCATATAATCTTGAAGAATGCGACAAAGTTCTCAAAGAGGAATTAGCAGCCAATGCTCCTTCTGTAATCATTTCCAGAAGGCCTTGCGCTCTTCTTAAATATGTTAAGCACAATCCTCCTCTTAAGGTAAATACTGATAAGTGCGTAGGCTGCAAATCCTGCATGAGAATTGGCTGTCCTGCTATTTCTATGAAAAATGGCAAGGCAAATATCGATACGACTCTTTGCGTAGGCTGCAATGTTTGTAGCCAGCTTTGTCCAGTAGGAGCATTTGAGTCTCCGGAAAGGAAGGCTTGATCAATATGGAAACTAAGAATATTATGATCGTTGGCGTTGGAGGACAGGGGTCTCTTCTTGCCAGTAAATTACTTGGACATCTTTTGCTTAATCAGGGATATGATGTCAAAGTATCTGAAGTTCATGGAATGAGTCAAAGAGGAGGCAGCGTTGTCACATACGTAAGATATGGTGATAAGGTCTACTCTCCTGTTATAGATAAAGGCGAAGCTGACTTCATTGTTTCTTTTGAAGCTCTCGAAGCAGCCAGATGGCTTCCATTTCTCAAAAAAGATGGACAGATTGTCACAAATACTCAGCAGATAGATCCAATGCCTGTTATCACAGGTGCTGCTGAATATCCTAAAAAGCTTATAAATAAATTAAAGGAAAGCGGCGCTAAAGTCGATGCGCTCGACTGCTTGTCACTGGCTACGGAAGCCGGTTCAGCAAAAGCTGTTAATATTGTCCTTCTCGGAAGACTCTCTCACTACTTTGACCTTCCGGAAGAAGCATGGATGAAATCACTAGAAGCCAATGTTCCATCCAAATTCCTTGAAATGAACAAAAAGGCTTTTGAGCTTGGAAAAAATCACGCTTAATACTTATTTACCAATAACTAACGAACATTTATGGGAAAAGTTTGCCGGGAGAATATCATGGAAAAATATTATCAACAGGATATAGAAACAGCATCCGAAGAAAAGCTTCGCGAAATACAGAGTCAAAAACTTGTAGAGCAGGTAAAACACGTTTGGGACAATGTTCCATATTATCGCAAAAAAATGGAAGAAAAAGGTATAACACCAGATGACATCAAATCTATAGATGATCTTCACAAGCTTCCCTTTCTCTCCAAAAAAGATTTAAGGGATGCATATCCCACAGGTCTTCTCGGTGTCCCTATGAAGGACTGTGTGCGTATTCATTCCACCTCCGGAACAACCGGAAAAAGAGTTGTAGCTTTTTATACTCAGGAAGATATTGATTTATGGGAAGATTGCTGTGCAAGAGCAATTGTAGCAGCAGGCGGAAGTAATGAGGACGTATGTCAGATAGCCTACGGATTCGGCTTGTTCACAGGTGGTGCCGGCCTAAACGGTGGCTCTCATAAAGTAGGATGTCTTACTGTCCCTATAAGTTCCGGAAACACTGACAGACAGATGATGTTTATCCAGGACCTGCAGGCTACTATCCTATGCTGTACTCCAAGCTATGCTGCTTACCTTTCTGAAAGATACAAGGAAGAAGGCTATAAGCCTGAAGACATTCCGTTAAAGGCTGGAATTTTTGGTGCAGAAGCCTGGAGTGAAGAAATGCGTACAGAAATTCAGAACACTCTTGGAATAAAAGCTTTTGATATCTACGGACTCACCGAATTATCCGGTCCCGGTGTTGCTTTTGAATGTTCGGCTCAGGATGGCATGCATATCAACGAAGATCATTTCATTGCCGAAATAATAGACCCTGAAACAGAAGAAGTTCTTCCTGAAGGATCACAGGGCGAGCTTGTGTTTACTGCAATAGACAAAAAAGCTTTTCCAATGCTCCGCTACAGAACTCGCGATATTTGTAAGCTTTCCAGAGGCAAGTGTTCCTGTGGAAGAACATTCATCAAAATGGCCAAGCCTATGGGACGTTCAGATGACATGCTTATAGTCAGAGGCGTTAATGTATTTCCAAGTCAGATTGAAACTGTTCTTATCAATAATGGTTATCCTGCAAATTATCAAATCGTCGTCGATCGTCAGAACAACACCGACTCTTTAGATGTTCAGGTTGAAATGACACCTGAGATGTTCACTGATAATGTAGGAGAAATAGAGGAACGCCAGAAAAAGCTTGCTGCTGACATGCATTCCATGCTTGGAATAAAGGTCAGAATATCTCTTCTTGCCCCTAAGTCAATTGCAAGAAGCGAAGGCAAAGCTATTCGCGTAATTGATAAACGTAAGATATAATGAAAGTGGAAATACATCCATCAAAAGCCGGCAAATATACTATTCGGTTTATACAAAAGGGAGAAAACAATGAGTATTAAACAAATATCAGTTTTTCTGGAAAACAAGCCTGGAACTCTCAAAAAGCTCACAAGTGTAATGGCAAAGAATAATATTGATATGCGTGCCACTTCGCTTGCAGAGACTAAAGACTTTGGAATTGCCAGGATCATTGTTGACGACGCATTAGAAGCAGTAAACACATTAAAAGATAATGACTTTGTTGCAAGCCTCACTCCTGTTCTTGCTATAGAAATACCAGATGAAGCAGGCGGACTGGATAAACTTCTCGAAGTATTTGCAGAGGCAGAAGTAAATATAGAATACATGTATGCCTTTCCCGGAAGAGGTACTTTAGGTCACGCATATATGATTTTCCGCGTAGGTGACACTAAAGCTGCAGAGGCAAAGCTTGCAGGCAAGGGACTTAAGCTTCTCACACAGGAAGACATTGCAAATATCTGATAACGTTCCTACTGAATATAAATAAATGTATTCTTTCTGAAAACAGATATTATCTTGCCAAGTGCAGAATAAATAAGTCCAAAGCAATATATAAATACAAGGGTGGCAGGTCTGGAACTAAAAGCAAAACATGCTATCGCAAGAGCTATATCAATGATTCCATGTGAAAGCTTTAGCTTCCAGGTCTTTGCCCCGTATTTTCTCGTTTCATTAACTCTAAGAACTTCTACAAGCCCTGAAAATCCATGAATCAGCGCAAGGTATATCAAAATATAGGTCTTTGGAAGATCATATAAAGTACTTGTAAATATACCTATATCAAGCAAAAAGATTCCTTGATAAAGAGACCTTTTCCCTCCAACCATAAATCTCGACAACGTAAAATAGTTATAAAGGCCTTTTATTCCGGCAGCAAGAAACGCTATAGAAATTATTAACAGAATGAATACATAGCCCATTTCAGGATATAATATCAAAATAATTGCCAGAGAAATAGACAAAAGAGCCATCGACAATGTAGTTATTTTTTGAAAACGCGTCATGCAGTCTCCTCTTTTCTTGGAATCCTGATTTCTTTGGTAAATCCCGCAAGTAAGTTCCCGGATTTAAATATTTCATTAGTAACCATGCCTTTATGGGCAATGGCACCCATTATAAATTTAGCAAGAAATGTATTATTTCTGTTTCGTTTATTCGATCTGACAAATTCATCAACATATTTTTCAAGATCAAAATCCGGTATCTCTTTTCCCGAAAGTTCTTCTCCGAATTTCTTCCAGTCATCGCAAGCATTGTGCTGTCTTTTTCTAAGTATATCGTCAATTCTATCCCTATATTCTTCTATTGCATCATAATCGTAAGTTTCCTTTTCAAATCTCTCTATTTTCCCATTCAGGTACTTAAGAGCTGTTATCATCTGAGTAAAGGCCATCATGTAATCAGATGGATTGTCTTTGATGATATCCTTATAGTCATTCCAGGCCGGTACATATCTATACTTCATGTAGGAATAGTCCGGAAGATGTCCTGCTCTCCCATGTCCAAGATTCATAACAGAATGTTCATTCCCCTGAAAAAGACTATTCGTAAATATTCCCTTTTCAAGATCGTCAGGAGCAGATGGATTATGCCTGAATTTTATCTTGCGTTCTACCTCTTTTTCTCCCTCATCAGCTTGCACAAATTCTGTAAACTCTGCCGTAGTATTGTTGATCACAAGTGATGGTGTTCCCGCAAAATTCATGTGCGCCCAGGTATCAGCAAGAACGTGCATGGCTATACCAACAGATTGAAGAGGCCTGTTTTTGGCAAGCTCAACTGTTTTAACAACTAAATCCCCATTAGGTCTGCAAATCAGCCTGTATCTCATCATATATCTCTTGGTTCTGTGTTCTTTTTGCGCATACAGATCATATGGTAAAAAATGAAACGAAGCCCATATCCTTGTTATCTCCTGCAAACCAATGACGTCAGTACGAGCATCCATCATCTCCAACTGTAGCTGAGTTGTAGCAGCAATGTGAGGAGCTTTTATCCTGTTCAAAAAGGTTTTGGAACAAAGATCCACGAGCTGAGCACTATAGGCTATATCAAGAGCCTGTTCATGCTCATATCCTGATATGATTGCAGCGCAATATGTGGCATAATAATGAAAATCTTCCTGCATAATTATCCTTCTTTCAGCTGATTATTGATCTTTATGACTTTATATGCCGAATAGATCATGTCAAATAGTAGAAAAGAAAGTGTAATGTCAAGAATAAGCGTTGCTATTGCCGTATCTATAGTGTCTATATCTCTAAGGCCGATAAAATCAGAGGGAAGACTCATAACTGTGAGCACAAAATAAATAATGGCCCATATTATAAATCCCTTCTTTTTAATCTTACCCTGCTTTCCTAAAAGAGTGCTGGATGAATTAGCATATAGTTGCCCAAAGCGAATTCCGCCAAGACCAATCCGCACATGAAATAAAATAGCAATAAATAAAAAAAAGCCAAAAACAAATATAAGTATAAAACGAGCTTCCTGATATTCGCTCTCGCTCATTTCAAAGTAATCTCTAAAGCTTTCAGGTCCAAAAGCAATTGATAAATAAAATTTGATAGCAATCCAAAGGGAATAAAGGATTATGAATACTCCGCTTATAGAAATATTAGAATTATATTTTCTTAGCTGTGCTCTGATCTCGTCGTCCATATATGCTCCTATATATGACCTTTTAAACTAGATTACGATAACACATTAATTATATCACAACAAGAAAGCATGTTGCTTGCAACATGCTCGCGCCGAGCGCGGTTGCATTTATGCAACATTTACCTATCGCGCGAGTGCGCATCCATAGCGGAGCGTTTTTTATGATATAGGAATTTCGGAGAAATTTACTATATCATAAAAAAAGGAGTTCATAAAATGAACTCCATCTGTGTCTCTTTAATTCTCATACCCATTTTGTCATAAAAACGTCTGGCACTATCATTACCCTCCCAGACATTAAGACTAATTTCATAGCATCCAAGGCGTTTTGCCTCTCTCTTGACGTATTCAAAGAGTCTTGTGCCGACATGTCTGTCTCTAAAATGCTGATCAACGCACAGATCATCAATGAACAAAGAAGTAAAAGGAACCATATTGGTAGAGAAAGGCTGCTTTTTAATAATGCAAAAGGCATAGCCCATAACCTCATCATTTTCATCAACAGCTACATAAATAGGTCTGTTATCATCACTAATAATCTCTTTTAACTCATCATGAGTATACTTGGTCGTTCCGGAGATAAAAATATCAGGTCTTATATGAGCATGCAGTTCAAGGACCTGCCCCAGTAGTTCTAAAATTTTCTCTGTATCCGTAAGTCTTGCTCTTCTGATATTCATATACTCCTCCCAGAAATTATCAAGCTACTCCCTCTCCTTCATCAGAAAGGGATACACTCTGATGAACCATAACTTCTTTATCATAGCACGCAAATGCACTGTTCACCAGCTTCTTATCAGGCTTTTTGGTAAATACAGAAACAACAGGAACAATGACAAGTCCCGCAAGCATACAGAATGCGCCGGCATTAATGGGTGACTGTAAAAGAGCCGGGAAACTACTGCGAACAAGCATATTGGCAAGCATCACAACAGTAGAAAAGACAAAGCTGCACCAAACACCTGCCTTGGAAGTACCCTTCCAGTAAAGTCCATATAAGAAAGGTGCAAGGAAAGCCCCTGCAAGTGCACCCCATGAAACGCCCATAAGCTGAGCGATAAATGTAACATTCTGCTTATACTGTACAATTGCTATGATCACAGAAATAGCTACAAATACGACAATCAAAAATCTCATGATAAAAAGCTGCTTTTTTTCATTCATATCTTTTACAACATGTCCCTTTAAGAGGTCCAGTGTAAGTGTTGAACTGCTTGTAAGAACAAGTGATGACAAAGTTGACATGGAAGCAGATAGAACAAGAACTACTACAATTGCAATAAGTATATCTGGAAGTCCTGATAGCATAGCAGGAATAATACTGTCATAGCCGCCGGCAGCAATGTCTACTCTGTCTGAAAATAGTCTTCCAAATCCGCCAAGGAAATAGCATCCGCCTGCAACAATAAAAGCAAACATTGTTGATACTATAGTTCCCTTTGAGATTGATTTCTCACTCTTGATCGCATAGAATTTCTGAACCATCTGTGGAAGTCCCCATGTTCCGAGAGATGTTAAGATAACTACGCCAAGAAGGTTAAGTGGATCCGGTCCAAAGAATGAAGCAAATATTCCAGGAGTTGTTGATACTGTTTCATCTGAAATACGCGCAAGTCCATCAAGTGAAGCAATAAATCCGCCTTTACTTCCAAGGACTGATAAAACAACCGCACTAATGCCAACAAGCATTAGTATACCCTGAATAAAATCATTTATAGCTGTTGCCATGTATCCGCCTGCTATAACATAGATACCTGTCAGTACAGCCATAACGATAACGCATACTGAGTAATCAATATTAAAGGCCATTCCAAAAAGCCTTGAAAGTCCGTTATAAAGAGAAGCTGTATAAGGAATAAGGAATATAAATGTAATAACAGAAGCTGCAATCTTGAGTGAATTTCCGCCAAATCTCGCTGCAAAAAACTGAGGCATAGTTGCAGAATTAAGGTGCTGAGTCATGATCCTCGTTCTTCTTCCCAGGATTCTCCATGCAAGGAGTGAACCGATAAGCGCGTTTCCTATTCCAACCCACGTGGCTGCTATTCCATATTTCCAGCCAAACTGACCTGCATATCCAACAAAAATAACCGCTGAAAAATAAGACGTTCCGTAAGCAAAAGCTGTAACCCACGGCCCAACAGATCTACCGCCAAGAACAAAGCCATTAACATCAGTAGAATTCTTCCTGCAGATAAAGCCGATAGCCAACATAGTTGCAAAGAAAACAAGAAGCAAAAGAATTTTGATGATCATAGTACCCTCCAATTATTCCCCATACGTTATTTAAAATAGCTGTCTTTAATACTTTAACGCTTTAAATCATGTTAGTCAATGCTCTTTACTTATTTCGTAGCATTAAATAGTCAAAAATAAGCAAAAATAGATAACAAATGAAAATATTATCGTGATATTATAAATCTGTTGTTTATTTACATAAAATAAAAGGAGTATTAGGTATGAAATTATTCGTTGACACAGCCAATATTGAAGAAATCAGAAAAGCAAATGACATGGGGGTTATTTGCGGTGTAACTACTAACCCATCACTTATTGCCAAGGAAGGCAGAGACGTTTACGAAGTAGTTAAAGAGATCGCTTCTATCGTAGATGGTCCTATCTCAGGTGAGGTTAAGGCTACAACAACAGATGCTGAAGGAATGATTGCTGAGGGTCGTGAAATTGCCAAGCTTCACAAGAACATGGTAGTTAAGATTCCTATGACAATCGAAGGTCTTAAGGCTTGTAAGGTTCTTTCAAGCGAAGGCATCAAGGTTAACATGACTCTTATCTTCACAGCTAACCAGGCTCTTCTTTGCGCAAGAGCAGGTGCTGCTTACGTTAGCCCATTCCTTGGAAGACTTGATGATATCAGCGTCCGTGGAACAGACCTTATTACAGAAGTTGCTGAAATCTTCAACATTCATGGCATTGATACAGAGATCATCGCTGCTTCAATCCGTAACCCTATGCACGTTACAGATTGCGCTCTTGCAGGTGCTGACATCGCTACAGTTCCTTACAAGGTAATTGAGCAGATGACTCATCATCCTCTTACAGATGCTGGTATCGAGAAGTTCCAGAAAGACTATCTTGCAGTATTTGGTGAGTAAATAGTATTTGTAAATATATTTCTAACTATCAAAAAATGTTACCCTTTTTCACTAAGATAAAGGGTAACTTTTTTATTGTCTTTTATTATTTTCCTTTTCTTTTTCGCAATTTATGACAATTAAATAGAAACAAATGCGTAGTAAATATATACACAAAAAGGTAGTATTTATGTGGGGTTATTGGATAAAATGAATAATTTTATGGCTGAGAATTATTTATATTTATCAATTAAAAATGTACTTATGGAGGTATGTATGAAAAACTTAATTTATTCAGTCTACGTAATTTTACCTATTATTTTGTTATGGGGAGCTAAGTTTTCCAAGGGTAAAAATTTTAATGACGGCCTTTCTCTTGAGCAGACCAAGGCTTTTCAAGGCTTTTTAGCCATCTGTATTATGCTCCACCACATTGCACAGAAAACCTGTGCTTCTTGGATTCAGCCTCAGAGCCGAATCGTCCACGGTCTTGATATTTTTGTAGATATGGGCTTCTTACTTGTTTCTGTATTTTTATTTTTTAATGGATATGGTGTTTATAAGAGCTTCCATTCCAAAGAAAATTACCTTAATGGTTATTTCAAAAAACGTATTTTACCTGTAATTCTTGCTCTTTATTCAACAACGCTTATCTTCTTTGTTGCAAGACTTCTTATAGGCGAAAAAATGGATGCTATGCAGGTTATCTTGTACCTTACCAGCATCAAACTTTGTAATCCAAATACCTGGTATGTAATTGTTCTTCCATTCTTCTATCTCTTTTTCTATGTATCATTTAGATTCATCAAAAAGGATGGGCTTGCTGTAGCGGCAACAACTGCTCTGGTAATCGGATACATGCTTCTTGGAACAAGGATCAACCACAATGATTTCTGGATCAGAGGTGAGTGGTGGTACAACTGCGCTATTCTTTTCCCTGTAGGTATTATTTTTGCTAAATTTGAGAACAAGATCATTCCATTTGTTCAGAAGTATTACTGGGCCTTTCTTATTGTATTCCTTGCAGCATACTATCCTATTCGCATAGGTTCCAGGATGCTTGGAAATATGTTCGGATACTATGGTGAAGGCTGGCTTCCACAGAATGTAATAATTATGAACAGAAGAATCACTCTTCTTGGCCACTCTATCCTTTGCACCTGGTTTGTAATGTGCTGGCTGCTCATGGGTATGAAAGTTAAGATTGGCAACAAATTCCTTAAGTTTATGGGAACTATCACTCTTGAGTTCTATCTTATCCACGGATTATTTGTAGAACTCTTTGGATGGCAGTTTGACGGCGGTGTAAGGTCTCCTCACCACATCAAATACGTCATCGTATATGTTCTTGTAGTATTCGCTCTTGGCGTTCCATCAGCAATACTTCTGCAGAACATTCACAACCTTATTCTTGGTAAAAAGAGTAAATACAAGCTTGTTGATATAAACCTCACCAATATTGTTAACAAAAAAGACAATACCCAGGCTAATAAAACTGCTTAAGAAAATCGCGCAATAAAGGGGATTTAACATGGGTGCTTATGAAACAGGAAACTACAGAAATCTTTTAAAAGAAATCGGTATTTCTCAGGAAGAAATAGATAACAGAATTAAAAAGGCTGTTCAGACTTTCTTTTTCGATGATAACGAGCGTATTTATCACGAAACAGGTAATGATATGGGATATCTGTGCGATACAGGTAATAATGACGCACGTACTGAAGGTATGTCCTACGGTATGATGATGTGCGTTCAGCTTGATATGAAGGAAGAATTTGACCGCATTTGGAAATGGTCCAAAACATATATGTTTATGGATGAAGGAGAAAATGAAGGCTACTTTGCCTGGTCCTGTCAGGTTGATGGAACCAAAAATGCCTACGGCCCTGCTCCTGACGGAGAAGAATTCTACGCAATGGCTCTTTTCTTTGCTTCTCACAGATGGGGTGATGGCTTTGGGATCTTTGAATATAGTAAAGAGGCTCGTAATATTCTAAGTGCCTGCATACACAAAGGTGAAAACGGACGTATCGGTGAACCTATGTGGAACAGGGATAATTACCAGATATTATTTGTTCCCGGAAGCCCACATACAGATCCATCCTATCATCTCCCGCACTTTTACGAGCTATTTGCCCTTTGGGCCAATGAAGAAGACAGAAGCTTTTTCAAAAAAGCTGCTCAAGTAAGCCGTGATTATCTTGTTAGCGCTTGTCATAAAGACACTGGATTAAGTGCTGAATATGCCAACTTTGACGGAACACCAATGGACAAAGAACTTCCTTGGGGATATTACGGTAATTTCTTTAGTGATGCCTACAGAACTGCAGCTAACATAGGCCTTGATAGTGTATGGTTTTCTGATGACCACGGACATTTTTCTGTTCCTCTTCGCATGATGAACTTCTTTGGAACCGACCTTGAAGCTGTAAGATGCGAATACAAGGTTGATGGTACTCCGACAGACAGACCTGTGCTCCACCCTCTTGGACTTTTGTCCACTATTGCTCAGGGTGCACTTACAGCACGCACAGATGAAGAAATGGAGATTGCCTCAAGATGGGTAAAGTGGTTCTGGAATCAACCACTCAGAAAAGGTGTCAGAAGATATTACGATAACTGTCTGTATATGTTTGCGCTCCTTGCTCTTTCCGGAAATTACAGAATATACTAATGGAAATATCACATCTACATTTTATTATTTCTTGTAATATAACTTGATCATTTTTAATATGATCAGAAAAAATGCCTCCAATAGTACGGCTATGTGTCGAACTATTGGAGGCATTTCATATTATTATATATTTTTCTTATACTTTTCGTCTGGCTATCGTTACCGCAGACAGGAACACTATCATAAACAGAGCTGCATACTCATAGTGAATACGATAAGCGTCCTTGTATCTGCATTCTACAGTCAATTTGTGAAGTTCCGGTAAAATATAGCTTCCATGCTCATTAAGAATGTCCTTAAGTCTTTGCGAAACATCATCGTAGTCATTAAAGTTTCTATCTACAGTCACTTCATATCTATCTTTAATAAGCTGAAATCTGCCACCGGTATATTGCTCATTCCATCTGGACCAGTCACGAAGTCTGGCGTTGCCAAGATAAGATATAGTATCATCTACAAATGAATTAATATATTCGTCTGAGAAATAACTGTTTCTAAGTTCAGTATATCTCTTTTCAAGTTTTCTGCAGAAATCCTCAGATTGAAGAAGCTGTGGAAACCAGGTCTGTCCCTCAAAACTTATAACTTCAGGGTCGAGCAAATATGCAGAAATATTATCTGCTATATTGTCGTAATCCCAAATCGGTCCTATACAGAGCTTACCTCTATCGTTCTTATATAGATATGTTGAGTTATTACCTGCATCATAGTTAGTGAAGAATTCATTAAAGATAAAATAATCTACAAATGAATCTACATCTATATACTGAGGATATTCCAGGAAGGTTTCTTCATCATCGGAAAAAAGAATCTTTTCTACTTTACTGATATCATCAGTAACATAATCTATTACCTTATCCGAAACGTCATCACCTGATGGATACTTAAGATCAAGATACCCATAACACAACTGATTTTGTGTAGCAAAGGTATCAAGCATTATTCCCTCTTCATCAAATCTGTCTCTTCTGACTATGTAACTTGTAAAGTCATTTTTGGGATTATACTTATTTATCTCAACTCTGTTCTTGCCCTGTTGTACAGGTTCCATCATAAGGTATAGTCCCTGATACTCATATCCGGTATCCTTTTTAATAACAACCTCACAGAAACGTACATCAGGAGTATATGGCATAAACTCACCGGCAATGGAATAACACATATAGTTTCTAAGAAGTGACTCATCAATCATGGAAATGTTGATGATCCATTCTGAGTCTTCACCCATTCCAAGGACATTTAATTTACGAGGATTTCCATCTTCATCAAGAAGCTTAAACCTGTACTGATGCTTATCATAAAGAATTGATGAGTTTCCTCTGTACTTGATCTTCATAAGTGATTCAAGTTCAGGTTCATCTCCAAGATGATTTATATTATCGTCATTATTTATAATACTAATATTTGCGTTAATATATGGATCAACGTTATCCTTCAAAATAAAGCGTTCTTCGCTGGCATCATAGTAGTATGATGAGGGAATTTCATCGTTCCCAAGATCTATGACAACAAGAGGAAGGTGACTTGTAAAGCTCTCATCTACCGAATAATCTCCATTTGGAAATTCATCAAATCCAAGCCCAGGGTCAGCTCCTTCACGGAGCCTGTCCACATGTTCAAAATGACTTGAGTTCTCAACCTTATTAACTTCTTGATGATACGAATATAAACCAATACCAACCAAAAGCGACAATATAACGATGCAAACGCATGTTAATCTGTTCCTACTCATAAGAGTCTTCCTTTATCTGCTAATCTCTTCGCTCTGGCAAATGATATTTACCATAGATACTGAATCAATATTGTAAAGTTCTTCTTTTATATCCTGTCCGTTAACTTTTTTCTTGAGCATTTTACCTGTAACTTCATAGATGAGTTCACAAGATTTGCTATTTGAGTTGTTAACTCTCATGTTAGCTTTACCTCTGAAAGCGTTTGTCATGAGCATAGAAATATCATTTTCTGCATTTCTATCTGCCTTAACACTTATAAGGTAAACATCGTCTGAATGAACAGCTCCAAGTAAGAGAAGTACAAGGAAGATCACAAGACTTCCAACTCCAACGAGAAAATACTCTGAAACGCCGCAGCAGATACCAACTGCTATGCACCAAAAAATATACGCAGTATCTCTTACATCCTTGATAGCTGTACGAAATCTTACAATTGAAAGAGCACCCACCATACCAAGAGAAAGAGCTATATTATTACCAATAACACTCATTACAAGAGTTGTTATAACTGTCATCATAAGAAGTGATACGTTAAACTTTGCGCTGTAAACAGCCCTTGAATGTGTTAATTTGTAGCACAGGAAAATAACAAGTCCAATGATTGTTGCAGCTACAAAATTAAGAAGGACGTTTTCATAGCTCATAGCTGTATTAGACGTAGATAAAAAATTAAAAATAGTAGATTTCATTTTATTTCCTTTCTATATATGATTAGTTATCATCTGATGAAGAGAATCGTATAAACTCTGAATTGACATCGTTAGGATATAGCCCGACGATTACCAGATCATAATCATTTTCCTCAATATATCTATCAATAGCTTCATCATCATTACGGTTAGCCCATAAGAAATCCAGCCTGCTGCACATAGGTGCCAGCCAAGCCCCTATTGGTGACGCATAAGAATCAGTAATCATGAGAACTTTTGGACCTTGAGAGTTTATATTATCTATTCTTACCTTGGGTCTGATTCCTCTCATGTACATGTCATACATACTTAATGTGTAAATAGAATCAGGTTCTTTTTCTATTTTTTCGGGAACATTAAAATCAATTATAGTTTCAGAAGCTTTACCATATATTGTCTTATTATCACCGTAAGTAAACTCATACTCTGTATCGTCATCAATATAATAAAGATCAAAATTCTCTCTTCCGCCGGCATATCTCTGGCCTACTGATCTTCCTGATGATCCAAGCATCATATCTTCGTAATGTATAACTTTGTAATTATCAAAGTTACGATAGTAACCATTTGGATCAAGCTCTACTCCCATTTCATCAAGTTTATCAAGTATAGCCTGAAAGCCTAAAAAGGCCGCTTTACTAGTCCAATGGTGATCCGTTTTAAAGAACATTTCTTCATAAGGTAGTCCGGATTCTTCCAGCGTTTTAGTAAGATCCAGATTCGGAATTCTATACTTTCTCATCTGTATCATGAACATATTGTTCTTATATGAGAAATCGTCATACGGTATACCACTATATCCATCCGTCCATTCATCCGATACCTTCTGCGGAAATGAAACATACAACATATTTATGCCTTTTTTCTTGAGAGATTCATAAAAATGCTCAGTTTCTACTGCAAGAGGTTTGACATCCGTATCATGAACCTCGTTCCAAAAGTTTCCGAGGCTTAAAAATCCATTTTTATCTCTAACATATTCAAAGCCATTTATTTCATTCTTACCAAGAAGCTTATTTGTTTCACCATATATCTCAATGACACCGTATCTGGCCGCAACATTGCTAACCATCTCGTCTTCGATATCAGAAATGACTTTTTTAGCATCATCAGTACTCTCAATCTGAGTTTCGCTACAGCATTCGTAAATTTGCTCTGATGCATTTACAATAGATAAAACAGAATATATTCCAACACCAGCAATGAAGATTGCTGTAAATACATATTTTTCTATATTTTTCATTACAGCCTCCTTCTATTAGAAATTAAAATATATGAATGGATTGTATCCACCCTTTACCATGCTGATCACAGAAAAGGTAAAAGCAGCTGTTAATCCAACAACATAAGCACTTTTAAGCCCAATCTTAAGGGCTCCATTTTCCATTTTCTCTAGCTTTTCTCTGCATATTCTTGCAACAGGCATAGAGAACACAATAGAAAAAATGATAACCAGGGCATATTCTTTAAGGAACATTCCAACTCGCGCATTGTAAAAGGCATTATTAGTAAGTCCAAACATGTTGGCAAAATATTCACCAAGTTCATAAAGAGTATCTGCCCTGAACATTATCCATCCAAACATGATAACTACCAGTGAATAGATATGTTTAAGAAAATCATGTCCTTCGATTTTTTCAAAACTTACAACTCTCTCAAAAATGATGAATATCAGATTGTATATTCCCCAAAAAATGAAAGTCCAATATGCGCCGTGCCAAATACCAGTAAGTATCCATACTATAAGGGTATTTCTGACCATCTTGTCCTTGTTTTTAACTCTCGATCCTCCAAGTGGGAAATAGACATATTCTTTAAACCAAGTTCCAAGTGATATGTGCCATCTTCTCCAGAATTCTCCAATAGACTTTGTTATATATGGATAATTGAAGTTTTCTTCAAAGCAAAATCCAAACATCTGTCCGAGGCCAATAGCCATATCAGAATATGCCGAAAAATCCATATAGATCTGAAGCGTATAGCAAATACCGCCAAGCCATGCCATAGTCACTGGAACTGAATAATACTCTTTAGTAGTCTGTGTAAGTCTGAATATAGTATCAGCTACAATTGCAATATTATTTGCTAGTAATACTTTTTTGGAAATTCCCACAGCAAATCTGGTTGTGCCGTTAGCAAACAGGTCCAAAGTAGACTTTCTGCTTTTTATCTGCTCTGCAATTGTCTTGTATCTTACAATAGGTCCTGCAATAAGCTGCGGGAAAAAGGCTATATATAAGCCAACATACAATGGGTTTTTCTGAGCATCAGTATCTTTTCTGTATATATCAATCACATAGGACAAAGCCTGAAATGTGAAAAAAGAAATGCCAATAGGCAATCTGATATCCGGAACCTGAATCAGTTCCATGCCAGCAAAATCATTAACTGATGTGAGAATGAATGTGAGGTATTTAAAGACAAATAAAAGTCCCAGGTTAACTAAACAGGCAACAACGATCCCCGCCTTTGCAGCCTTATCATTTTTGTCTCTAATACTCTGCTCAAACAGTCCTAATATATAATTCACCAGGATTGATGCAAGGAGGAGAATCACATAAACAGGTTCTCCCCATGCATAAAACACAATACTGGCTATAAACAGCCAAATATTTTGAACCGGTCGACAAAAAGAAAATGCATAATAGACCAGCAAAACTATTGGCAGAAAATATAACAAGAACGGAATACTTGAAAATACCAAAACTAACTCCTTTACTATCAGCCCGCCATTTTTTCATCCCATCTCTTTAAAATGGAATCGAAATCGTCGCTGAATATCAGGTCATCACTATTTTTTATCTTATAAAGAGCTCTATTATCATCTATGCATCTCACAAAAGAACATGTCATATTAATGCCTTTTCCAAATAATATTTCTCTTGTCTTTTTACCAATCTGATCATTCCAGTTAAGGGCTACATAGCGGTAATTGTAATCATACATAAATCCCTTACTTCCATCTGCTTCCTTAACTTCTTCATGAACATAAACTCTGTATAGACGTCTCTTTTGAGTATGAACTCCTTCGATTCGCCCCTCAAAGTTATCAGACAGATTAGCAAAAACGCTATCTTCTTTAGCTGTGAAACTTGGCAAAGATGGCTCTCTGTCATATATGAGCTGGTAATACTGAGACTTATTCTCCTCATCAAGTTCAGTAATAGCAAAGCTATATCGATACATTTTCTCCCCAGTAACGGAATCAATATAGTCAGTAACATACACTTCTTTAGCATTGAAATGTGCATTGTAGTGATGTGTCTTGACATGAATTCTTACAGTTCCTTTTGGAATAAGAACTGACTGATTCATTTTTACCGCAAGACCGGTCTCAGAAACATCAATTGTATCTCCATACAAAATCTGATCATTAAAAATGACCTTTACAGGAAGTGACACATCATATCTTTCTGTCATACGTAGATTTTTTCTGCCGATCATGAAGAAGATAGCCATAGTAAGAGCAAAAGCATTTACGCATAACCAGTAAATAATGATCACACTACCTACAGCCTTATATCTGATCAGATCAGATAAAGCAATTACCAGTGATATAAGTGAAAATGCAAGCAAAATGCCATGAGGAATTGCAAGCTTGGCATCATTTGTATCCTGTATTACACGGTCTTTTCTGGTAACAACAAACTTATGCTGCTGAAATCCCATTGCTTCGAGGCAAATCGGAATAACCAAATATGGGAACATAACTGTATCGATGATGTTACTCCATCTGTTGGTTCTAATATCTCCAGATTCCAATGCCTGAGCCTTATTAAACATGACATAGGAAGGAAGCCAGAAAAGCAAAAGCTCCCAAGGCTTACATTCCATTACAGGAATTGAAAATACTGAAAAGATAATCGGGCATAGTATAAATACAAATCTTCTAAGGAATGTCCACCAATAAATCTGACAGGAATAATAGCTTATCTTGGATGCCAATGGCATTTCCTTATTGGTCCATATATGCATTTTCCTTAGTGAATAAATACAGCCTCTTCCCCAACGTTCCCTTTGTTTAATAAGTGAATCTACTGAATCAGGTGCAAGTCCGTGTGCAAGAACATTATCAACCGCATAGCAGGAATATCCGCGTCCCTGAATATGAATTCCGGTCTCAAAATCTTCTGTGATAGTTCCAGTAGCAATTCCACCAACTTCTTCCAAAGCCTTTCTACTGATCACTGTATTTGAGCCAGCATATATTGGTGAATTAGATTTATTTCTGGAAACATTGATTTCTCTAAAGAAATAATCCTGTTCGTTAGGCACTTTATCTTCTGCATATAGGTTATACTGGAAAAGATCCGGATTGTAGAAGTTCTGCGGAGTCTGGATAAATCCAATCTTATAGTTTGGATCGATCTCATCCTTAGTTCTTTCAACCCATTTGCCATTTTCAAGTTTCTTCATTCTTGGAAGGAAGAAATATGGAACTGTCTCAAGCAGGAAATTTCTGGTTGGAATCATGTCTGCATCAAATGTTACAACAAGAGGCGCAGAAGTATGTGCAAGTGCATTGTTAAGGTTTCCTGCCTTGGCAAGTTTATTATTCTGAAGTCCCTGCCAGCCTACTCCCATCTTCTCGGCCAGTTCCTTGACCTCCATTCTGTATCCGTCATCACAGATCCAGATATGTACTTTACTCTTATCAGGATATTTCATGTATTTACAGCCATTTACAGTCTTGTATAGCACGTCTGTAGATTCATTGTGTGTTGCTATAAACACATCAACATCCGGATACCATTCCTTTGGAATAGTTGGTCTCTCAGGAACAACCGGATTCATCGAAGATAAAAGATGAATGAATGCCTCAACTGCAGAAACAAATTCACACACAAACAGGATAACTGCACAAACAATAGCTACAGGGCCATACTTGGTTGGAAATGTAAAGAAAAGTCTCCAGCCAAAGTAAACTACCATTAGAATGGTGGAAATTATAAGAAATAAATTATACTTTTTATCCTTTTTCCTCATTTTTCTCCCCTTTTTCAATACTTTTAATACTTTATGCTTTTCTTCGAACTATAATTACTGAGCACAGAAAGAATACAATAAACAGGCATGCAAAGTTGCCATATTTACCAAGGGATGACACATATAGATTATGATTGCCGTAATTACTGAGTTCTTTATTAACAGCCTCAGAGTGAACTGAGACATAGTCTCTTAGCTTTTGTACTTCCTCATCATATGTGTAACCATTTCTGTCAACATAAATGCCAAATTCATCTTCTGAATTAACCAGTTTGTATTCATCATATGATTTATGCCACCTGCTATAATCTCTAAGTCGGGCATTCCCCATATAAACAAGTGCATCATCAATAATCTTGTTTATGTGCTTCTTATCAAAGCTGCCCTTTAGAAGTTGAGCATATCTCTTTTGAAGTGCTATAAGAAACCTGTCGGAATCTATTAGTCTTTCAAACCAGGCTCTACTTTGGAAGGCTATTTTGTCATCATCAGCCATCGCATCCAGATAGTTATCCATAGCTCCGTCAAAATCCCATACAGGTCCGATATGGATTTTGCCATTAAGTTCAGCATACATATATGTTGAGTTATTTCCTGCGTCATAATTACCAAAAAATTCATTTATCAGGAAATAATCTACAAATGAAGTCTCATCTATATAATCAGGATAAGTGTCCAGAATTCGCTTATCGTCAGAATAAATAACCTTTTCAGCCTGATTTATATTATCCTGTATGTTTTTGACAGAATCTGCAGATAGCTTCTCTCTTCTAGGATATTCAAGTGATAGGTAACCATAAGTAAGGCCCTGCTCAGTTGCCCAGGTATCAAGTATCACAGCCTCCTCATCATATCTGTCTCTTTTCACAAGAAATGAAGAAAGACCGTCCTTGTTATACCTTGAAATATCCACTCTGTCTTTGGAGACTTTTATGCTCTCACATAAAAGATACAAGCCTTCATACTCGTACTTATCGCCCTTTTTGATCAGTACTTCGCAGTACTGCACATCCGGTGTAAAAGGATCAATTTCTCCTGCTACATTATATGCAAGGTAATTTCTAAGAAGTGATTTATCCGACATGGAAATGTTTAATATCCAGTCGCTATCTTCTCCCATGCCAAGAAGATTCTCATCTTTCTTGGCACCATTCTCATCCAGAAGTTCTAACTTGTACTGCTTTTTATCATAAAAAAGCGACGAATTTCCCCTGTACTTGACATGCATGCCTGAAGAAACCTGCGGCGCGTCATTAAGTGAATTTATGTCTTTACCTGCATACAGATAAACATTTCCGCAGACATAAGGATCAATTCCATCAATAGGTACCAGGATTTCTTTATCAGAATCATATTTGTAAGCTACTGGAATTTCCTGTTCCTCAAGGTCTAATACAACAAGAGGAAGATGGGAAGTAAAAGAATCATCTACCATTCCATCTTCAGGAATTTCTGTCATTCCTACACTTGAGTCAACGATTTTACTATCTACTGCATCTGATTTTTTTTCTGAAAGCTTTGCAAAAGATATACCTGCAAGAGAAAATAGCAAGAGCATAACCACTATCGTTATACTTTTTCTTTTATTCATAGTTCTTCTCTCTTAGTTGTTCATCTCATTATTCTGTGAAACGATGTTCACGTCTTTAACTCCATCTATTGCATAGAGAATATCGTTTAATGAACCGTTCTTTTTTTCTGATTTTTTTATAACACCCTCTGAAACAAGGTAAATAAGTTCATCATCTTCTTTGTTGGAGTTATCAGTTCTAAAAAATGCCTTTTTGTTGTAGTACTGCTCAATAGCATCTCTTACCGTAGCTGAAGCCTCTCTTGATGTTCTTACAACAAGAAGATATCTTGTATTACTCTGAACATTTCCAAAAATGAGAAGCAGAACAAAAATGAAAACTGTTCCGATGATAGCTATCTGATAATCTGCAACTCCACAGCAAATACCAATGGCAATCGCCCAGAAAATATAAGCTGTGTCTCTGGCATCCTTGACGCTGGTACGGAAACGAACAATAGAAAGCGCACCGACCATACCAAGTGAAAGAGCAACATTATTCCCAATACAGCTCATGACAAGTGTAGTGATCACTGCCAGAACAACTAAAGAAGTATTAAATCTGGCACTGTAAACAAGCTTTGAATAAGAATATTTGTAAGAAACAAATATGCAAAAGCTCAGAATCAGTACAGCTACAAAGTTTAAAAGCACTTGTTTAGGAGTAAGCGCCCCTGAATTTGTTACAAGATAGTTAAGTAATTCCTTTTTCATATTTATGCCTCCATCATTCCATATTTTCTAGCTCTGCAATATTTACTGTTAGATGTTTCCGTCTTGTCCACGCATTCCAGGACATCTTTTATATAGCTGAGTAGAAAATTGTTATATTTAACCTCAAGAATAACCTCATCCTTGTCCGCAATAGGATACACACAAAGATTCTCATCGAAGATATCAAAATATCCTTCATTTGATACGAGTTCAGTATCATATGTAATCCTGATGTTGTTCTCAACTGCTGCAAAAGCACGTCTCATATACTGAACAACACATTTAGGCCTGTATCCTTCTGTTACCATGATGTAATAAAGCTCTTTAGCCAGATCCTCATCATAATTTAGAAGCACAGAATAATTACAATTTATAAGTTCAATGGCATCTTCTTTGGAAACTGTAAGAGATCTCTTACGCTGATTTACCCCACATTTTTCTTTAATTTCAAGCTTGGCCTTCTTGGCAGAAGCCTTATATACTCGTAGCCTGATTTTCTTTCTATACTCGTTACCCATTTCTTTTTCTGCAAAATCAGAATCATTCATGGTATCAAAATATAGTGAACGGACCATGTACTGATCAAGTCCGTTGTATGGATCCCCATCCATGACTTTACTCATCTTGTCAAATAAGCTGCTTGCACATTCTAAAGAAATTTTATATTTCTTTTCTTCTCTTAAAACATCAATCATTGCTTATTCTCTCTCCTCCCTGAAATTCTAAATCTATTTCATCGCCTTCATAGGGCGTATACACAAAATAATTGTAGTCAGCATGTATATCCACGCTTCCTCTGTATTGCCCAAGCCAGTTAATTGTCTTTTCAGAATTATTGCCGTTCCAAATATTCATCATTATGCGCCCCTGTGAATCCGGAATCATGCTGTCCTTGCTGGTAACCATATATACAGGTGTATCATCAACAGTCCATATGATCCTGTCACTTAGCCATAAAAAGCCATATCTGTGAAATTCTTCAGATGCATCAAAACCAAGCTCATACATATATTCATGTTTGCCACATCCATCACTATAGAAATTAAACTGTACCCTGGTGGTGTCTTTCCCCAAAAACTCAATATCTATTTCATCCCAGTTACTTCCATCATCTTCTCTGGTAAAAATAAAAAATGACGACACAATTCCATCAGCCTTGGCCGGTTTCATATCCACCACATACATTCCATATCCAAAATAATCATTAGACCTATACTCTGCTCCGGAAAATGCATAGTCATATTTGGAACTGTCTAATGCATCAGTTAGCCATAGCTGCATATTTTCTTCTGTGAACCTTACGTTATACTTGGAAAAATCACAGCCAAACATTCCTCCGTTTGCCCAGTTTGCCTTGGACATGTTAGCAGATTCGGTTTCGGCCATTCTCTGATAAAAACAATCTCTGCCATCAGAGTTCGACAAACTGATCTTATTTGCTTGCATTAAAATGCTAAAAAAAATAAACGGGAAAATAATTTGAAATAAAATTTTAATGTATATCTCACCCCCTGAAAATAAATAGATATATTTTTAACATACGAAAAGTGATTATACTCTACAGTTTTCACATAATCAACATATTGTTTTTGTGCATTTTATACGAATTATTTTTGTGAAAATATTTATTTTTTATTCTTAGTTTAGAATTTTTTTAGAATTTCAATTTTATTTCACTATTTTTGCCATGATTTTGAAATTAAAATTCAAGTCTAACACTTGTCAGAATTGTCCAAATTTTTATATTTTATGAAATTTAATATTGCTAAATCAATGATATTTCGAAATATTGTTTCTTTTATTCAAGGGGACAGTCTTTCCTATATTGATAATTTATTTCCGATATATTATCTCGCGCATAAATCTATGCACAAAAAAATCAGGTTTAGAAAACTAAAACCTGATTTTTGTATTCCAAAATATTCACTTTTATAATGTACCGTTTAATTTTATCCATTCAGACAATGATAATGGAGTATAATCACTTCTTTTACAAAAACAATTTATCATATTACAGGGAATAGTACTCTCATGCTCACTTCCAATTGGATAATAAGGCGTGCCCTTTATCATCCTGATTATTTCCTTCATCAGGTCTTCATCCCTTGTCTCGTGAACATGACCATAAAGCATATAAGCCTTAGGATCTCCATTATGGCGTTTACGATACTGCCCTTCATAAAATGGTATCGGATAGTGACAACATATTACTTTTTTCTGTGAATCTGTTATTTCCCTATAGTTGTCTATCCATTCAAATCTGCCTGCATCAAAATCGCTCTTACCTACATATTTATCGTGATTTCCGGTTATAAGACACAGCTTGCCTTTCAGGCGATTGATAAGATTGTTAGTCTCCTCTACAGTTCCAAGCGATAAATCCCCAAGGATCACAACAGTATCTGTTTTGCCCACCTTGCTGTTCCATTTTTCAATCATATATTCATTCATATCTTCGGCACTTTCAAACCCTCTTTTGTCCATTTTGGTATTAAGTGCTCCGTGATAGAAATGACAGTCTGCAATATAATAAATCAATTATCTTATCCTCATCTAAGGTCGCCGCCATCATCATGTAATAATAGATCTGCGCTCTGATCTGCAGCAGCTGTAGCCAGCTGATCGCATCTCTCATTCTCAGCATGTCCGGCATGTCCCTTAACCCAGTTCCATCTGATGCCATGAGGCTCACAAGCAGCAAGAAGACGTTTCCAAAGCTCTACATTTTTAACAGGTTTATTACCTGCAGTTTTCCAGCCTTTTTTGATCCATCCGTCTATCCATTTATCATTAAATGCCTTGATAATATATTGGGAATCCGAAAACATTTCTACATCACAGGGCCTGTTGAGAGCTTCAAGCCCTACAATTGCCCCCATAAGCTCCATTCGGTTATTTGTAGTCTTATCATAACCTGCGCTAAGTTCCTTTTCGTGTACTTCGCCCTTGGCATCTACATATCTGAGTATTGTACCATACCCACCAGGTCCATCAGGGTTACCTCTAGCTGAACCGTCAGAATAAATCTCTACTCTCATCTAAATCTCCTAAAAAGTATTAGTTATGCCCAAACTCCATCTTTAAGGAAGTGTTCCGCAAGATTCTGAGCATCCTCAACGATTGCCTTGTCATAGCCAAGTACACTAAGAAGCTTAATCGCGTTACGAGTTGTGGCAGGTCCCTCTTTAATCCTGTAATCAAACTGGACATCATTATCAGTGACATTGCCCTCAAAATGATAGATATCAAACTTATCTGCCAGAAGTGATGTAAGCTCTATATCATGCGTAGCAGCAAAGCACATCACCCTGCTATCTGAAAATGCCTTAAGAATCTCTGTCGACGCAGCAATACGTTCAATTGTGTTGGTACCTCTTAAAACTTCATCCACAAAGCATAGAACCTGGCAGCCTTCTTCCTTGTTGGCATCAAGAATCCTCTTGATTGACTTAATCTCAACAATATAATAAGAATCTCCGCCAAAAATATCATCCTTAAGCGCCATTGAAGAATATATACGGTAAAGTGGCGCCACATAGCTTCTTCCCAGCGCAGTATGTATAGTCTGTGCAAGAATAGCATTGATTGCACAGGTCTTAAGAAAGGTTGATTTACCGGAAGCATTTGATCCGGTGATCAAAAGCCCCCTATTAGTATCAATACTGTTTGAAACTGCATCTGCAATAAGGGGATGAATGAGCTCATTAGCATTATAGTTATTTCCGGCAAATTCAGGAATGCAAAACTGCTCCTTATATGATTCCCTAAAGCAGGCAACTGATATCTCTGCCTCTAATTTTCCGGTAATAGTTATTATTTCATCAAGTTCATCTTTTTTATCCAAAATCAGTTTGTACATCTGGTTGAATTTGATAAGGTCAAGATGAAGCGCCATCTTGATATACTCCAAAAGGATATCAAGAGGATTACCACTTGTATTTGCTCTGCCATTATTCATGAGGATAAAAGAACCTCTTGTAAACGGGCGAAGCTCTTTAGCAGCATTGTTCATCCTTTCAATATCTTCCCTAATTTCAGGATAATCCAGCTTGGAAAAATAGTCGCATGAATATATCACTCTCAGAATATATGCAAAAGATGCAAGGTAAGGCTCTATCTCATTTTTAATACCAAAATATGAAAAGATATTATATAGAGACAATGCTACTAAAGCTAAAAATCCAAATGTAAAATTGACAAAGCAGCCTCCAAGTGCAAGCACCATAAGCCCCAGCATCAAAAAGTGCCTGCGATTTGATATATTGGGAGTCTTATCAAGGAAATCAAGATAATCATAAATTGAATATCTGATTCTCCTTCCAATTCGGGAAAAAATCAGCTGAATCTTAATCCTGGCATCATCATTCTTTCGGAAGAATTCCACTTGTGATTCCATTTTATCAAAATCATCCAGCATATGCGGAGATCTCAGCATATAATAAAGATACTCTTCACCTGTTGCGCTGAGACAGTAATTCATTCTGGCAAAGACGCCATCCATATTAAGATCATTCCAGGTTGTATCATCTATCTGGAATTTCTCATGATGTTTAGAATAATACCCAGGCAAATGATCCAGATCATCCTGCCTGTATTCTCTGCCCGGTGCCTGACCAAATCCGTCTTTAAGTTTCTTTAAAAGATATTTTTCTCTTATCTTCTCATCTCTAAGTCCCAGTAAATATGCAAGAAAGCATACTCCTGCCATTATTCCTAAAAAAATCAATACTTCCATATAAGCCAATCCTTTGTAGTCTCTAATTTATCCGTAAATTCTGTTCTTGATTTCTTCTGCCTTGCCATAAACCTCTGATGGCTCTACTCCAATGTTGAATTTGCCATTTTCGTAGCGGATAATCCCACCAATCATAGTCATTACTACATTACTCTTACTGCCACTGTATACCAGATTCTTGACAATATTGTTTATTGGCTGCATATTGGGCTGCTGAAGATCGACCATAATAATATCAGCAAGTTTACCTTCTGCAAGGACATCTGCATCATCAAGTCCCATAGCATGAGCGCCGTTAACTGTTGCCATTTTCAGAACCTCAGTAGCATCTACACTTGATGCATCCATATCTTTTAACTTGGCAAGACCTGTTACAAGGAACATTTCTCTGAACATATCAAGACAGTTGTTACTGGCTGGACCATCTGTACCAATTGCAACAGGAATACCGCATTCAAGATACTTGGCAATAGGTGCGATTCCGCTTGCCAGCTTGGTATTGGAACCTGGATTTGTTACAGCATAAAGGCCACGTTTTTTCATGATCTCTCTATCCCTGTCATTGGTCCATACAAGGTGATATCCGCCTCCGCCATAGTCAAAGAGTCCCAGAGAGTCAAAGAGCTCTATAGGAGTCATGCCATATCTTTCTATGCACTCTTTAGTTTCCTTCTCAGTCTCCTGAATATGAGCCCAAAATGGAGCCCTATACTTGTGAACAAGCTCAGCACACTTTTCCAGCAGTTCTCTGGAACAGGTATATTCTGCGTGAACACCCAGAATAAAAGAGTTATAAGGGTCTCTTCCATTGATATCTGTATAATACTTCTCCAAAAGCTCTACAGACTGGCTGAAATTGTTAACACAGCTTGTCTGTACGCAGCGCATTCCACAGTCTCTAAAAGAATCTGCGACCGTAAATGGTGTCAGATACATTTCAAAAACAGATGTGATTCCGCTTGTGAGATATTCAAGAATTGAAATCTTGGATAAATGATAGATATCCTCTCCTGTCATCTTGGCTTCTATAGGAAAAATCTGTGTTCCGAGCCAGTCCTGAAGAGGAAGATCATCAGCCTTGGATCTCATTAATGTCATGGCTGAATGTGTATGAGCATTTTTAAAACCGGGCATAAGAAGATTGCCCTTGCAGTCAATCTCCCTATCCCAAATAAGAATTGTATCTTTATGTTTGTCGCAGTAAAGTCGTCCCTCTTCCTCTGTTCCGACGAAGATGATCCTGTCCTCTACTACCCAAACCTCCCCAAAGAAAATGTCTCTGTCTGACTCCATAGTCAGCACTCTGGCATTATAAAATCTTGTTCTCATACCTACTCCCGATAGCAAAAAATATATTATAGAGCAAAGCTCTTAATAGATTCTGTAACAAGCTTGGTGAAAAGAGGAGCAACCTTATCGGCAGCTTCCTGAACCTCTTCATGGCAAAGTGGCTGCTCACTGATACCGGCAGCAAGATTGCTGATGCATGATACTCCGCAAATTCTCATACCCATATGATTAGCTGCAATTGCTTCAATAACTGTACTCATTCCAACAGCAGAAACACCGAGCTTGCCAAGAAGTCTGATCTCAGCAGGACTCTCAAATGATGGACCTGTAAGCTGGCAATATACACCTTCCTTAAGGTCAATTCCCTCAGCAGCCGCAGCTTTTCTGATAACATCCTGCAGGTCCTTGTCATAAACTTCTGACATATCAGCAAAACGAGGGCCAAGTTCATCGACATTTGGTCCGATAAGTGGATTAGGAGCAAAAATAGAAACGTGATCAGTAATGAGCATAAGATCACCAGCCTTAAAGCCTTCTCCAAGTCCGCCTGCAGCATTAGTAAGGAACAATATTTTAGCGCCGAGCATCTTCATAAGTCTTGCAGGAAGAACTGCATCTGTTACATCATATCCCTCATAGAAGTGTACTCTACCCTTCATGCAAACTACCTTAACATCATCAACATATCCAAAGATAAACTTTCCGGCATGTCCCGGTACAGTTGAAACAGGGAATCCGGGAATATCACTATAACTAATTTCAGTCTCAATTCTGATATTATCAGCATAGTTGCCAAGACCAGAACCAAGAACAAGAGCAACATCAGGAACAAAATCAGTCTTCTCTCTTACGGCCTTAACACAGCTTTCAAGTTTCTCATAAATTGCATTTGACATATTAAACACCTCATCTTAAATATACTTCTTAACTTAAATTTTAAGAGCCTGCCATATCGCCTTAGCCATATCCACAAATGTAAGCTCCACCAACTATAATATCATAATTCCCATCCCATTTGATACACCCAATATTCCTCTCCGTCTCTATTCACGGGTAATCCCACATCACGCAAGAGTGTGTTATTTAGCATCAACAGGTTCGGATGGTGTATCTAGTGCTGGCTCAGGTGTTGATGGGAGGGATAGAACGCCGTTTATTGTCGGCTGTATTGTATTGTTGACAGCATGTTCTATGGCTTCCTTTATACCGCCCTTGAAGAACTTGCTGACTACTTTCCCCTGCATTCCTGAAAGCGCATCAGGTGCCATAGTCTTCATGGTATTTATCAGCATATCTGTACCCGGAGTTTCCATAAGCCTTACTTCGAGTCTTGAGGGAACTGAAGGATGTATAAAAGTACCCTTTCTGTCATCTCTATCGGCTGCATCATCATAAAAGAAAATGTTAAAGGTGCGCAGACATGCCTCTTCAAGGAAGTTTATCTCATTTCTGATGACCAGTCTGTTATATTCATCAGTTACGCAGTAGGAAACAAGCGACACCTCATATACCTCGCCGTGCATGTTGATACTGCTGATATATCTTTTACCGCCAAAACCGCATCTGAGGCTGTATACCTCTATTCCCTCATAAATATCAATATAAAATGAGTTATCGTCGCATAGCCTGAAACCTATCTTGTTGATGCCATCTGTAAAGTTATTATGCACAACCTGCATCATAAGCGGGAATATTCCTACTCCCTTCTGCTCTATATCATAGGTTCTGCCGTCTAGTTTAGATAGCCATTCATGTATCAGATGGTTTTCTTTTCTAACGTTAAAAGACCTTACCTGAGACTTGAAGTTTCCTCTTTTATCGCTATAGCTGCTAGTATGCAATCTGGCAGATCCGGTAGTCATCCTGACTGCTTTGTTCTTCCAGCCGCCTGAATATATTACAGGGAAATTGTTGTTCCTTCCACTAACGGATTTGCAGATAGCTTTCAATGAATTAAGGGAGGAAAAATCTTCCGGAAGTGGTATGTCACTAACCTCAATATCATCTTTCATGGCATTTCTTATCATAACCGCCATTTTGCTGGTCTGGAATATGTCGCTGTTTCCTGCGTTAGTCACGACAACCATATCAATATCAGGATATACGAAAACATTTTGTCCCAGCATTCCGTTATAAGCAAAAGAACCCGGCCTGTCATCGTTAATCCAAAGCTGATAACCATAATGTGAATTATCTCCTTTATTTGTTTCAATCTGCCAGGAAGTTGACTCTTTTACCCAATCAGCAGGTACAATCTGCTTGCCATCCCACATGCCGTTTTGCAGATAGAGCTGACCAAGCTTAGCCATGTCCTCTATTCTGATAAAGAGTCCCCAGCCGCCTTTTGTGATACTCTGAGGGCATGACTCCCAATATACTCTCTGAATGCCCAGGGGAACAAATATCTTTTCCTTGCAGTAATCAAAGCAGGATTCGCCGGTCTTCTCAGTAATTATTGCAGATAACATGTAGGTGTTCATACTGTTGTATTCGAACTGTGTCCCCGGATCAAATTTAAAGCCGGCCTCTAAAAAGCTCTTTCTCCAGTCATTTCCGCTAATAGCACCGGCTTCATAGAAATCTACTCCGCTTGACATATTAAGGAGATTTTTGACAGTTACATTCTTGCGAAGAAAACCAAAGGGATTCATTCTGGAACTAAAAATATCACTTATCTTCTCATCAAGAGAGAGCTTTCCTTCATCGATCAGAATACCAATTGCCATTCCAACAATGCTCTTGCACATTGAGTATGAAACATGCCACATGTCCATATCGTATGGCTCAAATGCACATTCAGCTATGACCTTGCCGTGCCTTAGAGCCATAAATTTATGAATATTGCACTCTTTGGTCTCAGAGAGCTTTCTGATAAGTTCCACAAAAAAAGCAGAACTTACGCCCTGAGACTCCGGCGACTGCCTCAAAAGCCTGGTCTCTCCAATCACAGTGTCATGTGAAAACTCAGGTTTCTGAGGATGATAGTCCACCTTGCTGATCTCACCGGTTTCCCTGGCAACCAGCTTCATTAAAAGCTCTCCAACGTCAAGTTCTGCTCTAGCCATATTTATTTACCCCCGAAGGCTCATCACCTTCTAATGCTCAAGATATATGGCAATGCGCTTTATTTATTTTTTCTCATATTTAAGTGCTCTCATTGAATTAAGGATTGCTATAACAGCTACTCCTACATCTCCAAATACCGCAAGCCACATGGTTGTAAGACCAAGTGCTCCCAAGACAAGTATTATCAGTTTAACTCCAAGAGCAAATACGATGTTCTCTTTAACAATACGCATTGTCTTTCTTGCAATTGCGATAACTGAAGCAATCTTGGAGATATCATCATCCATTATGACAACATCTGCAGCCTCAATGGCCGCATCACTTCCAAGAGATCCCATTGCAATTCCTACATCAGCTCGCATCAGTACAGGAGCGTCATTGATTCCATCTCCCACAAACGCAAGTTTATTATCATTATCCAATGAAGAAAGCATTTTTTCAACCCTGCTTACTTTATCTGCAGGAAGAAGCTCAGCAATTACCTGATCAACGCCAACCTTCTGTGCCACATCTCTTGCTGCTTTTTCTCTATCTCCAGTCAGCATGACTGTATTTTTAACACCGCTTTCTTTAAGTGCTCTGATTGCATCTTTTGCAGTCTCTTTTATCACGTCAGAAATAACTACAGCACCAAGATATTTACCATCATAGCCCACATATACTATAGTTCCGGCATTATCAAGCTGTGAGAAGCTGATCCCATAATCTGTTAAAAGAGCTGCATTTCCAAGAAGAAGCTCTTTGCCTTCATATACAGAAGCTATGCCATGACCTGAAACTTCCTTGGTCTGAGTATTGTCAATCAGCGAATTATCAAGACTCTGAGGAGCATTCTGATACATTCCCTCCTGATAAGCCTGGCATATTGATCTTGCTATAGGATGGTTTGACAAAGATTCGCCGTGTGCTGCCATTTTAAGGAGCTGAGCCTCATTTATTCCGGCCTCAGGATCAACAAATGTTTCTGTTACCTTGAACTCACCCTTTGTAATTGTTCCTGTCTTGTCAAAAACAACAGTGTTCACCTTGGATACAGACTCTAAATAGTTACTGCCCTTAACAAGTACTCCAAGCTTGGATGAAGCTCCAATTCCGCCAAAGAAGCCAAGTGGAACTGAAATAACAAGTGCACACGGGCATGAAACTATAAGGAAAATACATGCTCTTCTGATACTGTCTGACCAGGCAAGAGCACCTGTAACTCCTGGTATAACAGCAAGTAAAAGAGCTCCGATTGTAACAATAGGTGTGTAGTATCTTGCAAATCTGGTTATAAAGTTTTCCATTCTGGATTTCTTGTTGCTGGCATTTTCTACAAGTTCCAGTATCTTGGAAACAGTTGAGTCTTCGTAAGCCTTCTCAACACGAACCTTGAGAATTCCCTCTCCGTTGACACATCCACTTATTACGCTGTCACCGGGGGCAACCTTTCTGGGAACTGATTCACCTGTAAGGGCTGCTGTATCAATAAAACTCTCGCCCTCTATAACGCTTCCGTCAACAGGAATTTTCTCGCCTGCTCTAACAAGAAGAAGATCTCCAACGCTTACTTCTTCAGGATCGACCTCTGAAACATTACCTTCTTCATCAAGTAAATTAGCACTCTCCGGGGCAATGCTCATGAGCTCAGTTATAGACTGTCTGGATTTGCCGACTGCAACGCTCTGGAATAATTCTCCAATCTGGTAAAAGAGCATTACAGCAAGCGCTTCAGAATACTCCTGAATGCCGAAAGCTCCAAAGGTCGCTATCATCATAAGAAAGTTTTCATCAAAAACCTGTCCATGACTGATATTGATTGCCGCCTTCTTGATAACATCATAGCCAATGATAATATATGGAACTACGTATATAGCAAAAACCACAAACCATGGAAGTGGCTCTAATATTCCTGTCTTATCAAGTATCAAAAGTACTGCAAATATTACAAGCACTGCTATTATTCTGTTTCTGTTTTTCTTCTGTTTTTTGGTCATATCAATTACCTCGCAGGTATCAAATGTAAGTGGAATTACTTCTCATAAAATATGGAATCACAATTGACTCCAAGTATTATAGAAAAAAGCCTATGAATATTTGTCATAGGCTTTTGATAAAATCAGATTTCGATTTCGCAATCAGGCTCAACCTTCTTGCAAGCCTTAACAGCACTATCAAGAACTGCATCAAATACATCATCAGCAGCCTCGAGTATCAGCTTCTGTGTCATGAAATTAACTCTTGCACTAACAACTCCGTCAATCTTCTTGATAGCATCTTCCATCTTGGCTGCACAATTTGCACAATCAACTTCACACTTAAATGTCTTCTTCATAACTTTTATCTCCAATCTCTTTTATATTTTTTATTTGTTGCATTGCAATTACTTGCCTTCTTTACTCCTGATATAGAATTCATATCAGATTATTCCTCAATATGGTTGAGTCCCTGATCTATGATGGTTCTCACATGATCATCTCCAAGGAAGTATATTATCTGTTTGCCCTCTCTGCGATTTCCTACAAGCTTACTCTGTTTGAGGATCCTTAGCTGATGAGAAATAGCTGACTGAGTCATCTCAAGTGTGTCTGCAATCTCGCATACACACATTTCCTGTTCAAATAATGCAAACAGTATCTTGATCCTGGTAGAATCTCCGAACACTTTGAAAAGTTCAGCAAGATCGTATAATTCATCTTCACTTGGCATTTGCTTGTGCGTCTTGAGCACAACTTCTTTATGGTCGTGGACTACTTCGCAATGTTCTACGTCATTTAATGCCATGTCATCCTCCTAACATTTAAACATATGAATAACTGTTCATATGTTTAATATAAAACACACTTTTCTATATGTCAACACCAAAAATAAGAATATGTTATATTTAGGGCATAAAAAAGACTGTCGCAGAGTAATATCCTATGATATTAAAAAGGGCCGGCGCCCGGATGAAAACCAATCATCCAATGCGTCAGCCCTATACTTATGCCATCTTTATTATATTGTATAAGCTTATACCAAACTTCTTTTAAGCTTAAAGTTAAGCAGTAACCTTCTTGTAAGACTTCTTGCCCTTACGAACCATAACACCATCAGCAAATACGTCTTTAGTGTATGTTGTCTTAACGTCTGTAACCTTCTCTTCAGCAAATGTTACGCCGCCCTGTTCAACGGCACGTCTTGCTTCACTTCTTGTGTTGCAGAGACCTGCAGAAACAAGTACCTGAAGAATGTCTACAACGCCGTCTCTGAAATCCTCTTCCTTAAGAGCTACTGCAGGAACATTGCTCATGTCTCCGCCGCCTGCAAAAAGAGCTCTTGCAGCATCCTGAGCCTTCTGAGCTTCCTCTTTGCCATGAACGAGGCTTGTAAGTTCAAAAGCAAGAATCTCTTTCTTTTCATTGATTCTGGAATCGTCCCATTTCTCCATCTCAAGGATCTCTTCGATAGGAATAAATGTCAGCATCTTGATGCACTTGTCAACATCAGCATCTCCAACGTTTCTCCAGTACTGATAGAAATCAAATGGAGAAGTCTTGTTAGGATCAAGCCATACGGCGTTTCCTGCTGTCTTACCCATCTTCTTGCCCTGAGAGTCTGTAAGAAGAGTAATTGTCATGGCGTGAGCGTCCTTACCAAGCTTACGACGGATAAGCTCTGTACCACCGAGCATATTGCTCCACTGATCATCGCCGCCAAACTCAAGATTACAGTTGTACTTCTGGAACATGTAGTAGAAGTCATAGGACTGCATGATCATGTAGTTAAACTCAAGGAATGAAAGTCCCTTTTCCATACGCTGCTTGTAGCACTCAGCTCTGAGCATATTATTAACTGAGAAGCATGCACCAACTTCACGAAGAAGTTCAATGTAGTTAAGGTTCATAAGCCAGTCAGCATTGTTGACCATAATAGCCTTGTCATCGCCAAACTCGATGAATTTCTCCATCTGTCTCTTGAAGCACTCAGCGTTGTGATCGATGTCTTCTCTTGTGAGCATCTTTCTCATGTCGGTTCTTCCTGAAGGATCACCGATCATTGTTGTACCACCGCCAATAAGAGCGATTGGCTTATTACCAGCCATCTGAAGTCTCTTCATAAGCGTAAGAGCCATAAAATGGCCGGCTGTAAGTGAGTCAGCTGTACAGTCAAAACCGATGTAGAAAGTAGCCTTACCGGCATTAACAAGTTCTCTGATCTGCTCCTCGTCTGTAACCTGGGCAATAAGTCCTCTTGCCTTAAGTTCTTCATAAATCTGCATAATGCACCTCCAAAATGTTTGTAAGATTGCGAAAAGAAAAAATCCTCCGCAACCAATATGATTGCGAAGGACGAATAATTCGTGTTACCACCTTCATTCACACGCAGCTCACACTGCATGCCTCAGCAAGTACGACTTCTCAGTAAAGCACAACCTGACAAACAAAAACTATGCCCGATATACTCTTCAAATAAACTGATAAGCGATACTCTTCCGATATAACGGTCAGCCCCGTCCAGGTCTATTATCCGGTAAAAAATATCCCGAAATTCAACCAGGCAGCTCACGGAGGTATTCATCATCGCTCTTAACTTACGCCTCTCACCAACCGGCAATTCTCTGTCGTCAGAATTCGATTCTTACTTATTCCGATCATAGCTTTTCAGAATTTAGATATATTGAAATTTTAGTTAACTAATTAAAAAATGTCAACCCGGTTATACTAATAATATAAATCATATTGCAATCTTCCAGGAGTTCCTGTCCATATTGAAATACAGCCTCACAGTCCTGTACATGTCAAGTATCAATACTCTGCATTCAAAAACCTTGTCCTTGCTGCAAACATAGACACCATCAGGTGTTGTGTAGGTCTCTTTATTGAAAAGCTGTCTGTAGCCCTTTATGGTGTACGCCTCATAAACTCCGTCATCATTGAGAAGCCTGAATCTCATGGGAATCAAACTGCCATCTGACTTATATTCACATATCACATCTACTTTATCTATAATCCTGCTCATAATAAACCCTGTTCATACAATATTGGTAGAGGCACGAACATTTGTTTGTCCTAATTACATTATATGAACAGACGTTCTATTTTGCAACTACAAGATATAGTATATTTTACTCAGAGACTTCAACAACGCCTCCATCCCTGACAGTTATCTGCATTCCGGTCTGAACATATGACAGGAATTCTTCTCCGAGACTGTCTATGGTAGGCATTTTAGCATCAGTCCAAATATCCGCCAAAAGAACTCCCGCAGCGCCAATAGAATCTATTGGTCCGGAGAACAGCATACAAGCCGGCTGTCTTCCATAGTCAGCTGCAGTATATAATATCATTCCGCCGGTAGTAGAGCCTATTGTCTGTGGAAGACACAAAGCAACTCCTGCCATAGGCTTTTTATAAATATCCGGATTATTCTGGTCTGAACAGGTCGCTTTTTTATCGCCTGTCAAAAAACTTGTCTGATAGCTTGCCAGTGTATTAAATCCGACGTGAGAAACCAGTGCCTTTGCACTGCACTGTCCCGGAATTACAACTCTGCCCTTAAACTCTTTCATGATTTTTTCCTCCCCTTGCCTGTAATCATTTCAAGTATCTTATCGTCCTCATAAAACCTACAGGATGTATATGTCCTTAGCTTATTGGAGTTTGTAATTATTGGAACAGAATGTACAAGCGGATTATCGCAGTACATAAGTGGGCAGATATAACTAAGAGTGAGCTTTATCTCTTCTGCCATGCTTTCTTCTTTAGTCCCCTTGATCTCTTTTAAGACGCCGGGAGCCGCTGTGAGTACTGTTGGAATGACAGTAGTCCTTCTGCCATTTTTCTTAACTTCTTCATAAATATCATGTATCCAGCCTATAAGCTCATTTTTTGACAGATGCGGACATCCAATAAAGCACATCTTAGGCTTGGCATCCACATTTTTCCAAATAACAGGATAGCTGTCAATGACTCTTTGAATCTCGGCATCATCTATTACATATGTTTTGGCATCATCAGCTATAATGCTCTCTCCAAGCTCTTTGGCCTCAGGAGTAAGCTTATCTATATGATATAGTCCTACTGCACCATTTGAAGCTGTAGCTGCGCCGAAGTTCTTGAGATAGTCACAAACATCCGGTGTCAGCTCTGTCCCAAGAAATTCAGAAAGGCCATATACATATGGAACATCCTCCATAACCTTCATTCCGATAGCTGAGCCAAGGACCTGCGCAGGCGGAAGCTTTTTGGTCTTAACTTCCACTTTCCAGGTAGCTTTTCTTCCCTCGTCAGTTAGAAGTCCAAATTTAGGAACGCAGCCCAAAATAGAACCAAAGAGTTCTATAATACCTGAATTTCTGTTGCACCTTGCGCCCAAAACTGAATTGGCATAAACAACTGCAGATGACTCAGCCCAGCTAAGTATGTCACCTTTCCCCGGCTTATTTCCCTGCTCATCAAAATAACAAGCGCAGGAAAAGCCATCTTTACTCATAAGTCCCAGCTTATCAAGCTGCTTCTCATATCTCTTTTGCTCTGAATACATAAACTTGTAAAATACAATATCCTGTACAAGTCCGGACGGAACATTCTTATCAAGAGGTCTTGGATCCATAGTGAATTTCTGTTTGGAAACGACACCTGCACTGATAAGCTCGTCCATAAGCTTGTAAACCGGATCAATTACCTTTAGTCCAAAGCTTGTAACAAGATGGCCATATTTACCCGTAACTTCAGCCATTTCTTCCGCTCCGAAGAGTTCTCCATAGCGGACTAGTGTCTCCATGATCTTGGCGTAGGTTTCCCCCTTTTTTCCATCATAAATTTCCTGCTGTTCTTTTGTTAGTTTCATACACCCCTCCAATAAATGCACATATCATTTATTCGCTACATTTTATTGATTCACTATAAAACGTAAATTTGCCTGTAATTAATTATATTTTTTGAAACTCCCTAATTCAAGGCTGTTTACGGGCATTTGAATATTTATTTTACAGTTCTTTTTTATGCTATAGGAATTTCGGAGAAATATCCTATAGCATAAAAATCGATCAGCAGGTATGCATATAGGGGTTGCATACCTGCTGATCTTTGGAGGTGATGTATTAAATAGGGAGAACGCGTTACATCATAGTTAAATATGCCGAAACTATTGCGGCACCTGTGAGCAAAAGAGTTGAAGTAATGCTCTTTATTATTATTTCGAGTTGCCTGGGGTCTTTGTATCTGCCACCAATCATCATGGCAGTTATGGTCTTAGGCCCTCTGGATATAACTACTTCTTTTGTGTATGAATGCCTCATGTTAGTCTCTCCTTTTATCTCTTGCTATCCGGATACAACATGTAGTAGTTCATGAAATAATTATATACCATATATTCTAAAAAATGGATAAACTGTATATGAATTTTTGATAACTATATATTGATATTTCAAATTAGAATACCACAACATTTAGAACATAAACAATAAAAGAGCCGGAAACCAAGTAAATACCAAGCTTCCGGCTTACAGATCTATTATTTAATTTTCACATTGCCGAGTGAACATTTTATCTTAATTGATCCTTCGCTTCCTGTCTGCACATAATTGTTACTATACTTATCAGAACCTATCTCTATATCACCCAAAGAGGCGCTTGCTCCAATAGAATAGTTCTTGATATCACCGTCAACCCCAATCTCAACATTGCCAAGATTAGCAACAATATCAATATCTTTGCAGCTACATTCATCAATCTTAACATCACCAAGATTTGCTTCTACTCGCAATTTTCCGGTTTCAATCTTCTCTGACTTAACACTTCCAAGATCAATAACGAGTTTTACCTCTTTAGCCTTGAGATGACCAAGGTCAGTATCTCCAATAGCATTAACAAGTTTAAAAACGTTAATTTCAGCATTCCTGGGAATATATACAGTCAGTTCATTTTCATCTGAAATCTGCCTTTTCTTTGGCTTATACTCCGGCTGGATTATTGAAAAAGTTTTGCTGTTCTCATCATAAGTACATTCAGGGCAAAGTTTTTCAGAGCCCTCATATTCTACCGCAAAAGAATCTCCCTCTTTTACCTCAAGATTCAATAATGATGCAGAAATTGTAATGTTCTCAGCCGAAGTTCCAAAATCTTGCTGATATTCAGTTTTATTGTCCTGTGGAAGTAAGTATTTATAAACTCCGTAGCAAACAGCAGCTATAGTTACTATGACCAAAACAAACGAAAGCAAATTTTTCATGATAATTATCTCCTCTCTGAAAGCAGAATCCTCTCAAGTGGCTTTCTGATAATTCCGGCTATAATCCAGATAATCCATGTTGATCCCCAGTTAAAAGATGAAAAGCTGACTATAAGGTATATGCAAAGCACTATTTTCCAATACATTGACATGAAATCTTTAGCAAAATTATTAACGTAATTCTTTCTCTCTTTTACTACAGGCTCATAATTTCCTGCTATAGTGTCCACATCATTAAGAGAAAGGATCTTGGAATATGCTGCATCCTTGGCTGATGACATAAGAATAAACATAACTCCTATTCCAACACCTACAAATATAAATGCAGGGCCAAGTCCATCTGAAAGTATATTGATTGGTGACTGGAAAATAGTCTCAAATACGATTACCGGAATGAAACTGATGATACACAGCATAATACCAATTGTAAGAAACAATCCTCTGGTCATCTGATTCTCATCCTTGGACCTTGCAACAGCTTCAGCCGTAGCGTAATCAATACTGCAGAGCTCTTTATCAAGGAATTTCCATTCATTATTGATAAACGCCGAGAAAATAATTGCTCCAACACCAATAGCAACGCATATAAACAAAAGTAAAACCCCGATCATTACAAGATTGCCTACGCCAATTGCATCACCCATAGCACTAAAGATAATCGGTCCAACAGGAGCAAGAATGCACATCATAGTACCAAATGCCAGGATAAATCTGCGTCTTGTACAATCAGCAACATAATTTATAACTTCAGATGTAGTAAGAATTCTCCTGTCTACAGAAGCACTCTCCTGATTGATCACCTGATCAATACCAAGGCTCTCAGCAAGCTCATCAAAATTGCCAAATTCTGATATAACAATTCCAACTGCCTCGTTCTCAGGCTTACCCTCTGCGATGAGTTCGCTATACTTATCTTCCATCATGGAAAAGAGCTCATCCTTGGCATTCTTAACCTCAACTGTATTTGGTAAATTAGCAAACATTGTTTCCAAATAATTCTTAATTGTTTCCATAGTCACTTATCTCCTCTGATAAACTTCTCAATAACCTCTTTAGTCAAATTCCACTCTGCGCATTTCTCAGCGTAGTAGTCTCTCCCCAACTGCGTAATTCGGTAATAGGTTCTCTTCTTGCCATTCTCTGCATTCTGGCTATAGGACTCGATATATCCGTTCTTCTCCATTCTGGTGAACGCTGAATATAAGGTTGTCTCTTTAATTATGTATTTCTCTTCAGATAATGATCTTATCTTCTTGGAAATCTCATAGCCATAGGAAGGTTCTTCCAGCAGGATGAAGAGAATGATCGTGTCATTATACCCTCTAATGACATCACTGCTGATCTCTATCATTCAGTTAGCATCTCCTTTCCGGATAATAATATGTCTGTCGTACTATGTCTGACATACTATGATTGTCGTAGTACATCTGACGTAGTAAATATACCACGGCAGTCGTAGTATGTCAACAGTATTTGTAAAAAAATATACGAAAAATAAAACACCTATTTCAAAGCACGTAAAAGTGCCCGAAAATAGGTGTTCTGCATCAAAAACTTTTTATCAGTATTTTAAAATTATTTGTCAAAAAACGGCTTGATCGTTGTCCTGACCGCTGTAAGCATTATGAACATAATGGCTGTATCAACAGGAAGCATTACAGCATTGGAAACGATCCTGCCAGGAAGAATAGCTGCTATAGCCTGTCCATATAAGAGATTCAGCCACAATGTGTTAAGCACAAGGTTACATACAATCTTGACCGTAAGCTGAGCAGCAATTACTCTCCACAGCTTAACAGGCTTATTATAAGTAAATAACCCATAAATAATTGCGCCAACCATAGCTGTAATAGTAAAGCCAGGGAAGAAATCCCCATCACCGGATAAAAACCACTTAACAACATCCATTGTTCCGCCAAATATAGCTCCGATCCATGGTCCAAAAAGATAATCAACAACCTGATTAGGAAGTCCGGAAAAGCCAATCCTGATATACGGTCCAAATTTGATAGTAGCAACGTAGCCGAGAACAATTGCGAGTGCTCCCATCATTCCGCAAAACGTAAGGACTTTAGTCTCTTTGAGTCTGCTGATCGATGCGAATGTGTTTGTGTGAGTTGCGATAGATTTTTGTGACATAATAATACCTCCTTTGCAGTTTCCTTCAACCACATCAGAGGCATAAATATCGATATCTTTGATGTAGCAGCGGGATGCGACACTAGAACCGCGGGTCAAAACCCTTCGTCCAAATAGCAACTCCCTGTCTATCTGGCACTTAACGCTGTAGCGTCTACTCTGCATAAACATTTTTTATTTGACATCATAATACATTATAAGCAATATAATTGCAATATTTTCTTTAGCAATTATTACTGATCACAACATACTCACTCCGCGTCACGGCCCGCCTGCAGGGACATAAGCGATTCGCAAAGAGGCATTTTTGCGCCTTTGTGAGTGCCGGGTTATTTCATGAGCCTCACAAATTCAGCCCGATATTCTAGCTTTGGCTCAACTGTCTGAACATTCGACGGCCCTTTTATCCACGCAGTGTTATTGCCTGCTCGTCACTGACAAAGGCAGATTTTCTTAGATGTTTCCGCATTTTTTCTTTTATTGATGCATGCTCAGCAAAACTTGCAGGACGGATAAGAAATCTACTAAATGAAAATGACAAAGCTCGCAATAGCGAGCGTATTAAAAAGAGAAGAACTCAATCTTTCAAGTAAACTTGAAGAAGTTGAGTTCTTCTCTTTTTATAGATGCTACGCATCATATGTCATTTTCATATTTTCAAAACTAACGCTCCGTCCTGCTTCAAACAAAGCTTCGCATGCATCGTGAAAAAATGCTATGGAAACATTAGAAAATCGCCTTTGCCATCTCAGACTCGCATGCAACAACATCTGCTTGAAACCAGGCCGAGGATGTGAGTACTTTGAGCCATAGAATAGACGGCTGAATTTTTAAGGCCATGAAATCCCGGCAGGAGTGGCAAAAAAATGCCTCTTGCGCGAGCGTAATAACCTGCGGCGGGTCGTGACGCGGAGATAATCCATGAATAATAACCGGCAATTACCAATCGAGGTTGCTGCTCTCGATCTTTTTATCTCTGATCATCAGATCATTAAGTGCTTCAGCTGGTGACTTGCCCTCAAAAAGGACCTGATTAACTGCTGTGACGATTGGCATCTCAACTTCATATTTTTCTGCAAGAAGTCTGGCAGCCTTAGCACTGTATACGCCTTCTACTACCATCTTAACCTCATCCATAGCTTCCTGCATGGATTTACCCTGTCCAATAAGAATTCCTGCTCTTCTGTTTCTGGAATGCATAGAAGCACAGGTTACTATAAGATCTCCGATTCCTGAAAGGCCGCTGAAAGTTTCAAATTTACCTCCCATAGCCATTCCAAGTCTTCCGATCTCTGCAATACCTCTGGTAATCAGAGCCGCCTTGGCATTATCTCCAAGTCCGTATCCATCAGCAATACCTGCTGCAAGAGCAATGACATTCTTAAGAGCAGCACCTATTTCTATGCCAAGCATATCCGGGCTGATATATACCCTGAAAACATTACTCATAAAGACATTCTGAACAAGCCTTGCTGTTTCCTTGTCAAATGCTCCCACTACAATTGAAGTCGGCATTCCCTTTCCAACCTCCTCAGCATGAGAAGGACCTGACATTACACAAACCTGACATCCCGGGATTTCATCAAGAATTACATCAGACATAACCATAAGGCTCTGTTCCTCAATTCCCTTAGAGCAGTTTACAATGATCTGCTGATGCTCATCATTGCCATCAACAAATGGTGCCATAAGCTTAACAGTCTCTCTCATATGAGCAGAGGGAACAACAAGCACAATAAGGTCCTTATTTCTGACAGCTTCCTCCATGTTGCAAGTAAACACAACAGAATCATCAAGAATCACTCCAGGAAGCTTATCTTCGTTGCCGTGATATGCCTTTAATTTATCTACAGTCTCCTGCCTTCTGGACCATACAGTAACCTTATGTCCGTTATTTCTAAGCAAATATGCAAGTGCAATGCCCCAACTGCCCGCACCTACTATGCCTATCTCTTTTTCCAAAATAGTCTCTCCTAATCAGTCAATCTTATTTTTCTTGAAAACGTAAGTCTTTCTCTCCTGGCCTGCAAAAAGCTTCTTGATATTGCCTCTGTGCTGATAAAAAGCAAGGATCGTAAGTAGTGCAACAATAATATAAACTTCTATAAGAGCTCCCTGAGGAAGTGCTCCAAATAGTCCCATCTGACCATAAATAACTGTCATGATAAGAAGCGCAGTGTAATAGAAAAGGCTGCACACTGATACTATATGAAAAAGATTAAACGGAAGGAAAAAAGATACTACTCCCATAAGAATAAACAGCCATGTAAACTGAATTCCAAGATAAATTGTGTAACCGGCTGTGCATGCAATCCCCTTACCGCCCTTGAAACGAAGTGTTACAGGAAAGTCATGACCAAGAACAGCTCCTGCTGCAGTATATGTCATGAACAGAATAATATAATCAGGATTGCTTCTGCCAAAAAGAAGGTATGTGATGAAAATAGCTATCATACACTTGAGCATATCTCCAAGAAGAACTATGCCTCCTGCCTTGGGGCCTAAAACTCTGAGTGTATTAGTTGTTCCGGCGTTGCCACTTCCAACTTTTCTGATGTCTACCCCTTTTAATCTGCCATAAAAAACAGCTGTCTGGATCATTCCAAAAATGTATCCAATGGTAATGCAAATTAACCTCTCCACCAACAAACCAAGTTCCATATTACTTATCCTCTTTCCTCTCCCTTATGATAAATCTGAGTGGAGTGCCCTTAAATCCGAAGGCCTCTCTTATCTGATTCTCTATATATCTGGTATAACTAAAGTGCATCAGTTTCTTGTCATTTACAAAAATAACAAATGTCGGCGGCTTAACAGAAGCCTGAGTAATGTAATAAAGCTTGAGAATCTTACCCTTATCACTCGGTGGCTGCTGCATTACAACTGCCTGTGTCATGATCTCGTTAAGAACACCTGTGGATACTCTAAGGGCATGGTTCTCCGAAACCATATCGATCATGTCATAGAGTTTAACCAGTCTCTGTCCTGTCTCAGCAGAAATAAATATAATCTCCGCATAGTTCATAAAGGCAAGAGTGTTTCTGATGTCCTTGGTAAACTCTTTGACAGAATGATTATCCTTCTCAATAAGATCCCACTTGTTGACAGCTATGATAACCGCCTTGCCGCTCTCATGAGCAATTCCGGCAATCTTGGCATCCTGCTCAGTTACGCCATCCTCAGCGTTAATAACAAGAATTGCCACATCAGCTCTCTCTACTGCACCAACTGTCCTGACGATCATATAGTGTTCAAGCTCATCCTTGATCTTGTTCTTCCTGCGAAGTCCGGCTGTATCAATAAATGTATATTTTTTGCCATTGTACTTAACCGGAGTATCAATAGCATCTCGTGTTGTTCCAGCTATATCAGATACGATAAGTCTGTTCTCACCGATAAGCTTATTGATAATTGATGATTTACCAACATTAGGTTTACCAATGATTGCAATCTTGACGCTATCATCTTCCTCCTCATCAGTTGAGCTCTTGCTGAAGTGACTGACAACTTCCTCAAGGAGGTCACCAATACCCTGCTTGTTAACCGCAGAAATAGGGAAAGGCTCGCCGATTCCAAGATTATAGAACTCATAAACATCCATAGAATCTCTGTTATAATTATCAACCTTGTTGACACAGAGAACTATTGGCTTACCTGATTTTCTCAGCATATCTGCAACCTTGGAATCAGAATCGGTAAGTCCCTGCTTGACATCAACCATGAAAATAATTACATCTGCGGTATCAATGGCAATCTGCGCCTGGTCTCTCATCTGGGCAAGGATAATATCCTTGGAATCAGGTTCAATACCACCTGTATCGATCAGGGTAAAGCTGTGATTGAGCCATTCTACATCCTGATATATTCTGTCTCTCGTTACACCTGGAGTATCCTGCACAATAGCAATCCTGCTACCGGCAAGAGCATTAAAAAGTGTAGATTTACCTACATTAGGTCTTCCGACCACTGCTACAATATTTCTTTTACTCATAAATTATCCTTATCTATAACTAAATTAATGTACCTAAATACACAGGTTACTTATTAAAAGATTTCATCAACAGGAATATCAAGTAGAACTGACACAAGATCATGTCCATCGCACTTGGATATACCAACCTTGACTCCCAGTTCTCTTTCTATATCACCAATTCTGACATCGTCAAGAAGGTAATCTTCTCCGCTCCTTAGAAGATTCTCGGGAAGAAACAGCTCTTCTCCCAAATCCTGATCTCTTAGCTGTTTGATAATGTCCTGTCCTGTCAAAAGTCCTGATACAGTTATTCTCTCGCCAAAAAACTCATTGATTATCTCATAAACAGTCACTTTAAGTCCAGGACAAACTTCCATCGCCCTATCAGCAAGCTCCTTGATGCTGGGATATACAAGTTTACCTGTTGCAATAGAAATATGTCTGTTAAGAGAATCTACATGATCCTTGTGATCAGAAAGAACCGCTTCAAGAGCTTCATTATATTCATTTATAAGAAGTCTCATCATGCCGACGCCGTTTTCAAGCTGAATATAGCCGTCGTATCTCTCTTCCTCAGGAAAATCTCTTCCAGCAAGGAAATACCACTCATCACTTGCGTGAATGAAATGAATGCCATGTTCATCATAAACCTTGCGCTGCCAGCTCTCTATTTCATCGATGACCTTGGCAGCATCCTCGCTGTTAAAGGGCTCTAGCGGATAAAGTCCATCTCTGAACTTGGAAAGGCCGACAGGTACAACTGATACGCTCTGTAGATTAGGTATATACTTGGTCAGATCTGAAATTGATCTTGTCAGTTCATCTCCGTCGTTAACACCCTTACACAAAACAATCTGTCCGTTTATCTCAATTCCAGTTCCCGGAGCACAGAGCCTGTCAACTTTTTTTAGTGCTTCACCTGCAAATCTGTTTCCAAGCATTTTGCATCTAAGCTCAGGATTGGTAGTCTGAAAAGAAATATTAATTGGCGACAAATGATATTTAAGAATCCTGTCTATATCCTTGTCAGACATATTCGTAAGTGTAACATAGTTACCCTGCAGGAAAGAAAGTCTGGAATCGTCATCCTTAAAATAAAGAGTCTTTCTCATGCCCTTAGGCATCTGATCAATAAAACAAAAGATGCATTTATTGCTACAGGATCTGTAATCATCCATAAGTCCGTTTTCAAACTCGATTCCAAGATCCTCATCATAATCTTTGTCAATATCAAGAAGCCACTCTTCACCGTCAGCCTTCCTGATCAGAACATCTAAATGTTCATCCTGAACAAGGTACTGAAAATCAAAAACATCTTCAAGTTCCTGATCATTTATTTTAAGGAGGATGTCTCCTTTTTCTATATTAAGTTCTTCTGCAATGCTTCCAGGTTCAACATTGCCTATTAAATGTCCATTATATTTATTCATAGCTTTTTTATTATACAATAATATCCTTGACGTGTCAGTAAAACAGATGGTAAAACTGTATTTGGAGAAATGCGTAATTTTTCAAACCGCATAATAATATAATACAAAGGGGAAAAAAATGCCAGATTTTCACAAGCTTGAAGGTACTATTCCTGTAGCTCCACTTAATCTAATCGTTATGGAATCTGCTAAGGAACTTGGAGATAGTGTCGACAAATACATCGCACAGTTCAGACATGAACTCTACAAGATGCCGGAAAATGATCCTGCATTCCACGGATACGTCAAGGATAGCTATCAGATTAAGTTTAATCTCAACAGATTTGCCAGCGGAGAAGCCAAAGCTACTATTTCCGAAAGCGTTAGAGGCAATGACGTATACATCCTTACTGATGTATGTAATTACAGCATCACTTACAAGATGTACAATTACCTCAATCATAAATCTCCTGATGACCACTATCAGGACCTCAAGAGAGTTATCGGTGCAATTACTGGTAAAGCAAAGAGAATAAATGTCATCATGCCATTCCTGTATGAAGGAAGGCAGCATAAGCGCAATGGCATGGAATCTCTCGATGCAGCTCAGATGTTTAAGGAATTGCACGATATGGGCATTTCAAACTTCATAACTTTTGATGCACATGACCCTAGAATTTCAAATGCCAAGCCACTTGGCGGTTTTGATAACTTCCTTGCATCTTACCAGTTTATGAAGGCTCTTCTTTCTCATATTGACGATCTTGTAGTTGACAAGGATCATCTCACAGTTATATCACCGGACGAAGGCGCTCTGGACAGAGCAGTTTATTTTGCTAACGTTATCGGTGCTGACACAGGTATGTTCTATAAGAGACGTGACTATGCTCATGTAGTAAACGGAACAAACCCTATTGTTGCTCACGAATTCCTTGGTTCCGACATTCAGGGACGTGACGTTATCATTATTGACGACATGATTTCTTCCGGATCCAGCATGATTGATACAGCCAAGCAGCTCAAGAACATGGGTGCCAAGAGAGTATTTATCTGTACAACCTTTGGTCTTTTCACAGATGGAATGAGCAAGTTTGATGAAGGATACAAAAACGGTTATTTCGATGCTGTTATTACTACAAATCTCACATACATGAATGAGGATGTAACATCCAGAGAATATATATTTATAGCTGACATGGGTAAATTCCTGGCTACTATCATTGACTTCCTCAATCATGATGCATCAATGTCAACTGTTAATATGCCAACAGATAAGATTCACGAGATTGTAGGCAAATACAATTCCGGATGCAAGACTCCTACCGAGTTATTTGATTAAAGTGTCACTTTCAGTAGAGAAATTTGATCCTGGGTTTTGGTAATTTCTTAGTCTTTTATAAAAGGCTTAGGTAGCTAATTTCTACCTAAGCCTTTTTCAAGATAATACGCAGATACTGTGTATGAATTCTCCAATAACAGTATTATTCTACAGCATCAAAAGTCAGGATTACTTTAAATAAGTCTCCATCGAGCCTGATCTTAAAGTCGCCATTCTGAGCAACTGTAAGATTCTTGGCTATTGAAAGTCCGAGTCCGCTTCCCTCTGTCGTTCTGGACTCATCTCCTCTTATAAATCTCTCAGAAAGATCGTCTCCATCCATATCAAGTTCCTTGTCTGATATATTCTTGATGGAAAATACAGCCTTTTTACCACCATCTTCTTCTTCAATCAGCTTAAGGTCCATATAAACTCTCGTTCCCTTTAGAGCATATTTACATGCATTACTAAAAAGATTCTCTATTACTCTCCAGAGATGTCTTGGATCTGCCATGATCTGAATACTTGGCTGAGAGCATCTGAAAATCGGCTGAAGATTAGCATTTTCAAACTTCTCATAAAATTCACCAATATTCTGATTGACCATTTCGACAAAGTTTATTTTGCTCATCTGAATACTGATATTTCCTGAGCTTATCTTGGATGCATCCAAAAGATCCTCAATAAGCTGTTTAAGCTTGGCAGACTTAACATCAAGTACTTCGACATACTCTTTAACTTTCTCGTTATCTATGTTCTCTCGCTTGATAAGACCTATGTAGTTTATTATCGAGGTAAGCGGAGTCTTAATATCATGAGAAACATTTGTTATAAGGTCAGCCTTGAGCTTCTCATCCTTCATACTGGTATCTACAGCCTTCTCTATTCCTTCTCCGATAGAATTAACCGCATCTGCAAGAAGTATATTGTCAGCATGAAGCTCTCTTACATCTACCTTAGCCTTAACATCACCATTTTTAATATTCTCTATTACATGAATTATCTTATCCCTGTCAGTATTCTGTCTGTACAAAAAGATTCCGATAAGAAAATCCATAAATGCTGCTATTATTATTCCTGCAATGCCTATCTTAAACAGTAATAGATTAATTACTACAAAGATTACATACGGAATCCAGGTTCTGATAAATACACTTCCGTTATCAGTAGCATTGATAATCAGATTTCTGGCTCCAAAACTTATTTTTCGAGTAAAGCTGTTCTTCCAAAGACTCTTGCCTGTTATTCTCCTTGTAAACTCATAAACAATATACATAAGTCCAACATCAGCAATAATGGCAGATACTCCGAGAATATACGGAAAAGCCTGCAGCTGAGTCATCTTCATTAATGTTGTTCCCTTAATATAACTGGCAATTATCAAAGCTGCTACAGGAAAAACTATAATTAAAGCCCCAAGGATAAACACCGATTCCGTATTTATCTTGTTGCCACTATCTGTCTGCATAGCAATCACATCTTCATCTGATACTTTTTCTTTGTCCTGTCTGGCATCCCTGAATAAGAGCATAAAGATTATCAAATAAGCAAGTGCAGCGATCACTCCCAAAATGTAAAGCTGAGTCCTGTATGGCATATATTTGGTAAAGCTGCTCTTACCACTTGTAAAATCATCTGAGCATGGATAATTTGCTGTATCAACTGCAATATATATTTTGGTCTGATCAGGAAAAGCATACCCATATGGGCCAATCAAAGATTTAAAGACACTCTCTTTAATCTTGGTATTAGTCTCATACTTAAGTTCATAGGGGCAATAATAGATATAGCTGCCATATTCCTTGAAGACGCTTCCTATATCGACTCCAACCGTATCCTTGACAAGGTCATTCACATTGGTATAAATCTCAGACTTACCATTGATTGTTCTGGAAACATAATATCTAATGTTGCTATTCTGAAATGTATAATAATTTAAAAGAGATCCATACTCCTTGTAGTTATTGGAAATATCCCCTATTGTCTCCTGTATATAAGTACACAAGAGAATGTATTCATCCCAACTGGATACAATATCCTCGATGTTCTTGCCATCTACAGTCTGATACCTGGAAATAAGAATATTGTGTGAACCAGCCTCATAATTACCATTTCCTGCAACTGTAAAGGTAAGTGTATTATCATCAATCTGAGAATTAAGGAAAGAGTTTACTCCTCCGGACACATTGTTGTTCTTAAGATGTGTGTAGGTAGTCGACTGGCTCAAAAAAGCGGCACTCTCTTCTTCTGTAAAGTTTCTAGTCTCTACACTTATACCACTCTGTCCCCATTTAAGAATGTCTGAAATATAATAGACGGCTGTAATATAATCACCCGGAAGCATAAATGCCCTGTTAATATAAGCTGTGACATCTATTTTTTTGTTGCCATCATATGTGCCGCCATTCTCAAACTGAGATCTTTCAGCAACAAGCCTTAATACATTCGAAGCATTGTTACCTAAAATGTTGTTGAATAAAAGAGATTCCTCATATGTTCTGGATCTGTCAGATTTATACAGATTATATGAATAATCCCCATCCGCTCCTGTTATAACTATGCTGGAACTGGATACAGAATACGCAAGTACAAAAGCTATAAAGCCTGCAAACAAATGCTGCGATATTCTAAGTATTTTCTTGAGCCGTATGTTTAAACGCATCACAAAACCTCATCTTCAATTTTGTATCCTACTCCCCAAACAACCTTAAGGAATTTAGGATCTTTAGGATTGATTTCAATCTTCTCTCTAATATGCCTTATATGAACAGCAATTGTGTTGTCGGATCTACCTCCGACAGATTCATTCCAAATGTGCTCATAAATCTGCTCGATTGAATATACTTTTCCTTTGTTCTTAACAAGAAAACATAATATGTTGTATTCAACAGGAGTAAGCTTGATATTCTCTCCAAAAACAAAGCATTCCTTGGAATTATCATCGATGACAAGTCCTCCAACTGTATAGACATTGTCATTTGTTACCTCAGATCCAAGAGTCGTATATCTTCTGAGATTTGATTTGACCCTTGCAATAAGCTCAAGCGGATTAAAAGGTTTTGTAATATAATCATCCGCTCCTATATTAAGTCCCAAAATCTTATCAGCATCTTCTGACTTGGCTGATAAAAAGATGACAGGAATAGTACTGAACCTGCGCACTTCCTTGACTAGCCTGATTCCATCCATTCTGGGCATCATGATGTCAACAATAGCAAGCTGTATTCTGGCCTGTCTGAGTATCTCAAGAGCCTCAACTCCGTCATAAGCCTTGAAAACTCTAAATCCTTCCTCTTCCAAATAGATTTCAATCGCTTCAACAATCTCTTTATCATCATCACATACAAGAATATTTTCCATTTCATCCACCTTTAAACAACTATACTTATATTAAATCAGTTAATTCTTAAGATTTACCATCGAAATTTCTTAATTTTTTTCCCAGTTTTCTTAATAAATTTACGTTTATTCGTTTATTATAATTATTTCAAGCACAAGAAAGCCGCAAGGTTACCGCGTTCTTCGTGCTGTACCCTATGAGAAAACAAAATATCGGAATTACATTTAGTACAAACATCCGTAACTATAATATTTTCTTCCAAAACTCCACACTCCAAAAGAGTCTGCTTTATTGCATTCCACAAATACAATCTATACTTATTGTTGGGATAAGGTATGAGTATTCTTTTATTCTCCAGTTCATCCTTTGAAAAGCTCTCAGCAAATTCATCCGCAACATCTTCACCAATTTCATAGCATGGGCCACATATAGATGGTCCTACAGCACACACCAGGTCTTTTGCCTCAGTTCCATAGTTATCAGCCATAGCGGTAATTGTCTTTGCAGAGATTTTTCCTTTTGTTCCTTTCCATCCTGAATGAGAAAGACCAATAGCCTTATGAACAGGATCCACAAAATAAACCGGAGGGCAATCCGCATGGAATGTAGAAAGAATAATTCCGGGAACATTCGTAATAAGTCCATCAATATCCATGTAATCTCTTGGCCTTTGCGGGCCTTTTCCCCTGTCTTCTTCTGTTACAACCCTTATATTAGTTGTATGAGTCTGATAGGTTGAAACAAAGTCATCAAGCTTATGTCCATGTCCTAAAACATCAGAGATTCTCATATAATTCTCATCAACAGCTTCCTTGTCATCACCTCTTGTATAGCTGAGATTCATTTCACTGTAACACCCCTTACTAACGCCGCCTAATCTCGTACTGAATAAATGCTCTACAATACCAAGTTCTTCAATTCTCGGAAAAACAAGATAATATACTCCATTTTTTTCTTTAAGTTCGACTTCCTTCTTATCACCGGTTCTTTTTATCAAAACATTTCCCATAATATTTACTCCCTGTATTCATCCCACATAATCAAAGGCATTCTTATGCCATTTAATAACCGGGACATTTTCATCATCAGTAATTGCTATAACATCGTATCTTATTGGAACATCAATGGATTTAACTCTGGAATAAAGATAAAGCTTGGAAAGCTTACAGATTTGTCTTTGTTTAGAAATTGTGACAGCGCCCTCAGGAGCGCCATATTTATTATCTTTCCTGTATTTAACCTCAATAAAGCATAAATAAATGCCATCACGAGCTATAATATCTATGTCACCCCGAAATGCTCTGTAATCTCTTTCAATGATACAAGCTCCGGACCTTCGCAGATATTCACAGGCAAGTTTTTCGTAGTAATCTCCCACTTGTCGTTTATTCATATATTTTATTCCCATCTAAAAAACATAGAAGGAATATTAACACATAAAAATCCATTTGTCTAATACTGTTTTATTTCTTCTTATCTTTAGCCTTGATTTTATCCATAGCATCTACAAAGACAAGGACCTCCGCTACAACTTCATAAAGCTCCGGAGGGATCATCTCCCCAATTTCAAGTCTGGACAGAGTATCCGCGAGTTTATCATCTTCATGTACAGGAATCTTGTTCTCTTTGGCCTGTTCAATGATCTTGTCTGCGAGTGCGCCCTTTCCGGAAGCAATTACTTTAGGAGCCCCATCTTCATTTGGATCATATCCAAGAGCAACCGCAGTTTTAACTTTATCTTTTTTGCTATTATCTGCCATAGTTACGCCCTCGCGTCAAATGCAGTTGTAGATAAAAGAGGCGTTCTTGTTACAGATAAAAGTTCATCTACTGCATCGTTTTCGCCGCCTTTATCAGAATGAAGCATCATATTTGCACTCATTGTGTAACCTCGCTTCTCAAGTCTTTCACTTAAAATATGGATATTATCATTAAGAAGCTCGATTACAGAATCATCAGCCACATAGAAATTAGTAGTTACCCTGGTATCCTTAAGCTTAACGTAAACATCAACAGGACCAAGGCTCTCCATATCGAGGTGTAAAATAGCGCTGACTGATCCATCCTCGCTCATTTTTTTGTTTTTATTTCTGTAGACGTAGAGATCACCATTAGCATTCTGCCCAGCCATCTGAAGTGGCAGTTGAACGTACTGAAACATCTGATTTAGCTGATTCATGAAATCCAGATTATTACTAAGGTTATTAGCAGATTGTGCAAGCTTTGCCTCACTTCCAAGAGCATTTGTAACTGACTCAGCAAGAGCTTTTGCCTGAATTCCAAGTCTTTGGTACAGATTCTCTATATTTTCCTTTTTCTCTACATCAAGAGGCTTTAAGAGCCACTGATTTGAAATGTTTTCCTTTAAAAGTTTGCCATACTCATCAGAAGAAAAGAGCTTTTTAAAGGATGTAAGTTCAACAGGATCAGAAAGATCAGCCTCCTCAAATGCATTTGCCAGTTCTTTAAAAAGCTGACTTGTTGCATCTTGTTTTCCTGCAAGCAGATCTTTTTGTAAATTTTGAATTGTCTTATCAGAAATACCTAAGTTTTCAAGGTTATTAAGAAAATCATCTGATAGTTTTACAGGTACTTTTCCTTCATATGAATCAGTCTGTATATTCAATGCTGCTTTCTGATTTACAGTGGAATTCTCTGGATTTAAGGAATTCAAACTGTTTGCAGAACCTTCCTGATCCATGGCAACTTTCCCGGACATATTTTCAGCAATAGTTTCTAAATCACCCATGTCTTGATGAGCAAACTGGCTGTTTTCAGATTCTACCATTTCTGTGCTTTCAGAGCCGGATAATTCTGCAGCTGATATCTGCGCCTGAATTTCTTCTCCTGCAAAAGCCTTGAGAACTTCTCCATAAAGATTAATTGCAGCACTGGTATTGCCACTTTGCAATAGAGAATCAAAAGCCTTCGGAAGCTCTTCAATAATCTCTGTCATCTCCATGGTAACCTGATGCTCATAGTTTTTGTAATTACCATATTGCTCTATATTATTTTCGTTAATTGGAATATTAAGACTCTTCATTTCAACAAGTGTAGACAAACTTGTACCTGAGTAGGTATTTAGATTTTTACTCATTTCAAGAAGAGATGTTTTGTCAATTGGAAGTCCGGCTTCCATCATCTCTTTGACCATTTGCACCGAATTGCCTGTCACTTCTAGGCCTGCAGCCATAAGGGCTTTCATAGTGCTCTGATAAGTTGACGTATTCTCGAGAAGCGGAGTGATCGTAACTCCATTAGGACCGGTTCCACGAACTGAAAAGCTCAATATCTGCCCTTCCTTAAGTCCCATGCCTTCAGATAACTTGGCAGATATTGTGGCATTTCCCAAATCTATATTAGCGATTTTCTCGCCATTCGTATCAGTAACAGACAGAACTTTTCCGGTAAGCGTAGAGCCATTTTTAACTTCTATGGGCGCTTCTTTGGAAGGAGCATTGGTCTGCTCCCTTCCATCAATAATAATATTTTTACCAGATCCGTTTATGCCTGAAATATTACTCATACAAAATTACCTATAAAAGATCTGCGGTGAATAGGACATGGTCCATATTTTTTGAGGGCAGCTATATGATCCGCACTTCCATATCCTTTGTTTGAATCAAATCCATATTCAGGATACTCTTTGGCGTAATCTTTCATAATCCTGTCTCTTGTAACCTTGGCAATTATACTAGCTGCAGCTATGGATGCGCTTTTGGCATCTCCCTTGATTATAGATATCTGTTTATATTCTTCAAGCTGAGGGATGTGAACAGCATCTATCAAAAGACCACCTGGCTTGACAGAAAGGCTGTTTACAGCCTTGGTCATAGCCTCATAGGTAGCCTGTAAAATATTGATCTCATCGATCCTCTCGCAAGTACTATAGCCAATTCCTACAGAAATAGCTTTATCCATGATCACATCATAAAGCTCTTCTCTCTTTTTTTCGGATAATTTCTTGGAATCATTTAGATAATAGATTTCTGAATCAGTCGGCAAAATAACAGCTGCTGCATACACAGGTCCTGCCAGAGGGCCTCTGCCAACCTCATCTATTCCGCATAAGAGCCCAAGGCCAGCATTCTCACGCTCATACTTCTTCATCTCATTAGTACGAGCAATCTCTTTGTACCATAAATCAAGCTTCTTGCCTGCATTCTCAACTAGCTTTCTAACTCCTGCTCTCTCATCGGAATCATATTTTTCTATAAATAGCTTTAATGCATCAACATCCTGTGAAGATGCTAAGGCTTCTTTTATCTGAGATATCGCTTCCATCATTTAATACCCCCAAATGAATCAAATGGGTATATTCTGAGAAAAGCATGTCCTAATATATCTTTCTTTTGAATATTTCCAACAGACGGATCCCTGCTATCCATGCTATGGTTTCTGTTATCTCCCATAACAAAATATTCATCCTTGCCAAGAGTCACACCGCTGGCAGCTATACCGGGATCCTGAATGATCTCAGCGCCAAAGTTCTCCTTGAGAAGTTCATCATTGATATAAATATTGCCATCAGCATCAATTCTGACTGTTTCTCCGGGAAGTCCAATTACACGCTTAATAAAGTATTCCTCATTCCCGTATCTGTAAGGAAATACAATAACATCATATCTATGAACATCTCCAAATCTATATGTCACCTTTTCAATCAAAAGAGAATCTCTGTCAATAAGAGTTGGATTCATTGAACTTCCACTAACTTCTGTTCTCTGCATAACAAAGGTAATAAACAAAAAAGTCAGCAGAAAAACAACTCCAAAATAAACGATTGTACTAAGTACTTCTTTTAATACTTTATTCATCTTCTCCAGCCTATCCGTGCCAATGCACTTAGTTTACTCTTTTTCCGGACGCTCGATAGATATCTTGCCAAGACGGCCGTTTCTAAAATCATCCAAAAGAAGCGCCGCTGCCCTGTCCATATCAGGCTGAGCGCCCTGTTTAAAGCATTTTCTGTTGATAGCTATTGCTGATAAAACAGCACTTGATGGCGTTGCATACTGCTCATTTGAAAGCTCAGCAATTTGATCCTCACTTATATTATACTTCTCACTTATGGCATTTGGGTAGGATTCTTTAAGGATTTTAATAAGTTCACAGGCAAGTTCTGTCGTATCAAGATTTTCATCATTCATTGAACCTATAAGAGCAAGATGAAGTCCCACAGTCTCATCCTCAAACTTAGGCCATAGAATTCCAGGAGTATCTAAAAGCTGCATGTTTTTACCAAGCGCTATCCATTGTTTTCCCTTGGTTACTCCCGGCTTATTTCCGGTCTTTGCGGAAGCTTTGCCTGCTAGTTTATTGATAAAAGTAGACTTTCCAACATTAGGTATTCCTGCAACCATAGCCCTTATTGGTCTGCCAACTATTCCGCGTTTCTTGTCACGCTCTATTTTTTCAGCGCATGCCTTTGTCACCAAATCCTTAACTTTTGCGGCCTCATTACCGGTTTTGGAATTCATTTCCATAACAAAAGCACCTGTCTTCTGATAATATTCCTTCCACTCCCTGGTAACCTGAGGATCTGCAAGATCAGCCTTATTCAGTATTATAAGTCTGAACTTGTTCTTACCCAGCTCATCAATATCAGGATTTCTACCGGATGCCGGAATTCTGGCATCAGTCAGCTCTATAATGATATCGATAAGTTTAATATTCTCCTGCATCATTCTGACCGCTTTGGTCATATGTCCCGGATACCACTGATAATTCATCTATTCACCACTTTCTTAATCTAATATAAAACCACCTGAGTGACCATTTTGCCCTAACTTAAACCAGGCTTTTCCAATCATCATGTTGGTCGAAACCAGTCCAATATTAGCACTTCTTGAGTCCTCACTACTATTTCTGTTATCACCAAGAACAAAGTATTCACCACTCTTTAGTGTTATTTCGTTTGATGCTATCCCTGCATCTTCCATTTTATCATACTTATCCTGGTCTTCAGTCTGAACTTCTCCATTTATATATAAAAGTCCATCTATGATCTGAACCTTATCCCCGGGGCCTGCTACAACTCTTTTTACATAATAATGAGAATTAACATTTCCATTTGGTAAAAAAACTACTATATCACCGGTAGATGGCCCTAATATTTTAAGAACAAGCTTGTTAACAAGAACTGTCTGACCATTATAGGCAGAAGGTTCCATAGAATCACCAATAACCTTGACCTGCATGCCAAATAAAAAAACAAATACAGCAGCCAAAGCTACTGCAAAGATAGTGACAGTAATCCAGGAAAAAATCTCCCTGATAAGCTTAGGAGTAATAATCTTCTTTTTCTGACTGAATGATAAAGTATTCTTTTTCCTACGACGCATATTATGTGCTCCCCAAACGTTCTTTTTGCCGCCTCGGCGCGCAAACAAAAAGAGGCAATTACTAAAAAGTAACTGCCTCTAGCAAACAAATTATCTGGTAACAAGTTCCTTAACCTTAGCTTTCTTACCTGTAAGTCCCTTAAGGTAGTTCAGCTTAGCTCTTCTTACCTTACCTCTTCTGATAACTTCAACCTTCTCAACGATAGGTGAGTGAAGTGGCCATGTCTTCTCAACGCCAACACCGTAAGACTCTTTTCTTACTGTGAAAGTTGTACGGTTGCTACCGCCCTGGATCTTCTTAACAGTTCCCTCGAAAACCTGAACTCTTTCACGGTTTCCTTCCTTGATCTTAGCGTGTACTCTTACAGTATCACCTGTGTGGAACTGAGGCGCATTAGCGTTCAGCTGCTCTTTCTCGAGCTCTTCGATAATTGTACTCATATTTCTTCTCCTATTCTATGGACGTTCTTGCCACGAACCATGATTAAAATAATTACTAAATGTCATAGCAGAGGACCGTCTGATTATCACAACGTACTATACTATAACACAGAGCATATGGAGAAGTCAACATCAAACACAATTATTTTCCCAGAAGATTAACAGGACCAAATCTGTCAGGTAATATTTCAGGCAGTGTATAAGTTTTATAATCTGTTGTAGATTTAGCACAAATGATAATGAACTCATCTCTGCAGAACTCACTCATAACCTGTCTACAAACTCCGCAAGGACTGCAATCATCCAATTCTGTTGCTCCATCAGCTCCTCCACAGATGGCAATTGCTGTAAATTCCTTAACGCCCTCGCTTACAGCCTTAAAGAAAGCTGTACGCTCAGCACAATTTGTCGGTGTAAAAGAAGCATTTTCTATGTTGCAGCCCGTATATATAGTGCCATTAGCAGCAAGAAGTGCAGCCCCAACATTGTAATGTGAATATGGAGTATAAGAATAATTTCTCATATCCAATGCTTTTTCTATAAGATTTTCAATCTGTTCTTTTGTCATTTTTATCTAGACCCCTTATCATATGGAATTCCTTCTGCCTTAGGAGCTCTGGACTTCTGTGATGTAAATGCAAGTACGATAAGAGAAACTATATAAGGGAACATATTGTAAACAGTTCCAGGAATCTTAAGTGCCTGAAGGAAACCAATACCCATATATACATTTGACAGTGATCTGAATACTGCAAAGAGTACAGCAGACCATGCAATTCTCTCGGGCTTCCACTGGCCAAAGATCATAACAGCAAGTGCAAGGAAGCCTGCGCCTGCAACACCATAATCAAAGTGCCATGTAGAGTTGGCAGCCGCAATATATATAATGCCGCCAAGTCCAGCCAGAAAACCTGACAAAAGCACTCCTGAATATCTCATAACATATACATTAATACCTACAGAATCAGCAGCCTGAGGATGCTCACCGCAAGCACGAAGTCTAAGTGCAAATTTGGTTTTATAGAAAAAGATAATCGCAGCCACAAGAAGAACTGCAGCAATCACTACAAACCAGCTAAGCTGTAAAGCTCCAATGTTAAACATAAAAGCATCATGTCCTCTGACATAATCAAGCTTAGCAGAAAAATCTGATCCTTTTGAGCGATTAGTGTTAAAAGCCTTAACAATAACTGTAGCAGCTGCTGTAGCAAGCATATTTACAGCTGTACCAATAAGTGTCTGATCAGCCTTGAAATAGATGCATGCAACACCAATGAGCAATGAAGAGATCATTCCTGCAAGAGCTGCTGCAATAAGCGTAAGAGACACGATTGTAAATTTAGAAGCTGATTCCGGCAGAAGAACCATTACCATAGCTCCAGCCATTGCTCCAAATACCATTATACCTTCAAGTCCCAGATTGATAATACCGCTTCGCTCTGAAAACATTCCGCCCAAAGCAACAAGGATAAGTACTGCTGAGAAGATGAGTGTGTATTGAATCAGTAGTATCATCTCTGCACCTCCTTCTTAGCTGATGCATTTTTGCCAGCCTCAGTATTACTCTTTTGTACCTTTTTAGGCTTATTGATAATAGTTTTAAAGAAAAGCACAAATCCGCAGAGATAAATGATGATAGCAATCATCAGATCCGCAACCTGTGGATTGAAATAATTAGTATTAAGGTACTGACCGCCAAGTGTAATGTACTCAACGAAAAGACCTGCAACAATTGCCCCTATAGGATGAAGACCTCCAAGGAAAGCTACAGCAATTCCTGAAAATCCCATTCCGGGAACAGATGAAGCAATCTTGTAATGTTCAATACTTGTAAGATAATAAAGAGCAGCAGCAAGACCTGAAATAGCGCCTGAAATAAGCAGTGTCAGCACAATATTTCTCTTTGCGTTCATTCCTGCATACTTGGCTGCATCCTTATTATGTCCGGTTGCCTTGAGCTCATATCCAAAAGTTGTCTTGCTAAGAACAAGCAAGATAACAATAGCAACAATTACTGTAATAGGAACAGCAATTGTCATATATTGGTTCTTACCAAAAACGCCCTGTAAAAATCCGGGAAGTATTCCTGATGGGTTCTTGGCTGCTATATCATATGTCTCGGACTTGGTTGTATTCATGCAAGTCTCATTACCAAGAATAATATTACAGATATAAAGTGATATCCAGTTGAGCATAATGCCTGCAATAACTTCATTGACATTACAGAAAGCCTTGAAGAATCCACAAATAGCTCCCCATAAAGCTCCAGCTATCACTGCTGCAAGAAGACAGAAAAACCAGTTCCAGCCAAGCGCCAATGATGTATAAAGACTGGCGAGAATGCCTACTGTATATTGTCCAGCTGCTCCAATATTGAAAAGGCCAGCCTTATATGCAAAAAGGATAGCTTCTGAACAGAGAATAACAGGAACAGCCTTAACCAGGGTTGAACCAAGATAGTACATAAGCTGCTGAGGCTTAGCACTGAATTTAAAGAAGTTCTTAAGAATTGCAACCATACCTTCCGTTGCATGAGCTGGATTCATACAAAGAAGAATAATATAACCTAATAAAATACCAAGGACGGCACATAGGACTGATGCTAATATAGTTTGAACTGCAGGTTTCTTAAAGAAACTAGACTTCTCTTTCATTACCTAAATACCTCCTTTCTCTCATCATGTTTTGCTCCGGACATATATAATCCAAGTTCCTGAAGTGTTGTTGTCTTAGGATCAACTTCTCCAACGATCTCACCATCATGCATAACCAGAATTCTGTCTGAAAGGTTCATAACCTCTTCAAGCTCAAGTGAAACCAATAAGATAGCACATCCCTCATCACGCTGTTTAACAATTTCTTTATGGATATATTCGATAGCACCAACATCAAGTCCTCTTGTTGGCTGTACAGCTACCAAAAGCTTATGCTCTCTGTCCATTTCTCTGGCAATAATAGCTTTCTGCTGATTACCACCGGACATAGATCTTACAATTGTCTGAGCTCCACGACCTGATCTTACATCAAATTCTTCTGTAAGTCTGTCTGAATACTCTCTCATCTCATTCTTCTTGATGAAACCATGCTTAGAAAACTGAGGTTCAAAGTATCTTTGAAGAATCATGTTTTCTTCAAGAGTATAATCAAGTACAAGACCATGCTTATGTCTGTCTTCCGGAACATGGCTCATACCATGAGTATTCTTGTATCGGATAGACTTATGCGTGATATCATCACCCATAAATTTGATAGTACCGCTTGAAATGTCATCAAGACCTGTAAGTGCTCCAATAAATTCAGTCTGCCCATTTCCATCAATACCGGCGATACAAACAATCTCGCCCTCTCGTACATTGAAGGAAACATTGTGAACAGAGTCATTCTGATGAATCTTACTCTTTACACAGACATTCTCTACTCTGAGTATTTCCTTACCAGGTTTAGCCTCTTCCTTGTCAACCGCAAATTTAACATCACGGCCTACCATCATAGATGACAGTTCTTCCTTGGTAGTATCTGCAACATTAACAGTACCGATATACTTACCTCTTCTGAGGATTGTACAACGATCTGCAACTTCCATGATCTCATTAAGCTTGTGAGTAATGAAAAGAATAGACTTACCTTCCGCTGCAAGGTTCTTCATAATCTTCATGAGCTCATCAATTTCCTGAGGGGTGAGCACTGCAGTAGGTTCATCAAAAATGAGGATATCATTATCTCTGTATAACATCTTAAGGATTTCAACACGCTGTTGCATACCAACAGTAATATCCTCAATAAGAGCATCGGGATCAACCTTAAGATTATACTTCTCGGAAAGAGCAAGAACCTTCTTCCTTGCGTCTTTTTTGGTCAAAAAGCCAAATTTACTAGGCTCAGCTCCCAGAATAATATTATCAAGAACTGAGAAGATATCTACTAACATGAAATGCTGATGCACCATACCTATACCAAGGTCAGTTGCATCATTAGGATTTTTGATGGTAACCTCTTTACCATCTTTCTTGATTACACCCTTCTCTGGTGTATAAAGACCAAAGAGGACGCTCATAAGAGTCGATTTTCCTGCACCATTCTCCCCAAGAAGTGCATGAATCTCACCTTTTTTTAACTGCAAAGTGATATCATCATTTGCAATTATGCCAGGAAACTCTTTTGTGATATGCAACATCTCAATTACATAATCATCCATAATTAAAACACCTTCCTAACAAAATTTTTCATGGCAAAACCATAATAATTCCCACTACTACACAGCTAACCTGTAATGGAAATTATTATGTTCTTGTAAAAAAGGGAAGGAATAAGTTTCCTTCCCTTTTGAAAGAACAACATAGATTACTAATATTTAATTAGTGAATGTTATCAAATGTTGTAACTTTGATAGCTGTTGTAGGCTGAACATCGATATTACTATCTACTGTTACATAGCCATCAGCCATTGACTTAACAAGAGCCTTGTAATCGTCAACTGTGAAGTTTGTCATTGACCATGTCTCTGTTGGAAGCTGAACATAGTTAAGTGATGGATCATCACCTGAAACGATACCAAGGTTCTCAATCTTTCCTGAGTGAGCAGCCCAGTTACCAGCAACTACATCTGTAAGTGTTGCATTGACTGTAGCAGCAAGACCCTTCATAGCAGATGTTACGCAAACACCTTCGCCATAAAGTCCATCGATTGTGCCAGACTGATCAACGTCAACACCAACAACCTTGCCGTCTACCTTCTTAGCAGCCTCACCAGCTGATGTGAAGATACCGCCGCCGCAAGCAAATACGATCTCTGTTCCGTTAGAATACCATGTATCCATTGTAGCTGTAATAGCTTCGTCGCCGAAGAACTGTCCGCCGTATACATAGTTAACTTCTACGTCAGAAGCAATGCCGAGCTCTGTAGCTGCAGCATCTGCACCCTGACCGAAACCGTAACCATAACGAACAACAGCAGGAACTGCCATACCGCCAAGGAAACCAAGCTTCTTGTAGCCTTCCTTAACTACAGCGTAACCAGCCATGTAACCAGCAAGCTCTTCCTGGTATGTGAATGAGCATACGTTAGCAGGAAGCTCTGTCATGCCAGCGCCTTCGAAGTCACCCTGTGAAACATCAAGAGCGATGATTGTTACATCTGGGTTAGCATCAGCTACTGCAGCGATCATTCCTGCGAAAAGATATCCAGGAACAACAATTACGTTGTAACCATCTGCAACAGCATTGTTGAAAGCAGCTGTACGAGCCTCATCAGAGTCTTCTGTTGGCTTGTAGTACTGGAACTCAAGACCATTAGCCTTAGCGAAAGCATCTGAAGCCTCATAAGTTGTCTGGTTGAATGACATATCTGTGATGTCACCAGAGTCTGTGATCATAGCGATCTTGAGGTCAGAAGCTGCCTCTGTTGCAGCAGGAGCCTCTGTGTTGTCTGCTGCTGGAGCTGCCTCTTCTGTAGCAGGAGCTTCTGTAGCAGGTGTCTCTGTTGCAGGTGCTTCTGTTGAACCACAAGCTACAAGAGAAGCTACCATTGTCGCAGCCATAAGAACTGACAAAAAGTCTCTTTTTCATAATTTCCCTCCATTTTGAATTGGTTGACTTTTTATAATAAAACCTTATAAGGCTTTATCCATAGCTATGAGGCGTTTAATAGCGCCAATTGTTGTACGGTAAACGTCATCCATCTCGTGAACCTGTGGATTGGACAGCCCCTTCTTGGCCCTCTCCTGGTTAGCTACAACAAGCATAACCGCACCGGTTCTACATCTCAAATAATTACCAACTATGAAAAGTGTAGATGATTCCATCTCAGAGCAAAGAGCTCCGCACTTGATCCAGGCATCCCATTTATACAAGAGCTCAGGACCAACAGGCTTAGTCTCCGGTTCATGCTGACCAAAGAAAGAATCCTTACACTGTACGACGCCAACATGATATTTAGCACCAGCTTCCTTGGCACCTTCTACCAAAGCGTTAACTACATCAAAAGACGCTACTGCGGGATACTCAATCGGTGCATATTCCTTGGATGTGCCCTCTGCACGAATAGCTCCATTTGCAATTACAATGTCGCCACCGATAACATCATCCTGCATACCACCAGATGTACCCATTCTAATAAAAGTATCAGCACCACACTTAGCAAGCTCTTCTACTGCAATTGCTGTTGAAGCGCCACCGATACCATGGGACATAACAGTAACCATCTCTCCATCGATAGTTCCTGTGTAAGTATTGTATTCTCTGTTATAAGCTACGAATCTGGGATTATCAAATAGACGTGATATAGTCTCACACCTTCCGGGATCCCCCGTCAGAATAACGTAACGGCCTACATCACCTTTTTTCACATGAGTATGGTACTGATAACCAGCACCTTCTGTATAATCAACCATAATTATTTTCCCCAAAAATTAATAAAGATTTTATTCCAATAACTTAATTATATGTTATTTTTAAACAAAAGTCATCAGCACTTCATTATATAAAAATTATAGCAATCCTTCAAGTACATGAATTGTTATTTTTCCGCCATTTACATCAATATTTCTGACGCAGTCCTTAATTACAGGTATGTATACCTTTTCATCAGAGCCTTCTCTGGCCATCTCATAAACATCATTAGCCCCGGTCTGAATAATATCTGTAACAACACCAAGCTTGTTTCCATCTTCATCGACTATATCAAGCCCCATCAGATCTGCGCAATAATACTCACCCGGTTCAAGTTTTATGGCATCTTTACGTTCAATAGTAAGTTCACAGCCCCTGAATTTTTCAACATCATTTATATTGTTATACTGTTTGAACTTAACAATAACAAATTTTTTAAAAAATCTTGCGCTCTGCACGTCAAGCTCAATTTCCTCACCTCTCTGAGTGTGAAGTGTAACTTTCTTGAGCTTCTTGAATCTGTTAGGATCCTCGGTTGTAGGAAAGACATTTACTTCCCCCTGTAAACCATGCGTAGATGCGATTACTCCGACTTGAAATCTGTCTGTCATTCTATTCTCCATATATTATCAACTGATTGTTCCAATATTGTTATCTTCTGTTGTATTATCATTAGCCATTTCTTCACTTGCTAACGGTTCTGCAGCTTTCTTTTTTCTGCGCTTTTTCTTCTCCGGTTTAGGTGGATTTTCTGCGAGCCACTTTTCATAAAGATCAGGTCTTCGCTCTTTTGTTCTGATAACTGACTGTTCAAGTCTCCACTCATCAACCTTCTTGTGATCACCTGAAAGAAGAATAGGCGGAACCTTTTTGCCCATCCATTCCTCCGGCCTTGAATACTGAGGATATTCCAACAGATAATTATTAAAACTCTCTGTCATCGCAGATTCATCGTTATTGAGAACGCCGGGAACCAGTCTTGAAATAGCATCGATCATAACCATGGCAGGAAGCTCGCCTCCTGTCAGGACATAATCACCAATCGAAACATAGTCAGTAACTATTTCTTCCAGTACCCTCTCATCCACTCCTTCATAATGGCCACACAAAAAAACCAGATTTTCTTCACTGGCAAGTTCCTGTGCCATTTTCTGGTTAAAAACTGAACCTTGAGGAGTAACATATATTACTCTTGGAGATTTACATCCCTTATCAAGAATATCCTGTTCAATAGATTTATAGCAATCATAAATAGGCTGTGCCTGCATAAGCATACCTGCACCGCCTCCATATGTATAGTCGTCAACCTTATGATGTTTATCTTTAGAAAAGTCTCTGATATTGATAGCGTTAAAAGAAATATATCCTTTATCGCTTGCTCTTCCAGTAATACTACTGGATAAGCTTCCCATGATCATCTCTGGGAAAAGCGTCATAATATGAAAATTCATGAATCGTTCTCGTATATATTTTTTTATACATTAAGAGTCGAATAAAGCAAAAGCCCTATTCGACTCATTAACTGGCAACTTGAGGTCTAATCAAACTATCTCAACGTCCACCTTGAGATTATCTCTGGTAGATGCAGCCTTAACAACAGCTCTGATTGCCTTAGCAATACGTCCCTGCTTGCCAATAACCTTGCCCATGTCTGAAGGTGCTACATGAAGCTCGATCATAATATTACGCCCGTCTGTTTTCTCGGAAACAACAACTTCATCCGGATTATCAACTAGCGCTTTTGCGATAACTTCAACTAATTCTTTCATTGATTAACCCCCGGCAACTTATTGTTATAGTTATTTGTATGAGCCAAGAATCGGAAATAGCTCTACATATAACCTAATTATTTAATGCCGGCCTGCTTAAGAAGCTTAGCAACTGACTCAGTTGGCTGTGCACCATTAGCGAGCCACTTCTTAGCGAGCTCCTCGTTGATCTTAACTGTGCTAGGATCTGTGTTAGGATCGTATGTTCCGATCTCATCGATGAACTTACCCTGTACAGGAGCCTTTGAATCAGAAACGATAATTCTGTAGAAAGGAACCTTCTTCTTACCAATTCTCTTTAATCTCATTTTTACTGCCATTTTAAATTTCCTCCATTTAAAAAAATTAAGATAGATATTTATTTGCTTATATGTGTAAAACAGCTAATTATAGCTGATAGACATATCAAAACGGGAACTTGCCGCCCTTAAAACCGCCAAAGCCTCCGAATTTACCAAATCCACGCTTGTCACCCATAAGTCCGGGCATCTGTTTCATCATCTTCTGCATCTGTTCGAACTGTTTGATAAATCGGTTAACATCAGCAATATCATTGCCTGATCCCTTGGCAATCCTAAATTTCCTCTGAGGGCTCATAAGTTTAGGATTCTTACGTTCCTCAGGAGTCATAGAAAGTACTATTGCCTCGATTCTCGCAAGCTGTTTCTCATCAGGAAGCATATCATCACTGATCTTGCCCATTCCCGGAAGCATGCCCATAATAGATGAAAGGCCTCCCATATTGCGCATGGCCTTCATACTCTCAAGATACATTTCAAAATCGATCTTGCCCTTCTTCATCTTCTGGGCCATTTCACGATCTTTTTCTGCATCTCTCTCGGCATTAGCCTCAACGGCCTTATCAATAAGACTCAGCACATCTCCCATTCCAAGGATACGACTAGCCATTCTGTCAGGATAGAACTGCTCCAGATCAGAAAGCTTCTCGCCCATGCCCACATAAAGAATAGGCTTCCCTGTAACCGCCTTGGTAGAAAGAGCAGCACCACCTCTGGAATCACCATCCATCTTGGAAAGGATGATTCCATCAACTCCGACTTTTTCATTGAATTCAGAAGCAACATTAACTGCCTCCTGACCAGTCATGGCATCAACAACAAGAAGAGTCTGATGAACGCCTACAGCGTTCTTAATATCTACAAGCTCCTGCATCATGATATCATCAATCTGCAGTCGTCCGGCTGTATCAATGATCACTACATTGTTGCCTTTTTTCCTGGCTTCTTCAATTGAAGCCTTGGCAATATCAACCGGGTCAGCATGTGATCCAAGTGTAAAGAAATCAACTTCCTGCTTGCTGGCATTGATCTGTAACTGATCAATAGCTGCAGGTCTGTATATATCGCAGGCTACAAGAAGAGGTTTTCTGCCCTTCAGCTTGAGCTTGCCGGCAATCTTGGCTGCAGTAGTTGTCTTACCTGCACCCTGAAGACCGCACATCATAAGAACAGTAATCTCATTAGTAGGCTGAAGCTTGATCTCAGTGGTCTCAGATCCCATGAGGGAAATCATTTCCTCATTAACAATCTTGATAACCATCTGTCCAGGATTAAGACCATTTAAAACATCCTCACCAACCGCTCTCTCCTGAACCGCTGAAATAAACTGCTTAACAACCTTGAAGCTGACATCAGCTTCCAAAAGTGCCATCTTGACTTCTTTTAAAGCAAGCTTAACATCTTCTTCCGTAAGACGGCCCTTACCGCGAAGGTTTCTAAATACATTTTGAAGTTTATCTGTAAGACTTTCAAAAGCCATTTATTATGTTAGCTCCTCGATTAGTTTTCCCGAAATGGATTTAAGTCTGTCTCTAAGTTCATCACTCAGGTCATTTCCCAAGTCTGTGGCTATCACATCCAAAGCCTGGGCTTCAGCCTTGATGGCCTCAAACCTTCTGATCATATGAAGTCTGTCTTCATATCCCTGAAGAGTATTGGTGCATCTCTTGATCAGATCATGCACCCCTTGCTTGCTGATTCCATTCTCATCAGCAATCTCGGTAAGAGACATATCATTATAAACAGCGGCCTCATATATTTCCTTCTGATGTTCAGTTAGAAGCTCGCCATAAAAATCATACAACAAGCCTTGCTCTACGATTTTCTTCATATGTACCCTCTTTACCATTAAACACAAATGATATAATATACAAAAACAAAATAAGTGTCAAGTATTTTTTCTTGACACTTATCAAAGTACAAATCCAAGACTTAATATCAACTGTAAGTACACTATTCTTATATGCTTCAGAACCAAACTTACGAAATCAGCCTAACTTTTTATATCTGACGGAAGCATCCCAAGCTGATTTTTAAAAGCTCTACTAAAAGAGGAATAGTCCTTAAAGCCACATTCAAGGCAAGCTGTAGTTGCAGGTATTCCTGACATTATCTGATTTCTGGCATAAAGAATTCTCTTTTCGGATATATACTGATGAATGGAATAGCCAGTCTCATTTTTGAACACTCTCATCATATGATACTTACTCATATAAAAGTGGTCAGCAAGATAATCAATAGAAAGATCTCCGGACAAATTTTCTGTTATATAGTTGATAAGTTCTATAACCTTTCGATTATATCTTGCTTCAGGTTTAAAGCCAAAATCCTCACTTATGCAGGCTTTATTAAAATCGATAAGAGCCTTCAAAACATCTATCCTTGTCAGAAGTTCTCCGGCATATTCATCCTTCTCTCTCTGAATATCACGCTCTATCTTTATAAACTGTTCATATAAACTGGTGCTGACGTCTCCAGGAAATCTCACCACATAGCTACCGATTTCTTTGGCTTTGGCAAAGGCATCAAGAAGTCCGTACTTACTAAGAAAGCCATCACTAAGATACAATATCACTCTGTCATAATAATCATTTTTGCCACCATCACCAGACAGATCACCCTCGTTTTGATATGTGACAGGTTTGTGAATAAGATGCCTGTTTACAAGCACAAAATCGAAGGGCAGGAGTTCATACTCCCGTCCTTCGATCAAATATTTAACATTACCGCCAAGTATCAGAATAACCTTGTGAAAATCATGATAATGATAAGGAACGTCTATATTTATTCGGTCCTTAATGTGAAAGAACCGAAAATCCTGTTCGAGATATCCCTTCTGTTCATAATCAGAATAAGGTATTTTTTCATCGTAATCTTTGGTCATCTTTTTTCTCAATAGTCAGTTATACAAATATCAAGATCAACGTTGCCATCAATTCCGGCCACTTTACCGGAAGATGTAAACTGCCATACATCAAAATGATATGGATAATACAGAGGAGTTCCATAATATGCTATCCAAATATCATAGTCATCAACATCCTGAGCGTCCATCAAAAGAGTGTATGATTTAACATTACCATAGATCATAGGCTTGTAGCCTGCACTTCTGACTGTATCACAGAAAGTATGCACCACTGCCTCATACTGGTCAGATGTAAGTTCATTGGTCCTGGCAGAATCAGAGTCTGCTGATTCTACATCGATAACGACAGGATATTTGACCTCATAAGGCTCTATCATATCGAGAACCAGCTGAACCTCATCAAGCGCTTCTTCTTCATTAACTGCCTGTGAATAAAAGTATACGCCTACATCTATGCCACTTGCAGTTGCGCCCTTTATATTATCTTCAAAGCAGTCATCTACAAGTATCTTACCCTCTGTAGTACCTCTAAGGCCCACTCTTATAAAAGCAAAATCAATACCTGCATCTGCAACCTTGTCCCAGTCAATCTTCCCCTGAAACCTTGATACATCGACACCTTTTTTGACATTTACAGAACCATCCTCGCCGACATATTCAAGGAAACCGTCCTCACCAACTTCAAAATCTTCCTCTGTAAAGCCATGGTGAGCTATAGAATCCAAAATAGGAAAAAAGTAATACCTTCCGGAGCTGGCAACTACCATCTGGTCCGGGAAAAGAGATCTTATAGTACTGGTAGTCCCCTCACCCGCTTCAAGCTTTTCCTGTATTTTCTCTTTTATAGAGTTTGTAGTCTCTACCCTTGTCTCTTCCTTGGCATTTTCAATAAGCTTGTCAGCTTCAGTCAACGTATAATAGCCTTCCTCATTAAGAGCCTCAAGTTCGCTTCTGACTGCTTCCTCTTCTCTCTTTAAGGAAGCATTCTTAATAAGCAGCATGACACTGAATGACAGTGCCAAAAGAGCTACTAGACTTAAAAAGATAATTGAAATTATGTTATGCGAATTTCTAACGCCAATTCGTTCTCTGGTATCCTGGGAAGTATTATTCATGCTCACATTCTCTCGTCAAAATAACTTTTATATCCTTCTCCAAATATCTCACTTGCGCTGGTAACTATCATAAATGCATTGGGATCTTCTTCCCTCACAATATCTTCAGCCATTGGTGATAGCCTTTTCTTGATAGCGCACATGATAACCTTTTTCTTCTCACCACTATATGCACCCTGTGCAAACACGTGAGTTGCTCCTATATCCAATTCATCAAGAAGCCTTGCCGTAATAATATCCGGATGATCCGAGATAATATAAATCAGCTTGGCTCCATCCCTTCCATAAAGTACAAGATCAAGTACTGATGAAGTAACCATTACTGAAATGAATGAATATAATGCTGCTGTAATATCCTGAAACACGATACCCGCAATGATAAGGACTATCACATCGGTCATAATATATAACATGCCCGTTTTGATGTGAGGATATTTAAGTCTTAGTATCTTAATTATAACATCAGTACCGCCACTTGTAGCATGTGATTTAAAGATAATGCCCATAGCTACTGCAGAAAGAGCACTTCCAATAGTCACACCCAAAATAATATCATTTATATAAAATGCCGATAAATAGGTACTGAAAAAATCTGTAGTTAAAGATATAACCGCAGTTGCGTAAATAGTTGAAATAGTAAATCTTATACCAAACTTCCAAATAGCCACGATCAAAATAGGAATATTCATAAAAAGAAACCACATACCGGTTCCTATAGGAACAATCCTGTTAAGAACAATGGCAAGACCTGTTATACCACCTGGAGCTATATTGTTGGGATCTACCAAAAGTGCTGTTGCAAGTCCGTATATAGAGGATGCAAAAGTAATCAAAAGATAGTCCTTAAGTCTGGCCTTAATGCTTGTTTTATTTGTACTGCTCATATTAAATATTTGTCCTTACAATCCTTGGTTTATAGCCTTCAGTGTTAAGAGCTTCAATGATCTGTTCCTTATGCTCACTTCCAAAAGCCTCAAGAGTTATTCTAAGTTCTACAGCCGCATTCCTGTTAATTGAAACAAACTGATTATGCTCAAGCTTGATCACATTACCGTTAACGCCCGCAATAACACCGGCAACTCTTGATAATTCTCCAGGTTTATCAGGAAGGAGCACAGAAACTGTAAATATCCTGTCTCTCATGATAAGGCCCTGCTGAACAACAGATGACATTGTTATAATATCCATGTTGCCGCCAGAAAGAACACAGGCAATTTTCTTGTCCTTGCAGTCGAGCTGTTTAAGAGCTGCAACTGATAAAAGGCCAGAATTCTCAACAACCATTTTGTGGTTCTCTACCATATCAAGGAATGATACTACCAGATCCTCATCAGGAACTGTAATGATATCATCAATGTTTTCAGACAGATATGGGAAAATCTTCTCTCCTGGCTTCTTAACTGCTGTACCATCTGCAATCGTATTAACAGAAGGAAGCGCAACTACATGTCCGGCCTTGATTGATTCCTGCATACAATTTGCTCCTGCAGGTTCAACACCAATAACTTTAATCTTGGGATTGAGAAGCTTGGCAAGCGTCGAAACACCTGTAGCAAGGCCGCCGCCCCCGATTGGAACAAGGATATAATCTACAGTTGGAAGCTCCTTGATGATTTCCATTGCAATTGTTCCCTGTCCGGTTGCAACATCAAGATCATCAAAGGGATGAACCATTGTATAGCCGTATTCCTGAGAAAGCTCTAAAGCCTTCTCATAAGCCTCATCATAGACATTTCCATGAAGAACAACCTCAGCTCCAAGAGCCTTGGTTCTGTTAACCTTTATAAGAGGAGTAGAAGTAGGCATGACAATAGTAGCCTTAACTCCGTAGCATTTAGCTGCATAAGCAACGCCCTGAGCATGGTTACCGGCAGATGCAGTAATAAGACCTTTCTTACGCTCTTCATCAGAAAGAGTTGTAATCTTATAATATGCTCCCCTAACCTTATATGCGCCGGTTCTCTGAAGGTTCTCAGGTTTGAGATAGACCTTATTTCCTGTGCAATTGCTCCAATAATCACTGTAAATAAGCTTGGTTTCAAGAGTTACTCTTTTAACATCTTCATAAGCCTCTTCAAACTTATCAAGAGTCATCTTCTTTTCATCTGCCATTATGCCGCTCCTCCAACTAATTATTCTCATCCTCCGGTGCATGAGGTAATCAGCACCATTTTTTCAAAAAGTCATCATTCAAACAAAGCATCCACAAACTCGTCTGAATTAAATCTTTCAAGATCATCAAGGCCTTCGCCAACTCCAATATACTTAACAGGAATGTTAAGTTCGGATACTATAGCCACGGCAATTCCCCCTTTTGCTGTACCATCAAGCTTAGTAAGAACTATTCCTGTAAGCTGGGCTGCTTCTCCGAATTCTCTTGCCTGATTAAGAGCATTCTGTCCTGTAGTACCATCAAGAACTATAAAGTTCTCTCTGCAGACATTTCCAAGCTCTTTATCTATGATTCTGTTCATCTTGGCAAGCTCTTCCATCAGATTCTTCTTGTTATGGAGTCTTCCTGCAGTATCTACGATCAAGATATCAATATCTCTTGCTTTAAATGCGCCAACAGCATCATAAATAACACTGGCAGGATCTGCCCCTTCTCTGCCGGATACTATAGGTGTACCAGCTCTGTCAGCCCAGGACTGAAGCTGCTCAGTAGCTGCAGCTCTATAAGTATCCGCAGCTGCTATAAGAACTTTCTTGCCCTTTTTCTTGTAAATGGATGCAAGCTTACCTACCGAAGTAGTTTTGCCAACTCCATTAACGCCAATAACAAAAATAACTGTCTTCTTATCTTCAAAATCATAGGCATTCTCATCTGTATGCATCTGATTTCTGATATCTTCTATAAGAAGTTGTTTGCACTCCTGAGGATCCTTGATGTGTCTGTCCTTGACCTGGCTTCTAAGTTCATCCATGATCTTGCTGGTGGCATTTATACCAATGTCACCCATTATCAGAGTTTCCTCTAACTCCTCATAGAAATCATCATCTATATTAGAATAGCCGCTAAAAACATTATCTATACCTTTAGCTATGCTATCTCTGGTCTTGGAAAGACCCTGTTGTAATTTAGAAAAAAATCCATTTGCCATTAATTCGTTAGCTCCTTATCGATCAGGTTGACACTGACAAGCGTAGAAACGCCCTTTTCCTGCATCGTAATACCATACAGTCTGTCAGCACTTTCCATTGTACCACGCCTATGGGTAATTACAATGAACTGTGTACTGGACAGCTTATGCAGATATCTGGCAAAACGTACAACGTTATTCTCGTCAAGTGCCGCCTCAATCTCATCCAATAGACAGAATGGTGAAGGTTTAAGATTCTGAATAGCAAATAGTAACGCTATCGCAGTAAGAGCCTTCTCTCCACCGGACATCTGCATCATATTAACAAGCTTCTTACCAGGTGGCTGAGCATTAATTCTAATGCCTGCCTCAAGAACATCCTCTTCTTCATTAAGCTCGAGAGTTCCTTTACCACCTCCGAACATTTCCTTGAATACCTTGTCAAATTCTGTATTGATCCTGTGGAACTGTTCTATGAACTGCTTACGCATTGACTCATCAAGATCCTTGATAATACCTTTAAGCTGTTCCTCAGCTTCTACAAGATCATCATGCTGAGTTTTCATGAAGGTATATCGTTCCATAAGATTCTTGTAATCTTCAATGGCATTCACATTAACGTCGCCAAGTTTTCTAATAGAGTCCTTAAGAGAAGATGTTTCTTTTCTCATGGCCGGAACATCAGTCATATCCTCATCTCTAAGTTCAGCCGCATCTGTAAGAGTAATTTCATACTCATCCCACATGTAATTGATCTGTGACTCTATAGCTTCCTTACACTTTTCTTTTTTGGAAGTAAGACGAGTTACTTCTTTATCAAGACTGGACATCTGATTATTAAGCTCCTCTGTCTTGCCAAAGAATTCCTTCTGTGCCTCGGTAAGTTCGCCCTTCTGCTTCTTCTTATCCTCAAGTTCCTTGCTGGTCTCATCATGGACATTCGTTGAAGCTTCAATAGTAAGCCTTATTTCTTCAATATCCTTTTTGCTCTGTTCAAGTGAAAGAGCGTTGTTGTTAAGGTTTTCTACAATCTCATCAAGAGCTTTCTGTTCATTCTCAATGTCATCAGTTATACGATCAATATTGAGCTGGGCAAATTCCTGTTTCTGGGCTATCTTCTCGTATTCAATATCCCACTTTGCAACTTTCTCGTTCTCAGTTTCTTCTATTTCGTGAAGGCCTTCAAGCTCTTTCTGATACTTCTCAACCTTGGCAGAGCACTCTTTCTCAAGTTCCTCTGATTCTAAAAGAGCCGACTCGGACTTACCTCTTTCCTCTGCAATTTCCTTGAGTTTAGCCTCTATATCATCATTTTCTGCCTTAAGGTCTGTATAATTGCCCTTCTGTTCTCTCTGACGCTTTTCTTCATTCTCTACATTGAGTCTTGCGGTATTCTGCTCAATAAACTTACCCTGAAGTTCTGCTCGAAGTTCCTCTACCACAGTCCTCAGCTCATTACGCTTTTCTCTGTCTTCTTCAAGTTCTTTTTTGAGCTCGTCAATTCTCTCTTTGTACTTTTTGACATTGCTCTCAAGCTCATCCATTTCACGTCTTCTACCAAGAAGATTGCTATTATTCTTGAAAGCACCACCGCTAATAGCACCACCGGGCACAAGAAGTTCACCCTCAAGTGTTACCATTCTGATTGTATAATTAAACTTTCTGGCTATTTTTACAGCATTGTCTACATTGTCAACAGCCACAATTCTACCGAGCATAGCCTTAGCAACGCTTCTGTACTTAGGATCGGTTGTAACAAGTTCATCTGCCATACCCAGGACGCCTGGTTCTTCAAGAGCTTCTTTAGCCTTGAGTTCCTGAGGGTTATCAAGTGATGTCAAAGGTAAAAAAGTAGCACGACCAGCCTTGGTATCCTTGAGGTACTTGATCATTTTCTTGGCTGTTTCTTCATCATCAGTTACGATATTCTGAATATTACCGCCAAGGGCAACTTCAATAGCAGTTTCATACTTGGGTTCAGTTTTGATAATGTCTGCAACAACACCAATAATACCCTTAGTGTCATCCTTTCTCTCCATTACCTTCTTGACGCTGCCGCCATAACCCTCATATCTCTCAGTAAGATTTGCCAATGCTTCAAGTCTTGACTTCTCCTGCTGATATTTCTCAGTAGTCTTGCGAAGCTCAGTATCCTTGAGGTTCATACCCTCACGGATACGAACAACTTCCTGTTCAGTCTCTTTCTGCTTCTTGTTCATCTCAGAAATCGTTGCAGTAATAGCGTCAAACTCATCCCTGAGCTTCTTGATGATCTCTTCCTGTCTTGACTCATCTGATCTTGCGCGAACAAGCTTACTTGTAAGTTCAGCCTTACGGATATTTACCTGCTCTTTCATGGTCTCAAGGGAACTAAGCTTTGATTTGATAGTAGCCCTTGTACCAAGAGTTTCAATAATTGTGTTCTTGCATTCCTCAATTTCGTCGTTAATATTAGATATCTTGAGAATTACAGCATCAAGCTCTTTTCTGACTTCATTACGCTTAACAGAAAGCTCCTCTACAGCCTCATCTATCTCAGCCTTATCGGCAAGATATTTGTCTTTTTCTGAATTCTTCTCAGAAATCTTGGTCTGTTCATCCTGCATTCTCTGCTTAAAATGAGCATCATTGGCAGAAGCAGCCTTGATCTTCTCATTAAGAATACCAATCTGGCCTTCTAGTTTTTCCTTTTTAACAGAAGAGTCTGTTATCCTTGCTCTTGCTTCATCTATTTCAGCATCCAGAATTTCAAGCTTTTTCTGAATGTTCTCATATTCTTCTTTTGTCTTGTCGTAGCTTGTTCTGGCCTGTTCTAAAGAATTAACAGCTATTTCAAGATTCTTCTCAGCATCTTCGAGCTGCTGTTTCTGATTTCTGTTCTCAACCAGGAACATATTAACGTCAAGTGTCTTAAGCCTCTCTCTAAATTTGAGATATTCCTTGGCTACCTCTGACTGTTTTTCCAAAGGTCCAATCTGTTTCTCAAGCTCCGAGAGAATATCACTAAGTCTTGTGAGGTTTATCTTCTCCTCCTCAAGCTTTTTAATTGCAGTTTCCTTACGGGATTTGAATTTAACGATACCTGCAGCCTCGTCAAAAAGATTTCTCCTATCCTCAGGCTTACTGGAAAGGATCTGATCGATCTGGCCCTGTCCGATAATGGAGTAGCCTTCCTTACCGATACCGGTATCCATAAAGAGTTCATTGACGTCCTTGAGACGGCAAGAAGAGCCATTGATCATGTACTCACTCTCTCCGGATCTATATAATCTCCTGGAAACAGTAACCTCATCATAATCAATAGCCAGTGAATGATCTGAATTATCCAAAGTAATGGCAACATAGGCATAGCCAAGAGGTTTACGAAGCTCTGTTCCGGAGAATATAACATCCTGCATAGAACCGCCTCTCAGCTGCTTGATACGCTGTTCACCCAAAACCCATCTGACAGCATCAGCAACATTACTCTTACCTGAGCCATTAGGTCCAACTATACCTGTAATACCATTATGAAAATCAAACTTTATTTTATTGGCAAAAGATTTAAAGCCATGTATCTCAATACTTTTTAAATACATTATTACTTATTTTTCAATACAAGAAGAGCCTGATAAGCCGCCTTCTGTTCTGCAGCTTTCTTGGTTTTTCCTGTCCCCTCTCCCATATTCTTATCACCGATCCAAACGCGGACATCAAATATTTTATCATGTTCAGGACCACTTTCGCCACATATTTCATATTTAATCTGGCCAAGCCCCCCTGCCTGAACAAACTCCTGTAACAAAGATTTGCTGTCATTGAACATTGCCATACTGTCAGCATTAGTCAGTACATAAGTATCTATGAAACGCTTTGATTCCTGAAGTCCTCCATCCAGAAAAAGAGCTCCAATTACAGCTTCCATAACGTCTGCAATAATGGATTCTTTATTCCTTCCGCCAGTAAGCTCCTCTCCCTTGCCAAGCTGAATGTATTTCTTAAGTTCTATATGCTCAGCGCAAAAAGCAAGTGCAGGCTCACAGACAAGTGATGCCCTGATCTTGGACATCTCGCCTTCCTTCTTGTCTGGATATTTCTTGAAAAGATATTCACTTGAAACCATCTCAAGAATCGCATCTCCCAAAAATTCAAGGCGCTCATAGTCAGGCTTTTTATTGATCTTCTGCTCATTTACAAAAGAACTGTGAGTTAATGCCTGAATAAGCAAATCTATATTTTTGAATTTATATCCAATCACCTGCTGGAAGTTAATGATTTCCTGCTCGTTTAACATATATATCCTCTCTATAAATTGAAAAGAGGCAGTTAAAAAACTGCCTCCTCCATTTCATTGTATATTACAATTATTTACCAGAAATTGCAGCCTTAAGAAGCTCAACAGCCTCTCCTACAGTAGAGATATTCTCTGTTTTCTCCGGCTCGATCTGTACATCGAACTCATCCTCAAGTCCCATGATAATCTGGAAAAGATCAAGTGAATCTGCGCCGAGATCCTCTGTAAAAGTTGTATCCATTGTGATCTCCTCAGGATCAACATTGAGTACATTAGCAATAACTTCTTTCATCTTCTCAAATTCCATAATAAACCTTCCTTTTACCGCCTAGCAGTTTAGTAAATATTATTTGAATAGCAAGTATCTCACTGTGAGATTTTCTCACTAATCTTTTCGCTTATCTTCTGCTGTGTAAATGTTACACACTGCAAGATTGAATTCTTGACCTCTACCTCATTGGCACTGCCATGAGTCTTAACAACAAGTCCCTTAAGTCCCAGCATTGGTGCCCCGCCATACTGGTCCATGCTATAGTCAGCAAGTGACTTCTTGAGGTCATTCTTGATAAGGAGTGCACCAATCTTGGTCTTAAGATTGCTCATAAGCCCCTTCTTGATGACATGCATCATAGACTTGGCAACACCTTCATACATCTTGAGGATCACATTACCTGTGAAAGCCTCACAAACAATAATGTCAGCTTCTCCGGCAGGAATATCTCTTGCCTCTATACTACCTATAAAGTTGATATCCGGACAATTCTTAAGAAGTGGAAACGTCTCTTTGACAAGAGCATTACCTTTCTCTTCCTCAGCTCCTATATTGACGATAGCAACTGTAGGATTCTTCTTGCCCATTACATTTTCCATATATACTGTTCCCATCTTGGCGAACTGTACAAGATGGTTGGATCTGGCATCTACATTCGCTCCGCAGTCAATAAGAAGTGAGCTTCCCTTCTCTGTGGGGATAAGAGGCGCAAGTGGTGCTCTGTCCACCCCTTTAAGCCTTCCTACAATTACCTGGCCTCCTACAAGTGTGGCCCCGGTACTACCTGCAGAAACATACGCATCAGCCTCTCCATGATTGACCATATACATAGCCTTGACTATGGATGAATCCTTCTTGGTCCTGATGGCCATTACAGGAGGTTCAGCCATTTCAATTATCTCAGTGGCATTAACTACCTCTATTCTGTTCTTATCATAGTCATACTTGGCTAATTCTTCATTAACCGCACTCTCCTGTCCTACCAAAAAGACCTTGAGAGCATCCGATTCTTTAATGGCATCAACAGCGCCCTTAACTGTAACAAAAGGAGCGTTATCTCCTCCCATTGCATCAACTGCAACTCTTACAAGTTCTGACATTTCATGTCCCCCATTTAAAATTCGACTTATTCTAATATACTAGAGTGATATGCAAAAATCAAGGCTTTCCGAAGTATTCGGAAAGCCTTTAAATTCGAACTAAATGAAGTTGTACTAAAACTTATCAAGCCTCAGTTTCAACAATGTTCTTCTTATTGTAGTAGCCACACTTCTTGCAAACCTGATGAGGCTGCATAAGAGCTCCACAATGACTGCACTTTACAAGAGTTGGAGCTGTCATTTTCCAGTTAGCTCTTCTCTGATCTCTATGGCCTTTTGATGACTTATTCTTTGGGCAGATTGACATTTCAGTAACACCTCCTTACAGTAACCGTATAAGAAACTGCCTGTGTTGTAGGCAATTGTTTACGTTTATTCATTAGCATACCTAAGTAGTATATCTATAAGGTACGCATTTGTCAACATTTTTTTCTTTATAATATAAAGAACGAAATAATTAACCCGTCAGGGACTTTATTATACATCAATAATTCTCAATGTGCATCTGTTTTATAAACCACATGATAGCCTTCGAAATTCTCTACTGTGTATGAGTCATTTCCACTGATCCTCTCAAGATCATTGCTGGACAAAACAAAGACATCATCATAATAATCTGTATCTGTTATATCTTCAGGTAATTTGAAATCAAAATTTCCAAAGGAATCTGCCACTCTGAACTCTGCCAGTTCATCTCTGTACTCTACAGTTTCTATGTATTTATATGGATCATAATCTGTATAGTATAAAGCCAACATAAACGGTGACGATAAACCGTCGTAAGTAGAATAAATATGATCATCATCCCCGGTTATCTCGTAAGCTCTTTTTATGGCTTCTCCATAGCCAGGCATGAAGATGCTTGTAGCGTATACATTGTAATCCCTAAAATAATCCTTGGTAAAAGACAAAGCTCCTGCCAATAGGAAAATAAGCACAATTACAAACAGTCTTCCGGATTTGGAAATAATACATTCCATTCCCTTTATAAAGAAGTAAGAAAAGGGAATATAAATGAGGACCATTCTATTAGTATCCGGAACCACTATAATGCTAAGGACAACATTAGCCAGCACCAAAAGTCCAAATATCACATCCGAAAGTTCTTTGAATCTATCCTTAAAAGCAAGGATCAGTCCCAGAAAAGTTATAGGAAATGTAAATTTATAAAGCGTAGCATATCCCGGATAAAAATGTGCAAGCGTATGCCGCTCATCTCCTACTGATACAGACAAAATCACCGATGCAATATTAGATAAAAACTTGCTCGGAATTTCTGAAAATGCAACAAAAGCTTCTCCGGTCCTTGCCGACGTGAATCTGTTCACCGTAAAAAACTCAGTGTATACCTCCGGAAGGCCAAAATAATTTACAAGGTAAAACCATATAAGCGGTGCAAAGACAATCATAAAAGCGACAATGGAAATGGCAAGCTGAAAACCACTGATCTTCTTCGTTACAATATAATAAATACTGATTGTTACAAGAAAAAGTGGAACAACAATCGTCGCAGCACCGTAACTGTACATACATATCGCAAAAGCCGCTGAACTGATAGCATATAGAACGGTACTCTTTCTTTTGGTAGCTAAAGTAAACAAATATACCGCAAATATAAGGTTAAAAGGCATTATATTGCAGTCAAGACTCCATCTTGAGAGAATCACGTGCCAAGGGCAGATTGAAAGAAAAAAAGCACCTAAAAGTGACAACTCATTTTTGAACTTATTGTTATCAAACAAAAGTCTAAGGGTCAGATAAAAGAATAATACGGTCAAAATACCACAAATAGCAGGTATCAGCCTGAGTTTAACAATTCCGGTACCAAAGAGCCTGATTGATAGTACATTCAGATAAATCAAAAGCGGACTGCCACCGCCGCATCCCCAGGTTATAGGGTAGACAGGCCAGTGAAAACCATTTCTGTCTATTCCAAAATTAGCAAGAATATAAGCCTCATATCCAATAGACGCCTCATCCTGCTGAAGCCCAAAAGGTATTTTTCCAAGTCCATACAACCTGAGCGCGGATGCTATGATTAATATGAACACAAATAAAGCGTTTGCCATCTTGTCTGAAACAAACGCTTTACTATTTGTCTTTTTCCTGATAATGATTGAAATAATAACGATAGCCAGAAAAGATATGGTAGCAAAATAATTATAATAATCAATAATTCGCATTAAGAACTATCCCCAACACAATAAATAATCAAAGAGATTATAACACATTCTCATTTATTGCAATACTGGGAATACTTTTTAGGTGATATTCCTACGGATTTAGTAAAAGCCTTAAGGAAATTACTATAATCGCTAAAGCCGCATTTATCGCAGACTTCGCTGACACCGGTTCCTTCAGCAAGAAGCGACTTGGCAATTGATATTCGCCTTGCAGTCATATATTTATTGATTGTTGTTCCTGTTGCCGCCTTAAAAATCCTGCAAATGTAGGACTCACTGATATAAAAGTGCTTGGCAAGATCTCCAATACTTATCGGATACTGTATATTATTGTTGAGATATGACAATATTGCATCAACCTGTTCGTTATATGTAGCAGTTTTCTCTGTTGCCTTGTTATTCTTCTTGTCATTTATGATCTGATTGATCATGACAAAGAGCTCTGTAAAAGTCGCCCTTTCAAGAAGGTCATGTCCATAGCTGTTGCTGGTGATTATCTTATTAATAAAATAGAGAAATCTTCCCTGTTGTTCCTGTGTCAGATGCAGTTTATGCGAAAACTTATCTCCTCTGTCCTGAAAACAGGCATCAAGGTTAGTCTCCTCACTGGAAATACTGCGCATGTACTCAGGATCTATCATAATAACAATTCTCTCATGAAGCTCCTTATCAATCTGAGTAAGATAATGGGAATCAAACTGATTGATGAGAAAAAGATCTCCCGGTTCAATGTCATAAACCTTATTGTCTATAAGGAACTGCTTGCCGCCGGAAATAGAAAAATACACCTCATAGCAGTCATGAATATGCATCTCCATAGCCTTCTCATCTTTATATAAATGCGCAACGGAAAAGTATTTGTTCTCTATACTCTGCGCCATTGCTTCTTTGCAGGAATTCAGCTCTTTCATACAGTTAATCCTCCGCGTCCCAATAATAAAAACATCTTACATTATCACTTCAAAATTTTCAAGATTTTTATCTCTTTTTAAAAATATAAAGAATATTTTGATATTAAATTAACAAAAGGATAATTGAATAATCATAAAAAAATCAGGCTAAAGGACAATCTGTCTTTTAGCCTGACTATATAAGTTCTATCTGAAACTATCAGTATCAATTATTTGCAAAGAGCATATGTATCACGCGCAATAGCAAGCTCTTCGTTTGTAGGAACAACAAGAAGTGTTACCTTACTGTCAGCTGTAGAAATCACCTTTTCTTCGCCGCGAACCTTGTTGGCTTCTGCGTCCATCTTGGCACCGATAAAGCCAAGTCTGTCGCAAATAAGCTTACGAACAAATCCGCTGTTCTCACCAACACCGGCTGTAAAGCAGATAACATCTACTCCACCCATTGCTGCTGTATAAGAACCGATATACTTAACAACTCTGTATACAAATGCATCAACTGCACGTCTGGCACCGGCATGACCCTCATTATAACCGGCTTCAAGATCTCTGAAATCAGAAGAAAGATTATCAGAAAGGCCAAATACACCTGACTTCTTGTTAAGAAGGTTAGTAACATCTGCAACAGTTGAATTCTCTTTTTTCATAACAAATTCAACTACAGATGGATCGATGTCACCTGTTCTGGTTCCCATGATAAGTCCCTCAAGTGGAGTAAGACCCATAGAAGTGTCTACACACTTACCACCATCAACAGCTGAAAGAGATGCACCGTTTCCGAGGTGGCAAACGATCATCTTAAGGTCAGCAGGATTCTTGCCAAGGATCTCAGCAGCACGCTTGCTTACGAATGAATGGCTTGTGCCGTGGAAACCATATCTTCTGATTCCATATTTCTCATAGTATGAATATGGAAGTCCGTAAAGGTAAGCTTCCTGAGGCATTGTCTGATGGAAAGCTGTATCAAATACTGCTACCATAGGAACGCCTGGCATAACCTTCTGACAAGCTCTGATACCAATAAGGTTTGCTGGATTATGGAGAGGAGCAAGATCACTTACATCCTCAATAGCCTTGATAACTTCGTCGTCAATAACAACTGACTTAGTAAACTTCTCTCCACCGTGAACGATACGATGACCAACTGCTCCGATTTCATCAAGAGAAACAACACCGTTCTCACTGTTAGTAAGAGCTTCGATTACAAGCTCGATAGCTCTGTTGTGATCCGGCATAGGCTCTACCTTGGTGATCTTGTCCTTGCCTGTTGGAGTATAGACAATCTGGCTGCCCTCAATACCAATTCTCTCGCAAAGTCCCTTGCAGATAACTGCCTCAGAATCAGAATCGATGAGCTGGAATTTTAGTGAAGAACTACCACAATTGATTACTAGAATTTTCATATATAACCTCTTTTCACTATATTAATATCTGACTTAATAATTTAGTGTCGTCATAATAATTGTATCAGTGTAAAATATATAAGCAAGGGAAAAATTGTACAAAAATTGGCAAAAACTGAAAGCGCTTACATCCACATGAAAACAATAGGTATAATAGCAGAATTTAACCCATTTCATAATGGTCACTTACATTTAATCGAATATTGCAGAAAAGAGCTGCATGCAGACTATATTGTAGTAGTAATGAGCGGTGATTTCGTTCAGCGTGGTACTCCTGCCTTTGTCTGTAAATTTGCACGAACTAAAATGGCTCTCTCTTGCGGTGCCGATCTTGTTTTAGAGCTTCCGGTCTATTATTCGACAGGAAGTGCAGAGTTTTTTGCATCCGGAGCAGTAGCTTTATTAAATAAACTCGGCTGTGTTGATCAACTTGTATTTGGAAGTGAGTGCGGTGATATCACTGTTCTGGATCTTATTGCAAATGTATTAGTTGAAGAGCCTAAGCAGTTCAAAGATGAACTATCTGAGCATATCAAAAGAGGTGATTCTTACCCTGTAGCAAGGCAAAAAGCTCTTTTAAACTATATTTCCGGGTCCGCTTTACCAATAGAAAATCCCTGCGATATTGAAAGTCTCCTGTCCTCTCCCAATAATATTCTTGGGATAGAATATATAAAGGCACTAAAGGCGACAAGCAGCAGTATTATTCCTGTCACCATAAAAAGAATAGGCGAAAGCTATAATTCTGCGAAGATAAACGCTCTTGCAAGTGCATCAGGAATAAGAAAATACATATATGAAGAAGGGCTTAAAAAGGACTCGTTGCGCGATTCCATGCCAGGATCATGTCTTGATCTTCTAATTGAAAACTCGGATCGTTTTGCCGATATAAAGCGTTATTCCGACCTTGTATATTACAAACTATTATTGGAAAAAGAAAGTGGCTATACAAGATACCTTGATGTAACTAACGATTTATCCAACAAAATAGTATCAAACCTTGAAAAATACGAAAATTTTGATCAGTTCTGTCTTTTGCTGAAGTCAAAAGACATTGCTTATTCAAGAATATGCCGGTGTCTTACTCATATTTTACTAAACATAACAGCTGACAATATGGACAGGTATAAGTCTGATAAATACACCTCATTTGTAAGAGTCCTTGGCATGCGCATGGCTTCTTCTGCTCTCGTCAAAAAAATAAACCATTCCTGCATAGCTATTACTAATATCAAAAATGCTGAAAAAGAACTGACAGAGCTTGAATATCAGCTGTTTAAAGAAACAATCATGGCTACTGAAATATATAATTCGATATGCCCAAAGAAAAATCCAAATGAGTACAGGTTAAAGCAAATAATAATCTGACATTATAATATAGATTTGCCTTAACACAAATTTAAGAATTAACCCTTTGAGTGCGGATTGATGATTATTTATCAACGTGATAACATTAATGTGTATGTAAAATGTTATACGTATAACTTTTTTCACATGTATATCCGCATTTTCGGAGGGCGCTAAATGGGACTTATCAAGCTTGAAAAAGGACAGGTACTTCACAAAGCAGGCACCGATACAGTTGAGACAATAGAAGTTGTTGTCAAAGGCAGCCTCAAAATATCCAATCAATTCACTTCAATAGTCCTCACGGTAGGCGGATTTGTAGGAATTGTCGAAACTCCCGGTTCGACCTACAAATACAATATTGAAGCTTTAGAGGAAAGCTCTGTCTATTCCTACCCTTTCGAGTCCGAAGATGACATTCCAAACGTAGTTAGATCAAATCCTAAGATTGCTCCTATACTGGCTGCTCAATCTGTTGAAGCAGCTGTAAAATGCTGCGATGTTTATGAAAAAGAATTTGAAGACGCAACTTCTGAGTACGACCAGATCATGACCGACTACACAGATTATCCAAATCTTTGTATCAAAGTCGGAGAAGTCCCAAAAGATTTTCCAGAGATCAAAGAAATCATCGCTCCTGAAAAGAGCGATTCAATAAATGAATGGGCTTTTTCATTTGTCAGAAGCCTCAAGCAAAATGAAGCTTCTTTAAAGAAGGCCTTCTACCCACTAAGTCTTGATATAGCAACAGGTGTAGTTATGTGCACCTACAATATTTATACCAATATTTCAAAAGAATCGCAGCTTCTTGCAGAATATAGGAACACTATGAAAAAGAAGGCTGCCGCTTTTGCCACGACAATGAAAGCTATCCGTGCCAAATTAAATGACATGGAAAACAACAACGGACTTGGTGAAGGATCTGTTACTGTTGTTAACGCTCTTAGTACAATCCTGCAGTACTCCGGTGTAGCTCCTGAGATAGCTATGAAATTTGAAGAACAAATATCTTCATTTAAAGCATTAAACAACAGATACGATTCAGCGGATGAAGCAAGAGCACTTAGAAGGAGCCTTGCGACTACCTTCTACGAAGTATATACACCGGCATTTCTAAAAAGCATAAATGATAATAATATTCCTATGGAGTTAAAGATGTTCTTCATGTTTGGTTTTGTAGATGAAGAACTTGCAGGTGAAAAATACACTTCTGCACTTTACAATATGGCCAAGTCTTATGTACCTGATCCCGAAGGAAAAGTTGTCACCTGCTACGAATGGCTGATCAAGATATACAATCTTGAAGTGGAACCCTCACGAAATGAATTTGATCAGGACTGGCCAACATATCTGCGTGAGCAAAAGGTAAGCGGACAACTCAATCAAGTGCAGGTTGATCTAATGACAGATGATCCTACCAGCAGACTTAATTTTGAAGTTCACAACCTCTTTGCCCTTGGAAACAGAATGACCTTTGGAAGAATTTCATCCTTTGTTCCTGTTTTTGATGCACAAAATGTACTGCGTCCGCTCGATATGGCGTACCAGACTGTATCTAAAGTCTATGAGTATTACACCAAGATCAGAGAAGTCGACTACGGAGTTTTTTGCAGAACAGCACTGTTTTCCAATCCCGAAATAGGTATCACATCTCTCCATTATTCGGAAGACATTACTCCATATATGATCCTGATGCCAAATGTCGGCTCAAGAGCCTCTCTTTGGCAGGAAATAGAGGGTAAAAACAGAAGAACTCCCGCAAGAATGCTGGTTTCAATCTTTAATACGGAAAACACCGAAGAGTGTATGATAAAGCTCTTCGGCGAATTCAGGTGGGAAATGTGCAAAACTGAACAGGGCATCCACTGGAATGATGTAACTGATCCATCTCTCACATCCATGTATTGTGATTATCTTCAGTTCTATAAAAAGAACTCTGCCCTGTCATCCGACAATAAAGAAAAACTAAGGACCGACCTAAAAAAATACAGCAATAACTACAAAAATGTATTTATTGCTGATTATCTTGCTTATGTTAAATTTGAGGCAGCAGGCTCTCCAAGACTTAACAAAGTAGTACGAGAAATACTGTTTACCTTCTGTCCTTTTGCCAAAGAGCTTCGAGAAAAAGTTGCAGATAACCCTCAGTATACTGAGCTTATAAATCACTACAATTCCAGGACCGGAAATCTCACAAAGCCTGTTGTAAATATGATAAACAAGCTCAGAAAAGAGGATATCCCTGTGCCCGAGCCTCTTATGATTCAATATGAGCACCTAAAGAAATAAATCTTCTTCAGATATATTTCTTTTCAATATTCTGGATGAATTCTCGCGCAGCTACAGCATTGTCGGGCTTGGTATCTTCAAGTGTTGCATGTATAAAAGGCTTCTTTTCACATGCAAACTTAACTACTGAATTATAGTCAATATCGCCAAGTCCGCATGCCATACTCTTAACACTGTCGCCTTCTACCACAGCATCCTTGAGATGTATCATGCAAATATCTTTTTCCAGAAGATCTATTGCTTCTTCAAATACTTCCTGTCTCTGATCAAAATTATCTGTCCACAGAAGATTTACAGGGTCAAAAATAATCTGCAGGTTAGGAGACTCGATCCTATCAAGGACCTCTCTTGCTCTCTTGGGGTTCCATACAATATGTCTGTAAACAGGCTCGATTGCTACAATAACACCCATTTTTTCTGCATAGTCAACTACAGGACGCAGATTTGTAATGAATGTTTCAAGAGCCTCCTGTGAATGACAAGCTTCTTTGTCGTAGTGGTAATCTGCATTAGGCGCTCCTGTCTCTGTACCTACCATTCCGGCACCCATAAGAGACGCAAATCTGATATGTGCCATGTACTTGTCCTGATTGGCCTTAAGAGCCGCAGCATCAGGAGTGGCCAGGTTAAGATAACAGCCAAGAACTGCCACATCAAGGTCAGCTCTTCTAAAAGCATCTCTCATGTACATCGCATATCCCGGAGTAAGTGCATTGGTGTTTGCTGTAAAGCCGGGAACCTTAGAAAGAGCAATATGAGTACAGGAAAAGCCCTGTCTCTTAATCTCTTCTAATCTCTCCTCAAAAGGAAGCTCTTTTGTATCATGAAATCTAATTCCTATCTGCATATTATTTCCTTTCCGTGTAAGTAGGTGTATGGAAAGAGACGTATAAATTATTGTCAATTCCTCCTACTGCATACATTCCAACAAGAGCGCCGGTAAAGCGCTTACCTTTATCATACCCCTCATCACAGAGATAATAAACATTAGAAAGTGTAGAAAAAATAGTTAATTTTGAATCAGGCTCATCTAACTTAGATGACTCATTATATATAAATTCATATTTTAGAACACGCTTAAGATACTCAGTTTCCATCTTCAGATAGACTGCTTTAATTTCAAGCGGCACTTCGCATCCATAAGTTATCCTGTCTTCTGTTCCTATATGTTCTCTTGAATATAAAACATTTTTTCCATCCCTGTTAGTTAATCCAAACTCAAAGAAAGTATTTTCATCATAATAACCTGTTATTCCAGCAAATTGCTCATCCATTAGCTCCGGAATATCCATTATTACAGAATAGTCAAAAGAAAAGTCTGTCTGCCTTCTAAGTACTATATTCCTGCTATTTATATCACTAAGCGGATATGCGCTAGCATGAATTACAAATGTTTGTCCATCCTTTAATGATTTCCAATCACTGTTTGCAGGATCATCGCAGATATACTTAATATCACCTTTATTGAAACTTCTGGTAGTCATGTAGTCAAAAGGAAGTCCACATGGTGATATCGCTCTGTCATTATGAGCTTTAGCCAAAGGATCCGCTGATTGCAAAGCGCTACAGGATTCATACATGTCTTTTTCAGGAAAAGGCTTTATTTGCATACATGATGGTCCTCGCAGGCCATTTACAATAGGCCAGCCATCTGCCGTCCATGTCACAGGGTCAAGCGCGGTCTCTCTGCCCAAAATACTATATCCATCACCAATCTTCCTGCCACATAGATAAACCATATACCACCGGCCATCCTGAGTTTCAACAAGATCTCCGTGACCGCACCTCTGGATAAGCGCATCCGGATCATCCTGTCTCATTATGGGATTATAAGGGCACGGTTCATAAACTCCCATCAGCTCTCTGCTACGAGCCACAGTTACTCTATGCCCCGGCCCCGTTCCGCCTTCAGCCTGTAAAAGATAATAATAGCCATCCTTTTTGTAAATATGAGGTCCTTCAGGAGCTCTTTTATTGCTTCCATAATATAAAAGTGTTGCATCAGAAATCTTCCTGGTCCCTGTCTTATCAAGTTCAAAAATTCTCGCTCCCCTATTTAGAAGCATATATCTGCGACCATCATCATCATTAAACAGACCCGGATCAATACCATCTTCATCGATAAAAACAGGCTCGGAATACGGTCCCTGCGGCTTATCAGAACTAACTACAATTTGCCTTCTGTAAACAGGCCCTGTGTCGTTTAGCCTATAAGTAGCTGCAATGTAGAACTTTCCATTGTAGTAAGAAATGTCAGGGGCCCAATATCCCCTTCCACCGTCAAGTTCATCAAGACCAGCCCAATTAGGATCAGTAATTGCATGCCCAATTATCTCCCAATGTATCAGATCCTTCGAATGAGAAATGGGAATACATGGAAAAAAGATAAAGGACGAGTTGGCCATATAGTAGTCATCGCCTACTCTGCATATTGATGGATCAGGAAAAAAGCCACTTCTTATAGGATTTCGATAGAAATCTTCGTATCTGTGACCATATCTGTCTTCCAAGTATTTATCTATTTCTGCGTGGCCGTTTTCTCTTGCTATATCCCACGGGGTTACAAGCTCTTCATCACCACATAAAGGGTCAAGTCCGCACCTCTCCGTAAGATATCTGAACATCTCCAGATTTCCGGACATCGCAGCAAAATGCAAAGCTGTCCTGTGCCCTTTGGCAAACTCATTAAGACTTGCTCTCGAATATTCAACTATCCATTTAACAAGCTCAAAATCTCCATTTTGAGCAGCTTCATAGATACTCACTTTACCAACATCCATGTCTTTTGTCCTCTTAAATTTTTGTCACATCTACGCTTATAAAATCTGCATAGCCACTATTATCTGCATTTGATGAAACAGTGCTTGTAAGGGCAAAGATGCCTATTTTAGCACCAACCCAGGTATGATCTGAAGGAGTATACTGCACATTCAAATCTACGGCCTTTAAGAGGTCAGTGTCATCATTTAACTTAAGATAGATTCTAAGAACCGGTGCATTTTCATTATCATCAACATTTTTAAAGAACAGATCATCAGAGTTTTCAACATTATCATTGTCAAAAAGCATTGAAAATCTGATATTCTTAAGTCCTTCCTCTATAGAACAGCCATATTTCTTGCAGATATCACCAAAGCTATATTCTCCAATGACTCTCTCTTTTTTATCTAAGTCACCGCCATAAGACTCAATGACCTTGACTACATAAGCATTGTCTTTACTCTCAATATATGCTGCCATATATTGGCCACCAGTCATGCAAACTCCGGTTCTGTCACCCGGCAAAAGACCTGTCGCATCAACTTTTATATCTGCTTTGAACAAAGGATAAATGATCTTTTGAGTAAGTACATTTGCGCTTTTCCAGATAACAGGCTCTTTTTCACCTGATGGATTTAAAGCATTAAGTCTAAGTCCTCGTCTGCATCCGTGCTTAAATAGCTCTGACTCTTTATCTCTGGTCTCATGATGTTCCACAGTTCCATAGAAGCTTTCATTATGATTACCAAGCCACTGCCACATAAGCCCCGGAGTACCATCATAAAACAAGTCAGATGCCTGAAGATAAGCCGGTTCATCACTTATTCCTGTATCTGGCTTATCCATCTCATAGACAGGTTCTCCAACTCCATTATCATCAGCATTAACGCCAACAACCGGCCAACCGTTCTCCCAGTGAACCGGCTGAAGGTGACAGATTCTTCCATAGAGGCCTCTATCCTGAAAATGTATAAACCATTCGTCCCCATTTACCGTATCTACAAGTCCGCCCTGGTGCGGTCCGTTGATAACAGTGTTTCCGGTATGCATTACCTCTTTGATCTCGTAAGGTCCATGAATGTCTCGGCTGCGCAAAACTACCTGATAGCCATATTTAACGCCGCCTGCAGGAGCCCATATATAATAATAACCATCACGTTTGTAGACCTTGGGTCCCTCGATTGTAACTGCAGGATTCTTGGGATCATTACCGTCGAATATAAAATGATCCTCTGAAATAGCTTTAAGTCCATCACTACTCATTTCAAAGATGCCAAGAATACTCTTAAATCCAATTCTGCTCTTAGCATATCCGTGAATAACATATGCCTTTCCATCATCATCCCAAAAAGGACATGAATCAATAAGCCCTTTTCCCTCCAGAATACATACAGGATCTTCCCATTTTCCTAGAGGATCAGTAGTTCTAACAACATAGTATCCCTCATCCGGCATACCATAATATATATAAAACATTCCATCATGATATCTTATTGCCGGAGCCCATACGCCTTCTGAATGCCTTGGAATATTAAATCTTTCTTCAGCTATATTCTGAATTGCATAATTAACAAGTTTCCAATTAACAAGATCATGTGAAATCAGTATTGGAAGTCCCGGTGTATAGTTAAAGCTACTGGCTGTCATATAATAAGTATCCCCAACCCTGATCACATCCGGATCAGAATAATCCGCAAAAAGAATTGGGTTTCTGAATCTACCATTTTCTAAATCCGAATAGTTAGTCATTATAACTCCTTAAGTCATATTCTATTAGTTTTGTGTTAGCTCTTTTCCCAGGCAAAAGCCCTTGTAAAAGAAATACTTTTAACCGTTGATTTCAATATTGTATGTTTCTTTTAAGTAATCTTTATCTGCTATAAGACTGCAATAGGGTTCAGATAACTTTTCAATCTCTTTGGCAATCATTCCGGCATATAGCATTGCCCCCTCATATTTAAGATGAGAATTATCTGTAAGTCCCTTTGGTAGCCAATCGTATATTCCGGGCTCCACATTCATATAATATTTTTGAGCCTCTTTTGGACCAATTTTCTGCAAAAATTCCCTGCTCCTGGAATAAAGATCAACTACAGGAACATCAAACTTCTCACCTGCTTCTTTCATGCCAAGAACATATTCTTCATGCCCTGAATATTGAAGATTTCCCTCTTCATCAAAAAGTTTTCTCTCTACCGGCGTAATAAACAAAGGATAAGCTCCTTTATTTCTGGCAACGTTAACAAACTTTCCAAGATTGACAATATATTCTCCATGAGGGTCGGTGTATCTTGAAGGGTCGTTAATCTTCTCATCATTATGCCCAAATTGTATAAAAAGAAAATCTCCCTTTGTTATGTCGTTATATATTGGTGCAAGTCTGCTCTCATCTATAAAACTTTTCGTACTTCGTCCATTAAACGCATGATTACATACAACCACATCTGTTCTTGTGTATCTGTCAAAAGCCTGGGCTATCCCTGTTTGCGGAAATGTTACGTATTTATTAGATGCTGCGGTAGAATCTCCCGCCCAAAATATGTGTCTCATATATTAACCTCTCGTATATAACAAATTGATAGCAAATAGCACGATCACGCCTCTATAGCAGATTTATTTATAAAGGAAATGCTGTGCTATTTTTTTAAAAAAAGAGAGAAATTCAAATCGAATTTCTCTCCTGTTATTATTTCAAAGTAAATATTTCTTATTCCTTAACAGCTCCAACATTAACACCCTGTACGAAGTATTTCTGAAGGAATGGATATGCTGCCATGAAAGGAAGGATAGCAACAATAATCGCTGCATAATACAATGTATTCTGAGATACCTTGTATGCTGTAGTAGGTGTATCACCATCCATGATCATTACTCTCAGTTTGTACTGGAAGTTAACCTGATCAGGGTTTGTAATATAAATCTGTACTGTGCTGTAATCGTTCCATACAGTAACTGCATACATAAGACCGATAGATGCAAGAGCTGCCTTGGAAAGAGGAAGTACGATCTTGAAGAAGATTCCCATTGGTGAGCATCCATCAATCTTGGCTGCCTCAAACAATGATTCAGGAATGCCTTCGAAGAAGTTCTTCATAAGTACAAGATTATATACATTCATACCATGTTTGATAACAAGGATCCACATTGTATCTACAAGATGAAGCTGTCTCATAACAAGGTATTCAGGAATCATACCACCAGAGAAGATCATTGTGAAAAGGAGGAAAAATGAAAGTGCATTTCTTCCTGGCATATCTTTCTGAGTAAGTACATATCCACCAAGTGTTGAAAGAACAAGACCAAGTAATGTTCCAAGTACAGTTGTAATAACTGAATTAAGGAATGGTCTATAAAGTCTGACTGTTGTAAAAATTGTGAGGTATCCGTTAAATGTGAAGTCCTCTGGCCATAACATAAACTTGTACACGCCAACTGAGTTGAAAGAGTCAACCAGTACTTTCCAAATAGGAATAAGAACTATCAAAGCGATAATAACGAATACAACATAGTTAACTATATCAAATACATGTACTTTATTCTTTTTAGCCTGTACACGCATTGAGTTCGCTTTAACCTGTGCCATAATGCTCCCTCCTTAAATAATTCCGCGTCCGCGAATTCTCTTACTAGCCCAGTTACAAACAAGAACCAGCACACAACCAACGATTGATTTGAACAAACCAACAGCCGTTGTATATCCATAGTCAGGAATCGCAGTAAGGAAAGTCTGACGATATACATATGTTGAAATAACATCAGAAACATCAAATACACGGTTGTTATATAAAACGAATACTGACTCGAAAAGGTTAAGAACCTTAGCAAGGTTAAGAATCAGTACGATTATTACCGTATTCATAAGTGCAGGTACTGTTACATACCAAATCTTCTGAAGTCTTGAAGCACCATCAATATCAGCAGCTTCATAGAGCTCAGGGTTTATACCTGAAAGTGTTGCAAGGAAAATAACTGTTCCCCAACCTGTTTCTTTCCAGATATTGATCAAATAGAAAATAGGTCTCCAAAGAGCTTTTGAATGAAGGAAATCGATACTCTTTGTAATAAGTCCGATTGACTTAAGTGTTTCATTAACGAAACCTGTTGATGATGTTGACAGGAACAACTGGAAAATAGCTGCTACAACTGCCCATGACATGAAATGCGGAAGATAAATAATTGTCTGTAAAGACTTCTTTGCAAACATGTTATGCATTTCATTAAGGAAAACCGATACCACAACAGAAGTAAATGTTGTGATAAGCAGCTTAGTTATAGATATTTGCAATGTATTTGTGAAGGCAGTCCAGAACTCCTTCTTACCAAACATAGTCTCAAAGTTCTTAAGACCAACCCATGTGATATTCTTCAGCTTATACTGATAAAAAGCATATCTGACGCCAAGCATAGGCCAATAGTATATTATTATTACGAAAACCAGTACCGGAAGAAACATCAAATAGTATCCACGGTTGTTCCAGATACGTGTACCAAGAGGTTTCTGATTGATAGGAGCACCAGTGGATGTAGTAGTAACATTTTGTTTCTTACTCATTGCATCCTCATCCTTTCACAAAAAATCGTTAGATTATTACTATTTTATTATAACAAATAAATAATTTTTTTCAAAAAAATCCCACCCTCCAAAAGAGCTTTTCCCTTGGAGGATGGGAAAAAGTCATATCATGTATTAGCTATATGCTAATTACTGAGCATTGAGCTCATCAAGAATCTGCTGAGCAATATCGCCAAAATCAGCCTGATACTGAGCAATTGCTTCCTCAGGTGTGATTTCACCAGCAATAGCCTGCTTCATAAGTGTTGTCTTCTCTTCTACAAGAGCTGCCTCGTTCTCTGTAAGAGTATTGCAAGAAGCTGCTGCAGGAGCATCTACACAGTTCTCTGTGAAGAACTTGTTACCAGCCTGTACAAGCTCATCGCTATCAACGTAACCGTTTGTAAGAGGAGCAATTACAAGAACTGAATCAAGGTGATTCTTCTTCCATACAGAGTTAGGGTCGTTAGGAGACTGCTTAAGGTGGAACTCACCCTCTTCATATGAATAATCCTTCTTCTTCTCAGGATCATCAGCGTTTGTTGTGAACTCTTCAGCGTGGATTGACCAGTGAACATCCTCAGCACCATATGTCCAAAGTGTCTGAACTCTGTCGCCATCAAGCATTGTCTCAAGGAGTGCATCGAAGATAGCCTGCTCACGAGCTGAATTGCCATCCTGATCATCTGTGATTACCCATACAGGAGCTTCTCTGTTGAGGTAGCCGCCCCATGTATCCTTGATCTCCTGGATAGGAGCAAGCTGAACGAGTCTGTCATCACCAAGATCATTGTCAACTTCCTGCTTCTCCATGTTTGTTGTAAGTGTTCTAAGCCATGTACCAGCCCAGTATGTGAATACACCTTCTGATGTAGTCTGATCATTTGAGAAGAACTTCTCACGAGCCTGCTTTGTTCCAGCTTCCTCTGTATCAGGATCGATAACGCCATCAGCAACACCCTGTGCAAGTCTAGCAAGAGCATCTACTGTTGCCTGCTCCTGGAAACCGTCTACCCAAACACCATCCTTCTGATAGAATGAAGGATATGCGCCCTGCCAGAACTCTGGCATGTAGTTGATGTATGGAGCCTCATCAAGTTTACCATAACCAGCTGCGATAACACCGTATGTACCAGCTGAACCGTTTCCGTCAGGATCATTCTCTGTGAATGCCTTGAGCATTGCATAATAGTCATCAAATGTCTTGATATCTTCAGCCTTCATTCCTACTGCATCAAGCCATGACTTCTTGATGTAAGTAACACATCCGTTACCATATGTAGGAGCGAATCCGTAAAGGTGTCCCTCTGCATCCTTCATGTTCTCGTTAACTAAAGGAAGAGTAACACGTGACTGGAATTCAGCGTTTGCATAAGCATCAGCCATATCCCAAAGAAGACCAGTTGTCTGATACTGTCTAAGCATTGTAGCGCTCATGATAAGAGCATCTGGGTAAGAACCATCGCCTACTTCTCCAGTTGTAAGAAGACGCGAAACTGTTCCAGCATAGTCTGAGTGGTCAAGCTGGTTGATAACAAGATCAATTGGGTGACCAAGCTTCTCAGATACAGCAGCTTCCCACTGCTCTTCGAACTCTTTCTGTCCGCTCTCTACTGTAGCTGTAAGTGTTCCGTCAACTACGATGTTAAGAGTCTCAAGTGTGAAATCTTCAGCTGCTGCTGTTTCAGCACCAGCTTCTGCTGTTGTGTCAGCAGGTGTTGTCTCTGTAGCTGTTGTGTCAGCAGGTGCTGTCTCAGAACCACAAGCTGCAAGAGAAGCTACCATTGCTGTTGAAAGAAGTAATGATAAAACTTTCTTTTTCATAAATTTTTAGTACCTCCCAAAATATTTTTTTGAAAAATAAATGTAAGCGTTTTCACTTGCTTATGTGTGTACTTTATCATGTATTGAAACCCATTGCAAGCACCAATTTTGTAGGATTTGTAACAAAGTTGTACAACTTTTTCCGGAAGTGCCGTTTTTACTGGGTTTGCGTAAGTGCTTACATGTCAAAAATTACAAGAACTTTTTTAACAAATTTTGAACAGATTTTAAACAGCATGTAATTATGCATAATTTTCATCAATCAAAATCGGCGTTCGTTAGTGCATATTGTATAGACCATTTTAAAAAATTCACACTTCTTGCTAATGAAAAATCATTAATTGCTGTTACATTTTCGTCTCACGCTCCAAATGCCCAAATGTATATTTCATGAAACGCCTTACATTTTATTAAAGAGTAACTCCTCTCTTCCAGATAGCCATATCATGGAAGCCGGCTTCTTCGCTCTTTAATTTTTCTCCCGAAGCTGTTCTAAGTATCTTCTCAAAAAGATCATCCGTAAGTTCATCAAATGTCTTGCCTTCAAGTATCTGGCCGGCCCTGAAGTCTATCCAATTGCTCTTCTTATCTGCAATAGTATTGTTGCTGGCAATTTTCATTGTTGGAACAGGACAGGCAAAAGGAGTACCTCTTCCTGTTGTAAAAAGAACAATCTGAGCTCCGGCTGATGCAAGTGCTGTAGCCGCGCAGAGATCATTTCCCGGTGCGCATAGCAGATTGAGTCCGGTAGTATCTGTCCTCTCTCCATATTCCATAACATTCATTACAGGGTAATCACCTGACTTCTGAGTACATCCAAGTGACTTATCTTCAAGTGTTGTGATTCCACCAGCCTTATTTCCTGGTGAAGGATTTTCATAAATTGGCTCACCCTGCTTGGTGAAGTATTCCTTGAAGCCGTTTATCATATTTACTGTATCTGTAAAAGTAGCTTCATCTTTACATCTGTTCATAAGGATTGTCTCAGCACCGAACATTTCCGGAACTTCTGTAAGAATCGATGTTCCGCCGCACTCAATAATCCTGTCTGATATTCTTCCCACAAGCGGATTAGCAGTAATTCCAGAAAAGCCATCACTACCGCCGCATTTAAGTCCTATAATAAGTTTAGAAGCATCTACCTCTTCTCTTTCGTCAGTAGAAGTAGCCTCAATGATCTCTTTTAACAGATTGATTCCATCTTCCATCTCATCATCAGACTTCTGACAAACAAGGAATTTAACTCTGGATTCGTCAACATTTCCGATATATGGCTTTAATACATCAATATTACTGTTCTCGCAGCCAAGTCCCAGAACAAGGACACCTCCAGCATTAGGATGATTGATCAGGTCTGACAGGATCACTCTTGTATGCTCCTGATCATCTCCAGTCTGTGAACAGCCATAGTTATGAGTAAATGCAACAACCTCATCTACACTGCCCTTAATATAAGCGTTAGCTTCCTTAGCCAGTGAAGTAGCTATATTATTAACACAGCCAACAGTTGGGATGATCCATACTTCATTTCGAATTCCAACTTTGCCATTTTTCCTGACAAAGCCTTTAAAAGAAGCCTTTTTAGTTCCCATCTGAGATATTTTTCTGTCTATATCAGCCTTGTCAGGCTCATATTTATATTCAAGTATTCCTTCAAGATTGGTCTTGATATCATGGGTATGAACCCATCTTCCTATACTGATATCTTCGGTAGCATGCCCGATTGCATAACCATATTTGATAACATTATCATTAGAAGAAAGATCCTTGATTGCTATCTTATGACCCGCAGGAATTTCCTCCTTGGCTGTAATTTCTCTGCCATCTGAAAGTGTTATCTTATCACCTGCATTCAGCGCTTCCAGACATACAACAACATTGTCATCCGGATGGATTTGTAAAAATTTGCTCATATAACCTACCCCTTTATCTCTTAATTGCTAGATGTAAGCGTTTACATTTTAACTATATTATTACCAGGTCTTTTCGTCAATAAAATTTTACACTTTCAGGATTTGCCGCTCTTATTGAGATTTTTTACTTTAACGTTAAACTTTTTTCTATTGTATTTGATTTCTCTCTCTTGTATAATACTTTTGAAAAAATATATGAAATCGCTTACATATTTTTTACATTTTTTAATCTGTGGGTCTAGTTTCACTTGCTAAGAACTACTATAATATAATAATTCGGAGGTTATTTAGATGAAAAAGTTCATGGATGAAGATTTTCTGCTTCTTAGTGAACCAGCTAAAAAGCTCTATCATGATTATGCAGAGAATATGCCAATTCTTGATTATCATTGCCATATCAGCCCTAAGGAAATAGCTGAAGATCGCCACTTTGACAATATCACTCAGGTTTGGCTCGGAGGTGACCACTATAAATGGCGTCTTATGAGAGCGTTTGGTCTTGATGAGAAGTATATGACAGGAGATGCTTCTGACAAAGAGAAGTTTCTTATGTTTGCAAAGTGTCTTGGACGTGCTGTAGGTAATCCTCTTTACCACTGGGCACACTTAGAGCTCAAAAAATACTTCGGTTATGACGGAGTACTTAATGAGAAAACTGCTGAAGAAGTTTACGATATCTGCAACAAGGTTCTTCAGTCACCTGACATGAGTGTTCGTAAGCTTATCAAGATGAGTAATGTTACTCTTATCTGTACTACAGATGATCCTATCGATACTCTTGAGTGGCATGACAAGATTCGTGAGGATGCTTCATTTGATGTTAAGGTTCTTCCGGCTTGGCGTCCTGATAAAGCCAAGAATATCAGAAAACCAGAATTCGTATCCTACATTGATACCCTTTCAGAAGTTAGTGGTGTTAAGATTAATTCTTTTGCAACTCTCAAGGAAGCTCTCAGAGTAAGACTTGATTACTTTGCTTCCAAGGGATGTAATGTTACAGACCATGCTCTTGAATATGTAATGTACAAGCCCGCTACAGAAGCAGAGATTGAAGAGATTTTTGCAAAGAGACTTGCAGGCAAGGAACTTACATACGAAGAAGATCTCAAGTATCAGACAGCATTCATGCTCTTTGAAGGCGAAGAAATTGCCAAGAGAGACTGGGTAATGCAGCTTCACTTCGGATGTAAGCGTGACAACAATACTCCAATGTTTGAAAAGCTTGGTCCTGATACAGGTTTTGATACAATTGATGCATACTATCCTATGGGTGAACTTGCAGATTTCCTTGATGCACTTCACTCCAAGAAGATGCTTCCTAAGACTATTCTTTACAGTCTTAACCCTAATGACAACAAGATTATCAATACTACTCTTAACGCCTTCAACGAAGGCCCTGTAGTAGCCAAGATCCAGCAGGGAAGCGCATGGTGGTTCAATGATACCAAACTCGGTATGGAACAACAGCTTGCCTCTGTAGCAGAATCAGGTAACCTTTCCGGTTTTGTCGGAATGCTTACAGATTCCAGAAGTTTCACATCATATACAAGGCATGATTACTTCCGTAGAATCCTGTGCAATTACCTTGGTTCACTTGTTGAAAACGGTGAGTATCCTGCAGAAGATCTCGATATTCTTGGCGAGATTGCAGCAGATATCTCCTACAATAATGCAGTAAGATATTTCAAATTTCCTTTAGAAACGAGATAATTGCTTATGAGTAACCAGATGACAATATATGATATTTCCAAAAAGGCTGGTGTTTCTATTGCCACAGTATCAAGAGTACTAAACGGCAGTACAAACGTTAAACCTCGTACCAAGAAAAAGGTAATGGATATCATCGAGCAGTATGGCTACAAACCCAATGCCTTTGCCAGAGGTCTTGGCCTTAATTCTATGAAGACAATCGGTATTTTATGTGCCGATGCTTCTGACCTTTATCTTGCAAAAGCTATTTATTACATCGAACAGAATTTAAGAGAAAATGGTTATCACTCCGTATTATGTTGTACTGGTTATGAAATGGCTTCAAGGAAAGATTCACTCAATCTTCTCCTGTCTCAACATGTAGACAGTGTTGTAATGGTAGGTTCTAACTTCATCATGAACAATGCCGAAGACAACCAATACGTCAAGGATGCGGCTGCCACTGTTCCAATCATGCTCTTAAATGCTGACTTTGATTGTTCTAATGTCTATTGCACTTTATGCGATGATTATAAGGCAACTCAGGACGCTACTGAAAAGATGCTTGACGCTGGCATGCAGAATATTCTCTATCTGTACAATTCGAACTCCTACTCCGGTCTCAAAAAGCTCGCCGGATATCAGAATGCTCTTTTAACTCACGATATTCCTCTCAAGAAGGAATTGCAGCAGTGCTTTAAAGGCAGCCATGAAGATATAGATGGGGTTAAGAATTTTGTAGATCATATCTACAAAAAAGGAATCAGATTTGACGGTATAGTTACAAGCGATGATTTCCTTGCTGTCGGTGCAATGAATTTTGCCAGAGCCAACAACATAAATGTTCCCGGTGATCTGCAGATCATAGGTTACAATAATTCTATTTTGACTCTTTGTTCGGAACCTGATATTTCTTCTGTAGATAACAGATTGGAGGATATGTGTATCCAGCTTGTTAAAACTCTTATTGGTACACTATCTCAAAACGAAATGCCTCAAAAGACTATCTTTTCCGGCGAACTGATCAAAAGGGGATCTACTTCCTTTTAATGTAATAAGGCCTATTCCTACAAGATAATTGAAGGAATAGGCCTTTTTCTATGCGTCAAACAAGAAATTTAAAGCATCTGTATTTTTACTCGAGAATTCCGCTAAGAGCAAATACAAGTGGTGAATTCCAATAAATAGTAATCTCATTTAATGAGTAGCAATCAACATGATCAATATAACACTTCATAGGAGGGAGCCCCTTGCCGCGAAGAGTTTGTGCTCTCTCATCATGAAGTCCGGAATTCGGGCCTCCGGAAACAAGCCCAGGCCACGGCTCTTCGATATCATCAACTGCAGTTGGACGAAGATGTGGATTTTTGAATGCCTTCTCTCCGTTTCCTGTCACATAGCTGATATCCATGCTGTTACAGCCAAGTATGTAATCAAGTCCGGCTTCTAATGCCAATTTATACTCGGGCTTATTGTCAATTCTAATAGCAGTACTAAGAATCATCATATACTTGAGAAGTTCCATGTTACTGCCCCAAATGAAGTCATTTGCACCCATACAAAGTCCAAATCCGTTCTCTTTGGAAACCTTTACAAGTCTGTCTGCTTCAGCAACAAAACTATTTCTAGCAAGTGAACAAAGGGCATTTTCCTCTCTCTTTAGCAAAAGAGAAAGTGAACCAAGTCCGGCTACTTCAGCCCAGCCAAGGCATGTAAATACATTACCCTGATAGCCCTTTTTCTGCGCATACTTATCAAATTCTTCAAGTCTGTTCTTAAGTTCCTGTGCATCACTATAGTATTTGCCATCAGATGTAGCTTCATATAAAGCACAAGCAGCCCAAAATCTGTTGGAAATATCTTCAGCTTCGTCATACTGTCCTGTATTAGAGCCATCCGGATTAAAGAATAAGAGCTCATCAGGATTATCTAAAAGCCACTTATATGCAAGAAGAGACTTCTGCATCAATTTATCTGCATATTCAGCGTCATAGTCCTTATAAACTGTATAAGCCAAAGCAAATACTGCTGCAATATCAGCAGTTGCAAGAGATGAAACAGAAAACAGGAACAATTCCTCCCTGTCATCTTCAGGCATTAAAAATGGAGCATGGTTAAAGGTTGTTACTTTGTGCCAAACAGAACCGTTTTCTCTCTGCATCTTCATAAGAAAATCCAGCTCAACCTTTACTTCAGCAAGAATTTCCGGAAGGTTGCCCTTATCTCCTGCCACCTTAGGTATATCATAATGAACATCCAATAGTCCCTTAAAGAATCGAACTCCATATAGTAAATGCGCCACAGCTACCGCTCCGGCTGTAGAATATCTTCCATAGTCTCCTGCATCATGCCATCCTCCGGTAACATCCACAGGTTCAACCTCTTCGCCATACACAGTAGCCTTTGTCATGTGACAAGGTTTATGATAGTACTCTCCTGCAAACTCTTTACTGAGAGCATCTCCGCATCTCAGATAATAAAAGCACTTACAGATGTCCTTCATAAGCTTATCATAAGCGTCATTAGAAATAGTAAATAAAACGCTTTCCTGTCCATCTGCTACAATCTTGTACTTACCTTCTTCTGTCAGAGCACTAAAATCGGCCACATTAGTATCTTCTCCAGATATCTCGTCAGTGCCAAAATGCTCAACTTTTCCGTCAAAAGCCTTTTTTCCGTTTCCATCTACTACGCTAAACTCATTAGCCTGGAAATTTAAAACAGCTTTTTTAGGAGCATTACATAAAAAACCAACCTGATTAACTAATACTTTTTTCACTGTAAGCCCTCCAAAGCACGATATTTACCTTATTATAGCAATTATTCCAAAATGGTTATACTCAATTATTGCTTATAAACAAACTTTTTTACATTCAAAAAGCTTGTATTCATCTTTACAAGGCACTTTCTTTGGAGTAACTTAATAGCATAAGTCTATACATATATATTTTAAGGGGGATTTTTCAATTTGATTTCACAGCTTCTTGAAACGATAAACTCTAAATATCCGCTATCAAGTCGCGGCTCAGCCGGCTTTGACGGTATAAAGGTTAAAGGAATGACCTTCAATATCAGTTCTTATGAGGCAGAAGGTCTTGGTCATGTATCTACAATGCAATCCAAGGGATTCTTTGGACTTATGCAAATGGATACCCTTATCATCACACCTATAGATACAGATCTTCCAATCTATTCTTATGACCGCATTAAAGCCATGGGAAATGATAAGTTATATATCGAAGTTTATGACACTGTAATAAACAAACCTTCCTTTGCCCCTATGGACAGTGTCAAACAGAAATATAGCGATCTCCCCAAAGCTAATCTTGGAAAGCAATGGTATGAAGATATAAGGCTGCCTCAGACAGCTACCTATTCCGGCAAAAGAACTGATTCTGACCGTTTCGACAGTATGGCTCTGGAATATATGAAAGCTTTTATAAGCATAAATGGAGCCGCTATTGAAGATCAGGAAGCCAAAAATAGTAAAACAGCTTACTATGTGGATGGTCTCTTAAGCAACGGCGGCCCTGCAACTGACGTATTCTTAAAAGCAATTGGAAAAGAGCGAACAACAACTCTTTTCAAAGAAGTTCTGTTTTAGCATCTATGGCAAGCTTAATTGCTCCCATAATGCCCTGATCATCATTTAAACTGGCTGGAACTATATATTCATCAAGATTCTCAAGAGTCTTCGTGTTTATATATCCGGCCATTTTTTCTTTAAATACTCTTCTGATAAGAGGAAAAAGCTGCATCTGATGCATAACTCCTCCTCCAAGGATTATTTTCTGAGGGCTAAGTGTCATGCAATAATTGACAAGCGCTGTGCCTATATAATCAGCCTCAAGCTCCCATACTGCAGCATCATCAGTAAGCTCTTTGGCACTTCTCCCCCATCTCTTTTCAATCGAAGGTCCGGCTGCAAGCCCTTCCAGGCAACTGTCATGATAAGGACAAACGCACTGTCCTTTGTCGTCAGACCTTTTAGCAATGATCACATGACCAAGTTCAGGATGCATCATCCCGTGCAAAAGTTTCCCATTAGTCATAACTCCACCGCCAATACCTGTGCCGATTGTAAGGTAAATAGCATCTGTAAGGCCTTGAGCACAGCCATATGTTATCTCACCAAGAAGAGACCCATTAACATCTGTGTCAAATCCCACCGGAATCCCAAGTGCCTTCTCAACATATCCAACAATATTAAATTTCTTCCATGCAGTCTTGGGAGTTGAAGTAATAAAGCCATAGGTTTCAGACTTTCTGTCGAGATCTATAGGGCCAAAGCATGCAATACCAATTGCCTCTATTCCCTTATCCCTAAAATAAGATATTATCTCAGGCATAGTTTCATCAGGTGTTGTAGTAGGAATAGAAACCTGCTCATATATCTTACCGGTTTCATCGCCTATAGCGCATACCATCTTAGTTCCGCCTGCTTCTAACGCTCCATATAACATACCTAATCTCCCTCCAAAACAAACTCTTTAACCCATCGATACACCACTAAAAATTTGTATCAATCAACAACACAGTCAATGATACCGCCTCCAAGAACAATATCACCATCATACAGAACAGCTGACTGGCCGGCTGTAATAGCTCTTTGAGCTTCATCAAAAACAACTCTGGCTCTTTTTTCTCCAAGTGGAAGAACTGATGCCGGCTGCTCTTTGTGCTTGTACCTGATCTTGGCCTGACATCTAAACTCATTAGTAGGCTCTGATCCGGTAATCCAATGGAAATCTCTGATTATCATTTCTCTTTTGAATAAATCTATGTTGTCAGCAAGTATGACTTTATTGTTCTCAACATCGAGTTTGGTAACATACAACCTTCTGTCTGCAGGAATCCCAAGTCCTCTCCTCTGGCCTATCGTATAATTGATAATACCATCATGAGTTCCCAGAACATTGCCATCTTTATCGACAAAGTCCCCCTTTGGATAGTCCTTGCCGCGATATCTGTGAATCATTCCGGCATAATCGCCATCAGGAACAAAGCAGATATCCTGACTCTCACTTTTGTGAGAGGTCACAAAGCCATTCTCCTCAGCGATTGCTCTGACTTCAGGCTTGGTAAATTCGCCAAGAGGAAAAAGAGTATGCCTTAGCTGTTCCTCAGACAGATCGTATAACACATAGCTCTGATCTTTATTCAAGTCCTTGGCTTTTAGAAGATAAAAATGACCGTCACGCTCCTCAATTCTTGCATAATGGCCGGTAACTATATAATCGCAGCCAAGCTCTCTTGCTCTCTTATAGAGACTGTCAAATTTAAGGTACTTATTACATCTGATACAGGGATTGGGGGTTTCACCACGCTCATAGCTGCAAACAAAGGGCTCAATAACCTTATCCCTAAACTCAGCTTCATAATGATAAATGTTATAATCTATTCCAAGTTTATCGCATACAGACCTGGCATCCTTGGTGTCTTCAATACTGCAACAGGTTCCAAGAAGATCAAGTCCGACCATATCATTCTCATAAAGTCTCATTGTACAGCCAATGCAGTTATATCCCTTTTTAAGGGTAAGAGCAGCTGCCACGCTACTGTCAACGCCACCACTCATGGCTATAAGTGCAGTATTCTTCTCAACTTTTGTTTCTGTAACAGGCTTAAATTCTAATCCATCCATACTAAAAACCTAAATCCTATAAAAATCCCTTATCTCACGATAGCAAAAGCAATCTGAGCTACATAAATAAGTATCATGATAATACCTTCTGGTCTGTTGAGCTCTTTTTTACTAACAAGGAAAAGATATGTAATAAGGCTCATAAATATAAGAACAATAAGATCAAAAAATGATGCAAAATTAACAGCCACAGGATGAAGCACTGCGGAAACTCCAAGGATAAGCATCAGATTAAAAATATTCGATCCTATTACATTTCCTACAGCAAGCCCTGTTTCATTCTTGCGGGCAGCAATAACAGATGTAACAAGCTCAGGAAGTGAAGTTCCAAAAGCAACAACAGTAAGACCGATAAGTGTCTCTGTCATTCCGAAGAATCTGGCTATCTCTTTGGCGCTATAAACAACTGCCTGACCTCCGGCCACAATAGCTGCAAGTCCAAGAATAATGAATAAAAGGCATTTCCAAACAGGCATCAGTTCTTCCTCTGACTCCTCTGTCTTGTTGCTCTTGGCGGCTCTGATAAGCCATAGTATATAACATACAAAAATAATGATCAGAGCAGCACCTTCTACTCTTCCGATAACGCCGGCATTGTCAGCCATATCATGCGAAAAAACTCCTCCGGCAAACACGCTTCCTGAAAGAGTAAATACAAACACAAGCAATGTTACAATAATTGAAAAAGGGAAATCTCTCTTAAAGATATCCTTGTTACCAGGAACAGTGCAAAAAAGAGCACACGCACCAAGTACAACAAGAAGATTGAACATATTGGATCCCACAACATTACTGAGGGCAATCTCATTAGATCCCTGAAGAGCAGCTGTAGAACTTACCGCAAGTTCAGGAGCACTTGTTCCAAGTGCAACGATCGTAAGACCAATAATAAGACTAGGTACCCTGAACACTTTAGCAAGTGTAGCAGAGCCATCAACAAAATAGTCAGCTCCCTTAACAAGAGCCACAAAGCCAATAATTAACAGTAACAGATTTAGTAACATATTTTTTCCTCCTTAAAAATATGCAGAAAAAAAGAGACCTTTTTTCCACAAAAAAATTGTGGTAAAAGTCTCGCTAATTATAACATATCCCGAGGATAAATCCTGTGCTGACGATATATGTTACATGTGATAGTCACATGCCAGCTACTCCCTATTACCTTTGTTTATTATAGCACAGCCCAAAAATAAATAGCAATAAAAAACCTGCAAAGCCCAAAACAAGGTTTTCTAATTCCTGTTAAGCTCTGCAGGTTAATATAACTCAAATTATAAGTCCGATGTACAGCAAGGACATTTAGTGGCTTCAATATTAATCTCACTCTTACACTTAGGGCAAATCTTGGTTGTAGCCGGTGCTTCTGCTTCTTCCTTGGCAAACTTATTAGAAACGTTGTTCATAAATTTAACAAGTAAAAAGATAACAAGTGCCATCAGCACAAAGTTGATAACTACAGTAATAAATGTTCCATAGTTAAGAGTAGCCGCTCCTGCCTCTTTGGCTGCCTCAAGAGTAGCATAATCACCGCCATCAAGAACTACAAATTTGTTATTGAAATCTACTCCACCGGTAAGAAGGCTGATAACTGGCATAATAATATCATCTACGAGTGATGAAATTATTTTCTGGAAAGCACCGCCGATAATAACACCGACTGCCATATCCATTACATTTCCGCGCATAATGAATTCACGGAATTCCCCTGCAAGACTCTTGCCCTTGCCAGCTGCTTTTTTCATTTTTTCTGTCATTTCTCCTGCTTTCTACACAAATACAGTTGTGTTCCCCAAAAAGTCTGTTGTTAACTTAATAATAAATAGAAATTAAATTTCATTATCACTTGAAATTATACCATATATTGACTAAAATAAAATAGTCGTCACAAATTATTGTAGAACGATAAATAACAGTTTTCTGTTTTTTCAGATAGAAATACGTTGCTCTAACAATTAAATAGTATTTTTTAGATTTGCAGGCATAGTACATCGGTAGTATATCAGCTTCCCAAGCTGAGGAGGCGGGTTCGATTCCCGTTGCCTGCTTTTTATTTTGCAATAAAAACGTAAGCAGTCAGGTTAGCTGACTTCTTTTCATTTGAACAGCTCATCATAATTGAAAACGGCTACCGCATTAAGCGATAGCCGTTTTCTTCTGAGAAAGAGTTTATTTTACATCACTGAAGTATGTAATCAATTGTATTTCCTGTAAGGCCAGAGCCCTGGATTCCAAAGAATGCGCTACCACCAGCGTTGATCTGAGAATTCCATGCCTCAGGAGTAATTACATAATACTCTCCATCTGTGGCAATCTTTACGCACCAGCTTGAATCAATTGTAATCTGGCTCTTTTTAATTCTAAGTGTCCAGCTATTTACTGAACTGCTGCTGTTATTAACAACTGCCATGTTGATTGTTACATATCCCTGTCCATTTATTGTGTAATCAAGTGTAAGATCATCATTAATTACAACTGGATCGGGATCTACTGGTGTTGGGTCTGGATCTACTGGTGTAGGATCTGGATCTACCGGTTCAGGGTCTACTGGATCCGGGTCAACAGGCTGTGGTTCATCTTTCACTTCACCTTCAGCAAACAATTCAATCTTATCATTTACATGTGATGAACCCTGGAAACCAAATTCTACTGAACTACCTGGCTCAATTACAGAGTTCCACTCTACAGGAGTGATAACATAGTAATTACCTTCTTCTGAAACCTTGATATTCCAGCTGGCATCGATACCTACATCATTTTTATTAACCTTAACTGCCCAAGTCTCAACCTTCTGAGATGAGTTATTAGTAACCTTAACACTTACCTGATAGCCTGAGCCCCAGTTATTAAGTGTATACTCAGTTGTTAAGCCTTCAGCTACAGGCTGTGGATCTGGATCTACCGGTGTTGGGTCTGGATCTACAGGGTCAGGATCAACCGGATCAGGATCAACTGGTGTTGGATCTACCGGATCAGGAGTCTGACCATCTTTGATGATTGACCATGAATCAAAATCTATAACACCATGCTTAGGAACAAAATAAAGATCGTATGTACCATGAAGATCCGGGAAGTTCAGATATACTGTTGTCCACTCATAATCTGAGCATGGAATATTGAGGAACGCAAGCCTTGGCCCATAAGTATCTCCATCATGGATTTCAAGAACGTGAGAGCAATCTGACTTGTAAGTAATAGCTATCTTCTCAGCGCCATCAAACTCAACATTCTTAACTACATATGTAACACGAGGACGAAGTCTCTCAACATAAGTTCTGCCATCAGCAGTTTTAACATCAAGTTTCTCCATAACAGTTGCATCTTCTGCCTCAACTGTAGTATATGGATTAACCTTATCAGTAACAACAGGCTCCGGATCATCTATTGGTTCTTCAGGATCAGGATTTGGCTTAACAGGAGCTGTCATAGCCTTCCAAGAATCAAAGTGAACTGTAGCACCTGCCATCTTGGCTACAAAGTAAAGGTCATGAGTTCCCTGAAGGTTCTGAGAAACCTTTACAGCTCTCTCAACAAATTCTTCAGTTGGATTAACCTTAACACTTGAAAGCAGTTCTCCATCTACAGCGTCAATTCTTACTTCAAGAATTGCTGCCTTTGTAGCCTTAGAATTAACTATAAGTGCTGCTACACCTTTAGAGAAATCTACATTTGAAGCTACAGCGTAACCATCAGCTCTGATAGCAAGATATGTAGTATTGCCGGAAGTCATCTCTGCTGCAAATTTTCTGTTAACACAGCTCTCTGCTTCTACTGTTGTATAAGGATCAATTGAACCATAAACAGGTGTTGGATCTGGCTCAGTAGCAGTCTCTCCCTTTTCAGCACTCCAGTAATCTACAGAAGCATTTCCTACAACGCCGACAAAAGCAATTGTATGTTTGCCCTCAAGATTCTTCATTTTGGCGCTAAAAGTCTTAAACTCGCCATTTGTAGAACCTATCTTGATATTTCCAAGAACCTCTCCATCAACACCATCTTTTCTTACTTCAATTACAGAAGCAGAATCAGCTCTTGCTGTAAGTGAGATCTTAGAAAGGCCTTCGCTGAAATCAACATCCTTAACAAGCCAGTAATCGCCGGCTTCAATTTCTGTCAGAACAGTAATCTTGCTGTTATTGTATACCTCAGGAGACTGTACTACGCCTTCTCTGCCAAAGTTGAGCTCTGCCTGAACTACTCCGTAAGGATCGATCTTAGGAGCTGCAAGAGCTGTAACGCTAGTTGCAGAAGCTACACTAGTTGCAACTAAAAGTCCACAAATAAGCATTGAAATACTTCTCTTCATTCGCTAAAAACCCCCTATAGTTTTTATGCACAGTATTCAGTTTTCAAAGCGCTTAAACGTTTTCGTTGCCCGAGCAAGTAAATTGTAACAATTAATGTAACAAATGGCATGCCAGATATTGCTACCCGCATGCCATTTATTGCTATTTTTCTGAAATTTCGTTATTTTAGGCGCTTTAAACATATTGTTTTTACGCCTTTTGTGCAATTTTCAGACAATTATAAAGTTATTACATTTTTTGTCAATAATTGCATGACAAAATTAATATTTTGTCTAATATCAGCTGTTCTCATTTACATAGATAGATAATCGGCTCTGAATGATATCTGCAGCCTCTTTAGCGCTCTTCTGACCGCTGTAATATGCCGAAGCTTCCTCAAAAATAATATTATTAACATTTGAGTTGTAATTATTAACAAGAGTAAGTGACTTGATAAAATTGGTTACCTCCAGGACCTCATCTTTAGATAGAGGCTTGAGAGGAATATCCTGGCCGCCAATGTAGCATGTATCCTCATACTCCACCTTCTTGCCATCTTCAATATAATATGGCTTGTGAGTAATCTCTTCAGCCTTTTTATCATAGCTTGATTTTCTGATAGGGAAACAGTAGCAATCATCCTGATACTCTTCTGTAAGGAACATCTTAAGGTATTCCCATGCGGCATCTTTATTCTTGCTCTGTGAACTAATTGCAAGGCGCTTGCTTGGATAAATGATTGAGTTGTTGATACCCATATCATTTGGATATCCTACAAAAGAAATATCCGTTCCAAACATTCCCTGTTTCCAATACTGATATTCGCGGAAATCACTAAAGGACATAATGCAGAACAATGCATCATCAGTCCTGTACAAAGTATCTTTATAATCTTCCCACACATTATCAGGATATTCTTCTACAAAGTCCTTGCTGAATTCAAGGAATTCAATGAATGATTCACTGTCAAAGTGACAGGTCTTATTTTCCCAGTCAATATAAGTATTTCCTGAATATCTGATTCCCTGCTCAAGGAAGCCCTCTCTGGTCTCAAGACCAAATGCTGTCTGCTTGTTTGAACCCATTGATTTCATCAATTCATCACAATCTTTAAAGGTAAGATAGTCTCTTCCTTCTGCATACTTGGACTTCATGATCATAGTTGAAAAATAGAAGCTTGGAACAAGCTGGTAAAGCTTATCCCCTGTCTTAAATGCATCAACTATGTTCGTGATCATATCATTTTCTGTAATATCAGGATCATTTTGTAAGTAGTGAGTAAGATCAGTAAATAAGCCCTTGTTGATATAACTATCAACTGGAAGATCATCAGAAATCACAAGAATATCAGGTGTATTTCCCGAAATAATATCCATATTAAGCTTTTCTGATCCGGCATTATAGTTCTCTTCGGTAGCATATGAAGAATAGTCAACAAACTTGATCTTATATTCACTATTGTTTTTATTAAATGCAAAAGCAAGTTTTCTTACATCATAATCAATATAGTTTCCGCCAAGAGTAATTATCTTCTTTTCCTTAACATCTTCAGGGGCGACTTTGGTCAATCTTGCAAGGTAGAAGTTATAATCAGCATCAGGAAGGCATGCTACAAATTCGCCATCACTTATTGCAGCTGCAGAAGGAATAGAGCCACTGCTTTCTATGTCTGAATCAATATAATCAACAAGCTTAGTCATTGAATCACTTGCAATATCATAACCAAATATGCCGTTACTATCACTCATGTAAAGGTCATACCCATTACCACCAAAAAATGATTTCTCAGAATATGCGGTTATTGCTTTAGACGGAGTTCCTATAGTGCCGGATTCAGGGTCAAAAGTACACAGATTATTTCCGTTATCATCATAATATGAAACAAACAGCTGTCCTTTAAAGCCTTTATAAAGCTGATAGTACAAATAATCGGAGGTGCTTTTATTCTCTATTATTTTCTTAAAGCCTTTATTAGAAGAATAACTGATAATTCCCTGTTCCAGACTCATGATACAAGTTCCATCGTCAGTAACAGCAAAACTGTTTACTGAAATATACTCTTCTTGTGGGAATTCAGCTTTTAGATCAACTTTTTCAAGAAGATTTCCATCCTTGTCATATTTAACAAGATATATTTCATCGTCACCGGATTCTTCAGGCATCATCTTAGAATCAAAGTCATCTTCCGATGATACATCTTCAGTAGCTTCACCTTCTGAAACATCTTCAGCAGCCTCTGTAATTTCAGTTGCCTCTGCAGATGCCGAAGCTGTCGGCTCTTCCGTCAAAGATGCCTCCACATCTGCACTGTTTTCCAGCTCAGAGCTTTCCGGAGTTTCTGCATCATCGTAAATATGCATTTCGCCATCTTCATCCTCATAGCTCCAGGAATAAACATTGTCAATTCCGTAAATATTGCCATCTGCATCAAAGCTTATATAAGCAAAATTCTCATTTTCTGTGCAAGGAATCTTTACTGTTTCAACATCAGAGCCATCAGAATTAAAGCTATAGATTTCTATATGGTCATCTATGTTATAAGTCGAAGCATAAACCCTGTCTCCCACATTGGAAACTCTGTTTATCTTGCTCATATATTCTGCAAAGTCATAAATCTCTGTTGCAAATACATAATCCTTGGAAGACTTGGATGCTTCATTTAATATGCTGTCATCCGAACCACTTTTCTTGCCACAACCATATGTACTGACAGCAAGCACTGTTGCCAACGACAGACACAACCCCTTCTTGATAAATCTCCTCATTTTCATAATCTCCTCTCTTAAGAACATTAAGTATTATTCGCTATCCTTAGATGCCAAAAGCCTTTCTTTTTGTTTTGACTCAAGTTCATATTTTTTATCTGCCACGTACGAAAGAAGCCCTTCAACTGTCCATTTTTTATTCCTATATGCAATCACAACAAGCACTGCGACCAAAACTGCGAGGGCAACTATGCTTATCAATCTGATCATGTTCAATATGGCGAGCACATCTTCATATCCTCTTGCCACATTCTCCCAGTATGGATAAAAAATAGGCTTGTCCCACATGCTTCTGATTCCAAAGTTAGAACTCACTTCCAAAAGCTTAAAGAATGAAAATCTGTCTGAATTATCAACCACATTGATATACTTATCATCGAGTCCTGAACATTCCTTGATGATCTTGGCAAGAAGACCATCTACAGGGCTTGGGCAGACAATTTCATAGCAGTTGATGCCACCTATATTGGCGTTAAGGCCATCTTCTGACAGTTCTTTATCCATAGTCTTACCACTTAAAATCTCTCCGTACTTTGACAGAGAGTCATAAGACATATACACAATACTGGAAGTCAGCCCAGCAGCCTCATTAAATCTGCCTTCTTTTCTTTTTACAACTCCTGCGACATAGTGATTGATCCCGCCTATAGTCACGCACTGCCCCACTATATCATTAGAGCCAAAGAGCTGCCACGCAAGATCCTCATCAATGACAATCTTATCCTTCATAAGATCATCAGCCATAAAAAATGACCCGCTTACAAGTTCAAGGGGATGGAAAAAGAAAAAATCACCGTCAACTCCAATAGAGATAACATTCTCAGCAGTTCTATTTTCAAAAACAATATTTGATATTCCCTGCGCACTATAGCAGCTGTTGTAAACTTTTATAACATCATTGTTTTCAGACTGGCTGTTATCAGAACTTCCGCTATTATCACTACCGCCAAGTTCTACAGTATCAACTATTTTTTTCCCGCCTGCAGATTCTTTTTCTTTATCATCAATTGCTACAACTCCTGCATCGGCAAGCTTTTTAACCATAGAGTATTCGATTCTCTTAATATCTTCCGGAGCTATCGATCTGTCTTCTGTAAAAAAGAGGCTTACCTGAGCAACATTACCGTCATAGTCCCATCTGCTTGCAGCAAGCTGTTCTGGCAAATGCGAAACAATTATCCTGCAGAGCATTCCCATGATAACATCAATAAGCAGTAAAACCACGATAATGATAAGGACAATATTTCTTTTTTTATTAGAAAAAAACTTCTTAATCTGTTTCCAAATCAATTCAAAAAACATTATTCGTTTGCAAGCCTCACCTGTTCTCCTGCCTTAACAGGCTTATTAGAAGTTGTGATGACAAACTCATCTCCATCAAGAGCAGCTGTGATAGCTGAATAATTATCATCTGAAGCAACTACGTCAACATCAACTTTAGTAGCAATATACCTGTTTCCAAGAGGGCTGGATTTAGACTTAACAGCCAATACAAACTTGGATGTAGTTCCTGTCTTAATAGCACTGTTTGGAACAACCATATCATAGTCTACGGCTCTCTCTCCTATAGAAAGAGCTATACTTTGTCCGGGTGTTACATCTGTACTCTCAATCTTAAAAGTGAGCAGTTTTTTGCCGGATGGATCTGTTTTATCATTTTTAATAGATGTGAGTGTTGCTCTAAAGTCATCACTAAACATCCAGGAGTTCTGTGGTCTTGCAGCATCTCCGACATGAAGTTTCTGTGCCTGGGCATTGGTCACAGAAAAACTTGTAGTCATATCTTTGCCATCTATCTGAATTACAGCGATTGTCTCATCAGCTGATATTGACTCACCAGATGCCTTATTAACCTGAGAAACGATTCCAGCTACAGGTGCTTTAACTGAAGCTCCGACTGACTCCTTTTCAAGCTGGGCAATTTTCTCTTTCTGCTCCTTGATACTGTCTCTTTGATCACAAAGAGCTATTTCAACGTTAATGCTCTTAACCTGCTTATCCTTCTCTTCTTCAGCCTTTTCCAACTCTTTCTTGGCTGCAGTTTCATTAGCCTTGGCTTCTATAAGTTTCTGATCATAGCCGATTCCAACCTGACTCTTGTATGTCTCAAGCTCAGTTGTCTCTCTTTTATTCTCGTCTTCAATATGAGTCCATTCTTTTTTAGCCTTTTCAATAGCTTCTGTATCGTTTGGATCATATGTGTAGTCGATCAGCTTCTTCTGATAGTCAGCATTGGCATTCTCATAATTGTAAGTAAGAGTCTGGTACTCGATTTCATTTTTGTCATGGTTCTGCAGATCTGTCAGATATTCAACAGCCTTAGTAGCTGCATCTGCAACCGCTTTGGCAGCATCATATCTGTCATTTACCGCTTTGAGCTGGATCTGATAAGTATCATAGGAAGTAGTATTTCCACTTCTTACTTTGGAAATTACATCATCAGGAACATCACCCGAAAACAGTGACTGTTCATATGCAAGTTCAAGTTTCTCCAGATTTTCTCTGGCTGTCTTAAGTTCTTCTGACTCTTTGTCCTCAAGATAAAAGAGAACATCGCCTATCTCAACATGAGAGCCTTCCTTAACTGCTACTCCTGAAACCTTTCTTGTCTCCTTGAGAGTAACATTGTAAGGATCTTCCGCATTTACAGTTCCGGTTCCTCTGATCTGCGGGCTAACCGAGCCTCTTGAAATCTGCTGAGTAGCAACCTGAGGAAGTGTGTAATTCATAATTGTATTAGAAAAGAAAGTAAGAATTAGCATGACAGACAAAAATGCTATTGCGACATTTTTGATCATATCCTTTTTATTAGCCGGTTTCTTATCTCTGCTGGAAGAAACAACGTTTCCATCAACTACCTCAACAACATCGTTATCTTTTGAAAATAAATCTGACATCTCCCAATTACTCCTAACCTTTTTACTTTTGATCTGCAGTGCAGATCACCCCTTAATTCCTCCCTGGTATGAGATACCCTCTACCAGATAATCCTCGCCGTACAGAAATATCAGAAGCGGCGGGACCAGATATATTACAGCAACTGCAAAAGCAAGACTGATTTCACCTGCGTTTATCTTGGACAGGAACACCGACAAAGGATGCATATCCGGGTCCGGTAAAAGAATAAGCGGCTGCTCAACCATATTCCAATAATCAAAAAATACTAAAATTGCTATAGAAGCAATTCCCCCCTTACAAAGAGGAAAACATATCCTCGAAAAAATGTACCATTCATCTGCTCCATCAATCGAAGCAGCCTCCATCACCTCAGTAGGTATCCTTCTCATAAATTTGGTGAGAAGATAAACCGCAAATGGTGAGAAAATACCCGGAAGCCATATGGCCCATTTTGTACCATAAATACCTATTGCCTTGGAAACCAGAAAATTCGGAACAAGCGTAACCTGGTACGGCATCAGCATCATGATAATATATGCAAAAAATATAGCATTCTTAAGTTTACCTTGATACCTGGCAAAACCATAGCTTGCCAAAGTAGCAATTCCAAGCTGAAAAACAACAATCGGCACAACATATATAAGTGAATTCCAGAACTTAAACAAATATTCCGGACTCTTGAACAATACTGTATAGTACTGGGCAAAAGAAACCATATCCGGTATAAACTTAAGATTTACAGTCTTGGATATGAATACCTTGCCGCCCTTTTCCGTAGTTGCAAATATGCTGCCGTAATTGGCACTTATTTCCGATGCAGCCATAAAAGAATTCGTAACCGTAAGTATAGTCGGTAAAAGAAATATGAAGGCAAAAACAATAGCTGCTAACGTTACAAGAATTGTCTTAAAATTATTTATATGTATTTTTTTCTTTTTATATTTGTTTCTAAAATTTACCTGTGCAGTCATATGTTCATCCCTCCAGATCTCTTCCAAACCAGTTTTCGACTGCATACATAGCATAAACCAAAACTGTTACTACGATGAACATAATAATTGCAGCTGCTGAGAGCTTCTGATAATCAAGTGAAGCAAATGTATTGTTCATAAAGTGCTGAAGCATATAAAGTGTCTGATATGGATAATCTCCCGTCATCAGATATACTTCCCTAAATACCTTGAAGGAACTGATAAGGGACATTATCGCTACAAACAGGATAGTTGAAGACATATATCTGACTTTCACTATCCAGAACACTTGAAGCTTATTGGCATTCTCCAGAGCCGCCACTTCCAAAAGATCCTTGGGAATACTTGCAAGTGCTGACATGAACAGGATCATGTTGTAGCCCAGGTTCTTCCATAAAAACAGCGCAACAATTACAATATACGCCTTGTCTGATTTGAGCCAGTCTATCTTGTCCTGCCCAAATACATTTAAAAAGTTATTAACTATGCCGTTCTGATGAAACATTACCTGCCAGATCAGAACAACCGACGCTGTCGGCACCATCAAAGGGCTTAAGAAAAAAGTCCTGAAATAGCTCTTAAAGGGAATCCTTGATTCCATAACAGCCGCCAAAAAAAGCGATAGTAAAACCGCAAGCGGTACAGCCATCAGTGAAAAAATAAAGGTGTTAGAACCCGCCTGTTTGAAAGCTGCATTGTTCCAAACATTTACATAGTTCTGAAATCCTACAAATTCCTTCTGAATAGGGTTATTTATCAGTGAATAATAAATAACAACAATAAACGGCGCCACAAAAAACAGCATGACACCAAGAAGTGAAGGCAGAAGAAAAAGCCAGGAGATCAGCTTTTTCTTCTGTAGTGATGAAAGCTTATGATCAAAACGATTATTTAATTTATTATGGTGAGATAAACAAAACTTTTTCAAAACTCAATTGGTATCTGCATAAATATAATCAGGTACCTTCCCCATTTCAAATGAAAAGTAGCTCTGCTGAGCATTCATCATGTCTTTTTTATTATTCTTAAAGTTTACGATAACAACAAACTGTTCATTTAAGTTCCTCTTGTACCAGGAACAATAATAGTCGTTGCATATCACTTTTTCTATTATATCCCTAATCTTATCATTTTCGGTATATACAAATGATTTAGAATCAACATTTATAGAATTTATGTCAAAATCCTCATCTTCCATATTGTAGCCGGGATAATAGTTAGTTACTTCAATAGAATCAATTGAATCGATATCTATTGAATCATCCACAAAGACACCATATTTTTTAAGAAGCTCTATCGTATTAGTGTACGTCTTATATACATTAAAACCGCAGTTACAGTAGCCATCATAGACACTATTCAAATAGTCCACTCTGCCAATTGGTACCTGAGTGCTGACCAATTTATAACTGAAACTGTTCTCCAGATCCTTGCAATAAGCATCGCTAAGCTCAGCGTAAGTCATCTCCGTTGTAGTCATTACTCTTCCCGGAGCATTGTACTGAATTTTCCTGGTCTTATGGTTTAATTCATCAAACTCTCTTACCTTATCGTCATGAAAAACAGGTGCTGATCCTCTAATATATTCTTTAGAATCAATGATAGATGACAGCAAATTCTCATCAATATCGTAAGGAATACATATTTCCCTGTAAACCATTTTTCCATTCTTTAACCTGTAAAGAACAGTATTATTCCTGCCAAGATCCTGATAGTTGCCTTCTCTGTCAAATTTAACCCACTCTTTTTGAGTCTTAAGGCCTGCCTGAACAAGCTTGTTAAATGTCTCAATATCAGTTAATTCCATATAATCCTCTGGCAAAGAGACATAATTCATATCACTATGACCATCATAAAGCCTGAAATCATAATCTTCTCTAAGAAGTGCACAGCTCTCAACCTTGGAAGCGCTTGGGATATAGCTGTCATAGCCAATAAGATCACCTCTGAACACAATAAAGATAAGAGATACGATTGCAAGAGCCATAACGTTCTGTGCCATACCTTTGAATACACTTCGAATATTGCCGTCAAAGAGAACCTCAATTACGCAACCGGTTATGATAACTGCCATCAGCATAACAGCAAACATAATTGTGACAAAACGAGAACTATACCACATGTAATAGTTCATCTCATAGAAAACCACTCCGCATCCAATGCCCAAAAGTACACAGGATATTACTTTGACCAGCCATCTAAACGGCCTGTAGCAGATAGTTTTACCGGCATGCTCAGCTTTTCTGAATCTGCTGACTAAAATAACAAGTGCAAAAGCTATCATTCCTGTTATAAGGATATCAATCTCATAATCAACAGTCATGTCTATCCACTTATTCAAAATGTCAAAACATGCAATATTTGTACTATTAAGCTTTAAATCGTTAACAAGTCTAAGCACTGCCACCCTGTCAAAAAGCGGAGAGCCTATAATGCCATATGTGTCCCTGTTAGCATAAGTTGCAAAGAATATGTTTTTCAAAGCCTTCAGTTCATATCCAAAAGCTGTAGTCACTGCCATAAAAAAGGCAAGAACCAGCATTGATATTAGTGGCGTGCCACTAAGCATAATGGCCAGAACCGTAATATTATAAATTGCAAAAAACAGTACGATTGCTTTTACTGTTTCATAGAGAACTACTACTATTACAGCCCCGTTAACGGCTCCAAGAATAGCAGCCAATAAAAGAGCAACAATATTTACAGACAAATACATAAGAATAAATGTAGTAATAGCGTTAAAATAGTTCTTCTTGATCCTCTGCCCTCTTGTAGTAGGCTGACTTAAGTAAAAATCAATCTTATTTGATTCAAACACATAAGAAAAGCCTTGAAAAGCAAAGGCAATTGCAATAAGTACAACCAATATCCAGCCAAGCTGTTCCATCCCCAGAACTCTGAATGCAGCATTTATCTTTTCCATTTTGATACGTTCTGGCGACTGATGAAACACTCTTCCGTAATTTATTGACCTGGCCACCATAAATGCTGTGCCGAGTACATAATAGATTGCCATAAGGACAAATCCCAGCATAGATGACCACAAAGTTCTTGTAATATATTTTTTGTGATTAGATATTCTGTTACTCAAGGATAAACTTGCGGATGTCATACCCAACTACCTCCGTTTCACTGATAAATATCTCCTCAAGAGAAAGTGGCAGCACTTCAAAGAAAACAGGATTACCACGTTTAAATGCAGCCTCGATCTCTTCTCTTTCTCCCCTCATGGTAATTGTATGAAGGCGTCCTCTCTTATCATGAAGCAATATATCAAGTCCCTCAAGAGCTCTTTCTTCATCACCGTCACCAGCGAATACACATTGAACCTTCTGCATTTTGAGTTTCATGTCGCTAAGGTCCTCTGAGAGAATAACACCGCCCTGATGAAGAAGACCTATATGATCGCAGATATCTTCAAGCTCTCGTAGATTATGAGAAGCTATAACAGGCGTTAGTCCTCTGTCAGCCATCTCAGCTGCAAACAAGCTCTTAACCCCCTGTCTCACAACCGGATCAAGACCATCAAAGGTCTCATCGCATAACAGGAACTTGGTTCCCGAACATATCCCAAGGAGAATTGACACCTGCTTTTTCATACCTTTTGAAAAAGTACTGATCTTGCGCTTTATATCCAGTCCAAAGCCGCTGCACAATTTAAAAAATCTGAGTTTGTCGAACTTGTCATATATTTCTTCGTAATAATCAGCCATCTCTTCCGGTGTGCTATTAGGAAGAAAATACTGATCATCTGATATAAAAAAGATGTCCTTTTTAACCTCAGGATTATCATATACAGGTCTGTTGTCTATACAGACAATTCCCTTATCAGGTTTGATAACCCCGGCAATAATCCTCAGGATCGTACTCTTACCTGCACCATTTGTTCCGACGAGTCCAAACACTTCACCATCTCTGATTGACAGTGATACATGATTGACTGCCTTGATGTCGTCAAATGATTTGTATAATTCCAGTAACTCAATCATGCCTTGCCTCCCTTATCATTTCCCCTTGTTTGTAGACCACCATTTTGGCTACTAATCTGACCTATCTTACTCTTTATCTCTTTGATAAGATCTTCAATAGGAATTCCGATTTCTTCAGCTTCTCTGAACAACTTGACAATAGCATCAATCAGCTCGCTTTTCTTATTATCCATAAGTGAAGCATTGCCTTTAACAAAATTCCCCCTTCCCTTCACTGTATAGATAAAGCCCTGACGTTCCAGCTCTGCATAAGCCTTCTGTACAGTGTTGGGATTAGTAGATAATTCCATAGCCAGACTCCTGACCGATGGCATCTGCTCATCAGCCTGCAAAATACCCTTGTACATCTGAAGTTTGAAATTCTCTACAATTTGTTCATAGATAGGTCTGCTGTCCTGATAATCAATTAGATTCATATCATCCCCACCATAATCAATTAGTTGCTGCAGTCATAACTCTGCAAGTGTTATATTTGTTACATTTTATGACTGACCAGATGTATATTAACTGTACTAGCATAACTAGTACACTTATACACTACTACCATACACGAAATAATGCAAGCATTTTTGTATGAATGCAAAAAGATTTCCTACTTTAACATAGTATACGAAGTAGGAAATCTTCTATCATCTAAATATTCTATTCTTGCAGGCCATTTACGCTTTTGCCTACTAGAAGTTCATTCATTAATTCTTAAAACTATGGACAGGTGCCGGGATTCTTCCACCACGATCAACAAAAGCATCACATGAGAACTGGTTTACAGGCATGATTGGTGCATATCCAAGAAGTCCTCCAAACTCAACTGTCTCACCAACTCCCTTTCCAATTACAGGAATAAGTCTTACCGCAGTAGTCTTCTGATTGATCATACCTATAGCCATTTCATCAGCAATGATTCCTGCTATTGTAGTATCCCTGGTATCTCCCGGGATAGCGATCATATCAAGGCCAACTGAGCATACACAGGTCATGGCTTCAAGTTTCTCAAGAGTAAGTGCTCCCGCTTCTACCGCATTTATCATGCCCTGATCTTCACTGACAGGGATAAACGCTCCTGACAAACCTCCAACATATGAGGATGCCATGACACCACCTTTTTTGACCTGATCATTTAAAAGAGCAAGTGCCGCTGTTGTTCCCGGTGCACCGGCATGTTCAACGCCTATTTCATGAAGAATATCAGCTACACTATCTCCAATTGCAGGTGTTGGCGCAAGAGATAGATCAATGATTCCAAAAGGAACTCCAAGTCTCTCAGATGCCTCTCTTGCCACAAGCTGACCAACTCTTGTTACCTTAAATGCAGTCTTTTTGATCGTCTCGCATAGAATTTCAAAGCTCTCTCCTCTAACCTTTTCAAGAGCTGTCTTAACAACTCCGGGGCCGGATACACCTACATTTATTATCTTGTCAGCTTCTGTCACACCATGGAATGCACCTGCCATAAATGGGTTATCATCAGGAGCATTGCAGAATACAACAAGCTTGGCGCATCCAAGAGAGTCATTCTCTTTGGTAGCTTCTGCTGTCTCTTTAACAATGGTGCCCATAAGTCTCACGGCATCCATGTTGATCCCTGTCTTGGTTGAACCTACATTTATCGATGAACAAACAACATCTGTCGTTGAAAGTGCAAGAGGAATTGACTCTATTAAAAGCTTATCAGCAGGAGTCATTCCCTTGCTTACAAGAGCTGAATAACCACCTATAAAGTTAACTCCTACTGCCTTGGCAACCTTATCAAGAGTCTGTGCTATGCTCGCAAAATCCTCTTTGGTCCTGCAGGCAGCGCCTCCGATAAGAGCAATAGGGGTAACAGATATTCTCTTATTAACAATCGGAATACCAAATTCTCTTGATATCTGCTCACCTGTAGCAACAAGATCCTTGGCTGCTTCATAAATCTTGTTGTAGATATTCTTGTTAAGCTGTTCCAAATCCGAACTGATACAGTCAAGAAGACTGATGCCAAGTGTAATTGTCCTGACATCAAGGTTCTCTTTTTCTATCATCTCATTAGTTTCTACTACTTCATTAACATTAATCATGCCCATCTCCTAATACACAAAGGACCCTGCAACACCGTGCTAAAAAGCATGGCACTACAGAGTCTTATTATTAAATTCTATGCATAGAGTCAAAGATTTCTTCTCTCTGACACTTGATCACAACGCCAATATTTCTGCCAAGCTCATCGAGATCATCCGCAACAACGTTGAATTCTCTTGATGTGCCAGCCATATCGACGATCATCATCATATTAAAATAGCCACTTACGATAGTCTGGGAAATATCAAGAATGTTAATGCCGGCATCTGCAAGATATGTACAAACCTTGGCGATAATGCCTACTGTGTCCTTACCAACAACTGTGATAATAGTCTTATTCATAAGCTCCTCCGATATATCTTAATACTGGTAAAACCTACTAATAAAAAAAGCTATCAGTAATCTTGTAAAAAGTCAATCAAAACATTTTTCGCTACATTAAAAAGAAATAACCAGAGAAAGTACAGACCTCTCAGCAACCATTATAGGGAAATCAGAACTGCTATATGGATTATCATTCATATCTATTTCTACGCGAACCGTCTCAAAAGCAAGTTCCGGAAGATTGTTCTCTTTGGATAAATGTCCCAGAAAAATGCCCTTTATTTTGTCATTAAGGAGCTTACATAACAACTCACCACTCTTTTCATTGGATAAATGGCCTGTATCACCGAGAATACGTCTCTTTAGCTGATAGGGATATGGGCCTGTCTGAAGCATTCGGATATCATGATTAGCTTCAAGCAAAAGAGCATCGCAATCCCTAAGACAGTCAACGGTATAATCTGTATAACATCCAAGGTCAGTTGCAACTCCAATTTTCTTATCACCACAGAACACTCTATAGCCACATGGCTCATTAGCATCGTGTGAAATAGTCATCGGGTTGATCATCATATCTCCCACAGTAACCATCTTATCCGCACAAACAGTGATAAATCTTGAGTCAGTCATTTCACCTTTTTTGTCGCTGTTTCTGATACCTTCTATAGTTCCATTTGTAGCGTAAATTGGAATATCATATTTCTTGAGAATAGTATGAAGCGCAGCAATATGGTCCACATGTTCATGCGTTACAAAAATAGCATCAAGGTCGCTTAAGCTAAGTTCAAGTTCGTTAAGTCCCTGCTCTATTCTCTTCTTGCTGACTCCGGCATCTATCAATATATGGGTATTATCAGAACCAATATATGTACAATTACCGCTACTCCCACTGGCAATACTCGTAAATCTCATAAAAACAAACCATATCTTTCATTCATTTGTAAAACAATGATAATTCTAACATAATTCTAAAAAGCTCTCTACCCAAGATTTTCTAAGGTAGAGAGCTTATATTTGTATATATTAGCCTAATTTCTCCAGTAGACTTCGATTTTGTCTCCTTCATTTATAGGTTGCATATAATCAGGCGTTCCTCCATTAAGAGTTGTTACTATCGCCCTTCCGTTAGGCTTGGAAAGATCAAAATCAATAGCATCAAAAATATCTACAAAAATATAATCCGCTTTTCCATGGAGCGTAGTAGGTTCATTATTGATCACTACATGAAGATCATGAGCAAGAATATTTCTGATAGGCTCCTGTGGCTTATCATATGCCTCTTCATCTTCAGTCTGAAAGTCATCAAAGCTAAGCTGTCCATCCTTGCCTTCAACTATCTTGACGCTGTCATTATCACTTTCGTAGGCTTCTTCATTAGCAAGCTTGATAGCTTCTTCATCAGCATCAGGAAAATCTTCATAGTAGTCCATGATCATTTCTTCCTGATCCTTGAATTCAACCTTAAAGTTCTCATAGACAGGCGTGCTTGCGTCTCCCCGCTCATTATTAACAATGATCACAGTATCTTCTGTAAGTGTAATATCCATCAGCTCTGCGATCTGCGCGGCTGTATTATAATCAAGGACCTTGACTTCATCTCCCGGTCTTATGCTGTAAAAGGCTGTCTGGGCCTCACCATTTACAGTTGCATATCTCGAAGCCTCAATATTCTTACCATTTACATTTACATTAAACTTAGTCTTAAATTCCGGAATGCTCTCAATGGTCGCTTTACCGGGTTCACCGGCAGTAGATGGCTTAACATCAATAATATCATTAGCATGGATCTTGCTGTGAATATCAGCAGGCTTACCATTAAGAGAAATAACAGCAGCCTCACCGGGTTCTCCGCGAGATGTTCTCTCTTTGCCATTAACAGTAAACTTAAGCTCTTCGCCTCTCTTCGGGAAAAGATCTTCATTAGGGAATGCAACCTGCATAGCTGCATCCACAATTTGGAGCTTACCATTGTCATAAAGCTTGGTCTGAGTGCCATTAAAAGATACAAAAATGAAATTATTGGCTTCTTCGTAATAGCTAAAGCAGATACCAAGAGGCGTTACAAGAAGTGAGTCTCGTTCAATATCATTGTTATTCAGGAAAGTAATTTCCTTCATTACTTCCTCACCGCGCAGAGCAACTCTTTCCTCTGGTATACCCATCTCCTTGGCTATTGCTTGCGTATAGCCCGGAACGCATCCGCCACCGCCTACTACAAATACAGCGCTGACAGGATTATCTCCGTTTAGTTTTTTAATTTCTTCAACAGCTTTTTTAGCCATCATTTCAACCTGAGGTTTGATGATCTGGGCTATCTCTTTAGCAGTGATAACCTTATCAAGCCCCATGATATCAACATATTTAACTTCATCCTGATGGCTTCCCTTTATTTTGATCTCATCCGCTGTATTGAAATCAACAAGGCATTTCTTGGCAATTATCTCCGTAATATCATCACCTGCTATTGGAAGCATTCCATAAGCAGTAATAGATCCGTCATCAGTTACACATATATCTGATGTACCCGCTCCAACATCCACAAGTGCAAGATTCAGCATCCTGAATCTGTCAGGAATAGCAACCATCATAGCTGCTATAGGCTCGAGGGTAAGATTTGCAACATTAAGTCCGGCTCTCTCACAAGCCTTATATAGTCCGTCAACACAGTCATCGGGAAGGAAGGTTGCTATTAGTTCAACACTCACTTTGCCGGCTTTATGTCCTTCAAGATTGGCTATCTGATAGCCATCCAGATAATAATGCATTACTGAATATCCAACCAGATAAAACTTAAGGCCGGAACTGTTTTCTTCCAGAAACTGTGAATAAGCCTTCTCAACAGCAGATGAATCCAGATTATAAATATCCTCATCTGAGATTTCATGTTCATCAGGATACTCATAGTCATAGTTTATCCTGACCGTCTTGAGCACACGTCCGGCAGCTGCTATACAAACATCAGTTAAATGAATATCTGTCTGCTGCTCAAGCTGCTCTTTGACTAGACGGATTGTCATTCCAACCTTACCTATGTCGTGGATCTGTCCATCAAGCATTGCACGTGTCTGATGTTTCTCAACAGCCTGCGCAATTACAATGAACTGGCCGTCCTTCATATAGCCGACTGTACCAACAACACTTCTGGTTCCAATATCAAGTCCAAAAACAACCTTCTGATCAACTTGCTCCAAACTAGGCATACTTTAGTCCCCTCAATACTAATTATGTAACCTGTTATCTAGTCTCAAATTCTGAAAGTCTTTGGTCAATCTGAGCTGCAGCTTCCTGCAGACTCCCACTGTTGTCGATCACAAATTGACAATGCTTCCTGAAAGTAGCATCATCAAGCTGCTTACCAAGGATATCCGTTATCTTCTCATCCGAATATCCTCTTGACGAACGAAGCCTCTGACGTCTGACATTCTCCGATGCATATACATACCAGAGTTCATCAGCTATCTTGTCATATCCATTCTCTATTAAAAGAGCTGCTTCAACAAAAACAAAATCAAGTTCACCGCGAGCCTTCTCGTCCTCTATAATATTAATAATAAATGTATTTACTGCAGGATGCAAAATATTATTAACATTTTTTAGCATATTTTTATTATTGAATATAGCTGATGCCATCTTGCCCCTGTCTATTTCTCCATCAGCCCCCAATATGCCTTCGCCCAACAGCTCAACAAGCTTATCATAGGCCGGATATCCCTTTTTCTTGATATCATTGGCAACATCATCAGATAGAATAATGCGACAGTTGTAGTGCTCTCCTATATATCCAAGGACAGTACTCTTTCCTGCTCCTACTCCTCCGGTTATACCAATAATATTAGTTTTCCCCGGATATACTTTATTAATCTCTTTATCCATTACTTAGCCTCATACCAGTCAGTTCCTGAGTGGCACTCTGCAAGAAGCGGAACAGACAGATCAGCCGCTCTTTCCATCTCCTGTGTCAAAAGAGCTGTAACCTTCTCTTCTTCATCTTTCAAAGTTTCAATGACAAGTTCGTCGTGAATCTGAAGAATCAGTTTTGATACAAGCTTTTCTTTTTTGAGTCTGAAATAAACATTTATCATAGCTATCTTCATGATGTCTGCAGCTGTACCCTGAATCGGAGCATTCATTGCAACTCTTTCTCCAAACTGTCTCATCATATAGTTACTAGCCTTAAGTTCCGGAATTGGTCTGCGTCTTCCAAACATGGTAAGGGAGTATCCCTTCTCCTTGGCGTCAGCTATCACTCTCTCCTGATAAGCCTTAACTCCCGGATATGTCTCAAAATACTTATCCATGTATTCCTTTGCTTCCTTAACAGAGATGGACAGATCCTGAGAAAGGCCAAAAGAGCTGATTCCATAAACAATTCCAAAGTTAACTGCCTTGGCATTTCTTCTCTGAAGAGGTGTAACTTCTTCAAAAGGTACATGGAACACTTTGGACGCTGTTATTCCATGAATATCTTTGCCCTCATGGTATGCTGCTATCAGCTCCTGATCCTCAGACATATGAGCAAGAATTCTAAGCTCAATCTGTGAATAGTCCGCATCAGCAAATACATGATCCTCTTTAGGAACAAATACCTTACGAATAAGCCTTCCAAGTTCCGTTCTCATAGGAATATTCTGAAGGTTAGGCTCGGTAGAACTGATACGTCCTGTAGCAGTAATAGTCTGATTAAAGCTTGTATGTATTCTGCCGTCCTCCTCAATATAGGCAGCAAGACCATCTGCGTATGTAGACTTTAATTTGGCAAGTCCTCTGTATTCCAGAATATCTGCGACAATCGGATAGTCCGGTGCCAGTTTTTCAAGAACATCTGCTGCTGTCGAATATCCTGACTTAGTTTTCTTTTCCGCAGGAAGACCAAGTCTCTCAAACAATATTTCTCCAAGCTGTTTAGGCGAGTTTATATTAAATTCAACGCCGGCAGCCTCATAAATAGACTTCTCAAGTTCGCTTATCCTTATCTGAAGTTTATCTCCATAAGCTTTTAGTTCGTCTCTTCTGGCTATGATTCCCTCTTTTTCCATTGAATACAGAACATAGGAAAGCGGCATCTCTATATTGTAAAATAGATCCAGCATCTGCAATTTTTCCAGTTTCTTGCAGATAAGCGGCTCTGCCTTAAAGCATACAAAGGCACATTTGCATGCGTATTGCACAACACTCTTATCATCTGCCTCTCTTATGCTCTTTTTCCCAAATAGATCAATCTTTTTCTCAAGAGAAAGACCAAGGTATTCCTTGGCAACATCTGATACCTCATAGTCATTTTTGTTTGGATTAACCAGATATGCAGCGATCAGATCATCAAAGCATCTTGGTTTACTCTTATAATCCTCTGTGTGCTCGCCTTTACAAGAGTATCCATAATCTCTATCCGAAACTTCAAATGGAGTAAATACTCTGTAGCTCTCCTTGATGTCAAATGTCACAAGGCTGACACTGTTACTTAACTCCGATAACTTTTTTCCAAGATAATCTGCAGTAATAAAATTCTCTACAGGTATATAAATAGCCTCATTTTCATTAAAGCATACAGACATTCCAAGTATTTCTTTGTACTTGGTGTCATCTTTGTTAACTGTATCTGTAAGTATATAAAATGCTACGTAATTGTTCTTATCGCCGGGGCCACAATCAGAGGCTTTCCTGAATAACTCATCGACCTCTCCAAGATCTGATGTCGATCTCATGGAAAGGTTAAACGAAGGTGCAGCCTTGACCTGGCCTGTCGGTGACAAAGCGGCCAGTTTATCAGACAAGGCATTAAGCACATTGTCATTAACAGAAAAAGAGAATCCGCTTTCCATATCTGTAACGGCTTCTCCAATAGCTTCTCTTATCGAATCTGTAAGCAGAACTGTCTGATCTGCAAGAGCATTATTATTTGTGCTCGAATTATCTGACATATCTGCAGGAAATACTATTTCTATTAATTCTGCATTCTCATTTCTTGCAGAATTAATAATCTTAAAAAGAGCACCATAGGCTCCGCTTACTACCCTATCATCAGCATTTGTAAAAACAGGCATGCTATAGTAAGCATTTCTGATATATTCAGACAGATTTACAATCAATTTATCCAAAGTCTCATTTCCTTCTAAACATTATTCTCATAAAGATTGTGCAGCAAATATCATAATTTATGGTGCAATATCAGCCTTAAATTTATCCAATCGTAATAGCCAGAACTACTGTAGCAGCTGCAAGCGCCAGTACAAGAAGCTCCAGAATATAACTGGTCAGCACAAGGTAACGCCTTCCAAGCAACTTCTTCCTGGCATCTCTTAGCAGCATATCAAGCTCGGCCTTAAGGTTAAATGTATTGCCATCCTCAAGTCTCTGCATACCTACCTTGACCAGAAACTGAATAGTAAGCTCTTCCTTACATACAGGACATGTCTCTATATGGTTTAAAAAATCGGCCAATTCCCGATTATCAAGGTCATCATCCAGAAAACGAGCGATGGCCTTATCTGCATCTTTACATGTCATAACAAATTCCACCAAATATAGTACATAACAATCGGATTAATCAAGGCAATCCTACAACATATAGAATACAATAAATCCGCCCAAAATAAAAGACCAGTTATTATTCACAACGTAGTTCCCCGCGTCACAATCCGCCTGCAGAGACGTAAGCGATTCGCAAAGATGTATTTTCGCGCCTTTGTGAGTGCCGGGTTATTTCATGAGTCTCACAAATTCAGCCGGATATTCTTGCCTATGGCTCAACTGTCTGATCATCCGACGGCCCTTTTATCCGCGCAGTGTTATTGCCTGCTCGTCACTGGCAAATGCAGATTTTCTTAGATGTTTCCGCATTTTTTCTTTTATTGATGCATGCTCAGCTAAACTTGCAGGACGGACAAGAAATCTACTAAATGAAAATGACAAAGCTCGCAAAAGCGAGCGTATTAAAAAGAGAAGAACTCAATCTTTCAAGTAAACTTGAAGAAGATGAGTTCTTCTCTTTTTATAGATGTTACGCATCGTATGTCATCTTCATATGCACAAAACTCAACGCTCCGTCCTGCTTCAGACAGAGCTTCTCATGCATCGTGAAAAAATGCTATGGAAACATTAGAAAATCGCATTTGCCATCTCAGACTCGCATGCAACAACATCTGCTTGAAACCGGGCCGAGGATGTGAGTACTTTGAGCCATAGAATAGAGGGCTGAATTTGTAAGGCCTTGAAATCCCGGCAGGAGTGGCAAGAAAATACATCTTGCGTAAGCGAAACGTCTCTGCAGGCGGGTTGACGCGGCGTGACTGCGTGTGAATAGTAACAAAGACCATCCGCCACAACTCTGCATATTACTGAGAGTGACGGATGATCTGTGTCAGCTAAGAATAACCTTTTTAATGCTTGTGCTCTTCGATAGATTTGAGGATTTGCTTCTCGTTGTATCTAAAGAAGATGACTGCTCCGATGAAGCATGTTACAAAGGCGAAGATTGCAGTTGTTCTGTAGCTCTGAGGTGTTTTAGATACTGTAAGGGATGTGAAAACTACCATAGCAAGAGCCTGTCCCATCTTGAAAGCAAAGGTGCGGGCTGCAAAGAACATACCACTTCTATCTTCTCCTGTTTCAAGCCTTGTAAGTTCTGCAACATCCGCTACGCAGGCCTGAGGAAGTATTCCGAGGATTGCCATAGGTACCGCAGCTGTTATAGCTACAATAAAGCCCCAGTGTACACCCTCGCCGCAGATCGATGTGATAGCAAATACAACGCTATAGGCAAAGAATCCGATGATAATGAGGCTCTTTTTGCCTATTTTCTTGGCAAGGATATTTACAACAGGATACAGACATACACTTATAGCTGTCATGGTTGCTGTCAATGTAAAGGTCATTGTATCCGGAATTCCCATGAGCTTGGTCTCATAAAATGCAAGTCCTGTCTGGAACAATGTAAGTGCAAAGAAATAAATAACATCACTGTAAACAAAGTGTCTGAACTGAACATTTGAAAATGTTTTGATAAGTGAAGTAAAAGGTTTGGTCTCACTTGGCTTGGACTCAATATAGTCTCTCTCCTTGATATAAAAGGCAGGGAACAGCATTGCAAGACATGCAATTGCAGACATTATGGCAACTGCAAATCTAATTGAATTATACTGCCCAACTGATGGCTCAAGAGCTCCTGCCACATTAGGAAGAAGGAATGAAATACTCTGTCCAACAATAAATGTAAAAGAGATAAATGTAGATACATTTATTCTGTGCTGCTGAGTATCACCAAGCTCTGCAATGAGCGCATTGTATGGAGTACAGAACATTGTCATGAACAGGTAAAATACCATCAGTAATATGAATAGCAAGGTATCATTAAGTCCTACACTTGAAGTCTGCGGAATTGTAAAAAGAGCTATAGTACAAAGAGAAAAAGGAATAGCCATTACACGCATAAAAGGAATTCTTCTTCCGCCCTTGTAAGCACTCCTGTCTGACCAGCCGGCGATAAGAGGATCTGTTATTGCATCAAAAATTCTTCCTGCTGCAAGAACAAGACCAAAGAGGGTAAGTTTGAATAAAATAGGTTCCTGAGTAATTCCTGATGCAAATAATCCTGTATTAGGGTTCTGCGCATCAGGGCTTCCTGTATAGTAATATACCATCCAGTTTGAGACAACGCCTGATAGCAGGCTCCATCCAAACTGTCCAAGTGCAAAAATCCATAAAAGCTTATTAGTAATAGGCTTTAACTGTTTCATTAATTTCTCCTCCAAACTTTACGTTTTAAATCCCCGTCCTATTTAGGACGGGGATCATATGATGATCACATGCCTTTTGTTTTCCTCTGAACTAGTTCAACTGAGATTTCCTGAAGCTTTTCATCTGTCAGTATATATTTTTTCCTGAACCATCCAATCGCAAAAACAAGTCCAATTATAGGAATGATAGTCATTGTCATTCTAAGTCCCATCTTCTGCGCAGCTTCAACTCCAAGTGAGTAGTCGATCTCAGTAGCACCTTCTGCAGTATCATTAGAAAGAGCAAGTATCTGAAGTGCCAGCGCTGCTATAAAAGCAGATACACCTGATGCCAGCTTAACTACAAAAGTCTGCATAGAGAAAATAACCGACTCATCACGTCTGTTGTTCTTAAGCTCACCGTAATCAACAGTATTTGCAAGAAATACTGTAGTAATAACTGATAGCATTCCATTAGCAGCAAAGATAAAGAATCCCGGAACGAATAATAAATATACAACGTTAATTGATGTTGATGCAAGTACCAAAAGCAAAATGTACCCTGTTATAGCCATTCCCATGCTTATAAAATAAATCTTGATTGATGTAAAGAATTTTCTAAGTAATGGGTACAGGAACATCATAGCCAGAATCTGGATTCCACCGCCAAAGGTTGAAAACAGAGTATAATCGCCTCTCCATCCTGCTCCGCCAAAGTCATATTTAAAGAAGTAGATTACAAGGTTTGATGTGATGTAGATTGAGCAGTTAACAATTACAATTGCTACAACTACAGCCATAGCCTGATCGTTTGAAATAAGTGCTCTGAACATCTCGCCTACAGTAGCAGATTTCATATCAACCGTAGACTTCTCTTTAACATTGATACAGCAGATAACTGTAAACAAAACAAAGAGAATTGCAATAGCAAGTGAAAAGTAAGAAAATCCGATTCTTTCTACTTCTCTGTCTGAAATATCTGTACCACCAATCATGTGGCCAAGGGCTGATACAGACATAACTGTTACGATGGTAATTATAGCTGAACCAACACCTGCACATGAACGAGCAAGAGTTGTAAGGCCTTCTCTTTCCTTACCGCCCTCTGTAAAAGCAGGAATCATTGACCAGTATGGAATATCCATCATTGTATATGTAACACCCCATAAGATATATGTTACAGCTGCATAAGCAACAAGACCACCACCATCAAGAGTTGGAGGAGCTGTAAACATCATATACAAAACAATTGCGTTTGTGATTGTTCCAATCAATAGCCAAGGTCTGAACTTTCCCCATTTAGTCTTGGTCTTGGCTACAACAGCTCCCATAATAGGATCATTAAAAGCATCAAACACACGGGCCACCATGAGGATCACGCCCATTGCTGCAGCACTTACTCCCAGAATATCCTGGAAATAATAAAGGACATATGATGCAGATAGCATATACACCATATCCTTGCCCACAGCCCCAAGTCCGTAGGAAACTTTAGCTGCTCCAGATAATTTCATTTTCTGTTCCATTATTTGTCACCCTCCTTGAGCATCATTGCGAGCTCTACTACTTTTTTCGCCCCATCATAAATCCCCATATTCTTGTTCAGAATAATTGCTTCACACATTTCATCCAGTAATCTGGTATTAAGAAACTGATCCAGCATCTGAATTGTATGTGGAATATCTCTGCACTCGAGTGTGCCATCACCGATCTCAGCGGAATGTATTGCTCCCCACATCTCGTGCTTACCAACTCTCTTGATGAAAAGCTTAGGAACAGGATAAAACGCAAGTTCACTTGGCTTGGTAACAAGTACGTCACAGCTTCTCATAAGAAGGTTGGTTGTATATACTGCCTCAAAAATATCCTTGTGATAGAATCCGTGAATGCCTCTTATCTCTACATCAGGATCAAGTGCTTTTTCCGTAAATGCAAGTGTATCTTCCCAATTGTCCATATGGCCTGTAGAAAGAGCTGCCATCTCTGGAATCTCGGTCATAAGCTGATCCCACACGTTTCTGTAATCACCTACGTTCACGTACAGAAGAGCCTTATTCTCCTTGATATATGGAATAAGGTATTTGATGATCTCGGCAAAAATCTCCTTCTGTGCTCCAGCTCCTCCAATTGTAAGAAGAAATCTCATAGCCTTGCCATTATTCTTCCTCTCAAGTCTGGCCGCACAGTCTTTTTCTATATTGCTGACAAGCTCATAGTCGATATAGTGACCTGTGTAAACAAGGTCTTCTTGTGGCATAGGCTTGCACACCTTCTTTTTGTTCATTCCATTGAGAATACGGTATCCCATATATGCATTCCTGCACTGGATCGTATGAAGGCTTCCCTCAGAAAGATGGAGTGCCATAGGCCAGTTATCCGGGATAGCATTTACAACATGCTTCATTCCGGCATGGATAGCTGCCTGCGCAGGCCATACATGTGTTGCGATGACTGGAATATTCTTGGGAACATTCTTGTATACTGGAGCCATAAGCTCTGCATTCTTCTGATCCTTGGCATTATATGTAAGTGCTCTAAAGCCCTCGTAGTTAGTGGGCTCCCACACGAGTTTATTAAATATTGGGTTCTTGGAAAGTCTTGATCCAAGAGAATAAAGGTCATTCTGATGGCCGATAACCTTGGTACATGTAGTTTCTGGATAGGAGTTTAAGTCCATCCAGTATGGTGTGTAACCCAGATGTCTTGCATAAGATGCCATAGCCATTGATATTCTGTAATGTCCAAAGCCCATTCTGATGTTGCCGACAATAATTCCCTTTTCGGTGTCCATCTCTCCTTCTGTTTGGCCTTCTGAACTCACTACTATATTCTTAACGCCAAGAAGTGGCCCTATTATCTTATTGTCAGTTACTTTTATCTTATAATCTTTAGCAGAATCGTCACCAAATTTGCTGATGTAATTTTTCTTGGATTTAAGTGCACTCTTATAATCCTTGTCACTAATCTTATTGCCAAAAATTATTCTTGATCTGTCCATTATTGCCTCTTTTCATTCTGCCATCAGATAATACAAGAAAGCATGTTGCTTGCAACATGCTCACGCCGAGCGCGGTTGCATTTATGCAACATATTCCTATCGCGCGAGTGCGCATCCACAGCGGAGCGTTTTTTATGATATAGGAATTTCGGAGAAATTTCCTATATCATAAAAATATTACCTGTCGGCCACATAAATTATCGTTTAGGAAACGGCAAATTGCACAACCAGTTTCCAATCAAATAATAGCATTTTACGCATGAAAACATCAAGAAACGCTTTTTACAAATCTCGTTTCCTGTTTTTGTGCATTTTTACTTATGCTTTATTTAAACGACAGAAATAATGGATAGTTCTTTTTGAGATGACAAGTCTACAAACTCCAGACCGCACTTAATTACAGGTTTGGAAAGGTGGTCCGGATTAATAAAAATAATTTCTCCGGACTTACCGTTACTTAGAAGCACACGATTAGAAATAAAAGTATTAACGATATTAGTTAAAAATGTCATGATGACATTTGGATCAAATTTTTCAATTCCTTCTCTTTCAAAATTCTCAATAACAGTAAACGGGCACATAGCATCCCTGTACTCTCTCTTAGAAGTCATGGCATCATATGCATTAGCAACAATAACAATTGAGGCAATAGGGTCAATCTTACCGTTTTTGAGTCCAAGCGGATATCCGGAACCATCACGATGCTCATGATGCATGAGAACACAGTTTTTGATATGAGTATCGATATCCTTATCCTTAACAAGATCATATCCCTTTACAACATGCTCTCTCATGGCCTTTTTCTCATATTCCGTAAGAGGTGTCGTCTTATTTACAAGCTCAGGCGGCATCATCATTTTGCCTATATCATGAATGAGTCCGCCCGCCGTAGCAAGCTGAATCTCATCGTTTGAGAGTCTCATCCAGGAAGCAATTGTATTGCTGATCAGCGAAACATTCAGCGAATGCATATATACAGCATCACTGCTATCTCTCAGGTTATGTAGCATGTCAAAAATGCCTGCTGTACCTCCTGCTTCAACAAAGAGGTGGTATACAGGCTCAGTCAGTTTATCAATATCGAGCTGCATCGTACCATTGGCAATCATTCTGAAGGATTCTTCAAGCTTCTCCGCATTCTCCTCGATGTGCTGTTTAAACTTTATGAACTCTTCTGTCTGCCTGAGTTTTTCCGCATAAGAAAGATCATCCTGTGAAGCTTCTTTTTTAGGCTCCACATCCATTTTCTTATCTTCAACAAAAATATTGTAAAGGGAATAGGCCTTTATTCTGGCAATGTCCTTCTCATCAAGGACCGTGCCTTTAGGCAGAACGAGACGATCGTCTATAGTATAGATATTTTCAGATACAACAAAACCAGGTTCAAGTTTATCTACAGATAATAGTTTCATGAATTATACCCATTCAAGATCTCGGTTTTATTACAAATTTACGTCTATATTATACCACTGAATTGACCATTTTGCCTAAAACGTTTGAAAAAAACATTCATTTCGGACCAAATAATTTTGTTTCAAAAAGTATTAGAAAAAACGAATTTATTTTTCACATAAAACCGTTAATATATACAAATTTTTCTACCTGCAGAGTCTATAATTGTGCTTGTTAATGATAAATGTTTAAAATTTGTGAATTGGGTTAATTATACATACAATATGTGGTATAAAAGTAAAGCGCTAAAAAACAGAAAAAGTAAATGAGGAGAGATGACACAAAATGGCAATCAACAGAGCTGATTTGATCAATCAACTTGCCGCATCGATGGGGGCAGGGGAATATGCACCAACCAAATATGTAGATTCAAGGTATAATTCAGAGACAGGCACACTTTATTGTAACAGCAAGCTGTCCAAGAATATATCAGACATTGCTATCAAACACTTCACGCAGATGAAGAACAGATGCAAGGGTGATTCATTAGAAACAAGGCAGATGGCAGATATTTACCAATGTGCTATCGAAGCAATCACAATGATGCAGGATCCTGCAGTAAAATCACTTTTAGAATCCCGCGATTCTCATTCTACCGCAAGCTAATTGCAGGTTATTTTTCTAAAATACTATTGAACATGGATGTTATCTGTGTTATATTAAATAAGCTGTTCGTCGCATGACGAGCAGCTTAAATATTTTTCTTTTGCCGGCATGTCGGAATGGCAGACGATGCAGACTCAAAATCTGTTGTGGGTAACCACGTGTGGGTTCAAGTCCCACTGCCGGCACTAATTTAAATAAGTCAGTAATCAGGCTGTTTTGTTCCGCTTGACTACTGACTTTTTTCGTTATCATTGTTGTTTTCTTAAATTATCTCAGATTATATTCATTTCTGATTTTCTTTGAACAAATAATATGCAAGTATATGGAGTGACTGTTTGAAATCTCCTCCATGAATTCTGTTTAAAAGATCTTCTTCCGGAAGATTTTTAACATAGAGAAATTCTGTTTCATCAAGTTCCTGGTCAGATACCTTTCTGCAGTTTATGGCAGAATAAATATGAACTCTGCTATTTGATAATGTTGCATTTGCAGGAACTGTCATAAGATGTTTCCAGTCATCAGACACATATCCGGTTTCTTCCTGCAATTCTCTCTTTGCTGCTTCAAAAGCTTCATCCTCTGTAGCTATTATATTGTCATAGGTTATATAAGGGACATTACTCTTTTCCTTGTATTCAATTCCGCCGGCCGGAAACTCTGTAGTTATTTCATCTATCCCGTGTCTATACTGTCTAACGCATATAAAATCCCCATTTTCATCAGTTGCAACAACTATAGAAAAACTATGCTTGGAATAATTATAAACAGGCCCTATTACTTCTCCGTTTGGAAGTTCATAGTCGCACCTTCTAAAATCAATCCAGGCATCCTGGCACACATGGTCAACCTTAACTTCTTTCCATTCCAGATTATCATTTTTATTTGACACTGTATTTCCTCCTGATACTGCCATTATCTCAATTTAATTCAATTTCTATCCATTCTGTCTTGTCCTGTTCAAGCCCTATATCTATTCTTCTGGACTCATATTCAGACATAAGTTCAGATTCATAATCCCCCTTAATACCAAATTCGTTTAGGCATTTAACAGTTTCACTGAGTGCTTCTTTTTTATTTGCTGACTCCTCATCGCTTGCCTTAACTATAAACAGCTCTTTAGACGGCTTACTATATTTGGTATATGAAGGATCATAAAATCTGTGGTAGCTTATCTGAACATCATTTCTATAATTATCCGACGCTGTAGCTCCCAATAATTTATTGCGATAATCAGACGGAAATCTCTCAATATCTCCATTTGTAATTCCAAATTCAGATATCGGTTTTTCGCACATTTCATGTGAAATATAATTAAAGCCTATAGATTCATAGAAAATACCGATAACTCTTTCAGAATTGCTCTCACTATTATTCCTAAAAAAAGTAAAATACTCCCCTCTGACATCGACCTCATCATTGCCAAGTGAGGCAAGAGCTACATTATTCTTTAGTTTGTTATGCTTGATCGTCTGTGGAATCAAAATAGTTCCCATGCCGTGTTCATCGCTTTGGAAATCTAAACGTATGAGCATAGTATGAAGATATTCAGGATCATTGATTTTACCAAAAGAGACATTTATTCTATGGTAGCCATACATTCCCCCTACCGCACAGGCTTTTTCATAAAAAGCACTAAGCGTAAGCCTTGCCTGGCCGTTATCAGTTATTTCGCGCCACATGTCATTTACATGCTGGCTCCAATAATCTCCTATCAGTTCAGGGGCAAATGTATTTCCAGACGCCATGATACCGCCATTTAATTCAAGGCTCACCTGATCCGAAAGAACATCATTAAAAGCTCTGTCTTCAAAATAATAGTCCGGATAATCTATTGTCTCTTCACCTTCTCTTTCGCCATACTTCTCAACATATAGCTCTAGCGTAAATAAAGGTGCATTTTCATCATTTCTCTTATAAGCACTGGTAGGACGGCTGTAAATATATACCCGCTCTATAACGTGCGTTTCAGTATTAAAATAATAATCCGCTCTATAAGGCGACTGTATTTCGCCAACAAGAGATCTTGCTGCATCTCCCAGCTGCGATAGGTCCCCTTTAAGAGTAAAAACATATGCGTCAGTATCAATTCCGGCATAGTTACTCATTTTGTCTGTACGAAAAGAAGTCTCTACATTACTTAGATCAGGGAAAAGAATTGATTCAATATCAGGAGAACTGATATTAAGATCATCTTTTCTATCTCCTACGATAAGATTTTCATAGGTGACTCCTTGTCTTTTACCAAGATAATACTCATAATCACTTTGCCAAAGATCACCAAGTGCAGCAATTACATTGGTTCTATTATGCAAAAGAACTGTTGTATGCCCCAAATAGTTATCATTGTCTATATAATCCCTGGTATAAGTTATATCAGCACACTTTTTATCAAAGCCCTTATCATATGTTGTTATACATTCAGCATATCCGCCAATTTTAAGCTTACCGGCATAAAAAAGGGTTTCCTTAGAAGCTTCAAAAAGTGATTCTATATTAAAATCCCCATTATCGTCACTAAATGTGCTTTGTTCCTCCTTATCATATTTGCCGCTGTTTTTCATGATCAGAAAGCAAATAACAGGAAGCACAATCACTAATATTACCAAAGAAGGAATAATAATTGGTTTATTATCTTTTTTCATCAAACTATCATCTCCACTTATTGATGTCATCTTTTTCTATAATGACCATAAGCAGATTATCCTCGGTTATTTCCCTTGTAGGATCAATATATGCCCAGTTTCCTCCGTTTGTTTTAATTCCTGCCACGTTCATGTTGAACTTTTTGCGAAGATTAAGCTCTATCAGATTCTTGCCAACCCAGGCTTTCTTGGGCTGAATTTCAATCATACAAAGGTTATCATCAATTTCAAAATAGTCCTTGATATACTGAGAAGTCAGGATTCTGGCTGAACGAACGCCTCCATCCTCTTCCGGGCATATGATTTTGTCCACTCCTACTCTTTTGAGGATCTTCTTCATTCTATCTGATGATGCCTTGGCTATTACCACGGGAACACCTTTTTCTTTGGCAATAGAAACGCAGAGGATACTTGCAGAAAGATTTCCTCCCATACAGGTAATTGCAATATCATAGTTCTGAAGTCCAAGTGCTGCCACTTCATCTTCATTATCAAGGTTAGCACAGACCGCAGATGTAACCTTACTGGACATATCCCTGATCAGATTCTCATTTTTATCTACAACAAGAACATCCTCTCCAAGGTCATAAAGAGCCTGTGCAAGACTGCTCCCATATTTACCAAGTCCAAGTACAGCTATTGATTTTTTCATATTCATTCACCCTTCTTATCCGACATAAAAAATGCCTTCTGAATAATTTAATTTATTTGCCTCTTTATTACTGCGTGAGAACAGGGCTACAAGAGAAATCGGTCCTATTCTTCCAAGATACATGGCAATTATTACTACCACTCTTCCCCCTGCTCCAAGCGAAGGCGTAAGGCCTCTTGAAAGGCCAACCGTTCCACATGCACTTACTATTTCAAAAAGTGCATCTTCTAATGGTACCGGATTCACTAACAATAACAATATCGACAAGATAAATATTGCAACAACACCTACAAAAGCTACAGCTGATGCCTTACGCATCGACTCTTCGGAAACTCTTCTTCCGAATATAACCTTGGCATCCTGATGACGAACATAAGATCTCAGATTCATTATCAAAAGAAACATAGTAACCGTTTTGATACCGCCGGCTGTTCCTATGGGAGAACCGCCGATAAACATCATGATATAGGCAACAAGGCATGATGAAAGCGTAAGCTTATCCTGTGGAATTGTAGTAAATCCGGCAGTTCTGAGGGTTATTGATTCAAAAAGGCTGTTTACAAATTTAGCTCCAAAGCCCATATTTCCTATAGTATCAGGATTATTGTATTCAAAGCACATAAATATCAGTGCTCCTCCAAAAATAAGGGCCAAAGAAAAGCTAAGTACCAGCTTACTATGCTCTGAAAGTCTCTTACATACAGTGATTGGAGAAAACCTCTTTTTAAGCCCTTCCCGGCACCTGGCAATCACATCAAACCATACTACAAATCCTATTCCTCCAAGTACGATAAGTAGCATTGTAACAGTCATTACCATAGGATTACTTCTGTAGTTTCCCATGCTGTTAGGACCAATAACGTCCATTCCTGCGTTACAGAAGGCAGAAACAGAATTAAATACCGCACACCAAAGCCCCTTTTTTACCCCAAATTCCGGAATAAAAACAGTCGCATACAAAACTGCACCAATTCCCTCAACCAAAAAAGTACCCTTTAGCATATTCACAAGAAAGGACAGAAGCTTGGAATTAGAATTAAGATTAAATGCATCCCGAAGAAGCATTCTGTCTGTAAGCGAAAATTTCCTTCTGGTAAGAACCATGAGCATTGATGCCACAGTGATCATACCAAGTCCCCCTATTTGGACAAGTATCAGGATGATCAGCTGCCCCACAAAGCTCCAGTGCAAATATGTATCTACTACAACAAGCCCTGTTACGCAGACAGAAGTCGTCGCTGTAAAAAGAGCTGTCAATGGCCCTGTTGGCTGTCCATTTGCCGACGCAATTGGTAATGTAAGAAGAAAAGCCCCTACAATTATTGCAATAAGGAAACTAGCCGGAATAATCTGTACCGGAGATAGTTTAAGACTTATTTTTTTCATACTGTTGTTCCATTTCTATAAGTATAATGACAAAGATAAAGCGAAGAGGCATAAAACGCTCTTCGCTGTTTATCCGCTACATCATCAGCCACTAGTATAGCACAATATTCATGGGCGTACACCCCATGTCATTCAGTAACCGTAATAACATCTCTTAGAATATAATGGAACAATGGATAAGAAGTATTCTCATTTTCTATATATCCATTACTAAGATCAATAGTATCAGAAGGATTGTCCGGATTTTCTCCTATATAGTCTCCTCTGAAAACAAAGCTGTCATTATCATTTTTAAACTGCTCTATAGTGCTGTTCATAGCCTCTAAGGTCCCCGGTGCTGCTGTCTGCATATTAAGATCGATCATTTCAACCCATCCATTTTCAAATCCGCCTGATATATCATTTCCGTGAACATAGCCATCAACAACGCTTTCAATTTTTTTGTTTTTGATCACAGCATCAACAGCTGATAAAACATAAGGTTCCCAGCATATTCTTGATGTCACAAGCGAAGTACCGGGAGCAACCTCTGACATGCTCTGGTTGTATCCCACAAAATAAACTTCCTTTTTTTGCGAAGCCTCCTCACACGCAATAGCAGGGCCAATTGTGTCAGTATGCTGTGAAATCACAACGCACCCCTGTTTAATAAGATTCTTGGCGGCATTCTTTTCCTGAGCATAGCTGCTCCAAGTGTGCGTATAGCTGACTTTCATTACTGCATTTGGCACTACAGCTCTTATTCCCAGCAAAAAAGCTGTATATCCGGAAATAACTTCTGATGTAGGATAGGCTGCCACAAACCCGACAATAGCCCTGTCCTTTGAAAGTGTTCCTTCCTCGATCATCTGCTTCATCTTCATTCCGGCGGCGATTCCGCTCACATAACGTCCCTGGTAGGCCTCTCCCTTAAATGTATGGTAATTGGCCGGCACTTCCTGTTCACTCATATCCATGTATGAAGTCTGGCAAAACTGAACATTCGGATATTTGGGCGCAAGCTTTGCTACTGTCTCGCTATATCCGTTAAAAAATATAATGTTACACCCTTTTGCAACAAGATCTGTCAAGGGCTCATCCATCTCATCATCAAGTACATTACTGCAGGTAAAAATTTCTACCTTTTCACCATATGTCTTTTCAAGAGCATCCTTTGCCAATGAAAAGTTATAGGTATAAGGTGTACTTTCGTCATTGTCATATATGAATCCTACCTTCAATGTGCCTTTTTCGCGTGAAGGGCCATTATACTTATAGCATCCGATGAAAACAGCCAGAAATATTATACATGTCAATGTAACAGCGATATATACCCGCTTCATAGCTTAGCTCCTTTCATCCTTTTTCATTTGTTCTGCCTGAATCTGCTTATCTTCTTTATTTCTTCTGTCTAGCTCTTGCTGGGCTTCCTTGCTCACCTCCTGAATTTCCGACTGCTTCTGAGCATAGATTTCATCAAGGTTTATAACTCCTTTATCAACGAGCCTTAAGAATGCATCAAGAGCTTCAGGATCAAACTGCGTTCCGCGGCCGCGCTTCATCTCATTCATAACATAGTCGCTATCCATATGATTGCGATATACACGATTAGATGTCATGGCATCAAAGGCATCCGCAACAGCAATTATCCTTGCAAAAAGAGGAATTTCATCTCCTTTAAGTCCGTCAGGATAGCCACGTCCATCAAAGCGTTCATGATGATACCTTGTTCCATCAACAACGTGTTCAACCAAGGTAAAATCCTTGAGTATTTCTGCTCCACCAACAACATGTGACTTCATCTTGGCATACTCTTCATCAGTAAGTCTTCCCACTTTATTGAGAACACTGTCGGGAATACCTATTTTTCCTATATCATGCATCTGTGCAGCCTTGCGTAAATTAGACAATGCCCTGTCTCTCTGCCACCACTTAAAACACTTCATTTCTCTTGCTATGAGAACTGAGTACTCCGCAACTCTTGAGGAATGCTGACTTGTACGAACGTCTTTAGCATCGACTGAATTAGCAATAGCCATTACGGTTTCGTTGGCCATATTGATCTTGATCTGCGACTGGTTAAGCTGTCTTTGAACGATAAGCCATGTGAACCATATAAGGCTAAGAGCAAAGACTATTACCATATAGATATGGAATCCCTTTTGCTCATAGAACTCGCCTACTTTAACAACTTTAAACGTTCTCTCTTCAAGAACCTTCTCACCGGCACTATCCAAAATAGCCAGATGGAAAGTGTATTCTCCCGAAGGTAGGTTTAAATAAATAATATTGTTAAGGCTGTTCTGAGGAACTATGGTCCACTGGGTGTCGTACCCCTCCAGATAATATCCTACATTAGGTTCCTGGATAGTATAATTAAGTATTTCAGGTCCAAGTTCTATACGGCTAACGCCTCTTCCAATTGTTATGACTCCGGTTCTGTCCATTGGATGCAGAGTTCCATCAAGCCTTACAGACGCAAGTTGCATTCTGTAAGAGCGCACGTCGCTATTGTATTTTTCTACATCAATAATATATGCACCGGTATCACAAGGAAGAAACAGTTCACCATTTCCGTTATAGTAGTTCCAGGAATTGGCGGTGAGCGATGTTCCAAGTCCTCTTCTGGCGTCTAAAAGCTCCCAGGCAACTTCTCCGCCTTCTACAAGCTCGTCACGCTCAACAACATAGATTCCGGCACTGGACATTACAAAAAGAGTATCCTCATCCTTAACCCATATATCATAGTTATTAAAGTAAGGAAATTTATCTAAGACACGGATCTTATTATCCGTATCCATGTAGCATAGGCTGTTACTGGTAACTATAAATACGCCCTCAGATTTGGGATCCTTTACCGTACGGAGAATAACCTCGCTGCTAAGGCCATCGTCTCTTGTAATCATATCAACGACATTGCCATCTCTTATAACAGCAATACCGTCTCCATCTGTGCCCGCAAGAATAGATCCATCCTTTCTCTCAGTAATGGAAAGTATCATCGAATTGATCAATCCATCTTCATTTTTGATTGTCTGTGTAACTCTATGATTTTTAATAAAGCTGATACCTGTATCACCGGCTGCCAGGATCGTTCCATCAGCCATCTGACTAACCATCCTTGCGCGGTTACCAAAGCTTCCATTATCAGCGTTGTATTCCCATGATGAGCCGTTTGATGCATATTCCATAAGACCGTTTCCATAAGTGCACACCCACAGATGGTCGTTAGAATCAACATACATACATCTGATACGTTTATCAGAAAGTTTGCTCGTCAGATCATTTTCTATCTCATTACGGCATTCTCTATCAACTACATCCAGTCCATTATCAGTTCCGATGTAGTAATTGTTCTGCCAGAAAACTATTGTATTTACAACGCTGCGCTCCATGCCAACAGAACCGTAAACATCCTTGAATGGAGATTTCGCAAGTCGCATAAGTCCCAGACGCGATGAAGTAAACCATAGATTTCCCTGATAGTCGCATAGCATATTATCAATTGAATTGGCAAAGTCATTGGTATTAAGCGCATGATAACCACTGGCGTCAAAATATGACACGCCGTTATCTGCGCATATAAACATCGTCTTATCATCAATAAAGTTGATGTTATTGATTTCCTTTATATCGTTACAAGTCTTGACACCTATAAGTTTCAGCACGTGATGAGATACTTCGTAGCTGTATACATGGTTAAGGCTGGTGCCCACCATCAGTATTCCGTTAGGAGCAAATTTGCAGCACTTAAAAACTTCCTGTTCATCCTTCATTTGAAGGTCGTCTAATATTGCACCACCCTCCATAAGGAAAAGATGTCCATCAGAAGATACAGTTGCAACATGATTATCTTCATCCGCACTGATACTATCTGTATAGTTGACTTTATCAAGTGTTCCTATAGATTTCAGTCCGTTATTCATTTGAAGGACCATAAGGCTGCTGGTAGTACCAACATAGTAATAGCCATCTGTAGCCCTTACTATACTTCGCACAGAATTTGATGGAAGCCCGCTCGCTTCATCAAGCACGTTTACGACTTCTTCTCTGATCACAATCGCCAAGCCATTGTCATTGGTTCCAATCCATAAACGTCCCTCTTCATCAACATAAAGGCAGTTTACATTCTTGACAGACTCATAGTCGTCGATCCACCTGAACTCCTGGCCATTATATCTGTATAATCCGGCATAAGTGCCTATCCACAATACGCCATCATTAGTCTGAACAATATCGTTTGCTTCACCACAGGGAAGACCATTATTACTGCTATATACAGTTTGAACATAATCGTTGTAATCAGCGGTTTCCTGGATTGTCTCCTCCCGGGCAGCTGATCTTACAGGTAAAAGAAGCCCTGACAGCATGCATAGTATCAAGATGCCCACAACAGTAGATGCTTTCTTTTCAGGCTGTTCCTCATCTTTCTGCGTCTGATAAAAACGGCGTATAAGGATAGCGATATAAATAGTTGCTATAGTAATAACTTTGTCAACAAATTCAAGGATCAACTGGCCAAGTATAGTGCACACAAAAATAGGCCAGTCTTTCCCAAGGAAATAGTCGATAACACCATCTCCCCATTTATTGCCCGTATAACCATTATCAAATATGATATTTACCGGAACTGACACGACAAGTGCCGTAAGAACAGTCAAAGAAGCGGCCTTCATAAAGCCATAGAATTGATTGAACCAACCTTTTCGGGCTGCCTGACCTACAATGAGGCCAAGAGCAATACTGGTAATTGCATAGGCAGATGAAAGCGGATTGATCATTGAATATGCCAGGTTTCCTGTCATGCCTACTATTGCTCCACAGAAAGGACCTGCTACATAAGCGCAAAGCGCAGTACCAAATGAATCTCCCCATATCGGAAGTTCAAAATAAGTCGTCAGAAACTTCCCTCCAAGATTCATAGCTACACATAAAACAGTAAACAGAACTATTTGCCAGTTTTTCCATTTTATCATATATTAGTATTCTCCCCACTACTCAATTATGAATATCAGAGACAGAAAGCTATTCATATTATTAATCATACGATAAAATGTCTAAAATAAATATTAAATTCCAATTAAATATTCATAATCAAATCCGCTGTGGTTATTCTGGAAACAGTTATCAGATCCTGTGGAGATAATTCTATCTGAAATCCAACCTTGCCGGCACTGACATAAATCTTATCTAAATCTGATGCCGTTTCATGAATAAACGTTGGAAACTGCTTCTTCATGCCAATTGGTGAACATCCGCCATGTACATAGCCTGTTAATGGGAGCAGTTCTTTTTGCTTTATCATACTGACCGCCTTTTCTCCCGAAGCCTTGGCAGCCTTTTTAAGGTCAAGTTCCTCCGTGACCGGAATAACGAAAACATAGTAAGCTCCGCTCTTTCCCTGAGTTACCAGAGTCTTGAACACTTTCCCTGAATCTTCACCGAGTATACCTGCAATCTCCTCCCCTGTCAGAGTAGCATCCGGTTCATAAGAGTGGCTCACATAAGAGATCTTTTTCCCATCAAGAACCCTCATCACATTTGTCTTTTCTTCTTTTTTCATAGCTTAAAATCACTTTCTATTCCATTATATATTCAGCAATACAAAGACAGCACATAGCCTTATAAGGCTATATGCTGCTCTTCCAAACTATCAAACAGGTTTTTCCCGTTAAATCTGGCATTAGTAACATAACTACTCATGCCTTTTTTACCAAGAGATTTCCTACCATACAGAACAAGATGTATTCTCTTGTCCTCAGTCATGTACTCTTCTGAAACTTCACCTAAGCCATCACTCTTCTCGACAACACTTTTAAAATCAGACACAAAAGCCGGTATTATCACCGCCCCAATGCTCTGTCCCTGATTCGGACCATAAATTCCCATAATTTCATGAAGTAACTTTGTTCTCAGTTCGTCCATAAATCCCCCATATACATATAAAAATGGCTCACTGCTGAATGGTTTCTACGATTGAAGGAAGGAGCTGTTTCTTACGAGATACCACTCCCGGCAGCTTGACACTATTTCCCTCTACACTCACCCCAAATGCAGAGCTAAGTGTATGCTGAGCCTTATTACCGGCAAATATAACTTCAGATGATTCATCAATAATATCAGTAAGCATGAAGAACAGCATATCAAGTCCATCATCAGAAGTAACATTATTAAGCTCCGGCTGGATCTTGTTCTTGATTTCGATCAGTTCTTCTGCGCTCATGGAGTTGATCTGTCCTATTCCAATTGTAAGATCATCAACCGTAAACTTCTTGAAATCCTGATGAAGGATCTCTGTTGCAGTCTTGTCACTAAGGTTAGAGCCTGCATGGAACATTTCCTTAGCAAAAGACTCATAGTCAACACCGGCAATACCTGCAAGTTCTTCGCCTGCTTTTTTGTCGACATTTGTACAGGTAGGTGACTTAAACATAAGCGTATCAGACAAAATAGCTGCAAGTAAAAGTCCTGCAGTAGTCTTGTCTATTTCTACCTGATACTCCTTGTACATAAGGTAAATAATAGTACATGTAGATCCAAGTGGCTGATTTCTAAAGAAAACAGGGCCTGCAGTCTCGATAGTGCGAAGTCTGTGATGATCGATGATCTCGAGAATTTCTGCACCATCTGCTCCGTTAACAGCCTGATTTTTCTCATTGTGATCCACAAGGATCAGCTGCTTCTTACGTGCACCAAGGAAGTTTCTTCGGCTGATCATACCAATGTAGTGATCATTCTTATCAAGAACCGGGAAATATCTGTGCCTCATAGAAGCCATTACTTCCTGAATATCTTCAATGTAATCATCCATGTGGAAGCATACAAGGCCATCTTTTTTCATGACATGCTCAATCGGCATACTCTGATTGATGAGTCTTGCCACAATAAAAGTATCATGCGGAGTTGTAATGATCTTGGTACCATGTTCTCTTGCCTGTATCTGAATAGTCTTGGCAACATCTGCGCCCTCGCAGACTATGATACATCCGGCATTCATTTCTATAGCGCACAACTGCATATCATATCTGTTACCAAGGATTACTACATCTCCTTCCTCAATAACATTTTCCATCATATCGGGATTAGCAGCAGCAATTACAACCTTGCCTTTTGTGAGAACGTCATTTATTTCACCGACTATAAGCTCTCCGCCAAGAGTCTCAACTATATTTCTGTAACAGGTTCCGGCTTCTGATAGAATCTTAGGGTCAATAACATCCATATAGGTCTCAACAATATCATTAGTTGTTACAATACCGCTAAGTTCATCGCCCTCTGTCACGCACAGGGTTACAACTCCTGCATCTCTCATCTTGGACCAGGCATTTTTAAGAGAAAGGTTTCTGTCGATTCCATCAAGCATTCTTATCTCCATGTCACGGACCTGTGTTCTGACGTCCTTGACATATGAAGGTGTTTCTACTCCAAAATGTGACAGTACAAACTGGGTTTCTTCGTTGAGATGTCCTGCTCTGCAAGCGATATAATCTCCGCCCGTCACCTTTCTTTTCAAATTGGCATAAGTTATAGCCGCACAGATTGAATCCGTATCAGGATTCTTGTGTCCCATAACTATGACCGGTCTGTTCTGATTATTCATAAATTCTCCTAAATTATTCACTACTACAATATCATTCCCGCGAATCGTAATTCTCAAGGAAATGATGTTTCACTCCATTCTCGTCCTTATAACATATTAACGCATTAATACTTACATTTTCCACACTTTTAAAGATATTTGACTCTAAATATGGATTAATATCTCTAAGTTTTCTGATAATAGCTTTTGTCTCAGCTCTCTTCGAAACTGAGCTGTCATTATGAAGATTTCCTTCTTTTTCAAGCTGCTCAGTAAGCTTGCAGGCACAGCGGATAAATTTAAGCTCATTATAGTTCATCCAGTGAACAATGTCTTCCTCTCTCACAAGGTAAAGAGGCCTGATAAGCTCCATGCCCTTAAAATTAGTACTGTGTAGCTTAGGCATCATTGTCTGAATCTGTCCGCCATACATCATAGCCATAAAAATAGTCTCAATAACATCATCAAAGTGATGTCCCAGGGCTATCTTATTACAGCCAAGTTCCTGCGCCTTACTATAAAGAGCACCTCTTCTCATTCTGGCGCAAAGATAACATGGTGAGCCTCCAACCTTAGTTGTAACATCAAAAATATCTGATTCAAAAATGGTAAGAGGAATATTCATAAGCTCAGCATTTCTGAGGATATTCTGATAATTGGCATCACTGTATCCCGGATTCATCGCAAGAAAGATAACTTCAAAATTATGCTTGCCATGGCGGGCAAGTTCCTGAAAAAGCTTGGCCAGGAGCATTGAATCTTTACCGCCCGAGATACAAACAGCTATCTTATCGCCATCCTGAATAAGATCATAGGTGTTGATCGCCTTAGTAAACTTACACCATATCTCTTTTCTGTATTTCTTTATAATTGATCGTTCTATATCCCTGCAACGATCTGTGCTCTTATCAGACATTCTGATCAAATCCTCCAAATATCATAAATACGCTAAATTTGGTCATCCCGCCACACAAATTCATTCTCAAATACTTGTTTTTTACTCCACACTTTTAAATGCATCAAGATACTGATTGCACTGCTCATCACTCTCGCCATAGGCAATTATGTATCCAACATATCCTTTATATATGAATACGTACTGTTTCTGATCTTGCCTCCGTTTACATCATCTGCCATACTCTGTGCAAAATCATCTGTAGATATATTATCTATACCGGCAAGTTCCTCATCACTATGAAACTTCATGTTTGACGGTGCCTCAAAGGTAAGGCCAAGAGCATTACTTGTGAAGGTATTCCCCTCAATAGTCGCTGCTGCGTACTTGGTATTATACTGATTGAAAATAAGTGGGCCGCCTTCTTCTGAAGAGCTTGTTATAGCTTCAATTGTCTGAGAATCCTCTGTTTTCTCAGCTTCTTCTATGTTGCCATTTTCCTCTAATTCTGAGGTCAGCTCAGTATCTTTTTCGAAATATTCAGCATCCTGAGCCTGTGCACCTGACTGAGCATATGTATTTCCATAATTGTATAAAGATGTGCCGGCATTTGCAGAAACTCCCTTAGGAAGCTGTAATGCGAAAACTCCCCTTTCCTAACAACACAAAGGCTATTATATCATAGCAAGTTAAGAAAAAGGAGTTTTTTATCAAGCAAACTGGCTGTTATAAAGGTTATAGTAAAAGCCTTTCTGATCAAGAAGTGTCTGATGGTTACCCTGTTCTATTATATGGCCATCCTTCATGACAAGGATCACATCTGCTTCTTTTATTGTCGATAATCTGTGGGCAACAATAAAGCTTGTCCTGCCCTGCATCATCTTGTTAAAGGCCTTTTGGATCCTGATCTCAGTGTTTGTATCAATTGAAGACGTAGCTTCATCAAGTATCAGCATTGGCGGAATATGGAGCATAACCCTGGTAATGCATAGAAGCTGTTTCTGGCCCTGAGATAGATTGCCGCCATTCTCAGAAATAACTGTGTCATATCCATTTGGAAGCCTTTTGATAAAGCTGTGAGCATGTGAAGCCTTGGCCGCAGCAATTATATCTTCATCAGTAAAACCTTCTCTTCCAAGAGTTATATTATCCTTGATCGTACCGTTTCTCAGCCATGTCTCCTGCAGAACCATTCCAAAGTTCTCTCTTAGATCAGCTCTTTTTATATCTCTGATGTCAAATCCGTCCACCTTTATACTGCCCTTATCTACATCATAGAATCTCATGAGAAGGTTGATAAGTGTAGTTTTTCCGCTGCCCGTAGGTCCAACAATCGCAACTCTCTGTCCCTTCTTTATATCAAGATTAAGATTTTCAATAAGTTTCTTGCTCTTATCATAAGAAAAAGAAGCATCTGAAATCAGCACGTCTCCGTCCAGATTAAGGTTATCAGGCGCTGATTCTTTATCAGGTGTCTCTTTTTGCTCTTCGATCAGAGCGAAAACTCGCTCTGCACAGGCAAGTGCATTCTGGAGCTCTGTGACTACACCTGAAATCTCATTAAAAGGCTTAGTATACTGATTAGCATAGCTAAGGAAAATAGTCAGGCCTCCGACCGTCATTCCGCCTGAAATACAGGAAAGTGCTCCAAAAAGAGCAACGGCCGCATATACCAGGTTATTGATAAATCTTGTACTTGGATTGGTTAGAGATGAAATAAAAGTTGCTTTGACACTGGCAACTTCAAGTCTGTCATTAATCTCCCCAAATATATCCATATTCTCATCTTCGTGAGCAAAGGCCTTAACAACAGAAAGATTACCTACCATCTCATCAACAAAAGAAGTCTGATCACTTCTGGCAACACTCTGGGCTTTGAACAGTTTAAATGATCTGTCAGCTACAAACTTGGCAACAAAAAGAGAAAGCGGAGTCAGGACAACTACCACAAGTGCTATCTTGTAATTAAGATAGAACATAAAAATGAGTGTTCCAACAATAGTCACTATTCCTGTAAAAAGCTGAGTAAATCCCATAAGGAGTCCGTCAGAAAAAAGGTCAACATCTGATATTATCCTGGATACAATGTCTCCTGTCTGTTTGGTATCAAGATACTCAAAGGGAAGCTTCTGAAGTCTTCCAAAGGCCTCTGTTCTCACATCTCTTACAACAGCAAATGTGATCTTGTTGTTAGCCATATTCATGATCCACTGACATACAGAAATCAAAAGGACACTGACAACCATGTTCAAAAGTATCTTTACAACTTTATCAAAATCAACATTTCCTCTTCCAACCACATGATCAATTGCGCGGCCGGCCAAAATAGGAACATACAATGACAAAAGCGCTGTAACTATAGCAAGTGCCATTGATACAACGATAAGAAAACGATATTTTCCTGCATAGCGCAGAACTTTTTTAAGTGTACCTTTTTTCATGTCAAGCCTCCTTCTTAAACTGTGAATCATATATTTCTCTGTAAAGTTCACAGCTGTCAAGGAGCTGCTCATGAGTACCAATCCCGGCCACTTCTCCATTTTCGAGAACAATTATCTTATCGCATCCCATTACTGCAGAGGTTCTCTGAGAAACTATAAATGTCGTCGGAGGGTTATCCATACCTGCAATTGCAGCCCTAAGATTCTTATCAGTAAGATAATCAAGAGCTGATGCGCTATCATCAAGTATCAGAATTTCAGGCTTACGCACAAGTGCCCTTGCAATTGTAAGTCTCTGCTTCTGACCGCCAGAGAAATTCTTGCCTCCCTGTGCTACCATATGATCAAGCCCGCCATCTTTACTTTCAACTACCTCTTTGGCCTGAGCAATAGTAAGTGCCTCATATATTTCTTCATCGGTTGCATCAGCCTTGCCCCATTTCATGTTATCTCTGATACTTCCATGGAAAAGAACTGCCTTCTGAGGAACTATTCCTATTCTCTCTCTAAGAGCTTCCATTCTGTAATCTTTGACATCTCTGCCATCAATCGATACACTGCCTTCTCTTGTATCATAAAATCTTGGAATAAGATTTATAAGGGAAGACTTACCGCTTCCTGTTCCGCCTATAATTCCTATTCTCTCTCCTCTCTTAGCCGTAAATGTTATATTGGCAAGAGAATCCTCACTATCTTTTTCATAGCGCATACAAACTTTGTCAAAGACCACATGATCTTCAGTCTTATCAAATGTTGTAACTGAGCCGTCCTTCATTGAAGGCTTAAGCTCCATGAGCTCCTGAACTCTGTTTCCTGAAGCAACTGCCTTGGTCATAGTTATAACAAGATTAGCAAGTTTTATAAGCTCAACAAGAATCTGTGACATATAGTTATATAGAGCAACTACCTGTCCCTGAGTAAGATCTCCTGTATTTACAAGAAAGGCTCCTTTATATATGAGATAAGCAATTGAAAGATTAAGAATCGCATAAGTCAGAGGATTCATTAAAGCTGTAATGCTTCCCACAAATTTCTGCATTCCCATCAGATGGTTATTCTGGCTGTTGAACTTATCTTTTTCCTCATCTTCAAGGCCAAATGCTCTAATAACCCTTACACCTGTATGATTCTCCCTTGTATATCGAAGGAGCACATCAAGGCCGCTTTGAATCTTCTCATATCTTGGAATGCTCCAGGCTGTTATCGAAACAACTACGATAAACAAAAGGACTATTGTAACCGCAAAAATAAGTGCCTGTCTTGCATCTATTGTAAATGCCATGATCATGGCTCCGAAGACAACAAATGGCGATCTCAAAAGAAGCCTTATTGTCATGTTAACGCCCTGCTGAACCTGATTCATGTCACTTGTCATTCTGGTTATCATGGCTGCAGTGCCAATTCTGTCCATGTCAGAAAATGAAAGCTTCTGAATATTATCAAATAAAGCTTTCTTGGTCTTCTTGGCAAATCCGGCCGCAGCCTTCGCCGCAAAATACTGGGCTGTAACTGCACTTATAAATCCAACAAAGCACAATAAAATGAGTATGAGGCACATTCTGCCAACATACCCTTTATCCCCATTTGCTATTCCTTTATCGATCATTGCTGCTATTACAAGGGGTACCATTAGTTCAAATGATGCCTCAAGCAGCTTAAAAAGCGGTCCAAGTATTGTTTCTTTTTTATAGTCTTTAAGATAAATCAGAAGTTTTCTCACTCATACTCCTCTGTGCCAATGCACTTTTACGTATTATTTATAAAAATATCCCCCAAGAAAACAAATCATAAACAAAAATATAGCTTAATAATTTATCCTAAGTCCCTTTGGATAATGGTTTTTGAGGACTCCGCCTGCCTGCTTGGCCCAGCCTATGCTGTAATCATCCACACAGACTACTGTCCAGCCCTTAGGCGCATCCTTACTGCATTTGACAGTCTGGCCATTAAGGTATTGTCTTATTTCATTGCTGTCTTCTGCAAAAGAAATAGTGTTTTTTGCATCTTCTTTTTTAATAGCAAGCGCCAAAGCATGGGATGGCTCAAAACGGTCTTTTTTGATAGTCCCAAGATGAAGTCCGGGTCTCATACACTTAAGTCCATGTATTCCGGGCATTTTACTGTCACATATGTACAGCTGCTCTCCAAACATAAATAGTGTTCCATCAAGCCTAAGGCCACTTGTTAGTACCTTTTCTTTTTCATCAGCAAAAGAAAGGCTCTCGCCTGCAAAGTCCCAGAATAGTTTCTGGATTTCTTTTTTGGCAGCAAGATTTCTTCCTCCGGGGACATAATTATCCTTAGTTCTGTCAATCAATTCTCCGTCTCTTTCTAGAACGCACAAAAAATGTCCCTCACCGCGAAGCTTATGAGGCCATAATCTTACAGATTTATTTACCTCAGCCCTGATACTGCTCTCCTGTTCCTGAGAAAGTCCACATGCCTGAATACATTTATCAGAGATCCATTCACTTCTGCCGTGATCCATGCCATCAAACATCTGAATATCAGCAACGTGATAATCCGGGTGTCCTGAAAGAAATCTGCAAATAGATTCTTCATTTTCCGTAGGTGCAAATGTACATGTAGAAAAAACAAGTCTTCCTCCCGGAAGAAGCATCCTTGAAGCAGCATCTAATATCTCTTTTTGCCTTATGCCACATAGCTCAACATTTTCAGGGCTCCATTCAGAAGAGGCATTCTCATTTTTCCTGAACATTCCTTCACCCGAACATGGAGCATCTACAAGTATCTTGTCAAAATACCCCTCAAAAACATTTGCAAGGTTCTCAGGAGTCTCGTTCAAAACTAGTGCATTAGTGATTCCTAATCTCTCGATATTAAGAGATAGTATACGGGCTCTGTCCCTATTGATCTCATTTGTAACAAGAATACCGCTCCCACCCATTCTGACGGCAATCTGAGTTGATTTACCGCCGGGAGCAGCGCACAGATCAAGAATTTTCTCACCGGGTTTAGGATCAAGGTAGTGTACCGGAGCCATTGCACTAGGCTCCTGGATGTAATATAGACCAGCCTCATGATAAGGGCTCTTTCCAGGCGCTACATCTCCTTCGTAGTAATAGCCGTTTTTTTCCCACGGAACCTGTATTTGTGCCGCATTGGAACCACTATTGTCATCACCGGAAATACTGATCCCTATGTTTCTCAACCTATCAGAAATATCATCAGAAGCCTTGACTGAGTTAATTCTAAGAGCATGATATCTCTCAGTAGTTTCACCAAAGCTGTTTATAAATTTATCGTATTCTTCATCGCCCAAAAGAGAGCGCATTCTTTCGCAAAAAGCCACAGGTAACATATTCAAACACCTCACCTATAACACTATACCACACAAACATAAAAAAGCCATTTCGCAGACCAATTAATTCTGCAAAATGACTTTTTTGGGTTTGTGTAAATTGTTTAGTTAGTTTTTACCTCTATGTTTATTCAGATGGTCATAATCCTACCACTTCGCAAAAAGGCTTTCCCGAGAGCAGGGCTCTCATCATTCCTTCTACGCAGTCGTCATAAGCTCTGAATATCGCCCTGGCTCTTTCTGCTCTGCAGTATACCTTCCAGTAGCCTGAAAAGATGTAGTTCTGACCATCATTTGTCATAAAACCTTTTACATCTTCCACCGGGTATCCCAGAACAATACCAAGTTCATGCGGGAAAGGCGCATTCACGGCCGCTTTAAATGGTTCATATTCAATTTAATTATTTGTGTTCCTTAATATATTTCTTGATGCCCTTAAATGTCTCAGGACTAATAATATGTTCAATCCTGCATGCATCATTCTCTGCAATCTCTTCACTAACCCCCGCTGTCATAATAAGAAACTTAGTAAGATTTGTATGCTTCTCATAGACATGCTTGGCAGTCTTAAGGCCCTCTTCTGTAAGAGCAAGCTCACCATCCTCTTCCATTGTGATGAGTCCATTTTCTTTGAGAATACTGACAGCTCTGGAAACACTTGGTCTTGAAAATCCAAGTTCATTAGCTACATCTATTGACCTGACAGTACCTTTTTTCTTCTTGAGCAAATATATTGTCTCGATGTAATCCTCGCCCGACTCATGCATTGCTACCACCTCCACAAGTAAATTTTCTTGAATATATTATATTGCGTGCAATTTAATTTTTCAAGTGTCATTTTTTAGTTTAGTCACTTCTCTGCAAATATTGAATTAGCATTGCGTATTGATGTAATATTAAATGTATTCGATTCCATCAAAAATATAGATAAAACGGAGCTTATGTATGAAAAAAAGATATAACTTCATGAATGTTCTCAGAGTACTATCCATGATCTCAATAGTATTCTACCACATGTTATTCACACTTTATATATATGGAATAAGACAACTTTCAAGTATTCGCTTTCTTTATGAAAATACCAATATGAATATAGCCAAAATAGGCGTAGGACTTTTCTTTATATTATCCGGATGTGGTCTGATGCTCGGAAGTAATGGGACTTCTTTTGATTTGAGAAATTTTTACACTAAGCGCTTTAAAAAGATACTTATCCCTTTCTATATAGTTTATGCCGGATATTTCATATTTCTTTTATGTACAGGTCAGATATCTTTAGCTGATCCTTTTGCAGGTAAAAATGTAGGCCCCTTTAGCTTTCTTTTTACAATTCTGGGTGTAGATGCTTATCTTGACAGTTTCGGAATAGCTACCTGTTCACTTGGAATCGGTGAATGGTTTCTGGGTTGTCTCCTTATCATGTACCTGATATATCCACTCCTTAGAAAAGCCTTTGTTTGGAATAAATATATAACTATGGTTGTTGCAACCATATATTATGTTGCCATCAATATTCTGTATAGCAGTATTCCGGCATTTAATAGTGTTCCCATGTACACAAACCTGGTGATCAAAATCTACGATTTTGTCCTTGGAATGTTTCTGGCTACTATACTTGATAAACTACCAAGCTTCATCAGTATAGCAGGACTAATACTAAATGCTTTTTTCATAGCAATGCCTATTGAGCTTCCTGGAATACACAGCTTTTTAATTCCTATAGAGTGTCTGTCAGTTTTCCTCTTATTCGCCGGACTTGAGCCATTATTTACCAAAGCTCAAAAGCCAATGAAAATTGTAAATATCTTAGCAAAATATAGCTACGAATACTTCCTTGTCCATCATGTAGTGATCATTCATTTATCAAAGATAGGACAAAACAGAGCTTTCAGCAATTTAAACATACTACTACTCTTCCTGGCAGAAATAGTGATCACATCAGTACTGGCATTACTGCTCAAGCTGATAACTAATGGCATCACTCATATTTATACCAGATAATTACCTGTGATGTAAAAAAGAGGTTACCCTACCTAATAGGATAACCTCTTATTTTTTTACTTAGCGTAATCTGTTGCTCTACTCTCTCTGATAATATTAACCTTGATCTGTCCGGGATATTCCATCTCGTCCTCAATCTTCTTGGCAATATCTCGAGCCATGAGCACCATATCTGCATCAGAAACCTGCTCAGGAACAACCATTACTCTGACTTCTCGACCAGCCTGAATAGCAAATGAGTGATCAACACCCTTAAAGCTATTAGTAATTTCTTCGAGTTCTTTTAATCTGGATGTGTAAGTTTCAAGAGTTTCTCTTCTAGCTCCAGGTCTTGCTGATGAAATTGTATCAGCAGCCTGTACAAGAACAGCTATAAGAGACTGTGGCTCAACATCACCGTGATGAGCCTCTACTGCGTTGATAACGATCTGAGATTCCTTGTACTTCTTACAAATATCAACACCAAGCTGAATATGTGAGCCCTCGAGCTCATGGTCAACAGCCTTACCAATATCATGTAAAAGACCTGCTCTCTTAGCAACTCTTACATCAAGGCCCAGCTCAGAAGCAAGAAGTCCACACAACTGTGCAACTTCTACAGAATGCTTCAAACAGTTCTGACCATAGCTTGTTCTGAATTTCATACGACCAAGAATCTTGATCACTTCAGGATGAAGGCCATGAACACCAGCCTCAATAGCAGCATTCTCACCTTCCTCTTTGATCTTGGCAGCTACTTCCTTCTGTGCCTTCTCAACCATTTCCTCGATTCTTGCCGGATGGATACGACCATCTACAATAAGCTTCTCAAGAGCTATACGTGCAACTTCTCGGCGGATAGGATCAAAGCCGGAAATAACTACTGCTTCTGGTGTATCATCAATGATAAGATCAACACCAGTCATTGTCTCAAGTGTTCTAATGTTCCTACCTTCTCTACCAATGATTCGTCCCTTCATCTCATCATTTGGCAGCTGGACAACAGATATAGTAGTCTCGGAAACATGGTCTGCAGAACAACGCTGAATTGCGTTAACTACAATTTCCTTAGCTCTCTTATCTGCTTCCTCTTTTGCTTCAGCTTCCATGTTCTTGATCATGACAGCTGATTCGTGCTTTACATCATCTTCAACGATTTTTAAAAGATACTCTTTTGCCTGTTCGGAGGTTAAGCCAGAGATTTTCTCAAGTTCCTGTAGCCTTTGTTCATTAAGCTTAGCAACCTCTTCACTCTTCTTGTTAAGCGCCTCTTCACGAGCATTAAGACTCTGCTCTTTCTTCTCAATCGCTTCCGATCTCTTCTCGACGTTTTCCTCTTTCTGCTGAACTCTTCTCTCTGAGCGCTGAACCTCATTTCTACGGTCCTTAACTTCCTTCTCCAATTCGTTACGTGTCTTCAACGCTTCTTCCTTGGCTTCCAAAAGTTTCTCACGCTTTGTCTCCTCAGCATTTTTGAGTGCTTCGTCAATAATCTTTCTTGCCCTTTCCTCAGCACTTCCGATTTTCCCCTCAGTTACCTTTTTATGGTATGAGTTTGACAAAACCCAAGTTACAAGTACAGAAATGACAAGAGTTGCTACTACTGCAATAATAATACCGGCCATTACAGGAGCACCTCCTTATTCAATTTTCATTGTACAATATTTTGTATAGTGTGCTCTAAAACACCCATAAATAACGCACATAAATACAATTTTACAACACTTAAATTTTACCTTTTATAAAGTGCAGTGTCAAGAATTTATAAAATATTCAATGCTAGAGTTTCTATGTATTTCTATATATTTATGCTATTATTATTCAAATTCTTCCATTGCTCTTCGGATACTATCCATTGTGTATCCACGTCTGACCAAAAAGCCCATGATCTTCTGTTTATCCTTGTAGTCCATGTCCTTATCAAAATGCTTCTTGATAAGAAGTTTATTGATCTGTTCAGTTTCAATATCCCCTGATATCTCTTCCGACTCTGAATATAGTTCATCCATTATCGAAATGGTCACATCCTTACTGATCCCTTTACCTGTAAGATCCTGAAGAATACGATTTCTGCTGCGCATCTCCATATGATATGTAATATAATCTCTGGCAAAGCGTTCATCATCCAGATATCTATAGGATTTAACATAATTTATAGCTTCGTCAATAAGTTCCTGCGAGTATAATCCTTCCTGAAGCTTATCCCTTAGCTGTTTCTCAGTGTAATCCTTTTTTTGTAAAAGATTCATCGCCCTGAGCTTGGCTCTTTTTGATAAAACTTCTGATTTTATTGATTCATATACAGATTCACTTATCTCATTACCGGATTTGATATCATATTCTCTTAGTTCACCCTTATAAAGGACGAATGCAAATTCACCGTCAATAAAGATCTTACATCTCTTCTTATCAAGTTCTACTATATCCGTTATTGTCATCAGAAACCTTCCCTCTATTAAAAAAGAATGTCGCTCGCGATTTCCTATATCATCAAAAAGTCGGTGGCATATTGCCACCGACCATAATAAACGCCGAGTACTAATTATTTGGATGCCTTAGTTTTCTTGGCAGGTGCTGCCTCTCCTTCAGTAGCCTCACCCTTATCCGGAACAGTTACTCCATTTACAGGAAGTCCATAATGAGCTCTTACCTTGGCATCGATTTCTGCAAGGATAGCTGGATTATTTTCAAGATATAACTTGGCATTTTCTCTACCCTGTCCAATCTTCTCGCCCTCATATTGGTACCATGCACCACTCTTGTTAACAATATCAACGCCGGCAGCAAGGTCAAGAATATCACCGGTAGCTGAGATTCCCTTACCAAACATAATGTCGAATTCTGCCTCTTTGAATGGAGGAGCAATCTTATTCTTAACAACCTTGACTCTTGTTCTGTTACCGATTACTTCACCGTTCTGCTTGATAGCCTCAATACGGCGAACGTCCATACGTACTGAAGAATAAAACTTAAGAGCACGTCCACCAGTAGTTGTCTCAGGATTACCAAACATAACGCCAACCTTCTCACGAAGCTGGTTAATAAATACTACTGTACAGTTTGATTTACTGATAACAGCTGTAAGCTTACGAAGAGCCTGTGACATAAGTCTTGCCTGCAGACCAACATGTGAATCGCCCATGTCTCCATCAATCTCTGCCTTAGGAACAAGAGCTGCTACAGAGTCAACAACAACAATATCAATAGCACCTGATCTAACCATAGTCTCTGTGATCTCAAGAGCCTGCTCACCACTATCTGGCTGTGAAATATAGAGGTTATCTACATCTACACCGATATTCTTGGCATAAACAGGATCAAGTGCATGCTCAGCATCGATGAAACCTGCAATACCGCCTCTCTTCTGAACTTCTGCAATCATATGTAAAGTAACAGTGGTCTTACCACTGGACTCTGGTCCATAAATCTCAATAATTCTGCCCTTAGGAATTCCTCCAAGGCCAAGTGCAATATCAAGACTAAGTGATCCTGTTGGAATTGTCTCGACATTCATAGTATCAGATGAATCTCCAAGCTTCATAACAGCACCCTTACCGAACTGTTTCTCAATCTGTCCAAGTGCTGCCTCTAACGCTTTTTGCTTATCTTTTCTTTCCATACTAATCTCCTTCCAAGAACACCCGTTCTGTATATAATGATAATAAAACAGATGTTCGGGTGTGTCAACATATAATTTAATCTTTTTTGAAAATTCCGGCAGAAACGCCAGACTTGCAGCTAAAACCAGTCTCGCCTTCATGCTAAACACATGATAACATTTGAAGTGTACTATAAGAGGTACAGCTGCAAAACAAATTCTAACTAATTTTTATTGTTACCAGCACCGATAAAGCAGACAATATAAGCCCTCTATAACTGCATATAGTAACAAATCCCCGATTAACATATACAAGTCATTGCTCAGACGAGCAATGACTTGTTTACAATACCATATTATTCTAAATCAAACAAATTAATATTTTATGTATGTCTCAATATCGATATTATCTACGCTATAAAAAGCTTATTTCAAAAGAATATATCACCCGGGATCAGTTTATTACACTGATATTGAATTGCCTGCAAAGAGCTGCATATTCAGCATTAATAAGCTGAACCATTTCCTCATCACCTGCAACATTGTCAGGATGAAACATCTTCATAAGATCCTTGTATCTCTTCTTGAGAGTAAGAGCACTGTCTACTCCTCTGAACATAAGATCCAGCGCATCATATTCATTCTGCCTCTGATAAGTCTTCTCCCTCTCAAGTCTGACAAACTCAGCTTCAAGTTTCTTCTTATCCATATTAAGCTGAGCATAACCATTATTGAGAATATGTAGTCTCTGCTCAAAAAGTGCCTTATCAGCATCGAGCTTCTTGGAAGCATTCTCAAGTTTACGCTCAAGAGCATCCCTTCTCTCTTTGAAGGCACGTTCATCTGCTTCCAACCTGGCATACCTATCCTCGAGAGCGCTCTCCTGATTCTCAAGCCTTACACTCTCTTTAAACAGCCATAAACGAAGCTGAGAAAGTTCATCCTCTGTCCCGTTTAGTATGATTTCTTCGATATTTCTTCTTTCTTCCATATGGATACCCCCTAAGAAGAGGCAGCATACTTATTCCGCGTCAGGAAAAGCTATATCTTTTGCCTCGTCATCATCCATCATGTTTTCTTTCTTGGCAGAAATACGATCTACAATGTCAGGCACAAGATCAAGTACCTTGGTGACAGCATCCTGATTCTTGACATTGACAAGTTTGGTAGTACCATCCTTGATAACAAGTACAGCGCTTGGTGACATCTTGGCACCAAAACCTCCGCAACCACCGTTTTTCTTGTCAGCTTCTGAAGAACCGGCTCCTACGCCAAAAGATACGTCAACAAGTGGAACAATAATTGTATCTCCAACCTTGGTAGCCTCGCCTACAACAGTCTTGGCTGCCATGACCCTGTTCATTCCTCCAAGTAAAGACTCCACAACCTCATTAAAATTACTCACTATACACCTCCAACGATTCCATCAGGAATTTATTATCTTCTTAAATCTCCTGATAACTTTTTTCACATCTTTATTAAAGTAGCAGACGCATACACAATACAATATGGTAAATACAGTAATGTGCCCCTTAAAATGAGCATCTGCATAAATAACTTTCCTGTCAAAATCAGGTCTGAATGATACGCTCTTAAATAGGACAGGATAAAGAGCTCCATAAGCCGCCATGGCCTGCGCTGTATCCGCAGGATCTCCAAGTCCAAGCATTAAATCCACCTTGGATTTATCAGGTAAGATCATCCTGATCATTCTAATAAGCTTACCCTTGACCAGCTCAAATGCCCGCTTGAAAATATCGTTTTCAAGTGTAGTTTTTATCATCCCTATCTTACCACAAACTCTAGATATTGTATATTGGATTTTTCCAAGCACATTTTGTGGCGTTTTTAGAATATTTTCAACTTTATCTATAATATCCTGTACAATTTCTATCAGCGCCTTATCTTCAGAATCTGTTCTAGTATTAGTATCGGATTCAGAATCCGAATCTTTATCACTTTCATCAGAATTTGTGTTGCCACTTTCTACCGGTTCCGCATCAGATTTCGCATCATCAGATGTATCTTCATTTCCCTCTGTAGCTATATCTTCGGCATTTTGGATACTATCTTCTGCCTGGCTATTATCTTCATTAACGCTATCAGATTTTTCTTTTTTACGTTTCTTTTTTTCTTTGTCTTTATTTTTCTCTTTTCGCGGAAGTATCTTAATTCCCATTATCCTGACTGTAAATTCTTTATTCTCAGGATATTGTATTCCTCCGCTGATAAAATGAAGAAGCCATGAAAAACTGGCTGAGCCAATGATCTTTTCAAGATCAAAGCCCTGTTCAAGATCAGTCTCCGGAATAGTCCCGTCAAGTTTGTACCTTATAGGGACAAATAACACCAGTATCAATATCAGTAGCACCAATGCCAAAATGACAAGTAGCGCTATCCCAATTATCTTAAGTACAGTAAGTAACCCCGTAAGCATATAATGCTCCCAACAAAATTATTCTTGAGTAAGTAAGTAATCTACAAGTCTGCCATCCATACCTATATTAGAAGCTTCCTGCGAAATCCTAAGGACTATGTCGACCGCCTCCTCATAGCTGGATGCAATTCCATAAATCAGGACAGGATGCTTGCGATAATATGGCTGTCTCAAAAAAGCACAGTGAATAATATCAAGCTGATCGTTGTCACCCATTGCCCTGGTGACACAGTAAATGTTAAACTGACCGCTACCGGTATATAACTTCCATTTTACCAGAGTCCTCTTTTTAACATTTTTTCCCCAATATAGATTACTGTAAAACTGGCAAAAACCGCCTTTTTTCATTACCGTTTTCCCTCGTAAATGATGAAAATATCAGGTCATGGATCATAAATGTAATTTCATCATATTATCTATGATAACATAAAATCACGACATTCTATCCTATTCAACACCGAAATATGCATCAAAGATTCTTTTTGCGATTGGAACTGCATAACTTCCGCCGCTTCCGGCATCCTCCACGATGATTGTCACACATATTTCCGGATCATCATAAGGAGCAAATCCGGTAAACCAGGCATGAGAATCTGACGTTGATGTATTATATTCTGCAGATCCGGTCTTGCCGGCCGCTGTATAAGAGAGGCCCTTTAATTTACTGGCTGTACCGCTTAGCACAACCTGCTGCATCATTTCAGTCAGAATTCCTGACTCGTCCTGAGACATAAGTCTCTTATAATTCTCGGAAGAAAAACTCTTAACCGATTTACCTGTGTCACTCTTTACAGAGGAAATCATATATGGTTTCATCAGGACGCCCTTATTTGCAATTGCACAAGTGATCATATTCATATGCATAGGCGTAACCGTAGTTGTACCCTGCCCTATTGATAACTGCATTACGTCTTCACTCGATGTTGATGCATCATATACAGCTGAGCTCTTTGAGTATAAACCTGTCAGAGGAAGCTCTGAATTAAATAACAGGTCATCCAGAGTATCATCGAAAGTTGCTCTATCAATACTTACACCCATGTTAGCAAATGATGAGTTACATGACTTGGCAAAAGAGCTGACAAAGTCTACAGATCCGTGATTCTCGCCATGGAAACAGGATATCGTATTGCCGTCATATGTATATTTACCACTGCAACTGAACTTATAGTCTTGGTAGTTATTTGAATGATCCCGCAGATATGCAAGAGCTGTCACAATCTTAAACGTCGATCCAGGCGGATAGAGTCCCTGGGTTGCTCTGTTAAGGAGTTTTGCATCAGGAGACTTATCAGCAATAAGGCTGTCCCATTCCTGTGCTATTGTATTGGGATCATAATCCGGCTTGGATACCATAGCCAGCACTTCACCAGTTTTGGGATTAGTTACAACTATAGCTCCCTTTCTTGCAGAAAGGGCATTAAAAGCCACCTCCTGAAGATTAACATCGAGAGTAGTATAAACGTTATCTCCGGGATACTTGGAGCCTGTCGCATCAAGTGCAACCTTATCCTGCAATTCAATACTGGTATTGATCAGATAATAATTTGCAAGTGACTCAATTCCCGCTTTACCATTGGTAGAATAACCAACAACATGGGCAAATTCTTTGCCATAAGGGTAAACTCTTTGGTCCTTGCCGTCTTCACCTGTCGTCGTATAAGCTAGGACATCTCCATCTCTTGATAGTATCTTGCCCCTGTAGTTCTGTGATAAAAGAATCTGCTGTCTTGTATTATAGCTGTTATTAAGTAAGACCTGCCTGTTACTGTAAGCATAATTACAGATATAGCAAATAAGTACAGCAAACAATAATGTATAAAAAGTACCCAAAACGATTATTGGTTTGGATCTTATTTTCTTTTTCCTTTTAATTTCTGTCCGTCTCGTATCCCTGCTTGCGTCCACGCTTTTTAGCCTCCAACTTTCTGCGTCTTAATTCCCTTGCTTCATAAATTTCTTCCTGTCTGATCATACAGATACCCTCAGCGATCATGATCATGACGATTGTAACAAGCACCGACGTTCCACCATAGCTGACAAGAGGAAGTGTAACTCCTGTAAGAGGAATGAACTTGGCTCCACCACCAATTGTAAGAAACGTCTGGAATATGTACGCTACAGCTGTTCCCGAAATTATCAGTCTGTAGAATTTATCTCTAAGATAATACCCTTCCTGAAGCAGCATAATGAATGTGCTGACACAGATAAGCACCATCAGAACTGCAAATATAAGTCCAAGTTCTTCAGCTATTGCAGAAAAAATAAAGTCCTGCTCAACATATGGAATAGAACGGGGAGAGCCACCATATAATCCCAGTCCAAACCAGCATCCGCTGCTGATTCCAAAAAGAGACTGTGACAACTGATAGCCTGACCTTTCTATGTCACTAAAAGGATCGATAAATGCCTGCACTCTGACCTGAATATGGCCAAAGAGTTTATAGGCAACAACACTTGCAAGCACTCCGGCAGCAAGCCCGATTCCAAGATAACCGATATTTTCTGTAGCAATATAAATAAGCGCCAGATAAATAATAAAGAAAATAAGCGCACTTCCCAGGTCTTTGGATAAAACAAGAATTATCACATGCGCCGCCGATATAACAGAGAGCATAAAAAGATCAAACAAACCTTCTGCCTGGTATAGCGCCGCAGAAAGATAAAACAGGAATACTATCTTGACAACCTCAGATGGCTGAAAGGATATTCCCGATACAGAGAAGCTGATCTTAGAGCCATTAATAGTAGCTCCAAGTATCAGAACTATTCCAATTGCTACAATGCCCACGCCAGCGTAAATCCATGTATATTTCTTTAGAAAATCGAACCTGAATATCAGTTCCGGCACAAAGAATCCGACAATAAAAGAAGCTGTGATAATAAAAAACTGTTTAACCGCCTTATCATAAGACAATCTGGTAAGGATGATCATGCCTATCATCAAAAGCATCACGCAGTTATTGATTATCAGCTTGTTACCGTCCGGATATATCAGATAAAAAAGAGTGATCACAGCCACAAACACTATTATCTGAAAGGCAAAAAAGAATGCATACCTGACCTTCCCCGTTCTTGCCAGTATCTGTATAAAGCAGGCTATCTGTACAGCAAACATACAGATTATCTGTCTGATATATAGCCCCTTTCTCTTTTCCTCATTTTTCCTTGTAAAAGCAAGAAAAGCTTCAAGCGTATACAGGAAAAGAAAAAGAGTGATCACATATTTAGAAATCTCAGTCACATATAATTCCATTAGTCTATTCTACTTCGCGCTTAAAGTGACCTGTTGTATACCCTTTTTGCTCAATAGCTTCAAAAGCTGATTTATCCCCATGCAAAAAGGCCCCAAGAACCAAAGCACTCTCCTCCATACTTTCCGTTGTAAGGTCAATCCTGAAATGATCGAACAACTCTGTATTTCTAATACTGTCTAACTTTTTGTGAAGTGATGTGGGATGTGCATTCCATATCACGTTATAACAATTCCTGCAATTAGTAGTCACAGGAAGAACATTCCCCATTCTATCTATCAGTCTGGTTTCCTCACGATTAAACTGATGAAGTTTGCCGCTGCATTTATCCATCGTCTTCTTGACACATCCGGCGCTTACCATCATAGGTGTTCTGCCGTAAATGTTATAAGTCCTTGGCATCAGTTTTCTAGCATCGAGAGCTTTTGAGAGTTCCTTGGCTTCGTGAATAGTAAGCTCAAGAGGAACAGATATTTCATCAATTCTAAAGCTGCCATCCACGTTATTCAATTCATTCAAAAGCTCCGCCGCATGCTGATTCCATACATAAACGCCATAATCAAGAATAACAGTTCCTCTATAGGAGTGCTCTCTTACAAAACCAAGCTGCTCAAGATTTCTTACCAGAATGCCGGTAAAGCCCTTGGAAGCAGCATTATTGATGATATCAAGTATATCTCCGCACCCATCAAATTCTTCCTGTCTTGTAACAAATGGAAGGGCTACTATAAACTCAGCTGCATTCTCCCCGGCAAAAGACATCACTCTAGCTGCAAGGCCCTCGTCAATACTAAAGAAAAGGTCACTATCTACATATATTCTGAGTTTGGAACCATACTCAGATATAGAGTTAAGAACTGCTTTGAGCTGCGGTCTGGTATTCACAAGAATATGATAATCACCCTTGCGCTCATTTTCTGCATAAATCTGTCTATATTTTTTATCTTTCCTTGGAAGTTCCTCTGATGATCCTGCTACACTAGTCGTAAGATATGCATCCTTGTTATCAAGTTGCCTCTTAGAATGTGCAGATAAGCTCTCAAGCATCTGCTCTGTAAGGAGCCTTCTAAGCTCATTGAGTTCACTTGCAGGAACAAAAATTCCATTTCCATTGCCCTTATCTTCTATGCTGACATTTATGCTCTCAGCATCAAAAGGAGTGTTGCCAAGTCTGTTAAGCTGCTTTATAACAGCGTCTTCATCCATAGGTCTCTTAGACGCAGCCTGGACATCATTACCGGTAACAGTTTCAACAAGATCCTCTCCATCCTTATTGACTGTCATTGTAATAACCGCAGCTTCATCAAGAGTAAGGTAGGCATCAATAGTACATTTTATCTTCTGCTCGCCCTGCAGATATTTATCTCTTACCATAGTAAGAACTTTGTCAGATGTTCCATTATAAGCAGGTGATGAGATTGTCACCATATTTCTTCCATTGTGCTGATGATAATAACCTTCACTAATGCCCGTCCTAAGATACAGTCCCTTGAGAATTTCCATGTCTTCATCAGAAACTCTTATACCTCCGGAAGGATTCTCATAGTACATATCAATATATTTGCGATATAAAGACGTAACTCCGGCTGCATATTCAGGTCTCTTCATCCTGCCTTCTATCTTAAAGGAATCAATTCCTGCTCTGATGAGCTCAGGAATTATGTTAATGGTACACATATCCTTGAGACTAAGCGGATAGGTTTCATCTCCCTTTTTACCCTGTATCTGGTATGGAAGCCTGCATGGCTGAGCACATCTGCCTCTGTTACCGCTGCGCTCACCAACCATGCTGCTAAAAAGACATACGCCGGAATAGCAATAGCACATAGCTCCATGGATGAAAGCTTCAACTTCAACACCGGCTTTTTCTCTGATTGCCTGCATCTCCATAAGGCTAAGTTCTCTTGCGGGTACTACTCTGCAACAGCCCAGCTCTTTGAGAAGTCTTGCTCCATATACGCCTGTAACTGTCTGCTGAGTACTGGCATGAAGCTCAATGTCAGGGAACTCATCTCTTATGAGTCGCATCACTCCATAATCCTGGACAATTACGCCATCAAGCTTATTTTCTGCAAAAGGAAGCATAAAGTCATAAACCTGTCCAATCTCTTTTTCTTTAACCAGAGTATTGACGGTCATATAGATTTTCTTATCATGCAAATGAGCATAAGAGATGGCATCAAGAACCTGCTGAGTATCGAAATTATCAGCATACGCCCTTGCACCAAATTTAGAGCCACCCAGATAAACGGCATCAGCACCCGCATTGAATGCACCTACCATTGTTTCATATCCGCCTGCCGGCGCTAATAATTCTACTCTCTTTAGCATATTACTTCCTCATTTAACATTAAATATAAAACAAAGAGTCACGAAGTGACTCTTTGCGCTAGGATAATCATTTTTTACTTCCTGTTCCCTTTATCTGAGTTTCAAGCTGAATAATCTTCTTTGATGAGTCATCAAGCTTATTCTGAAGATTCTTGCCGTTCTTCTCAGTGTTCTCAAGTTTGATCTGAGTAGCTATAAGCTCATGTTTGAGATCATAGAGTTCTTTTTCTTTCTCGGAAAGCTGCTCTTCCATAAGCTCTATCTGCTTCTTGGACTTAAAATAGTCATCAGCGATATTAAGCTGTAAAAGAACATTCTGAGTATCAATTGGCTGTCTCTTGAACCCATCTATCTTGTTATACTCAGCAATCTTATTATTGATATATGAAGCTACCTTCTGAAGGTATTCCTCACTCTCGTATCCACTTAAGGTAAAAACTTTTCCCCCGATTATTACCTCTGTATCTGTCTTGGACGCCATATGTACTCCCCTCACAATAAAAAATGTGCATTTATATGCGCACTCATCCCTATATTACCAACGCATTAAAGATATTATATATCAGCGCGGGCAGGCATTTCAAGCCCCAAATGATGATATGCTTCCTCAGTAACCACGCGGCCTCTGGGCGTCCTGTTGAGAAATCCGTTCTTGATAAGATAAGGCTCATATACATCTTCTATAGTGCCCGAATCCTCTCCTATCGCAGCAGCAAGAGTATCAAGTCCGACAGGTCCACCGCCAAACTTCCCAATCATTGTCATCAAAAGATTTCTGTCAGTGTGATCAAGGCCCATTTTATCGACATCCATAAGATCAAGCGCTGTGATCGCAATGTCTTCGGTGATCCTGCCATCATATTTAACCTGGGCAAAATCACGAACTCTTTTTAGAATTCTGTTGGCAAGTCTTGGTGTACCACGGCTGCGCCTTGCCATCTCAACAGCACCCTTTTCATCGACTTCAACTCCTAGTACGCCTGCTGACTGCATGATAATTGTCGATAATTCATCTATGTCGTAGTATTCCATCCTGTGGATCATGCCGAATCTGTCGCGGAGAGGTGCAGAGAGCATTCCCGCTCTGGTTGTAGCTCCAATCAGAGTAAAATGTGGAAGGTCAAGCCTTATTGATCTGGCTGTAGGTCCCTTACCAATCATGATATCAATAGCATAATCTTCCATTGCCGGATAAAGGACTTCCTCAACCTGCCTGTTAAGCCTGTGTATCTCATCTACAAACAGGACATCCCCTTCCTGAAGGTTATTAAGGATAGCCGCCATATCTCCGGGTTTCTCTATAGCCGGACCGCTGGTAATCTTGATATTAACACCCATTTCAGCAGCTATAATGCCTGCAAGAGTTGTCTTACCCAGACCCGGCGGGCCGTAAAAGAGAAGATGATCAAGACTGTCTCCCCTCTTCTTGGCAGCCTCAATATAAATCTTGAGACTCTCTTTTATTTTCTTTTGGCCTATATAATTATCCAGACGCTTGGGACGAAGTGATCCCTCTATTCTGGCATCTTCCTGATTAGCCGCTGTATCAATACCTCTTGCGGTTGTATTTATCTTTCTTTTCTCCATGTATAAATCACCCTGTAAGCTTTTCATTGATAAACAAATATTTATAGATTCCTGTTTTTCCTCATAAAACAGGAATCATATTAGACTAGCTCATCGCATAATATTTTACTGCAAGGCTGCAATCAGAACATTTCCTTAAGTGCAAGTTTAAGAAGGATCTCAGTATCTTCTCCAGCTTCCTTGGAAGAAGCAAGAACCTTTCTGACAGCCTTCATGGCATCTGAAGAATTATAGCCAAGAGCCACAAGAGCAGCAACAGCTTCATCTCTGGCACTGTTATCTCCATCCATTGAGCCAATGTCAGCAGCACTGGCACTGGTTCCTCCAAGAAGCTCATCCTCAGAAAGTTTAAGCTTGTCTCTAAGCTCAAGAGTAATTCTCTCCGCAGTCTTCTTGCCAATTCCCGGTGCCTTGGAAAGAGACTTACTGTCACCTGCCAAAATGGCAAACCTAAGGTCATCCGGTGTCATTACTGATAAAATGGCAAGTCCTCCTTTGGGTCCAATACCATTAACTGTTATCAGAAGTTTAAACAAATTAAGTTCATCTCTGGATAGAAATCCGAACAATGTAAATGCGTCCTCTTTGACATTGGTGTAGGTATATAGTTTGACCATTTCTCCAATACCTGGCATTCTATCCATTGTGGATCCTGAAATATTAACGTTATAGCCAATTCCGTTCACATCGATAACGGCATTGCCATCTTCCAGATTCTCGAGAATTCCATTTACGTAAGCGATCACATCAAAAGTCCCCCGACTAAATACTATTTCAAAACTCCTAATCATTTTAACACATTACGCCTTGAAATAGTGAACAGATGTTTCATTTTTAATCTGGTTCTAACACAAAAAGAGACCGGAACTTACATAAAACGTAAATTCCAGTCTATTATCTCTTCTAAACAATCATCTTGATCAGATTATTTGATTTCGTGTATCCATCCCTCAGGTGCTGGAACTGTACCCATCTGAATACCTGTAAGAGTATCATAGAGTTTCTTCATTACAGGTCCCATATCATCCATTCCACTTGCAAAGCATATTTCCTTGCCGTGATCATTTATCTTTCCTACAGGGCTGATAACAGCAGCAGTTCCGCAGAGACCCATTTCTACAAATTCCGGTACTTCTGAAAGTTTAACAGGTCTCTCCTCAACCTTCATGCCAAGGATTTCTCTTGCAACATAAACGATCGATCTTCTGGTAATAGAAGGAAGGATTGAATCTGTGTGTGACTGAGGTACAACAAGCCCTCCGTCCTTGGTAACAAATATGATATTTGCTCCGCCAGTCTCTTCGATGTATGTACGAGACTCAGCATCAAGGTATACATTCTCAGCAAAGCCTTCTTCATGAGCAGTAACAATAGCATGAAGACTCATCGCATAGTTAAGACCTGCTTTGATATTGCCTGTTCCGTGAGGAGCAGCTCTGTCAAAATCAGATATCTTAACTACTATAGGCTTAGCGCCGCCTTTAAAGTAAGGTCCAACAGGTGTTACAAAAATCCTGAACTGATATTCATCAGCTGGCTTAACACCGATAACATTGCCTGTTGCAAACATAACTGGTCTTACATAAAGAGTAGCACCGCTTCCGTATGGAGGAACCCAATCCTTATTGGCAGCAACAACTTCCTCAACAGCCTTGATAAATCTATCTTCAGGAAAAGGAGGCATCTCAAGTCTGTTGGCTGAATCAACCATTCTCTTGGCATTGAGATCAGGTCTGAATGTAACAATTCTGCCATCCTCTGTTTCATAAGCCTTTAATCCTTCAAAGCATTCCTGCGCATAGTGAAGAACACCCGCATCCTCACTAATTGTTATCATCGAATTCTCTGTAAGTGTTCCATCATCCCACTTACCATCCTTGTAATTAGAAACATAGCGCTTGTCTGCAACCATGTAGCTAAAACCAATATTGGCCCAGTCCAAATTCTTTTTACTCATCTTCCAATCCCCTTCCAAAACATGGATATGAATCATCCAGATTTTTATTCATACTTTCTTGAATTATACATCCAAGATGTCACACTTTAATGCGTTGATGTACTAATATTTTTTAATTATATACCTTTATGTATCTACGTCAAGCAAAAAATATGCAGCAATTTTTCAAGAACAAACCGTTAAACGCTAAAGAAATACATCGCAATTTACTTCTTGGTATCATTTGATTTCTTATTGTTTTTCTTCACATTAAGATTAAAATGAAACAGCTTTTTAAACGCAGAGGTATTCTTTCTGGCATTGTGCTTGGTATTATTCTTGTCACTAAGAAGCTTGTACTCTCCATTTTCTATGTAGGCCAGATCAGTATATTCGTTAGTCTGAACAGAGAGTCCCCGCCTGGTCAAAAGAACATTTGTAATTCTTGAAACAAGCGCATAGAATACAGCAAAAATCGGGACTCCGACAAGCCATCCAACAACTCCCCACAATCCACCAAATAAAGTAATTGCGAAAATAACCCAAAAGCTTGAAAGTCCGGTGGAGTTTCCAAGGATAGTAGGTCCAAGGATATTGCCGTCAAACTGCTGCAGGACAATTACAAAAATAAGGAATACCAATGCTTTCACAGGGCTTATCAGCACAAGGATAAGAGCTCCCATTCCGCCTCCGATATATGGACCAAAAAATGGGATAATATTGGTCACTCCTACAATAACTGAAATCAGCACAGGATATGGTATCTTGAGCATCATGCAGCCTATATAACAAATAACTCCTATTATAAGAGAATCGACAAGTTTGCCGCCTATAAAGCCCTGAAAAGTATAGTTCACAAATCTAAAGCCACTTATCAGTTCGTTAGCAGCATCTTCTTTGAGGACAGCGTAAGCCATCTTTTTGCCTCTTGTAGTAAAACGTTCCTTGGAATTAAGTACGTATATAGCAACAATAAAGCCAACTACAAGGTCAAAGACAATCTTGATACCTGAAATAAAGCTTCTGGAAGCATATCTCACGATAGTGTTGACGTTTCCCGGAAGAAGCGGAAGGAGTTTCTGGGTCAGGTAGCTGCTAAGAGTCTCGTAGTAGTTATCAAGCTGTGAATCAATTATCTGCTGAAGTTCAGGATTATTAGCCAAAAATAAATTAGAATAATCATCAACATTTTTGATATATATTGGCAGATTATTAGCGATTTCACGTATGCTGCTCACAAGCTGAGGAATAATGACCCTAAATAGGCTATAAGCCATAAAAAGAAAAATAGCCATCGTTATAAGAATAGAAATCTTACGCATCTGAGATCTCTTTTTCTTATCTGCACTTATTGCCATGGAAACATCAATTCCACGCTTTTTATAAATAGGAATAAGAATACGGTGTTCTATTCCTTCCATAAGCGGAATCAGGATAAAGGCAAGGACAATTCCTATAATGATTCCTGATAAAGAATCAACTATATTACCAAGATTTTTGGCTATCGTTTTACCATCAAAAATTACATAGTAAGCCAGCATGAGGCATACACACATAACAAAAATGGTAATTCCCCAGGTTACTTGGTTTTTCTCAGGCTTCATCTTCATAACAGTTCCCCCAAACAAAAATATATAAACGTATTATTCTTTATCCTCAAGAAGGCCTTCAAGAACATATACAAGGCTGTCCATATACTCATTCTCAATATCTTCAGCCTTACCGGCATCACAAAGCCCTGCCACAGCTGGATCAAGCGGGATTCTGCCAAGAATATCAAGACCTTTGGAAGCAGCATATTTCTCTATTCCGCTCTCGCCAAAAATATTAATAGGTTCACCGCAGTGAGGACACTTCATATAGCTCATGTTCTCAACTACGCCGAGCACAGGTATATTCATCATATTAGCCATATTGATAGCCTTTTCTACGATCATCTCAACCAGTTCCTGTGGTGTAGAAACTACAATAATTCCATCAACAGGCAGTGACTGGAATACTGTAAGCGGTACATCACCTGTTCCCGGAGGCATATCTACAAACATAAAATCAACATCTCCCCAGTTAACATCTGACCAAAACTGCTTAACAATGCCTGCAATAACAGGGCCTCTCCATACTACAGGATCTGTTTCATTTTCCATGAGCATATTAAGAGACATGATCTTAATACCACCCTCAGAACTTGCAGGAATCAGAAGCTGATTTTCATCAGCATAATTTGCCTTACCGATACCAAACATTTTAGGTATTGAAGGGCCTGTAATATCAGCATCCATAATAGCTGTCTTATATCCCTTTTTGTTCATAGCACTGGCAGAAAGACCTGTTACAAGGCTCTTTCCTACACCGCCTTTACCACTGACAATTCCAATTACTTTTTTAACATGAGAAAACTCAGATGGCGCAACTTTAAAGTTCTCCTCCATCTGCTTTTTAAAATCTTCCGGTTTCTTTCCGTGTCCATTTGCCATTTTTATTATTTCCTACCTTTATATTATGTTTTTGTGCAAACGCACATAAAGAGCACAAGTAATTACCTGTGCTCGTTATCTTTAAATACAGCCTCATCCTGTTCATCAGCTATATAAGATTCAATTATAAATCTAGGTCTGTTCTTGGTCTCAAGATAGATCTTACCGACGTACTCGCCGATAACTCCAAGAGAAATCATCATAAGGCCGCCAATAGCCCATACAGAGATCACCGTAGTTGTCCATCCTGTAATGGTATGGCCTGTAAAATATCTCACCAGACTATATATCAGAACCGCTATGCTCACGAAGAATATGAATATACCAAGTCCTGTTATCATCTTGATTGGTTTGGTACTAAGGCTTGTTATGCCCTCTACCGCAAAGCTCAGCATCTTCTTGAGAGGATATTTACTCTCTCCGGCAAAACGCTCTGCCCTTTCATAATAGACAATCTCTGTATTGTAGCCTACCATCGGTACAATACCCCTGAGGAAAAGATTAACCTCCCCAAACTCTGCAAGTCCTAAAAGAGCGCGCCTACTCATAAGTCTGAAGTCAGCGTGATTATAAACAGTCTTGGCGCCTAGCGCATTAACCAATTTATAGTAGCTCTCTGCTGTAAACCTCTTAAAGAAAGTATCTGTAGCTCTCTTGGAGCGAACACCATATACAACATCCGCACCCTCAAGAAATTTATCTACCATTTCATCAATAGCATTAATGTCATCCTGAAGATCAGCATCCATTGATATTGCTGCATCACAAACATCCTTTGCTGTTAAAAGCCCAGCCAGAAGCGCATTCTGATGTCCCATGTTTTTGGATAAATTGATACCCTGAAAAAGAGGATTCTCTTCGTGCAACCTTTGAATCATCTTCCAGGTATTATCCTTGGATCCATCATTTACAAAAACGACTCTGCTATCCTCTGAAATCTTACCCTTTCTGATGAGAGTCTCCATTTTCTCTTGGAGCCTCTTAGACGTCTCAGGCAAGACTTCCTGCTCATTGTAGCAGGGAATAACGCAGAACAACCTGTTCATTTATAAATATCCTCCCAAAATTAATCCTTAGCATTAATATAATTGATTAAGCCTTCAGAATCAATTATCTTCTGCATGAAAGGAGGAAACGCCTGTCCCTGGAAGCTCTTCCCGGTTGTTTCATCAGTAATTATGCCACTGTCAAAATCAATACTGACTACATCTCCTGCCTTGATAGCATCTGCAGCCTCTTCACATTCAATTATAGGAAGTCCTATATTGATACTGTTCCTGTAAAAGATTCTTGCAAAACTCCTTGCGATAACGCAGCTGACACCACTGGCCTTGATTGCTATAGGTGCATGTTCTCTGGATGAACCGCATCCAAAGTTTTTATCTGCAACAATAATGTCCCCTGCCTTAACTTTTTTAGCAAAGTCTTTGTCTATATCCTCCATGCAATGAGCAGCAAGCTCACCTGCATCTGTGCTGTTGAGATATCTGGCAGGAATGATAACATCTGTATCTACATTGTCCCCATATCTAAAAACTGTTCCTTTAGCAGCTTTCATACATTTATTCTCACTTTAAAATCTTCATCAGTTACCTGTCTGATCCATTATTTTTTACAAGCCCAACTCTGAAGGCTGTGAAATCTTGCCGGTTGCAGCACTTGCAGCAGCAACAGCCGGAGATGCAAGATAGATTTCAGAATCTATAGCACCCATTCTGCCTACAAAGTTTCTGTTCGTAGTAGATACGCATCTCTCCCCGGAAGCAAGAACTCCCATATAACCGCCAAGGCAAGGTCCGCATGTAGGTGTGGAAACAATAGCTCCGGCTTCAATAAATGTCTTAATAAGTCCTTCTTCCATAGCCTGAAGATAAATCTTCTGAGTAGCAGGAATTACGATGCATCTAACTCCATCGGCAACGCGGTGATCTGTAAGAACCTCCGCAGCAATTCTGAGATCGTCGATTCTTCCGTTAGTACAGGATCCGATCACAACCTGATCGATCTTAATATCTTCTATATCATCAAAAGTATGAGTATTCTCAGGAAGATGTGGAAATGCAACTGTTGGAGTAAGAGCACTAAGATCAATAGTATACTCCTCATCATACTCAGCATTCTCATCAGCCTCATAAACAGTAAACTGCCTATTAGGGGCATGCTCTTTCATGTATGTCATAGCGATATCATCTACAGGGAAAATGCCATTTTTGCCACCTGCTTCTATAGCCATATTAGCAATAGTGAATCTATCATCCATAGAAAGGTTTTTGATGCCTTCTCCAACAAATTCCATAGACTTATAAAGAGCTCCGTCAACTCCAATCAGTCCAATAATATGAAGGATAACGTCTTTCCCACTTACCCACTTAGATGGCTTGCCAATAATATTGAACTTTATAGCTGAAGGAACCTTGAACCAGGCCTTACCGGTAGCCATTCCTGCAGCCATATCAGTTGAACCGATTCCAGTAGAAAAAGCTCCAAGTGCGCCATAAGTACAGGTATGAGAATCCGCGCCAATTATCAGATCTCCTGCAACAGTAAGCCCCTGCTCCGGTAAAAGAGCATGCTCAATTCCCATCTTACCTACTTCAAAATAATTGGTTATCTTGTTCTTGATTGCAAATTCTCTTACACATTTGCAGTTTTCGGCAGACTTAATATCCTTATTAGGAACGAAATGATCCGGAACAAGCGCAATCTTGTCTTTGTCAAAAACTCCTTCTTTGGTAAATTTCTGTAACTCCTTGATAGCTACCGGACTGGTGATATCATTCCCCAACACCAGATCAAGATCAGCCTCGATAAGCTGTCCGGCATGCACTTCTGTAAGCCCTGCGTGGGCTGCCAGAATCTTTTGGCTCATGGTCATCTTGCTCATACACTTATGTCTCCTTAATTTATATCAAAATAACTATTGCAAATATAACATAGACACAAAATTAAAAACACATAACAAATTTAATCGTTTTTCTTGATGTTTTTTAACACAAGAATATAACCTGCTAAAAGAAGTATTCCGGCAATGCTCAAAGCCAATCCGGATCTAAAGCCTTCAGGAGTATATGTAACTCTGATCTCGTGGCTGCCTCCGGAAACAGGAATAGCCATTAGTCCGTAATCAGCCTTAATTATCGGTGTATCTACTCCATCTACTGTGCAGCTAAAGCCCTCAGTGAAAGGAACTGAGAAAAAGACAAGTGTGTTGTCTTTAAGCATTGCTGTCCTGGCGGTAAAGCCATATGTATCAGTTGTAAATTCTGTACATGAAGTCTGGGCTCTCTTTGTACACTCATCTGTAAATTCAAGATAAGATATAGGATTCTCTGAGATTTCCTCCGCTGTCATCTCAGTCATTATGAGTTTGTCACCATACTCATCAGCCACATCATCCGGAAGTATCAAAACCCTTGTCAGATCAAGGTCATGTTCCTTGGCCTCAAGATCTTCCCATTCAGATTCAGTGATGTAGTAGTCAAAAGTAAATCCCATCGGAATAAAGTTAAGATTTTCAAATACATCAAAGCCATTCTCATTTTTTAAATAAAAATAGCCATCTGTTCCCTCACCATTGTGGAATACCCTGTTCTTGCTGATCTCAGCATTTTCAAAATAATACTTGCCTGAAAGAATGGCTCTTGCGCCGCTTCTTTCCACCGGAAGATTTGTTTCTACAGTCCTTGTTATGCCACAGCTTCCATAGAGAAAATCAAAGATTTCTGAAGGAACCGTACTAAGGAAGCAGTGAATTGAAGGTATTCCCCAAACCATATCATAATTCGTCGATGTGCTATCTACCTCGCCTCTGCAGAAATCACTCTGATCAACCTCTACCTTGTTAAAGAGCATCTGCGTCTGCCACATTGTCTTGCCCCTGTCGCTGATTATTCCGCTGCCATTCTTAAGCGGAATAAATGTAGAAATTATGCAGCTCACAACGACTGCCCACAGAATAATCTGATCTCTGATTCCGGTTACAAATCTTCGTTCATTTCCGTTTTCAGATGTTTTTCTGAAATTCTTAGGGATCACAAAAGCAATCACAAGGAGCATCAGGCATAAAATAGCTGTTCCAAGAACATCTCGCAAAAAGATAGTCTTATTCTCTGTCATGTTGAACATGACCATTTCGCCATCATCATTCTTGGAAGGCAGGAAATACACTCCAAGGAAAAAGAGAAACATAAGCACTGCAGCTACTGCTCCCTTTTTTAGCTGTGGAGACTTCCCTCTTTCTACAACCTGCGCCGTCATAAGGCACATGATAAGAATAGGCATATAATACCATCTGGCATAGTAAGCTGAATTAAACATAGAAAAGGCCGCATTAAGAACAGGCATAAATGCTGTAACAAAACAGATTATCAGCATTGTCTTTTCCCAGTTTTTCTTTTTCCTATTGAGAAGGAAATATGCTATTACTCCGGACATGCCAAACATAGGAATGTAAGCTGCAAGTGACGCATTCTTGACGGTTCCTGTGTAAAAAAGTGTCCCCTTACCAATGATGTCAGGAAGCATTGAAACGCTCTTAACAATATCCCATAGCAGTTTCTCACTTGGGTAGATCAGCATGTTATAGCCATTTATGTAGTTATCAAGTCTTGTGTTCCCCTTGATTCCGGCATATGCCTGTAAAAGGAAAAATGCAGCAATCATTATTCCCAAAACGCCGCCAAAGAGAGCTTTATTAAACATGACAAATGTACTAAGAAGCTTGTTATTTCTGGCATATCTGACCACAAAATAAATCAAAAGGAAGACAACCTGCCCAAAAAAGAAATAATAGTTAACTGTTGCCATAAACGCAGTCATAAGGGCAAAGGCTACAAACTTAGAGCCGGAATATCTATACCTTGCCTCCTCCTGATCATCAACTGCCATTAAATTCTCAAAGGTCAAAAGATATAATGGGAAAAATGCCACAGAATCGGTAAAGTGGTTAAATACGATATTGCAGGCATTGAAGCCGGAAAAAGCATACAAATAACCGCCAACCATTGCATAGCTGTATTTATGTACATATCTTCTGATATAAAGATAAGCGCAGGTTGCTGCGCAGGCATACTTAAGCGCCATAAGAAATGGCATAAGATAAGGGATCATGCTCTCATCAAACAGCATAGTGATCCAAAAGAAAGGGCTTCCCCACAGATAAAAAGCAAAATCCCCGGCCATTGTACCGCCAAGGTCTATATTCCAGTTCCAAAAGAAATCACCATTTTCAACAGCTCTATGAGCCGCAATATAGAATGGAATCTGCTGAACGTTATAGTCTCCGTAGTAAAAAAACGGAAGGCCCCTACCTATAAAAATTGGCAGAGCCGATATCACATACATCAAAAACGCACTAAAAAATACGATTACCGGTACATACCATTTCTTTTCATTGGTCATATAATTAACTTTTGTCTCAGACATTTTCTCTTTTTCCCTGTATATATTAATAAATTTGGCTCAAAAAAGGCATGATTCCAGCCTGTATACATGAGCACACACTTAATAACATGATATATCTATTAAGTTTTAAGTGCAATTTATAAATCAACCAAAAACTAGGCGTCTGACGGCATAATATTTGATTTTTCACATAAAGGAACATTGCTGAAAATTTAATCGCACAAAAGAAAGCTCTGTTTTCAGCTCATTTTTATCCTTATACGCAAAAACCTCCCTGCGGAGAGGCCCGCAAGGAGGTTACCAATAAATAAAGGGATTATAAACACAATTTCATTAGTTGTTGATGAGCTTGTCTGACTCATTGTTCCAGCTATAGAGCTTTCTGATTTCCTCACCAATCTTCTCTGATGGATGCTCAGCATGAAGCTTACGCATAGCCTGGAAATGAACCTGTCCGCCGGCTTCTGACATATCAAGAAGGAATTCCTTGGCAAATGTTCCATCCTGAATATCAGCAAGAATCTTCTTCATAGTCTTCTTGGTCTCATCTGTGATGAGCTTAGGACCTGTTACATAATCGCCATACTCAGCTGTATTGGAAATAGAATATCTCATTCCGGCAAAGCCTGACTGATAGATGAGGTCTACGATGAGCTTCATCTCATGAACGCACTCAAAGTATGCATTTCTTGGATCATATCCAGCCTCAACAAGTGTATCAAAACCAGCCTGCATAAGAGCACATACACCACCACAAAGAACAGCCTGCTCACCAAAGAGGTCAGTTTCTGTCTCTGTTCTGAATGTTGTCTCCAAAAGACCCGCTCTTGCGCCACCAATACCTGCGCCATAAGCAAGTGCAAGGTCAAGAGCCTTACCTGTAGCATCCTGTTCAACAGCTACAAGACAAGGAGTTCCCTTACCAGCCTGGTACTCAGAACGAACTGTATGTCCGGGAGCCTTAGGAGCGATCATTGCTACGTCAACATCCTTAGGAGCCTTGATGAGTCCGAAGTGTACATTAAAGCCGTGTGCAAACATAAGCATATTACCAGGCTGAAGGTTTGGCTCGATATCCTCTTTGTACATCTTGGCCTGCTTCTCATCATTGATAAGGATCATGATGATATCTGCCATCTTGGCAGCCTCTGCTGTGTTATATACCTTAAGTCCCTGAGCCTCGGCCTTAGCCTTGCTCTTAGAGCCCTCATAAAGTCCTATAATAACATTACATCCTGAATCCTTTAAGTTAAGGGCATGTGCATGTCCCTGTGAACCATAGCCAATAATTGCAATTGTCTTACCCTCAAGAAGTGAAAGGTTACAATCTTCCTGGTAAAAAATACGTGCATCCTGTGACATTTGTTATTCCTCCATTTTCTAATCTAGTGTTACTCCTCATAAATGTAAAAGAGCTATTAGTAACTCCTACATTCTCTTATAAAATGGCTCTTGGCCAGATTATTCATCCAAATAGATAATATTGTCAGTTCCTCTTCCAAGGCCTGCTATACCGGTTCTTGCAAGCTCCAGTATTTCTCTTCCCTCAAGAAGTCTTAGAAAAGCATCAATCTTGGACTGGTTACCTGTAATCTCAATAATAAGTGAATCCGGGCTGACATCAACTATGTTGCCCCTGAATATATTGGCTGTAGCAAGAATACTCTGCCTGTCATCTGCAGCAGCTCTTACCTTGACCATGGCAAGTTCTCTGTAAACACTCTCCTCAGGAATAAGCTCATGAATGTCTCTGACATCGACAAGCTTGGATACCTGTTTCTCAATCTGATCCAGGATCACATCATCACCTGAAGCAACAATAGTAATTCTAGTAAATCTCGGATCAGCCGTTACCCCCGCTGTAATACTCTCAATGTTATATCCTCTTCTGGAAAACAGACCAGAGATTCTGGAAAGAACACCTGAAGTATTATCAACCAGAAGCTGAAATACTTTTTTCTGCATCTTTGCTCTCCTTTGAGCCAGTCCAAACTCAGTTGTGGTCTGATACCTTTAGTGCTTTAAAGTGTCAGATTTTATTGCTATGACTCGCTGAATTTTGAACTATTATTTTGATTATTAGTTGCTGTATTTAAACTAATTAAATCAAATTATACCACTTGAAAGCACCATGTCAACCATAAATTCTTTTAGACTTTAAACTCGCATTATTTTACAGTACTAAAGTATACATAAAAATAAACAAAGCCTCCTTTTACGGTTATCCCGTAAAGGAGGCTCATTAATTGTTGAATTCATTTAACTGCTCTGACCTTGTCTATTACATTCTGTGCTGCAGCAAGGTTTAGAAGAGCAACCATAAAAAAGTTATCCTTGGATATATTCTCTCCTGTCGGTTCGCTTTTTTCTTTCCAGGAATCGATAGCATCAAAGTCCAGATATTTTGCCCATCTTGTTCGGTCAAGTTTATCAACCACAGCATTTTTTTCTTTTTTAAACTCTTCAAACCAGTCTGGGTCAGGCTTCACATTACGATGACTATTCTCAAGCTTATATCTTACCCTGTACAGAGAATCAGGCATGATATCTTTAAATGCTTCCCTGAAAATATATCTGTTTTTGCGTCCACGAAGATACTGATACCTTGGTATAGAAACCGCATAGTCAATCACTCTGTAATCAAGGTATGGAACGATATACCTCATTTTACTGTATGCTCCAAGAAGAGCTATATTATCAAGTCTATTCCTGCTTCCACCATTTCTTACATATTCGATAGGATCATAAGCAAATAGCATTTCTCGACAATCGGTTTTATAGGAACTCTCAAAAGAATCTTTCAAAACTCCATCCGCTTTTATAGGTGAACTATAATGGTTTTTCAAAGAATCTCTTTCCACAGTAAGATTTTTCCAACACTTTTTTAAAGTTCTGCCAATTCTATTATTAAAGCCATTTGTTGTAGAGAACATATATCTAAAATAATGATAAAACTCATGATAATGAAACATCTCATAAGGATTAGGTCTATGGCTCACTCCTTCATCGCCGCCATGACCTGTGAAAACAACTTTTGCCCCAAGGCGACTAAGATCTTCAGATGTTTGAGTCACTTTTAAAGAATTAATAAATGCCGGCAATGCATATCTTATGTGCGGAAGCTCTTCTATATCTATCTTTATTCCAGTTTCCTTAGTGATGCCATATATTTTCGCTTTTTCTTTCATATCGAGTTCACCATAATGGCATTCTATATGTTCCTGCTGGCAAATGTCATTTATTACTAGTCTCTCATCATCCTTGGCATATTCAAGCTCTTCAGGAGATTGTGACCAGGAATAGTACTTGCATTCTCTTCCAAAGCGATTAATAAGAATTGATATAACTCCAGAATCCAGGCCTCCTGACAGCTCAGCTCCAACAATCCCAGATACAGCATCAAGTCTTCTCTTTATAGAATCCTCAATAAGTTCCCTAAGCTTTTTCTGATAAGCTTCATCTGATGATAGCCTTATTTTCTTTTTTCCAACACTCCAATATACATGTTCAGTTTTTGTCATCTCATTTTTAGAGAAAGAAAAAGTCAGAAAGCTTCCAGGTCTGACGCATGAAATATTCTGATATTCCGTTGAAACCATATCAGAAATAACCATTCCTCTAGTAGTCCTGTAAATCCAATTCTCACTAATACTGCAATCCACCTCTGGAACAGCAATTATTCCTCTTATATCTGTTGAGAATACTAAAAAAGATTCATTGCAGGAATAATATAATGGGCGTATTCCCATGTGGTCTCTAAATAAAGTTATCGTTTTATTGTCTGCATCAAATACTGCTCCGGAAAAATCTCCATTTACTTCCAAAAGAGCTTTGTATCCGTATTTCTGTATATATGTAAATAACAGTTCTTCATCAGAAACTGTATCCGTGATTTCCTCGCCCAGCTTATCAAAGATTTCATCCCTGTTATACAAAACAGCATCAATAACAGCATATTTTCCACTATCTTCTAACACTATTTTATTGACAGGAAGATTATCATTTAGTCTTTCTATATAAGCACCAATACCACAATTATCCCATTGCCAAATATCGTTTTTATCACCATAGGCTTTATTCCATATAGAAAGATTTTCCATAGTTTTTTTTGAAAGAATGTTTTCTTTATTATGATTTATAAAAAAACCAAAAATACTACTCATGTATACCTCACAGAGAAAAATAAGTCATACAAAAAGCCTTGTCAGGCAAGCCTGACAAGGCTCTAAATACTTCATATTATGAAAGCTGATCAACATGTTCTGGTGTCTCTGGAACAGGTGTTGGTATTGGTGTTACTGGGGTCGGATCACACTTCTTCTGACTATCATTAGATATAAACCAAAACTCACATTCACAGTCTAAAAGTCCATTAGCTGTCTCATTCATATCAAGTGCAGTAATTTCAGGTACATTCCATTTCTTCATAATTCAAATATCCTCCAAAACTTTTTCATATTTATTATAGACTCGATTATACATAAAGGATTAATTTCGGTCTACAAATCTATCACAACTGTAACATTTATTTTTCAATCATTGTTCTCACAAAATGTGTACCATAAAGTGCCTTATACCTGCACATAATCTTTAATCTTCAACCTTTTTAACAATGTGGTCCTTATCCTTGAAAATATGGTGATCCGGGATGCATCCGCGAACACTAGAAAGAGGATATACATTGCACCATCTTCCAATTACAGTTCCGGGATTGAGAACGCTGTTACAGCCAACTTCTACGTTGTCACCCAGCATAGCTCCCATCTTCTTAAGGCCTGTCTCTACCTGATCATCAGGGCCATTCTTAACAACGATAAGTTTCTTGTCACTCTTAACGTTAGATGTTATTGAGCCTGCACCCATGTGAGCTTTGTAGCCCAGGATAGAATCTCCCACATAGTTGTAGTGAGGAACCTGAACCTTATTAAAGAGGATTACATTTTTAAGCTCTGTAGAATTTCCTACAACTGCACCTTTTCCTACAATAGCGCTTCCTCTTATAAATGCGCACTGTCTGATCTCAGCGTCCTCATCAATGATACAAGGTCCGCCAATGTAAGCTGAATCAAATACCTTAGCACTCTTGGCAACCCATACATTTTCTCCCCTCTTCTCGAATTTATCAGCTGGGAGTTTGTTACCAAGCTCTATAATATAGTCTTTGATGCCTGCAAGAAGCTCCCAAGGGTACTCCTTGGTTCTCATATAGTCTGCAGCAATCGTTTCATTCAAATCATACATATTGGAAATCTTAAATTCTTCCATCACATTATCCTTTCTATTGTCGCCTTAGTTATCAAAATTAAACACCACATTAAACTTCTCGTCAAATGCAAGTTTAGCATCAAAGCTTGTTCCTTTTTTGCTGGTAAATCCGGCAATTTTGTCAGTGATTTTCTCGTTTACAAGCTTTTTAAAGTTCTCTTTATCAATCATGACGCCTGCAATCTTACCGATAAAAAAGCTGCAGCCCTCATCACCTTTTTTGTAGTCTTCGCAGCGATAGCCCAAGTGTCCCTTTATTATCTGCTTGCCGCATATAGGGCACTTGGCATCTTCCATGACTTCATCTTCACTTTCAAAGACAAAGCGGATTCCCTTAACTTTGCCATCCTCCCCCTTATCAAGGGCAAGTTTGGCTTCAAAAGGCTTACCGCTCTTGGACTTAAAGCCGGAAATTTTGGTCGTTTCTCCCGTAAGAAGCAGCTCTTTAATCTGAGCATCTTTGAGATTCTTGCCCGCAATAGCACCAATATTGAATTTGCAGCTATTCTCCGGGTCATCCTTTTTATAATTGCTGCATCCATAGCCAAACGGCGTTTTGACGATGTCTCCTCCGCACAAAGGGCATGTAACCCCCTTAACTGTTTTGGCTTCAACATTTTCAAAGTCAAAAGAAATCTCACTTACGCCATTTTCGTTTTTCTTCATTACAAGACATGCATCAAAAGGCTTTTTATCCTTGCTCTTAAAGCCTCTGATCGTACCAGTCCGTCCTTCCTTAAGAAGTTCTATGACATTCGCTTCAGAAATCTGCTTTTGAGCGATCTTCCCTATGAAAAACTTACAGGACTGTGGATCATCTGCCTTGAAATTCTCGCAGCCAAAGCCCACTGTTTTCTTAATTATTCTTCCGCCGCAATCAGGACAGACAACATCTGCAAGATAATCCGGCTCAACGCCCTCAAAGTCAAAGGTTATCTCTTTTTTGCCATTTTCAGATGTCTTCATTACAAGCTTGGCATTAAACGGCTTGTTATTCTTGGACTTAAAGCCTCGTATTACCTCAGTTTCCTCTCCGGAGAGAATCGTCCTCACCTGTTCCTCAGTCAGTTTCTTGCCAGCAACCTCGCCAAGATAGAAGTAACAGCCTCCTTCTTCTTTTCCTCGGTTTTCGCAGGAATATCCGTTTACGGTTCTGATAATCCTGCCACCGCAGGCAGGGCAGTTCATATTATCTACATATACGGTAGGAACATCATCAAAGTTAAAGCTTATAGCATATTTGCCGTTTTCATCCTTGCCAAGTCTCAAACTTGCGCTAAAAGAGCTCTTGTTCTTGCCGACAAACCCTTCTATTACACCGGTCTTACCTTCGGTAATAAGAGTCTTAACAGTTTCTTCATCAAGATCTTTGCCTGCTATCCTGCCGACGCTAAATGTGCATTTTATCTGATCATTGAAGTAATTACTACAGCCATAACCAAAAGATGTAGTAGTTATTTCTCCACCACAGACAGGACACTTGATTCCAATAGGTTTCCTGGAAGCCAGTCCCTTGGACTCTTTGCCTGTGAACTGGTTAATTCTTCCGACAATCTCAGTGGTAAGGTCTTTTTCTATGAGTTTACCTGTTTCTCTTCGAATGTATTCTTCAAGCTTGGCTCTGTAATCCTGCCCATTAACAGAGCCGTTATAAATACCCTCAAGTCCTTTTTCCCAGCTGGCCGTCATCTCCGGATTAAGGAGCGTTGGTACAGACAGATATACAACTTCGTATATCATCTCCCCAAGCTTTTCAGGGGTTATGATCTGGCTCTTACTCTGAGCCAGATACTTGTTGTCAATGAGCTTTTGGATAATTGCAGCTCTTGTAGCAGCAGTTCCTATACCCTTTTTCTTGATTGTTTCTCTAAGCTCTTCATCCTCTATCAGATTGCCCGCATTCTCCATGGCAATTACAAGATCACCTGACGTATATCTCTTAGGCGGCGCTGTCGCACCCTCTTTTATCATGTAATCATTAACGGATATCCTATCGCCTTTGTGAGCATTTTCGACAAACTTAAGGAATTCCTCTTTGGAAATTCCAACATCTTCCTCATCTTCAGAAGAGTTGCCCTCTTCATCGCCTTTTTTATCTTCTGCCTTCTTATCCTTAGGTATTCCGGCAACTTCCAGATATCCCGGTGATACCAGTACCTTAGCAGCGGCAAAAAACTTCTCATTCCCAACAGCAATCTGAAGTTTTGCTGTTTTATATTCTGCAGAAGGGTAAAAAATAGATACAAACCTCCTGCATATCAAAAGATATACGTTCATTGCAAGTGGCGACAATGATCCCATAGCACTTGTCTGCCCTGTAGGAATTATCGCATAATGATCAGTAACCTTAGAATCATCTGTATAAGGAGATTTCTCAATTCCCTTGTACAGGCCATTTTTGAGGACATGATCTACAAATCCGGATACCTCGTTAACTGCGGACAGTCCCTTTACGTTTTTATAGATTTCCTTGGCTACAGCAGTAGTCAAAACTCTGGCATCTGTTCTTGGGTAAGTCGTGAGCTTTTTCTCATAAAGCTCCTGTGCTATCTCAAGAGTCTGAGAAGGGCTTATCTTAAATCTTTTGGTACAATCAGCCTGAAGCTCTGTAAGATTATACAAAAGAGGTGCTCTCTTCTTGGAGTTACCTGTTTCTATACTGTCAATTACAGCCTCTTTCCCGTTAAAAGAGTCAATAAGAGCTTTGGCGCTATCTTCCTTCTTAAATCCGTTCTCTTTGTACAGAAGTGGAGACTCGAAATAAGCAGAGCCTGATACAGCCTTCCACTCAGCCAAAATTTTGGCATCAGAAAAAGAACCTACAATTCTGAAAAATGGGGTCTTCTCAAAGTTCCTGATTTCTCTTTCTCTTCGAACCACCATTCCCAAAACGCAGGTCATTACTCGACCAATAGCAATAGCTGTGTATGATTTGGTTGCCGCAGCGTCGTTTATCAGCTTGCCATATTTAACAGACAAAGCTCTTGAAAAGTTAATTCCAAGGCTATAGTCCTCTATAGCACGCATGATTCCTGACTCTCCAAGAAGTGCATAATCTGACATCGGCCTAGCCTGTGCGATTCCTCTTCTGACCTCTTCGTCTGTCATGGAATCGATCCACACTCTAAGCTCTGTCATTCCATCTCTGACACCACCATAGTTTCTGATATTCTCTTCTATGGTCTGTCCTTCTTTTCCCGAGTCGCCCGCCCAGTAAACCGTATCAATATCCTCCCTGTGGAGCAGGTTATTGATAAGCTTATATTGGTCTGCACTATTTTTAATTACGCCATATTTATATTTGGCCGGAAGAAAAGGTAAATCTTCCAGCCTCCATTTTTTGTACTTAGGATCGTACTCTTCCGGATATACCATCTCAACAAGGTGACCAAAGCACCAGGAAATGACATACTGGTCATTCTCGATATATCCGTTATTATTGCCGGAAACATTCAGAACTCTCGCAAAATCTCTTGCGACTGAAGGTTTCTCTGTTATTATCAGTTTCTTAGCCATTCGTTAATTCATCTAATCCAATCAACTTAAGGCTCTCTGATGATTTTCCAGCTGCATCTGTTAGCCACGCATCAAAGCCGCCTGTTGAAAAGATAAAGATAACATCTCCCTCAAGTCTTGCTTTTCTCGCGTCAGAATGCAATTTAACATAATCTGCGTGGGTTGCCTGCCTGCCCCAGAAGCACATTACAAGAGCAGTTTCTCCGGTATCACTTTGCGCTATAATATCGATATTGCCCTCTTTGCCTATCCATTCGCCTTCTTCACTAATCTCAAATGGGAATTGACCCCGCTCTTCTAAATTGAAGATATATTCCCTGCAGATAGCTTTGAAAGCTTCATGAACATAATCTTGCATTCCCGCAGATATAAATATATCATAAAATTTATCTTTGGGCATCTGCATCAGACTACTTTGGTTAGGATAAACAAACCTGAAAAAGAAATTAACCATAGGATCACATATCTTATATACACCCTTCATAACATTCTCTCTGCCGGCATTTCCAAAGGAATAGGCCTTGTAAACAAAGTCATGATGAATAAGGGTCTTAAGATAAACAGAAATCTTAGCTCTCGAAAAACCCGTGACATGATAAAGATCATTTAGTTTATTGACGCCTCTTGCCATCTCTGCCAAAAGCGTATGATAAACAGCTGTTTCACGAAGATTCTGCTCAGTAAGTCTTATCGCCTCGCCATACAAAAATGAATTGTCATTCAAAAGATTCCTGCAGATATTCTCCTTAAAGGAAAACTCATCATTAAAATACTTCCACAGTCTGGTACGACCACCCAGAACAGAATAAGTCATTACTGCGTCTTCGTAACCCATACTAGGGAAATTGTCACGCATCTCCGCAAAGCTCAAATGCTTGATTTTCCTAAAATCATCTATTGACACAGCAAGCTTTCCAAGACTTCCTACCATGCTATTCTCAACCCAGTTGATATCGTGGCTTTCAAGCAGAAACATAAGCTGTCTGTCTTTACCTTTTTGGGCCATAAAATCACTAAGTTCGCGCATAAAGTCATCAGACATTTTAACTATATGCTCAAAATTTCTGATTACAATTATAAAAGGATTTCTGCCTGCAAGAGAAAGGCAGGCATCAAAGATTTTAAAATATGAAGGGTACTCTTCAAGTTCAATTCCCCTGTTCCTAAGCTCCTTCCCCCACAAAAAACGCTGCTCTTTTTCTGAAGCGGATCTTGCCAGATAGTATACATTTTTCCTGTTTTCCAGAAATTTATTGATAAGCTCACTGTCATCAATATTTCTATGGCCGTATACTACCAAAACATTGGATGTTCCGCTCTCATAATATCTGTTTAAAAAATCAAGATCTTTCTGTCTTGTCTTTTCCATATGTCCCCAATCATACCATAATATTAAATAAACTTAAATCGTATACCATATATATTATATGATATACGATTTAATAGCATTTATACATATTTTTTTATAAATAAATCAATTATTTTTTGTTAATGTATCCGCTAGCCTTCAAAAGTTCAGCACACTCAACTGCTCCGCCTGCTGCGCCACGAAGTGTATTATGTGAAAGACCAACAAACTTCCAATCATAAATTGTATCTTCACGAAGTCTGCCAATGCTGACACCCATTCCATTCTCATAATTAACATCAAGAGTAACCTGAGGTCTGTTATCCTCCTGCATGTACTGAATAAACTGCTTAGGTGCGCTAGGAAGACCAAGCTGCTGTGGAAGTCCTGAGAACTTCTCAAGCTTCTCAATAAGCTCCTCCTTGGAAGGATTCTTTTTAAACTTAACAAACGCTGCTGCTGTGTGGCCATAGAGAACCGGAATTCTGATACACTGACAAGTAATCTTCACATCATCTGCAGGAACAATAACACCATTCTCAATTTTGCCCCAGATTCTAAGAGGTTCTTTTTCTGATTTTTCTTCCTCTCCGGAAATGAAAGGAATTACATTCCCTACCATCTCTGGCCACTCTTCAAAGTTCTTGCCTGCGCCGGAAATAGCCTGGTAAGTTGTAGCCACTACTTCATATGGTTCATACTCTTTCCAAGCTGTAAGAGCAGGTGTGTAACTCTGAATAGAGCAGTTAGGCTTAACTGCAATAAATCCCTTGGTTGTACCAAGTCTCTTCTTCTGGAATTCGATAACATCCATGTGCTGAGGATTGATCTCAGGAATGATCATAGGAACATCAGGAGTCCATCTATGTGCAGAGTTATTAGAAACTACAGGAGTCTCAGTCTTTGCATACTCTTCTTCAATATGCTTGATTTCATCCTTAGACATATTTACCGCAGAAAGGACAAAATCAACATCTGCTGAAACGCCCTTAACATCAGTAACATCCTTAACTACTAGGTTCTTAACAGAATCAGGAATTGGCTCATCCATCTTCCATCTGCCGCCTACAGCTTCCTCATAAGTCTGACCAGCAGAACGTGGGCTTGCTGCTACTGTAGTAACTTCAAACCATGGATGGTTATTGAGAATAGAAATAAATCTCTGTCCTACCATTCCGGTTCCACCAAGGACTGCTACTTTCAACTTGTCGCTCATAATATAACTCCTCCTTATCTGACGCGGATCCATGCCGCATATATATTGTTATTATTTCAATGAGTAGTTTTTGATAAACTCCTCATTTATAGATATTACTTTCTTCATCGCATCCGGGCTTGGCGCTCCGATGGTAAGCCTCTTATTGACGCAGGTCTCAAGACTTATAGCATTATATATATCACTATCGAACATTTCTGAAAAGCTCTTTAGTTCATCTATTGCCAGCTCATCTATAGAACAGTTCTTATCAATGCAATACAAAACAAGTTTTCCGATCACAGAATGAGCATCTCTGAATGGCATTCCCTTATTTACAAGATAATCCGCTGCATCTGTAGCATTGGTAAATCCCATCATTGCACTCTTTTCCATTGCGCTTTTATTGAATTTAATTGTCGCAAGCATATCTGTAAAAAGAGTAAGGCAATTAGATGTATTATCTACAGCATCAAAAAACGCTTCCTTATCTTCCTGCATATCTTTATTATAAGCAAGCGGAATCCCTTTCATCGTGGTCAAAAGAGACATCAGATCGCCATATACTCTTCCTGTCTTGCCTCTTACAAGTTCAGCAATATCAGGATTCTTCTTCTGAGGCATTATGCTACTGCCCGTAGAATAAGCATCATCTATAGTTACAAATCTATACTCATTCGAATTCCAGATTATTACTTCTTCTGAAAATCTGGAAAGATGCATCATAATTGTCGAAAGAGCTGACATAAACTCTATGAGATAATCTCTGTCTGAAACTGAATCCATACTATTGAGTGTTGGTCCAAAGAAATCAAGAAGCTCTGCTGTATATTCCCTGTCAAGAGGATATGTGGTTCCTGCAAGTGCTCCGGCTCCAAGCGGACAATAATTCATTCTGTTATAGATATCCTTCATTCTAAGAAGGTCTCTTTTAAACATCTCATAATAGGCGCCAATATGATGAGCCAGTGTCACAGGCTGAGCTTTCTGTAAATGGGTAAATCCCGGCATATAGGTATCAAGATTATCTTTCATGATTCCATTAAGGCAGTTCAGCATATTCCTTAGAAGCTCAGACATATGCTCCACTTCGCCTCTTGCATAAAGCCTCATATCAAGCGCCACCTGATCATTTCTGCTGCGGCCTGTATGAACCTTTTTACCGGCATCACCTATTCTGTCGATAAGATTAGCTTCCAAAAAGCTATGAATATCTTCATATTTGGTAGTTATCTCAAGCTTACCATCAATTACGTCCTGAAGGATTGAGTCAAGCCCATTTACTATCTGCTCCTTCTCTTCCTCGGAAATAATTCCCTGTTTAGCTAACATGGAAGCATGCGCTTTACTACCGCGAACATCAACTTCCAAAAACCTCTTATCAAAAGTGATTGAAGCATTAAAGTTCCATGCAAGTTCATTTATACTTCCAGTAAATCTTCCACCCCAAAGCTGCGCCATATATAATCTCCCATCAATCGATCAGAACTGTTCTGTACCAATATAGCAATTAGCGATATTAACCTGACATATAATACGTTTAATGATTGTAATAAAGATTGTTTTCGTATAGAAAATGTATATTTTAAAACTATTATGCATATATATACATTATTTTCACACTTTTATCAACTAAAGTCTTAAGAAATTATAATGCAAATTTAGCAGATAAAAAAGCCCTTTTAGTACAAAATAATACACAATTATTTTGTGAAACTTTAAAAATCATTGTGCATAAAGACAAATGTCCGTGTGTCAAAGACACATATATCACCTATGTTTTCATTTTCTTTGATAAAAAAGCACCCTTGAAATGTTAATTTACAAGAGTGCTCATCATACCATTATTTACTTAACGCAGGCATTACTCATGCTTACAGTAGCTCCAGCACCACGCACTATTATCATAGTAGCATTCACCATTATCAAGAACGATCGTATCATTCACATTTGGAAGAATAATCTTGCCAGCCTTCTTGGATAATAGCTGTTCCGGTCTAAAGCTATGAAGAGGGATAAGTGTTCTTGGTGCTATATCATCAACCTGCTTCCTAAGATAATAAGGTTCAGCATGGCCTCCTAGTCCGCATCTGACAACATTTATTCCGGCTACAGATAAAAGGTCATAGAACTTAGCAAAAGATGGATCATAATCTCCAAGCGGAGCTCCATCCATGTGAAGATAAACAGAAATGACTCCTGCAAGTTCAAATAACTCATAGCTGTCCTTGTAGTCCTGCTGAAGAACATATCCTGACGGATTATCAAGGAGCATCTTTCTGGTTACCACCTGGCAATTCCTGGCAAGAGGAGCATTTATCTCTCCTCCTTCCGGCATGTAAACAGAAAATCTATCTTCTTTATAAAAAGCCGCAACATACTCAGCCTGAACAGGTGATAATACTAGTTCTCTTCCGGACTCTCTGATTGCAGATACAAAATTATGAACACGTTCTACATTTCTATTATAGTTGTTAATGACTATGAGCCCCTGCTCTGTCTTGGCATACTCTTTCATCTTATCAAGAAGAGTAAGCTCTGATGTCTCTCTGGCAGGTCCCTCTAGTGAGAGAACATCAACATCGCCATGACTTATAGTCACTCCTTCACTTATCATAACATCAGCGCCCTTACATTTTTGAGCAAAAGCAGCGCTGATTTCAGGATGATAGCCATGGTACCTGTAATCACCTGTGTAGCAGATATTTCCGTCAGGAGTAGCTATCATAAATCCACATGCCCCTATCACATCATGATCAACCTGAACGCAGGTAACAGTAATATCGCCAACAGTAAAGGATCCATCATAATCAACAGGAATTATATTCTCATGCTCTCTTATTTCGAGCTCATTCATTACTCCAAGTTCATGATAAAGAGTAGCTGATTCTCTACTCATGTACACAGGCATTCTCTGGTCTAGTGCTCCAAGTCCGCCCATGTGATCTATATGCATATGAGATATGATGACAAATATCTCTTTATCTGTCTCACCATATCCCTTGATTTCTAATTTATTAGCTATTTCAGGCTCATAAATACCATCAATAGCATTAAGTACACCAAGCTTAACATAATCGTAAGCTTCCAAACCTTTTCGAAGTGGTACCTTGCTATCTATTCTGTCAGCATAGGCAAAACCAAAATCAAATAAACAAATAGCCTTATCTGTCTCTACCCCAATGACAGTTCCACCTATTTCTTTAAGCCCACTGTAAAACTTCATTTTAGTCATAAAAAAATTACCTCATAAAAAAGCTGATAGAAAAATGAGTAGGGAAGAAGAGTCTCCCCTACTCATCAAATATATCCTATAAATAATTACTGAGCGTTAATTGCCTCTACAAGTGTATCGAGCCATGTCTGAGCATCAGCCTTGTCATATACAAGCTGCTCAACAGTTGAAGGAACTGTTGATCTGATGTCGTTAGAAGACTCAAATGTAGGTGAGAAGAAGAAATCCTTAGCCTGCTCATAGCATGCAGCTGCGCAAACGTTCTCATCCATGTAAGCCTTGTACTCAGGAGTCTCATAAGAAGACTGTCTGATTGGAAGGTAACCTGTACCTACAGCCCACTTTGTCATAGCTTCTGTGCTTGTGATGTACTTGAGGTACTCCCAAGCTGCAAGCTGCTTGTTAGAATCCTGTGAGAACATAACGATGTTTGTACCAGCCATGTTAGCTGCCTTGTTAACGTTTCCTGGAAGTGGAGCTACACCAAGATCCCAGCCCTCAGCCTTGATGTAAGAAACACCAGCTGAAGAACCAACGTAAGAAGCGATCTGCTGATTGCTAAGTACGTTTGAGAAATAACCATCCTCACCAACAAGACGAGCATAGCCGTTGTTGTAAAGGTTTGAAAGGTATGTGCATGTCTCAAGACCCTTATCATCGTTGAAAAGAGCACCTGTAGCATCTACATAGTCAGCACCATCCTGACGAAGAGAAGCCTCTACAGCACCTGCAAGGTCATCAAAACCGATGAATGAAATGTTCTTAGCATCCATAACAGCCTTAGCATCAGCCTCAACATCTGCCCATGTCTCAGGAACTGTAAGTCCAAGTTCATCAAACATTGTCTTGTTATAGAAAAGAACATATGTTGACTTGTTGTAAGGAACAGCGTGGATGAAGCCAAACTCTGAACACTCATCACGATAAGCTTCTACTACATCATCCCAATTATCAAAGTCGTTAGCTACAAAATCATCAAGCTTAACAATCTTGTCAAGGTAAGGTGTAAGCCAGTTGTTGTAAGCCTGAGCAAGATCTGGAAGAGCATCAGCTGCAGCACTTGCCTGAAGCTTAGTCTGAAGGTCGCCGTATGCACCCTGGTTAACAAGTGTAACTTTGATACCATACTCATTTGAGTTGTTGAACTCGTCTGTGATCTCTGAAAGAACTGACTCAAGGTTACCATTCATAGCATGCCAGAATGTAATCTCTGTTGCCTCGATGTTCTTAGCTTCACCAGCAGGAGCAGCCTCCTCTGTTGTAGCCTCAGCAGCAGGTGTCTCAACTGCCTCTGTAGGCTGAGTGTCAGCAGGAGTCTCTGTGCTAGCACTCTGTCCGCAACCTGCGAGCATTGATGTTGCCATAGCCATCGCAAGGATGCTTGCACCAATTTTCTTTAACTTCATTTCATAATCCCTCTCTTTCTTAAAAAAAGCATCTATCATAAAAGGCTGAAGAACCTTAAATGATCAATAATACCGGGCCATAGACCAGCCCTTCAGTATAGCAGATATTACCCCTTAAGTCCACTCCTGGTTACACCTTCAATGATGTATTTTCTAAGGAATAGATAAATAATGATAATAGGCATAACAAGCATACAGGATGCTGCCATTATCAGCTCTGTTGATGAACCGGCCTCAGTCTGGAATCTTACAAGACCATTTGACAATACTCTCATCTCCTGTGAGTTAGTAACAAGAAGTGGCCACAGGAATGCATTCCATGAACTTATTATGTTAAGGATTGCAATTGAGAAAATAGCCTGCTTATTCATAGGAACCATGATCTTGATCATGTACTTGAAGTCTGAACATTTATCTACCTTGGCAGCAAGATAAAGAGATTCCGGAACCTGCATAAAAAATCTTGTCAGAAGATAGATATAGAATGCACTTGAAATCCAAGGAATGATCATAGCCTTATATGAATCAATCCACTTCAAATTAATGATTGTCTCGTAGTTTGTAATGATAAGCATTTCGCCCGGGATCATAAGTGTAGCAAGGAATAATGAAAAAACAGTCTTCTTTCCGGGGAAATTGAGTCTTGAAAATGCAAATGCTGAAAGCACAGTAGTAACAAGTACTCCGCATGTTGTACATAATGTAACAATAAGTGTATTTACAAAATATCTTGCAAATGGAGCAGCTTTCCAAGCCTCACTATAGTTAACCCACTGAGGACTCTCCGGGAAAAGACTTGGTGGAATCTGAACAAGTTCTGTTGGTGTCTTAAGTGAAGATGAAATCATCCATACAAAAGGAAGGATTGTAAATATCGCACCAAATATCAGAACTGCATATTTTAAAACAGTAGCTATGATATTTCCTACTTTTCTTTTCTGTGTCATCTTTATTTCCTCTTATTTTTTCTTCTTTTCACCGGTTACTCTGAGCTGAATCTGAGTCATTACCAAAATGATAAGGAACAGAACAACTGATCCGGCTGCAGCAACACCATACTTGTAACTATTGTAGAATTTGTCATAAATGAAATACACAATAGTCATAGCCTTGTTGGCTGGGCCTGCCTTGCCCTGGAAAAGAGAGAATACTTCGTTGTAAACCTTGAAGGCACCGATCATACCAATAACACTGGAATAAACAATCATAGGTGCAAGCTGAGGAACTGTAATCTTAGTAAATACACGAATCTTAGGTGTAGAGTCAATTCTCGCAGCTCTGTAAAGGTCTTCCGGAATAGTCTGAAGACCGGCAAGGAAAATAAGGATGTTAAATGCCATGCTCTTCCAAATAGCGAAAATGATAAGTGCAGGCATAGCATACTCAGGACGATTGAGCCATGGAATAGGATCAATTCCAAAAAATCCCAGGAAATAGTTGATAAGTCCATAGTTGCTGTTGAACATCCATCTCCAAACGATACCAATAGCGATAACGCTGGTTACGTAAGGAAGGAAGTATACTGTCTGGAAAAATGCCTTAGTCTTGGTACAACTATTGATCAGTACCGCAATGATAAGAGAAAGAATAATTGAAGCAGGTACTACGCATATAACATAAATAGTTGTATTCCTAAGTGATAGTGCAAAATCAGGATCTGCAAAAAGCGTTTTATAGTTATCAAAGCCAATTGATGTATAGCCATGACTGATAATACTATAATCGCCCAAAAAACTCATAATGACTGCTCTTATCAATGGGTAAATTGTAAAAGCAAGCATGATGATGATAGATGGAAGGAGATATAAATATCCCTTAAAACTCTTCTTATCCATATTGTTCTCCCTTTTTCACCTATTAGAATCTGCCTATAAGCTTTTCTGAAGAATCAAATACAAGGATATGTCCTTCACGAACAGAAGCCTTAATTGTATCTCCCTCAGATACCTGCATATAAGAGTGAACAAGAACACGAACAACAGACTGACCAAGTTTAGTGAACAGAAGAAGGTCACGTCCTGTCATACGAAGATTGTCAACAGCAAAAGAGATTCCGTTTTCATCTATATAGAAAGATTCAGGTCTGATTCCTGCATGATAATGTCCATCAGCAAGCTTGGCACCTGTTCTAAGAACCACTTCGCCTGATGTGATAACTCCATCCTTAACATCAACTTCAATGTTGTTGATTTCAGGAGTTCCAAGGAAATTTGCTACAAATTCATTTGCAGGATTAAGGTACATTGTCTGAGGTACCTCATACTGCTGGAGAACGCCTTCCTTCATAACAGCAATACGATCAGAAATACTCATAGCCTCTTCCTGGTCATGTGTTACGAAAATAGTTGTAATCTTAACTTCCTGCTGAATACGTCTGATTTCTTCTCTTGTTGCTACACGAAGCTTAGCATCAAGGTTTGATAAAGGCTCATCAAGAAGAAGAACCTGAGGTTTCTTAACAAGAGCTCTGGCAATAGCAACTCTCTGCTGCTGACCACCTGAAAGCTCACTTGGTTTTCTATTCAAATATTGTTCAATCTTAACAACCTTGGCAATCTCAAATGCCTCTTCCTTGGCCTGAGCTTTCTTGACGCCACGATTGATAAGTGGGAATGTGATGTTATCCTCTACTGTCATATGTGGGTACAGAGCATAGTTCTGGAAAACAAGTCCAATCTCTCTGTCCTCCGGAGCAATAGATGTTACATCCTTGTCTCCAAAGAATATCTTACCCTCTGTAGGTGTTGTAAGTCCTGACAGCATAAAAAGAGTTGTAGATTTACCACATCCGGATGGTCCCAAAAGACCTACAAGCTCGCCATCATTGATTCTGAGATTCATATGATCTACTGCGTTTAGACTGCCATATGTTTTTGTCAGATTCTCAATTCTAATGTCCATTTTTTACCCCTAATTCTAATAAATTGATATAAAAGATTTAAAGTCGCAAAGGCTATTATACTATATAATGTTCAATTATAAAATATTTATTAACAAATTAACAAAGTGCTCAAACTCGCGATAAAACAAGGACGGAGCCACCCTTATAGCGGCTCCGTCCACATTATATCAATATAAACTTTTTTAGTTTCAGAAATATATCATATTTACAATATGTATACCATTACATTGTAAAACCAGTTTCCAATAATGTCAAAACTCCTATTCTATTGATTCCAATATACAGGTAAAAAGTGTTTTCAGAAATTGTCTTTATCCTTCATTCTGTTGACTGCATCCATTGCAAGTTTACTTCTCTCACATTCTGATGCCGAAAGAGAAATCTGCCAGGCAAGAGGGCTTCCCTTCATGTGTTCTGATGCATAAGACAATCCATTAGTCCTCTCATCGAGGAATGGCCTGTCAATCTGATTAGGATCGCCAAGAAGAATTATTTTGGTATCTTTGCCGGCTCTCGTTATAATTCCTTTCGCCTGAGTAGGAGTCATGTTCTGAGCTTCATCAATTATCAGATAGGTTTTCAGAATAGATCTTCCTCTGATAAAGTTCAAAGCTTCACACTGAACAATTCCCCTTTCAAAGACTTCATCAGTCTTGCCCTGAAGCTCTTTTTCGTCCTTGTAGCGTTCTTCTTCATTAGAATCAATAAGCTGCTCAAGGTTATCAATTATAGGCCTCATAAGAGGAGAAATCTTCTCCTGCTCATCTCCGGGAAGAAATCCAATATCATCGTCAAACTGCGAGTTTGGTCTGCAGATCAGAATTCTACGATACTCCCCCGTTGGCCTGTTGATCATCTTCTCAAGACCTACAGCAAGAGAATAGAAAGTCTTGGCAGTTCCAGCCATTCCTTTTACGATTACAAGTGGCGCAACATCCGCAGGCTGCATCAAAGCTTCCTGAAGGAAGTATTGTCCGGCATTCCTCGGCTTAACACCATAGGGCTGGCTCTTCTCAAATTCAAGCTTCTTGATGTATTCGCCGCAAACACGCCCCATCTGGGTTTTGTTAGTGGACTGGTCAGCTCTTATAACCACAAATTCATTTTCATAGAGCTCCGGTGTATACTGATTTCCCTCCTCATCACAGCAATATACCTTGCTGACAGGTATCCCCTTTTTCTTAAAATCTTTAAATGCCTCTTCCGGTGCGTATACGGAAATACGGCCGCTGTACTGTTCTCCTTCTCCCGCTACCTGCTCTGTAGTAAAGTCTTCAGATCTGACGCCAAGAATCTGGGCTTTGATACGCATCAGAATGTCCTTGGTAACCAGAATAACCTGTTCTTTACTACTATCACTAAGTCCCTTACAAACCTTCAGGATACGGTTATCAGATTTATACTCTGCCATATCCTTTGGAAGCTCTACATCCTTAAAGTTCTTCTCAACTCTAAGAAAGCCTCCATTGTCAAGCTTAACTCCCTTGACCAAATCCCCTGCGCCTCTAAGCTGCTCTAAAATCCTGATAGCCTCACGGACATTTGCTCCTCGCTCGCCCTCGTCCCTCTTGTGGCCATCGAGTTCCTCCAAGACTACCAGCGGAAGAACGACCTCGTTGTCATCAAAGCACTTAAGAGCGTGAGGTGCCTGAATCAAAACGTTGGTGTCCAATACGTAGATCTTCTTCATGCGTAGGTCCCCCTTATTTGTATGACTTATGCATTTATTATACCATATCTTGTGTTTTAACAATAATATGTTTAATAAAAAAAGCATCTGACTTCTTGGGATCAAAGTAGTCAGATGCTTTTTTATTACTTTATTTCAGCTGCTCTCTTAAGAGCTTCATCAATATGAGGAAGGAAGTTTTCTCTTCCTACAAGGTCTACGAAACCATCTTTTTCCATAGTATTCATCGGCTGTTCATTAACATGTGAGAACACAAGCTGAACTCCGTTTTTATTGCACTTCTCATAAAGCTGTTCAAATGAGTGCATAGCTGTTGCATCAATAGCAGGTACACCACGCATTCTGATAACAAGGGCTCTTGTGAAGTCCTTAAAGCTTATAGCTGCAATCTGCTCAGCATCGCCAAAGAACATAGGTCCGCTGATCTCATATACTCTTACATGCTTAGGGATATCTTTAAGTCCCGGGCCATCAGGATCATCCTCAGGATCATAGTACTTCCAGCCACGGATTCTGGACTCTTCGCTCATTCTCTTCATGAACAGGAGGCACGCAAGAACCATACCAACTTCAATAGCTACAACAAGGTCAAATACAATAGTAAGAACAAAAGTTGTTACAAGTACAATAATGTCGCTCTTTGGAGCAGTCTTACACAGATGAACAAAAGTTTTGTACTGGCACATATTATAAGCAACCATGAAAAGAATTGCTGCTATAGTAGGCATTGGAATAAGAGCCGCATATGGCATCAATACTACAAGTACAAGCACAAGACAAACTGAATGAACCATTCCGGCAACAGGTGTTCTGCCACCATTCTTGATATTAGCTGCTGTACGTGCGATCGCACCTGTGGCTGGAATACCTCCGAATAAAGCAGATCCGATATTACCTGCGCCCTGTGCAACAAGTTCCATATTTGATCTGTGTTTGCTGTCTATCATGCTGTCAGCAACAACGCATGACAAAAGCGACTCGATAGCTGCAAGAATAGCAATTGTAACTCCGTCTCCGGCGACTGAAGTAAGTGTCTTAAAGCTAAATGCTGGAATTGTAAGAGTTGGAAGCTGTCCCTTGATCTCATACAAATCCCCGATTGTATTTACGTTCATACCAAGGAGCTTAACCATCAAAATTCCAACAATAACTGCTATAAGAGATCCCGGAATTTTCTTGCTGATCTTAGGCCATACAATCTGAATAGCAAGACATACAAGACCTACGATCAAAGCCTGTAAGTTAAAGGTGCTGATATTACGGACTATAGCTGCAGCCTTATCTACAGTTTCTACCGTAGCTGTTCCGGCAGGATATGTAAGTCCAAGGAAATCCTTGATTTGTCCGATAGCAATAGTTACAGCGATTCCTGCTGTGAATCCTGTAGTAATAGTATAAGGAATAAACTTAATAAGTGATCCCAGTCTGAATACACCCATTAAAATAAGAAGAACTCCTGCAAAAATAGTAGCAAGCGCAAGTCCTTCCATGCCCTTATTAGCAACAATTCCGGCTACTATCGTAGCAAAAGCTGCTGTAGGTCCTGCAATCTGGACTCTGCTACCACCGAGGAAAGAAATAATAAATCCTGCAACAATCGCCGTGTACAAACCTTCCTCCGGGCCAACACCTGAAGCAAGTGCAAGTGCAATTGACAGCGGCAATGCAATGATAGCCACAATTATTCCTGATACAACATCCTGTGCCAGCTGCTTACCAGTGTATCCCTTGAGGGCTGTAAACAGCATCGGCTTTAATTTTTCGTTTTCCATAATATCCTCCACCTATGTATCTGTAATAAGCAAACAAAAATACCCTTTATATCTTATCAATATAAAGGATATTAAAGCCTAGGCTATTATATTCCCACGAATACTTGCGGTCAATAATAAATGTAATTTTCCGAATAATGAACTTATCAGACTTTATACTTATTTAATTTTTGTTACAATTTTGATAGAAAAGTTTACGTCATCACATTTTTGGAAGATAATAATATTATCTAAATCTTGTGAAGGGAGAAACGTGGTATGAAAAATTGGAATAAACCGGAAATCAATTCAGTAACCCTTAACAGCACAGAAGTACTTAAGACTGTTAAGATAAATGTGGGTGATTTAGAGTTTGGTAATCCAAAGGATATTTATGTAGTAATGTCTGAGGGCTCACCTGACGATCCTATAGAAATCCCATCATAATTATATGTATTGATTTTGCTTATTATAAGAGCCACAGGTTTCCCTGTGGCTTTTTGTAATATGTCATCTCTGCTTTATTCTTTACATATTTATAATATGTACTTATAAAATAATCAAACTTCTATTCCTCTATATATATTTTCTACAATATCAGCAATCTTATCCTGCGAATTACCTGTAGCAGGTCTGACAATCATATACACAGGGCACTTCGATGCTATCTTGAGGCAAAGCTCTCCATATTCTCTGCTATTCTCCCAGTCTCCTGTAAGACGATGAAGGAAAACATTACGGCGAATTGCCATGAGCTGGTTAAGTCCAGACAGCTTTTGAACTGCCACATCCTCAGTTTCACCAACCAGAAGATAAATCATAAACTGTAGTTTCTGAGGTTTTGAAACGAATTTGTCTTTTACAGGAACAAGGAATTTATCTTTGGTCTCATCTATATAAATAAGCTCATCCATGTCAAAATTCCTGCTCTCAACTTCATTTCTGCAAAGCTTCTGATATGGAAAGGCAGGATAAACATAAGCACATTCAGCAGCACTATCATGCACACCACTCTGATCAGACACTCCTTCCTTATCAGAAAGTCTGACCGCAGCAACATCATCAGCCATTATGCCAAAGCCTCTTTCCAGCATTTTTCTGGTCAGTGAAGATTTACCGGCGCCCATCTCTCCCGAAATAAGGAATGCCCCATCTTTTCCGGCCACAGCGCTGCAATGAATTGCTATAGTCCGCCTCTCGTATAACAAAATAGCCATGCAATAGCCCAAAAGCCATGCCGAAACTGTACTTGGTGTATATCCCTCCTTGGTCTCAAAAATAATATCTTTTCCATTGCGGATCATATAGTATCCGCCCTTATTAAAAAAGCTTGAAGTCTCGGAAGAAATCACATATTTAAGTTTCATTGCATCAGCCTTTTGAACTGCCGAAACAACTTCATCGGCACACTTCTCCTGTCGAATAAATATAGTGTTCCCGGCATCTCCTTCATCAGCCCCGGCCTTTTCAAGCTGAATAAACGTGTTTTCTGTTTCTATTATAAGTCCGTAAATTCTGTATCTGTTCACTCTTACCCCTCGCAATCATAGTTCTGACTTATAAAGTATAACAAAAGACTATATTTAATATCCATATATTTTTGTTTTTCAGTTTTTGTTTTTCTTTTTTGCAATTTAATACGGAGAGAGCCGTAATGGCAACTCCCTCCGCATTCTCAAATATATGTTAAGAAAAAAAAACTACCTACTTTATGCAAAAATCGCCATTGACTTCTGCTGCTCATCCTCCTGACGCTGTTTCTGAAGAATTGCCTGATAAGAATCCAGTGCCTGTTTGGTCTTAAGTTCTTCAAGAGCCTTAGTCACTTTTTCTTCTTCCTTGTCCATCTGGTAACCATTAAGTTCCATAGCTGCGTGTGAATTGTATGTAAGAGCACTCTCTACGCCATTTGTCTGCGCTCCGGTTTCAGCTCTCTGACTTGAAACCTTCTCTATGGCTTTATCGATAACACTCATATCAAAATTACCGGTAACATCATACTCCGAGATTCCAAGTGCATCAGTTGTCGCATTATGTGTTGCAACAGATTCAGTTGATCCGTTACCATCCGAAGCTACCTTTAATGAACCATCATTATTTGTCAGATTCTTTTCATTATAAGTAGTACTCTCAGCTAAATCATTAATACCCTTTAAATATTCCTTGATCTGGGTCTGTATACTCTCTTTATCATCCTGTGAAAGAGTTCCATTCATAGCCTTAACTGATAATTCTTTGATTGACTGAAGATAATCTTCAACACCAGATAAAGCTCCATCCTGAATATTAAGTGCCGATTTTGCTGAAGTAAGATTTTCAGATCCTGCATCAAGTCCATTTACCTGTGATTTGGTTTTTTCCTGAATTGCAAGACCTGACGCGTCCTCTGACGCTTTGTTAATAGTACCGCCACTTGCTATAGAAGAATATGCGGAATAATCCTGATATCCGCCTATGGAAGATACACCACTCATAAAGACCTCCTAGATTTTTGCATCCCTGCAATAACCAATCATCCATGTACCATGCTTCCCTGCAAATAACCTAAACAGCCTCCATGCTATTTCTTGTTAAGCTCATCCTAGCACTGTATCCTCCAAAATATTATTAAATATGTATTAAATCAGGCCTTTAGTGGAGTTCAATTTCAATATCACAGACATATTATTGTAATAATTATTCAATTTTCAGTATTGGTAAAAGAATTTTATACATTTCACATTTTATAATAATTTTCTTCACTTTTTGAACACAATTAGGGTTTAGTATAATAACCAAGTTAGTGATGCAGCTCGGTTCACGAATCAAATCGGAACCAAATCACTATCTCCCCCTCATAAGAAAATCGCAGGCACTCACGTCCCCCCGTGGGTGTTTTTGCGTTATACAAAAAAGAATGTCGCTCGCGACACTCTTTCTCCGATACGCGGATGCTTTAGCATCATTTTCATCTTACGCGGAAAAAATAATCACTCCCCGTACTTTCCATACATCTCTGCAAGTTTGGCAATTTCTTCTGGAGTAAGATCTCGGCAGCATATCTCATAAGGCCATCTTTGTCGCCTTCAGAAACATACCCCATAACCTCTGTCACAGATTCAGCATCCATATGGTTCTCAACTATCTCGGTAACAACTTCCTTATCTTCTTCGGACATATTTTCAAGGATCTGCGCGACCTGAGAATCTTCACCTGCAACCTTGACAGCATTTTCAGTAAGAATATCTACAGTTTTCTCAGCAGCAGCTTTTTTAACAGAACCTTTTAACATAGGAAGTGCAAAATTTATGAACAATAAAACGACCACTCCCAGAATCACAAGCGACATCATAAGCCTTCCAAATCTGCTGTTTTTCTGCCCCTTTGCGCCATTTTTATATGCTTTATTTCGATTATTTTTTGACATTTTTTCTTATTCTCCCATAAATTATTTAGAATAGGTCATACTTCTTTTAGAGTTCAGTCACAATTTGGCAACAGTTAGATTGTAATATATACCTATCAGAAGGATATACCTTCTGAACCCCCAACAATACTTTTTTTCATACACGGGTTGTCTGGTTCCCCACTAGGCAACCCCTCCTCCCAAAAATATACCACCCATTAAGGGTGGTTTTCTTATGTATTCACTGTTCTATCTTTCCATCATATCCCTCAAAGGTCTCAATATCAACCGGTTTAGAAAAATAGTATCCCTGGAAAAGATTACAACCCATCTTACATAGCATCTGTAGCTGTTCTTTGGTCTCGACGCCTTCAGCTATGACGACCATATCAAGACTCTGGGCCATATTAATAATATGCTCCAGAATAATCTCAGCTCTTCTGTGATCTTTGGAAGTAGGAAGAAACTTCATATCTATCTTAAGAACATCTACAACAAAATCCTTGAGCAGATTAAGTGACGAATATCCCGATCCAAAATCATCTATTTCTACAAGAAAGCCCTTCTTTCTAAGATGATCCATATGCTCGATACAATTACCAATATTAGAAGCAACTGCTGTTTCTGTTATCTCAAGATTCAGTTTTCCCGGATCGATCTGATACTTATCTGCAAGCTCGCTAAATACAACTTCAATATCAAGAAATTGAAGATCCTTAGGAGAAATATTAACTGAAATCCTGTACTTTTCCTTATCTGTGCCTTTCCATAAAGACAATTGTCTCGCAGCAAGCTCCCAAACATATCTGTCCATCTTGTAGATCAGATTGGCATTCTCCAGAACACCGATAAACATTCCCGGAGGAATAATACCTCTCTCAGGATGAATCCATCTGGCAAGAGCCTCTCCGCCTGATAGTTTTCCATTTTTGTCTACCTGCGGCTGCAGGAAGATATGAAACTGTCCTTCATCAAGCGCAGCGTGAAAACTATTTATGATTTCATTTTCACGCAAAGTATTACTGAGCATTTCATCGTCGTAGAAGGCAATTGTCAGCTCTTTTCCATCCGGTATGGATTCCATGGCCATTCTGGCCTTATCGAGCATTTCATAAATGTGTTCACGCACATTAGCTATCTGATAAACGCCAATCTGAAACTCAAGCCTATATATACTGCTGTCCAAAAGAGACGCAACATTTCTGACCGCCTCTACAAACTCTTCCTGGATAAAGTTTTTCTTTTTCATGAAAAGAACAAACTCATCCGAATGAGTTCTTCCATATATTTCACCCTTTACGCACCACTGCTCAAGATTTCTTGCTATGCTCTTTAGCACCTCATCTCCTTTTTCCATGCCAAAAAGCTGATTGATAAGCTTAAATTTCCGAATATTAGAGCACATTATGTAGTACTCTTCATCCGGGTTATCGGTAATCGCAGCTCTAACTGACTTATAGAAGCCTTCCTGATTATATATACCCGTAAGAGCATCATGCGTTTCCCTGAACTTGACGCCGCCGGTATTAAGAGCTTCATCAGTAATATTCATGACAGCTATACAAGAGCCCAGTATTCCATTACCATGCTCGGTAGTTGCAACCATCTGGTGAACTTCATAAAGATATTCAGAGCCTTCATAAGAATAGTACTGACTCCAGACTCCAGAAGTATTCCTGATATACTGATCTATCAGCCAGTCCTTAATGAACTCCTGCATTTTGCTGAGCTCATTTGGAATATGAAACATTTTAAAAGCCTGTTTATTGGAATATATGCAATTTCCAGCCTCGTCAAAACAAATAAGACCTATCTCAGAATCAAGAAGGGACAGGGAAATAATCTCATCACTTACCCTTTTATTTCCAACAATGCTCACATAAAGAGCATCTTCGTTATTACCGGTCACTGCAAGAATCTCGTTTTCACGTGATCCGGAAGCTTTTTTACCATAGCTTACAAGTTCAATACAATATGAATTATTTCTGATCCCATTTTTCTCGGTTGGAACAGGAAGCGAGATCACATGGCATTCCACACCATCTCTAACCTCATTTTTTTCCTGAACTCTGTTTCTGATCGTTGCCTGATAGCTCGTGCAATTAGTACATCTCTCGCACTTTCCCCAGGTGGTATAGCACTTTTCCCCCTCAAGTGCTCCTTCCGCAGGATCAGCCTTGACCACATGACATGATGCAGGTTCAACCAGTCGTACAACATCGTACATCCCCTGCATGACCTTTATGTAATTCCTAAGTTCCTCAACGGTAATTCCCATAGAAAATCCAATCCGTAAAAAGAATTAGCTCAAAGACAATAGTTCCTCATTTATTATTCTATTATGTTTTACTTACAACAAATTAAAAAGTTTTATAAACTTTTAGGTTATTTTAAGGTTAAAAAGATATAGTTTTTTCAGAAAGGACAAACACTTTCATAACAACTTTTTTACACCAGCCGGAGTAGACCCTCATACTACTCCGGCACTCCCTATTAATACAGAAAAATACAAAAAATCGCCAAGTTTTCTCCCTGGCATTAGTCCATAAATGCATGAGCCATGCTATAATTGACACTAGAGTGTTAGCCGTTTTTAGCGGCGGAATGGAGAAAGGGTATGTATAAAGACGGGAAAATATGGGTAGCTAACAATGATAATGGGGAAAATGTATTTCTTTTGCCTAAAATGGCTAATAGGCACGGGCTTATAGCGGGTGCTACAGGAACCGGTAAAACAGTCACCCTGAAGGTCCTTGCAGAATCTTTCAGTGACATGGGAGTACCGGTATTCTTAGCTGACGTCAAGGGCGATCTGTCCGGAATGGTGCTTGAGGGCACAGATTCAGAGGATATGCAAAAGAGAATTCAGAAATTCGGTCTTGATCAGGCAGGCTTTAAATATCAGAAATATCCTGCTACTTTCTGGGATGTTTTTGGCGAAAAAGGTATTCCGCTTCGCACTACTGTCTCAGAGATGGGACCACTTCTTTTATCAAGGATACTAGGTCTTAACGACCTTCAGAGCAATATCTTGTCTATTGCTTTCAAAATTGCAGATGACAATGAGCTTCTTTTAGTTGATACCAAGGATTTAAAAGCTATTCTCAACTATATTTCCGAGAATAACAAAGAGCTTGCTGCTGATTATGGCAACATATCCAAAGTAAGTATTTCAGCAATTGTCCGAGCTATAGTAGCTCTGGAAATTGCAGGCGGTGACAAATTCTTTTTCGAGCCTGCGCTTAATATCAAAGACTGGTTTACTATAGGCGAAGGCGGCAAGGGAATGATCAACATTCTCGACAGCACAAGCCTTATAAATAACGGTCAGCTGTATGCGACCTTCCTTTTATGGATGATGTCTGAACTGTTTGAGACACTTCCTGAAGTTGGCGATCTTGATAAACCCAAGATGGTATTTTTCTTTGACGAAGCCCATCTGTTATTTGACGATGCTCCCAAGCTTCTTATGGACAAGATTGAGCAGGTTGTTAAGCTCATCAGATCCAAGGGCGTCGGCATCTACTTTGTAACTCAGAATCCAAGAGATATTCCTGATGGTGTTCTGGCTCAGCTCGGTAACAAGATCCAGCACGCACTTCACGCTTATACCCCTTCCGATATGAAAGCAGTTAAGGCCGCTGCTGATTCATTTAGAGAAAATCCGGCTTTTAAGACTGCCGATATTATTCAGGAACTGGGCGTCGGTGAAGCTGTAGTTTCATTTCTGTCCGAAGACGGAACCCCAACAGTCGTTGAAAGAGTAAAAATTCTCCCACCACAGAGTCTGATGGGAGCTATAGATTCCTCTGTCAGAGAAAAAGAAATCAAACAGAATGTACTATATAGCAAGTACTATGAGCCAGAAGACCCTGATTCAGCTTATGAATTCCTGGAAAGAAAGGGACTGGCTGATGCAGAAGCTGCCGCTAAATTAAAGGCTGAGCAGGAAGCTCTTAAGGCAAAAGAAAAAGAAGAAGCCGCTGCTGCTAAGGCTAAAGAAAAGGCAGAAGCCGCCGAAGCCAAAAAGAAAAAGCAGGCTGCTAAATCAGTTGGTAATGCAGTTGCAGGAACAGTCGGACGAGAAGTCGGCAAGTCTCTTGGCGGTAAGTTTGGTAAGTTCGGCAAGACCCTTGGCGGAAATCTCGGTGCAAGCCTTGGAAGGGGCATCCTCTCAACATTCTTCAAGTCCTGATAATAGAAGAATCAATTTATATGCAATAATACTCAATTCTCGGACGACCAATCTTATTAACATTCTTCAGAGCTTGACAGAGTTTATTATCTTTGTATGAAGTACATTTTAGAATAATAGCTAAAAAAATAATAAATCAGCGAATCATTCGCAGGAGCTGATGATTACTGAAACGATAAAATAGAGATATCATTTCCGTTTTGGGACAATTGTTTGAGATGCGTAGCATCGAGTACTTTGTCCCAGGAAAATGATATCTCTATTTTGAGTTACAAGTAATCACAGCAACGAGAAGTGAGCTGATTCATTATTTTAGCTATAGCTTATAACTTGTCGTGATATTCCTGAAGAGAATTGATATGGCCACAGCCCTTCTCTTTCACCTCATGAATGCCCTCTGCCGCAGCCTTACCTGCAGCAACAGTTGTAATGTATGGTATGCGGGCTTTGATCGCATCGCGGCGAAGATATCCGTCATCATGCTCAGCTCCACGGCCAATCGGTGTGTTTATGATAAGCTGAACCTCACCATTCTTGATAATGTCTTCTACATTAGGACGTCCGCCCTCGTAATTCTTCATTATCTTAGTAGCTTCAATTCCAGCCTCTGTAATAAGATCATAGGTCTTACCGGTTGCATAAATCTTAAAGCCGTCTTTTGCAAAGCTCTTTGCAAGGCAGGCAGCGTGCGGTTTGTCCTCCTGATTAAGTGAGATAAGAACAGCTCCTTCAAGAGGAAGTCCCATTCCAGCAGCCTCTTCTGCCTTGAAGAAGGCTTCTCCGGGAGTTTTGGCAAGTCCGAGTACTTCTCCAGTTGATCTCATCTCAGGTCCCAGAACCGGATCAACTTCAGGGAACATATTAAATGGGAACACTGCCTCTTTTACCCCATAATAAGGAGGTTCAGCATCCTTCTTAGTAGCAATTAGTTCCGGCACAGGTGATTTACGGCCTGTAAGCTCTGCAGTAATAATATCTGTAGCAAGAGGAACCATCCTGATTCCGCAAACCTTGGATACAAGCGGAACTGTTCTGGACGCTCTTGGATTAGCCTCAAGAACATAAACAGTATCATCCTCAATCGCATACTGCATATTCATAAGTCCCACGACATTCATCTCAACAGCTATCTTTCTGGTGTACTCTTCGATAGTCTTAAGATGCTTGTCTGAAATATGCTTGGATGGGATTATGCATGCAGAGTCTCCTGAATGAATACCTGCAAGTTCAATATGCTCCATAACCGCAGGTACAAAAGCATGCTCTCCATCACTTATAGCGTCAGCCTCACATTCAAGCGCATTATGAAGGAATCTGTCAATGAGGATAGGTCTGTCAGGCGTTACACCAACAGCAGCTCTCATGTATTCTTCCATCTGCTCTTTGCTTCTGACAATTTCCATTCCTCGTCCGCCAAGAACAAATGAAGGTCGAACCATTACAGGATATCCGATGCGTGCCGCTATTTCTTTGGCTTCCTCAACATCAGATGCCATTCCTGCCTCTGCCATAGGAATTCCAAGCTTCTCCATCATCATGCGGAACTGGTCTCTGTCCTCTGCAAGGTCAATAACTTCAGGGGTTGTACCAAGAATATTAACGCCCTCTTCCTTGAGCTTGGCAGCAAGATTAAGTGGTGTCTGACCACCAAACTGAGCAATTACGCCAAGTGGCTGCTCCTTGCGGTATATCTGCAGAACATCCTCAAGTGTAAGAGGCTCAAAGTAGAGCTTGTCTGAAGTATCATAATCAGTAGAAACAGTCTCAGGGTTACAGTTGACAATGATTGTCTCAAAGCCGAGCTTTTTAAGCGCCATAGCAGCATGAACGCAGCAATAGTCAAACTCAATTCCCTGACCGATTCTGTTAGGGCCGCCGCCAAGGATCATGATCTTCTTGTTCTCACCTGTGGAAAGCTTCATAGGATGCTCTAAAGCGCTCTCATCCTGATATGTTGAGTAGTAGTAAGCACTGCCATCTGTGCCATATACATGGACACCATCCCAGGCTTCATTAAGTCCAAAGCCCATTCTGGTGTTTCTGATATCATCTTCGGAAACTCCCAAGAGCTTTGATAAGTACTTATCCGAAAAGCCATCTTTTTTGGCTTTAATCAGGGCTTCCTTAGCCGGAACGCTTCCCTTTGACTCTGTTAAAAGAGCTTTCTCTTCTTCAACAAGCTCTTTTATCTCATTAAGGAAATAATGCTTAACCTTGGTTATATTAAAGATTTCTTCTACGGTAACTCCCTTTTTAATTGCCTCATATATGAGGAAGTATCTTTCAGATGAAGCGTCCTTTAATAATCTAAGAAGTTCTTCCCTGGACATTTTCTCAAACTTTTCAATACATCCAAGTCCATAGCGGTCTTTTTCAAGGGACCTGATTGCCTTCTGGAAAGCCTCTTTGAAGTTCTTACCGATACTCATAACTTCTCCAACCGCTCTCATCTGTGTACCGAGCTTATCTTCTACTCCCCTGAACTTCTCAAAAGCCCAGCGTGCAAACTTAACAACAACATAATCGCCATTAGGAACATATTTATCAAGGGTTCCAAATTTAGAATCAGGGAGTTCTGAAAGAGTAAGTCCTGTAGCAAGCTTGGCTGAAACAAGTGCAATCGGAAACCCTGTAGCCTTGCTGGCAAGAGCTGAAGAACGTGAGGTTCTTGGGTTAATCTCTATTACGATAACTCTTCCGCTTACAGGATCATGCGCAAATTGTACGTTAGTTCCACCAATAACGCCGATGTGCTCTACAATTTTATATGCCTGACGCTGGAGCTCTTTTTGCAGGTCTTCTGAAATAGTGAGCATAGGAGCTGTACAGAAGGAATCACCTGTATGAACGCCTACAGGATCAACATTCTCAATAAAGCATACCGTGATCATGTTGTTGTCCTTGTCACGAACAACTTCAAGTTCAAGCTCTTCCCAGCCAAGAATTGACTCCTCAACAAGAACCTGATGAATAATAGATGCCTGAAGGCCACGTGCGCAAACTGTCTGAAGCTCTTCCTTGTTATATACAAGTCCGCCACCGGCGCCGCCCATTGTATAGGCAGGACGAAGCACTACAGGATATCCAAGTTCATCAGCTTCGGCAAGAGCCTCTTCTATACTGTAACAAGCCTTGGAACGAGCCATTTCGATACCAAGCATATCCATTGTCTTTTTAAATTCTGTTCTGTCCTCGCCACGCTCAATAGCGTCAACTTGAACACCAATAACTTTTACGTTGAATTTGTCGAGAATTCCGGCCTTGTATAATTCAGAACACAGATTAAGGCCTGACTGTCCACCAAGATTAGGTAGAAGAGCATCTGGCCTTTCCTTTTCAATAACTGCTGCTACACGTTCCACATTAAGTGGTTCGATATAAGTCTTATCCGCCATCTCCGGATCCGTCATGATAGTTGCCGGATTGGAGTTAACTAAAACAATTTCATATCCAAGACTCCTAAGAGCCTTGCAGGCTTGCGTACCGGAATAGTCAAATTCACACGCTTGCCCAATAACAATCGGTCCCGAGCCGATAATCAAAACTTTGTGTATATCAGTTCTTTGTGCCATGATACTCCTCCCAATATTTAGATTTTTCCATCTTTACCATTTTATTATCAGGCACCTGTTTACACAAGAAATTTTTTGAACAAAATAAAGAAATTAATTTCTTACCACTCTGTTTCTTCCACCTTCTTTTGCCTTGTAAAGGCCGTCGTCAGCTCTTTTAACAAAAGTTTCAAGGGTGTCTCCCGCTATGTTCTGGGTAACACCAAAGCTCATAGTTATATGCTGCACAGTAACAAAGCAGTTATCCTGAATTTGCTTTCTGAGGTTTTCTGCAAATTCAACTGCCTCATCAATACCCGTATCCGGAAGGACATAAATAAATTCTTCTCCTCCCCATCTGCCAAACACATGCTGTGCCTCGAGATTATCTCTGATAATATCTACAGAGGCCCTTAGAACCATATCTCCAACATCGTGGCCATAAGTGTCATTTACATGCTTGAAGTGATCAATATCCATGAAGATGATCGATGCCCTGTTTCCGCCCTCGTTGCACTCAGAGAGGATTTCGTTTACCTTGTTTTCAAGCTCCCACCTGTTATAAATCCTGGTGAGCTGGTCAGTATAGGCTATCTTGCCGAGCTCTTTATTCATGGAATCAAGCTCTATTGAAGTTCTCTCAAGGAAATTCAGAATTCTGTCAACAAACGGGATATAATCTCTTTCATCTTCCTGAATCTGTGTATCGTCAATATAAGTAACACCGGGTCTAAACTCGTCTTCAGCATCAGGATCTTCTTTAAGTCCCACAGCTACAAGAGCGCTGTTTAGAACGCCGCCGCTTCCAGACGCAGATTCATAGATTTCAGCATATCCCACAGCAACCGAGACTTCCGGATACAGAATCCTATAGCTTGCTGTCTCACTACTTGCTTTTTCTTTGAGGAAACGGACTCTGTTACCACATTCAAACAAAAATACCGCTTCCGGATTGAAATTCTTGATTCCGCGCACAGATTCGCTGATAGTATCCAGAAGATTATCCGCGCTTCCGTATGAAAGTCTTAGCTTTTCACCTTTTACCACATCAGAAGTAAAATGAATAGAATTATCCTCTCCATAAGCCGAAGGAACCCTTGCTATCACACAATCCCTTCTATGGAAGATCATAGGAAATTCGCATACATTCTCGACAAAATATTTGCCTGGGCTAACCTTGAGATATTTGGAATAAACTTCAGTAGCAGGCCTGTGATCAATTTCTGCAATAATGTTATCGCCCTCTGTCTTGGTGACAACCATCTCAACACCAATTTCCTTAAAGCCCAGACAGTTATCCATAAAAATATGGAGATCAGTTCCTGCAAATATGACAGAAACTATCTTGTTGTCTCCAGCTCTTTTACCATAGGCCTTGGCCGTGTTAAGGGCTCTGATGCTTCGCCCCGCCTTAGCTCCGAACATCGGCAGTTTATGATGGCTAAATTCACTGACAAAAGAATGTATGACCGCGCTACCGCATGAATAGCAGGTAAGCATGCACTTCGCATCATCTATATCCTGAAGTGCTTCGTTGATCATTCTTCCGGCAACAAATCCGGTGGCTATATTAAGATCAAAATCATATTCTATCAGACGAGTTTTCTTAAAATAAGTAATATTAAGCTCGATTGGATTATCCTTAATATCAAATTCCTCGTCAGCTATGTTAGCACAGGTAAGTCCTATGAGGCAGGCATTACTGCAATTTGCATTGATGTAGTCTACAATAGCTTCATCATCGGCATCAATCTTGGGATTGTACAGCTGCATAAGCACTCCGGAGGCAGACTTGTAATCCTTGCTGTCTTTGATAACATCCACTATAGTCACAAGCTCTTCATAGGTATGAAAAGAATATTTTTTCTGATTCATATTATCTTTTACCTCACTGTGCAGTACAAACATAGACGGTGGTGAAAATATTCTCGGTAATTCATATAAAAATATATGCTACTTCATTATAATAATAGCATATATTTCACGCATACCACCAGTTTTTATGTACACATACCAGATTGTTTATGAATATGTATTATAGATTGATTTCTTATTTACGTATTATGATCTTAGAGAGATTACTTGTTTAAGAATTATGATCTTAAAGGAATTCTTTTTAATTATGATCTTATAGAGATTACTTGTTTAAGAATTATGATCTTAAAGGAATTCTTTTTTTATTATGATCTTATAGAGATTCTTTTTTAGAATTATGTTTTAAAGAGATTCTTTTTAAGAATAATACTTGAGGATAGCTTTTTTGCATATTTATATTTCTGCACCTTCATTTAATACCAAGATATTGGAAAATCTTACTTTGGTATTACATAAATCAGTTTTATTAACTATTGTCCGTTCATTATGTAATAACAATGGGGTCATGATATTTGTATTGTTATTATTCTAGCGCTCAGGGAATCCTATTCAAAAAGAAAACGATAATAACAACTCAATGTATTTATATGGCTTGGTATTAAATCAATTTATACATAAACGATATTATGATATAGATGTCAAAAGTCACAAATACACCTACCTAATCACCTTGACAAAATTCCAGTGAATCAGGTTCAACGTGACATTTCAAGAAAAGTACTTCAACTCCGGCAGCCTTAGCAGCATCAAGCGCTGCTCCAAACTCCGGGTGGGTTGAGATATTGGCTCTGACTTCTGATACTCCATCCATCTGTATTACAAAAGTAAGCAAAGCCCTGTAGCCCGCACGTGTAGCTACAGCTAGTTCCTGCAAATGCTTAACCCCGCGCTGCGTAGGAGCATCAGGGAAATACCCAACACCATCTATCTCAAGAGTGCATCCCTTGACTTCCATTAGATATTTGTCTTCCCCTCGTTCCATATAAAAATCAATTCTGGAGTTGCCATACTTATATTCAGGGATAACCTTGTCATACCCTTGCGTAGAGAGCCACTCTTTTACCACCTTGTTAGGTGCCTGGCTGTCTATATTAAAAAGAATACCATTATCCTTCCTGACTGCCACAAGGTCATATCTGGTCTTTCTGTCAGCTGTTCCCGGCTCAGTCAGCCACACCTCACATCCTGGAATCAGAAGCTCTTTGCACCTGCCAGTATTCTTGACATGGACAATTTCTCTTTTCCCATCGATATCGACTTCTGCAATAAAACGATTAGGGCGATTTACAAAGACCGCTTTGGTTATGTTGTCGTATTTCATATATAGGATTACTCCTCAATCTGCGAATGTTTCCTCGCACGTATATTGATGATCAGTAGGAACAGGTTGCCGACCAGAAGTGAAATGATTGCTAAGATCACCTGCGCCGGTAAAAAGAGCTGCAATATAAATGCAGCATCGTGAAAATCTGATGACGTCACAGATACGATAATATCAAAGCCTATCAGTATGAGTGTCGCACAAAACACAATAGCCGTATATACACTATGTTTTCTGACTTTAACCAGCGTAATCAGACACCACATTGGTAAAAAAGATAATACAAGATCTACAAAAAACATATTTGTTCCCCCAAAAAGATATGTGCTAAATTAACGTTTTCTAATTAATTAACATGTCATTTGGAGAATATGTTGCGTATTGTTTAATTACCATTGGAAACGGTCAATATCTATGATCATTATCCTCGAGGGAAGTCGTCATATTTGAGCCCGTCGCTATAGTAACCTTCATCATCTGAATCCGAGAAACCCCCATCACCAAGGTCACCAGCGAAACGAGAATCCATCATGATCTGTCTGAACAGCCCGTGGCATCCATCGCTACAGTCCCTCCAGGTAGCATCAAAGTTCCCTGTATACCACGGATCAGCTACATCCCCATCTCTGTCAGCAAACTCCAGCATCTTGAATATCTTTTTATCCGGATCTCCGCCAAATATCCCATTCAGATTTCTGATGTTGGCACTGTCCATTCCAATAATGAAGTCAAACTTATCATAGTCAGTTCTGGAAGTAAGCCTTGCCCTCTTCTGACTAACTCCAAGCTCATTATCATCCGTGCCTATCCCATGCTCTCTTAGCTTCGCTCTCGCAGGTGGATACACCGGACTTCCCACTCCATTCCATATCTCATCAGTATGGGTCGCAGATGACTCAATATGAAAAGCATCTGCCAGCCCCTGTTTGTTGACTATGTCTTTCATTATGAACTCAGCCATTGTCGAACGGCAAATGTTGCCGTGGCAGACGAATAAAATTCTTATCATTAATTTTGGCTCCTTTTGGTCCTAGGGGACGGGGTTTGTGGTCCATTTTCCATGTATGGCGCACCGTTGCAGGATTAGAAAAGTGTTCATATATCACGGTGACAGAACTATCATATCACAGTTTGTGTAATAACTACGAATATCTGGGGAAATCATGGACATGAAAAGTAGTCAAAAAGTAGTCAGGCACATTTTTGATTCTGAGATATTCAGAGTTCCCACACTTTATAGATAATATACTTTTCCCGTTAAGGTTCTTGATGGCAAGGACAACACTACTGTACTGTCTTAGGCAGAATTCTATGTTGTTCCTGTCAATAATACAACAATTGAGCCGTAGTAAAGATCAGGGCGATACTGCTAAAACCAATCTTGCATACGGTCAGGCGATAGTTTTCCCATGACTGACTTCATAACCGGATGCAAGATTGGTTTTAGCGTTATTTAATAATTGTTCACAATAAAATATTGTATAATTATTTTGTCAGTTATTGTACAGTTAAATTCTGTTTTCATGGCTAAAGGAGATAATTATATGACCCCTGACCAGTATGCAAGATCAAACAAAAAAGTATTTCAGATCAACCTTATTATTGCCTTTGCTGCGCTTTTAATGGTAGTGCTGGATGCTGCAACACACGGAATGAGCCTGGGGCTTGTCATCGAGATTGTCGCTGTCCTGGCAGGTGTGCTGCAGATGACGGTTGGATTTATCAAATTCAGAGAGACCAGGTTTGGCGCAGTGGTCATTCTTGGAGGTCCGACTCTTTACTATATGATTATCATGATAATACAAAATGATATGATTTTTTATGCATTCGCGATACCGGTAATGCTGTCGTGTATACTTTATCTGGACTTAAGGCTCTATGTGGTGGGACAGATGGCTATGACCATAGGCGGACTTATTGTCCTGGTCAGAAATCTTATTGCTACAGGTTCGATACCCAGGGACCATTTTGTGGACGGTTTCATAATCATTCTTGCGGGAATTGCCGGAATAGAGTCGCTTAAGATGAGGCGGACCCTGGTAAGAGAGGACGACGAGGCCATCAAGAAAGGGCAGGAGACCCAGGAAAAGACCCGTATCCAAATGGTGGAGATCGCCAAGGAAATTACGGGGCTGTTTGATGAGGCCCATGGGGAAGTCGATGAGTTAAAGAGCATCATAGGAAGAAACCACGATGGCATGAGGGAAATTGCGGGCAGCTCAGGAAATACCGCAGCTGCCGTGACAGAGCAGTCACATCAGATAGCAGATATCCATGAGCAGACGGAAGTGGCTGATGCCAAGAGAAATCAGATGGTTGAGATGTCCGAGAGCACGCAGAAAGCCGTTATTGATGGGACTAAGGTCATCGACCAGCTCAAGGACAAGACCGCAAATGTTGTTGAAATGAGTGATAAGACGGTGGCATCCACAAAAGCTGTCACTGAGAAGGTCGAAAAGGTTGAGAAGATTGTCGGTTCCATCATATCGATATCAAAGCAGACCAATCTTCTTGCGCTCAATGCTTCAATTGAGGCAGCGCGTGCGGGAGAAGCCGGGAAAGGTTTCGTTGTGGTTGCCGATGAGATAAGGCAGCTGTCGGAGCAGACCAGCAGCGCTTCAAATCAGATCACCAGCATCATGCAGGAGCTTTCCGCTGATGTTCAGAATGCGGTAGACTCTACCAATGCGGCAGCTGAGTCTGTCAAGGCTCAGGACATTCTTATCAGAGAGACCGCAGATACTTTTGAAGAGATCGGGGAGAACGTTGGAAACCTTATAGGAAGATTTAATGATATCGGTACTTCCATAGAAGCTATAGGAAGAAGTGCAACGGAGATCAATAATAATATTGCGAGCCTCGCCGCCACAAGTGAGCAGGTGGCATCTTTGTCCAGTATGGGCGAAGAGGGAGCAAGGACAGCGGTGGAGAAATTTGATGAGTTTGATATTCTGCTGAAGGGGATATATGATCAGGCGCAGAGGCTGAAATAATGTAATACCGGTCAGGGCAGTCACGGGGACGGGAACGTCCCCCTTGACTCACCATTCGTAATCAGGTGCAAGTACATGCATCAATTCTTCATCATGCCCTACTGTAAGGTAGGACTCAATTTGTTTTTCTTAAACCACTGCGCGCTAAGAGTCAGACTTTTTATCGGATCATTGTCAATCCAGTTTTTATGAGTTTCCAATACAATTGCCTTTACTTTGGCAGCCTCCTGTACAGTCTCCAAAATACTGCCCAGGGCCATATTCCCTGTTCCTAGTTCAGCCGCATCTTCCTTGAGAATAGGCGTAATGAACGGTCCTTGTTTTCTGCAGCCTCTGTCATTTATATGCCACATTACCATTCTGTCTGACAGCTTTTTTACCAGAGCAGTAACATCTGCTCCTCCGTCTGCAAGCCAGTAGGTATCAAGTTCGAAGTTAACATACCTGGGGTCGGTGTTCATGGCGATAAAGTCCAATGCAGTTTTTTCTTCTGAGACCTTCTGTAACTCGACATTGTGATTATGATAAAGAAGTTTTACTCCATAGGGTAAAAGAGCTTCTCCCGCCTTATTAAGCCTCTCAGCAAGTTTTTTTACCTCAGAAGCGTTCCCGTAATCAAACCTGTACATACCGGTTATAACAACGGTATCTGTTCCAAAGCTCATGGCTTCTTTAGCAACAGCCTCAGGGTTTTCTTCAATGCTGTTTAGATAGCTGTGCAGGCTTATTACTTTCAGGCCGCTCTCTGAGATCAGCTTCTTCCAATCGAGTTTTCCGCCATTACCAGTGGGCATACCGGCAAATTTTGTAAGCAGCCTCACAATAAAAGGCGTTGGCTTGATCATGAAGTCATTTAGTTCAATGCCGTCATAGCCGGCACTCTTGATGCTCTGAAGTGTGCTGAGTGCACTCTCAAAACTATTGCATCTGCTACCAATCATTATCTGTTGCACACCCGTTAGTACTGTGTCTTTCATTATTTCAAATAGCCTCCAAGATGCTTCAAACTAGGCTTTGGTGCCCTGATCTGTGTTTTCCTGTCAACTGCGCAAAGACCAAATGTCAGCGCATAACCTTTCTGCCACTCAAAATTATCGATAAGTGACCAGTGGCAGTATCCGATGACAGGAATTCCATCATTTATACAGCTCTGAACACCCTCAATTGCCTTGTCGATAAACTCAACTCTCTGCTTATCATCTGCTGTTGCTATTCCATTTTCGGTAACCATGATCGGAACATTTGGCATCTCCTCATGCACGCGTCTTATTACATGCTCAAGAGCCTCAGGATATACTTCATAATCCATCTGTGTCATTGGTGTTCCCTCGGGGACAGGCACAATTCCATCTGGGCCGTAAGTAGTTCTTGTATAATTCTGAAGTCCAAAGAAATCATCATCCTTGATATAAGGAATGTAATGGCTAAACTCCTCATTCCAGTCGCTGTCTGCGCGCTCCTTGCCACCTTCTATGTACTGGCAGTCGTGCAGGGAAAGCGTAATACCAACCTGAATATCCGGATTAACAGCCTTGATTGCTTCCTTGGCTGCCTGATGCGCCTTTATAACTATCATATCGCCATTTGCATCTGTTGCAGAAACAAATGTATGCGGTTGAGGATCTCCGAATACTTTGGCATTCTCCATTGCTGCCAGCTTCATTTTCTCCATCGGGTCAGAGAGATTAAGTCCAACCTGAACCTGTCCCTCCATGGAGTCACCGCTGCTTTTGGCTGCATTTGCCATTTTCGCCATCATCTGCTTCTTAAATCTCTCCATGAGAGCGCCTATCTGAAGTCTCATGTTGGCCTCATTTATGGTGCAGATATACTTTATCTCGCTTCCAAGCTGCTCTGTGACGAACCTTGCATAGTTGGCAAAAAGCTCTACAACCTGCTCATTGTCCCAGCCTCCCAGTTTTATAAGCCACACAGGTGATGTGAAATGCATGAGGGTAATAACCGGCTCAACACCATTGTCCCTGCAGCATTTGATCATCTTCCTGTAATGCTCGATCTCCTTTTCATCAAACTTGCCCTGCTCAGGCTCAATACGCGCCCATTCAACAGAGAATCTGTAAGTGTTAAGGCCTGCATCCGCAAGCATCTTGATGTCTTCTTCATATCTGTTGTAATGGTCAACAGCATCCAGCGATGGCTCAACAAACTGGGAATACTCCATATTCTCCATCAACCAGTAATCTGAATTTGTATTGTTTCCTTCAACCTGGTGGGCTGCAGTAGAAGCGCCCAGCATAAATCCGTTCTCGAACTTGTTCATTTTCCTATCCTCCATAATTTAAATCTCATAACTTCCGCTTGTCAGAATTCTCTTTTCCTCGCCGGGGAGCTCCAGCTCTGCTTCCATTCCTTCAGGAATTTCAAATCGGTAGGCAAAAGAATCCGTCTCCTCAATATATCTCCATTCAGAAACTATGCGACCTTTCGGTGAATCATAGTAACCCTTTGCAAACTTAAGTCTCTCATCCGGCAGAGGCTTTATCAGGACTTTGTCAAAATCGTATCTGATTCCCAAGACACCGGACAAAAGCCATCCGGAAACAGCTCCGTAGGAATAGTGATTCAGCGAATCATGTACAGTGTCGTCTTCCCTGATACCATCCCACGTCTCCCAGATAGTGGTAGCACCTTTCTCCACCGCATAGAGCCACGAAGGATAGCTTCTTTGCAACAGCAGTCTGTATGCAGTATCCACATAACCGTAATCTGCAAGCACGCTGCACAGGAAAGGCGTTGAAAGGAAGCCTGTATTAAGATGATAGTCATTTTTCACTACCAGCTCATTTAAGTCTTTAGCAGCTTCCACTGCCTCTTTTACAGGTAAAAGACAAAACGCAAGAGGCCTTACGTACTCGCACTGCCTGTCAGATCTTATATGCCCGTCTTTCAGAACCAGATATCTGTATGCCTCAGTCGCCTTTTCCGAGATCTCTTTATACTTATCCGCATCGGCACCATTTCCGAGAATCTCTGATATTTTGGCGAGAATCCCAGATGAATATGCATAGTAAGCTGTTGCTACTTCAGGCTGGCCATCCTTGAATGCAGACATCATGGTCTTCATAACATCTGCCCCCGGCTCGCACCACTCACCGTAGTCCATTCCGGTATCGATGATGTATTTCCTGTATGGGTTCTTTCCAAAGCGGTTCTTGAGCTTGCTTTTTCCGGCCCTTCTTCCGAGGAAATCCACCCACTTCTTCATCATTTCATAGTTGTCTTTAAGTATCTGCTCATCGCCATATATTCTGTACAGATTCCAGGGCACAAGAACCGCCGCATCGCCCCAGCCAACAGACGCCGAGAACATCTCTGCTATCTTGCCCGGATTTGAGTTCTTGGGACAGATATACGCCATCTTGCCATCTGAATGCTGCCCTATCCTCACGTTCGCAAGCCATTTCTCGTAAACTCCCCTGCAGTCCATCAGGTACGCACCGGTCCTCACAAAGACCGCTGCATCGCCTGTCCAGCCTGCTCTTTCCCTTGTGGGACAATCAGTAGGAATGTCACAGAAGTTTGACTTCATAGACCATACACTGTTTCTAAAGAGCTTATTTACTTCATCTACACCACACTCAAAGCCTGCTGTTTCCTTCATGTCCGAATACACAGCAATGCTCTTAATCTGGATGTCTGACAGTAAAATATCGCTCGTTACCTTTGCATATCTGAATCCAAACATCGAAAAATGCGGCTTAAAATCATTCCTGCCCGGCTTGCAAATATAGTTTATTTCCTGCTTTATTCCACCGGATTTGTTTCTGTCTCCGGGCTGGAAGTTTTCTATTGTGAAGTTCCCGTCCTCATCCAGGGTTTCACCGTGGATGAGACAGATCTTCTCACCGCCTTTGGCATTTTCCACGACAAAAGAAGTATATCCGGCCAGGTTCTGCCCGAAATCAAATACGCTTTCTCCATTCGGAGTTGTGGTAAGTCTGCCTTCAAACACTTCATGTTCCGTAACAAACGGCGATGTCTGAGCTATAAGATTCCCTTTGTCAAAAGACATCTTTCTTGCCTTATGCCACTCACCAAAGCCCGAACCGGCATCGCAGGTCTCTCCCAGCTCAAGGTCCGTAAGCTTTATAGGTCCGTTTTCACAGGCATCCCAGCTGCAATCCGTAACAAGTAAAGGATTATCTATGTCTCCATCGCCTATTATCGCGCACAGAAATGAAATATCCTCTCCGTACAGATTTCTCACACCGTCAATCCCGTTGCATCCTCTGTACCAGCCATCACCCAGTGTGACGAATATCTCGTTTTCCCCGCATATCAGCGTATCCGTGATCTCATACTCCTGATACTGAAGCCTTTTATCATACTCATCACATCCCGGTGTCAGTCGCGCATCCGTAATTTTCCGGCCATTTATCAATATTTCATACAAGCCATGGGCCGTAGCATATATGCTAACTTTCCCCTCTTTATAAGAGAATGTGGTCCTTAAATAGCCTGCTCCCTTTCTCTTATCAGGTTCTGTCACGGTTTCAGGTGATATCCACTTTGCTTTCTCATAAATCTTAGCCGCTTCCATCTAACACCTCTTGTATTCTTTACTGCTTTTTAATATTCATAAGAGCATTTGAAAGTGCCTTAATCTCGTCAGATTCTATATCCATTCCGCCCTGTTGCAGGAGCTTCTTAAGGGGCTGGCGGGCAATCATCTGCTGCATTGCTTCTGAAATCTCTACGCCTTCTCCCATTCCGCCTGCTGTTCTTGATGTCATTGCTGCCATCATCCTGTCGAGAATTGCTTTTCCTTCAGGTATGGCCTGAATCTCTGCCATTGTACTTGAAAGGGAAAGGTATCCCTCTTTTTCCTCAGGTTCATCTGCCTTATCAAACCAGTTTCTGACCTTTTTATCCGGTGCAAAATATGTCGGATTGGGCTCAGAAACCTTTGCTATCTCCATTTCATCAGATAACTCGCCTGAAACAGCCTTTATTGTATGTACTCCGGTTATGGGAACATTAAACTTAAATACGTGTTCTCCGCTTGCATTTCCAACTTCTACACCGTCAACAAAGAGTGTGACGGACTTTTGGTTTGAATATACCTTTATCTCTGTATTATCCTCGATGCGGTCGTGATATCTTTTTCCGCAAAGATGAACGAAAGGCTCATCAGACCACCATGCTTTATAGATATAATAAGCGTCCTTTTTCTGCTTTCTGTCAAAGGTGATGACACCCTTGTGGTTTTTGCCCGGATCTCCTGCCTCATCTCGTCCTGCTGCAGCAAATTCAAACATATTCCAAAGATATGTTCCCCAGATATATGGACGGGTGCTGAACATTTCAAGCATATGCTCGTGATAAACAGCCTGATAACTCTCTGTATAATCGCCTTTTTCAGGTATTGGAGACTGAAGCGTAATTACTGAATCTGCGCCATACTCCGTAAGTCCTATTGCCACATCGGGATGCTGATTATGGAAATCATCAAACCACTTGTCATTGTCCTCCATCTCGCCTACATACCAGCCATAGTAGAGGTTGTAGCCGCGAATATCAGGCAGTGTTACAAGAGGCGAGTCTGTCTCAAGAAGGAACAGATTTGCCATGGCAGAATATCTGATAGGATCCATCTCGTGGACAATATCATTTAATATCCTGTGGTTCTCCAAAAGATCTTCAGTAACACCCTGCAAAGAGATTTCATTTGAAAGTGCCCAGCACATTATCGATGCATGATTGTAATTCTGGCTTATCAGCTCTTTCATCTGGGATATGGTGTTCTCTCTTCCACTGTCCATATGTACAGTGATATATGGAATCTCAGCCCATACTACTATTCCCTTTTCATCACAAAGATCATAGAAGTACTGATCATGCTGATAATGTGCAAGTCTTATGGAATTGGCACCCATGGAGAGGATGAGATCAATGTCCTCCCTGTGCATCTCTTTTGCCAGTGCATTGCCAACTCCTGCCCTGTCCTGATGCCTTGAAACTCCTCGAAGCGGATAGCTTTCTCCATTGAGGAAAAATCCTTTATGAGGATCAACATGAAACTGCCTTACTCCAAACCTGTCATAGATTCTGTCACACTCTTTTGTTCCATCCAAAAGAGTTGCTGTTATGTTGTACAAGAACGGATCCTTGAGACCGTTCCATAAATGTGGCTCTTTTATCGTGATCTTACCGCAGGCAACATATCCACAGGATGCATCCTCTGCCGGAACCACCTCAAACTCCTGCTCTGTTACACCGTCAATTGATATTCTTACGCGCTCTCCGCCGCTTGTGTATGTCTTTATTTCAATTTCAGCATCATTTCCGTTTAGTCTTGGTGTGACGTACAGTCCTTTTCCACCATAATAGTCCATGTCAAAGTGCTTTTCATCCACAACCACAAGATAAACATCCCTGTAAATGCCACCATAGAAAGTGAAATCCGCTTTCTGTGGATACACCCTTGTATTAGGCTCGTTGGAAACAGAAACTACCATCTCATTTAAATCTGAAAGTGCCTCTGTAATGTCCGTCCTAAAGCAGGAATATCCGCCATCATGGCTCGCTACCTCACGGCCGTTTAAAACAACTTTTGCAGAGGAGTTAGCGCCTCGAAACTCCACAAACACCCGCTGTTCCTCTTCCATTACCGGTCTTTCAAATGTCTTTTTATAAAGGCAGGTTCCTCTGTAATACTGCTCAGGCCCCGTCTGTCCATCAACAGCATTCCAGGTATGAGGAAGAGTTATGCTTTTGCTCTTTCCCTCTTTTTCAAATATCCAGTTATCATTCCAAAGAATTGTTGTTCGCATGTTTCACCTCTCCAGTTTTTTACTGACCCATTGCAGCTTTTTTCTTCTCGCCGATACTCTTCTGGATCTCTTCCATCTTCTCGTATGTGAGCTCAGAATTCTTCATTGCCAGAAGTGTGCAGATCCATCCCACTATAGGGAATCCGATAAGAAGTATTACAGTCATAACTCTGACGCCGAAAGTAAGCGGATCACCCTGCTGGGGAGCTGTAGTTGTATATCCTATCAGTCCAATCATGAGTGTTGCGATAGTTGCACCAAAAGATGAAACTATTTTGTCAATAAAGCTGTAAGTAGCGGATACTGTCGCAGGCATGTATTTTCCTGAGCGATCCATCTCATAGTCAACAACATCCATTCTGAACGCGCTTGTTGATACAGAAACAACCATCTTCATTGCGTTATTTCCAAATGTAAAGAGTACATAAGTGATTGCCATGAGAACTGCTCCGGTTGATAAGTTGCCACCGAATACTGTTCCCACAAGAGTTGTAGGTGTGAATAAAAGATATACCGCAAATGCGATATTCAGTCCGATACAATTCTTGGTCCAGTCGATCATGACCTTTCTGCTACCCTGTTTTCCTGCAATCTTCGCACCAATGATTGCGAAAATAATGGATGGAAGCATTGCCACAGCAGAAAGAATTGATGAAATAGCCATTGATCCAAGCATGATTCCGTTAAGCATCGTGGATACTACCGCTGCAGAGCCTATTGTCTGAGCCAGCTTATCGGATGTTGCAGCCATGATGAATCTCTGAAGCTCTTTGTTTTCTTTGATCAGAGCCAGCATATCCTTAAAGCTTGGCTTTTCATCGGTTTCGCCATCCTTTTTGATTCCTTCGAAATTCTCGGGAATGTCATATGGAGCAATTCCTATGCATGCCAGAATGTAGAAAAAGAGTGAAACAAGTATTACCACTACATTGTAAGTTGCGAAGTATTCTGTTCCCTGAATGTTATTAAATCTTGGGAGAATCACAGCCGATGCCACAACGCTCATGATCATTGGCACCAGATATGAATACGCTGTACTCCAGACACCGATTGTAGGACGCTGTTTTGGATCATTTGTCAGAATGTTCATATTGATCTGACCTGCTATACTTACGAATGTATAACCAATGATATAGATCACATAGCAGAGGACAAAAAATGCTATTCCCGCTGCACCCGTAAGTGACAGCTTTGCCCCTATATTGCACATCAGCGTCGTAGCAATGGCCATAAGAAGCCATCCAAACATGATTGAAAATCTTACTTTTCCAAATCTGGAATTAAATCTTTCCAGGAAAAAAGCTATTACCGGGTCTGTAATTCCATCCAAAAGCCTTGATCCTGTGATAATAAGTCCTGTAACTGCAACAAGTATTCCAAAGTTGGAATTTCCAATATATGTTGCACCATTCATCAGCAGATAAAATGCCATCTGCCCTGCACCTGTCATCATCGCAAGCGCAATATGCCAGGTTTTAGCTCTTTTATAGGTTACCCCATTTTCTTCTCTTATCAGAGATTTGCCCTTACCCATTATTATTAACCCCTTTCAGTTGCATGATAATCTTTGAAAGCTTTCCTGTTATGGTCATGTTATCATTTAGTTTCGCAATATGTTAGAATTATTTTATCCTGATTAGTATTATTTTATTGTTTTGAGGAATAAATATGGACCACACTCTTTTTTCAGCTCTTTTAAAAAACCTGCTCTCTGTGGATGTCACGGATGCAACAGACATGGACAGCTCTCTTTACGCCTTTGAAAAGGAATACTGCTTCAGCATAAAGATGCAGCCCATGTTTACAAGCAAGGCGCTTTACTATCTTCTGTCCTCCTCCAAAGAAAGCATGATCTATGAGCTCATAGACCAGCTCGGTATCTGCTTGTCCTTTTTTACGTTTGATAACAGGTTTTATATAATCGGACCTTATGTAAAAGAGAAATATTCAGAGCTTAAGACAGAAACCGTACTTGCAAAAAACGATGAATCCTCATCCAAATCATTGGCGTTTAAGCTGTATTACACAGCATTTCCCATTGTGTATACCGAGCAGATCACCAGTGTTGTAAATAAATGCATAATCTCTTTTTCCCCTACGGAAAGTGAGTATTCATACAGAAGACTATCGGGATTTATTCAGGATGTATCTGAAGAAGATGATAAGACAGAACTGTCCGAGAAGAATTACAGTGAAATCTACAGGAGATATGATCAGGAAAAGCAGTTCCTTTCGATGATAAGAAACGGGGATACCAAAAACATCCTGTCCGCATTTGAAAAATTGTCCGGTCCGGAGGCTCTTTCCGATTTTTCCAAAGAGACTCTTAACTACTATGCCTCGGGCTATGGTCTGGCAATACTTAAAGCTCTTTCCAGAAAAGCTGCGGAAGAATCAGGTCTTTCAGTCATTACAATAGATGAGATAACCCAAAAATACACCCAGCTTTCATCCGCTACAAACAATGCAGAACTTCAGACGCGCTATCAGATCGATATGATCGTTGAGCTGACAAAAGCTGTTCACAACCACAAGCTGTCTCTGGACAAGTATTCTCCCCCCATTCAGAGGGTAATGGAATACATCAATCTTCATCTGGGGGACCATATATCAAACGATGATCTGGCGGCAAATGCCAGTATGTCCATCTCTCACCTGTCTAAGGTGTTCAAAAAAGAAACCGGCGGGACCATGACGGAGTACATCGCACTTATGCGCTGCAAAAAAGCTGCCGGGCTCCTGAAAAAGACAGATCTTCCGGTCCAGGAGATCAGCAGCTACGTCGGATATTCTGACAACAATTACTTTGTGAAAGTATTTAAAAAAATATATGATCTGACGCCCTCAGAATATAGAAAAACGCGTATAGTAAGCCTATAATAGCTTTATCAATTCTTGCTGTACTGCTATTATGAACTGATATAGCATACCCTCGTGGTGTATCAGAATCTGGTCTCATGAGCCTCAAGGCTCTGTACTCTCTAATAAGACCTTGAAGATCATCATTGTCTTGATATTTCTCTATGAGTTTATCTATTTCTTCTGTACCTAACATATATAATCTATCCTATAAGAAATGCCATATCGGAGCCGGATTTAATTGTTACTGTAAAGGGTGCAAATGGTCCTAGGGGACGCCCCCTAGGGCCAGTACCTACATACACAGTTTTTCTATATTCCTGCCAATCCATTCAGTCATAGCCTTGTTTATCCAGTAGAGTTCCTCGTACTTATCTTTTCCTGCAAAGAAAGCTGTAGACACAAACTGATTTGCCAATATCATATATGGAACAGCCTTCTTTTCCGCATCTGTCAATTTTACAACACTGTCATATCCGTACATGATCTCTTTCATGACTCCTACCCAGGTAAGTAACTTATCTTCGTTTCCTTCTTCAAAAGTCTCTGACAGTATGGCTGTTGCCGCATAACATGGATCAAATATCCTGGCGTTTTCCTCGCTTAGTTCAAAATCAATAAATCCCCACTTGTCCTTCGCCAGGATAATATTGCTCGGATTCGGATCCCTATGAATCACCTGGCGCGGCAAATCCCTATAGAGATCACAAAACTGCGCTGCATATTTCTCCATAGCTTCAGGATTCATATCGATTTTACCCTTCAAGGCTGGGACCGCCCACTCCCTGACACACTTTCCTAAGTCCGCTTCTTCCGCAATCGTGTCTATCTTGGCAAGCGCAAGATCCAATTGTCCAACGATTTCCCCGATAAAACGTGCTTTTTCTTTATAATCGTCTAGATAAAGCCCGCTCGCCATAACTCTCTCGCCTTCAACCTTCCTTGTAAGCGTAAAGTATAGTTCTCCGACTGTAACATATTCTTTACCATCAATAGTCGGAATAACCGACGGAGCAGTAAGTCCAACACTGTTAAGCGCTTTGGAAATCTGGTTTGCCTTCTTCACCGAGCCAAGATTTGCTGTATACTTGATCACCATATTACTTCCTACATACTTTGCGCAGTCGCTGATCTCTCCAGTTTCCGGAAAGACGATATCTGACACTTTCGCATCCTGAAGCCCCCAATTTACCAGCACTTCAGAAATCAACTTATTACTGACCATGATGTGTTCCTCCTGAAAAATATTAATCTTATAAGGTCTTTTTGCCTTATATTCCCGGAGGTATTGCGCCGGCGTATATCCGATCTCGCGGATAAAAGCTCTGTAGAAGCCCGAATATGTTTCGAAACCATATTCATAAACGACGTCGTTTTTCTTCCTTCCCTGGCCTATCTCATAGATAGCATATAGGAGCTTTCTTCTTAAAACGTACTGCATAACCGGTATTCCAACAGCTGATTGGAACAATCTGTAAAAGTGAAAAACAGAATATCCCGCAATCTCCGCCAGTTCTTCTGCAGTAATGTCTTCTTTTATGTTGCTATCAACATAATCCAATGTTTTCTGGATCATCTCCCTGACCATACGCAACCTCCTCCTTTCTGTGATATTTCGTAGCTACACATCAATCTTAATCTTCTATCATCATAATAGTATTTCCGTTTTTGCTATTTATAAAATACCCTATAATCACTAATTAATTCCATCTTATTTCCCTCTCCTAAGAACTACGACTTGTTTTTCAAGTTCGCTTTTCGCTTCCGCAATCGCCTTTTTGGTGCTCTGATTTCTGGTCGGAAATTCGAACATCTGGTAAAGATATCCCTGCTCCCTGGCAAGTTCCCAACTCTTTGGATAAACAAGTTCAAAGGCAAGTGCTATATGGCCGATCAGATGCTCTGCAGGTGAATCCATGATATCGCGGTTTACTGCATGATGCTCCCTGACCTGCTCCATAACCTTCTCAGAAACGCCTGCAGAGAACAGAACATCCTCTGTAACGTTGTATATCTCCTCCATAGGGGTTTCTACATTTACTCTCAGAATATCGACCTTGTCAGCATCTCTTAAGATATTGCAAAAGACAAGCAGCTTACCGGAAACTTCTTTATCCACCCTATACTTGTTGTGCTGTCTGATAACTGTTTCAAGGTCTCTATCCCAAGATCTGAAATCTACATAATCTGTGATCAGGTTTTCATCTCCAAAAAGAAGATCAGCACCAAATTCTGCATGGTCAACTGATTCCGAATCTATAAAGGTGTTATATCTTTTGACCTGTTCAAACCTGCCTATATCATGGAGCATCCCTGACAGCCAAGCAAACTCCACATCCTCATCAGAAAGCTCTATACTCCTGGCTATTTTCTCGCAATTATCTGCCACTCTGTATGTATGGGCTATCTTAAGCGCTATTTTAGGGTTTGATGGGTCATAATTCCTTGTGTACTCTGCAAATTTCTCTCTAACCTTTTTTCTATCTATTATCATCTTTTTTAATAACTGCCTTTTCCTTTCCGGGCACCCCCATTTCATATATCCGGCCCTGATCCTAAACATCTAATCTATATTGCATAAAGTTCCCATTATGCGTAAATCCATAAGCCGTATATAGTTTCACTCCCATATCAGACGCTGTAATGTGAACTGCACCACACCCGTAGGCTCTGGCTTCTTCCACTACTCTATGAAGCAGTTCTCTGGCAATTCCCATCCTCCTGTAGTCAGGATTGGTATACATGCTGGAGAGAAGACCGAGCCTTCCTGTTGGACATGTAAAATATGGTGGTTTCTCAACAAAAGACATCCCACTGGTTCCAATTATCTTATCTCCGTCAATAGCAAGCCAGGAGACAAATGTTCCATCCGTCATATGCCTTTCATAATAATCTTTGAGTGATAATTTCAAATCGACACCTTCCGGAACAGTTCTGCCTGTAGATATATATTCCTCAGTAAGCTGAGCAATTCTCATATTTATAAATTCATCTAACTCAGCGTATGTCAGTTTCTTATATTGAATATCCATAGTTTTTACCCCCACAAGCATATATAATGAAGTGCAGCATGATACTGTATCAAGATAATTGATACTTTCGGCTATTTCTCGCAATTATCTGCATATCTCTTTTTCATAAACTCACGCACATTTGACGATTCTTCAAGGTCAAGCGAAAATCCAAGTTTATCAGCCACATAAATAGATAAATCTTCAAAGTAATCATACATGAGAAAAACCTTATCCCACATATCTTCATAAGCCCCGCCGGCAAAGATTCCCTCAAAGCGCTTCATTTCATCTTCTGTTAGATATTTTCTAAGATACTTGGAAAAAGAACCTGTGGTGACCTTAAAGTCATTATCGATGCCCACTTTCCAGTTGATCATCTTCATAAACATATTCATCATCAGATGCTCCATGGAGTATTTGGCATAGTAGAACTGATGCCTGCAAAGCCCCTTTGTAGCATAGTTGCTGACCCATCTGAATTCATTGACAGTATTATAAAATTCAAACTCACTTGGTTTTTGGATAAAAAAGATATCGCCAGATGTGATTTCTTTTAGCTCAGTGAAGCCATCTTTATTTATGAGTATTGTTCTAGGCTCATTAAAATCTGTCTGCTTTCCAATCTCAGAAACATCAATAAAAGTCAGATCAATCCTGTTTCCATCCTTATACTGTGTCAGATATGCAAAACGTTTTTTCCCATTATAGTCATAGGGTTCCATGTACCAGTCATCCGGAGTCTGCATGATAAGAATATCTCCAAATTTCCTCATATAATTCTTATCTGCAGTGAATTCTCTGATATCAGAAACAAAAAAAGTTATATCAAAGTCTGAAAAGCCATCCCGGACTGCACCCGGAGTAACTGCAGAGCCTTCCATCGTGGCAGCGCGAATTCTGTCATCTTCAGTCGCTGTTTTTATGATCAGGTCATACATTTCATCGTAAGTTTTCATAGCATCCTCCTCTGTAAAAGTATATACTGCCACACAAAACTCATCAATGATTAACCGCTTCAATCCCTAGCGGAGCGTGTGATATAGGAATTTCGGAGAAATACCCTATATCATAAAAGACCATGGGGCAAGCCCATGGTCCTTTACTGAATTCTATTTAATTAAGTGCTACTCCGTTTACATAAAGAGTATATCCGTTTGTATCGACGCAGGAAATATCTCCGTCAAAGGATGTGATGTAAGTATCTGCTGTAAGAGTCCAGGTGCTGTTCTTATCTATAGAAACCGTAACAGTTCCAACCTCTGTAGAAACCTCTTCTCCTTTGGCATTTGTTATGTTTCCATCTATTGTTCCGGTAAAGTCTGAACCATCTGTAAGGTTAAGCGTAAGCTCAGAATCACTACCTACAAGAATTGTTCCCTCGAGTGTCTGGCCAATTGCATTTAATGTAGCTGTATTTGTATCTCCGTTCCGGCCATCTGCACAGACTGAAAGAAGGATATTCTCAGAATCCTCATTAACAATCTTAACATTCTCAAGATTGATCACAGCTGTTGTATTAGTAACATGGAATACGTGACCATTCTTACTGGTAAGTGTACCGCCATTCATAGTAAAAGTAGATGTACCGCTGTCTGCATCTCCTGACATAGACTGGTATATCATGATCGTATCATAGAATGTTGCATTGCCATTGGTATCAGTATTATTGGCAGTCATATCACAGTCATTTAAGGTAATAGAATTAATACCCTCGATGCAGACTCCCTCTGAAAGGTTAGACACAAGAGTTGCATCAGAAACCGTTATGTCCGCAGTTGAGTAAATAGCAGGTGAGCCAAGCCCGTTTGTTGTATATGTACCGCCATTTACTGAAACAGTACCTCCGCCTCTGTCAGTTCTAATAGCTGCTGATGATCTTCCGCTGGTTTCAACAGTAAGATCAGAAGCTTTGGTAATGCCGCCTCCGGTTGTCATGATACCGCCAGAGCCATCTCCTGTAGTTGTAATTGTACTGTCAGAGATAATTACGGTTGTTCCATCTCCCTCAGCACCATTTTTACCGCCGTTTCCGCCATAGGAGAATACGCCGTTGGCTCCGTCAGCATCTGATGTAATACTTGCTCCTGAAATAGTGGTTGTTGAACCATCTTTTACCAGAACAGCTGCATTTAGTCCATAGAAATTGCAGTTATCTCCGCCATCAGAATCCCCGGTCTTGGTAACTGTAGCATTTGTAATCTCAACATCATCGGATGTAGCGATCAAAAGAGCACTTTCATCAGCAGTAGTACTAGCATAGGTCTCTCCATCCTGCGAATCAGCGCCTGTTATCTCTACTGCTCCCTTATAGTCTATATCAGCACTGCTGCTTCCGCCTTCAGGAGGATTCCCCGGAGCCTCGCCATCAGGCTTCTCTCCCGGAGCTCCATCAGGTGCTTCACCATCAGGTTTTTCAGGAGGGTTTTCACCGTTCTGATTCTCAGAAAGCTCTGTATTTTCTATAGCTACACTTTCTTGCGAAGACGCAGTATCTTCACCTTCAACAGTAGCTGTGCTTGTTTGTCCGCAGGCTGTAAGTGCTACGCACATGATTGATACAACTGCAATAGATAGTTTTTTCTTTAACTCGTTTCTCTTCATAATAGTTTAACTCCTTTTTACACCTGATCACTTGGATCAGGTCTGTTGTTAAGGCAATTATGAATCCGAAACCTAAATTTAACTTAAAAGGATCAAGCTTACACAAGTTCCAGCTCATCCCCGGGCTTTAGAACTATTTTACCGGGAGCTTCAAAGCGCTGAGCAACCTTCATATCAAAGCCGGTTTTGTCTTTTACCGGTTCCATATGATATGGGATATTGTGCTTGGCGCCTATTATCTTTGCGCACCTTGACGCCTCTTTTACATCCATGTTATAGACGCCATCGCAGCACAGAAAAGCGTAATCAAGTTTTCTACTCTCAAGCCTTGTCATATGCGGAGTGGTCGATGTATCCCCGGAAAAATACACCTGAACGCCATCAGAAAAAGTGAGGATAAATCCAACGCATGAAGAAGCGTCGTGATTCTTATTATATCCGGCCTCCACACTATCAACCTTCACATACCCAAGGTTGAAGCTGTTATGGCTCCCTCCCAGTAACGCATCAGTCCACTTAATCACGTCGCAGCCATCATTTCTCTTAGTAATCAGCTTATCCTGAACGTGGTCATAGTGATCATGTGTCATCAAAATAAGATCTGCAGGAAGATCGTATCCATCCCCCATAAATGGATCAATGTAGATTACTTTTCCTTCATCTGTCACAATACGTACACTTGCATGTCCCTGATATAGTAGTTTTGCTGCCATGTCCTGTCCCTCCAATCACCCCAAGCAAATATAGAAAACTAAACTCATATTACTGCTTTTATTATAGCAAAAACATGGCTTTTTTCGCCTTATAAACCGATAGAAAATAATCAGTTAATAAATATCTTTTAATATTCCAAATGTTTCTCTTACCATGTTGTTAGGAAGAAATTGATACTCGGTAAATGCCGCAATCCCCGTTATCTCAGCATCTGTATGGCGTCTTGCCAGCATCATTCCTCTGAAAAGATGAAAATTGTTAGTGACTATGCCTATAGTCATATCTTTGTCCGGATTTATAAGCTTCATAGCATTTACTATATTTTCATCGGTATCAAGTGATGTGCTCTCAACAATTATCCTATCCTCAGAAATCTCTTTTTCCATCAGATAAATCTTTCCGCCCTCTCCTTCAGATATCGGCTCATTGCTCCCCTGACCTCCGGTAACTACTACTTTGGTATCAGGATTGTTTCTAAGATATTCTATAGCTGAATTCAGACGATACTTGTAAATGATGCTTGGACCGGACGATCTCATCTGTGCTCCCAACACAATTATATAATCTGCTCCGGGTGCTCCCTTAGAAAAAAAGGCAGTCAGGATACACACCTGACATATCGTAAACACAAGTACTCCTGCCACAACTACTGTTCTAAAGGCATATCTGACAGCCTTTGGAACTCTTGACCACAGCTTCTTCTGGTCCATAACAAATAAAAAGCCAAAGAATAGAGCCGCAGCAATCCATATCACAAAAGAATATGTTCCGCTTCCTACCATGTATACTGCAATTGAGTACAAAAATGACAACACAGATATGATCAGATATATGTTTTTCAGAGATAAAAATCTCTTTTTCTTAGTTATATTAGCAATACTATTCCCCATACTTTCTCCATAATTTATCATAAGAATTTGTTCTCAATATCATTTAATTCATATAAATACAGATTTCCGTTCTTCCTCAGAAATTCGATAATCTATGACATCTTGAATCAAAGATTCAAGATGCAAGCAAATAGGCCATTCCAAAGCGACTTCGTCGCAGGGCCTATTTGCCACCTGAATCATATTCTCACGAAACCCGCAGTAAATGCGTGTTTCTGTAATTTCATCTAAGATGTCATATTCATAGAAACAAGCTCAGCTGATTATCTATATATGATTCCATTTTAACATCATGAATGACATCTCCCTCTTTATAATTTCCAATAAGGAATGGGGAATTTGGATCATTAAGCTTCATATTTCTTTTGACTGCTTCTATATCATTATTGGCATAACAATATCTGCACAAATGCCCACAACTATCGTAAGCACCTATATCTCCCGAAAGATAGCAGGCGCACTCTTTTCTTGCGGGCTTTTTATTTGGAACGATGAGCTTTTGTCCTATAGCCTTCTCGTAGGTTTCTATAGTCATGCATCCTCTGCAGTCCGCACCATATTCTGCAAGGAACTGTCCTTCGCCGCAGGGCTTAACTACCATACCATAGGAGGTTGCAATCTTTATCAGCTCTTTTCCCAGGAAATACTGATCTTCCCTTGATACGGAACGCACCGCCGGGAAGTTTCTCTTTACCTTCTCATATAGATCAATAAAACTGATCACTACGGTCTCCGTGTAGCCGCATAGAGAAGCAGCCATCTGCTCAAATGCTCTTAGATGGTACTCTACTGTGTATCTGTCATTTATGAGTATCGGGTCATACCTCCAACCTATGCTATTTATGCCAACCATTTGTGATAAAGTTTTAAAATCTTCAAGAATCTTATGTTTGTCAGGAACATGCGGCTCAATATCTCTCCCATATGGTGTGATAGTCACAAACCAATATTGTCCGTAATCCTTAATGATGTCCATATATTCAAAGAAAGGCGCAGGATTCTTGGAGCAAAAGCCAACCACATCCACTGTTTCCGGGCTCAGCCTGTACCTACTGACCTGCTCCGGGTTAAATGGATTTCTTACGCATACTATTTGCTCTTTGAATCTGTTTGCCAGCCACTTGGGATAAAAGGCCGGGATATCTGTTCTCTGTCCTGTATTTATGATCATGTAACTAATACCTTTGTCATTTTTTTATACTATCCTTTAGTATATAAATTAACTTTGCCAAACCATTTTCTTGCTCAAAATAATAACATTAGGAACTAATGCTATTCTCTGGTATTATAATTTTTCTATATGAAATATCAAAATAATACCACAATATACAAAAACCGCTTCTTGATATTATGAAAAGATCTTATAAAAAGATTTGCAGTGTCTTTTTATAATACCATACAAGCTATAATCAGGTTCTTGTTATTACAAATACTACATTTTTAGTCTTCTTATTCAAATATTGATAATACCAAACCGCCCATTTAATTTGTCATAGTATTATTTCAAATTCATCCATAATACCAAATCTTATCATTTCTATGTCATGGTATTATTATTTTAATAGAAGCGTGCGCCGCTAGGCGCACCATAAAAAAGCCCATGTCATTGACATGAGCCTTTTTATTATATACCTCATTCTTAATCCCAGAACATCTCTTTACAATCAGGACAGAAATATTGATACTCGTGTGCATCCCAGAAGATCCATCTCGTAACGTCCCTCTCACCGCCTGTACGGCATTTGCGTTCATGTAAGCAATGTTTCTTCATTCCATCAAGATAGAGTGATCCACCTGCTACTTTCTCAAGTTCTGCATCTTTCATAGCTGTATTCATTTATGTCCCCTCCATTTATTTTTGTTATCTGTAGTTTTATACGAAACAAAAATATATCTGGCAAAAACTCAGACAGCTATCTTTAAATCGTTTTCTCAAATCGTCGCAGATCAACACTCTGAACAGATCATTTTCTTAAGTTCATCAAAATCAATGCTCCGTTCAGGCACGAACTCCTCTGAGGAAATATATTCATAAATAGATGACAGCAATGCTCTGCACTCGGGATAATCCATCAGATCATGAAGCCCCATCGAGGAAATAAACACTTTGCCCTTAAGACAATTAAATTCCAGAAGCATTCCCATATTTCTAAGATAGGCATAGCTATCCATAACAGTCACTATACTCTTTATGCCTTCAGGCAAAATAATAGCTCTCTGGGAAGCCTGCATAAACCACTGATAATCCGTATAAAAGTCTGTCGGATAATCCCTGAAAAGAGGATGCTTATCATCTATTAAAAGGCCCATGCTGCCTTCCTGGCTTGCAAAGGTTCCAACAGACCAAAAATCCGTAGTGAAGGTTGATTTAATCGATGAAGGAATTTCCTCTTTGCTGGAATCAGGAGCTAAAAAGACAACTCCTCCATTTTCAAGGACCTTTCTTGCCTCATTATCCAGAACCTTTGTCTGATGCACGTTCGCAGGCTTAACAGGATTTTGGCTGCCTGGCATGTACACAAAGATCCTATAAGTATTATCAAATCCGGCAAAAGACACATGAAGGTCAACTGCGCTATTTTTCTTAAGTCCAAGCTTACTAAGACTAATCTCTATCTCACCGACATCAGACAGACTACCCTGTTTGCAGATGTCAGGCTTATCTTCCTCGTTTTCATAAAAGACATATTTCTGCTTGCAAACGCTGACTTCAAGTCTTCCCTCTATGTCACCCTTGGAATAATTTGCAACTCTGACCTTTGCTCTTAGAACCTCATCCTCAACATAGGTGTACTTCTCCAAATATACAAGAGGCAGCACATCGGTAAAAAAACTCCTGAATCTGCCGGGTTCAGCAAAGCTGTAAGGCTTAGGCACAAGGTGAGAATTGAGCATGCCAACCAGGGCTGTTCCCTGCCCCGGAAAGTCCTGAAGTCCCAGAAGAGATATTCCTGAATAATCTCTGCTTCTAAGGGCTGCTTCTACCTCTTCTCTATAGCCCAATAACGATAATTCGCCGGTAGCTTCAACCCACTTCTCCCAGTTATCCAAAAGTCCTTTTTTAGCAACTTTTTCCTTGATCAGTCCAAGATTATCCGGCCTTGTAACCCCATGGAAAAGATCTATCTCCTTAAAATCAGGTAATACCTCAAACTGACCAACTTCAAAGCTGTATACAGGTCCTTCATACTCTTTGCGTATTTCAGCTACAGTATCATCATAGTTATGACAGGCATTTGGATATTCATTATTAAGATACCCTTGCATGCCATCAAAGGTTGCCCTCATAGGTAGACCTTTATAGCGCATAGCTGTGTAGAAGTCGCTGTCAGGGTCAGCCCCCTTCTCTCCATAAAAAGCATTTGAAGAAAACGCAAAAAGCCTTGTCTTATCCATTTCGTGGCACAGCTTCAAAAGCTCTTTAACTATAGGCGCTCCATCCTCTTTGTACTGAAGTTCGTTTCCAAAGGTCATCATCACGAAGGATGGATGGTTAGCATATGTTCTGATAATCTCAGATAATTCTCTTCTATAGTAGCCTGCTGCCGTCTGGTCAGAAAATGCATCTGCAGGATTCCAGTGAGATAGCTCAGGCTGCATCATGATTCCCAACTCGTCTGCTGCCATAAATGCCTCTTCCGGCGGACAGTGAGAATGAAATCTAAGGCAATTAACCCCATAACCCATATAGGTTCTGATAACCTCTTTCCAAGCATCCACACTTACCGGCGGATGCCCTTCTTCCGGAAAAACAGCGCAGTTTGCTTCACTTCGCAAAAAGATTCTGCGGCCATTAAGGCACAGATGCCCGTCTATATCTTCAAAAGACCTGATACCGAAAGCTTCTTCTAATACATCTGAGCTTCCTTCTTTCCCCGCATTCTTAATAAGCACCGCTCTTACATGGCATAGCCTTCCCTCATATTCATCCCATAAAAGGTCATCAGGAACTCCTGCGTCAATGCTCATTTTGAAATACGATTTTCCTGCTGTACCTGCAATCTCGAGTGTACCCGTTCTGCCAAGTTCTTCAAACTCAAGCTCAAGTTTTTCTCTAAACCATTTATCTGATTCTATACATACTTCCGTATCGAGTATCCATCTGCCATCCTCCAGGCTTCTCTTAGGATAGACTCTGATGCTTTCGATAAAAGTTCTCTCTCTGATCAACAGGCCGAATCTTCCAATTATCCCGTTCCAGTTGGTCTGTGTCTCATCGGTAGCAGCTGAAGAATAGACTATGTTGTCATGAGGAAGCCCCTCGTAGCTGTTATCCGATGTTATCTCTATAACAGCCCCCTTATGTAAAAGACCTGTCACCTCGAATATATACGGAGTTGAAAGACTTCCTGATATAGAAGGCACTGATACACCATCAATAGACAGTTCCAAAACTCTGGCTCTCTCTGCAATCAGAAAATATCTCTTTTCCCCAGCCATTTCCTGATCACAGACTCTTCTAAAAACTGCCTTACCTTCATAGGTATGGTTTCTTGTAAATCTTGTCGCTATCACCTTACTTGCAGAAAGCGCTTCATTCTCAATATAGTTTTCGTCCTGATAAAGCTTTTTTGCCGGCTTATCCTCATAGCCTATGTTATTGGTATCAAGCGTTCCCGGAAGTATAGCTTTATGCCTGCTGCCATCTGCAAGCTTAACCTCCCACTCTCCGGCAAGACTTAAAAAGTTACTCATATTTATCACCCTTACTCCTCACAAATTTTAAGGTATAACGCTGCAAGCTGATGATTCTTATCAAGAAAAAGAGCTTTCTCAAACCACTCTTTTGCCTCTTTGTTCCTGCCAAGTCCCATATTGCCAAGTCCCATAAGATAATAGCAGTGTACCCTGTTCTTGACATCCATATCCGCATCAAATACAGACATATCAGGCATTGACACAGCAAAATAGTCCATTACAAACTTATCATTAACATGGTGCTCTCCGTAGTCCAAAAGCTTATAAAAACGTGTATTTGCACTGTTGATATCTTTGAGCTCTCTAAATCCCATTCCCTGGAACAATATCATATCCGCAGGCTGATCATAGTAATACATCATTCCTGCAGGCTCACTTCCCCCAAGCGTTGCTCTCTCATAATTCTCTTTGGCCTTTGCTTCATCTCCCATAGCCTTATAGCACCTGGCAAGAAGGTAATAAAGGTTATTGTCCTTGGTTCCTTCAAGTCTTCCTTCTCCCAGATTCTCAGGATAGGAAAGTGCTTCCTCTATAAGCTCTACTGCTTTCTCAGGCGCCTTCTGCTCCAGAAGCTTTCTTGCCATCATGAAAAGAGATAGCTTAAACTGCGTAGTGATCTTACCTTCAGCGCCCTCCCAAGTCTGGAAAGAATGACTGATTGTCTCTGCATGAGCTTTTTCATATTCTCCGCAGAGATTGAGTATTGTTACATACTCAGTATAAAGATCATCCCTCTTATAAATCAGCTCTTTGTTCTCTTCAAAGTTCCTTAGTCTGTCCCTGCAGGATAATCCAAGTCTCTGATATAGCTGATCAAGTTCAAGAAATACTCTTGCATCGCTCTTATTAAGTTCAAAGGCTCTCTCAAGACACTCTTTTGCCTTATCCTTGTCATTACACTTATTATAATAGGCAATAGACAGATTCCTTAGTAGTGTTGGGAAAGTATCATCAAGCTCTTTGGACTTCTCCCAGAGACTAACAGCCCTTTCATATCCAAGCTTATCATAATACAGGCACCCAAGATAATAATATGCCTTGGCTCCACTTGGATTAAGCTCTATACACTTTTCCAAAACAACTATATCTTCAAGCTTATTAGGGAAACAGTACTTAAATGAAGCATTTTCAGCCCTGTTAAGCTCATCTTTGATATTCTTATCAGTTTCCCCGAGCATGTACAGGTAGTAAGCCCTGTAGTAATACTTAAGCGGACTCTCCTGCCTACACTCAGCAAGTACTTCAGCTGCATACTCATACATTCCAAATTCTGCAAAGTCTCTTGCCGTCTGAAGGAAATTCTCTATATCACCGGTGATAACACTCTCTTTGCAGCTATCATCCAGCTTATATAAGAGCCATCTTGATACAAAGTCGAAAGCATCAACGTCAAGATTCTCATGAAGATAACTTTTCGCTTCATCTTCCCTTCCCAGAATTGTTAAAAGAGCTCCCTTAAGCCCCCTTGCCTTGATGTTATGGCAGTTCTTAACAAGCCCTTTTTCTATCAGCATAAGAGCTTCTTCATATCTTCCTCTTATGGCATCTATAACAGCCAGATAATAAAAAGACATCTCCTGCTGAGCACTTGTCCAGGTTGCTTTATAAAATGCATCATACGCTTCATCCATCCTCTTCTGATAGAAAAGAGATAATCCCAGATTATAATAAGCCTCACTGTCATATGGATTTGGATTTAAAAGAGTAAGTCTCTGAATGGCTCTTCTAAAGAACTTTTCTGATTTTTCAAACTCGCCCCTTCTTAAAAGAAGCATTCCATAGGCATTGTTGATCCTGATATCGCCTTCATCTCTTTTAAGCCCTTCAAGATAATACCCGTCAGGTAGCCAGGTAGCATGACGGTACTGTTCAATATGCTGACCTGTAAGATATAGCTCTTCATTTGTAAGGATATCCCCGGGAGCCTTAGCTGCTTTGGCAGGCTCCGCAAGTTTGGGGATACCATAATTCTTTTCCTGATAAGATACTAACTCCTCTCCCTCATGATATACCGCGATCTTAACCTTATATCTGTCAGCATCTTTCACGGAAAGAACTTTCTCGTATACATTTTCAGGTGATATATTAGCCTCTTCATCAAGGATCTTCTCGCCGTCATTTGTGATCACGATCCTTGCATTTTCAAACAGCTCTGTAGCATATACTCTGGCCCTTATTTCATCATCCGAAACTTCAAGGCTTACGGCTGCTGACAAGCTTGCATTCTTGACATATCCAATCTTTTTGTATGGCATGAAATACTGCTTGAATTTCTTTTCCTCATAGGGCCCAAGCCAGGTAAAATCAGGCTGATTGTCACAGTAGACACCTGTCATAAGCTCAATATAAGGTCCATCTTCATCTGTAAGGTTTCTATCCCATGCCTTGCCAAAATCTCCGCATCCCCAGGTCCACTGTTTCTTACCGGGAGATACATGATGATCAGCTACATGCAAAAGACCTGCTTCTTTCCCATAGTCATAGCCACCCACAAAATCAAAATCAGATTTTTCAGCCATATATGAAGTAGGCACCGGGATATTTTTGTATCTGGAAATATCTACACCTGCACTGTAATCGTGCTTGTAGTACTCTCCTGTCGCAATAGGAAATCTTGATACAGCTCTTTTACCATGATCATATACAGAGTGAACATCAGGCGGAAAGACCGACTGGGTATTGTCATTAACAGAAACTGCTGGGTTTGCCCACCACAGGAAGGTCTGCGGAAGCGGTGTTCTGTTATAGAGCTGACCTTCGATTTCTATAAAAGACTTATCTGGATACAGAGTTATCGAAGTAATAACCCTTGTTCCGTACATTCTGTCAACGTCTCCTAATAAAAGCGATTTGGACCCGTCTTCGTTTTCCCTTATCTTGTACTCAACCTTCATATAAGTAGTTGGCCTGTGATGCTGTGGCCAGTTAAACTCAATACCGCCTGAAATCCATGGACCTGTAAGTCCTACAAGCGCAGGTTTGATCACGTGATTGTAGTACACAAAGTCATAGCCGTTTGTCTTGTCGTAGGCTCTTTGGATCCTTCCTCCAAGTTCAGGCATAACCATTACCTTGATGTATTTATTTTCAAGAAAAACAACGTCCCACTCCTTGTCCTTCTTTTCCCTTTTTATTTCCTGGATCGCAGGGTAGGGATAAATCTTGCCACTGCTTCCCTGATAAACTCTCTTTTCCAGAAACATAGGATTAATGTCCGGCTCTCCTATGTCATAGGTTGGAATTTTAACCTTTTCTTCCCAGATCTTAACTGTATCCATGCTACTCTGCTCCTTTTATTTTCCTCGTTATTAAAAACTATATTAGATAATAAAATACACTTTCTCAATTATTAAACTTGCCTTATAATATAAAAAAATTGCTCTAATCATCGAGGTTTATAGCATGTTTTCATCAGAAGAAAAAATAACAGGTGGATCCCAGTATTTTTTTTACACTCCAACTGAGACTTCCAAATCTCTTTTCCTATACCCTACAGTAATTGGAAGCTTTGAATACCTGCCTTCCTACTCACTTATAAGAAACAGATATGATAGTTATCTCATTATTCTGATTGAGAGTGGGACTATGGAAATATTGCTCGATGGAAAATACTTGCCCGCAGGAAAAGGTGACGTTATCCTTCTTAACTGTTACAAGCCGCATGCCTACAGAACGTCTACAGGATGCAAGACCCTTTGGCTTCATTTTGACGGCAAAATGGCAGGAAGCTACTACGATAACCTCACTCAGGATAATACCAATATTCTTACTATCAAGAACTTTAATGCAGTCCACACTTTACTTGGACGCCTGTTTAGATCCTTTGAAGAACACTCAGCCAAGAGCGAGGCACAGATGAGTATAATGATAGGCAATATCTTACTGGAACTAATGTCAGGCAAGGCATCAGTAGAGCCCGTTCAGAGCGGCATTAATAAAGTTACGGAATACCTTACTGATAACTTTTCCAGAGATATATCCTTAAATGAAATGGCAGAACTTGCAGGGTTTTCGCCCTACTATTTCCTTAGAAGATTTAAAAAAGAAACCGGCCTTACTCCCCACCAGTTTCTGATATCCGCCCGTATGTCCGCTGCCAAATATAATCTCTCCAACACCGGCATGACTGTATCTGAAATTGCTTATGCCTGCGGCTTTGAAGACGAAAGTGCCTTTTGCTACTCTTTCAGGAAAAGAGAAGGCATCACACCAAAAGAATTCAGGCTGTCAAAAAACAATTGAAAAAGGGATCAACCTAAAGTTAATCCCTTTTCGCATATTCTTTATTCTTATCATTACTTGTTTGTTAGAAAAGCTGTTATTTCTTCTTTGGTTGGCATTACAGAAAGCGCACCTTTTCTGGTGGTTATAATGGATGCCGCAGCGTTTGCAAACGACAGGCATTCAAACAATCCGTCTTTTGTCAGATTATCAAGTCCGTTTCTATGAACGTAATCTATGGCACAGGCACAGAAGGTATCGCCTGCTCCTGTAGTCTCTATAGTAGCAGGATTTCTGTACCCGTCTTTTTTGATCACCATATCTTTATAAAGAGCTATACTTCCTTCAGGTCCAAGTGTGGCAAACACGATTGGAATACCAAAGTCTCTCTTTATTTTCCTTGCTCCTGCCTCTATATCCTTAAGGCCTGTAAAAAGCTCAATCTCATTATCTGAAATTTTCAGGATATCACAGTTTTCAAAGCCATATTTCATAGCATCTATTGCATCGTCTACGTTCTTCCATAAAGGTTCTCTGTAATTTGGATCAAAAGATATGACTGCTCCGCTCTCTTTAGCTATTGTAACAGCTCTGACAGTTGCCTCTCTTGCAGGTTCGTCTGTCATTGACAGTGTTCCAAGATGAAATACATCTGCATTCCTTATAAGCTCAGCATTCTTCTCAACATCCTCTGCTGTCAGCATCATGTCTGCTCCGGGCTTTCTGTAAAAAGAAAAATCTCTGTCTCCATTTGGAAGTTTATTAACAAATGCAAGGGTAGTATTTACCTCCTCGTCAAAGACAAGTCCGGTAGAGTCTATACCCTGCTTTTCAATTCTCTCTTTTAACATCCTTCCGAAAAAGTCGTTTCCAACCTTGCCGATAAAAGCTGTGCTGCCTCCTAAATTCTGAAGCATTGACAGCACATTACAGGGTGCTCCGCCTGGATTAGCCTCAAATAAAGGATTTCCCTGGTTGCTGTCTCCGCTTCCTGTAAAATCAATAAGCAACTCCCCCAGCGCAACTACATCTTTTTTCATAAGTTATTTCCTCTCAAGCTCATACATAGTAACATCCATAAGAAGTTCTCCAACTGCCTTAAAACTGATACCTTCAGCTCTGACATCTGTAAGGATTACCATAGACATTGCCTGCTGTCCATTATTGATGAAGAGCTCCATGCTGTATCTGTCAAGAACAAGTCTAAGTGAAATCTCACCCTTATTTCCTGCAACCTTACATCTTCTCTGATGAACAATGGCTCTTCTGCTTCCTGAATGCTTTCTGTCTATCTTAACAATATTGTCAACAGGGTCATATTCAATCGTTGAATAAGCCTTGCCATTATCAGCAAAACGAATTTCAAATTTTTTATATGAAAGCTCTGCCTGTGTAGATCTGACTCTTACTGTCATATCTACGCATCTGCCTTCAATACTTGAAAGTGAAGCACTATCAGAAATAAGTACATTCTGTCTGCTGATTCTTTTGCCGTAATAATTCTCTATCTCTCTGGCAGGCCACTGAATAAGTCTGTTATCCTTAATAGTTATTTCCCTTGGAATACTCATCTGGCCAAACCATGGGAAGTCATCGCGCCTGATTCCGCATGTATCCCAGTTCTGCATCCAGCCGATCATGACTCTTCGTCCATCAGGAGTCTTGATTGTCTGTGGCGCATAAAAATCAATACCATAGTCAACAGCCTGACAGTTTTCTTCGCAGAATTCTCCATTTTCATCGATACTTCCTATCACACACAAGGTGCCGTTTCCGTTGTGGAACTCAAGCTCTTCAGGAAGCATATCCTGAGGGCTTGTGAGAAGGACCTGTTTGCCATCGTGGTTAAAGTAATCAGGGCACTCCCACATTACACCGAATCTGTGATTGTTCTTGATAACAGTCTTATCATAGGACCAGTTGATACCGTCATCACTTACAAACTGTAATATCTGTCCATCGATATCCTCAGTTTTATTGCCAACTACTATGTAATATTTGCCATTTTCACGCCATACCTTAGGGTCTCTGAAGTCATATTTGCCGGCGCCCTCAGGAAGCATAGTGCTGTCAATTACAGGATTATTGGCATACTTCTCATAATCCTTGCCGTCACCAAAAGCAACACACTGGGTCTGAACCTCTCTGATGTTGCCATCTTCATCTTCCATTTTCTGAACTCCTGTGTACACCAGAAGTTGTCTGCCATCTTCCATTTCAATGGCACTACCTGAAAAGCAACCGTTCTTGTCATATTCCATATCAGGAGCTATAGCAGCAGGATAATATTCCCATGTGATCAGATCCTTACTAACCGCATGTCCCCAGTGCATAGGTCCCCATACTGTCTCATATGGATAATACTGGTAAAAGAGATGGTATTCACCCTTATAAAGGCTAAAACCGTTAGGATCATTCATCCATCCACATCTTGGTGTCAGATGAAAAAGAGGCCTCATTTCAGGGGCGATCATCTTTTCCTTTCTCTCTTCATATTCACGTGCCTTGTTTAACTTATCACTCATTTCTATCCTCACTTACCGTAAATCATTACATTTTCTGCCAATGCATCTGTAAGCTCAATTTCCCAATCCGCTCCCACAGCTGCATAAATTCTGTTTGACAGAGCTTTTATTCCATCTGCATAAATAACTACAATATCTTTTTCAACCACAACATCTATATGATATTTGGTTCCGCTTTCCAGCCTGATCGGCTGATTGTTAGGAAAAGCATTAAAAGATATATTATCATCCTGATTGTCGATGCTAAGCTTGTATTCTTCTCCGCTCTCAGGATTACTAAACACCAGGTCCATTCTGCCGGCTTCTTCCATATCAAGGTCAAAAGAGAGGTGACAAGTTTCCGGCACCTTCCCTAGATCCAGCGCATTATCTTCAGAAGAAGCATTTAACAGTTCTTTTGTGAAATATTCATTATATTGATCAGGCATGCATACCCCAAGTCTGCCGTCTGATAATTGTCTAAGTTCATATACCAGGACACTTCCTGCCCATGTATACTTCAGGCTGTCCTTTTCTCTTTTTTTGCGGTCCAGAAAGCCTATAAGATACCTCTTACCCTTGTATTCACAAGTTTTGGCTGCATAGAAGCCATCCCCATCGAAAGTATCAATCTCCTCTTTTTCCCATGGTCCAAAGAAATTATCCGAAACTCTGTAATAGACCACGTTGTTCCAACTAAATACCAGATAATACTTATCTCCCATTTGGAAGACATCCGGGCATTCCATAAAATACAGATTCCGACTGGTATAGAAATCTCCCTTAAAAGTCCAGTTCTCTAAATCCTGTGACTCGTAATATACTATAGCGCTCTCGTTTTCTTTTTCTTTTCTTGCTCCCACAAGCATCAGATAGCCATCATCAGTTTTATAAACCTGCGGATCACGAAAATCGTTTGTACTATACCCTTTTGGTGCATGAATTATATTGTCATAGTCTTTGGTAAAGCTTTTGTTATCTTTACTTGTAGCATGTAACACACATTCTTTATCTAGTCCATATGTGTCGTAGTAATCATTATGTCCTGTGTAGAAACAATGATAGTTTCCCTGTTCATCCCTGATAAAAGAACCGGTTCCTACTGCAAGATCCTGTATTTCTGAATCCTCTGCAAAAGGAAGAACTTCTCCTTTATCCTCAAAGCTTAAAAAGTCCTTGGTATAAAAACGGTGAATGGGATGATAGCCCACACCGTTATGATCTGTTTCATATAAATAATTCAGATATACTCCATTTTCTTCTGAAAGAGCCATTACATCTCCAACATAACTGTCCTCAGCCCTTGGAAAAAGAGTATCTGCATTTTGGCTATCAGCACATCCTGTGAGCATACAAGCAAGAAGTGCTGCAATTATGGCAACTTTTCTTTTCATTTTTTAAAAAAGGGAGGAGAAAATCTCCTCCCTGCCTTTCCGGTTATATGAATTACTTATAGAACTCATCAAGATATTTCTGGTAGATAGAGAGATACTCATCAAGACCATATGCATTAACCTGCTTGAGGTACTCATCCCACTCAGCATCTGTAAGACCGTTCATAACGAAGTTACTTCTGCTGGAGTTGATATAGCTGATAAGATCTGTCTGGATAGTTGTAAGAGCCTCTGTATCATCAGCTGTCATAAATACGTTAGGATATACATACTTGCAGTTCATATCGTCTGTGTAGTACTCCTTGATCCAGTCAAGACGGTACTGAGCGTCATCAGGGCATGTAACATATACGCCGTAGTACTCATCAAGGATTGCAAGAGGACCACCAACACACTCAGCCTCACGAACTTCTACAGGAGAAGCATCGCCAAGTGGTGCATGCTTGAGCATCTTGTCGCCGTTTGCATTTGTTGAAAGCTCGAAGATATCAAACTCATCATCCTCGCCATATGTTCCCCAGTTGTTCTGTGGTGACTGGAATGGATCATACATCTTATCAAGCCAAGCGCATACGAATGCAGGATTCTCGCACTTAGAAGTTACAACGCATCTGCCACGATCAAAACCTGATGTGAAAGAGCTGTTCATAGGAGTTACATTCTTAACATCAGCCTTAAGAGCTGCAAGTGGAACGAAATCTTCAAGGTTATCAATGTTAGCAACGTCCCATGTAAAGCAAACACCATATCTGTGTGACTTACCCTTAGCTACATAAGTTGACCAGTCCTGTGTGAAGCACTCAGGATCGATAAGTCCCTCTTCATAGAGTTTATGAAGCCACTGCATACCTGACTTGAAACCTTCCTGTGTTGCTGTGCAGATAACCTTCTTGTCATCTGTAACTGCAATGTGCTGTCCGATATCATTGTCACCGTAACCTTCGCCAAAGCCGTTAATAAGAAGGCTTGGATCCTGATCGTTCATGATGCATGACATAGGAATGATGTCACCCTCAATACCAAACTCAGCCTGAAGCTCTGAAGCATGCTCCTTGAATGCCTTAAGTACTTCTTCGAATTCATCAACTGTTGTAGGTGTCTGAAGTCCGAGGAAATCAAGCCATTTCTTGTTGATGTAAGTGAAGTTATTACCTACTGTCTGGATAGCTGTCTTGTTAGAACCAAGCTGCTCAATCCATGGAAGTGCCCAAATGTGTCCCTCGGAGTCCTCACACATTGTGCGGTACTCTGGATACTTATCAAATACTGCCTTAAGATTAGGCATGTTGTTGTCAATGTACTCTTCTACAGGAAGGATAACTCCCTGATCAGCATATCTGATAAGGTCTGAGTTACTAAAGCCTGCATTAAATACAAAATCTGTAAGTGTGTTCTTGTTAGCCATGTTGAGCTTGATTTTGTCGCCCCACTGATCATTTGAAATAGCTGTCCAGTCAACATGTACGTTTGTCTCTTCCTCAAGTCTCTTGAAGATTGTTCTGTTGTTAGGTTCTGACTCAGTTCCTGACGGATAGCTGATTGTACCTGTGATAGTAACCTTGTTTTCCAGCGGGAAGCTGATATCATCCGCTGAAACTGATGCTGCCCCACTGCCTGAAGCACCTTTTCCGCAACCTGTCAGAACACTGGCTGACATTGCAAGAACAAGTGCTGCTGAAAATAACTTTGTTGTCTTCTTTTTCATTTTCCCTCTCCTTATAAAATTCTTTATTATCTCCTGTTGCCAGGGGAAGTTCTGATTATTTAAGCTTCTCAGCCCTTAACTGAACCAACCATGATTCCTGAATCAAAATACTTCTGGAAGAATGGATACATTACTATAAGCGGTAAGCTTGAAATAATGATGGTTGCATATTTAAGAAGTTCTGCAAGCTGTGCTCTCTGAGCTGTACTCTGCATATCTGCTATCATTCCCGGATCTGGTTCATTCTGGATAAGGATAGCCCTAAGCACCAGCTGAAGAGGCTGCTTATCTGCTGAATTCAGATAGATCATTGCATCAAAGTAGCTGTTCCACATTCCTACAAACTGCCACAATATCAGCACTGCTATAAGTGGTGTGCACACAGGAAGAAGTATCCTGAAGAAGAACACCAATTCATTAGCTCCGTCCACATCAGCAGCTTCTCTAAGTTCGCTTGGAATACCTTTGTAGTAAGTTCTTGCGATGATCATGTTCCATACGCTAAATGATCCCGGAAGAATTACAGCCCACATGGTATCAAGAAGTCCCATGTTACTGATAAGAAGGTATGTAGGAATCAGTCCGCCGCCAAAGAACATTGTGATAATAAAGATTGCGTTAAAAAACTTCTTGCCTTTAAAATCATCTCTTGACATTGGATACGCACACAAAAGTGTTATAAATACAGAAATAACCGCAAATAATACGGAATATATAATTGCATTTCTAAATCCAATCCATATCTGAGAATTGGTCATAACTCTCTCATAAGCTGTAAGAGTCCATTTGCTGAAATCAAATACAATTCCCTTGTTCTGAAGTGTTATAGGATCCATGAAGGAAGCTACAATAATATAAACTACAGGACCTATGATAGCCATTACAAAGGCTGCAAGGAGAATATACCCAACCAAAAGAAATGCTTTATCTCCAATGGAAGCTCTGGCAAATTCGCTTTTTTTAATATTTACTGTCTGTTGCATTTCGCTCCCCCTTATAGTCCCTGACCGTCGTTAAGCTTCTCAACAACTTTATTAACCGCTATTAGAAGTATTACATTTACAATCGTATTAAATAATCCAACCGCTGTTGAATAACTGTAATCACCATTCAAAAGACCTTTTTTGTAAACATAAGTAGCTATGATCTCAGATGAAGCAAGGTTCATATCTGACTGAAGTGCATAGGCCTTTTCAAAGCCGATACTCATAATGTTTCCTGCCTGAAGGATGAATTGGATAACTACCATATCCTTGATAGCCGGCCACTCTACTGCCTTGATCTGTTGCCAGATATTGGCTCCATCAATCTGTGCTGCCTCTTTGAGTTCCTTGCTGGCATTTGAAAGAGCTGCTGTGTACATGATTGATGCCCAGCCGGCGCCCTGCCAGATACCACTTATGATGTAGATTGGTCTGAATGCTGCAGGGATTGTCAAAAAGTTGATGTTCGTTCCCAAAAGCATGTTGAATGGTCCTGTAACTGATAAAAGAATTCTGACCATACCACAGAGGACTATGACAGATATGAAGTTAGGCATATACAGAACAAGCTGTATCTTCTGTTTGATCTTGCTACTGGCAATCCTGTTAAGTAGAAGCGCCAGTATTATCGGCATTGGGAATCCCCATAACAGGCCAAAAACACTAAGTTTTAAAGTATTTGCAAGATATTGCATAAAATCGGGTGATGATAAGAACTGTTTGAAATACTTAAGTCCTACCCATTCACTTCCCAATATTCCCTTAAATGGATTGTATTTCTGGAATGCAATCAGAATGCCTCCCATTGGAATGTACCTGAACACTATTGTCAGTAACAGTGCCGGCCCCAGAAAGAACACATATAATTGCCAATGCTGTTTAACATATACCAGGGTGTTATGCAGCGAATTATCTTTTACCTTTGTGTTCATGTAGCCCCTCCCAAGTTTTACATTTGCATAATTCTCATTTGCATATGTAAAATATAGCACCCATATTTTCAACTGTCAACATAATTATTTTACATTTGCACAATATATTTTTACATTTGACACTTTGATTTTTACATTTTATAATGATATAGGTGTCAAAAAGTCATACATAACTACTATCTGGGACACACCCATCTTTTGACACATTCATCTTTTATTTAGAAAGTGGAGACTACATTATGCCAGCAAAAGTCACCTTACAGGATATAGCAGATGCTCTTGGAGTATCCAGAAATACCGTATCCAAGGCTATAAATAACACCGGAGTTTTAGCTGAAGCTACCAGACAGAAAGTTTTAGAGAAAGCTATCGAAATGGGATACAAGCAATTTTCTTATGCCAATTCCATTTCAGACATTACGAATCCTTTCAGTTCCCAGCCCAAGGCTTCAGGAGAGATTGCTCTCTTTTCAGGCAGTTTTCTTAATAATTCTCACTTTGCTTCTACCATGCTGGATAAATTTCAATATGAAATTTCTCTGCTTGGCTATAGCCTGACAATGCACCGGGTTGATCATCAGAATATAGAGTCAAGAACTCTTCCTCTCTCATACAGACCGGATAACACCAAGGCTATTGTATGCATCGAAATGTTTGATCACTCCTATTGTGAAATGTTGTGCAGCCTAGGATTACCTGTTCTCATGATAGATGCTCCCGTTGCAAGCTACTGGAGACCATTAAACGCAGATGTTCTGCTCATGGATAATTTTTCCAATATATATACAGTCGTTAATGACATGAGCAAAAAGGGAATTACCAAGATAGGATTTGTAGGCCAGGTCACACATTGCCGTTCTTTCTACGAGCGATTCATAGCCTTTAGGGAGGCAATGTATATCAATAATCTGAACTTTGACGAAAAATATTGTCTTACAGAGGTTCATCCTCACGGATCAGAATATAGAGAATACTTATTCGAAGCTCTTACGAAGATTCAAGAAATGCCCGAACTCTTTATTTGTGCCAACGATTTTGTAGCTCTCGATCTGATATCCGGCCTCAAGAGAATGGGAATAGAATGTCCACGTGATATCAAGATATTCGGTTTTGATGATTCCCCCGAGTCCAAGATCATGTCTCCTTCTCTCTCAACCAGCCACATACACAGCCAGATAATCGGTTATTCAGCTGCCAACCTTGTAATCTCCAGGATTGAGCAGCCTGATCTCAATTACAGGATAACCTATACAGAGACTGATCTTATTTACAGAGAATCAACACAGATGTAATAAGCTTATACAAGAAAGAATTTCCTAATATAAAAATGGGATGCCAATCAAATTGACTGGCATCCCTTTTATATTCTATTTTTACTCAACTTCTACGGCAAACATTACAAAGAAAAGAGTATCTGACCTTGTACATGTTGAAAGAGTTATGATCTTATCATCAACTGTAGGCTCAATTCCTGTATCAATGTATGTCTTGTACTCAATTGTATCAAGGAACTCTCTCATATTATCAGGATCAGCTCCAACAACGTCATAAATATAAGAATTCTTGGGCACATCCATAAATGCAAATATCATGTAGCGGGTTCTGCCCTCTGGTGTAATGATCTGGAAGTATTTATGATTCTCAAGAAATCCCAGATCATCTTTATAAGTTCTGAGAGCGCCGAACATTGTTCTGTCGCGCATGTTATGTCCATAAATAATGGAATTAGAATCTGTAAAGTCTGCGGAAGCTCTATAATCAAGGAAAAGAGATCCTGTATCTGAATCATTTCCCTGGAAATCCTTGATCATATACTTGGTATTATCTTCACTCTGCATTATCGGGTAGTTAAGGCGATCATCCTCAAACCAGATCCAGGCTATAGTCTCAGGATAAACAGCAATAAACTTGGAAATACCTTCCTTGGGAAGTGTTGCTACAGGACGAGCTGTCTTACCGCCTTCTGCACTATCGGTAGCTTCATTATCGTTTTGAACAAGATCTGAAGTATCTTCATTTGAGGCATCATTAGCTGCATATGTATTCTCACTTGACTGCAAATCAGATGCTTCCTCACTGGTATTTACTTCTTCATTTGCCTCAGTAGCTGTAATATCTACACTTAACTCTCCATCAACCGCTTCAACACTTTCACTTGCTGTATCATCAGCCTCTTCCGCAGCATCTGTGTCTTCGCTTGATGCTGCTTCTTCTGACATTCCAATTACTGAAGCCTCATCTACTGATCCTGATGCGCTGCGTGCTGCAATCACCTCATCTACAGAAACAGTCTCAACTATCTCCGTTCCAGCACTTCCGGCATTTGTGTTCCCACTGCCTGTAAGGTATCTGATTGTCAGAATAATGATCGCAACAATCAGTATTATCAGCGCCACAAGCTTGATATTCTTGCGGATATACTTAAATGCACTGGCCAGAATAACTGCAATTATCTCAAAATATATAATAAATGGAACCAGCTTCTTATGCTTATTATTAAATTCCTTAAAATTTGATAACAGGTTTTGCATTGAACTATTCTATACCTTTTCCTAATATTTCCCCTTCATAAATAAGCACACAATTAAAGATTTTAAACAATAACCCCCGTAAAAGTCAATCATATTTTCTACCAAAAAAGTAGCAGAAAAAGGCAGCCCTTGTGGACTGCCTTTCGTGAAAAAAGTGCTTATTTACTGAACTGAAATATTAACGGATGTTCCGATTGAACCTGAGCCCTGAATACCAAAGTCTACAGAAGCTGAAGGCTCAAGAGATGAATTCCAGGACATAGGAGTGATCACATAATAGCCGCCTTCTTCAGCTATATTTACGCACCAGCTGGAATCAATCTTAACTTCGCTCTTGCTGATCTTTAATGTCCATCCATCAACTCTGGAAGCAGAGTCATTCTTAACCTTGATCAGAACCTGGTATCCTGAACCCCAGTTATTGATCGTATACTCTGCCTTAAGAGCGCCAGATACAGGAGTAGGATCTACAGGCTGTGGATCCGGGTCTACAGGTGTAGGATCTGGATCAACCGGTGTTGGGTCCGGATCTACCGGTGTTGGATCTGGATCTACCGGTGTTGGATCAGGCTGCTCAGTTGAAGGGATTTCCTTACCATTAATTGTTGCAGGAGTTCCATCAACATGCTTCATGATTGTGCTGATGATCTCAGGATCCTTCCACTGAAGAGAATTTCTGTCTATGTACATATGGCATTCGCCATCTGAGCCGGCAGAATTATTCTGATAAATATTATTGTCCCAGAGTACCATAGCTACATTGCTGTATCTAGCTGCTCTTCCCCAGTAATAATCTGCCCACTTAACACGCTCTGCTGTGTTGTTTCTGTTTGTAGCACTTGTTTCACCTACTACAACAGGAATGTTCCTTGAAAGGAACTTGGAATTAAGGTCGTTAAAGAATGAATCAATATCATATTTGAGGTTATCATCAAATCTTGTAACATATGTATCGCTTGCAAGTGCAAAATAATAAGGAATATAAGCATGTACTGAAAGAATAAGTCTGCCACTTGCTGTATCATTTGGCATCTTGAATCCATCTGTCATGCAGCCTTCTATAGAAGCATCATATCCGGGAACCATAACGCATCTTGTTGCATTATTGCCGCCTGTTGCTCTGATCGCGTCAAGAGCTACCTGGTTATAATCATTGATGCAGGCAACAGCTTCTCTGATATCATTGCTTGGATTGTTTCTTGGGAACCACCACTCTTCACCATGTCCAACAAGTCTTGGCTCATTCATTGTCTCAAATACAAGGTGATAGTCATAATTTCTGAACTCTTTGGCAATCTGTGTCCAGATTGACTTAAAGTACTTCTCAGAACGATCCTTGTTCGCATTGTTAGGAACATAGAAGCAGTAGTCTGAATTGATATCATGGTGTGAATTCAGGATTACATACATATCGTTAACGATACAGTAATCAACTACTTCTTTTACCCTGTTCATAACAAAATCAGGAATCTGATAATCTGAACCAGAAGTATACTGTCCCCATGAAACAGGAATACGGATTGTGTTAAAACCGGCCTTGGCAACTTCATCAATAAGTGCTTTGGTTGTTGCGGGATTTCCCCAATAAGTCTCATTAAGACTTGTGTAAGGGAAATTGTAGCTCTGACCAAAAGAATCAAGGCTGTTTCCTATATTCCACCCCACTCTCATGTCAGATACAACCTGCGTTGCTGACCTGTCAGTTCCGCCAGTGGCAGAAACTTTAGTTGCCGGTATCGCCATAACAAAAACAAATAAAGCCAATAAAAAAGTAAATACCCTCTTAATGCATTTAGACTTGTGCATCTTAAGCACCTCCCATTTATTTTGTCGCGACATATTAATTATTAACGAAAAAACGGAATTGTCAATATTTCATTAACAATTCCGTAATATATTCGTAAAATATTCAACTTTATTCGTTATTATCTGAAAACAATCAAAAGCTTATTATGCAATATTTTTTACCTTCAGATAGGTTATCCCTGATAGCAGAATTTATACTCTCATCATAAATGCCTGCATCTGCCATAGCTGCAGCATCTGATGACAAAATACACATCTGATCACTTCCTGAATATCTTTCACGAAGTGTATCCATTGAATCCTCAGGACTTATCGTTCCTTCTACCACATCTGGTCTGTAGTACTGGGATCTGTAATCAAAGGTACTGAAGATAACAACGCTCCTGTCAGGAATCTCAGCATAGTCCTCATCCCATGACATTTTGACAATATCGTAGTAGGCAAGCGTATTGGTCCTGATATGCTCAGCATAATTGCTACACCCGAATATACCTACAAAAAGAGTGACCGCAATGAGAATAGCACCTCTTACGCGTTTAGCTCTGATCTTATCATATATAAGTCCTGCTGTTCCAAGAGTGATCAAAAACGTAGCCGGTGCAAAAAATCTGTAGTAGAAAGTGTCCATTGAAGAAAAATATCGTATAACTATGAACATCAGGTAGTAAACAACTCCGGTTGTTATAAAAACAGATTCTCTTGACAATCTCCTGACATTTTCAAAAACAAAAAATGCCAAAACCAGAATAAACAAAAATACAATCAGTACACTCTTCCCATAGGATAGTCCCACAATATAAGCCGGCACCTCTGTATGGAATATGTTAAATATCTCAGCTAAAAGGGCTTTTACAAGATCATTTGTAAGTGACTGGTAATCATCCCACCACATGGATCTGGAAACGCCTGATGGCATGCCGTTCTGTATCTTGTTGTTAACAAGGTACAGGATGCACATGACACCTGACACAAACGCCGTGATAGTCATGAAAAAGACTTTCCTGAGATCACCCTTATTGCTGCCAAAGAGCTTATCAAACAAAAGAACCAGTATATAAAGGCCAATAACAAAATAAGTAAATATGCCAAAATATCTTGTCAGGAAGCACAAAAACGCGCTGATTCCAAGGAAAACATAATTAACTGCCCTATTTTCTTTTGCCTCAAGAACTCTGTGAAGACTAAGGACAAAGAGCACCATGAAAATAATAAAAGGAAGTTCACTCCAGGAATACCAGTACAAATACATAAGTCCCAGATTAGTCATAAACAGAGCATAGAACCACGCATCTTTTTTGTAGGTAACCCTTAGAATTATAATAAGCGCTCCAACAAGTATCATTGATAATACTTTTGACGCCACATACACTTCAAGCCCGGTCATCTTCATAACAAGAGCTATCATAGCAGGATACAGGATAGGCCAGTTTGCAAACCAGGTATTTCCATAGCCTGCTATACCATCATAATGAAAGCCGTTTCCTGCAGCCATATTTACAGCTTCTCTAAGATATCCCGCTGAATCTGCACTTATATTGATGCCTTCAAGATATCCGTTAACCCATATAGAGAGACAAAGTGTAACAAAAAGAACGCATAAAAAAGCATCATTTCCCGCCGTCTCTATAATTCCAAGTTCCGGTATACTTCTAAGCGCCCTTATGCTCTTCCCATATCCAAATACTATAAAGCAGATAACAGCTGCTCCCACAATGACAGCTATTATTCTGGAATAATAAAAAATATCCGCATATGTAAGTGGCTTATCAGATATAACTGATGTTCCAAGAGATATACCATTATCACTTCCTGCTACTTTCTCATAGAAAGGCAGGACCTTGTTAGTTGCATCTATCTGAGTTTTGATAAAATACGGACTGCAGCCCTTTGCAGTAATTGACAGCCTATAGCTTTTACCTTTTTCCAGATAAAAATCAGGGCTTCCAATATTAACCCATTCTCCGACTGATACCGCAGACTCATCCATATCTGCAGACCATATTTCGCTTCCTGAAGCATCAGCTAAGAGAAAAGAAATAATACCTTTACCTTTTGAATCTGTGTTAACAAGGACAACAGATAAGCTGCCTAAATGACAGTTTTCTTTACCAGTAAGTTCCAGCTCAAGCGTATCACCATCAAACAGCTCAACATATGAAGGTGTATCAAAAAGCGGAGGACGTACATCCTCCGACTTATTAAGTAGCCCAGTCTGTCTGCCCAGTACCACCTGCACAAGGCATGTAAAAACAACCACAAGTACGCATAGAAACGCCTTAGTTACTTTTCCCGGTGCTCTCATATTTACAAAACTCCCTATCTAAATAGATTTAAGATTTATTAATCCATAAGCTCATCAGCAAGCTTCATTGCTCTCTCCATTACAACATCTGAGTTGTAATGCTCATGTTCGCCCCATCTTCCAAGACCGATAACGCCTTTTTCCCTTGCTTCATCCAAAATCAGTCTGATCTTCTGAGGTTTATCTATGGTATTAAGAGGATATGCATACTCGTTCATATATGCATAATTCTTCTCCCATTTTGAACCGACATATTTTGCAGTTCTCTTTTTGACCGTTTCAACCCAATAGCCCTTGGAATCCGGACAGAAATTACATCTGCACAAAATACGATGATATGGCGTATTTGCATCCGGAACATATACCCAATGCGCAGGCGTCTCCGGATCTTCATCAACATATCTGATTTCTACAGCAGAATGCTTGAGAGATGAAACAGCACCGGCAAATTCATCTGATATTCCTGTGAGTTTAACGCAGTCCCACGGAATAGTTGTAATTATTGTTTCTGCCTGGAAGGCTCTTCCATCACCACATGTAACAATTCTTGTATCTAAGTTGATCTCTGTAACAGAAACACCGGTAAATACATTTTCCTTCATGCTGTCGGCAATCCTGATGAAGGCCTCGCCGTATCCATACTCTTTGGGATAATAGAACTGTGCGTGGCCAGGCTGAGATCCGAACATCCTGTGTTCCTTACAGGATCTAAGTGTATCCTCGTAGCTGACATTTGGCAGTTTCTCAAGCCAATATGTTCCAAGCTCATCAAGAGTATCAGAAAACATCTTACTGTTATATGGAAGCATGTAATTATCAGCGATTTCATCTCCAAGCTTCCACCTGATCCACTCTGTAAAAAGAGATGGTTTTTCTACTCCGGTATTACATCCGGCCTTTTGTATAGAATCAAGGTACTTATCCTGATATTCCTTGGGAAGCTGCCATATATTAGCTTCAAAGGGGTGATTGATCTCAGTCCCGTGAACTCTTATCCTGGAATCCCTGTCAAAAGAGTTCCACTCTTTTTCCTCAAGAAAGCGAAAAACAAATTCACATACTAAAGGTCTCCTGACATCAAGAAAATGGCCGCCTCCTATATCAAGGGGCTTGCCATCTACTGTCTCTGATCTGCATAGTCCGCCTACAGTGTCCTCTTTTTCCAAAATTATAAAATCCTTCTCGCCCTTATCAAGAAGTTTTCTTCCTAAGGTAAGCCCGGAAGGTCCTGCCCCAAGTATCAGATACTTTGCTTTTTCCATATGTACCTTTCGTGCTTTTTAAGCTTAAATAGTATTTCCAAAGCTTCTATTACTGTTTGAAGCTTAAGTCCTGTAGATGAGCCTACATAGTGAATAGGAACTTCTATACAGTTGAGATTTCTGCAATAATAGCGCAGCTCAGTCTGATACATGTGACCGGTAGACATGATCTGATCAAGATTGATATTCTCAAGTACATGTCTCTGAAATGCCTCGTAGCCACTTGTCATATCCTTGAGTCTGGTTCCAAGAACAAGATTGGCCAGAATAGTTCCTCCACTACTGAGTATTCTCCTGTAAAGAGGAAGGTCACTTACTCCGCCGCCCTTAATAAATCGTGATCCCCACACACAGTCATATCCCTGATCCAGCTTGTCCATGTACATAGGAATCTGTTTAGGATCATGGCTAAGTCCGCCGTCCATCTCAATAATTCTGTCAGCACCATCCAATAGTGCCTGTCTGTATCCTTCAAGATAACAGCTGATAACTCCACGGGATTCCTTGTAGTATATAAGCTTTATCCTGGGATTACCCTCCGCCTTCCGGCGAATTATCTTCTCTGTATCATCCTTGGAATAATCATCTATTACCGGATAATAATAGAGATTCTCATATGGCAGTGCCATTATATCGTCAATAACCTGAGCCATAGTTTCAGCCTCATTTGCAACAGGCATAACTATGATGGTCTTACATGTATTACTCATTTTCAAATATCCTTTTACGTAAATTCAACGCTTCATTCTAGCATAACGACACAGGTAAATTCAATCAGTTCACCCAAATACCCTGTCCCTTAGCTTCTTGCCTGTGGGTGTTGTAGCCAGTCCCCCTTTAGCAGTTTCCTTAAGGCTCTTTGGAAGGCACTCTCCAACCTCAGCCATCGCATCAAGACATTCATCTGCCGGAATCTTGGCATCAATTCCCGCAAGAACCATATCTGCACTGGAAAATGCTATCATCATGCCTGAAGCATTTCTCTTAATACATGGAATTTCCACAAGACCAGCCACAGGGTCACAAACAAGTCCCATCTGACTTGAAAGAGCTATTGCCAGCGCATCGGCGCACTGCCTCGGGCTTCCACCGCTAAGCTCAACAAGAGCCGCTGCAGCCATAGCAGACGCGCTTCCGCACTCCGCCTGACACCCTCCCTGAGCTCCGGCGATACTTGCTCTTGCAGCAATTACCATACCGAAAGCTGCAGCAGTAAACATACTCATCACTATATCTTTTTCTTCAAAGCCCTTATCTTCAAACAGACTCACAAGGCATCCCGGCAGGATTCCACAGCTTCCAGCAGTTGGAGCTGCCACTATCTTGCCCATGCTCGCATTACAGCAAGCCGCAGAAAGGGCCCTGGCGATAGCCTTTGTCATAAAGCTGCCGCTAAGGCCTCCGTTGTTCATAGCATACTGATTCATGAGAAAGCCTTCTCCACCGGTAAGCCCTGAGGTGGACTTCTGATCCTTGTTCATACCGGCCTGAACTGACTCTCTCATTATCTGAAAGCTCATCTCCATTTTCTCATATATCTCTTGCTCAGATTTCTCCATGCTAATAGCCTGGTCTTCCAAAACAAGCTGACTTATCCTGACATTTCTCTTCTCAGCTTCCTCTACCAGTTCCTGTATTGATTCATATTTAAGCATTACTACCTCTATATTTCTATTATTACACACGCCTTATCAAAATTGCGTTTTTTACATGTTCTATCTGTCTGATCTCATCAACAAGTTCTTCCGGGGGCTGATTGTCGATCTCTATAGTCATGATCGCATCTCCACCCTTTTCCTGTCTGGACAGATGGAAATTAGAGATATTCAGATCCGCATGTTCAAAATGCATCATATGAGTAACATTTGCAATTACTCCCGGCTTATCCTCATGCATGACCAGGATAGTATTGTTATCGCCGTTAAACTCAACATGCATGCCATTTATCTGATTGACCAGAATATTGCCTCCGCCTATACTCGCGCCCTGCATAGTGCCTTTTGTTCCGTCTTCAAGATAGAATCTTATCAGAGCGGTATTGGGGTGAGCATCCTTAATATCCTCTTTGATAAAAGAGTACTCAATTCCTCTCTCATTAGCAATTGTAAGGGCATCCCTTATCTCCGGAGAATAACTCTTATAACCCATGATACCTGCAAGAAGCGCCTTGTCAGTTCCATGTCCTTTATAAGTTTGTGCAAAAGATCCTGAAAGGATGATCTCCACCTTCTCAAGTTTTCTGTCATCAATAAGCTTATTAACTACTCTTCCAAGTCTCACTGCCCCTGCAGTATGAGAACTTGATGGTCCTATCATAACAGGACCAATAATATCAAAAACATTCATATAAACCTCATGCACCCGTCTTGTGCACTGCATTCCTGCCTTCATAGTCCTCTGAGTTAACATAATCAGAGTAACTCATACCGGCATATTTTTTAAAACATCTCCCGAAATAATTCGGATCAGGTATCCCCACTTCTGCAGCGGCCTGATACATCTTATGACCGCTACGGGCTATGTCCATAGCCTTGGTCATTCGGATTCCTGTCAGGTATTCAATGAAATTCTTGCCTGTATCCTGCTTGAATTTCCTGGACAAATAACTTGCACTAAATCCAAAATGCTGTGCTATAAACGCAAGGTTTAGCTTGGGATCTCCGTAATTCTCCTCTACATAAGCCTTGATAGTCTCTGTAGAATCAGCCTTTGAAGAAGATCCTTCTGAAGATGCCTTATTATCATCCCAAAAATCAGGAGAATTATCAAGCTTTCCTTTTACTCTTTCCAAAACCTCAGTTATCTCAGCTCTGACCATAGGCTTTAACATGTATTCAAACACAGGAAGACTTACGCATTTCCTTGCGTATTCAAATTTATCTATAGCTGTCATGATTATTATGACAAGGTTAGGATATCTGCCGGTAGCCACCTGAGTAAATTCAATGCCATCCATAAAAGGCATTGAAATATCTACAAATGCTATATCAGGCCTTATCTCGTCAATTGTGTTAATGGCTTCAATACCACTTGCCGCCTCGCCTACTACCTCCATATTAAGACTCTCCCAGTCTATAGAGGCTCTCATCAGTTTCCTTGCCGATTGTTCATCATCAATGATCATAACTCTGTATTTTCTATCCATATTGTCCCCACCAATACTTTTTTAATACTTATTTTGCTTTGATCCTGAATTCAATCTGAGTGTATTCGCCTACTTCACTCTCTATTTTAACTATATCTTCCTCACCTTCAAATAGCCGTATTCTCTGGATCGTACCCCATAATCCAAAGCTGTCGGCCTCTGACCTGTCAGCTTTATTATCCGTAGACAGGATTTCTTTTATTTCCTCACTGCTCATACCAACACCTGTGTCTCTGACAGTAAGGAATAGATCGCCATTTTCCAATCTGCTGCTGATCCTGATGATTCCCTTTTCGCCCTTCTGTCTGATGCCGTGATAAATACTGTTTTCTACAAGAGGCTGCAATATGAGTTTTGGCACCACAATCTGAAGAGTATCCTCAGCAATATCATACTCATCATCCATGATATCCCCATATCTAAGCTTCTGAAGAGCCAGATAGTCTTTTACAATCCAGATTTCCCTGGATAACGGAATTTCTCTGTCGCCCTTGCTGAGGAAGTTCCGATAAAAACTTCCCAGTGTTTCAAGTGCCTCATGAACATTTTCAGCTCCCGCATCAAGAGCCATAAAGCCGATAGTCTCTATCGAATTGTACAGAAAATGTGGCTTGATCTGCTCCTGCAAAACTCTCATTTCAGCTCTCTGAAGAGTTTTTTCTTTATCTATCAATGTATCGATAAGTTCATTGACATGATCTATGAGACTATTATAATCCTCTTTGAGCATTTCAAGCTCATCAGATGGCATTTGAGCATCAACTTTTTTAAGTTCTCCTGTCCTCTTATTCTTGTCCATTGACTCCGATAGCAAAAGAACCGGATCAGTAATATTCTTCCTGATAAAGCCGCTGACAAAAAATACCATCACTATAAAGATCATAAGAAGGGCCAGAAGCACATATATGAAGCTATAAGGAGTTCCCTCTGTGCTATAGGGGGCAAGTCTCATGACTATAATAGGATAATCGCTTACTCTGGTTGATGACAGCAGCATCTTGTCTCCCTCAAAGCTTACATCCTTATATGTTATCCTTCCCGGAGCTATATCTTTATCCAAAAACTGAGTATATGAGCGATTACCCGCGAGATAAGTGCCATCTTCACCCATTATGCATATATTCCTGTATCCAAGCTGTGACAGCATCTTGTCAAAAAGAATATTGGATATGTTAAGAAGCATGACACCGGTTCTCTCCTGAGAGTCGATGTCATAGATTGCCCTCGCCACAGTAACAAGCGGCCTTTTATCTACCTTGGATGCGACTTTATTACTGTTAAGAGTAACAATGGCGCTTCCTTTTCCGTCATAGATATCTTTTTTCCATTCATCGCTCCCCATGAGTTCATAGTCATATTCGTAAGTAAATCTGTTGGTAGCGACCATTATCATATCTTCCCTGAAGATCATGACGCCGTCTACGCTCTCGGTAACATTTAAAACATTCATGACGCCGTATCTGGCATCGTTGATCATTCCTATGTCAACACTGTCGGCATCAGCACGCAGAAATTCCACCAGATTTTCTTCCGTCATTATGATACGGGAAAGCTCTATATATTTATGTATATCAGAATAAATATTGCTTGAGAGAGTTTTCAGAACGCTCTCAGACTCTCTTTTACAATAGTTCTTCTGTTCCTTGTCTGCGATAAAATAAGTTGAGATCAAAAAAGAAAATGTTACGACAAGTATCAGACCAAGTATTCCCTTCTGCAAACTTGCATAAAGAGATACCTTTTTAGATGACTCTTTCCCCATAAAAATCCCCGTATTATAACCCCTTATAACTCTTACACTATACCCTGACTCCAAAAGTCCCCATAACTTTTTCGTCAAACAAAAAGATACCACTTTTTGGCCTTTTAGCAAAGCTTATCAGCACAAAAAGTGGCATCATTCGTCATCCTTTCACAGCGCCTGCGATGAAACTAGCCTGTATCTTGCGGCTGAGAAACAGATAAACTATGAGAGTAGGGAAAGTCGCAATCACAAGTGCTGCTCCGATCGGTCCCCAATCCGTTGTATGTTGGCCGGAGAGAGCCTTAATACCGACAGGGAGGGTCCTGTGGGCCGAATCGGATATGAATACATTTGCAAACATGAATTCGTTCCAGCACTGGAGGTATGAATATATTCCAACCGTAGATACAGCCGGCTTCATCAGCGGTAATATGATGGTAAAAAAGGTTCTGAAAAGTCCACAGCCATCTATTCTTGCAGCCTCATCAAGCGCATAAGGTATCTCAGACATAAAGCCTGTGCAGATAAGAATAGCCATAGATAATGCAAATGCTGAATACGGAATAATAAGTGTTGAATACTTGTTGAGCCAGTGAGCCTTACTCATAACTACATATACAGGAACGATTGAAGCCTGAATAGGAATCGTAAGTCCCAGCATAAAGAAGGCATTCGTAAGCTTACTGAATCTCCATTTGATCCTGGTGATTGCATAACAGGCCATCATGGCTGCCATAATTGAAATTGCAATTGCCAGAGTTGTTACCAAAATACTGTTAAAGAAATACAGCCCCATACTTCCTGTATTAAGAGCTGCAGCATAATTTGACCACAGCCAGTCTTTAGGAAGACCTACTATGTTTTTTCCAAATATTTCCTCGTTGGACTTAAGAGAAAAAGTAAACATGAAATATATTGGAAAAAGATTTATTATAGCCCAAATGATCAAAAATACGTCAATGATAACCTTGATCGCGGGATTTTCTTCTTTTAATGTGTAACTTTCCATCTTTTATTCATCCTTTTCTCTAAATGCTGCAGTGATCAGTAATGCAAAAGCAAAGCACAGTAAAATAAGCATTACGGAAATCGTACTTCCCATTCCATAGCGGTTTCTGAGAAACAGCATGTTCTCAAGAAGTGTACTTGGAACTTCTGTAGACTGGAACGGTCCACCCTCAGTCAATATGCGGACAAGGTCATAGGTTTTAAGAGAACCTGTTACCGCAAAGATAACGCTGACACGCAGGATAGGTTTGATGATTGGAATAACGACATACTTATCGACCTGCCACTTAGTTGCTCCATCCAGCATCGCAGCTTCTCTTAAATCAATATCAACTCCCTTGACTCCGGCATACATCAGTAGCATATGGTAACCGACATACTGCCAGACAGTAGGAACTATGATACTGCCAAGAGCTGTTTTGACATCTCCAACCCAAACGTGCTTGAGGTTTCCAAGGTTAACAGCATCAAGAAATCTGTTTAAAAGACCATAATCAGGATTATAGATTTTAAGCCATAACTGACCTATTACTACGGTAGAGATCAGTACAGGCATAAAGAATATGGACAAAAATGCTCTCTCTTTTCTGCCCTCACGTCTTCCCAGCAAAAGAGCCAGTCCCAAAGCCAGAGGAAGCTGGACAAACACTGAGAAAAACGCCAAAATAAGTGAATTTTTAAGTGAATTTACAAATTTGATAGATCCGTTAGTAAATAGCTCTATATAATTGCTGAAACCTATAAAGGTTCCTTCTGAAAATCCATTCCAGTCATACATACTCCTGTAAACTGATACAGCAATCGGTGCTATCAGAATCCCCACAAAGAGCAGCAGTCCCGGTAAAAGAAAAACAAAGATAGCTATCCCCTCTTCTATCTTCCTCTTTCTCTTTTCATTTTTTACTTTATTTTCATTCATACCTGGCCTCTCATAAACCATTTTTGATATTACTTTTTTATAGAGAAAGTCCTTCCCCACTTCCCGTCCGGGGATGCAAGGAAGGACTCTTTTACTTAATACTATTTTCTTATCTTATGTCTTTTGCCAAGCCTTCAATGAACTGATTTCCATCAACCAGACATCCATAAACCTGATCTACATATGAAAGATATGTGTTAGCATCATCAGCTGACATAGCTGTGTCACCAAAGAGAACGAAACTGTCTGCATTAGCACAGATCTCTGCTACTGTCTGTGTAAGAGGGTTGATTGTGCTTGTGTCTCCGTAAGGTGTCCAAGCTGGAAGTCCGCATCCATCAAGGTATCCATAATGGCAGATGAGCTTACCAAGCTCCATAGCATATCTTGCTGCTACCTCAGCGTTAGGTGAAGAAGCTGCAACTGCAAGTGTGTCTGAAGGTCCACCGATGAGCTGTCCAAGCTTAGCCTTGTCAGCATTGATTACTGGGAACTCAGCAACCTTAACCTTAGGAAGGAACTCTTCGTTTGCAGCAAAGTCAGCACAGTTCCATGTACCATTCATGTAGAAAGCATACTTGCCGGCCATGAAGTTATTCTTAACTTCGTCATTTGTAAGGCCGATTCCTGAAGGATCGAAATATCCATCATTTACAAGCTTCTGGAATGTATCAACAGCTGCTCCAACTTCAGGATTGTTCCAAGTGTCTCTTGCAAGGAAAATATCATTAAGAGTATCAGCACCAACACTCTTCTCAATAACTGACTCAAGATACTCAGTTACGCACCATGTCTCTTTACCAGCACATCCAAAAGGAATGATTCCCTTAGCCTTAAGAGCATCACAGCAAGCGATGAACTCTTCATATGTTCCCGGAACTTCTGTATATCCAACTTCTGCAAGAAGATCCATGTTAGCAAAAAGGCCAACGATATTCATTGTTGTAGGAACACCGTAGTGCTTGCCGTTATAAGTTGTATTTCCGAGCATGTTCTCAGGAAGCTCGCTTGCAAATTCAGGATAGATATCATCGAGGCAGTAAACCTTATCTGCGTCTACGAAATCGCCAAGGAATGCACATGACCATGTAAAGAAGATATCAGGCATCTCATTAGCAGAAACAGCAGCCTTGATCTTGGTCTTATAGGACTGATTCTCGAATGCTTCCCAGTTAAGTGTAATGTTAGGATACTTCTCAGCCATTTCTGCGATAGCTGCTTCATAAGCGTGACGGTTTGAATCACTCTCAGTTGCGATACACCACATGTTAAGTGTGATTGGCTCATCTGTAGAAGCTGCTGCAGTCTCTGTAGTATCCTCAGTCTTAGTCTCTTCTGTTGTCTGAGCTGTCTCAGTCTTGGTGTCTGTGTTAGCAGATCCAGTGTCAGTTGTTGGAGCCGGACTTGCACTTCCACATCCCATCATAGAAAGCGTCATGATACCAGCCATAACGATTGAAGCAATACGTCTCTTCATTTCAAACCTCCCATAATTTGAATAAGATAATTGTTTCGCGACCTCGTCGCTTGTTTCTATCTAAAATATAAAATATTTGTGAACTATATTGAATGTAAATCTTTTACTTCATCAAGCACATTTTTTACTTTTTCACAAAAAAATATCATTATGCATCAGTTTTTCAGTCTTTTTGCATAATGATATGTAAAATTTTGATGTGAGATGTAAAAATATTTAACATCAATTTGCTATATTATCTTTGATTCTATAGTGATATTGTTGCCGGAGCTTTACTCAGATTTTTACTGTCCCAAATATGCACCACGTAAAGTTGCAAAATAGAATTGTCACAAGGGCGGATGCAAGATTGGCTGCTCTGATCAACTGTTTAATTCATGTTTTGGAGGTGCGTAATATGGTAAGAAGACAAAAACTTTCTATTGTACTTGTAGTAGCTTTTATAGTTTTCATCATTCTCTTTTCACATTATTCATCTATCAGCGCTGCCCAGGATGAGAATTATGTACCAAAGTGCAAGTACTACAAAGTGTTAACTGTTCATGCAGGCGATAATCTAACTGGAATCGCCAGTAAGTACTATGATTCAGATGAATATGACAAATTTGAAGCCTATATTTCCGAAATCTGCAGTATTAACAAGCTCTCAGATGCCAATGTTATCAAGGCTGGCGAAAATATCATAGTGCCTTATTATGCAGACTACCACTAACCCACTCCTATTGTATACTGTCAGCCTCTTTTATGGATACTAAGGGTATCCATCTGGCCATCGCTGTTCACATAAATAATAAGAATATTTCCATAGTCATCGGCACTTGAAGATTGATTGAACGGAATTTTGTACATACGAGTATCTTTCCTATGCTCATAGTTTGTAATTCCGTTTTTCTCCAGGCAAGATGCTATTTCCTTGTCAGACATAGTAAGCGTTAATCCACCTGGCATCTTAGCATCCAGATTATACCTTGAAGAGCATGACAATGAGACTCCGGTCACCATAGTATTTTCAAGATGTACTGCTTTTTCCGAGTTATTTTGGACAGTAACAGTCAGAGAATCGCCACCTTTTTTCAGGGTAACTACTTTTTCTATAAGAGCACCTACATCCTCACTGTTATAGGGCTCCCAACCGTTTTCTATAAATACGCTGATTGGAGCCGGTAGATTATACACTACATCCTGTATTTGAATGTTTCCGGACAGCATATCACCGCCAAGAGTTCCAGGGGCCTCATATCCTGAAAGGTATTCAGGAACATAATCTGTAACTTCCACCTGCTCAAAATCTTCCGGAGTAATGCGGTTTCTGACTGAAATAATCTGAACTCTGTCATTTTGTTTATCGATATGAATAGTCATTTCACTATACATATCATAATCACTCTCATAGCGATATGTATATGCTACAGATTGAGACATGTCAAAAGCATGATATGGATCACCGAGAGTCTCTAAAACTTCCTCCTCAGAAGTCTGACATAGTACTATTTTTCCATCACATATAGAGATTTCATTTCCTTTTCTTGAGCCGTCAACTTCATAAAATTCAACGCTGGTGATGTAGCAGTCCTTAATTGGCATAGCATCCAAAGAAAAATTAGTAACGCCAAAAGAAATAGTATTGTCAGAAACAGTACCGGGCACATGAAGATAAACCGTCGTACTCTCGCCATAACCAAGAACTGTATCCATATCATTGTCATTATTAAATACCCAGTCACTATTGATAAAGTCCTGAACTTTTCCGGGCAGTTCATAAGTATTTCCATTTATGCTAAATGATGAGAAATAGCTAAGATCAATGTCTTTTTTGCCATATTCCGAATCATCAGAGGGGTTGTACTTTTCAAAGTAATCCTCATCAATGGAATTTTCTACATAAAACTTAGGTTTGTCTTTATCTGCGTATTTTACTAAATTAGAAACAATATGCCCTATGCTTAGTGCTATCAAAAGCATAGTGACGCCACCAAAAGTAGCTATATATAATGCTACTTTATTAGTTTTCTTTTTCCCCTGAGAATTCATTTTAACCATCTGCTCAAGTGGCTGGCCTGTTACAGGATCATACTTGTATCCCTTGTTTATCATATCCTGAATTCTTAGCTGCTCGTTTTGCCAGTTATCGTTCATAACTATATCTCCTCCAAAAAATAAGTGCGAAACTTAAATATTTTATCAAAGCCCTATTTATATTACAAATACTACTCAGCAAACGTGGCAACGGGACATCTATTTATTTTTATATCAAAAAGAAGACGCAGCCTTTATAAAAAGCTACGTCTCCCGAATATTTGCAGAATTGCGAAAATGATATCAATAGCGAACCTGTTTCTCAACCATTCTGACAAACTCATTGTTGTTTCTTGTCTTGGAGAAGAGATTGATACACTGATCAACAGCATCGTCAGCCTTCATGCCATTGAAGCCTTTACGAAGGCTATTGATAGCAGCGAGTTCTTCATTAGAAAGAAGAAGGTCTTCTCTTCTCGTGCTGGACTTAGGAATATTGATAGCAGGGAAGATTCTCTTTTCCTGAAGCTTTCTGTCAAGAACCATTTCCATGTTACCTGTTCCCTTGAACTCCTCGTAAATTACGTCATCCATCTTGGAACCTGTCTCAATAAGAGCAGTTGCAAGAATTGTAAGACTTCCGCCCTCTCTCATGTTACGAGCTGCACCAAAGAATTTCTTGGGCATATGAAGAGCTGCAGGATCAAGACCACCTGAAAGTGTTCTTCCTGAAGGAGGAACTACAATGTTATATGCACGTGTAAGTCTTGTGATGGAATCAAGGAGGATTGCTACATCCTTACCATGCTCTACAAGTCTCTTTGCACGCTCCATAACCATCTCTGCTACTCTCTTATGGTGCTCAGGAAGCTCATCGAAAGTTGAATAAATAACTTCTGCGTTTGGTCCCTCGATTGACTCCTTGATATCTGTAACTTCCTCAGGTCTCTCATCAATAAGAAGGATAATGAGGTGAATATTGCTGTCATTCTTGAGGATTGACTTGGCAACCTCTTTGAGAAGTGTTGTCTTACCGGCCTTAGGAGGAGATACGATCATACCTCTCTGTCCCTTACCAATAGGGCTGATAAGATCCATGATTCTCATAGCAACTGATGAACCGGGCTGCTCAAGCTTAATTCTGGAATTTGGGAAAATAGGTGTCATGTTTTCAAAATTCCATCTGCCCATAGCAACTTCCGGCTTGTATCCGTTTACTGAATCAAGAACTAAAAGAGCTGCGAATTTATCTGTTTCTTTCTTGGCTCTGCATTTTCCCTTAAGAATATCTCCGGTCTTGAGGTTGAATTTTCTGATAAGGCTTGGTGCAACATATACGTCATTCTCACCGGGGAGATAATTCTCGCATCTGATAAAGCCATAGCCATCCTGCATTACTTCAAGAATGCCATTTGCATCGTCGCCATCAGCTACCTCTTCATTCTCCTGAGGTGCTTCAGAAGTTTTCTCTGCCTTCTCAGGTCTTACAGGTTTCTTCTCCTCTGCATTTCCTGCAGGTGTTCTTGGCGCAGGCTTAGCATTTCCACCTGTAACTACTATATTTTTCTTTCTGGGAGCAGACTTAGGACGCTCTTCTTTCTCAGTTGCCTTCTCAGGCTCTTTCTCTGCTTCCTTCACCTGTTCCTTTTTCTGTGCGTTTTCTTTTTCGTCAAGTTCGCACATAATATCAATGATCTCTGACTTCTTAAGTGCTGTAGCACCCTTTATGCCTCTTTTCTTGGCAATTTCCCTAAGGTCATTTAATTTAAGTGTTTCATAACGTTCTCTCAAAATAACTCCATTTCCGTGCCGCAAAGACACTAAACCAAAAAACTAAAAAGTAATAATAAATAAATTAAAAATCAACTGTGGGAAAATAAACGACCGCAACTCTATTGCATTTGTTTAAAGAATTATTATCTCAAAATACAGTTCTATTTTTTACATTTGATAGCATACAATATTATTTTCGAAAAATCAACTATAATTTTTAATTTTCTCCAAAAGGCTTTCAGGAACAAATAGTTTACCATAGCCAACGCCCAGATCTATAGCGGGTTTGTTGTCTCCATGAAAATCTGATCCTCCACTTATAAGAAGGCCATGCTTCTCTGCAAGTTCCTTCATCTGTCTCTCTTCATACGCTTCGTAAGTTGTATAAATTGCTTCAAGACCTGCAAGTCCGGCTTTAATAAGGCGCACTACAAGAGCCTCCAGTTTTGCATCACTCATGTGATAGAGAACAGGATGAGCCAAAATTGGTACTCCGCCATTTTTGACGATGGTTTCAATAGCCATCTCAGGAGTAATATTCTCTCTTGGAACATAATATGGACAGGTGTCTCCAATATATCTGTCAAAAACTTCCTGCTTACTGCTGCAATAGCCATGTTCTACCAGATATCTGGCAAAATGAGCCCTGGTAATTACTGTATCAGGATTTTCCCTGCACAGAGCTTCAAAAGTAATGTCAAAACCTGTTCCCTCTGAAAGCTTTTTGCACATCCTGATATTTCTCTCAATACGTGAATTCATAAAAGAATCAATAGTATCAAGAAGTTCCTGATCATTATAGTTCATATAAAGACCTACAATATGAACGTCCTTACCCTCATTGACTGTAGAAAACTCTATTCCGGGCACAAATTCCATATCCGGATAGTTTTCCTTAACATATTCGTCAGCCTCTCTAAGGCCTTTTACAGTATCATGATCAGTAAGGGCAATAGCTGCAAGCCCCTTGGCATACGCATAATCCATTAGTTCTTTAACTGAATATGTCCCATCTGAACAGGTTGAATGTGTATGTAAATCTATAGCTCGCATAATTTGTCTTCTCCATGTTTTATGATCAATCTATGGCCTCTAAAATAAAAGGTGCAAGGCCGTCATGGTCATTATCTTCAGTAGTTATAAAATCAGCACTTTTTTTCACTAAATCAGTGCCGTTGATCATTGCTATTCCGTGACCTGCTGCCTCTATCATCGAGATGTCATTCTGCTCATCTCCGGCAGCGTAGGTATCCTCAATAGCAACTCCAAGAATATCCGCAAGTCTCTTAACTGCGCTTCCCTTTCCCGCAATAGATGGAAAAATCTCCATATAGTAGGGATTGGAATACAAAAGAGTAAGCTTACCCTCAGTCATCTCATAAAGAGCCTTCCTGAATCTCTCCTGTTTGTCATGATCATGAAGCTCAATAGCAATCATCTTGGATGGAGGATTCTGAAGCTGTGCCATCACATCATCGGTAACGATCAGAGGAGTCTTGATAACTCTCCTGTAAAAATCCATGCACTCACCGTCATGCCTGGAAACTATATGTGTCTCATTATAGGTGTGACAATGAATGCCATACTCATCTGCAAGATTAAAAATTGGAACCACCATTTCAAGAGGGATTCCAGTTTTGTAAACATACCTGCCTTCATCCACGCTATAAATCTCTGTTCCATTTGAGCCGCAGAGAAAACTCCCCTTAAAATCAAGCCCCAGCCCTCTGTATACTGCCTTGGCGCTATCTATAGCTCTTCCTGTGTTTATGCAAAAATGATTTCCTGCATCTGTAAATTTATGTAGTGCCTCCATAGTATCCGGTGTTATCTCTTTTTGTTTATTCAAAAGAGTTCCATCCAGATCAAAGAAAAATATCTTTTTGCTCACTTTAAACTCCAAAAAACAAAACAAAATCTTTACCCATATTTATGATCCATAAAAATGGGTAAAGATTCTCCTATCAATTAATTGAAAAGTCTCAACCTTCAACAATAAGGTATCTTCCGTCGCCTATATCAAAAACTTCGTCAGCTTCAAGTACATTGCCACCTTCGGTGTCGACACCTGACTCCTCAAAATACTCTTCAACTTCGTCAACGCCGTCAACAACTACAGCCATGCAGTCTTCCAAGAATGCCTCTGCCTCCTCCATATTGGATGCAACATCCTCAGGAAAAAGTTGTCCCTGATTCTCCAAAAAACATCTCAGAACTGCCTCATCATACTCGTGCATAAAATAGTCCTCCAAAATCCCTTTTCGAAGTTACAAAAGCCCATGCTCTTGCATTTCGCGGTAAAGTCTTGCTATTGGAAGCCCCACGACATTGTAATAGTCGCCTCTGATTCCGGAAATAAATATTGCAAACTGTCCCTGAATGCCATAGCCTCCTGCCTTGTCATCCGGTTCACCGGTAGCAACATATGCCTTGATCTCCTCATCAGTCATCGGTGCAACATCAACCAGTGTTTCCTCATGGAAGGTAAAAGATTTCTCTTCTCCATTATCACCCGTATAAAAAACTGTCACACCAGTATATACAGCGTGGGTGTTACCCGCTATAGAACTGATCATTTGAGTTGCATCATCTCTATCCTTGGGTTTTCCAAGCACTTTACGATTATATGATACAACGGTGTCAGCGCCGATTACAACTAGTCTACCGGCTTCATTCGTTAAAATTTTGTGAAAAATCTCGGAAGCTTTTTGAAAGGAAAGCTCCTCTACAAGCTTGTCCGGTTCGGTATTAACTGCATTTTCCTCGCCCTCTGCCGGGATTACTTCATATTCCGGAATCACTTTGGATAAGAGTTCTCTTCTCCTTGGAGACCCTGATGCTAAAACATATCTCATTTCGTCAAACCTTCATTTCCGGTATGAACACACGCGTATTCTGAGTATTCATGACCTGGGAATTTTTGGCGGCTTCGTCGCCAAATACTTTCTGAGAGTTGATTCTATCAGATGGATCTATCTTCTGACAATCTACTTTTACATAAATCCCCTTTTCATTCATAACATGAGCTTTGTCTGTATCAGCTAGTTCCACATCAAGAATATGGCGCAGCTTGCCGCGAAGTCTGTCATTCTCAACAGGGAAAAGAATCTCCACACGCCTTTCAAGGTTACGAGGCATCCAGTCAGCACTGCTGCAGTAGTACTCAGGACTTCCACCATTTTCAAAATAGAATATCCTGCTATGTTCAAGGTAGTTTCCAACTATAGATCTGACCGTAATATTATCGCTGACACCCGGGATTCCTGTCCTAAGGCAACATATTCCCCTTACAATAAGGTCAATTTTAACTCCAACTGAACTTGCCCTGTAGAGTTCTGCAATAACCTCTTTGTGACAGATAGAATTCATCTTGGCAACAATCCTTGCAGGTTCACCATTTATGGCATGCTGTTCTTCTCTTTTAATAAGATCAAGCACCCTGTCCTTGAGCCATAGTGGAGCCAGTGATAGCTTGTTCCATCCAAGTGGTTCTGAATAACCTGACAGCATATTGAATACAGCAGTAGCATCTTCGCCAAAGGCAGGAGCACAAGTAAAAAGACCTACATCTGTATACTGCTTGGCAGTGGAATCATTATAGTTACCGGTTGCAAGATGAACATACCTTTTGATACCATCTTCCTCTCTCCTGACTACCAGCGTGATCTTACAGTGTGTCTTAAGTCCGACTAGACCATATATTACATGACAGCCTGCTTTTTCAAGCATCTTGGCCCATACGATATTGTTTTCCTCATCAAACCTGGCCTTAAGCTCAACAAGAACTGTTACCTGCTTGCCATTGTCCGCTGCCTTGGCAAGGGCTGCAATGATGGGTGAATTACCACTTACTCTGTAAAGAGTCTGTTTAATAGCAAGTACATGCGGGTCAACCGCCGCATTTTCTACAAACTTAACGACATTCTCAAAAGTCTCATAGGGATGATGCATCAGAACATCTCCCCTTGAGATCACATCAAAGAGATTCTCGTCATTTCTAAACTCCGGAACAGGCGAAGGCCCTTTGTATCTGTGTTCCTTGAGATCATCAAAGCCTTCCAGTTTATACATTTTCATGAGGAAAGTAAGGTCAAGAGGTCCTTCAATATCATAGATTTCGTTATCTTCAACGCTAAGCTCGTCTGTAATAAGCTTAAGGAGCTTTTTGCTGATCCCGGTTGCAACCTCCAGCCTTATAGCCTGTCCCCACTGTCTTCTCTTGATCTGCTTCTCAATCTCTTTGAGAAGATCTTCAGCTTCGTCCTCATCTATGGACAAGTCGGCATTTCTACCCACCCTGTAAGGAGAACTTGTAATTACATCATAATTAAGAAACAGCTTATCTACATTCTTCTGTATTATGTCCTCTAGTAAGATAACCTTGCGAACAGCACCATCTTTGTCACTTCCGGGGATCTCAAGAATACGTGGCAGGACATCAGGTACCTGAACAGTAGCAAAGTCAACATCATCCTTGCCCTCTTTTTTCTTCAAAAGCGCAGCAATATTAAGCGTCTTATTTCTGATAAGAGGAAATGGTCTGGAAGAGTCAACTGCCATAGGAGTAAGAACAGGATATACGAATTCATCAAAATATCTGTCAACAAACTCACTGTCTTTAACCGTCAGATCATCTGCTCTGCAGATCATAAGCCCCTTTGCAAGAAGCGCCGGAATAAGCTCTTTATTATAGATTCTATACTGCTCGTCTACGAAATCATGAACTCTTGTAAGGACCTCAGTGAGCTGTTCCTTGGCCGTCATTCCTGCAATATCAAGCTTCTTGTAATCAGCATTGATCATGTCCTTGAGAGATGCAACTCTTACCATAAAGAACTCATCAAGGTTACTTGCAGAAATACTCAGAAACTTAAGCCTCTCAAAAAGAGGATTGTCCTTATCTTCAGCTTCCGACAAAACTCTCTCATTAAACTGAAGCCAGCTCAGTTCTCTGTTTATATAGTATTTAGGATTTTCAAAATCGTGTTCCTTATTTGTTTTCTTCTTAGCCATAGCCACCTCACATTTTCTTTTGTCTGATGACAGGTCTTATTCCAAAGACCTCTTCAAAAAATGCTGCTCTGTTATCAAATAAGCCCTTTTCAAGGGTAATATCCGCCTTGGTATCAACATTTATTATCATTTCATCGCCGGTAAGGCTCACCTTAACATCTTTAAACTTCTGCTTGTGCGTTCTGTCAAGACCATTGGCAATTCTCAGAAGAGCTGTCAGCTTGGCAACTCTCAGGTAATCCTCCTTGGATAGTCCCTCCAAATACGGGCTTTGACTGCCGAAATACTCAAAATCCTCATGGTTATACCTTACAACATTAGCTACGATCAGTCTCTCCAGATGAGAAAGACCAATTATCTCCGTAGACATTATGATGTTAAAAGAGCAGTCTCCCAAATATACAACGCTTATATACTTACCACAGTCATGAAGGATGGTAGCGATATTTAATAAAAGCCTGTCTCTCTGAGATAGTCCATGAAGCTCGCGTGTATTGTCAAAAATGTTAAGAGCAATCTTCTGAAGAGTCTCTCTTCTGGATTTGCTGCCCATAAATCTCTTGGAGATATTCTGAGCGCAGGCTACAATATCCTGTTCGAAATCATGTGGAGATCTGATGAAGTTCTTTTTCTCAGCATATTCATATGCTATACCGTCGCAGAGAGTAATTCCCGGAGCCCAGATATTTGAGGCATTTGTCGCATCCAAAATACACTTGATGATAACTCCTGATACATACAAAAGCGGCACATGGTCTTCCGGAATGTTAAGTTTCTTGGCAACAACAATATCGCTGACCTGATTTGCCTGCTCAAGAAATCCCATATACTCCTGCTTGGTGACAAATCCCGGAGTATCCGTATCTTTTTTGTACCTCTGGACTAGTGGTGATACATAGTCATCGATTATGATGATATTTTCTATTGAATTGTCCTTGAGATACAATTTGGAAAAAACAGACAGCTGGGAATTTACCAGCTCGGAAACAAGATCCATATATTTAAGTCTGGTGGCATGAACATACTCCATGGTCGTATGAAGCCTCAAAACTCCTGTGCGGAGATTCTGAGTTGCAACCAGGGTGTCCTTTTCAAAAAGCGAGATCTGAATACTGCCACCGCCTATATCTACTATAGCAGTAGGTTTTGAAATGATATCTTTGAATTTGGCATGTTTGAGCGCAATTGACTTGTAATCCAGAAAGCGCTGCTCTGAATTACTGAGAATATCGATATGTATCCCTGTCCTTCGTTCTATAAGATCGCGAACTACCTCAATATCCCTGGTCTCTCTGACCGCACTTGTGCCGTAGGCATGATAATGAGTCACCCCATAACTCTTCATGATCTTCCTGAAATCGCACAAAATCCTGATTATCTCATCTACATGCCTGTGAGATATCCGACCCGTTGCATAGGTTTCACTTCCAAGATCCATGCGGTGTCTAACGTGATCAAGCTCTCTTACGCCATTTTCCAAAGACAGTTCGAACACCTTAAGCGCCATTTCATAGGATCCTACATCAATTGCTGCAAAAACCTCTCCTGTCATAAATTACCCCTCATATATAAATCAATAATTTCCAAGGATTTTCATCATCCTGGCTTCTTCTCTAAGCCCCCTAAGCGCATTTCGCACAGAACTGTCCTCCAGATTTCCCTCAAAGTCAATGAAGAATCTGTACTCCCAGTCCTTATCCTCAATAGGCCTTGATTCTATCTTGGTCATGTTGAGATTGTTGTATATGAAATGCGACATAATATGGTAAAGAGATCCTGCCTCATGCGGAATTTCAAGGCAAAGACTAATCTTATGTGCTCCCTTTAAAAAGACTTTCTGATTAGCCACAATAATAAATCTGGTAGAATTAGAATCTGCCTGATTGATGCCTTCCTGAATAATATCAAGGCCATAAATCTCCGCTGCAGCGCGACTTGCAATTGCTGCCTGAGTGATGTCTTTATCCTCAGAAACCTTTCTTGCCGCAAAGGCATTGTTCTTCATACTGATCTGCTGAATATCACTGTGTTCATTCAGGAATCTGCTACTCTGCATAAGAGACTGTGGATGGGAAAAAACAGTCTTTATATCTGAGAGCTTAGCTCCCGGAATGCCCATAAGACAGTGCCTTATCTCAATTATCTGTTCACCTACTATATAATTCTCATACTCAGTGAGAAGGTCATACACCTCACTAACTACACCTGCAGTAGAATTCTCAATCGGAAGAACAGCATAATCTGCGCTTCCCTCTTCAAGTACACTCATTGCGTCCCTGAAGGTCTCTACATGAAAGCAGTTAACATTCTCACCAAAAAACTCCTTGGTGGCCATCTCTGAATAGGCTCCCTCAGCACCCTGATAGCACACTCTGGAACCTGCCTTGTCTATCGAATCTATCGAAATAAAAGGAAGCCTTCCGGATGCACCTGCACTTGCAAGCTTTTGATACTGAAGCTTTCTGCTCATGGACATAAGCTGTGAAAACAGTTCTTCAACTCCAACCTTGTTAAAATCAGAAGAAGCAAGCTCTCTCACTGCCTTGATCTTCTGTGCTTCTCTTTCTCTGTCAAAAACCTTTTTGCCTGTGGCAATCTTGTAATCTGCCACTTTGGAAGCTATGTCCATTCTCTTTTCAAATAATTCAACAATCTGTCTGTCCACATCATCTATTTCTACTCGAAGCTGTTGTAAGTCCATCGGTCCATCCTTTTCTAAATATATAGATTGCCAGCGAAGGCTATTTTTACTTAAAAATCCACAAATTAAGTTTAAGATAAAAACCGCTTGATAGCAATAACCGCTGCGCATATAATTATCTTGAGGACACAATATTTAGTAGCTTGTTTCTTATGCGAGGGGCATATTATGCGAGGACGAACTATTTTAGCATTTGTGATCGTTACACTAGTCATTGCAGCTGTAGTGACTTTTACTATCCTGGACAAGAGGGTTCCAAGAGATCCTTCCGACCACGGCAATTCTGCCGGCAATCTTCACAATGGCGGCCTGTTTTTTGAAATGGACGGAAAGGTTTATTTTTCTAATCCCTATGATTCTGACTGTCTCTATTCCATGAATCCTGATGAGACAAATCCCAAAAGACTTACCAGTATGCGCGTCAAATATATAAGTGGTGCTAATGGCTTTCTCTACTTCTATATGGATTCCACCAAAAAGTCCGGCTCTGTTGGCGGTCTCGGCACTGTTACCAATCAATACGGAATATACAGATGTAAAATTAATGGCACAGACCAGACATGTCTGCTTAGAGATTTCTGCGGAGAAATGCAGTTATGCGGAGAATATCTGTACTATGTCACCAAGTTAGAAGGAGGTGCCCTTCACAAGATCCGTGTAGATAAAAAGAATAAATCTCTTGTAGCTCCTGAACCGATTTCTCCTGTTTGCTATGACAGAGGGATAATCTATTATACAGGTGTTTCATCGGATCACTATATTCACGCAATGAATACCCAGGCCGGAGATGCTATAAGTGATGTGCTTCCGGGTCATCTCTTTTTCCCGGTCGTGCAAGGAAACTATCTCTATTACATGAACGGCGACTCCAATTACAGTCTCTGGCGTACCAATCTCATGAATGGGGAAACTGAGGTCATTACATCAGAGCGTCTTGACTTCTATACCCTAGATGACCAGCATGTTTACTACGCTTATGCAGGCGGCGAAAATTCAGCCCTCAAAATGTGCGATCTCGACGGATATGGCAAAACTGTTCTTTTTGAGGGAGTCACAAATAGTTTGAATGTAACATCACAATATCTGTATTTTAAGGTTTACGGACAGGATGAAGTGGTGTATCATATGCCATTGAATGGAACAAATCAGATTTCAGTTTTAACCTTTGACTAAAACTTTCGTTTTCATTCAAGGTGTTTTACAAACATTAATTTATATGAGGAGAAGGTATGAATAATTTGCGACACATGATGAACCCTCTTGACTTCTCGGTTGAAGAGTTAGAGGCATTATTCGATGTGGCTAATGACATCGAAAACAACATGTCAGCCTACTCGCATAAATGCGACGGCAAGATCTTAGCTACATGTTTTTATGAACCAAGTACCAGAACAAGACTCAGTTTTGAGACCGCAATGCTCCGTCTCGGCGGCAAGACTCTCGGTTTTGCAGATGCAGGATCATCTTCAGCAGCCAAGGGAGAAAGCGTAGCCGATACGATACGTGTTATTTCCTGTTTTGCAGATATCTGCGCGATGCGTCATCCAAAAGAAGGTGCTCCAATGGTAGCAGCTTCCAATTCTCTCATTCCTGTTATCAATGCAGGTGATGGCGGACATCAGCATCCCACTCAAACACTTACAGATTTACTCACCATCAGATCTTTATATGGCAAGCTTGGTGATTTTACTATCGGCCTTTGTGGCGATCTTAAATTCGGACGTACTGTCCACTCTCTTATTAATGCTCTTACCAGATACACCGGTATTCATTTTATTTTTATTTCCCCCAAGGAGCTTAAGGTTCCTGACTATATAACTGAAATGCTTGATTCCAAGGGTCTTACCTATGAGGAAGTCATCAAACTTGAAGACGTTATGCCTCGTCTTGATTTCCTGTACATGACACGAGTTCAGAAGGAGCGTTTCTTCAACGAAGAAGACTACATCCGTTTGAAGAACTTCTATATACTCGATAAAGCCAAGATGGAGCTTGCAAAAGAAAAAATGTTCATTCTTCATCCTCTTCCAAGGGTTAACGAAATATCAGTTGAGATTGACAGCGATCCAAGAGCCGCGTATTTCAAGCAGGTTCAGTATGGTCTCTATGTGAGAATGGCACTTATCCTGACACTTCTCGACATGACTGATGCACATATGAATGAAGGGCTTTTGAGAACGTTCTGATCTTAGTTGATCAATTATTATTCGGGAGGATACCAGATGTTAAACATAGGAAAAATTGAAGAAGGCTTCGTTCTGGATCATATCCAGGCCGGCAAGAGCATGCAGATATACAAGCATCTTGGCCTTGATAAGCTTGATTCCACAGTTGCCATAATCAAAAATGCCAAGAGTAAGGCAATGGGCAAAAAAGATATTCTCAAGATTGAATGTGATATAGATTCTCTTGATCTTGATATTCTTGCTTATATAGACCATAACATCACTGTGAACGTAATTAAGGATGGAGTGATCATAGAAAAAAGATCTCTCGTACTTCCCAAACAGATCACAGGTGTTATAAAGTGTCACAACCCTCGTTGCATTTCCTCAATCGAGCAGGAACTTCCGCAGATATTCTACCTTGCAGATGAAAACAAGGAAATTTATCGTTGCAAATACTGCGATGAAAAATACAGTGATGGAGATGCGGCAGCCAAAGGTTAAATACAAGTATGTTCGGATATTAAGCGTCAAAAAAAACACATGACATCTTGTAAACAAGATGTCATGTGTTTTTATTTGACTCGCTTAATATCCGAACTCTTGTGCCCAGTACCAACTTCCGTCACCAGTCTGGCAGATTGCGATTCCAACTGTCTTGTAACCACCATCCATGATGTTGGCTGCGTGTGTTGGTGAATTCATCCAGGCTGTGTAAACACTGTCAGCTGACTGATACAACTTGGCAAGATTCTCACCGTACTGAACATTACTATCTACAGTCCAGAAATCTGTACCATTTGGTCTGGTATGTGAGAATACTGAAGTGATCTCATTAGCACGAACCTGAGCTGCATTTGTAAGTGCATCGCTCCAGACAAGTGCTGAAAGACCTCTTGCTACTCTATCCTGATTCATAATATTAAATACTGCAGTACATGCGTCCAAAGCAGCCTGACTTGATGCAGCAGATCCTGCAAGAGCAATGGCCTCATCATCGATCCATATCTCGCCTGCGCCCTCATCCAAGCCTCTGACAGCAGCCTGATCGTCAATGGATGAATCTGCAGTAGCACCACAAGCTATGAAAGTGAACGCTAATACAAGTGCCATTGAAACGGCAAATACTTTCTTAAACTTTTTCATATTATAATCTCCTACTTGATCAATCCAGGGCAAAAGATAATAACCCAGTTAACCTTTTCTTATAATAATGGTATCGTATCAAAATGCTCAAATCAATAATCAGGACGCAGATTTTATACCATTTTAAGAATATTGTTGCACTTTCAAACGACACTTTTTGAAATTAATATTCAAATATGATTAGTCGTATGATTGAATTGCCATTTTTAGGAAAATACATTTAATCCAGTATCGCTACTTTTCCCATGCAGCGGTCTTGTAGGTGTGTACAACAAACCTCTTCCCGCTCCCTGACTGGCCGCTACAGGTCGATAGTGTCAAAAGACAAGGCCTGCCTGACAGATCAGCATCTGCAGGTCTGGGATATGCAGAATGCTGCTGGATATAATCAAGAAACTCATCGTAAGAGTCTGACGTTTCAACGACTTTATAGGCTTCACTTCCCACAGTAGTAATATAATAGCCAAATACACGGTATTGGAATACGTAATCCTTTGTATATACATAAACATAAGGATTATCTTCCAGAAGATGCTCATTACCATTTGCATAGAGCTTTTTAAGACTTCCAAACATCGAGCCGTTTCTCATGTTATGTCCAAATACAATATCATGCATTCCCCTAAATTCACTGTCGCTCAGGACATCTTCAAAAAGACAGCCGGCTTTATTTACTTTTCCATCAAAAGTCAGATGTATGTATTCGTCCACCTCATTCTCTTTTACCACCGGATAACTGATATCCAGGCATGGGAAGTACAACCATGCTACAACATCGGGATTGATTTCTTCCAGCTTTTTAAAATCAATCTGAAGAAGCGGATACTCAACAATTTGTGATTCATCCTCACCTTTGGGCCAGCTTACTGCCATGGACTCAAGTTCTTCGTATTCTTCATCCGCAACATCATACTCTTTCTGATCGTCATAAATCCTGACTGCCTCATAGATGATAATGCCTATGCATAGGATAATAGCGATTATACGCAGTATTTTTAGCACTGTCTTATTCATATTTGTCCCCTCAGAGTAAAATAAATATCATACAAAACTTACATGTACGTTTTACAAATTAATATTATCACTTATAAACACATGCTGTATACTTAACACATATATTATATTTTTCTAAAAAACTCCTCTTAGGATACAGGTTCAGGTAACATGAATACCCTTACTAATTATGCAGACAACTACACAAATATTATTTTTCACATAGACGTTAATTCTGCCTTTCTGTCCTGGTCTGCAGTAAAAAAGCTTAAGGACGAGCCTGGGAGCATAGATTTAAGGACAGTTCCATCCGCAGTTGGAGGAGATGTAAAGAGTCGTCACGGTATTATTACAGCCAAGTCAATACCTGCCAAAAAATACGGAATTGTTACCGGTGAGCCTGTTGTTAAGGCTCTTCAGAAGTGCCCTGAACTCATTCTTGTTCCGGGTGATTTTAATACCTATAGGGAATATTCCAGGGCCTTTATAGAGATAATCAGCAAGTACTCTCCAATTGTTCAGCAGGTTTCAATTGATGAGGCTTATATTGACATGTCCGGCACCAGAAAACTCTTTGCTGATTCAGAATCTGCAGAGTATCCTTATCCCTTAAATATAGCGCGCCTTATCAGAGATGAAGTCAGAAACACTCTGGGGTTTACAGTAAACGTAGGCATTTCCAGCAACAAACTCCTTGCCAAGATGGCCAGCGATTTCCAGAAACCTGACAAAACTCACACTCTTTTCCCTGAAGAGATAGAGACCAAAATGTGGCCACTACCTATAGGTGATCTCTATGGTTGCGGCAAGTCAACTGCTTCAAGGCTTTATTCTGTCGGAATAAGGACAATTGGTGATGCAGCAAATGCTGATCCCTTGTTTCTCATCTCAATTCTTGGAGAAAACGGAGGCTCATATATTTACACAAGCGCAAACGGAATAGGAAGTACCGATGTCAGTGGGCATTATGAAGATGCCAAGAGCTATTCAAATGAAACCACTCTTTCCTCTGATCTTACAGCAGATTCCTATGATAAAGAGATTGTACCTGTGCTAAAGCATTTGTCAGCCAGCGTTTCAAGGAGACTTAAAAGAGATCATGTCTATGGGCAGACAGTCACAGTAAGTGTTAAAACAGGTAACTTCAAGCGTCACTCTTGTCAGATGCAAGTTACTGACCTTATAGATGATGAACTCAAAATATATGAGTACGCCAAGATTCTGTCAGATAAACTACTTCTGGGGGATAATGGTCTTTTTACAAAAGGTGAAGTTGTACGACTTGTTGGAGTTGGCGTCTCCAAAATCGATGACGGCTCCTACAGGCAGATGAGCCTTTTTGATATGATGCCTGCATCCGGCAAGCCCCGGGATACTTATACCGAGAGCTCTGATGGCAAGACGAACACAGATAACGATAATTTCTCTGAAAGCAAATTTGAAAGGCAGAAAAAGCTTGATAAAATGTCTGAAGCAATAGATTCCCGCTACGGAAAAGGGACAATATTTAAAGGGAGCAGCCTCAAATAAAGGCAACTCCCTTTTTTCATTTATATCTTTTCAGAAGCTGTTTCTTTTAAAGATTCCAGGTTTTTCTGAACCTTTTTTATCACGTCAATAAGCGTATTCTCCTCATCAAAAAGATAAACATATCCGTGAAGAGACTGAGCTTTCTGCCTCAAAACCTTACAATGGCTCCAAACAAAAATAGCTGATTTTCCCTTACCGTTTCTTGCTTCCTGAATAAGGTTAACTCCGGCACTGTTTCCATCAAAAGCAACAACCATTGACGGACGTCTTTCAAAGATTTCATAGTTAAAACTCTTATAAATGCCCATTCCTTCCGCTTCAGTTGAAACTCTTATTATCACGCCGGCTTTTTGTAACTTCTCTATCTCTTTTTCATTCATAAGAGCAGGAACAACTGCATATATCCTGAAATTCCTGGTATTATGATCTATCAGATATTTCTCATAGCCTCCAAGCTTATGGCCTATTACAAAGCATACTTCTTCAGGATTTAAATATTCAAGGAAACTGTCGAGCTGCCTGATTGCGGCATCCGTCATTCTGGTTGCTCTGTTTTCCGTGTTAAAGCTTCCACCCATGAGAATAATCGGGAAACGATCCCAGGTAATCTCTGAGATCTGTTCTTTTAATTCTGTATTGGCATCTAGTCTTAGATCACTCTTTTTACCGGTAGATGAAATCTTGACCTTCTGCATCTTTTCAAGGAGAACGCTTTCCATATCTCTCCCCTTAAGGAGCCTTGCAAAAGCAGCCTTTTTATCAGAATAAGCCTGTCTGCTCTTTTCTATGATTGAGCTCTCTGTCTCCTTCATAAGGCGCAGCTCTTCCTCAGACAAATTAAGGAGCTTTTCAAGTGATAGCTGCTCATCAAGGGATGTGGTTCCGTAAAGTGCAGCGCCATCTGTTCCCTCAACGCATTTAATTCCGTGCCTTAAGTATTCCTTCAAAGGATGCTTATCGAGAGAATTCAGGTTATTAAGCCTGACGTTACTTGTTATCTGGAACTCCAGGACCACATTGTTTTCTTTTAACTGTCTTAGTACTTCTCTTCCCTTCTGGGACTTAAGAGAATACGTGTAGAGGCCGTGTCCTAGCCTCATCCTGGGCATAGTCTGACCTTTTGCAAGTGAGTCTTTGACGCATTTGATCGAATGGGCTATGTTGTCTCTAAGACTGTCATTTTCTCCGGCATGAACACGTATCACAAAGGAAGGGTCCCTGGCTGCTATCTTGGCAAGTTCCTTGAAAACAGGCTTAAGTACAATGATGTCATTTATCTCTTCACCTACAAAGTCGCAGCCCGCAACGTATGGGTCCAGTGATGTGGCCTTTAATACCTCAAGATTCTGCTCAAGATAGTTTTCCGGTGTTACCGCGTCCTTGATTATGGTAAGGGGAATTCTTCTCATTGCCGCAAGGAATCTGATCATAACGCCGGTTTCCATGTATATCTTGGGCATCACTTCATGAACCTGCCTTAACATCTCAATGGACTCATATTTTTTAACAAGCGTTGTATCACTTATTTCTGCGTATTCAACGCCCTGTTTCTTGTAATTTCTTGCAATCCACAGAAGCTTATCCTGAAAAATAGTATTGTTTGCATAGTCAGGATTTTCTTTATCCTTGAGCATCTGTACAAGAGCTTTGTGAACATCTTTATCCGGTATCTGGGATACATTGTGCAGCGGTATTTTTTCTTCACTCTCTTTTCCCTTGGCAAAGACATAGCGGTACAGATAGACTTTCTCCAGGTTTGTAAAAACAGCCTGACCATCTCTTATGATTCCCAGAGAGCCGCGGATCTTGACTATATTAAGTTCCGCATTATCAAGGTTATTGAGTATCAGGTCAGCAAAATTTATGAAGGTATTATCATTGATCTTTCTATCGAGATACTTACCCTTTAATTCTGATGTAACAAACTGTCTGGCAACCTTTTCCCTCTGGGCATTGACCTTCTCCCACTGGGCATTTGTAAGTTCCAGTTCCAGTTTCTTGACGTAATAAAGAGGATATCTGATCTGATGATATATTCCCAGTGCAATCAGAACATCGGCAGGGAGATTGCCATTCATATGAGTGTGAAGGTCTGCCCTGAACTTGAGCTCTTTCGGAATATAGGTCCTAAAAAGCGTCTTGGACAGATCAAGCTGATAGTCCTTGGTCTGACTCATAAGGGTCTTGGCAATAGCAGGGACAAGAGCCTTAGTCTTGACTCTTCCATCAGGATATATGGTTGCGACCTCAATATCGCCCAGTTTAAAAAGATATATCTCTTCGCAATCGGCATTTATATAACAGGGAACCTCTCCCTTTATCACAAACTTGCCGTTTTCATCCTGAGAAAGCGGAAGGTTGCAGGTTCTTGCAAGATTACTGATAAGATTGCCCGAATGATGATTGGGCGTTGCAAGTACGTAAAAGAGCTTATCCAGGTCTTTGTACAGATTTACAACTATATCTTTTTCATTATCCAAAAAGAAAAAAGTAAAGTAGGTCATGTACTGTCTATCCTCTCACTGAAAATTCAATGATCCTAATTTAGCTTGTAAGCTTTTGCATATCCTCGGGCATCCTGGCATTTATCACTATTTTTTCTCCGGTTATAGGCTGCATAAATTCTATATATCCTGCGTGAAGCGCAGCCCTTGTCATTCCATGATCATCAGGGATTTCTTTTCCATAGAAATTATCACCCAGAAGTGGATGACCAATGTATGCCATATGTACACGAATCTGATGGGTTCTGCCTGTATCAAGCCTTAATCTGACAAGAGCATAGTCATCATACTGATGAACAACTTCATAATGAGTTACAGCTCTTTTCCCCTCAGGGTGAACTTCTCTGATCATACGCTCATCAGGTCTGCGTCTGATAGGAGCATCTATAGTGTCATGAGTCTTGTCAAAGACTCCGCTGCAAAGAGCAAGATATTCCTTGCGCCTTGACATATTATCCGGTTCATCACCGAGGCTGTCCTGTGCATTTTCTTTATCGTCATTTGTCTTTATCTGCTGAGCCATAAGAGCTGCAGCATGACGGTTTTTGGCAAATATAACAAGCCCTGAAGTCTCACGATCAAGTCTTCCCACAGTTCTGATCACATGCCTCTGACCGCTTCTGATAAAATATCCCAAGAGATAGTTGCTAAGAGAATCCTTGTAATGAGCATATGAGGGATGTACAACCATCTCGCCTGGCTTATTAACAATAATAAGATCTTCGTCTTCATAAGCAATATCAAGGGGCCCATCAGCAGGTACTATATCACCTGCATTGTCATTATCCTCATAGACTCTGACTATCAGCTCATCACCCGGAAAAAGAGAATCTATCAGCCTGACGGGTACAATCCTATTGATCTCATCAGGTCTTCTGCACATTACACCGTCTTCAAACTTCTTGCACCTGGAAATCTCACGACTTGAAAGTTTCATGATATCGCGCATGATCTCGCCGGCAGTTACGGTATCGTCCGGAGAATTGGTAATATATGTATATCTTAGTTCTCTGTAGCTATTTTCCATGAAAATGTCTTTCTAAAATTCTTTTTCCTTATACACTATCCTTTGGCTCTCACTCTGTCAATTGTAACTGTCAGTACATTAAGACCTAAGAGATTCTGGTAGTCAACTTCATCTGCAAGTCTCATGACCATTCTGATCCCAATATTCCTGGTAGGATCATCCGGTTTTATCTGTTCTTTCATACTCACAGGGTCAAAGGCCGGGCAATCGTCCTTGATTCGCAATAGTATCTTTTCGTTTTTATTTACAATTCTGGCATCAAGATAATGCTTTTTATTATCACTTGTAAAGCCATGCTCTATTACGTTTCTGGCCATTTCTTCAAGACTCAGGGCAGAATATAGAGAAGCTTTTCTATCATAGCCATGGGCTTTGCAGAACTCATTAACCTGTTCTGATGTTCTTGCCACATCTTCCATACTACTAATATTGACAACAAGTCTGTCGTCATCACTTACTCCAAAATCCTTTTCGAATAAAAGCCATTCATCTATGTTACGGGGAATATGGCGGAAATGTATGATAGCATAAACCGGGTAGACAAGTGCAGATATTATTATTCCTATAGGCGTAGCAAGCCATACACCAAAAACACCAAGGAATGGAGCAAGAATAAGTGCAGGAAATACTACAGATCCAAATCCATCAATAAATGAGAACACATTTACGCATATATTTTTACCCATTGCCTGAAGATAATTCGTTTCAACCTGCACTACCTGTATGAGCGGAATAGAGATACCATATATTACAAAGTACTGATACGCAAGTTTATATACATTCGAAGTAGGATCGGCAAAAAATAGCCTGACTACAAACCCGGAGCTTGCAATGACAATTACTGCTATCACGAGAGTAAATAAAAGTGCCTTGGTCATTCCAATCTTAATAAGCTCTTTTATCGAATCCCTGTCTTCTTCGCCTACATGAACACTTCCGAGCATTCTTACAACCGATCCGCCGCCAAGGCAAAGAGCTATAAAAAGCCCTCCCACCATACTAAGAGATGACTTGGCAGACAAACCGTCCTGTCCTGCTACGCTTAATAATAATCTGTTGAGCACGACATCCCTCATAGCAAGGCAAAAGACAAGGAGAGCTCCCGGAAAGCCTATCTTGACCATATTAAGAGTATCGCTCCAGCGGGCCTTCATGAAGCTATATTTAAGCTGTGATTTCCCACCAAGGTAATAAGATACAAGAATAAAGAAATATATCCAGTTACATATTGCAGTTGAAAGGGCAAGTCCAAACAGTCCCAGTTTAAATACTGCTACAAACGTTATATTCAGCAGGATATTGCAAATTATCATAGTTGCAACTCCTGCATAATTTCTTTTACTCTGCCTCTCAAGCTGCAAAAATGTGCCCAGCTGCTGAGCCATCATTTGAGGAAATATGCCAATAGCATAACCGTAAATGTATGGGATAAGGATTCCTTTAAGATGTTCATCAGCTCCGCAAAATGTAGCCACAGCTCCGGGAAATATCAGCAGAATAGCCGCAGAAAGCACACTTATGATAGTTGTTAAAGTAAGGTTGAGAGAAAAGACGCCTGATGTTTTATCTACATCGCCGCTTCCTATATATCTTCCGCTAAGGACAGAGCTTCCACCCAAAAGAACGGATCCAGTCGCATTTAGAATTGAAACAACAACAAAGAAAATACCAATTACGCCAACAGAAACTGCATCTATAAACTGTCCGGCTACAACGCCATCAACAATTGAGTTAATAGAACCCATGGCCACGATCATTATCTGAACCGGCAAAAGCTTAAAGAAAAGAACACTACTCATCGATGTATTTTTTCTCATATTTGTTCTCCATTTTTACGAAAACACTTTATCATTTTAATGATAACATGCACCCATAAAACTATAATTAAGCTTTTGTAAAGTTTCTATTCATAGTATCCTGCTCCCAAAGCCGATGGCACGAGCTTTATTCCCGCAAGAACAATCAAAAAATAAGCAAGCAGTGATTGGCTTAAGTTACAGCTTCGGAATATAGTAATATTTATCACGACTTTAGAAGGTTAAGAGAGGATTATTAGGGTATGAAAAGAAAATGTTTATTAGCCGGTATTTTGGCTGCCACTCTTTTAGTTGGATGCGGCGCGCCAAATACGGCAAACGCTCAAAGCGGGGGTTCTGATATCACTTCTGCAGAGAGTAGTGAAAATTCCGGGATGGCTGAGGCTTCAGCTGAAGGGGGCAGTTTAAGTGAAGCAGTATCAGATGCTTCAGAAGAAGCTTCTGCCGAGGCTCTTGCAGAAGCTGTTTACGATCAGGCATTAAAAGATTTATGTTCTGATTACTTTACTCTGGGTGTAGGAATTAACGGAAGTGATCTGTTTAATCAGTGTCTCAACATTCCTGAGTATATGGAACTTTCCAAAAAGCACTTTAACAGCGTTACTATGTCAAATCTTATGAAGAGCTGCTATATTCTGGATCAGTTCGGCTCTCAGGAAAATCTCAAGAATGGCAACAATGAGCCTGCTCTTTCTTTTGACTCCATTGACCCAACCCTTAAATGGTGTCAGGAAAACGGCATGAAGATGCGTGGCCACACTCTCGTATGGCACACACAGGCTCCTGAGTGGTTCTTCCGCGAGGGATACACAGATGACGGAGCTTATGTAGATAAAAAGACTATGCTTGCCAGAATGGAAAGCTATATCAAACAGCTCATGACTCATGTTCAGGACGAATATCCCGGAGTTATCTATTGCTGGGATGTAGTTAACGAAGCAGTTGATCCTGAAAGTGCTGATCCTGACAGCTACTTTAAATGCAGAACCAAATGCGGAGATGCTCCAAATCCATGGTTTGAAACAATTGGACAGGACTATGTAGAAATGGCATTTACTTATGCCAGAAAATACAGTGCTGATGATGTTCTTCTCTTCTACAACGATTACAACACCTATCAGGCTCCCAAGACTGAAGGCATCTACAATCTGTGCAGCCATCTTAAAGAAAAAGGTCTTATCGATGGCATCGGAATGCAGGGCTATTGGGGAATTACATATCCATCAATCGATGAGATAAAAAGAGCTATGACCAAATTTTCAGAGCTTGATGTTCAGATCCATGTAACAGAGCTTTCTATCGGCGTCGATGAAGAAACTGATGCTCAGTTCGAGAAACAGGCAAATGCCTATGCCAAAGTCTTCCAGATGTTCCATGATATGGATACTGAGGCAGGCGGACCGGCAAATATCACAAATGTTACAGTATTTGGTCTTGTAGATCACTACCGCGAAGGCGACCAGACCAACACTCGTCTCTTTGATAAAAACTACGAACCAAAGCCAGCATTTAAAAAGGTTTACGAAGTAATGGAAAACTATAAGTAAGAATTATGTCCATATGGAAATCACACTGCAAACAAGCACTGCACATTTCCATATGGACATCTTATTATACTACTTCTACATTTCTTGTTGCTATAACATCTACGCCTGTTCCGGCTACATCCCTGATCAGCACATCACCTATATGCGCAGGAGCTATAACTCTGGCAGCATCAATGTCTTTCATGACATCAAAGATCTTACTCTTTGGAATATCACTAGCAGTCTTGCACGACACTCTCTCCTTGTCACCGCCTGTGATCTTAACCGTACTAGTAACAATACGTGTAGGATTAACTACTTCTTTTCTGGCATATATATCACCCTTGGGGCATGTATTTCCTGTAACTTCTGTCACTTCGCCATTTTCCATACTGACAGTAAGCTGGCATCCCATGGGGCAGCCTATACATGTGAGTTCTCTCTTCTCCATATCTGTCTCCTTATGATCATTAACATCATTCCTGTTCAATTTTGATGGTAATCTTCTTAATTTCCTTATGCTCCTGCAACTGGCTCTTTCTCAGAATGATCTGTTCCATCTCACCGGGAGCAAGGATTCTCTTCTGATTATGCATTACTCTTTCATCATCGAAATAGACGCTGACAAAAGAATTCTTGTAAACATCACCGACACGGAACCTGACTGTCAGAAGATCGTCCATTCTATCTACGTTTATAGAACTTGGAACCGTGTATCTGGCGCCCTGTGTCGCAGTAACTTCTATGACTGAAGCTCCCTTATCATCCTTGCAGCCATCATTTATGTATTTAACAGCATTCTGGCCTGCTCTCTTTGCTTCCTCAGAAACATAGTCAACAAGATCATGAACGTGAAGGACATTACCACAGGCAAATACTCCGGGAATATTAGTTTCAAGGGACTCGTTAACTACAGGGCCTGAAGTTATAGGACTCATCTCAACTCCTGCTGCCCTTGAAAGTTCATTCTCAGGAATAAGTCCGCAGGAAAGAAGAAGTGTATCACAAGTATATCTTTCTTCTGTTCCGGGGATAGGCTTTCTGTCTGGGCCAACCTCAGCGATAGTAACAGCTGTCACATGCTCTTTTCCCTCAATATCAACTACTGTATGTGAGAGCTTAAGAGGAATTCCGTAGTCATCAAGACACTGAACGATGTTTCTCTTAAGACCGCCTGAGTAAGGCATGAGCTCTGCCACAACCTTGACCTTAGCTCCCTCAAGTGTCATTCTGCGTGCCATGATAAGTCCGATATCACCGGATCCAAGGATAACTACTTCTCTACCTGGCATGTAGCCTTCGATATTTACAAGTCTCTGAGCTGTACCAGCTGAGAAGATACCTGCCGGTCTGTAGCCAGGAATGTTCAGGGCTCCACGAGGTCTCTCTCTGCATCCCATTGCAAGGATAACAGCCTTGGCAGGAATCTGGAACATACCATCTTCTCTGTTCATGGCTGTCACAGTCTTATCTTCTGCAATGTCCATAACCATTGTATTAAGCTTGTATTCGATACCAAGGTCCAGAACCTGCTTGATAAATCTGTAAGCATACTCAGGACCTGTGAGCTCTTCTTTGAAGGTGTGAAGGCCGAAACCATTGTGAATGCACTGATTAAGAATACCTCCAAGTTCATGGTCTCTTTCAAGGATAAGGATGCTGTCATTTCCAGCTTCCTTTGCGGCAACTGCTGCCGCAAGGCCTGCAGGACCACCACCAACTATAACTATATCGTATGTCTTCATGATCCTTATACCTCCCCTTTAGTTCTCTCGATGACGATATTTGACTTACCGCCACTCTTTGTTATTTCCTCATAAGAAAGCCCAAGCTCTCTGTTTAATATCTCCATTGTCCTTGGTGAGCAGAAGCCTGCCTGACATCTGCCCATTCCGGCTCTGGTTCTTCGCTTGACTCCATCAAGCGACCTTGCCCCCAAAGGTCTATGAATGGCATCCAGAATTTCGCCTTCTGTGATTGATTCACATCTACAGACGATAGTTCCATATGCAGGATTTTCTTTGATAAGAGCATTCATCTCTTCAACTGATAGTCCCTCTGTTCTGGTGATACCCTTTCTGGTCCCTATCCAGTTATCTTTTTCTGTAAGGTTCATCTTGTCACGGAGCATATTGCCAACCATCTCACCGATAGCAGGTGATGCAGAAAGGCCGGGTGATTCAATTCCCGCAACATCTATAAAGCAAGGTGCATCCTTAACTTCCTCAATTACAAACTCATGTTTTTCAAGATGTGCACGTAATCCTGCAAAAGAGGTAATGACGTTTCGCATAGGAAGATTTCTCACGTTCTCTGATGCCTTGGCTGTAAGAGCATCGATTCCTTCTGCAGTTGTAGCTGTTCCCTCTTTATTCTCTATATCAATTGCTGTAGGTCCAACGAGAAGATTTCCGTGTACAGTAGGCGTAACAAGTACTCCCTTACCATATTTAGTCGGCTGAGGGAAAATAGTGTGTGACACATATCCTCCAACCTGCTTATCAAGGAGGCAATAGTCTCCACGTCTTTCTATAATATGCATCTTGTCTGCACTTACCATGTTGTGGATCTTGTCAGCATACACACCGGCTGCGTTTACGACATATTTAGACACATATTCTCCATTATTGGTCCTAAGGTGCCAGAAGCCATCCTCGCCTTTCCTGATATCTTCAACTCTTGTGTTAAATCTGAAATCCACTCCGTTGACATTGGCATTTTCTGCCATAGCGATAGTCAGCTCAAATGGGCAGATGATTCCGCCTGTAGGAGCAAAAAGAGCTCCTTCAACATTCTCGGAAAGATTTGGCTCCATCTCAAGCGCCTCTTCTCTGCTCAAGATCTTAAGACCCTTAACACCATTTTTAACTCCTCTGTCATATAAAGTCTTAAGGCCATCAAGTTCTTCCTTGTGGATGCAGACAACCATCGATCCGTTTCTCTTAAACGGGATATCAAGATCTCTTGCCAGATCATCCATCATCTCATTTCCGCGAACATTAAGTTTAGCCATAAGCGAGCCTTCATCAGCATCAAAGCCCGCATGAACAATGGCTGAATTTGCCTTTGATGTTCCTTCGCATACATCTTCACACTTTTCAAGAACACATACGCTGGCCTTATAACGTGAAAGCTGTCTTGCAATCGCACATCCGGAAACGCCGGCACCAATTACAATTACGTCAAACATAATAATCTCCTCTTTTCCCTAATACTTATCTTTTTGCTATAATTTTTCAATTATATAAACTGACCTTTTCAAAACTGCTCAGACTTCCTTGGCCCATCCTCTGGTTGATGCTACAGCCTGCTGCCATCCCTTAAGCTCTTTTTCTCTCTCCTCAGAAGACATCTGAGAAGCAAAAGTTTTCTCTATTGACCAGTTGCTGCATACATCATCCCTGTCCTTCCAGAAGCCAACCGCATAGCCGGCAAGATAGGCTGCACCAAGAGCGGTAGTTTCAACACAGCTTGGTCTGATAACATTAGTATTTATGATGTCTGACTGGAACTGCATCAGGAAGTTATTCTTGGAAGCTCCGCCATCTACTCGAAGTGAAGTGATCTTCTTACCTGTATCGAGCTCCATAGCATGAAGAACATCATAGGTTTGGAACGCCAGAGACTCCAGTGTTGCTCTTATTATGTGGTATTTGTTGACGCCGCGTGTAAGGCCAACAATAGCTCCTCTTGCATATGGATCCCAATATGGAGCGCCAAGTCCTGTAAATGCCGGAACCACGTAGCAGCCGTTTGTATCATTAACTCTTGTTGCAAAATACTCTGAGTCCGGAGCTGAATCTATTACCCTCAGTTCATCTCTGAGCCACTGAATTGCTGCTCCTGCCACATATACTGAGCCTTCAAGAGCATATGTAACCTTACCTTCAATTCCCCATGCGATTGTTGTAAGAAGGTCATTCTTGGAATAAATTGGCTTATCGCCTGTATTCATCAGCATGAAACAGCCTGTTCCATAGGTATTCTTGGCATCACCCTCATTAAAACAGGTCTGTCCAAAAAGAGCTGCCTGCTGATCTCCCGCAGCACCTGCGATCTTGATAGGTCCTCCAAAGAACTCCGGATCTGTCTCACCATAAACACCGCTTGAAGGCTTAACTTCAGGAAGAATACTCATTGGGATATCCAATAGGTCACACAATTCCTTATCCCACTCAAGGGTATTGATATTGAACAAAAGAGTTCTCGAAGCATTGGAATAATCAGTAACATGAACCTTTCCCTTAGTCAGCTTGTAAATAAGCCATGAATCAACAGTTCCAAAGCACAGCTCTCCATTTTCTGCCTTTTCTCTGGCTCCCTCTACATTATCAAGTATCCATCTGATCTTGGTTCCGGAGAAATAAGGATCAAATTTAAGGCCTGTTTTTTGCTGGAAAAGCTCCACAATTCCGGGAGTCTCTTTTTTCATCTTCTCTGCAAAATCAGAAGTTCTGCGGCACTGCCATACGATTGCATGTGAAATCGGCTGACCTGTCTTTCTGTCCCACATAATAACTGTTTCACGCTGATTGGTAATTCCAATAGCCGCAATGTCTTCACTCTTTGCATCAACTTTGGCCATAGCCTCGCGGGCTACAGACAGCTGAGTCTGCCAGATTTCGCTTGCATCATGCTCAACCCATCCCGGCTGAGGAAATATCTGTGTGAACTCCTTCTGGGCGATACTGAGCATCTCTCCCTTTTCGTTAAAAAGTATGCACCTGTTGCTTGTTGTGCCTGAATCCAGTGCCATTACATATTTCGCCATACCTATACTCCTTTGTTTAAATCATTATGTCTAAATGGTATTTATAGTCCCCACACTTCTTCATTGGTAGAAGAAATGGCAATCGCCCCTGCATCAAGGGCGTTCATAACATCTTCCTTATCTGAGATAAGTCCCCCGGCTATAATCGGAACTCTGCTGACCTTGTTGATCTTCCTGATCATCTTGGGTGTAACAATTCCGGGAAGAAACTCGATACAATCCGGCTTAACGCCTGATGTCCTTGACTGTTTCTCAATATTTGTAAGTGCCATGCTGTCCAAAATAAAATATCTCAGGACAGTGCTAAGTCCCAGCTCCTTGGCATGGGGAATGAGATTGCTTTTGGTAGTAATGATCCCATCTGCCTGCGTGTTGTTCTTGATGAAGTCTACGCAAACATCTCTTGAATTATTAAGTCCTGTTATCAGATCTATGTGGACCATTGCCACTTTGCCTGCGGCTTTAATCTCGTCAACTATCTCTGAAATTGTACAGACATCTCCGTATAACACGAAGATGATCTCTACATCCTCTCCAAGTGCTGTCTCAAGTCCCTCATGGTCCTTAACCGCTGCTATTATTGGTGTTTGTTCTATCCTTGATATAAATTCTCTGTTATCCATGTAAGTCTCTCAAAAATATGGCATAAAAAAATGAGCGCAAGAAATAAGAAGAGGTCCTCCCTCTTTCTTACCCTTTGCTCTCATCTCTAAGGTTCATAATTAAAAATCTATCCATGAATCTATAATAGACTTTTAAGATACAAAACGCAACATGTTATAAAACGTTTCCTGATTTTTTGATATTCTTTGTGAAATATGCATAATTTCAGGTGCCGATTTTGTAAATTATAACTATTTGTATTTTTTATTCAGATACTCTGCTGTCCATAAACTTATCGATCACTTTATAGATTTCCATATTAGGATCATCAACCATCTTAACTTCTGTATCAAGCTGCAATAGCTTATCCTGACTTTCTGTTCTCTTTTCCCAGGCAGGAAGAAGCTCTGAAGTCGGCTCTCCAAAGTCATCTAAAAGAAATCCGTTTGGATCTCCTGTGTATGCAAAGTTGACCCAATAGCTCTGCATTATCTCAGAAAGCCTGTAGTCATCTTCATCATAAAGTCCCGGATGTCTCCAAAGGTTTCCATAGGCATATGGAAGCTCACCGGCATGGTAATTAGACAAAATATCATTTGTCTTGGTGAAATAATACTCATAGGCCGGTCTCTCCTGCTTGATCATGTAGTTGTTCCATACATAGTGCGAATAGCTAAACCACATAGCGCTGTATGCAACATTAAGAGCACCCTTGGCTTCACCACCTGCATCGATAATAAACTTCTGATCTCTCTGGGGAAGTGTTGGAGGAACAACCTTTGCGAGTTCCTCGGCATACCCCGGTAAGTCTTCTGCAAGAAGATCAGCATAGTTATCAATTGTAGCTTCTGTATTTAAAAGAAATGCATCTGCCTCTTTTGCGTTAAATCCGTTTAGAAGAGCCTGCTCATGATTCTCACCTTTTTCATATGTAAGGTAAGGCTGCTCAGTAATAGCATATCCATCTATAGTCATAGAAGAATTCTGTGTTTTAGCCTTAACAAGTTCAGAAGCCGGTATATTTCTAAGTTCTTCTGAAGAAGTTACTCCGAACTCTTCTCTTACATTATTACCGGCTGTAATTGCGTCCTCAAAATATCTGAAAGTATGGAAAGGCTCTTTTGGCACGATACCGCTTGACTCTGCTATGGCATATCTAAACAGGCCTTTTGTAAGGGGAGAAACGCAAAGAGCATTTACACTTGAAGCACCTGCCGACTCTCCGGCTATAGTGATCTTGTTTTTATCTCCTCCAAAGTACTCGACGTTGTCATATACCCACTTAAGAGCTGCAATCTGATCAAGAAGGCCATAATCACCGGTAGTTCCGTTAGGAGATTCTGCCGCAAGATCTTCAGCTGCATAATATCCAAAGACATTTAATCTGTATGCAAAGTCAACGAACACCACGCCTTTTTTGGCAAGTGTCTCTCCTCTGTATTCAGTGTATGAGGGGTCTCCTGTAGTAAGAGATCCTCCATGAACATAGAAGATAACAGGAAGAAGTTCATCCCTTTCTTTTTCGGGAGTAAAAACATTGAGATACAGGCAGTCTTCACTCATATCCTCAATATACTCATCACCAAACTTGACCTGATAATCATGCCATCCAAGGATGTGTGAAAGAGAGTCAAACCAGACAGAACCTCTTGACTGCATAGCCATTGGTCCAAAATGATCAAAGGTCTTAACTCCCTCCCAGTTTTCAGGAGCCTGAGGTTCCTTGAACCTAAGCTCTCCTACCGGCGCCTTGGCATAAGGAATACCGGCATATACTCTGACTGAATGGTCTTCATTGTATACTCCCGTAAGTTGTCCCTGAGGAATTGTCATAACCTCTGTAACATCAGGATTTTTGTTTGCTACAGCAGGAACTCTCTTGATTGGCGGACTTGTGATCACATAGTTTAAAACAAGTACCGCTGCAAAAATCACAAATGCAGGCCAAAGCTTGTCTGCACCCTTTTTCTTTTTATAAAATACGCTTCTATATACAAGCATAGCAATAGTAGCTAATATTCCGATACTCCAGCCAACTATCAGGTTTTTGGACAGCTCTAGAAAAGCTATATATAAAGCTCCTATAAGTATTATGCATATATAGTATAAGACCACTTTCTCTACCTCCTTGTAAAATTGCGCAAATGACACCAGTCAAGCAGCAATTCATATATCATCCTATTGTTCCAACATAAAACAACTGTGCTAGTACATTGTTATACCACTAATTTAGATTGTGTGCAATTTTTTTTTGCCAGGTTTTGTATTTGACTCTTCTGATCTATTTAAGTATCTCTATAAATATATAACGCTCATTCGACATTATTTGTTATATAATTATGATATAGGAGTCAAAAGTCATAAAGCAAAAACATAGCTATCACATAACAAATTCGGAAGGAGAATAACATGTCACTTGGAAGAGAAGACCTCATTCATTCACTGGCCAAATCTATGGGAATGGGCGATGCCCAAAAAGCTAAATATACAGCCGGTAAATATAATGCTGACACAGGAAGCATCTTCAGTAACGGTCACGTGATCAATAAGCAGACTATAGAACAGTCACGACTTTATTTTCTCAACCAGTATCGTAAGCTTGCCAGTAAGGACGATGAAGGTGCCAAGGATCTTGCCGCCATCTATGAAGTTGCTTTTGAAGCAATAAATATGATGGTTGAAAGCGGAAAGCCTGATTCTCCTCAATAATTTCGGCGAAATAACTTATATCATAAACGTATCATAAACAAAAAGTCATCGGTATCCCCGATGACTTTATTCATGTTGTGTGCTCCAACCCTGTGTTTAACTGATTCCCGGCTTACTCTCCCACTGCTTCATAAGCAGTATAATAGGTCTCTATTCTGTCGAATTTATAATAGGCATCTCCCTTTATTGCAGCGCTGCTTCCCGGTTCTATGCATACTTCCCCGGAATTTTGAGGTATCATCCAGATACAATCAACAAGCTCATCCCCATCAAAAAACAGAACATAGGCATCAACCTTAGCCTTCTTTTTACTTGTGTTCATCGCTGTTACAAATGCTGAATTCTCTACCACTTCCCCCAGCACCGTAACCTCATCATATAGATTATCTTCATAAGGTTCTCTCTTTGAAATAAGAAATTCATACATGGCAGGGAGCTTCCTTCCAAGCTCGTCTTTATCAAAGCGGCCCTCAAATACAAATTTCTCACCATCTTTGACTACTTCAACCGTCTTATTTGACGTGGCAAGTTCATTTCCTTCTTCATCCCTTGCTGTAAAAAGACATTCAAATCTGCAGTCATTTCCTGTCTTATTCTGAAGAACCAGGACCGGATTACAGTTGTGATCGTCCTCGCGAAAATACTGTCCGAGAATAAGTGTTCCTATAGGAAGCCCTCCATAGGATGGCATATCATCATCCGAGGCGCCTTTTTTATCAGCTCCATAGTCATTTCCACTGGATTCATCCAAGCTGTCTATACTCTCAAAAATGCTCTCAGGATCAAGCTCTTTGGATATCTTATTTTTCTCTTTTGAAGTCTTTTGTCCATCATCTGATGCCTTGTCAAAAGAGCTCTCTCTTACGCTCTCATCTATTTTGGCGCCATCATCATCAAGGACAACGCCATCGGAAATATAGTACATATCGCTTGAAGCTTTCACAGTTGCTGCTATTTCCTGGTCTTTTCCTTTTGAATAAAGTCCTGACATATCAAACCCAAGCCTTGAGTAATTATCGTAGATTATCTGAGTGAGCATACCAAGTTTCTCAGGCTTCTCGTAAGGAAGGCCTATTCCGTAACTGTTAAGATACATTACAAGCGGTAACAGAATCCCTGCCAAAGAAATTGCAAGTGGCCTTGTCGTTCTAATTGACTGTTCTTCCTTCAAGTTAAGAATATTCAGAACAAAGGCAATCAGTGATGGTATTATTCCTACAAAACCAAAGGAAGTGATCAGACCCAGTATAGAAATAATCAGAGCAATTGTCGTTATATGCATGAAATTCCCTCTCATTTTCTGTGCATATTTTACAAAAATTGTTTCACTATAAATGTCAATACTTGTATCTATATTTTTTTGTAATACAATATATTGTAGTTAAGAAATGATTTTTATTTCGTATGTATTTGTTTTGAGGAGGGTGTAGATTATGAGTAATGTTGCCGATATTGGGGCTCTTGATTCAAGGGTTATTCGCAACATCCTTCGCTCCATGACCAACGAACACTGGTCAGTTGCAGAGGCATTGGATGAGTACGATATTCCGGAAGAACTTCGTAGTGAGTATGAAGCTCAGATTGAAGAATGCTTCGTAGACTGACATAGCAGTCTATAATATTTGACATTACATGGCCGCTTTATTAAGCGGCCTTTTTAATGCCATGATCAACTATCTCAGAAGATCCATTCCAACATCGTAGACCTTTCCCTCGCAGGCATCAATGAGCCATTTCGCCATAGTGATACCATTTTCCGTAAAAAGCAGAAAATGCGGTTCTCTCACACTTGTGTGAACAGTTCCACCCATTGTTATAAGTGGTATCTTCCAGTCATTTATGAACATGCCAAACTGTGGAGTTATATCCTTGAGCTCTTTTACCATAGTCTGAAGCTGTTTATAATACTCTAGCTGAACATCCTGATCAGTCTTGTACTTCTTGTTGATTATGTCGTTATAATAGGCACTTAGCAGATAATCATATATTGAGCTCGAATACAGATATCTGAACCTGTCTCCATATCTGGCATAGAGATCTTTATACCAGTCCAACGTGATATTGTCCCCATGGATAGCCTTCCAGGTTGAATCCTTAGTCATCCAGATATTCCTGGCAGTCTTGCGCCAGTTCTTGTATAGCAGCAATCCGCTATCAGAGAAAAGAGTTATATTTCTGGCCTTGGGATAATAATCATCAACAATCTCACCGGCAAGAGCAGGTACAGCAAAGGCACCGGCGGAATTACCGGCTATCAGCAATGTTCCGGGATTAGGGAAAAGAGATTTAGAAACCTTCATACTCTCAAGGAAATTGACGTATCCGTGAAAATGAAGGACATTATCCTGACCATCTTCTCCAACATAGGGATAATCATTATTGCCAACATGGAAATCCCCTGTTGCATAAGTTATGACCACAAAGCTCCAATCCCTGAAGGGGTTTTTATCCGTGAATATATCCGTTATTCCCACGTTTATATTCATGATCTGGGTAAATGGCCTTAGATTATTCCAGTAGTAGTTAGGAAGGCCTGCCGCTACTTTTCCGCCTGTAACAGGTCTGGCGGCAGTATACTCGTTGTAGGCAACTCCCCCTCCTGATAAAAAGACGCAGAGCTTGTCCGGATCTGCAATTTTAACATATATATGATACTCGGAGCCGTCTCCTGAAAGTCCTCTTTCAAGAGGAACCTTATACCAGGTCATCTTCTCAGGTTTATCAGGAAGGTCTTCCGCCTTAAAAGAGCTCTCTTCAATGGCTTTGCCAATCTTGTTCTCAACAAAGTCTCCAACCTTGGACGCAAAGACAATGCCTTTTTTGAAGTTGTTTTTATTGATTCTGTCTTTAAGACTCATTCTAATCAGTTCCCGCATTCAGAAATAATGGCCAGATCACATATTGAACATCTTCTCAGATGCCCTCTTTAGGTCTCTGAACCTGAAAATAACAAGTCCTGCTATCAGTATCATGTAGATCATGATCACGATAACCGCAGGCCAGGTAAAGAAATTACGGCCCATCTTGATAAATACAATCTGTAAGAGTGCCATTACAAGATCCAGTACCAGATACAGAATATACTCATCAAGCCTTAATTTGAGTACTTTGGCTGTTATGACAGTGGCTATCGCAAGCCCCAAAAGCGTGCTTGGAACCATCCACATTACGCTCCAGCCATGGTAGCCGGTATGAAAATCAACATACACGTCAACTACAATTGCAACGATCACCTCAAAGGTTATGACCTTAATAAGATTGTTTCTCAGATACAGGGTAGTCACAAATGTGATCCACGCAACCAATAGTCCCAGCATAGTAATTCCTATAAAAGGATACTTATTATCCGTCTGATAATTTACTGTTCCAAAAACAATCTCAGAAGCAATAAAAATAAAAGTAGCAAGTTTAAACAAGGTAATGCTACTAACCTTTTTCTTTTTCAAGGTAGGAAATGGAGCCTCCGGCTCGCCATCCACCTGTTTAAGCTGTCCCTGGCATAACGGACAGCAGGCCTTACGCCCTCTTATCTGTACTTTACATTTAGGACAATACTGCATCACTTACTCCTTGTCGTAATCATTAGTTCCAATTTCTACTTCCAGCCCCATTTCTGTAAGGCATCTAAAGAAATTCAGCATACTCTTATGCGTCTTGTAAGGCGAGCACTCCCCAAAAGAGAGTCTGTCCTTGTAGGAGCATACTGTAACCTGCTGGCTTGCAGCAGTCATGAAAGCACTAAAGCCCTCGATATAATCTGCCACTTCTTCAGGCATCTTGATCTGTCCAAGATTGGACATTGAACTTGTAACGCCCTTCTTGGCGGCTCTGTCGAAATAGCCTATTCCAATATCCTTGATAGGAAGTGGGATCATCTTGATTCCTATGTTGTGTTCAAGAGCAGCGTAAGAATTCATAGTCTTCTCGATGTTTTCCTGAGAGAGCTTCTCCTTGAAATCCTTATCAACCTGACTGATGATACTGCTCATCTGTCCGTCATAGTTTGCAGGGTCATAATCGATATTTATAACTCCAAAAAAGTTTCTGCTGGTACCTGATTTAAAATACTGCCTGAGATTAACAGGAACACTTACAACAATATGCTTTTTGCTCTGAGCCCTGTTCATTCCCTGAATTATAGCCTTGATGTACACAGCAACACACATAACACCTACTGTTGTATTATGCTCATGCGCGATATCAAGGAACTTTTTGGCTGATACAGTTCCTTCTATCAGATGTGGCAAAAGATTGTCATCTATCTCACCACCTATCTGGTACGCCTTTACTGAACGCATCTCCTTGAGCTGCTTTAAGCCCTTTTGCTTACTGTAAAAATCAGTAAAGGCATCAACATTTTTTTCCTCAATAGAGAACTCATCTGAAGGTTTAATGTCTGCATCTATGTTGTGCTTGATAACAAGATATCTGGTAATGAGATTCTTGAAAAACATAAACGCACCTGTACCATCTGCAAGAACATGGAACATCTCCAGGTTGATCCTGTTATTGTAGTAGTTTACTCTGTACAAGAGGTTCTTACGTCCCGGAATGTACAGAGGAAGGCACGCGGGAGTGTTTTCCTCTTCAACTGTTTCTCTAAGATCGCTGTCCTCTAAGTAGTACCAGAAAAGTCCCCTTCTTAGCACGCAGTTAAATAGAGGAAATTCCTCGATAATCTCATCAAGCGCCTGCTGCAAAATGTCCTCGTCAACCTGCTCTGTCAGCTGGCACGTAAGTCTGAACACTCTGGTATTTGCACCCTTTGCAGTTGATGGTACTATCTTGGCTGCGTTATCAAGCTTGTACCAATTGTTACTTTTTTCCATCTAATCATGATTCCTTTTTAACATTTTCTAGTCGCTCAGTCACAACATCCATCGACCCTCTGCTCATTCTGTAAATAACATCCTCGAGAGTAATGAATTTCTTGTTCCTGATAAATTTAAGATATTTGGGAGTAAATCTCATTTTGATACCCTTGGGTTCAATACCGCTATTAACCTTACTCTGAATAGTGTCGCAGGTATCAGCGGCATCATGAGTCATACTCTTTGAAAGAATGCATAACAGCGTTCCTGCTGTTCTTACAAGCCCTTCAATATTGGGGTCTTCAGCAACATCCAATGACTGTAATGCCCCAACAGACCACCTCTTCAAATTATGATAAATACCATACTCAAGGTCAAGCTCTACAAGTTTCTCATTGGTGTTATCATAGAGCCAGACTTCATTGCCCTTAACAAACATGTCACTTACCTGGAAAAGACCTCCCTCAAACGGGAACTTGATCCCACATGCATCACATCCTGTTAAGAGCACATTAGAGTTGATCTCACTTACTTTGTTTTCCTGTTCAAACTCATCCTCATCTATCGTGAAGTTTGGTTCCTGTATTTCTTCCAGATTAGGAGCTTCATCGGTAGGCTCAACATAGATAGTAGTTTTCTTTTCTTTTACTTCTTCTAGTATTTCGCCGGACTCATCTTTTTTCTCAGAGATTCTTGCCTTCTCCTGATGCCTTATCAGATAAGAACCAAAGCCCGGAGTCTGGACAGTAAATCTGTCAGTTCTACACTCCTCAAACGGCCCTGCTACAGGCTTAATTCCTCTTTTTCTGCCAAAATAGTCCCTGTCAAATACAATCTCAGAACCATCAGGATTTTCAAATCTTGCCTCAGGCTCAAAGGCCACCCCCAATACTTCCGAATTGATCGGGAACGTGATGTTTCTCGGCAGATATTCATAAAGGTTCGTGTGAAGTGTGTATCTTCCATCCTCTTCATCGATATAAAAACTGATCTTATGATCTTTGTCCACGTGACATTTTTCTGTGTCACAAGGCCTTGCACCGTTAAAATAGGCATTACCTGCAAGATATACCGGAAGGTGGTCATAATAATGGTCCTTGGAGCCTTTATCTTTGACAGCACCCTTATAAAAGCCGGAGAAATACTCTGCTGCAGTAGGGAACGCATTATAAGGACATGTGCCGCAGATAAAGTTGTTCTTATCCATAGTATCTGCTTCCCTGGAAACACAGTATTCCAAAAGGTCCTGTCTTACCTTCTTCTGAAGGAAGATATTGTTATAAAATCTTGCATCTCCATGAAGAATTGTCATGAAGCCGGCAATACTCGTAGAATGAGGCACATGATAAGGTGTAAACCTATCAGATGCAAATCTTTTACCACCGTTATCTGTTCCGCTTCCTACATAGGTAAAAGAGCCTGATATCAGATTATGAACAAAGGCTATTCCCTGTGTACTGAGTCTGCAGGCAATATCAGACAATAGCAGGTTATGATCTACTATTGTCGGTCCGTGAGACACCTCGATAAAGATATCCTCTCCAAGCGATAAGCCCGAATCAATAATAGTTCCCTGAGGCGGAACATTATCATGCAGGAAATTCTGAGACACTCTTGTACCCTGAGCTTCCCAGTCAAGCCATATACCTCTTGTGCAGTGGTCAATGTGATTACGTCTGATAATGGTATCTATGGCTGCATGGAGCTTAATTCCACCTATCTCAGCCCCGGCAAGGTTATGCTTGTTGTTAATATGATGAATATGGTTGTCCTCTATGACGCAGAATGCGCCTCCGAGATTTCCAACAATTCCGGCTTGTCCACAGTCATGGATATCGCAGCGTCTGACTATATGAGAGCCAACTGTCTCTTTATCCCAACCGTCATTAACCGCCTGGCAGACAGCGTCCCTCTGGGTCTGCGTTCCATCTTTTACCCATGTCGTAGTCCACTTATTATTATTGCCTTTCTGATAATACTTGCCAAGAGAAATGCCACAGCACTTGGATTCAGCAATATCACAATCTTCAATGATCCATCCCTTGGACCAGCGAGGACTTATCATTCCTTCCTGAACTGCTGTTGGAGGTGCCCATTGAGTCGCAGCACACCTGATGCCAAAGCCTGACACTGTAATATAATTCACGTTATCATATTCAGGGCAAAAACAGGCCTTCCTGACAGATAACTCTACTGATTCAATATTAGGATTCTTGCCCTGGAAATTGGCATAGATTACTGTCTCATCGTTTTCCTGCGCCGTATACCATACATACTCAGTAAAATCCGGATCCCATGACCTCTTATCGGTTGTAGGATGCATACATGCCCCCAGATCAAAAACCTCGTACATGGATTTGCCATTTAAATAGATATCACCTGTATGTGGAGCATTGTCCATAGATGAAAACCAGTCTCCATGCACTGTATCTATGTATGGGTTGTAGCTTCCAAAGAAACTGTTATGAATTCTGATGCGCCAAAGATTTTCAAACTGCTCCCAGCCCTTAAGCTCTTCTGCACCTGTTATAACTGCTTCAGACCTGGACGTAGAGATATAGGTGATCCTCTTATCTTCACATCCGGAATTAACGGGTCTTACCCACTCTCTGTAGATTCCCGGCCCAACAAACACTGTATCGCCTGCCTTAGCCAGCTGCGCAGCTTCTGAAATAGTCTTAAATGGATGGTTTACAGTGCCATCCCCACTTCTAAGTACATTACCTGCTACATATATCTGCATAAATACCCCCTCCATGCTTCGACCTGAGTTTATAATTGACACACATTAAATGTACAATCAGTATTCGCATGTTTGATATCCAATTCAAATAGTACTCACCTTAATTATACCATGTTTGACATCTTGCTTTTATAATAAATGGCGTATAATGTAGTAAATATAAGAATGAATGTAACAGAAACGAACTGTAAGCAAATAAGAAGTAACGAATAAATGATCACAGGTTGGGAGATTTTACTATGGGGAGAATGAAATACATATACGCACTTGCTATTATCGCAGGCTTTATACTTGCAGGTCTTATTGTAAGCGGACTTGGTAAGCTCTTTTAGATAAACATATAAATGAAGGCCGTGAACCCTAAAAATCAGGTTCCGGCCTTATGTTTTTAATCTTATGTTCAGCCTGCATTAAGCTTTTTCTGCTTATAAAGATCTGAATCAGCCCTTGCAACAAATGACTGGATCGGTACAGGTTCTGAATAATCATACTGAGCTATTCCCACGCTCACCGCAAGCGCGTAAGGAAGATTATGCTCAAGTCCTATCTTCCTGACATTACTTCTGATCTGTTCTGCAAGCCAGGTTGCTTCAGCCCTATATCCCATTTCGGCTATAACTACAAATTCATCGCCGCCATATCTTGATACAAAAAATCTATTCCTAGGTCCCTGACAGGCACCCTTAATAGCATCTGCTATGAGAACCAGAGCATTATCGCCTTCTACATGCCCATAGGTATCGTTGATACTCTTAAACTTATCTACATCAATGATCAAAAGAAATAGTGAAAGCCCCGGATCAGGACTCTTCATCTTCTGTGTGAGGTACTTGTACATCTGATTTCTGTTGTTGACCTGAGTAAGAGGGTCAAGGGAAATCAAAGTATCCTGAATTGAAGTGTAAATATAAAAAGCTGCCGCAACAGCGCCATAGCACAAAAACGGTGCTCTCCAATACATTGCCTGCGCAACTCCAAGAACAATCGGCGCGATTGGGAAGAATCCTATCATAAAATAGATATTGCGCTCAGCATATTTGTCCTTATTGAAGGCTCTGGCAAAAGCCTTAACTGAAGCTGCAATCATATATCCAAAAGGAACAATGATAAGTATGACATACAGCTTACCGCCTACCAGAGCTCCATTTTCATCTACGTAATAAACAAGCCCGGTTCTATATGCAGTAACGCACAAGATTGTTGATAGCCATACCGGAATACTCAGTAGCAGCTTGATCGTATTATTCTCTATTGCTTTATTCTTCTGTATGGCTTCCGATAACAGATACCACTGAAATGCAGCAATACTAAGCAGTACATAAGTAAAAATGTTAGACAGATACAATAAGGGCTTGGTCGATGTAACAATTCCTCCATCAACTATTGCCCAGAAAATCTCGGCTCCAAAGTATAACATGAGCACGAAAACAAGATTTCCCAAGTATATCTGTGATAACTGCTTGTTGACGTTTCTATGTATTTTAAAAAGTATGATGCCCATCAAACAAATGCATGCTATCTGGGCCATAACGTAATAAGAGACGTATTCCAAGGTGTTTCCTCCAAAGTGCAATGCAGAAATCATTTTAGCACGATTTTTTTTTGTTGTGACAATGTTTATACTTTCTTTATATATTCTTTATAAATAAAAAACGAAGAGTCCCTGCCCTTCGTTTTATGCTCCATTTGCAATTGCTGATAGCGCTTCAAATTCTGATTCATATACCCCGCCCATCGCTTCTACATCTTCCCACGTATACCATGCTCCGCTTAACTGCACCCCTCTGATGGATATGTCTGTAGCTATTACCATAAAAGGCTTATGATTAACTACAATGTAACATGTCCTGTTAAGTCCAAAGGGAGTCACAAATACATGCCCGGTATCTATCAGATGATTAAGTTGATCCAATGTGTAATTCTTAGATAATGGTAACGTCTTAATCATATTTATCCATTCCTATCTTTTACCCGACCACGTTCTCAAAAAATGGGAAGCTTGACATAATCATCAATTGTTATTGCTCTTGAATAATAAAAACCCTGAAAAGAAGTAGGTCCGTTTTTTCTAAGTATGTCTCTGGAAACTTCATCTTCTATTCCTTCTACAGTTACGTGAAGTCCCATATTTCTGGCGCAGGTAATGATTGCTTCTGCCACTGCCTGCTTGCGCTCATCCTCTTCTATTCCATTAACAAAAGTTCTGTCTATCTTGATTGCCGCTACAGGAAGGAGAAGTATTAATTCAAGCGCAGAAAAGCCGGTTCCAAAATCATCCAGAAATGTATCTATTCCCTGAGATTTAAGGTAAATGATCTCATTTCTAAGAAAACCTTTATCGAGAATTGTGCATCTTTCTGTCAACTCAAGTTTAAGATTCTTAGTTGGAAAATCGAGTTCTCTGACAAGACTTAGTATATCTTTTCTAAAATTAGCTCTTTCCAGCTGCGTGTATGAAATATTTATACTTAGCTTTAGTTCCGGTCTTTTGGGGAGAACGTTTTCTTTCCACTGTTTCATAGCTTGTCTGGCAATCCATAACCCCAGATCATAAAAAAGAGGATCATCTTCAAGCCAGGCTATAAAATCAGCCGGAGATACGTTGCCAAAGGGATCTTTTTTCCATCTGACAAGAGCTTCTGCTCCTCTTAAGGTCTCTTTTTCCGCATCTACAACAGGCTGAAAGACAATTGAAAAACCATCGCAATTATCAATGATACTATTTCTCAGGGCATTTACTATAACAAGTCTTTCATGACTCTTGTCCATGCTGCTGTTACTAAATGCATAGAGTTCTCCATGCTTCTCATACATGGATTCATCAAGTCCCCTGATTCCGTTGGAAAAGACAGTATGCTCATCTACTGCAAAGTTCGTAACTTCAGTACACGATGCGCCGAGCATGATTCCAACATGTGCGCCTTCAACCTCAATCGAAGACCTGGCATATTCCACCAGTTCATTGTATATATTCTCAAGTTCACGTAGCTTAAGATCCGTAGAAACAACAGCAAATTTCGTTCCTCCGGCAGAAAAGACTTCAGAATCATCTATATATTCCAGAAGTTTCTCGGCAAAAGTCTTAAGAACTTTGTTGCCAAACTCATAACCGTACACATTATTGATATCTATAAAGTTATAAAATCCTACAAAAAGAATGTTATATCTCTGTTTGTCTTCCCTATAATCAGCAAGGGTTTCAAGCAGCCTCTCCTTGGTGTATAGATTTGTCACATTGTCATAATCACTTGCTATTCCATGATTGATCATGGTACCGACAAAAAGAATTCTATTGCCGTCATCATCATATATTACCCTGCCCTTACAAGAAACAGTTACATACTCGCCATATTGATTGCGGGCTCTATAAACTAAATCATGGGAATCAGTACGTTCGTTGAAAATATCCTGCATTGACTGCTCATATCTGGCCTTGTCAACAGGATGAACATGTTCTCCCCATATTTCTCCGGCATTAGATACATATTCCGGCGGTAAACCAAACTCTTTCACACATTCCTCAGACCACTTGGATAATCCGGTCCTAAGATCAGTTATGTAGACATAGTGTCCCTTATTTGCATTAGCAAGAACATCAAAAACCTTGCCTAAAAGAGTAATATCTTCCATTATCCTCACCAAAACCAGAATGCCAGTTGCCCTATAAATAAAAATAGCCAAATAGTATATCTTGATTATACTATTCGGCATAATTAGTGTAAATTCGTTTATGTTTATTTAATATTTCACATTTATTATTTAGAATAATTTCGTTCCCCAAAGATCCCAGTGCCCACTCTTACAAAGGTTGCGCCCTCTTCTATAGCAACTTCATAATCACCAGTCATACCCATAGAAAGTGTATCCATATGAACACCGGAAATGTTCATCGCATTTATCTTGTCCTTAAGCTCGCGAAGGCCCTTGAAGTATACTCTGTTACTCTCCGGATTTTCTGTGTAAGGAGCAATCGTCATGAGTCCCCGAATATTTATATGTTTGTTGACACTTATCTCTTTGACGAAATCTGCCGCCTCATCAGGAGATATTCCAAATTTAGTATCCTCATGAGCCATATTTACTTCAACCAAGACATCCATTACTATGTCATGTTTAGCGGCCTGTTTCTCAATTTCATCTGCAAGTTTAACATTGTCTACAGAGTGGATCATACAGGCTACACCCGGAAGATACTTGACCTTATTAGCCTGTAAGTGCCCTATCATATGCCATGATAAAGGCTCAGTTATTTCAGCAGTTTTATCCCTTATTTCCTGAACCTTATTCTCACCAAATACCTTAATTCCACAAGCCATTGCTTCTCTTATGTCACTGACAGGCTTGGTCTTACTGACTGCTATAAGTGTAACTTCGCTTCTATCTCTCCCAGCCCTTTTGCAGGCACTCTGAATGTTAGCCTCAACCATTTCCAGATTTTCTTTTATCATAAACACTTTTCTCCTCATGTTTTCTTGCTAAAACGACAACGCCATTATATCATATTTATAGATGACATGTTGACATTTAGCAGGGGGAACGATGAATATCAACGATATCGCAGGCGGATCCGAAATTAAAATACATGCTTCAATCAATCAGCACAATGTTGTCCTGATGACAGAGGCTATTTTTGGAGTAAAATCCGGTCTCCTTGTCAAGCCAATGGAATACTTTGGCAAATATATGCAATTTTTGGAGCCATCGCAGATTCAGATCAAGAATAAACGAGATGGCCGAATCTATAAGTTTATGTCCACTTCTATCACCCCGGTCAAAACAAGATATGGTAACTTCCACCTGATTCGCTGTGATTCAGAGCTTGAGCCTGAGAATGAACGCAAATCAGAGCGTTTTTATCTGGAAAAGCTTGGCGTATTTAGAATAAATGGCAATTCAGCAACCATCAAGAACTGCATAGTCCATGACATTTCCATGAGAGGAATGTCGCTTATTATCGACAACGCTTCCAAAGTTAAGGTTGGCGATCATATTGATGTTACTTTCAGATATGGTGAGCTTCTCCATCAATATGAAGTAGCAGCTACCATAGTAAGACTTTTCTCTGTATCCAACAGACCTGCTATCGGATGCAGTATTTCCAATATGAATGTTGATCTGATCGGTCTTCTCAGCACCAAGAAAAGCGAGAAATATGGTAATATCGAGGATTCAGGAGTCATTGCCACCCCTATCAGAGAGGATATTGTTCCTACCAACCTCAATCCGGATATTTCCAAACAGCAGCAGATTGTTGAAGTCGAGGAAGACCTTGCCAAGCAGATCATTCCTGAGAAGAATTCCAAAGAGCGCATCAAGAGTTCTAACCCTCTTGATCCTGCCAACCTCGAGCACATCAGCCGCGAGCCCAAGACTCTGCGTGAACAGCGCAAGGAAGCCCGCATGGCAGAACAGGCCAAGGCCATAGAAAATCTGCTCGATTTGAAGGATGTATAAAGGGGATATGTTATTGTGCCTGATTAGTTGTTGTCTTTATCAGATCATTACTGGTTCTTCTGCCATTGTTCTTGCCAGTTGCATTCTTTATTAGATAATTACTGGTTCTTCTGCCATTGTTCTTGCCAGTTATATTCTTTATTAGATAATTACTGGTTCTTCTGCCATTGCATCTACATTTTAATTATTTGTAATACCAACATTCTTTTTTTCTCAATTATGGTATTACGCTTTAAAAGTAAATCATACCAACAATAACAATATCTCCATTTTGTTTTTATAATAAATCAAAAATCTCAATAAAAATGGTCAATTTATAATACCATAGTCCCTATTTTCCAGTTCCATGGTATTATAAAAACACTAGCAACTGATTAATTTCATAATAACAAACTAATATTTCTGGTTATACTGGTATTATTTGGGGCGAAAATGATAGCTGTAAAAAGAACATAAATCAATAAAATGCAAATATATAAACTATCTTTCACCTTTCTCAATATAATCAAGGATTCCCATCATGGATGAATAGGCAAGATCATACTCATTATTACCAAGGGTTTTATACTTTTGGGCAGTCTTTTCGAGAAGCTCAACAGCTGCAGTCCAATCCTCGTCTGTCATCTCGTTTTTGCTTTTATTCAGTGTCTTGGCAAATGACCACAGATCATTGCATACATTGTAAAAGAGTTTTTGCTGTTCCAATTGACCTTCCTCATAATTATTCTTCTATTCTTGCCTTAATCAAAAATGTTTCTTCATTTTTGATTAAATCAGACAATGTCTCTTTAGCCTAAATCAGACAATTTCTCCTTCGCCTAAATCATATAGATTCTATTATGTTATGACGACCTGAGCAAAATAATCATGGTTATATCATATTATTCCAGGTCTTTTCTGGATATTTCTATAGATGGATAGTGTGAGAGCGTGGTCAGATCTGTATCTAATGGAGTAGCATACTCCATGAAGAAAACTCCAGGATTCTGAGCCTGGAGCTCTTTTAACCTGTCTTTTGTTATATTTTCGTCGGATGAAACATAAACTACTGAGACTACACCAACATTTTCTTCTGCATCAGCACTACTAGGCTCAATGTCACCTTTTAAAATCATATATACTTCTTTCATACTTTGTCTCCAATACGATTCTCGTTTTTTTGAGGGAATTCAATACTCTTTAGAATACCGTATTTCTGAAGAAATTTGGTATCCTATACAAAGGGAAATTATAACTTAGATTGCTGAGTTATGCTAGTATACTGACACAAGCATAAAAGCATATTTGGGGTTGTAATTTGAATTTTTTATGTTACACTTTTAAATACTTGTGTTTTTTCGTTGGATAATCTTCCGAAAATTCCACATACATAGCAGAATATTGTATGATTTCTTTGTCAAGGCGGGGGCCTCTTTTAGAAAGATAAGGAAATCTAATGAAATTAAATGATATTAACTTTTTATGTCAATCTACAGAAAAAGAGATTAGTAATTTAAGAAAAGAACTATCAAAATGCCCACAGGGAACGTTGGTAATCTGTAATATTAATGGGAAGAACCGGTACTATCATCAGAAGAAAAATGCGGATGGTAGTTATTCCAGACACTATCTGGGAAAAGATAATATTGGACTAGCCAGACATCTGGCGAGAAAAACGTATATCAAGAATAAACTACTTGATTTGGAAAATGAATTGAAAAGTATTAGACGTTACTTGAGTGTACGAAAGAAGACAGATTACAAACAACTTTTGACTAAGGATTCAATTTACAGAGAACTTTTTGCATATGATAGTTGGGAATATGAGCCATATGACAAGAGTACATCTCATCCTGAAGCACTTATAATACAAGCACCAAAGGGAGATATTGTAAGATCCAAATCTGAGGCACTAATTGCCAATGCTCTGTATGATAGGGGCATTCCATATCGATATGAATGTGGACTTGATTTGGGAGACTATATTATCCATCCCGATTTTACAGTAAAGAAAGTCGGCAGTGGAGAGATTATAATTTGGGAACACTTTGGAAAGGTTGATGATCCCGAGTATTTTCAGAAAAATGTTGTATGGAAATTGAAAAAATATATAGAAAATGGGTATATACCAGGGAAAAATCTGATTATTACCTGGGAAACAAAGAATACGCCTCTGAGTATCGAAGAAGTTAGCAAAATGATCGAGCATTATATCGAGGAATAATATTTATGGCACAGAGGAAATATGTTGCATAAATGCAATCGAGCTCGGCGCGAGAATGTCGCTCTGAACTACAAAAGTGCCTGAATATTGCAGTAAAGATTCTGCGATTTAATACCAACAATAATAAAAGAGGGGCTTTGTTATTACGGTTTAAATAGAATTCTTGATAAAAAGTAATACCAAGAGCCATATTTATCAAGTTTAAGGTATTATTTTTAAGGATTTTAGATTGCCAATGAGCATAATTTAGTAATACTAGACAGCCTCTTTTTGATGACTTGTTATTATTTTTAAATCATCCATAATAACAAAAATATCATTATCTTTGCCATGTTATTATTTTCTAATTCGATTTAATTGAACTACTATTCAACACGCTTGCCGGTCTTGTGCAATCGAGTAGTAGTAGCCTGATTCCTACTTGATTCTGCACACAGACATTCCGCACTTTGTGCTCCATGTCCTTACGTCCGGCAAATGAATTAGTATGCAAGCATCCATTCGCTTGCCGGTCTTGTGCAACAAAAAAGAAACTTCGCAGCTTTCCACCACGAAGTTTCTAATATTATAGGACACCAAATTTCCTCGGAAATTCGATAATCGTATTGTGTCAGCTTATGACCATACAAATACCACATCAAATATTCATAGCAATATCCCAGGCGCCCCATACTGCACTTCTGACATTTCCAACCTTCTTGCAATCACCGAGAAGGTGTACATTCTTGGCTGGCTGAATTAGAGGTGTTGCATGATATCCGACTGACATGATAACACTATCTGCAGGAAGAGTCTTATTTCTTCCATCACCTGTAATGATTTCTACGCTGTTATCCTTAATCTCTTTAACAGAAGCCTTGAGATAAACAGGAACCTTGTTTGTCTTAAAGCAGTCACGAAGGTAACTTGTATTGGCAAGGCACATATTCTTGACAGCAATAAGATCATCCTTCATCTCAACTATCTGAGGATTTTTGCCCTTTCTGAAAAGATCAAGAGCAATTTCACATCCCGTAAGGCCACCGCCGATAATAACAACATCTTTGCCAACTTCTTTTTTGCCAAGCAGATAATCTGTGGCATCCATCGCATAGTCAGCTGCCCCGGGTATAGGAATGCGATTTGCCTCTGCTCCTGTAGCAATGATGTACTCATCTGCCTGGGGAAGAGAATCTGCTCTAACCTCTGTATTCATGTGAATCTCGACACCAAGTTTTTTGAGCTGTCTCTTCTGCCACTCAATAAGGGCTTTATCCTTCTCCTTGAATTCCGGAGCTGCAGCTGCAATAAATACTCCGCCAAGTTCGCTACTCTTCTCATAGATCACAGGGTCATGTCCGCGAAGAGCAAGAATTCTTGCTGCTTCCATTCCGCCTATACCACCGCCAATGATAGCAATCTTCTTGGGTTCCTTGGCAGGTATTACACGATATTTCTTACTCTGCATGCTACGAGGATTAACTGCGCACTTGCACATTCCTGCTGATTCGGAGAGGTCCTGATCATTAGCGCTGTTACCATGCTTGGTCAGATTAAAGCAAGCCGTATGGCAACAGATGCATGGACGGATATCATCCTCTCTGCCTCTCTCAAGCTTGGCAACCCACTTAGGATCTGCAAGGAACTGTCGTCCAACTGCCATAGCATCGATATCACCGGCTTCAATAGCCTTGGCTCCGGCCTTTGGTTCCATCTTACCTGCGCAAACAACAGGGATATCTACGAATTTCTTGATATGTGTAACATCCTCAAGATTGCAGTTCTGAGGCATATACTGTGGTGGATGTGCCCAGTACCAGGCATCATAAGTGCCATTGTCACAGTTGAGCATATCATAACCGGCATCCTGAAGATACTTGGCAGCCTTTTCTGACTCTTCCATGTCTCTTCCAATTTCATCAAATTTCTCACCCGGCATTGCACCATACTGGAATGCCTTTGTCATCGAGCGAACCGAATAACGCAGCGAAACAGGGAAATCATCTCCGCACTTTTTCTTGATTTCCTTAACTATTTCTACCGCAAAACGGTATCTGTTTTCAAAAGAGCCGCCATATTCATCAGTTCTGTGATTAGTATAACCAAGAGTAAACTGGTCAAGAAGATACCCTTCATGAACAGCGTGAACCTCTATACCATCTACTCCTGCCTCCTTGCACAGTCTGGCAGTCTCACCAAATGCATACACAATCTGATGAATCTCGTCAACTGTAAGGGGTCTTGTCATGATATCATCAGCCCATCTGTTAGGAAGAACTGAAGGTGCAGCCGTAAGATATTCAGGGTCAATATAAGGCTTGGCAACTGTCCCTAAGGCCTTGTTCCTGATGAGCATAGCAAGTGGATCGGTCAGGGCAAAAGACCTGCCAAATCCTGCGGTTAACTGTACAAACATCTTGGCGCCTGTCTCATGAACCTGATCCATAAATCCTGCCAACTGCTTAAACTTTCCCGGGTTCTGATATAACCATTTGCCGCCCAGCATATCTTTTACCGGAGCAATTCCCGGAATAACAAGGCCGCAGTCATGCTTGGCAATCTTGAGAAGAAGTCTTGCAGCCTCTTTATCAAAATGACTTCCTCCCGGCTCCATCCAGCCGAAAATACATGTTCCACCCATAGGCGCCAGGACTATTCTGTTCTTGATCTCAAGATTCCTGATCTTCCAGGGCGTAAACAGTGCTTCATATTCCTGCTTCAATTCTATTCCCCCTTTTTGTCTATGTTTCTCTGCAATCTTAATTCTTTTTCATTTTGCCCAAATGTAGTTCCCTCATTCCATCAACCTCATCGCATACACTCTTCATGCTGCAATGCCCGCAGTCCGTAGGCATTCCGTCCAAAATATGAGTGAGCGTCTTAGTGATAGTGTCCACCTTGTCTGCGTTAGGCATGAGCTTTTCTACGAGTTCTCTGTCGGTAATGAAAACCACACGGACATTTTTAACCCCTGAGACTTCCTTATATTTTCTGATATAAAGAGCTCCAACCTTGGCAAAAGAGATACCGTTAACATATGCTCCCTGACTGATGCGGATCTGTTCCTGATTGCTACGCGCCGATACTCTTACCATGTAGCCTTTTGGAAAAACATGATACCTTACAAATTCGAGATTTCGTATAGCAGCAAAGGCTTTCTCCTGATCCTTGTCTTCTTCAAGATCCTCAGTCTCAAGTATCACAATTCTGGCAAAAGAGATATTTCCATGTATTTCATTAATGTCAGGTCCATACACTAATGTTTCATTTTCAGTCACAATGCCCGAAGTAGTAACCAGTGTATAGTTAACAGAAGGTTCTCCACCGGCTCCAAGTTCAAGCGCAACATCTCTTTGCATGATGAATTCGCTGCTTCCGTTGTCTTTCCACGAACTACCTTTATAGGGATATCTTTTTACAGACCCTCTAGCTTCAAATCCGGACAGCACATCCAAAGTATCCGATATTATTCCGTCATATAATTTCATGTTATCCAGTTGTCCTCGAATCTATAGTAGTTATCAGCCTCATCTGATCGATAAGACCACGATCAAAATGATCAGAATCTGATATCCGTCTTCTTACGGTCAAATATCTTGTTGACTATCGTGTATAGCCATGCCATCAGCTTCTGATCCAGATTCCAGAAATAGATAACAAATAAAACGCCTGTGATTACAGTAAATATCTTTATTATTTTAAAAATGATTTTCAGCGCTTTATCCATAGACTATCCTCTCCTTTATCTTGCAAGGCCTTTTTGTCTCGCATACTCAGCAGCACCAAGAGCACCCATAAGCTGTGGGTCTGTTGAAAGTTCAACAACCTTGAGTTTAAGAACTTGTTCAATAGCTGCCTTAAGGCCGTCATTCTTGGCACATCCGCCTGTAAGTGTGATCGAATCTGTCGCTCCAGCCTTCTTGGACATAACAAAACATCTCTTTGCAACTGCCATCTCGATTCCGGCTGCGATTTCGTCCATAGGCTTTCCCTCTCCTACAAGAGTGATAACCTCTGACTCAGCAAATACAGTACACTGTGCTGTGATTGGAATAACGTTCTTGGCCTTAAGTGAAAGCTTGGAGAAATCTTCAAGACTCATCTCAAAAGATCTGGCCATAGCCTCGAAGAATCTGCCTGTACCGGCAGCACACTTATCGTTCATCGCAAAGTTCTTGACTGTTCCATCAGTATCAATCGCAATACCTTTTACGTCCTGACCACCGATATCTATGATAGCCTTAACGCTTGGATTTGTTACATGCACGCCCATTGCGTGGCATGAAATCTCAGATATATTCTCATCAGCAAAAGGAACTTTGTTTCGTCCATAACCAGTACCTATCAGATAAGTAAGATCCTTGGAACTACTGAGTTCCGGAACCTGGCTCACAACTTCTTTCATAGCCATCTCTGCTGATTCCTGTGCAATGATCTTGCTCTTTAAAGTGGTATTTGCAACCATCTTGCCATTTTCATCGATAATAACTGCTTTTGTGTAGGTTGAACCCACGTCACATCCGCCAAAATATTTCATTTTCTATGTCCCCCTCTTTACATAATTGTTAGTGGTAAAATACGCATATCTTTTTTCCTCATGTCTACTCGTGGGATTCTCACTAGGCTCGACATTACCTCGCCAAGTGTTCACCCATGGCTCGCACTAGCTTCGTAAATACCTCAGCAAGTGCTCTGCTCACCATGTGGTGTCATCCTCGAAATCTTCAAGTGAAGGATCGATTGGTTCGGCCTTCATCACAGTGCGCATAAATTCATTGACCGTGGCTCGCATATCCTTTCTTGAAACAGTTCTTGGATCCATAAGATCGTGGCTGACCCAAAGGAGTTTAATGCCGCGCTCTCTTGCCTGATCCTCAAATAATCCCTGAACAGTAGCCATATTCTTACAGGAAACGTGCTGATACATGAGAACAAAATCTACATTCCACTGTTCACACTGTCTCCAAAGCTCTGTTACAACATGATCGTAGCCGCCGTTTGTGTGACGTCTCATTACCATTCGCTCATAAAGTCTTGCAAGATCTTTAAAAGCTTCATCCTTGTTCTCTGTTTCAAGAGGCTTAGTGAAGTTAAGCGACTCCATTTCTACCAGAATATCTACGCCCCAACAGTTAGCCATCCAGTTGGAGAAGTTTGCATAATAATGTGCCGGAATAGACCATACGATAGCTCTGTATTTCATCTTGCCACGCCAAGGCTCATCCTTCATCTCATAGGCCTTCTTCATGATCTTGTCTACGTTGTAGAAAGTCTTAATGATACGCGGATCAAGACCACCATCCATTTCATAGTTCCACTTGCGGAACAGCTCGTAGCATGGTCCGATGAGCTGTGGGTTAGGTGTCTGGTTGATCTCCCACTTCTGAAGCTCATACTTTGTTTCTATATTGAACCTCTTCATTGCGGCAAAATATGCATCCCAGTTCCACTTAGCACCAGTATTATCCTCGATAAACTTAATGCATCCCTTTATATCTTTTACCGCTGCATCCATTATGGATTCGTCCTCATATCTAACCGGGAAAGCCAGATGATAAGTAGGAAGATCCTTGAATCTGCGGTTTGTATAGGACGATGCCATTACTGAGCCGTCGCAAGGCATAGAACTTGAAATAAAGCATGCTCCCATGTGAGGAAGCGCATCTATGACTGCTGCACCACACTCAGATGACGGAACGGGACAAGTGTCAGACGGAAGTCCATAGGACTCGACCGCATCAATATATGGCATGCACGCCAGCTGATCAATTTCAGACAAAAGAAATACCGGCATCAGCTGATACGGAATTCCAATTAGATCAGGAAATCCTGCCATAATCTGCGACATTGTCATTTCATCAAAAAGAACTATCTTCTTGGAAAGTTCAGTACAGTTTCCAACCTTCTCATCAGATTTCATCAAAAGTACAAGGTTTTCTGCAACGTATCTAAAAATCGCATAGATGAGCTCATGATGCATCTTAAGAGCTCTTCCTCTTAATCCAAGAGTATTTTTATCCATAAAGGAATGACAGCAAAAATACGAATCCATCCATCTGTAGTGAACGGCTCCCATCATTGCCGGAACAAGGTCCTTGGAAAATGTTGCAAGAAGCATACCCCACATTCTTGCCCATTCGTAGAAATCGGCGCCTGTATCCTTGACGCCACGCCACTCACGCCTGACTGTAGCCATTTTGCCACTTGCATAGAGCTTGCCAAGCTGCTTTTCACCATTGAGCACCAGGTCCTTGACTTCTCAGGTGACATATTTTTAAGAAGGTCTACTTCATGCTCAAGTCGCTTTTTTATGCCTTTTGCATCCTTGTGAGCTGCCTTAGCCACTCCGCTCCAGTCGGTTTCTTTGACCATATCGCCGACAATTCCGGCGATTTCCTTCATATTCTCGGCCTGAGCCTTCCAGTCTATATGGTTTTTAAGTCTGAAATTCTTGGGATCAATGTATTTCATCACATTACCTCCCTTTCTTTTCTGATCTTCTTGATTTCCAGAGCTTCTACAAAGGCCTGGAATCTTGTTCGCAGCTGACCGGAATTATGTACGTTGTAGGATCTGTCGATTGAAAGTGTCGGCCATCCGTACTCCTCAGTCATGATATGGCTCGCAAGAGGTCTCTCAAATGCCCAGAAATCACAGTACTTCATCTGTTCATAAATAATACCGTCAGCACCATACTCTTTTGCCAGCTTATCTACTGTATCTTTTCTCTGCTTAACCTTTTCTTCGGCCATATATCTAGGGCACTCAGAAGTCAGCATATAATGTCTGGCTATCTGTCTGACAACATCTTCATGATCATTTAACTTGATCTCTTCTCTTCCGGGGAAAGAACCATAGCAGTATCTGTCAGCTACAACCATAGCACCGGCTTCCTCGAGAAGTCTTGTGAAATTAAGATCATCTATCTCTGAGCCGACAACAACTACCCTCGCCCTGAAATTATTCTTTTCATCAGGCTTTCTGTTTTTCAGCTCCTCAAGCGTTTCTTTGAGAAGAGGCAGGATCTTGGCTGTCGGGCAACAATAGCTTGCAAGACAGATTACATGGAACTCATATCCGGTTATCCGAGGATTGGCTTCCTTGCGGAAATTGCCGATTTCTGTGATAACGCGGCACATTTCATTGTGTAGTTCTACAGCCTTGCGAATTGCTTCATCAGAAACATCTGTTCCAAGCTTCTCGTGCATCACATCAAGAAGCCTCAGCCTCATCTGTGTTGCAACCTGATCAAAATTGTACTCTTCAACCTTGTAAGGCACATCGGTGTGTGTCACAAAGAAATGCGGCTTCTCGTTACACTTCAGAATCTCAATATGCTCATAACATCTGTTCATTGCAGAACACGCATCAACACCTGCTATTCCGTCAAGGAACCTGTAGCCGCCCTCAATACTGTTCTCCAAAAGAGATCTGGCAAACTCGCAGGTATAATTTGACATGTAATAGGTAGAAATATCAATCGACCCCACTCTTGGAGCACGCATTCTTACAGAAAAACAATTGTCAATATTCAAGAGTACTTCCGGCATGTGATAGCAGGTATAGCCTATAGCATACTTGCCTTCATCCTGAGCCTCCCTGACCAGGGGATTAGATGCATCCTCCAGCCATTTTTCAAAAGTGATTAAATGCTTTAGGTCTTGCAATTGTATCCTCCTTTTCCCTCATCCGCCTTTGGCAGATTTCCGAACGTTTTTTCCTTGTTATCGTTTGGAAAGTTATACAAAGGCGAAATTGTGATTAATATTCATCAATAACACCCATATTTTTAAGAGCCGTCCGGGCGCCTTCAAGGATCAGTGAATCAGCCGGAAGCTCAAAAACGCTCTTTCCTTCTATATCATTTTCCGTCATAACATCGTCAGGCCTTATCACTGCAACGACAGGAACGCTCCCTATCTCTTTTTCTGTAATTTTCTCAGGAAGTGGTGCTCTGTTAACTATGAGCCCTATCTTGTCATACATCACAAGCTCATCCGCTACATTCCTGATAGTTTCTATAATCTGAAGTCCCTTACGACTCTGATCGGACACACATACAAGGTGCGTAACCTTTTCAAGAACACGCCTGTTTATCTGCTCTATACCTGCCTCTCCATCAATTACAACGTAGTCAAAGTCATCTACCAGTATTTCGATAACCTTGCGCAGATATGTATTTATAGCACAATAGCAACCTGCAGCCTCCGGCCTTCCTATGGCCAGAAATGCAAAGCCCTCTTTTTCTACCATTGTTTCATATAACTGGAATTTTGCTTCTGCAAGAATATCCTGCGTATCACGGAGTTTCCCTGTTACATCCTCGGCAACCTTCTTTCTGATCTCATCGAGAGTAAGCTTGGGTTTGACTCCAAGAGCAACCGATAATCCAACTGCCGGATCCGCATCAATTGCAAGAATTTTAGAATCTGGATAAATATCCGTCAAAACGCGCACAATGCAGGCTGAAAGCGATGTCTTGCCAACACCCCCCTTGCCCGTTAGCGCAATAATCTTAGTATTAACCCCCATATAAAAAACAATCCCCCTACCAAAAATGCCTATATACATTTTAGAACAATTATTGTTTTTTTCACATATACAAATAGTAAAAAAAATCAAAAAAATATAGTGCAGTTTTCCAAACGTTTTTTCATTCAAGTTTCCATAACTTTATGCTATCATGAAACATAGGATTACGAATTAACATTTAGTGCGAATCCGAGGGGTTTTTATCATACTTACAAGGGGGAATAATTTCATATGAAAGATCTCGTGCACATCTTTGAGCTCGAGGACCTGTTACAGGAAGCGAATAATGAACTTATTCGCAAGGCCAAGGCCGATGGCAAAAAAATTCTTGGCTACACCTGCTACTTTATGCCGGAAGTTCTGCTTGACCTTCCCGGCTGCGTTTCTGTGCGCCTTCGCGCTCCTCGCAGTTCTTCACCCGACATGGCAACCTATTATATGTCCAACCGCACCTGCATGTATGGCAGATGCCTGTTAGAACGCGCTCTTGAAGGCGGGTTCAATTTTTTGGATGCCCAGATGGCTACAGAAACCTGTACTGTTACCTGTAGATTTCAGGAGCATTTACAGCTCATGGATATCATACAGAATCCTGATTTCTTCTGTGAATTCACGGATGTTCCATTCAAGAAAAACGATAATTCAATAGAACATTTTGAGACTCAGCTCCGCATTCACGTACTTGACAAACTTAGTGAAAAGTTTGGAATCGACACAAGTGATGAAGCTCTTTTGACAGCAATCAAAGAGCATAATGAGGTATGCAGACTGATCCGCGAAATTGGAAGTTACAGAAAGCTTGATGAACCTACTATCACAGGAACCGAGTTTTCTACAATAATGCTCTCCACTCTTGTCTGCCCTAAATATCTCATCATAGATAAACTCCGCGACATCGCTGAGCAGCTTAAGACCAGAAAACCTGATGAGAAAAAGACCTACAGATGTAAGGTAGTTCTGTCAGGTTCCGAGGAAGATGATCCAGATTTTATCAAGCTTATCGAAGAATGTGGCGCTCTGGTTGTTGCAGACAGACACTGCTACGGCTCAATTCCGGGAAGAGAAGACATCATCATTCATAACGGTGAGACTCCTCTGCACGCTATTGCAAGGCACTACCTTGAAACCAGCCAGTGTCCACGTTTCATGGATCAGCACATCATGAGAGAACGCAAGCAGTTCCTGGCTGATGTGGTAAAAGAATATAAAGCTGACGGCCTCATTATTTCCCAGATGAAGTTCTGCGAATACTGGAGTTACGAACGCACGATTGATACTCTCATCTTCCCTAAAGATTTTGGTATTCCTGTATGTTCTATAGAAAAAGAATACGTCAACAATGCTGTCGGTCAGCTCAGGACAAGATTCCAGGCCTTTGTCGAGAGTATTGAACTTAAGAGCATCCAAAAAGCAAATAAGAATGCTAAGGAGGAAATCACAGCATGAAGCTAAAAGATATAAAAGCAAAATACAGAGAGCTTTTTGTTGTTGAAAAAGCTCCTGAAGATAAAAACAAGCCAAAAGATTTTAAAAAGGCTGCCAGAGATTTCTGGTATGGCAAGCCCCATGAAGAAAGGCGTCTTGGCGATCTGTATGTTGGAGATACAGGTCTTTACAAGCACCGCGAATGGCGCGGCTTTATGGATACCATGTACTACTTCAATATGATATGGCTCTACAACTACGCTCATATGGTAGGCGACATTATCAAGTACGGCGAAGGTCCGCAGGGACTTGTAGAATTTGCCAAAGGTACCATTCGCTATCGTTGGATGGGACAGACTTATCTCACAGTCATGCACTGGTTTGACAGAGGAATGGAAGGCCTTCGCGGCGAAGCCATGAAAGCTTCTGCCTGGCACTATCGCGGAATGGTAAGCGAAACTATCCGCCAGTTCCAGGAAATGTTTGTATCAGACAAAAAGCTTCATGGAGGCAAGGAAGGCAAAAACTGGAGCACTAATATAGCTCATAATGAGACAGTTGGCGGAAGCTTTTTCTATCCTTTCAGAGGACAGCTAGAAGATATTCCCCTTGAAATGATTCCTTACTTTGTTTCCGTTCATGTCAACAACCACACTGTTCTTAATTATATTGACGCTGCCCAGTCCATCGGTCTTCCATCCGATCCATGTCCAATGTGTCAGGCTGAGTATGGTCTTTTCGTACATGATGATTATCCGGATTTCGCTCCTACAATGATAACCAGTAACGAAGCCTGTGACGGATCAGTTGCAACCAGCGTACTTCAGGACTGGTTCTTAAATCGCCCGCTATATGCCCTTCCTCAGCCCATGAGATATGACGATCCTCTGGTTCAGAAGCACTGCCAGAAAGAAATTGAAGGCGCCTGGAAGTTCATCGAAGAGCACTACGGTGTCAAATTCGACTGGGAAACCTACAAAAAAACCGCTGAGTCTTTCAACAAACTCACAGAGTTCGAATGGGAAAAATGGGACGTTGCAGCCAACACTCCTTACTATCCTATCAGTGGCGTTGCCCAGGCTCTCTATCGAATCTATTACTCTCAGGATGGCGACAGACCAATATGGCATGAGATGGACGAGCACGTAAAGCGCATCATGAATAAGACGGTCAAAAACAAAATCGAGACCTTCCCCAAGACAAGGCACCGCGCGATTGCATGGAGCTGCGCTCCTCTATACTACTCACACTGGTGCACCTGGGCATACAACTGCTGGGGAATAAACTGCGTGATCAACATGGATTCACTTATGTTCGATCAGTATCTTAGAACTGATACTTATGAGCACGCTCTTGAGGATCTCGCCTGGATGAACGAAAAAGCTCCTATGAGAGCCATGGCGGTTGGAGGACATGAACATATCCTTTCACTCTTTAGCTACATGGAACGTTTCAACTGTGACATGGTGATCATGTATGATCAGCTTCAGTGTAAAGGAATGCAGGGTATCCACGGAGTCTTCGAGGACGAATTCAGAAAACGTAACATTCATGCAATCTGGATTCCACACGCTCTTCCTGATAAGAGAACCGTATCAAGAAAAGAGATCAGACAGATCATCAATGACTATATGACAACAGTCATGCACGAAGAGCCGCTCGATCCAACACTTGTGGACTTCGATGATGATAAGAGCTGGTAAAAGATATTGATACTACCTGACAGATTCTGCCATATAGCAGATAGAAGAAATGACTAAATAATTTATAGAGGTATTAGTAAATGAAATCATTTTTAAGATTCTTAGGAAAACTAATAGGTATAGGCGCTGTAATCTACGGTATCCTCTTTGCAGTATTTTACTGGGACCTTGATGGTAAATTTATGTATTACATCTGGGAGCCAATGATGGTAAAGAGATTTGACAACATGAAGCGTGCGGACAATACAAGCATTCCTTATCTCCAGAAGGATAAGGTTGCTCCCGATGAATACACACAGATTTTGTAATAGGAGGCTTATAAAATGTCAGAGCATGAACACCATCATCACGAACACGGAAGCATAGATTCTCCCGAAAAATTAAAAGCACTGCTCCATCACATGTATCATCATAATGAAGAACACACAGAAGAACTCCACGCTATTGTTCATGCACTTGAAGACCAGGGTAGCCCTGATCTTGCCGCCAAGGTTTCACAGGCAATAGATGAATACACAAAAGGTAATAAACTTCTGGATGAAACGCTGAAAGAGCTGCCATAAGGCAGCTCTTTTCTAAGTAATTTCAAATAAAGATCATCAACATAACAGCAGCAAATCCTACAGTAAATGCCAGTGCGCCTCTGTCATTATCCTGTTTGAGTGCTATCTGAGGAATTTCCTCAATTGTCGTGTAAACCAGCGCTCCTCCGGAAACTGACATGATATATGGTAATAGTCCCGGGAATAAAACAATAAGCACAACTGTGATTATACCAAGCAGAGGTATTGGTGCCCCGGACACCACGCCCATAAGAAAAGCCTTACCCGTTTTGGCCCCGGCACCTCTTAACCAAAGTGAAACACTTAACGCTTCAGGAATATTCTGAAGAGCAATTGCAATCGCCAAAACAAGTGCGACTGTCGTTGATATCCATTCTGTCTTCATAAAATGTGCAGCATAGATTGCTCCAAGCGCTATTCCTTCAGGTATATGATGTATTACTTCTTTCAGAACAGCCTTTACCATGGGGCTTAATTTACTCTCCGGACCTTCTGTTATATCCGAATATACATGCGTATGAGGTACAAACTTATCAAGGAGAACCTGTAGTATTACACCCACGCAAAAGAAAATTGTCACAGATATTATTCCCTTATGTGCATCAACACTTATTCCGTCAACAGCCGGTTCTATCATTCCCCAAACAGCCACAGAAAGCATTATACCTGTACTGAAGCCAACCAATACTGCTCTCATTTTATCTGAAAGCTGAACCTTCTGAGCATATATGATAAGCGCACCAAGAAGTGTTCCTATAAGTGGGATCAGCATACCAAAAATTGTATCAGTATCCGCCAATGTATTCGAGCTGTCCAAATGAGTTATCAGTGCACGGAAGCCTATGAACATAAGGATGGTTCCACCCATGATCTCTGATCCTGCCTTGTAGCGGTCTCCAAAGACACTGCCTATCCTGACTCCTGCCATCGATATGATACAAGTGATGATTCCAATAATAATCACTGCAATTACAACATTTGTAAGACTTCCGGAATCGATGATCCGGACAGGAACGGCAACAAAAGTAATACCGACCGCCAGTGCATCTATGCTGGTTGCTATAGCCATCATGAACATTGTTTTTACGTCAAATCCCGGCGATACTTCTTCCTCAGGGCCAAGAGCCTCCTTGATCATGTTCCCACCGATAAGAGATAACAAAATAAAAGCCACCCAAGGCGCAACCATGCTAATAAGTTTAACAAAATTAGAACCGACAAGATATCCTATAAGCGGCATGAATGCCTGGAAAGTTCCAAACCATACACCGCATAAAAGATATTCCTTCTTGGTAACTTTACCAGCAGCCAATCCTTTACATATTGACACCGCAAACGCATCCATAGCCAAACCAACTGCCAAAAGCAACACTTCAAATAAGCCCATAATCAATCTCCTAAAAAAACCAAGTATAGAAGAACTATACTTGGTCATAATATCGAATATATAGCCCCATGCATAGTTCACCCATCAACAACTATACATGAGTCTCGCAATTTAAAACAAGCCAGGCCAAAGCCAGTATGTTGACTTGCTACGTTAAAAACGCTCGCTACTCCCTCATGAGTAATATGAAAAATATTATCATTTAAACCACTCACTGTCAACGCTTACCCATTGCAAACAAGTGCTTTTGGTAGTGCTGACCATGTCTGCAAGAAGTCATACATTTATGAGTTCATACTCCTTGACTCCAAATCCAATTGCAGCAGCGGCGTCAATTGTATGCTCACCATTCTGTCTCTGGACTCTTTCAAGGAAATGATCACGCCCAGGATCTTCTGATTTGTAAATCAGATCCATGCAGGCTCTGTCTATAGCTATAGGATCAGTAGAAGCCAGAATTCCAACATCAGCCATACAAGGATCCTCTGCTATTGCACAACAGTCACAGTCAACAGACAGATTCTTCATTACATTAATGAAGACCATGTTGCCTTTAAAGTAATCAACTACTGCAGAAGCTGCCTCTGCCATTGATTCAAGAAATGCATCCTGAGGTGGAAGATCTCCCCAGACAATTCCCTGCTCCTCTGCCTTGACATATTTTCCTGCAGAATGAATATTGACCTTGCCCGCTGTAGATGCACATCCTATTGATAACTGCTTGAGTGCTCCGCCATAGCCTCCCATTGGATGGCCTTTAAAGTGAGACAACACAAGCATCGAGTCATAATTTGCAAGATTCTTACCAACAATATCGCTCTTTAGATGATTCGGATGAGCTATAGGAAGCTCCATATCAGGCCCTTCAGCATCCATAAGATCAACTACAAAAAAGTCATTCCAACCATGTTTCCTTATCAGTTTGGTATGCTTATCAGTATAGTTTCTCTCACCATCATAAGCAGTGTTGCATTCTACTACTGTTCCGTTTACATATTCAACCATAGGTTTGAAAAACTCAGGTCTTAGGAAATTCTGATTGCCATCTTCGCCTGAGTGAACCTTGACAGCAACTTTTCCTTCAAGCTTTTTCCCTAATGTTTCATACATCTTAACGACCTGCTCAGGCGTTATTGTTCTGGAAAAATAAACCTTAGAAACTGATCCCATAAGTGCCTCCTTTATAATATCTATGCCCTAAACGACAACAGCAAATTTCATCACCACATAATCAATTATACATTTATATGCTGTTTACATCCATAACTATACAAAAAAACTTAATCATAGATAAACTTATTTTAGTGAATAAAAATTTCATTTTCCGACGCTCAATATCGAAATATTGTGCTTTTTTTGGTGTGATTTTATACTTTTTTAATTTTTTTCTGATTTTCCGAAGAATATAATGACACTTGTGTTTTGAAAAAACAGCTCCAAAAAAACAACAAACATGATTCAGGAGGAATTTTGTGTTATGCAGAAAAACATGCTTATGAAAATTAGCAAATCAATCGCCGTAGCTGTAACAGTAGCTATGACAGCTTCAATGCCGGTTACAGCACTTGCTGCTCCAGCAAACTTTAATGCCGCTTACTATGCAGCTCAGAACCCAGATGTTGTAAAGGCTGTAGGCAACAGCTACGAAGCCCTTGCTAGACATTATGATCTTTTCGGAATGCGCGAAGGAAGAAACGCATACTCAGGAGATGTTAAGGCAGCATTTATCAGACTTGCTAATTCTCAGTACAAGTTAGGCAGAGGTATTGCATCAGTATTTGATGCTAAGTGGTATGCAGCTCATAATCCAGATGCTGTAAAAGTATTCGGAAACGATCCTGCTAAGCTTTTTGAGCACTTCATTATATATGGACTTTCAGAAGGAAGAACTCCATCTGAGACATTTAATGCAGATACTTTCTTTTCAGAGAACAAAGAAATGGCCGTTCTCGTTGCTGCAGCTTTTGCAGATAAGCCAGAGGTAGTAAATTCTCCAATTCTTCAGGTTGCAAGAGAAGTATCTACTACTTATATTCCAGCTCCAGTATCTGCCCCAGAAAATAACAATGTATCTGAAACAGTAACAAATACTGATAATAATACTAATAACAATAATGATTCTAAGGACAACAGTGAGGAGAAGACTCCTGAAGTTAAGACTCCAGTAAGATCATCCTCTCCTGTTATCACACTTGCCATGATCCAGGAAATGGCATCTCAGGCTTCAAGAAAAGTTGGCGAATTGCAGTCTCAGGTAAATACTATGAATAATGATGCACTTGCTGCTGAGACATTATTAGCTGAAGTAAATTCTAAGCTCGAAAGAGTACAGGAGAATGGAATTACTGTTGCAGAAAGAGATCAGCTTATGCAGGATCTATACAGCGTTATAAACTCTGCTTTAGAAGCAACAAATCAGGCAGGCTATATTCAGTCTTCTGCAATGAAAGTATCTGAAAATACAAGAGCTAGCTTTGCATATTTAGAAACATACAAAACCATGCTAGATGAGTCTGAGAATACAATTTCCGCTCAGAAAGCTTATGTTCAAAACGGCACTTATACTCAGGCAAACCTGGCAACAGCAAATGCTAACCTTGCCCAGGCTGGAAATGCTCTTATTAACGCCCAGAAGGCTTACGATTCAGCAAAGGCTACTCTTGATGCAGCACTTGCAGCTGTTCAATCATTGAGTGCTGAAAAAGAAGCTCAGGCTACATTAGCTGCAACAGCAAATGCTGAATTTTTGGCTGCACAGCAGGCTCTAACGACTGCTTCAGCTCAAATAGCAAGTACTGGAGAAGTTAATAGACTTTTATCAGAAAAAGAAGTATTCAAATCTGAATACAATAAGCTCACAGAAGAAGATAAAGCATCAAATATTGGTGAGGTTCTTCAGAATGAAATCAATAAGAGAACTGCAGAAGCTGATAGAATTGCTAATGAACTCACTACTGATCTTCGAGATGATTTAGTTGTAAAAGCTAATGCCAACAATGCTGCTCAGGCCAAGCTGACAGCACTCACTAGCAACCTTGCTGCCGCTGAGGAAGAGCATGCTGCTGCCGTTACAGCTGAAGCTGATGCTAGTACAGCTCTTTCAGAAGCAAAAGAAAACTATATTGAAACAGCAGATGAAGAACTTCAGAAGATAGATAACGAGCAGGCAATTGCTGACAGCTGCGGTAATGAACTTGCTGCTGCCCAGAATGCTATTATAGGAATCGGTAATGCTACTGATGGTGTTATAAGAGGAACTGAAGAACATCCAAGCTCTTTAGATGTTGTTAAAGATGCTCAGGAAGCAATTGATATTGTGAAAGAAGCAGAAACAATCACTCCTGCAGAGGATACTGATGATCAGAACAATGATACAGACGATACTCAGAATGACACTACTCCTGCAGATGAGAATCAGAACAACACAAACCCTACAGATAATACTCAGAGCAGCGGAACTCAGAACCAGCCTGAGCAGAACGATTAATACAGCCCTATAGGCTATCCAATTATTGTGCATAAAAACAACGCGTGGTCTTCCATATGAAGGCTACGCGTTGTTTCATTGTACCGAAATCATATTTGCTATTTTTTATAGTTTGTATTTTGATTATTTACAATCAATCTTAAGTACTGCACCTGTCAGGTCTGCAAAGGTAAGATTTCCCCTGATAACTTTTTTCTCCCCCATCAGATCAACCAAAGTTATGGAATCCCCATCTATAGAAAGAGACTGGACATACTCCATAAGTATCTCATCCGGATTATCTGCTCTTACAGCTGTCGACAAACACATAAGCTCCCCTCCTGCTAATTCAATTAATATTATTATACTATTTTTCCGGAATCATTGCTCAATCGGAGTAAAATCTATAATACTGGTGATTAGCATTTACAGTTCAGTATCTCACAACTCCGAAGGAATCAAAAACACATTTTCTAAATTCTTGTAGACCTGCAAACACTCCATCTGCGATCATTTGAGCTCCGATATTGCCAATAGCTGTCGCTTCACCGGGGCCTGCATTAACTGTTCTGCCTGTTTCAGCCGCTGTCAGTTTATTAAGATAAACTGCATTTGAGCCTCCTCCAACAATGTTAATGCTGTCAAAATTCTTACCCGTTATCTCTTCAATTTCTTCTGTCGCCTGTTTGTAGCAAACAGCAAGGCTTCTGTAGATAACTCTTGAAAGCTCCCAAGGCGTTATAGGAACTGTTTGACCAGACTCCTCGCAGGCCTTCTGAACTTCTCTTATCATGGACTCAGGGTTAAGAAATCTTGAGTCATTTGCAGGAACTACAGAGTCAATTGTCTCTTTTTCTGCCCTATCACAGAGGTTTGCAAAAGAATAATCATCTTTCGGATTTTTGCCGGGATAATCGTAGCCTTCTTCAAATTCTTTTTTAACAGACTGGATCATCCAAAGTCCCATGATATTCTTAAGGAATCTGTATCTGTGCTGATAGCCGCCTTCGTTTGTAAAGTTGGCTGTCTGAGCCTTCTTGGTGCAGTTTGCTTTTTCAAGCTCGCACCCCATAAGTGACCAGGTTCCTGATGAAATATAAAGAGTATTTTCATCTGTGCACGGAACGCTCATAACAGCAGAACCTGTATCGTGGGTTGCAGGAAGAACTACAGTGCAGCTAAAGCCCACCTTACTCTCTATTTCCTTTTTAATTGGTCCAACAACTGTTCCGGGCATGGACAGCTCTCCAAAGAGTTCATCAGGATACCCCAGTCTTGCAATAAGCTCATGGTCCCAATCAGCAGTCTCTGCATTTACAAGCTGCGTAGTTGATGCATTGGTATACTCCTGCTTGCGAACTCCGGTCAAAAGGAAGTGAAAATAGTCAGGAATCATGAGGAATGTTCTGGCTCTTTCCAGCTTCTCAGGCTTTCTTACCTTAGTAGACATGAGCTGATAAATAGTGTTAAAAATAGCCTTCTGAATTCCGGTCCTTGCATAGAGCTCATCTTCAGGAATTATCTTGTAAACTTCCTCGTCCATCCCTTTTGTACGACCATCTCTGTAAGCAATACAGTCTCCCACAGGATTATCATCTTTATCAAGAAGAACATAATCTACTCCCCATGTATCAATTCCCATGGTCGCAGGAATCTTGCCTTCTTCCTTACATTTCTTCATGCCCTCAAGAATTTCTGAAAAGAGCCTCTCAGTATCCCATACCTGATGATGGCCTTTTTCATCCATTCCATTGTAAAAACGATATATTTCCTCAAGGACAATTCTGCCATCCTCCATGTGAGCAAGGATGTGGCGCCCTGAAGAGGCGCCTATATCAACTGCCAGGTAATATTTCATCTGTTTGATCTCCCCAATACTTTTTATGCTGATAATTAGTAGTTACTGTTCACTCGCTAACAGTTCGTTTCAGTAATAATTAGTACTCACCGATGATTCCTGACTTCTTGTCATAGAGGAAGTCCTCGCTGATGTTTACATTAAAAGGAGCGTTAAGAGCACGGAAATTCTCAGGCTCAATTGTCTGTCTCTTTCTGTCAGTCATGGACATAACCTTTACAAGGATTTCAGCAGCCTTCTCAACTGTATGCATAAGACCAAATGTAATATCAAAATCAGTTCCGCATGCAAACATTCCATGATGAGCCCAGATAGCTACGTCCTGCTTCTTCATGATCTCTGATGTAGCAACTGCGATCTCTCTTCCACCAGGAACCATCCAGGGAACCATTCCGATTCCCTCAGGGAATACGATTGGACACTCTGTAGCCATCTCCCAGATTTCTCTTGTAAAGATCTTGCCATCAAGAGGAAGCACAAAAGTAAGTGCGATTGTATTTGTAGGATGGCAGTGATATACAACTCTGATCTGAGGATCGCGAGCCTTGCAAACTTCAAGGTTCATAAGGTGTGAAGGAAGCTCAGATGTTGGTCTTCCGCCTTCAACAAGTCCCCATACGATCTTGTAATTCTCACCTGCATCATCAACCTTGATAATGCATACATTAGCAGCAGGATCGATCTCAACATTTCTAAAGTACTTGCCGGAACCTGTCACCATGAAGTACTCACCTGCAAGTCCTCTGACTGTTGTACCAATCTCCTTCCACTCTCCGGACTCATCCAGATCATCTGCTACAGCTGCAATCTCCTCATCCTTAATTCTATAGCTCAGGTTACCGCCATTTCTCTCATGCCATCCCTGATAAAATCCATCAACGCACAGACGGCAAAAACCCTGTGCAAACTTAGAATCTAAAACTTTCATTTCCTCAATCTCCTGTTTCATATAATAAAAATCATTTTTCAAAGTTATCTCAAAACAAAAATAGATGTAGTAATTGCAAAATATGTATGCAGATAAACCGATTTGATGCAGCTATTCTGTGTAAGTATATGTGCGCATAAACCGATTTGATGCACAGCATCATTGGAGGTTTAGGCACACATATACGGCACACGATTAGCGCATCATCGGAGGTTTATCTGTATACATTTTGCATTTCTTTAACATCATACTCGTTTTGAGAGAACTTCCTTCTCGTACTCCATGCAATCTGCAAACCAGTCTTTTTCAAGAGCAACACCCTTAGACTCGCAGTAATAGTCCCAAACATCTCCAAAAGGCATTACCTTGAGCTGCTCCTGAAGTGACATAAGCTCTGTGAAGTTGCATTCATTCTGAAGCCTTGTAAGCTTATCCATAGGCTGAAGTTCAGCATACATAAGAGCCTTTAAGAAGTTTCTCATACCATTTGTCCAAGCTGATATTCTGTTGATGCTCGCATCAAAGTAATCCATTCCAATGTAGAATCTGTCAGCACCGTTTCTGACAATTTCCTGTGCAAGGTCTCTTGCGTCATCATTAAAGATAACTACGTGGTCAGAATCCCAACGAACAGGACGTGATACATGAAGAGCCATCTTATCGTTAAAGAGAAGCATTGAAGAAAGCTTATCTGCAACATTCTCTGTTGGATGGAAATGGCCTGTATCAATAAGGCACATTACATCATTCTTGGCAGCATAGTTCATGTAGAACTCATGGCTTCCTACTGTGTAAGACTCTTCGCCGATTCCGAATACCTTGGATTCAACTGCAATAGCAACCTTACTCTTGTCATAATCTATAGAGAGAATCTGATCAAGTGAGTCCTTAAGTCTTGCTCTTGGAGCTTTTCTGTCACCAGGAACATCCTTAAGTCCGTCAGGAATCCAGATGTTCATCATACATGTTTGGCCTGTCTGCTCAGCAAAATACTCAGAGATCCTGATACATGCCTGACCATGTCTGATCCAGAACTGTCTGATCTCTTCATCTGCTGATGAAAGTGTAGCTACTTCTGACTTGGGATGGCTAAAGTATGTAGGATTAAAGTCAACTCCAAGTCCTCTCTCCTTGGCATACTCTGCCCATCTCTTGAAATGCTTGGGCTCAAGAGCATCTCTGTCTGCCCACTCACCGTCTTCAAAAATAGCATATGAAGCATGAAGATTTATCTTATGCTTACCCGGAACAAATGAGAAAGTCTTATCCATATCAGCCATAAGCTCCTCTGGAGTTGTAGCCTTGTATGGATAGTTACCTGTTGTCTGGATACCACCTGTAAGAGGTCCTTTCTGATCAAAACCAATTACATCATCCCCCTGCCAGCAGTGCATAGATAACTTGATATTTGAAAGAGCTTCTAAAGCCTTATCAACATCAACACCAAGTTCTGCATAGCGCACTTTTGCGTCTTCGAATCTTTCCTTTACTGTCATTTCTTTCCCCTTTCATCATAAAACTTTTTCAATAATCCAAATTTCAATTATTTCTCTGCAAGATATACGAATTGCCCTATATCTTCTGGATTTATGCAACTCTACAAATATAAATTTATACTATCTCATTCAAATAATTAAGGACGCAAAAAAACAAATTTTACGTCCTTTCTTGCAACGGTTAAAAAACTGACGTAAAATTTTAGCATAAGTATCAAAAACGCAAATGCGTATCTATCTTCATGTTAAAAAGAATCATATTTAGAGGGGGAAAATTATGAGTACTAATGAAAAGAAAGTTATTAAACACAGAATCTTGGACAAGCACCCTATTGTGGGAATAATTCTTCTCACAGTGCTGGCACTATTCATGATACAAGGCTTTATCGGAGGAGTCCTGGGAGTTGGTATAGCCTTAGTTTTAGGTCTTCCTCAAGAACCGATATTGTACATTTCAATGGTCGTTTCTGCATTTATAATGCTGGCAATCCACAAGAGATGGTTCTATCCGGAATATGAGGGCAGTATCTCTTTTGATAACAGATTCGGAAAATGGCTTATCGTTACCATTGCAATTTTACTTGCTCTGATCATACCTGATTTCATCATCATGACAGTGACAGGAACCAATTTTGTAGCACCCAGTATCAAGTCCATTCTTGTAGCATTAGTAGCAGGAACAACTGAGGAAACAATATTTAGAGGAATTCCTGCTTCCTACGCAATGAGACATTTTAATGACAGAAAAAAACTTCCACTGGTCATTGGCATTACATCTTTATTGTTCTCTCTTATCCATGCCACCAACATTTTTGCAGGAGCTTCAGTATCAGCAACTCTACTTCAGCTTCTGACATCCTTTGGCATAGGAACTACACTTTGTGCATTGTATTTTAGAAGCGGTAATATTATACTTCCTATGCTGCTTCATTTTCTGTATGATGTTTATGCGCTTATGAATGCAGATTCTGTAACTGAGGCCGGAGTACTGGACGCTTCACTTACAGTTAAAGACCTTACAGCAAACCTCATTATTTTAGTAATAGAAATAGCGATAACACTCTATCTTCTTCGAGGGCCTGTTCTCGATGACCTTACAGAGATTTGGAAGAAGAAGTGGAACAAATAATCATCTTAATAGGAGTTATGAAACATGCAATATCTTGAAAACGAATACCTGAAAATCGCAGTCGCTGAGCACGGAGCAGAGCTTAGCAGCATCTGGGACAAAAAGAGAAATAAAGAGCTCTTGTGGCAGGCTGATCCAAAGTTTTGGAACAGACATGCACCAATTCTTTTCCCATTTGTCGGAAATGTAGTTAATGACGAATACCGTTATAAAGGCCAGACATACCATATGTCATCCCATGGCTTTGCAAGAGATATGGAATTTGACTTCGTAGGTAAAACAGATGACAGCATCAGCTTTTCTCTTAAGGCAACTGATGAGACAAGAGCAAAATATCCATTTGAATTTGAACTTATCGTTACTCATAAACTTGAAGGAAACAAGGTAAATGTGATCTGGGAGATCAAGAATCTTTCTGACTCAGAGCCTCTCTACTATTCAATCGGAGGACACCCTGCATTTAGATGCCCTATTAATGAAGGCGAAAAGAGAACTGACTACAAGGTTAAGTTCCATGATGCAAAAGACCTTAAGTACGTCCTTATTATTCAGGCTACAAGAGAAGTTGATCATGAGTGTCCAACCAAACTCACATTAAATGGCGACATCCTTGATATCACAGAGCATCTCTTTGACAAGGACGCTCTTATCTTTGATAACAACCAGGTCAAAAAAGTAAGCCTCTGTACTCCTGATGGGAAGCCATATATCACTATGGACTGCTCAGAGTTCCCATCCTTTGGTCTCTGGTCCAAGCCAGTGATCGATGCAGAATATGTCTGCCTTGAGCCATGGTTTGGAAGATGCGATAACAAGGGCTTTAGAGGAGAACTTCCTGAAAAATACGGCGAACAGGAACTTGCAGCCAGCGGATCAAGAACTATCTCCTATAGCATATCTGTGAACTGACACTAGTATTTAGTCACATGTCAATTGATATACGCTTTAGTTTCAGCATCCATCATAAATATTTAGGTATATTAAAATGAACCCTAAACTAATAGAAAAACTCAGCAAAATTACAGATGAAGAGCGAGCAATTCTGGATGGAGAGCCCTATATTAATAGGGCTCTCTATTATAGCTCTGAGAAAAAAAGCAGCTCCTCTGAGGATGAAATCGATTCTTCAAGAGTTCTTCAAAACGGTAAGCTCATAGATATGCGTCCACACGTGCGCTTCGTGCACTTTCCTCTCCACACCCACAACTATGTTGAATTCATTTATATGTGTCAGGGAGAAACTGTGCATATCATCGACGGGCAGCGCATCACGCTTCATCAGGGAGACCTTCTCTTTCTCAATCAGCATGCCAGACAGGAAATACTCCCTGCAGGAGAAAATGATATTGCCATCAATTTCATGATCCTCCCTGAGTTTTTCGACACCTCTTTTGCCATGCTTGAACATGAGGAATCACCTCTAAAAGACTTCCTCATAAGCTGCCTTACTCAAAAAGATATAGGTGGTAACTTCCTGTATTTCGGTGTATCAGCCATTCCGCAGATTCAGAATATTATGGAGAACCTGATCCTAAATATGCTCCCCGGATCTACAGAAACGTCCGGCTCTGCTGCTTCCTACACCCCTGATAACTCATATTCTAATTCTGTTAACCAGGTTACAATGGGACTGTTGTTCATGACTCTTCTGCAACACACAGATACTATCCGTGTTTCCAGAAGATCTTTTGAACAGGAAATAATGTTCAGGCTACTCCGCTACGTCGATGAGCAGTACAGAGATGCCAGCCTTAAAGCTTTCGCAGAAGTTGTCCGTGAAGATGAATATGTCCTTAGCCGCATCATCAAGAAAAATACCGGCAGCACCTTCAAGGATCTGCTCCAAAACAAGCGCATGAGCAAGGCCTGCGACCTACTAAAAAACACCGACATATCAATCGCTGATATATCGGTGCTCATAGGTTATGATAACACAAGTTTCTTCCACAGGCTCTTCAGGCGCCTCTACAACTGCAGCCCCAGAGACTTCCGCCTAAGCTCACGCGCCACATAAATCATTTATTTTTGAGGCGGCAGAGTTCTGCGTCAGTGATCTCAAGCACTGAACCATGTCTTTTAAGGCTCTTGCCAAGATCAAATTCTGAATCTGAAAGTGCCGTGTATCTGGTCATATCACTGTCTTCAAAAATGATGGGTAAATAGCCCTGATGAGTTGCAAAGCGGTCTACCATGAGACAATTACGTCCATCAGGAAGTTTGAATGCAAGCGGTCCTTCAACTCCCTTTATTGCTGAAAGGCTTGGTGATTCAAGGAACTTGAATTCACCTTGCAGATCATCGCAGTAGTCTATGAGAATCCCCTTTGAATCCTCATCCTTGGAGAAACGGTAATAGTTATCTCCTGACTTAAAAATTGTAGTATCTATTACATTGCAGCTTCTCTCTATGTATTCAACCGGCTCACTAAAATGAACGAAGTCTTTAGTCTGTGCCCTGTAAATGATATGCTTATCCTCTTTACCCTCTTCCATTCTAAAAGAAGCCCAGAACACAGTATATTCATTTCTCTTCTCATCAAAGAACGCTTCCGGAGCCCAGACATTTCCAATATGTTCAAGTGGCACTTCATATACCCAGGCCTCTGACCAGTTCACCAGATCCTCGGATTTCCAGATGATCATCTTCTTACTGGCTCTGTGAACAGCATCATCCCATGAGGGATTAGCATAAATCCTAAGGTCTGTCGCAATAATATAAAAGCACCCGTCAATCCTGCTCCTCAAAATAAATGGATCTCTGACTCCCTTAGTTCCAATATCAGAAACCAGCACCGGTCTTCCCTCATTCAAATCCTCATAGTGAAGGCCATCTTCACTAACAGAGAAGTAAATCTGCTCCCCATTTTCCAGTGACTCTCCGGTAAAATGCACAAATAAGTAACCCATACTCCCTCCTTCAAGAACATTATCTCTGCCATCATAACACCACTTCCCCACACGCCGCAATCCGTCCTCTTCAGGTCGGAGGGCGGGAGGTTCCTGACCTGCGGGGGGGGTTAGTCGCGAGGGCGCATGTAGAAGTTGCCCATGATTTCTTCGGTTCTGATGGAGTTGACGAAGGCGTGCGGGTCAAGCTCCTTGATCATTGGGATGAGCTTTCTGGTGTCGGAGGCACTTACGATGGAGTAGACAATTTTCTTGTTCTCATGACCAAAGGATCCTTCTCCATCTATGAGTGTTGCACCGTGACTTGACTGAGCGTATATGAGTTTGCAGATTTCGTCTGGTACATCAGTTATGATAAAGAGAGTCTTCTGCTGATAGGTTCTGTACAGAACGTGAAGCGCCTGGGTTGAAACGTACTGGAATATCATGGAATAAAGCGCCTTGTCCCAACCAAATAAAAGTCCTGCTATGGCAAGAAGGATAACGTTGCCTGCAAGGATTATAGGGAAAGCGTCAATACCCTTCCTCTGAGAGAGGAAGATAGAAATAAAGTCTGTACCACCGCTTGTTGCATCTACGTCGAGACACATTGTGATGGCAACAGCGTTTACAATACCACCAAATACTGCTATAAGAAGCGGATCATGTGTAACTGAATGTACCGGCAGAATATCTACAAATACACCGTTCATGAATACCATGATAAGGGAAAAAAGAGTGAATTTCTTGCCTATGAATCTAAAACCTATATAGATAGGAATAGCGTTAATAATAAGGTTGATTGGAGTATAGGGAATATTAAGTCCAAAATACTTGGCTGCTACTCGAATAATGATGATCGTAAGGCCCTGTGCTCCACCCGGATACAGACCTCCCGCATTAATAAACGTAAGGATATTCATCGCCATTATAAAAGCCGCAATTACTACGACGATCAGACGAATCAGATCCTTTTTAAGTGTAAATACAATTTTCTTTTGTCTTTCTGACATTGAACTATCCACCCATCAATTACTTTGGCTTTTTAAACCAAAGACGATTTTAGCACATGATAATCGCATATCCTAGGGATTTGAGCAATGTATACAAGTATGTGATAATCCCTGCATCATCACATATATTACGTTATTCTTTTTCCCACAAAAGCGTCAGGTCTTTTTTCCTTTCTGCGTCCATATCAAGTTTAATGCTGGGTTCTCCTATGATGCCTTCCTCTATTGCAGCATAAATCCTGGCTCCCGGGCACTTTAAAACTTCCTTGGGAATATGTACAATGGCCTGAGCCTGCTGCCCTGTGAGCATAGTCTTAAGATCAATGTTGAGTCTGTAAACCATCATGCCTTCAGCTTCAGTACCTGCAGAAGCCTTCACTCCTTCTTTTCCCTCAAAAGAAATTCCGCTATCTTCCGGTAGATCCACATAAAGGCAGGGAACGCAGTCGAAGTAAATAGGGCATACTCCATCATTAGTAAATGTTGCTGTAAGCTCAACAGTATCTCTTCCAATAGATTTCCTGATATTGAGTTCACTTATTCTGTATCTGTAACCAACGTATTTAAGAATTGAATCTGCTGCCTCCATAAACTCAAGATTTTCACGCTTGGTATATGGAACCATAGGTCCAATAAAGCTCATATGTGATTTTTGCAAAAGATCTACTGTCTGATCATAATCGCTTCCAAGCATTGTACTGATAGGAACCGAGCTTGCAAACTCGCCTCCTACAGGAGCTGTATTCCATATTTCCGGTACGGCCTTAAGAGCATCTTTTTCTCCGGTTTCATTGTATTCTCCGCCCTCTTCAATCCATTTAAGGAAGGCACTTGTATCATGACTAATACCTGTCATGTCATTAAAGACACCTGCGCCATCCGGAAGCTCTGCAAAAGGTCTCCTCATAAGAAGCTTGCAATAGTCAAAATTGTCGCTATAGTGCTTGACGTATCTTGCTCTTACAGCTGTCTGCGGCATCTGAGGAAGGCCTGCCATGTAATAGGTGTGCCACTCTCCCCAATGTCCAAGACTTCCGATTTCTACATAAGTCAGAAGAGAATCATGTCTGAAATGATCGGCAATTTCCTTAATAACCTTCTCATGCTCAGCGATAAAAACTTCGTTGTTGTAATCAGGGCAATACCCCTTTCCATACTGCATATCATAAAACTCACCATCACCTGTCTTGTCATAAAGCCACACAGGGATGTCCATATGCTCCTCATCTCCCGGTTTATCGCATACAAACCTAAGGACCATGTTCTTACCAAGAGCACGCCATTTATCCAGATTGTGGAATTTATCATACAGATCCCAGTTGTACTCACCTTCTGTAGGTTCAAGGTCAGCCCAGGTGATCTCACAGTAGATAAGAGATGACTTATCACACAGGCTCTCACTGTTCGTATCAGGAGCATAGCCTATATAAGGATTCATAATAGCCTCTGTTCCCTCTTTGTACTTGTAAGTTGTACCTGTCAGATTTCTGATATACATTTGATATCCTCTTATTCCTGCACCAATTACCATTGCCAGGATCAGAAAGAAAATAAAACCATTCTTTTTCATTGACTTTACCCGTTGTATTCTCCGTTATATTGAATGAGCGTAATATCTTTAACCTTGGGAATGTCCCTTATCCTCTCTTCAAAGGCAAGGTTCTTGTCCCTGCAATACACTTCCACAGCCATCTCAGTGGTGTCACCACGCATTGTCCTTGACTTGATAAAGTGCTTATTTTTACCAAAAGCTCTTATTATCTCATCACCGTTTTCTGTTCCCTCGTAGTGGATCACAGCAACATAAACATGGCCTCTTGAAGGTCTTGCATAAAATATCGCTAACATTATTATAACAATAATTGAGGCGACCATGGTCAGAATATACATTCCGGCTCCGGCTGTTATTCCTCCTGTAATAGACCAGAACAGGTAAAAGAGATCCAGCGGATCTTTAACTGCTGTTCTGAACCTTACAATTGAAAGGGCGCCCACCATACCAAGCGAGATAACAATGTTAGTGCTGATCGCAAGTGTCACCATACAGGTCAAAACGCACATCCCTATTAAGGTTACCGCAAAACTCTTGGAATAAACAACCCCTGCATAAAATTTCCTGTACACCAGATATATCAGTATTCCAAGGATCAATGCAGTTATAAGGGAAAGCGCTATCCTTCCGATATCAACCTGACTGTAGCTATCCGCATTCAGAACCGAATTCTTGATAAAATCTCTTACGCTCATACTCTTCTCCGTTTTCTACTGTCACTTTAACCGTTACAGATTACAAAACATATTTCTCATCGCAGTAGTACTGCTGTTTATGCAAAAAAGCTGTCTTGTCGCAGCAGATCACATATTTGGATGCTGCTATCATCTCGCTTGCCGAAGGTATCACAATATTTCTGACAAGCTGCGGAAGAAACTCTGTATATTTAACCTCCATGATAAGTCTGTCACCCTCTAAAGAAGAGAGTGTTGGAAGAGACTCATCAAAGATATCATAGCCTCCAACTGCAGCTCTTACCTTTTTATCAAAGGTGACCCTGACTGTTCCCTCCTCCAGCATAAATGGAACTCTCTCATAATCAACGATAACTCTTGGCCTTAGCACATTAGAAACGCACTCTATATAGAATTCTTTTAACAGATTACTGTCACTTTCCAGAAGAAAGCTATAGTCCCCATCAAGAATTCTGTAAAACTCATCTTTGGAAATAGCTGCCGACTCCTTATATATGTACTTACCCTGTTTTTTCTTTCGTTCTAACCTGATGCTCTTATCCGAGTAGTTGTAAATCCTTATCCGGTATTTTTTTCTGGCATAAATCCCCATTTCTTTTTCTTCATAGGCACTGCCATAGTAGTCATCAAAGTACAGACTCCTTATCATGTACTCGCCATTTACAGCATGAGGATCAAGCCTGAAATAAGGGAGCATAAGTCGCCGCAGAGCTTCATATTCGGGATAACTTATTATGTATTTAAGTTCATGACGATATTGTTCCATACTCATATCCAATCTATGAAGGTCACTCAGTTACTGTATATTCGCTTATGCTTCCATCGAGATTTACATAGAAGCATTTTATCCCATAGTACTTACCATCTTCAGTTTCATAATAGTCAAAAGCATCCTGAGTATAACCGCTTTCATTAGTAGCAGTCGCCTTTATGAAATACTCTCCCGCAGGAAGCATAGCCTCTGTAAATGAAGTCCATTCACCCTCATAGGATGTGACTATATCCTTGCACTCAAGATCTCTTGCCACGATCACTTTATAAGAAATATCTTCCTGATCAAAGTCGTAGCTGGCATCCCAGAAATAATTCATTCTGACACCTGATTTTTCAGGAGTACCTATGTAAAAAGGCATAGGCTTTTCAAAGGACTCCTTGTACTGTCTGTAGTATTCATCCACAAGATCAGGGAGTTTTTCTGCTATTTCTTTATTCTCCTCTTCAGTAACCAGTACCTGACTAATATCAGGCTCAGTAAAAAGATATGGGTTGACAATACTACTGTATTCTTCAACCATTCCCTGAAGTTTTTCTCTGCTGAGATAATCCTTAACGTCAAGGATCGCACTGTCCAGAGCATCCCTGAATTCACCTGACTTAAGGCATCTTTGGAATAATACATTTCCCCAATAGTTACTGATTCCTCTCTCCCAGCTTCCGGCTTCTATACGGCCAAGGATATCATTTTCATCTTTTCTGAAAATAGTATCCAGATCCCACAAATAAAAATACCAGGTATCTTCATTGAGAGGGCTGTATAGGTAAGAGTTTCTGCTCTGGGTGTCATAATTGCCCGTCAGGATATTAAATGCCAGATAATAGGTCAGATTCTCCATATCGAAATGTTTATCTATCACTTCCTCAATAGGAATACCATAATCATTGACATCCTCAAGCATAGTGATCAGCTTGGAGTGATCATCGTTCCCCTTTATCTCAAGGTATTTTTCAAACTCATCCTTGTTATAACGAGGATCAGTAGTTACCCTGATGACATCTTCATATCTGAAGAATTCAAAGAAATTAATCTTGTACAGATACCCTGCTCTATCGAGGCCGTGTGTTCTAAGAGCAGTTTTATTGAGCTGTTCAACCTGGGTATATAGGCCATAGTCTTCAAAGCCCTCATCCTCTCCGTCTGTAAGATCATTGACATAGAGATGTACAAACTGCGTCCTGAGGCTCATCAGCTCATCTATCCCAGAGAGCAGGTCAAAGCCCATCTTATTTCTGAATCTAAGGCCGTCTGTCATATGCTTATTAAGGGCTATTGTTGTCTGTCCGTTCCAGGAACCCTTATTGGGCTTGAGTTCTATCTTATAGTTCTTTTGCGGATTGCGACTCGATGTCTGACCTCTTATCTGTACAATGGCATTTGGAGTGGTCTCTCCATAGCCCAGGTTTCCCTCTGGTATTCCTCTCTCATTTCCAACCTGTAAAAGGGCCTCTGCCTTATATCTGTCTATTCCTTCCTCATCATAGTAATATGCTGAATAACTGTTTATCTCCTCCCAGGTGTGATCAGTTCCCTCTGAGGCGTTTCCTTCCCTTACAGTCAGGTACATGGTGATCACGCTGTTATCATCCTTGTACAGATATGTGTTGTCCCGAAGATGGTTATCAGTATGATCATCGTGCAAAACTCCTCCGAAATCGTAATCGGTGTAAGTAGAGTTTTCTGCTTCTTCAAAATTAACAGACTCAATGCTGTCATTTTCAGCTTCTCTTTGTGGCATTACCATACTCTTGATAGCGGAATAGTTTTGGTCTATGACAATAACAATTCCAAGGCATATGATTGTAGCTATGATCTTAACTGTATCTTTTCTCATAGGTTAGACCTCTTTTTCACCTGCTTGTCCGTTCTTTGCCAATATGAACATATAGAGTTTCGTACCAAGTCCCTTTTTGCGGACAGCCATGATAGGCTGAGCACTTAATATGTGATAGGGGAGTCTCCTGGTATAAGTCATAAGTCTGTTAATTGCATACACGAGATAAACAATGCTTCCAAAAGCAAATGCAAATCCATAGTATTTGGGTTCAAATAATAGAGAAACCAAAGAGAGCGCTGTAGTTGTAACCGCAAATAGTATATTAGCCTTCTTGGCATCCTCATAAGCCGTAAAGTACATCAGAACAAGCGTGAGCACATTTGCTACTGCATAGGCACCATAGCCTACACACAGTATTCTGAAATATCCTTCCATCAGAGCATCAAAGCCAAGGGGAAGTCTCTCCAGAATAATAAGCCCAACTCCAAGAATGAGTGTTGTTCCATAGAACTGTCTTCTTGCAGTATATATAAGCTCATGGTCCAGAACTGTAAGCATCTCTTTTTCCGCCTGTTCAATCTCCAGAATAGATCCATGGCCGTTAAAAAGGTCATAATACTTTCTGTACTTGGGATAAAGATTAACTTCTACAGATGCCACAAAATTTATTGTTGTGATCAGTATTGTCAAAAATGCAAACAAGGCAGAAATGTCATGTTCAGGTGCTGCATAGAATAGGCCCCTTATCCTGTGCCCTATTCCTCCAAACCAGGCTATAACAAGATGTGAAAAAAGTCCTATATTAGTTGTAAGTCCTATTACCATAAGATCTGAGTATTCATCAAACCATGGCAGAAAATCAAAGTAGTTCTTATGTGAATTAGGAAAAAAGCCATACAAAAGCATCATATCAAGGGCCATCATAACTCCATATCCCAGAACCACGCTAAATAGCATAATATTGATGCTTCCGCCAAAAATCCTCCCTCCAAAAGAAGCTGTAAAAACTGCAAGACCTATAGACACCACATAGGATATGAGTATTCCCCTATAGTCCTTGATCGCAGATAAATAATTCATCTCTGTCCATACCGTAAGAAGTTCTGCAAACAGCATCAGAGATAGAAAGCCTTGAGTAAAAGTAACCCCTGAAAAGACAAGGAATACAGACCACAACAGCATTCCGGAGGGAAGAAGGAAAACCAGTATTCCTTCAAGTGAAGGGATAACGTCCTCTCCTTTTTGTTCGTACAAAAGGTCCGCTACAAATCTCGTCATTACCATAGAAAAAATGCTGCTGTATATCATCGAAGCAAGAAGGGAATAGGTGATAATGCTGACCAGAAGTTCAGTATCTGTCTGAGAAAGTCCAAACCGGTCCGCTATTATCTGAATTGACAACAGGAATATAAAGCCAAGTATCATAGGGCCAGCCGTTATCATTCCGGTATAGCCATATGCTCTTAGCATAGATAAAACACCTGTGGCTTTAAAAAGCTTTTTTAACTCAAAACCTATTCCAGCCATTAATCCTATCCTCTAGTACCTGTAAAGTGATGCATATTTTTTTATCATATCGCCGTGCTTAAAGTATTTTTCTACTCTCTTTTGACCGGCAATGCCCATTTCTTCTCTCTGCTGCCGGCTATTACACATTTTGTCCATGGCAAGTGCAAGTGCTTCCCTATGCATTGGAGGAACACAGTAGCCTGCCTGTCCAAACAAATCTCCCTCTTCTCCTTCTATCAGTGCTCTGCAACAGCCAACATCAGTTGTCACCGCAGGCCTTCTTGCCGCAAAGGACTCAAGTACCGACAGCGGTTGTCCCTCAGAAATACTAGTAAGTATGGTAAAGTCAATCTTGGTCATATACTCAATTACATTGACCTGACCAACAAACAAAACGTCGCTTAGCCCAAGTGTCTTTACAAGGTCATAGCATTCCTTGGCATATTCCTCGTCATCAGTACCTCCAAGAATATGCAGTCTGACATTTTTCCTCATGCTCTTTAACTCATTAAAAGAATATATGAGTGTCTTTACATCCTTGATTGGCGCAAGCCTTATGACAGCAGCAATATCAACAATTCCGTCCTCCTCTTTAAGAGGAATATCGCAGAATTTGTCATAGTGTATTCCGTTTGGAATAACTTTGCATCTCTCAGGAGGTGCTCCCAGTTCTATCTGGATCTTACTGGCATTTTGAAAGAGACAGGTTATGTTTTCCGCTCTTCCATAGATTGCATCCGACAGCATGTAAAAGAACCTTATCCAGTGCCTTTTAAACTCAGGAACAACCCACCTGGCTCTGATTATCTCTTCTTCTCTTTCTCTTGAATAAATACCATGCTCAGTAAGGATTACTTTTTTTCCGGTCACATAGTTTGCAAGTGCTGCCAGAAGTCCGCCGTATCCGGTACAGACTGTGTGGTAAATATTTGCCTTTGGTACCTCGCTCTGGAGGATATGCAGAACAGGGATCAACATTGATCTAATGGTGTAAAAAATATCTGCAAAGGCAATATAGGGATACTTTTCTTTACACAGCTCCGTCAGCGTATCCAGGAAGTCATCGCTCATAAGGAAACTTGCAGGGTTATATCTTTTGACCTGGAACATTTCAAAAAGAACATTCCAGTCGGGCTTATTACAATCTATAAAAGCCTTAAGTGTCTCTTTTTCTACATCTGATAACTTGAATTTATCTTTTTTATTGGGCTTGATCAAAAGAGCATCATCAAGGAAAACTTCATGGACCTCTTTGACATTCTCCGGAAGCTCATATTTGAATTTCCCTTTATCAGAGGCCTTGGCTCCTATTACCCACAAGATAAACTCGTGACGCGGCATTGCCTTTATGTAGTTATGTGTCCAGGAAGATACCCCTCCGAATGTGTAGGGATAGCTTCCCTCCAAAATAAGGCAGATTCTCATGTATAGTTACTTGCTCCTTATGATCGTAACTTTTGCCGACTGAGCTTTTAAAAGATACAGCGAGTCGTTGAGCTTAATAAACTCTCCGCCATAGGCGTTTTCAAGTTCTCCGTCATTTGCTCTTATCAGATAGTAAGCAGTGTCGATGATTCCCTTACTCGTAAGAGAGATGTTTCCTTCTTCTATCTTGTAATTTGGAGTCAGATTCACATATCTTTGCACAGCTCCTGCCATTCCGGCTCCGGTCAGATGCCTTATATTAACTGCTGATTCATCGATCCAGCCCATGTAGTCATCAAGGTTTTCTTTGAGTACTGCCCAGCCCAGATCTGCTCCGCGGTCTTCATCCAAAAGATCATCAGGATGCATGAAATGCGAACTTACAAAATGAAGATTAAGCTCTGCAAAGGCCGTAATTCTCATATAATCATCGAGAATTCCTCCGGATACTATTCTGGGAGTCTCTACTATTCCATCGTCTGCAACTTCAAATTCCTGAACATATTCATCAGGTCCTTCAAGGTAGATACTGGCAATGCATTTGATCTGCGGAAAGTCCACTCCCAGCATGCTTCTGCCGGCATCAGATAGGACATCTGAAGGTGGTACATAGACTGACATATTCTGATTAGGAAAAATACTTGTAGAAAACCTGATCAGCTCTTTTACCGAGGAATGCATTGTCTCATAGTCAGCCCAGGTATTATAACCAAGCTCCTGATTATAGATAAAATCCGGAAGACAAAGAGGCTGGTGATTATATCCATGAAATCCAAGCTCGCCTCCCTGATTAAGGAGCATATTTCCGTAGTAATAATAGTTTGAGGTGCTCTCATTTGGCTTAAGCTCTCCCTCTGTTGTGTCCTGATAGGTCTCTATGATAAGTCCTGTATACTTTATGTTGTGCTCTCTTCCAAGGTTCAACATATCAGGCCACCATACCCTTGAATAGAAATCAGCTATTCCCATGTTGTAATCTCTTTTAACATATTCGCCGTTTCCTGCAGGTACCGGCGATGGGAAGTCGTCGATATAAAATGTGGATGCGTTTATGACAGGGTATATGAATACATCATCCAAAAGCGTATAGGCGCTTGCAAAAATACCTCTGTAAGCTTTTTCTGTATAACCGAAGTTGCAGACTACAAACTTTCCCTTCTGATAGTCTCTTGCCCAGACAAGCGGTACGTTTTTCTCATCCGTGTGAGCATAAACGGTAGTTTCATCATCAAGAACAGCCGAAAGAGATGACTCGTAACCGTCTATTATCTTGTAGGTTCTCTGCGCTCCCAGCATGTATCCCTTGTCAGATACAAAGTCATCTACTCTTGCATAGTCATAGGAAGCACTGATGATTCCGAGTTTATCCGATATGAAATCAAAATTAGTGGACCTGAATGGGGGAATTCCAAAAAGCAGTCTTCCTCCATCTCCTACCCAGCCGGTGAGCTTGGTGATATCTCTGCCAAAGCTCTCAAGATTACTCATTGCTATGACTACATTGTCGTATCTTGATATGAGTTTGTTTAGGTCCTGCTCGTTTTCGCTTACATTTACATTGTCATGGGAAACCCTCATATCCGTAAGGATCTGATCATATATTCCAAGAGCTTTTGCGCTTGTGGCATTTTCCTCTTCCCACAAAACAAGGCACTTTGTGCTGTTACCTGCCTTTTTATTGTTTGTAATATTGTCATCAGGAAGAATCGCTATCTCCGGAGCTGTTCCCTCATAGAGAATTCCTATTCTCTCTATCAGGAGCATAACAAAAATCAGCATAAACCCAAGGGCAACCAGGATAAGCTCACGAAATCTCTTTGTCTTTTTCATGCGCCTACGCCCTCCCTCTGATCATCCCAAAGGTTCACCAGATCTCTTATTTCTCTCGAATAGTATTCATCGCTGTCTCTGACTCTGGCAATCATCTCCCTGAGAGCTCCTCCGGAGCCGGTTTCATAATAAAATCTAAAGCGCAGCTTAAACGCCCTGTCATCACCGGGATACGCCTTTTCCATTCTGTTCAAGGCCTCATCTGCAATAGAGAATTGCTTGTTTTCCAAAAGAGCCATGATAAATCTTTCGTAAGTCTCAGGGCTTGGGTTTCTGTTGACCTTCTCCATCAAAAGCTGCATCAGAGTGTTTTTCTGAATTTCCAAAAGCTGCCCCTGTATGATGTTGCTTGAAATATACTGCTCAAGGAACATGATATATTCATCAAGAAGTCCCTCTTTTTCCGGGTCCCTGGCATACTCCGAGCTATAGCTCTGAAGTCTTAGCTCATAGTCCTTGGATAGCTCCACCATTGCCGTAGTTGCATAGTGAACTACTTCCACATCTTCATTCATTCTGGCCTGGCTAAGCACAGACAAATAATCATTTGTATCGCTCATGAGAACATCCAGCATAACAGAACGTTTCGTGGCTGAATCATCCATTATAAGCGCATCTTCAAGAGGAACCACATTGGCACTTTCAGGAGCTTCCACTAGGAGCGAACCTTCAGATTCAGTGTTTCCATGCATAACCTCAAGATCCTTACTATTGCGTCCGACTCTGTTAAACCTTATCATTATGCTGATCATGACCGCACTAAGCATCCCCCAGAAAGGAATGCACAAAATGATCACCATCATCAGATGATCTATTTTCATTATGCCTTTCCTTTTTAGGAAAAAAGCTATGAGCACTATTAAAATATGAACTGCCAGAAGTACATATCCTATCATCTGCTCTTTACTCCATTTGGGTGCCATCTTCGGTCAAAAGCACAAGTTACGAAACGCTGTGCACAATGTCACATTTTAGTCCCATATCCCTGAAACGCTTTAATACAATGCCTTCACTTGAAGAATCAACCTGCGCTGCAAGAAGATATATGTTTTGGTCATCTCCAATTCCAATAATGTCGTTATTTCTGATCTTGGACTGGAACATTTCATCTATTTCTTCAAGGCTTCTTCCTTCTCTTTGTATCCTGATAAGTCTAAAGCTTGTGAGTCTGTTATCCATCATTTCCTTTTGAATTTCAAACTGTTGCTTAAAATAAGCTGTCTTGGTAATACCTGTTCCCTCAACATATGTCTCAGCAACGACAGCCTTCTGATAATCCCAGGCTTTGAGGATAAAGTTCTCCATAAGGCCGGCAAGGATTCTGATGAGGTTGGAATAATAAGTACTGATCTGCATGTATTCAACTCTGTAGATCATGATAAGAACGCTTACATTACCTTCAGATTTGATACCTGCCACATAAGTCGGAAAGCCCTCTATTACATTTCCGTTAAACCAGATATCATTTTCTGTGAGTGTTTTCAAAACCTCACTATACTCATCAAGATTTATGGATTTCTTCAGAGTCTGTCCCAGCTGCTCAGAGCAGACATTAAGCCTTGCAAATCTTGCATTAGGGTCATTGATAGTATAAATGGCAATAGCCTTATTATTGAGGACATCCTCCATGACAGGAATTGACTCGGCAAAGATTTCTTCAGGCACGGTTGTACTGAGTCTTTTAACAACATCGAAGATTCTTCCAAAACCGTCCCTGCTTCCAATAAGGTCTGCCTTGTACTGATTCTTATAATTCATAGCCTCCTGATAGAGCTTACTGATGAAGGCATTTTCCGACTTGATGGTTTCACTTTCCTCTTTTACAAAGAGTATGTCTTCTTCTCTCTTTTGCTTGATATAGCCGCAGAATGCAGCAGCCACCAAGAGAAGAATGAATGCGATCCAGTTTCCGGGATCATAGAACAGTAAGAGTGCATTGGTACCCGAGAGCTGATAAGCAACTATAAGAGATGTTATCTCTATAAGCGCTGATAACGTGCCTATTCTGGTTCCATATAAGAGCGCCATTACTATGACGAACAATAGTCTTACATCGATCATCTTGAACTGCACACTTCCTGCTGACATGTAGTTGTACAGTTCTACAAAAGCGGCGCCTCCAATCAGTTCAATTGGCATAAGGGCTTTGCCCAGAAAGCTGAATCTTTTCTTTATACGCTCAGAAAAAGTAGGTTTCTGGTGATACAGCTCCTGGTATTTGCTGATGTATTCTTCAAAATCCCAGCATGCATCATGATGAGCAAACCATCCGTAGATTTCACGTGCCTTGTTGTCGCCATGTATTATTTTCCCCTTGATTCCGGATTTGGATAAAGAAATATCAGCATGAGGATAAACATTCAAAATCTTATTTTTGATTTCTCCATAGGTGGTTTTGGCGCCACTCTTAAGATATATTTTTTCAAAGAGAGTCTTTTCTCCCTTTTCGTCTTCCTCCGGTTCCCAATCTGCAAAAAGACGCGCCAAAAAATCTGCAAGATCTGCAGGCTTTAAAAAATATGCCGCTTCATCTTCCAGAGATTTTATCTCGACTCTCTCTTTATTTTCGATGTTTCTAAGAATCCTGCACCAGTAATCATCGCGATTATAAGCGCTAAGTAGATAAGGTGAATATACAATTTTTACGTCAATTCGGTATGTTTCTGCATAATATCTGCATAGATTATTGGTAGAGTCAAAAATGATAGAGTCACTGTTGTCAACATCAACAAGTGCCTCATCAGATACAATATAGACAAACTGTTTAACATGGTGCTTCTGGCTCAGGGAAAAGACTCTTCTGAGTTCTTCAATCTCTCCGACTTTATTGGTATCTCTGGTAAGAGAGCGCGAAAAGAAAAGAACTCTCTCAAACCCGTAGGTATTAAAGAGCCTTCTGAATTTGGCAGACATAACAGGCTGATCAAACCATGTGATATTATCTTCCTTATAGGCATCCTGATCTGAGTCGCATACCACTACCATATCCTGAGGGCATGCAACAACTATCTCATCTTTTCGAAAGTAACTCGTGTTGCCTACTAAAAGCGTATCCATTTAGATCTACTCCTCAAGTAAACAATCCGTTATTGCATTATTGATAGTTTCTATTATTTTATTTCGTCTATTTTGTTTGCATACTTTAGTCTGTAAATTCTTTTTATTGATTCGTTTATTCTATCTTCTGTAATAGCTCCGCTATTAACAGCATCCAGAACACCCTGATAAGCCTCTTCAAAATTTTCAGGAAGGAAAATCATATCTGCTCCGGCGTTAATTGCATTTACCGCAGCTTCTGCAGATGTGTAGTTCTCGGTAATTGCAGCTTCATTTAAGGGAGCGGTTACCACTAATCCATCATATCCCAGCATTCCCCTAAGTTCATCAGTGATCATAACCTTGGATAAAGAAGCCGGAGTATTATCTCCTGTTATTGTAGGAAATGATACATTACTCATCATAACAGCTCCTACCTGTCCATCACCAATTGCCCTCTGATAAGCTACATAGATGGTTGTAGTAAGCTCTTCCTTGGAAATCTCATTTGCTACTGCAGCAGATTTAGTGTCACCGGAAACCGGGAATCTGTAGGTACAAGCAGTAACTCCGCTGTCATGAAGTGCTGATGTCATAGAAACTGCGATATCAGCCACTGACTCCATTTCAGTTCCATATTTGCCGTTCTCGGAAATATCAAGATCCGGAGCAAAACAGAAATTAAAACCATATCCAAACAAAGCTGCGCCTATGGAAGTTCCGGCGTTGTACGCAGTATCTGAGTTATTTATTTCACCAGTCTCTATTCCGCCGATAGAAGCTGTTATTGCTCCGTTCTCACTTCCATCTTCGCTTACAGCTGTAAAGATAGGATATTTACTCATATCAGACGTATTCTTGATCATTTCAGTAATCTGATCTACGGATTTGATATTCTTGGCTGAATAATAAAGACCACCAACTGCATATTTAGACAAGGCATCCTGAGTACTTGTTCCTGCCTTAACTACAGTAGCCACCCCGGTAAACTGCTCAGGTGACACCATGAAAAGACCTGCAACTTTATCTTCAAGTGTAAGCTCACTCACACAACTATTTACTATTTCTTCCAGGACATCCCCATCAGTCATTTCTTCCGGTTCAGGCGCAGACTCCTGTGGCGTTTCAATGACTACTTCCTGATTCTCGCTCGAAGCAGCCGCGGCAGCTTCTTCCTGTTCTGCTTTTTTGGCATTAACTACCTTTTTTATCGAATATATTCCAAAGGCTCCAAGCCCGACTATAAGAACAATCGTAGAAATGAGAATTATAATAGCTATAAGCTGACTCTTCTTCCTGCGCTGCCTGCGAGCCAGTCTCTTCTCATCAAAATCCTGTTCATCTATTCTTCCCATATTTCCCCCGAAAACCACTCATATAAATAATCATAAATATTTTATCATAAATACAGTTTCCGTTGAATAAAAAAGAATATCTTCGTGCTGTGAATGGTAATTTCTTTACAACAAAATACGAGGGCAGAAGCTTCATCGATAAAACCTGCTTCTGCCCTATGCCGAGTACTTATTAACTTCCTTTATTTCGTCCAACGGACTAGTCCTCCAGTTTCTCAGCTCTTTCTTTCCATTAACTTTTGCATTCATATGCTGTGGCTGCAAGGAATTTATATTGCAATTACCACTTATCATGTACTCGATAGCTGTATTTCTAATACTTACTTCTAATACTAAAACTTCCTAACAAACAAAACTTAAAATCTTTTATAAAACTAATTTTCCTAGTTTGGTGGTCCGTACCATCCTTTCTCTGAATATTTTAATTACCTATCCCTTTGGACTGTACCTGCCTTTCTTTCTCCAATTGATCTGTTTATCTTTGGAGAAGTATTTTGTTTCTTTTGATGGTTTTATTATATTCATTGGCCAATAAGTTGTCAATACATTTTTGCTTTTTCTTTTAATTAATTTGATAAAAGCACATAAATTGTATTATTTTCTGCTAATTATTATAATTGTATATTCATTTCGCACAATTCTGTCATATAAAACAGTTCCCATAATCTCGCGATGCCAATTATGTCTTTTGCCAAAACCATACTAATCTGATGATAAAAATTTAAATAACTTGTCAGAAAACGAAAAGGCCCCGGCTCAAATATGAGCCAGGGACTGTAATATAATTTTTATTCCTTAATAGTTGTATTTAACCAGCATAGGATCACTTAAGTGGATACTTGGCAGTGAGCTTTGCAATGATTGCTCTTGCCTCGTCATTCTTCTCACCCTTATTCTTGATAACAATAGAAATTGCCTCAGCAATCTGATCCATATCTTCTTCATTCATTCCACGGGTTGTTACTGCAGGTGTTCCAAGACGGATACCACTGGTAACAAATGGAGACTGCTGCTCATTAGGGATTGTGTTTTTGTTGGCTGTGATATGTGCATCGTCAAGCCATGCTTCTACTTCTTTTCCTGTAAGACCAAAGTTTGTGAGATCAACAAGCATAAGATGGTTGTCTGTTCCACCTGATACGATCTTGATACCTCTGTCCATAAGCCCCTTGCAAAGAGCCTTGGCATTCTTGACAACGTTCTGACCGTATGTAACAAACTCCGGTGAAAGAGCTTCCTTGAAGCATACAGCCTTGGCTGCAACTACATGCTCAAGTGGGCCGCCCTGAATTCCAGGGAATACAGCCTTATTGAACTTGTACTTATCCTGAGCTTCCTGATTCCAGAGAATAAGTCCTCCTCTTGGTCCACGAAGTGTCTTGTGGGTTGTAGTTGTAACTACATCTGCATATGGGAATGGGCTAGGATGAACTCCTGCAGCCACAAGTCCTGCAATATGCGCCATATCTACCATGAGAACTGCTCCGCATGCATCGGCAGCCTCTCTGAATTTCTTAAAATCAATTGTTCTGCAGTAAGCTGAAGCACCTGCAATGATGAGCTTAGGCTTGTGCTCTACTGCAAGTCTGTACATTTCCTCATAATCAAGAACACCGTTCTCGTCAACACCATAAGGAATAACATTAAAATATGTACCTGAAATATTAGCTGAACTTCCATGAGTCAAGTGTCCACCCTGATTAAGGTTCATGCCCATAATAGTGTCGCCGGGCTTAAGAAGAGCAAACTGAACAGCCAGATTAGCCTGTGCTCCTGAATGTGGCTGAACATTTGCATAGTCGCAGTGGAAGAGCTCTTTAGCTCGCTCGATAGCAATCTTCTCAACTTCATCAACTACATAACAGCCACCATAATATCTTTTCCCTGGGAGTCCTTCTGCATATTTGTTGGTAAGCGGACTTCCCATAGCTGACATAACAGCCTTGCTGGTCCAGTTCTCAGATGCAATAAGCTCGATGTGATCGTTCTGACGATCTACCTCTTTCTCAATAAGAGATGCAATTTCCGGGTCAACTGCCCTTAAATCTTCCAATGAATACATTTCTAGACTCCTCCTGTTAAATACTATTTCCTGCTATTACTCCGCCCTAATTGATGTTAGGATCACATTATTCTTTTACAATGTGATGTACTAAAGCAACATCTTGCATATCGTAACATAACAGAAAGAAAAATGCTATAATAATTACATTAATTATTTATTTAACAAAAACACATCACTGGAAAGGCATAATACATGTACTATTGCATTGTTAACCCCTCTGCCCGCTCAGGCAAAGGAAAAGAAATATGGGAAAAACTCGAAAAGAAATTCGATGAGAAGGGATTAAAATATCAGGCCGTATTTACAAAAGGCCCCGGACATGCAACCAGGCTTGCCAAAAATCTTACCGCTAAAGTATCCAAGACTCCTATTAAACTGGTTGTTCTTGGAGGCGATGGAACACTAAACGAAGTAATCAATGGAATTCAGGATTTTGAGAATACACTCGTAGGCTATATACCGATAGGATCAAGTAATGATTTTGCAAGAGACCTCTCCTATCCCGACAAAATAGATGATCTGGTAGATAAGATAATTAAAGGCCAATTAGTTCGCACCCTCGATCTTGGCAAATTAACCTACAATTCAATGTCTAGAGAGACCTCAAGACTTCACGATGACAAGATTGCAGTTACCAGAATATTTGATGTTAGTTCCGGAATTGGCTTTGACGCTGCTGTTTGTGAGCAGGCTCTTTCCTCCGGGACCAAGAATTTCCTCAACAGGATTGGTCTTGGCAAACTTACCTATGGCTCTATCGCCATCAAACAGCTCTTTGGTGCCCAGAAAGTCCCCTGCGATATAATTCTCGATAACGGCGAGACCATTCATTTGAAACGCTTTATATTCATAGCTGCTATGGTTCACCACTACGAGGGCGGAGGATTTAACTTTGCTCCTAATGCTGATTTATCTGATGGCAAATTTGACCTTGTTTATGCCGGTGATATGCCTGTTATCAGAATGCTATACGCTCTTCCCTTTTCTTTCTTTGGGAATTTCTATTGGATAAAGGGAATTGGTCACCATGTTGTTCAAAAGGTTACTATCAAAACCGATAAGCCAATGTGGGTTCATACCGATGGTGAGGTTTCAGTCAAGTCAGACCACATCACCTGGGAATGCCTTCAGAACAAGCTCCAAATGATGAATTAATTCTTTTAATATGTAAAATCAAAGCCTGGTTCAAACGAACCAGGCTTAAATTCTGCTAATATCAGTTGTATCTGACTGCCACTTTCTCTTCCTGTCTGATACAGAAATTCTCCAAAAGAGATGTATGATAAAAAACAATATAGAAAATGATAGCCATTATAAATGCAGTAGTAACATCGTAGAAAGAATGCTGTTTAACAAAAAGTGTTGAAAGAATAATGAGCCATCCTATAACATCCATGATGACTACACCTGCTTTGTTAAAACGCTTACTGTGATGAACTGCGATCATTGTTCCTATTGAGTTATATACATGGATACTTGGCCATAAGTTAGTTGATGTATCCGAGCTATATATAAACTGAACAAGATGAGTAAAAATGTTGTCCCTTGGCATAACAGCAGGTCTTAAGTTATGCATATTAGGAAACAGAGTCGATATCACAAGGAAAATCGTCATCCCTGTTGCAAGGAAAAAGAAATTCTTGTAATAGTCTTCCACATCAAATGAAAACATAAAGAACAACAATGTCAGTGATACATAGGCAAACCACATAAAATATGGGATGATGAATGCCTCTACAAAAGGAATATAATCATCTACCACAGTATGTATCACAGCATAGTGAGAAAACTTGTGTTTCTCAATGTAAATAAACCATGAAAGATAAATAGGTGCATAAATAAGAATTGGAACAGCAAGCTTTAAAAGGTCGTTTCTGGTCTCCTTGCAGAGCTTGCGGCCTGTCCAATCTTCATAAAACTTTTTCATAATTTTTCCTCATAATCTGATAAAGAACCAATGTAACTCTACCACATCAAATCAGATTAGTTGAAGTGGAAGATTTTCTGTAAAAGCTTGTATCCGGCAAGTGTGATCTTTCTGCCGCCCTTACCGGGAAGGTAAATATATGTACCTTCGATACTATATCTGATCTTCAAATATAAAAGATAATTCTTTTCTTTAATATAATCAAGTAGTTCTTTTCTCTTGGCAAGATTCTCAGGTGTATCCTCAGTGATCAAAAGCACTGAAGATATAGCTGTAATGATCTCTAGATAATTGAACATATATTTATGACGCTCTCTCTGAGAACGGATCATACCATAATTCTCAACATAATAATCAACCATCAGCTTGTTGACCCTGATCTGCTGATCAATTCTTGATAACATGATCTTCTGGTTAACTGACTGATCTTCTCTTCCAATATAGTAGTAATAGAAGTTAACATCCAGATAATACATGGTCTTAACAAACGGAAGTGGATTGAATACATAAATATTATCAACATAAAATGTATGCTCAGGTAATTTAAGTCCACACTGTTTGAGAAGCTTGGTTCTGAAAATTACTGAGTGCATCAAAAGGTAATGTCCCTTAGGTGTTCTCTTAATATCCTTCCAGGTAAAGAGCTGTTCAATAGGGAACATCCTATTGTAGCGCATAACCTTATGTCTCTTCTCTCCAACCTTGTTATATACAAAGTTACTGATAAGCAGATCAAGCTGCTTCTCTCCGCCTGCAAGTTCAGCAAGTGTAGAAAGGATCTTTCTGTAAGCTATCTCCTTAACCCAGTCATCTGAATCAACAACCTTGAAGAATAGTCCTGTAGCATTCTCAATACCGGCGTTAACTGCACTTCCATGTCCACCGTTAGGCTTATGTACTGCCTTACAAATAGTAGGATACTTGGCAGCGTAAGCATCTGCAATCTCAGCTGTTCTATCTTTGGAGCCATCATCTACGATAAGTATTTCTACATCCTCTCCTCCTACGAGCAGAGAATCAATACATTTCTCCATATAGCTCTCAGAATTGTAGCATGGCACAGCTATTGAAAGTAATTTCATTTCAGGTAAAACTCCTTAAGTCTCATAATATTTATCTTAACCTAGTACTCTCGAATTTCTCCATAGTACTAAGGCAAGTTCTCAGATCATTAAATCTGTCATACACGTCGCCTTCATTAACAACAACTCCAAGCGACATAGCCATAATATCAATCATATCATTAGTTATTGTAGGTCTTAATTTGGATAAAATGTCGTTCTTGTCTGCTGCAAGATCAGCGTCCATAAACTCAATTACAAGTGGATCAAGATTGAGCTCCTGTGCTTCCTCATCAACGCTTTTCTCCATAACCTTGGATGCCTTGTAAGGCTCCTTGCGGAAATCATCTCTTGTTCTGTCCAAACTCTGTGTAATTCCTGAAGACTTGTCTGATGATGATTTATCTGTTACAGGCTTGTCTATGCTTATCTTATCTGTCACAGGCTCAGCATTAGTTGTAATTGTATCAGATAAACCTGAAGGCGAAGAAGGTGACACTTTTTCAAACCTATATTTCTGAGCCACATCAGGATACTTGTTTCTGTCTACTTCTGACATGAACATTTCAAGTGGTCTCACATATACCTTATAATCCCCATAAAGAGCCTGATACACAACCATTTCTTCTCTTGTTTCTGAATGAATAGCAATAGTCAGAACCTGGTATAAATTCCCCTTAAAATGCCTATATAATTCCTGCGGTCTTGGTCTATCCAAAACGTAACCTCCCCTGATCATACAACATATAGTACCTAGTATAATCCCATACCGATTTTATTTCAAATATTGTAACAAATCACACTGCTAAAAAGACATCAGGCAGTGCATTTTATTATAACCATCTCAACGCTTATAACATAGTCAAGTTTACTTGTCTTGACGGCTTCATCATTAGCTGCACACAATTCAAGTGCCTCCTGTAATTCAGCTCTTGAATAGCCTCTGGCCCAACCTATGTATTTATTAACAAGGAATGGAGCCAGTTTGACAGCACTGGCTATAGAACCATTGTCTCTATGATTCTCATTCATCTCCTTGACCTGTAGCATGAGGTTAAACTGTCTGGTTATAAGAGCAAGGATCTTGGCAGGTGGCTCCTTGAGTGCCAGAAGATCATAGTAGAGATCAATTGCTCTTTTCTGGTTCTTCTCAACAATTGCATCTGTCATAGCAAATATTCTGTTAGTGAGCCAGTTAGCACAAACCGCTTCGATATCTTCTTCTGTGATCTCGCTTCTGTCCAGACAGTAGCATATAAGCTTCTCAAGCTCTGTACTGATATTGGACATGTCTGTTCCAACCCTGTCTATCAGAAAAGAAAGAGCTCTTGGAGAAATAATCTTGTCCTCGCTCTTAACCTTAGAAGCAATCCAGCTGGAAAGCATTCTCTCATCCTGCTCATCACAGCATATCTCAAATCCTATCTTGGAAACGGTCTTATAAATATCCTTACGCTTATCCACTTCTTTCTCTGCAAAAATAAAGAAGGTAGTTTCAGATGGATTCTTGAGATATTCGGCAAGTTCAGCGCATCCGCTCTTAAAAAAGCCACTGTTCTCAACGAGAATAACTCTTTTATCAGATAAAAAAGGCATAGTTTCAGCCATGTCTATTATCTCGCCCGGATTAAGAGAATCACCCTCATATCTGCTAAAATTCATTGAAGCAGGATCACCCGCAAGTGCTTTTACCAGCTTGTCCCTGTTCTGGTTTCTAAGGTATGCCTCTTCTCCATATACAAGATAGCATCTCTGAAAGTTGCCATTTTTAATATCTTCATTAAGTTGTCTTTGTTTTACCGGAAAATCTGTTGTCTTATTTGCCATTTTTACGCTCCAACATATATGTTAACACAGAGGGCTCAAAAATTCATCAGTGCCTGTTCCTGGCATCCTCATATTTAATAAACTCAGAAATCTTCAGTCTTTCCCCTCCATCAATGACATTTACCTCTATTTCTCCTGAAATATCAGTACGATAAATAATTGTGCCAATATCAGCAAGTCTTTCCAAGACCTCACTATGAGGATGGCCATATCTATTATCCTCTCCGCAGGATATAAGGGCGATTCTGGGCTTTATCATCTCCAGAAATTCCGTATCGGTAGTATATTTAGATCCATGATGCGCAACCTTTAGAAGATCTATATTATTAAAAATGTCCGGGTTGTTATGAATAACACGCTTTATGTTATCCTGTCCCTCCTGTTCACAATCTCCGGTCAAAAGAGCTGTAAAATTACCATGCTTCATAAAAAGAACTGTAGAATAGGCATTAGCACCTTCTACCTTCATATTAAGCTCAGGATTGATACACAAAAATTCGGTTTTACCAATTCTGAATCTTTCTCCGGTGTTTATGTAAAAAACAGGAATCTTCAGCTCCTCTGCTCTATTCTCAAGCCTGTGATAATTATCTCCGCGACATGTTTCATTAACTTCCGGAAGGATCAGCTTTTTAACATAGATCCCGCCTTTTTCCATATCATCAAGAATATCCATGATACCGCTTAAATGATCTTCATCTTCATGAGTTAGAACAATAGCGTCCAGACTTCCTATTCCCTTATATTTCAAAAACGGTATTATCTGATACTTACCAACATTCTTTTTGCTGGTGCTGCCTCCATCTATTAGTACATTGCGTCCTCCGGAGCTAATAACTATGCCATCACCCTGTCCGACATCGATCATGCTGATATTAAGTTGTGGGCCGATATGGAAAGTCAAAATAATAATTGCAGCCCCTATCAGCAATTTACAATATCGCTTGTTTTGGAAAGACGCATAGACAAACAGCCCTATTACCACTATATACACAAGGACTCTTAATCCACCGGAATGTCCCATGTACCAGGTCATCCTCCGGGTAATAACAGTTGATGAGCAGAGAAATCTGTAAAACAGTAGTATCATTCTGACCGGAAGTCCCAAAAGATGGATATCCCCCGCTCCCAAAAACACTAATACTGCACCAAAAGACATAGTAATTATTCCAATTATCATTAATATCCCAACAACCGGAATGACAATAAGATTTAAAAATAACGAATGTATTGGATATGTATAGTAGTACATGCAATATACAGGAAGAGTTGCAAGAGCTATTCCAATTCCCGAACGAAAAGCATTTAATACATGTTCACAAACAAGCTCTCTTTCGGTAACCTTCTCATCCGCAAACTTCATTTTATAACTTCCGGTTCCGGTCTTTTCGCTTTCCGGCAAAAGTCCCATCCTTACAAGCACGTCAGAAAAAAACTTTAGTTTAATTCCCGGCGCAACTATTGTCACGCCAAGAATTGCCCCAAAAGAAAATAAAAAACCACTGTTATATAAATAAAGAGGCTGTTCGATCAGGAGCATGATTTCGGCAAGTGAAAGAGCTGACAAAAGGTCATAGGTTCTTCCAAGCACAGGTGCAAGGAGCCTTATTCCAAACATCACTATTGCCCTGACGCTAGATGCACTCATTCCGCACATCTGGCCATAAATATACATAAAAGCAATTGGAAGAACACTTGCAGGAATTATTGGAAATCGTATCTTTCGAAGTAGTTTGTATAGTCCCATCCCCAAAATTGAAATATGCAGGCCACTAACAGCCATAATATGAATTATTCCGGCGTCTTTATAAAGTCGCTTGGTATCTTCATCCATAAAGGCCTTATCTCCAAGAATAACCCCTTTCATAACAGCTGCATCTTCATTGGATAGACATCTGTCCAAAACAGATTCCAGCCTATATTTGATCCTGTAAAGTCCTTCCTGAAATATATCTTTATTTCCGCCCACTCCCTCTATCCGGGCTTTAGTTATCCTATATGCAATTTTCAAAGTTGAATAATAAAGGCGCGAGTCAAACTCTCCGGGATTTCTTCCGGACTCAAATGTTTTTTTTCGCCCTGCCACTTTCACAAGCTGTCCAATAGCAGGTTCAATATAATCCTCGTTTGACATGTAACATTGAATATATTTATTTTTTCCAAGATTATTTCTATTGCATGGAATTATATAGATTACCGGAGATACTTCGCCCAAATAGTCGACCCTGTACTCTTTTCTGTCTACATAGCCTTCTATTTGGAGAAAGTTACCATCTCCGGCATCAGAATGGTCATAAAGATCATCAGATACAAATAATTCAAGATATAAATAGATAAGCGCCGTTATTATCAAAGCTATTAAACATAACGGTCGTTTCATAATCAATTCACTTTTTATTTCTGTAATTTAATCACTGTGTTTCAACAATATCCAGATTTCTCTCATAGGAGCCGCTAATAAGGTAGTCCATAAAGGTAAAAGCTGACTCTCCGTTTACTGAAAATGCTACTTTATTGATATTAGGAAGTTCAGTAACAGTATTTACAATGGAATAAATAGCAGTTTCAGCAGATACAGACCCCATCTGTGTCAAAAACTCCGAGTCAAAATCTATATAGCATACGCCATCTTTAGAACTGATACTGCGTACTTTGGTATTCTTAGATACTGTTGGATATGCTATATCTGTATTAGGGCCGCTTATAACCTGCTCAACTGCCAGTTTTTCCATGGCAATATTGCTGTTATAAACTACAGATCTGTAAACAGGAATAAGCTTCTTGCCATCCTCACTTGCAAAATACAGCTTAAGCTCAACCTTCTCATAGGTATTGATTTCATTACCGGCATTATAGATAAAAGTATCTGCAGACATATTGCCAATGACATTACCATAATGATCTGTAATAGGCGTTCCTTCTATCTGGAAAGATACATAGTCTATATCATCCAGCTGTGTAAATGTCCTGACAATTGCCGCCCTGTCCAAAACTTCCAGAGTCCTGCCAAGATTATTATAATTAGGGCTGAAATTCATGGTAAGAAGCCTGTCATTAAGCGAATATCCTATAAGATGAATATCCCCCGACATTGGAGCTTCATATTGCATTCTGTCCGGCATTTGGCCGAGAACTTCAACCAGTTCCTTGATTGCTGCATTAGTATCATTAATATCAGCAGTAAGTTCATAATCCTGAGATATCACACCTGTTTCACTGCTGTTGACGTAATAAACTTGTATCAGCTGTTCAGATTCAGGTTTTTTCCTGCTGCATCCTCCAAGCATAGGAACAAGCATGACAATACCGAGCATTATGCTCACGCTCTTTATGAAATTTGCATTTTTTCCTTTTTTCATCATTTAGTTCCTACACTGGACAAAGGTATCTTGACTGTAAAGGTAGTACCTTCTCCTAAAGTACTCTTAACATCAATTGATCCCCTGTGCATAATAACAACATTTCTTGCAATAGACAGGCCAAGCCCTGTTCCACCAATTTCTCTTGAACGGGATTTGTCAACTCGGTAAAATCTCTCGTAAATATGATCGAGAGATGATTCAGGAATACCCATTCCGGAGTCTTCTACAGTTGTGTAGAAAAACTGATGATCTGCATCAAGAGTAACTCTCACCCATCCATTATCCTTGTTATACTTAATTGCATTTTCTACCAGGTTCATGATAAGAAGCGAAATCTTAACTTCATCAATTTCAGCCGTTATTGCTCTCTTACTCTCAAGAGTAAGCTCAATATTATGCTTACGCGCAATTGGCCTCATCCTCTTAAGTACGCTCTCTGTAAGAGAAACAACATCAACCTCTGTAATCGCAAGACCTGCGGAAGTCTTATCCATCTTAACAAGCGCCAGAAGGTCGTTGATGATCTTATCTTCCCTGTCTATCTCACTTCCAATATCGCTCATGAATTCTCTATATACTTCATTTGGTACATCTTCCTGAGCCAAAAGAGAATCTGCAAGAATCTTAATTGAAGTAATAGGAGTCTTGAGCTCATGTGATACGTTTGATACAAATTCCTGTCTGGAATCATCTAAAACCTTCATCCTGCGAAGAAGCGCATTGAAAGCCTTGATGATCTGTTCAGTTTCCATATAGTTCGGGCCAACAATAGGCTTATCTGTATAGCCTTCCTTAATGTCATTGATAGCAGCTGTAATTCTATCAAAAGGCCTAAGAAGTGCATATGCTACAAGTGCTGCAAAGACAATGATCACCATAGCGATCAGAATTTCTATGGTAGTTGCACGTCTATCAAGAATTTCCATAGTATTGGCAATAGTATCCGTAGATACACTTGTCAGTAGTACTCCTCTTACAACCTCATTCTTGTCCCTGCTCTCATACACATCCTGTTCTTCTATAAGCTGCGTTTCAACGATAGGTGTGAGTAATTCAATGTATCCATTTGCCTGGTCATATCTGGACATAGTACCCTTTGAGCCGGTCTTAAGACAGTTTACAACCTCTTCAGAAATAATAGTCTTGCCCTGACTAATGCTATAGGTATCCTTTACAACCTTAAGGTCATCATTGATAACCATAACTCGTCCATCATAAAGATTAGCCAGCATATCAAGCTCGGCGTTTATCACATCCGATGACTGGTTCTGCAAATAGTTGTACATAATAAGGTGATTGGCCAAGATCTTGAGCTGAGTCTGCACCTCAGTTGATTTGACACTGACAGCACGATCCTCATAGCTATCAAGGATCATCAAATGCACAGATAGTGACGATAATAATCCTGTTATAGCTATTACCAAAAAGAATCGTACTCTTAGACTTTTTAGAATGTCTCTGATTTTTAATTGTTTAAAAAATTCGCGAATCCCATCAATATACTTATTCATATTTATGTTACATCATGCCTGAAAATAGTAGCCGCTTCCCCATTTAGTTCTAACGTATCTGGGTTCGCTTGGATTGGACTCAAGCTTCTCTCTAAGTCTTCTGATATGAACATCTACTGTTCTGACATCTCCGGGATACTCTGTACCCCAAATAGTAGTAAGGAGCTCTTCTCTTGAGTAAACTTTGCCGGGGTTAGATGCAAGAAGCTCTAAAAGTTCATATTCGCGGCTGGTAACATTGATTTCTTTGCTGCCAACGAATACTCTTCTGTATTCTTCGTTGAGCTTGAGATCGCCATAGCTGATAACATCCTTGCTGTCAGCATTCTTGGAAGCTCTTCTCATAATAGCCTTGATCCTGGCTTTTACTTCAAGGATATTGAAAGGCTTGGTAATATAATCATCTGCGCCATATTCAAGCCCCAGAATCTTATCCATATCATCGCCCTTGGCTGTCAGCATGATGATAGGAACATTAGAAAACTCTCTGATCTGTTGACACACCTCAAATCCTGTCATAATTGGAAGCATTACATCCAAAAGGATAATGTCATATTCATTAGCTCTGGCCTTATCAAGTGCTTCCTGTCCGTCATAAGCACAGTCAACTATTATATCATCCTGCTCAAGGCTAAACTTAATGCCCTTTACAATAACTTTTTCATCATCAACAACAAGTGCTTTCTTACTCATTTATACCACCATTTCTAAACAGTTATATAATCTTTTATCTTGGAAAACAGCTTATCCTTGATCCCGGAGACCTTCATAATATCTTCGATAGCAGTAAATTTGCCATTTTCTGTTCGATAATCAATAATCTTTCCAGCTATCCCCTTCCCTATTCCGGGAAGTGTCATTAATTCCTCAGCAGTTGCAGTGTTTATATTGATAAAGGAAGCTCCCTTATCTGCTCCACCAGACGTCTGCATTGATTCCTTGTTATAATCATAATCCGGAACGCTTGAAGAATCAGCAGTATCAGCCTTCTCTATTTCATCCCGCGTTGGAATCTGCAGTTTAAGGCCATCTTGAATAGGATATGCAAGATTTACGTAGTCTTTATCTGCATTTTCTGCAAAGCCTCCTGCAGCTTCTACAGCATCAATTATACGTCTATCACTATCCAGATAATAAACACCCGGATTAACCACAGCACCACAAACAAAAACTGCACAGGATCTAACTGCAGCTTTTGCAGGCTCTTCATCCGGCTCAGAATAATCAGCAGATGCAAACCCTCCCGAGCTGATACCGGAAGACGCATCTATCGTTAGTTCCCGGTTCATTTCTTCATCTGAAAGAATTATTTCCTGCGAGTCTGCTCTTCTGCATCCCGCAAGAAGAATCATAGTTAAAAGAATTATTATTGTTTTACGCATGTTTCCTCCCAAAAAAGAGGACCCCGCCATGCATTTCTAATTTTATAAAAGTTAATCAAATAACGCAATACCATTTATTGCTTCATTCTGATCAATCACTGTCCTCAGTAAGTCCGGCAGTAATTGCCTCGTCATCAGGATCTGGAATATGCTCTTCCGAATAGGCTTCGCCTGTAACCTGTGTCATAATGCTCTCTGATACAGCCTTAAGAGTATCGTTACAATCCTCTCCGTTCCAAATCTTGGTAAATGCTATTTCCAGCTCCATCCAAAGGTTGCTGGTCTCGATAGTCTTGGGCATTGGAACAGAATCATTATAAACATCAACAAAGGTATAAATATTGTTATTATCGTATTTAACACCATAATGAGCGGCAACTTTACCTGCACTTGTATAGATATCGCCTGAATTATCATTGCAAAGATATCTGGCAACAGCATTGGCCTCAGTAATATGCTCGGTGTAGCCGTTTACTACGATACAATCAGTAACAGACATAGTCCTTGTACCAAAGTCCGCTGTAAGTCCCGGCATATCTGCTACTGCAAATTCATAAGGGCATTCACCAGCATCCTGTGCTTCCTTGATCTTGCCAAGAATATCTGTTGTAGCAACTGTAAATACAATCTTGCCGTCTATGAAATCGCTGACGATCTTATCATAATCAATTTCATCAGCATCTATAGCAAAGAACTGGTTGAGCTGCTGGTAAATCTTCATGCAGCTGATAGTATCTGTATTATAGATATCTATCTTGCTGACATCATCTCCGGATTTACCACCTACGTTCATATAATTACCTACAAAGAAATAATTATAGAAAATATCTGTTACATCCCACTTAAATACGGCTTCTACCTGCTCAGGAGCGTTGTAGCTCTCGGCAAACTTCAAAATATCTGAAATTGTAAGAGGAAGGCTGTTAGCTATCTCTTTTTCAATCATGACCTGAGTGATTTCAGGAGAAGTTTCCTCCTCACTGGTCTCTTCAGTGGAAGCTTCTGATGAAGAAACTTCAGACGAATTATCAATCTCTGCCTGTGCAGCCTCTCCCTCAGCAGCATCTATTTCAGACTGCATGTTGGCTACTGCCATCTCTTCAAGATATGTCTTGTTATATACAAGGCTACTGGTCTCAAAATACATAGGATAAGCTATGTATCTGCCGTTGTAGGAAACTGAATTGATTGCAGCATCAGGAAACATCTCGGTTGAAAGATAATCCTCGCCGTCAGTTATCTCCATGGCAAGACCTGCAAGATAAGCCTTCTCAAGTGAATCGTTTGTAATTATGAATAAGTCAGGGTAGTTGTCTTCTGTAAGAGAAGCTTTATTGATAGCCTCCAGATACTCAAGTCCAGACACAAGAACAGGCTCGATACGCACATTCTGATTATTCTCAGAATAAGCAACAGCCTTGCTCTGAAGATAACTGGTAAGGGAATCATCCGTATACCACAGTCTTACTGTTGTTCTGGTCCTTGGGAACAAAGAACGATTTTCAAAAATGCTCTGTCCCGAGCGGGCGTACACGATGGTGCCCGCAAGGGTACATGCAATAAGTATAATAGAAAAAATTCTGATTCTTAATTTCATACAGACTCCAGGCATGAACGAAGAATTTCGATCATGTCATCCACATTCTCTTTAGTAATTATGAGAGGTGGAACAAATCTGATTATCTGAGCTCCTGCATTGATCAAGATCAATCCCTTATCAAGAGCCTTGTTTATTATCTCTGAAACAGGTCTGTCAAAGACAAGCCCCTGCATCAATCCCGCACCTCTTCTATCTATTATGAAGTCATACTCATCCTTAAGCTCATCAAGTCGCTTTTCTAAATAAGGAGCTACTTCTTTCACATTCTCTATTATATTGTCCTGTTTAAATAAATCAAGTACTTTGCCTACTGCCGCACAGGCAAAGGGATTTCCGCCGTAGGTTGTTCCGTGATCACCAGCTACAAGCGAATTTGCGCCCACCTTCTCAGTCATGAGAAAGGCTCCAACCGGAACTCCACAGCCAAGAGCTTTGGCAGTAGTCATAATATCAGGCTTGATACCATATTTCTGCCATGCATACATATAGCCTGTTCTTCCCATTCCGCATTGTATCTCATCAAGGATCATCAGAATATCTTTTTCATCGCAGAGCTTTCTGATATCAGAAAGAAAATCTTCAGTAGCCGGGAATATACCTCCTTCTCCCTGAACAGTTTCAAGAATGATAGCACATGTTTTTTCTGTAACCTGGGCTTTGACGCTATCAAAGTCATTGATATCAGCAAATTTAACATTGCCGATCATTGGTTCAAAAGCTTCTCTGTAATGAGGATTGCCTGTTACAGATAATGCGCCAAAGGTCCTTCCGTGGAAAGAATGATTCATGGCAATAATTTCGCCATCAGCTTTACCTGTCTTAAGGTAATGATATTTCCTTGCAGCCTTTAGAGCTCCTTCAACCGCCTCAGCTCCGCTGTTGGTAAAAAAGACTCTGTCCATGCCTGATACTTCTTTAATTTTCCTGGCTGCTTCTATGGCAGGAACATTGTAATAGTAATTCGAAGTATGAAGAAGCTTGTCAATCTGTGCCTTAAGCGCATCATTATACTCTTTGTTATTGTATCCAAGAGCAAATACCGCTATACCGGAGACAAAGTCCAGATATTTTTTTCCATCCAGATCATATAGATATACTCCATCTCCTCTATCAAGAACAATCTGATACCTGTTATATGTATGAAGAAGCGCTTCTTCTGCTTCCTGTATATATTTCTTCATTACTTCGCTCATAACATTTCTCCCGTTATTTTATTCTACTCTATAGTAAGTAGCAGATATATCTGATGATTACTATATTTTATGCTCCAAGCTCAACGTTATCATGATCTGGCATAAACATAGTGCCGACACCCTTATTAGTGAATATCTCCAGAAGCAGACAGTGCGGAATCCTTCCATCAAGAATATGCACTCTTTTAACTCCTTCTCTGATTGCATTTGTGCAGTTGGTAAGTTTAGGGAGCATTCCACCTCCGATGTTACCGCCTGCGATCAAAGCATCTGCTTCCGAGCAGGTAAGATTAGAGATAAATGTAGTAGGATCCTTGATATCTCTGTAGACGCCCTCAATATCAGTCAGGAAAGCCAGTTTATCAGCACCTACCGCCTTGGCTATAGCACAGGCCGCATCATCTGCATTGATATTATAAGTATCAAAATTATCATCAAAGCCAATCGGAGCAACAATAGGAATATAGTCCCTGTCCATCATATCGAAGAGTATCTTAGGATCAACCTTATCTACTTCTCCAACAAATCCGATGTCTTTGCCATCTGAATATTTTTTGGTAACATGCAAAAGACCTGAATCCTTGCCACTGATACCAATTGAATTAACGCCAAGCTCCTGAACCATTGAGACAAGCTGCTTGTTAACCCTTCCAAGGACCATCTCTGCAATTTCCATTGTCTCTTCGTCAGTTACTCTGAGGCCATTTACGAATTCTGCCTCCTTACCAACCTTGGAAACCCAGTTGCTGATAGCTTTTCCGCCTCCATGAACTATGATTGGCTTAAATCCAACAAGTTTAAGAAGCGTAACATCTGTTATTACACTTCTCTGAAGATCAGGATTACTCATAGCACTTCCGCCATATTTAACAACAATTACCTTCTTATTTAATTTCTGTATATATGGAAGCGCCTCTACCAGAACCTCTGCTTTTTTCAGCACTTCCTGCATATCTTTATCCATTACCTGCTCCTCCTCTTGATTTTAAATATCCGGGCACAAGCCGCTTTTGTGATCATTCTAAGTGATCAGCTCCTGTAATCAGCGTTTATCTTGACATAGTCATAAGTCAGATCGCATCCCCAGGCTGTGGCCATGGCTTCACCTTCATTCATATTTACAAAAACAGTTACCGTATCTTCCTTCATGATTTCAAGAGCCTTATCCTCATCAAATACAATCGGAGTACCCTTATCAAAAACCTTAAGTCTTCCGGCTGCGCTTTCAAAATACAGTTCAACATCATTTTGATCAAAGTCTGCACCGGAATACCCCATTGCACACAAAAATCTTCCGAAATTAGCATCGCATCCGTAAATTGCTGCCTTAGAAAGATTCGAGCCTACTATTGCCCTGGACAATACTCTTGCATCCTGTTTATCCTTGGCACCGATCACCTTGGCTTCAAAGAGCTTACTTGCACCCTCTCCGTCAGCCGCCATTTTCTTGGCCAGGTACTCACATACAAACATAAGAGCATTTTTGAAGGTAATATAATCCTCATTTTTCTCGGTTATCTTCTCATTCTCTGCAAGTCCGTTTGCCATACACAGTAGTGTGTCATTAGTAGATGTATCCCCATCAACTGTTATCATATTGAAGGTATCCTTGACTACATCACTGACTGCCTCCTGTAAAAGAGTTTTATCTATAGCAATATCTGTTGTCAGAAATGCCAGCATTGTGCACATATTGGGATGTATCATCCCTGAACCTTTGCTCATTCCTCCAAGAGTCACTGTCTTACCTGCTATCTCAAAAGAAACAGCTATTTCTTTATTAACAGTATCAGTTGTCATGATTGCCTTGGAAGCTTCAGTTCCCGCAAGAAGACTTCCATCAAGAGTTGTGCTCATCTTCTCAACTCCTGCCACAAGCTTATCTACAGGAAGCTGCATTCCGATAACACCTGTTGAAGCAACAGCCACGGAAGTATAAGGAATGCCAAGTGCACCTTCTGCCGCTCTCGCAGTAGCTTCACAGGCATCAAAGCCCTCTTTTCCCGTGCAGGCATTGGCAATACCAGAATTGATAACAACTGCCTGCATTGGTCCGCCTGACTCCACGATCTTCTTATCCCACATTACACATGCTGCCTTGACAACATTGGATGTAAAGGTTCCTGCACATACGCATGGAAGCTCTGAATAAACAAAAGCCATATCCGTTCTGTCTTTATATTTGATTTCTGCCTGGCAACTTGAGGCTTTAAATCCCTTTGCTGCTGTAACTCCGCCATCTATTGTTTTCATTCTGGTCTCATCCTCCTGACATATTCAATATCATATGTTATCTGCTTGTTTTAATCATGGAACAAAAACTGTTTTATTCTCTGTATTAAGGGCAAGGTCGTAATAATACATATCATCACGAAGGTTCCATTTCATTTTCTGCCAGAACTTATTACCCACAATGTTGGTAACAAACGCATTCAGACAAACCTTATTTATTTGTTCCTCTTTGAGTTTCTCACAGCAGAAGCTGACCATCTTCTTGCCTATTCCATGCATTCTGTACTTTTCACTTACACAGACATGATACAGACAGGCTCTCCTGCCATCATGGCCGCATAGAATAGCGCCTACTATTTTTCCATCCTCGATATCAACTACGCTTGTAGTCGGGTTCCTTCTAAGAAATCTCTCTATTCCTTCCCTTGAATCATCTACCGACCTTAGTCCAAACCCATGAATTGAATTCCATAGTTCCCACACTTCGTCATAATCTTCAATTGTCATTACACGAACCATTTATTTACTCCTCACGGACACCTTGGGACAATCCTAAGTCCCATACTCTCGTCCAATCCAAACATAATATTCATATTCTGAACAGCCTGACCGGCTGCGCCTTTGACAAGATTATCTATAGCTCCCATCATGATGATCCTGCCAGTTCTCTCATCCACTTTAAATCCAATATCAACAAAATTGCTGGAGCGAACAAATCTAGTTTCCGGATAAACACCGCTTTTCAGTAGTCTGATGAACAGCTCTTTTCCATAGTATTTCTCGTAAGCTGCCCTTATGTCTTCTTCAGTTGGAAGCTTTCCATCTTTTTTAACAAGCGTTGCATATTCTGTTGCAAGTATTCCTCTGTTCATCGGAACAAGATGCGGTGTGAAATTTATCACCATCTTTTTTCCTGCTGCATATCCGAGCTGTTCCTCTATTTCAGGAGTATGTCTATGATTTGCTACTCCGTATGGCTTAACACTTTCATTTACTTCGCAGTACAGATTGGCTACCTTGGCACCTCTTCCAGCACCTGTCACACCGGAAAGCGCATCTACGATAAGTGTATCAGGATCGATAAGACCTTCCTTGATAAGAGGATATGCAGTCAGGATTGAACATGTTGTATAGCAACCCGGATTAGCTACAAGCCTGGCATTTCTGATCTTGTCTCTGTTAATTTCACAAAGACCATATACAGCCTCTTCTATAAAGGAAGGAGCCTTATGCTCTATCTTGTACCATTTCTCATATTCAGTTACATCTTTTAACCTGAAATCAGCAGAAAGATCAATAACCTTGACCTTGGATAGGATATCTTCATTTATAAGAGACGCACACAGTCCCTGCGGAGTAGCCGTGAAAACTACATCTACTTCATCAGCAAGTTCTTCCATGTTATCGTCGAGACATTTATCATCTATTATTCTAAAAAAGTTTCCATATATACCGGAAAATTCTTCCCCCACATAGCTCTTGGATCCATACCAGACAACCTCTGCCTCAGGGTGTCCAAGCAGTATTCCAGCTATTTCTGCACCAGCATATCCTGTTGCACCAATAATTCCAACTTTGATCATTTTATGCATCCTCTCTTTATATAAATTGAATAGAAAAATCAGAATAACAACATGTCAAAATAGCCTGTTTAAACTTTTTTCAGTATACGACGGCAAAAAAGATTGTGCAATAGTATTTTTAATATTTATGCATATTTTTATTAATTATTAAATATTTATGCAAAAATGCCTTGCATTTTATGCAATGATGTTTTATATTGAACTAGTAACAGCTATTTGTGATTAATTTTTATCAAATTGCCGTACAATATTAATGATAATCGAAAAAATAATATAAAGAAAGATGAGGTTACGATAATGGCAAAAGAAAAAGTTATTCTTGCATATTCCGGTGGACTTGATACTACAGCTATCATTCCATGGCTCAAGGAGAATTTTGACTACGAAGTAATATGTTGTTGCATAGACTGCGGTCAGGAAGAGGAACTTGACGGACTCGAGGAGAGAGCTATCAGCTGCGGTGCAAGCAAGCTCTACATTCTTGATGTTGTAGATGAATTCTGTGATGAATATATTGTTCCATGTGTTCAGGCTCATGCCGTTTATGAGAACAAGTATCTTCTTGGTACATCAATGGCTCGTCCACTTATTGCCAAGAAGCTCGTGGAAGTTGCCAGAAAAGAAGGCGCTGTTGCCATCTGTCACGGTGCAACCGGTAAGGGCAATGACCAGATTAGGTTCGAGCTTGGAATCAAGGCTCTTGCACCTGATATCAAGATCATCGCAGCCTGGAGAAATGACAAGTGGACAATGGATTCCCGTGAGTCAGAGATCGAATACTGCAAGGCTCATGGTATCAATCTTCCATTCTCTGCTGATTCAAGCTACAGCCGTGATCGTAACCTTTGGCATATTTCACATGAAGGTCTTGAGCTTGAAGATCCTTCACTTGAACCTAACTACAAGCATCTCTTAGTACTCGGCAAAACTCCACAGGATGCACCTGACGTTCCTACAACAGTTACAATGACATTTGAAGGCGGCGTACCTAAGTCTGTTAATGGCAAGGAAATGAAAGTTTCAGATATCATCCGTACCCTCAATAAGCTCGGCGGTGAAAACGGAATTGGTATCGTGGATATCGTAGAGAACCGTGTTGTAGGCATGAAGTCCCGCGGTGTATACGAAACTCCAGGCGGAACTATCCTTTATGAGGCTCATCAGCAGCTTGAAGAGTTGATTTTAGACCGTGATACCTATACAATGAAAAAAGATATGGGCAACAAGTTTGCTGATATAGTATATGAAGGGAAATGGTTCACTCCTCTAAGAGAAGCTGAGCAGGCTTTCATTGAGTCAACTCAGAAGTATGTAACAGGAGAAGTTACTTTTAAGCTTTACAAGGGCAATATCATTAAGGCCGGCACTAAGTCACCTTACTCTCTCTACAATGAGAGCATTGCTTCCTTTAAGACTGGAGATCTCTATGATCACCACGATGCTGAAGGCTTTATCAATCTTTTTGGTCTCTCCAGTAAAGTACGTGCTATGAAGATGCAGGAAGTAGAATCAAACAAGTAATTCATGAGTTCTTTAGTTCTTATAATCGGATATTTGATCTTAACTAATATTATAGGGTTCGCCTTAATGGGAATCGATAAACGGAGGGCACGTAAAAATGCCTTCCGTATCCCTGAGGCAACCCTATTTTCTATTGCTATCATCGGAGGAAGTCTCGGCTCAATACTGGGAATGCTTATTTTCCGCCACAAGACCAGGCACTGGTATTTTATGCTTGGCTTACCGCTCATTCTGCTCATCCAGATTTTGCTTGTAGCTGTGCTTTTTTGGCTTCCAATCTCATTTAGCTTCATATAAAATAGTCATATAGTTTTTTTAGGGGAAAAAGATATGCATATAGCTGTTTGTGATGACAATATTGCTGACAGAAAGCAGACCGAGAGACTTCTCGGTAGGCAGTCAGATCGCTTTTTTAAAGAGACCGGGGAGAGACTCTACATAGATTCTTACGGGAATGTAGAGGCTTTTTTGCGTTATCCCCAGATGTATGATGGACTTTTTGTAGATATGACACTTCAGGAGCCTACCGGACTTGCCATAGCAAAACTCCTCGTAGATGCCGGCGTCGTAAGGCCAATTGTTCTCTGTGTTTCAAGAATAGATTACAGGAAGCAGTATGAGGAATCAGGGCTTGATATACCAAATCTCATGTTCATAGACAAGCCAATCAGAGTTGCAGAGCTCACCGCCATGATGGATAAAATAAGGGAAATCAAGGGTGATCCAATACCCACTCTCGAGCTGCGAGGCAAGGATGGAACCTTCTATGCCAAGAATGATGATATAGTATCTGTCAAAAAGCACGGCTCAGAACTCATAATTCAAATTGCCGATGGCCATAACATATGCCTAATCGATGAAATCTATAATTTCTACGATCAATGCGCCATCTTCCCACAGATTTGTCCTGTTAGTGACAATGCACTGATCAACGTCAATCATATTAAAAAGACCGGTTTTGGTAAGGTTACAATGGACTCCGGCGAGAGCTTTGGTATTTCTTTTACTTATAGAAATGCCATCGCAGAAGCCCGAAACATAATTAAAGAAAATAACAGAAATTAAATATTGCTATTAGTTTATTTTTTTGACGCTTTCGCCCTCTATCATATGGCCTTCCAGGATCATTATTCCCTGTCTGTACCTCTCTCCGCTTATCTTACGGATAAGGTTAAGGACAGCATTTCTGCCCATCTCATAACTATCTACGCCATAAGTTGTAAGTTTAATATCGCATAGGCCCGGAAACAGATAGTTATCATATCCCACAACAGAAATATCTTCAGGGACCCTGTATCCGTTCTCACCCAGCTTCTTGATCATCATGCTCGCTGCAAGATCACAGTTGCAAAAGAAAGCCGTAGGCATTTTCTCGGGAAGTTTAAAGTAATTAACAGGATCCATCACACCAATATTCAGGTCTCTGTCTTCTATAATCCAGTCCGTTCTAAAGGGCTGCCCATGCTCCATAAGAGATTTGTTATATCCAAGATATCTGTCTGTTATAGCTCCTGAAGCCAAAAGAGTTCCAACAAATGCTATATGCTCATGACCCATGTCAAAGAGATAATTAGTAAGACAATAGGCTCCGTTAAAGCTGTCAGAAACTACCGCATCTTCATCTCCAACATGGTTACAGAAATCAAGATAAACCATAGGAATGCCGCTGTTGTCCTTAATAGACTGAAGATACTCCTGATCAAGCCTTCCCACAACAACAATTCCATCAATCTTATTGTCTTCTATAAGTCTTGGTGTAGCCTTGTTCTTCTCATTCTCCACAGATATAACTTCTAACATGGTAAAGCACCCTTTATCCATTGCTATCTGAGATACCTGCTGATGCATTCTGGTATAAAAAGAACTATATTCACTCATAAAATTCTCTGAAATCAGAACGCCTATAGTATAGCTCTTGCTGGAAAAATCCTGTTTTCTTGATACCGAGGGAACATATCCCATTTCATCAGCAAGTGCATGTATTTTCTCTCTAAGTTCCTCACTCATTCCTTTCTGTCCGGAAAGAGCCTTAGAAACAGTAACTGTACTGACACCAATCCTGTCAGCTATATCCTTAAGTCTAACTGTTTTAGCCATTATGATACCCCTTTAGGAAGAAACTAGTAATAGTATAAACTAAATTTAGTTTAAAATATACCAATTAATTTATCTAATTTTGTTAAATCACAAGCTCCATTTATTATATAAATTAACATATTGAAATGTTGCAATAATATTAGTTTTTCATGATATACTATTCAAGTGACGCTATTCATATGTGCTCATTGCATAAAACAATAGCTCATAATCTTCAAACAGACAGGAACAACTATGATCGCAGTTAAAATATCAAGTAAAAAAGATTTCATGGCAAAGCTTCTTACAACCGAGCTCTTTGATAGCTATTATGTTGAAGAGGCTACTATAGAGACCTTCAACACTTTTAATATAGATGGTCATATTAACAGAGATTTTTACAAAAATGACGACCTAGAGGACGAATCTGCAGTTCCAGACGAATACTCGAAATGGAGCGAGCTCAGAACGCTTTGTTTTGATCTGATAAAAGGCAAAAGAACTCCTTTGGGCTTTAAATTTATTCTCCACCCGGATAATGAAACCAAAAACAGGATTGTTGAGTCCGCAGGTGCAGGCCTTGCCCCATCCGATGTCCTTCTTGGCATAAATATCCGTTTCACCGGTGATACGATCATTATTACCACAGGAACAGCATTTAAGATATTCTCATTTGATAAAACAATAGAAAAAGCCTGGGATGAATACATCCCAAGCTTTATGTCACATTCAGGTATTGATACTACTGATTATGATTGATATTTTTCAAGTATCGCTATAAGCTCATCATATTTGGGTTTGATCTGCGCATATAAGGGCTCGTAGCCTTCCATCGAACCAGCTCTTAAGACCTCAGTGAGCTCACAAACCGGTGTAAGGAACCCCTTTAGTCCAAGATTGGCGCCCACACCCTTGAGCGTATGCACAGCCTTAAAGGCTTCTGAAACATTGCCTTCCTCAAGGAATTTGGTCAGATCATTCATATTCTGATCCTTGAGAAACTTGAACATAAATCTGGCAATAAGATCCTCATTGCCCATAAATCTGTCCAGTATCTCGTCCCAATCGACACCCCATTCAATTAGCTCGGCCTTGAATCCAGCATCCATAAGCACTAATACCTTTCACGAAAAAAAGTATACACTATAACCCATATAGTGATTATACCCTCTTTAAAAGTGTGCTTCAATGTGACTACCGGTTTCTTTATTTTTATTTAAGACTTACCTTAATTTATTTTACAATATGGTTATAATGCAAATTATCAGGAATTCTCTACCTTGCTAAGCTTCTCTGCCTGATCTGCGGCAATAAGTGAATCAATGATCTCATCAATATCTCCATCCATTATCTGATCTATCTTGTAGAGAGTAAGCCCTATTCTGTGATCAGTTACTCTTCCCTGATGGAAATTATAGGTTCTGATCTTCTCAGATCTGTCACCGCTTCCAACCTGGCTTCTCCTAAGCTCTGCCTCATTATTGTGTTTCTTTTCCTGCTCAAGTTCATATAACTTGGCTCTGAGTACTCTAAGAGCCTTGGCCTTATTCTGCTGCTGGCTCTTCTCATCCTGACAGGAAATAACTATTCCTGTAGGGAAATGAGTCAGTCTGACAGCTGAGTCCGTAGTATTAACGCACTGTCCACCGTTACCGGAAGCCCTGAATACATCAAACTTACAGTCGTTCATATCAATCTCAACTTCTACATCCTCAACTTCAGGCATAATTGCCACAGTTATAGCTGAAGTATGTATCCTGCCGCCTGATTCCGTAGCCGGAATTCTCTGAACTCTGTGAACACCACTCTCAAATTTGAGCCTTGAATAGGCACCGTTTCCCTTGATCATGAAGCTGACAGTCTTGATACCTCCAATTCCAATATCCTCGACACTCATGGTCTCAACGCGCCAGTTCTGTCTCTCAGCATATCTGGTGTACACCCTGTACATATCAGCTGCAAAAAGAGCTGCCTCATCGCCGCCAACACCGGCTCTTATCTCAACAATTACGTTTTTATCATCATTAGGATCCTTGGGAAGAAGCAGAATCTTAAGCTTATCCTCAAGTTCAGGTATCTTGTCTTTGGCTGTCTGAAGCTCATCCTTGAGCATTTCCTTCATCTCAGGATCAGATTCCTCATCCAGCATTGCAAGGCTCTCATCTATAGTCTCCTTGCACTTCTTGTACTCGTTATAACACTCAACTAACGGTTCAAGGTTCTTCTGCTCCTTCATGAGCTTTCTAAACCTCTCCTGATCAGCGATAACTGACGGGTCATTCAGTTCCATTGTAATATCTTCGAACTTACGAAGAATATCTTCTATCTTATCAAACATATTTCTATCCTCGCGCTTATGAATTATTCCATTTAAAAATCAAACTACAACTACGCTAATAGAAACATGCAGAAACCACTCTGTCATTACCGCCAAGATCCTTGATAACCTGAATGTCATGATATACTTTTTATCTTCAAGCATCTCTTTAACTGCCTGCCCCTGATCATAGCCTATTTCCAGTAAGAGATATCCGCTTGAATACAAAAACTTAGGAGTCTCCTCGATGATCCTCCTGTAAAAAACAAGTCCATCCTCTGATCCGTCAAGTGCAAGCCTGGGCTCATAGTCTCTGACCTCAGGCGCAAGTGTATCTATAACCTTGCTGGCAATATATGGCGGATTAGACACTATCAGATCAAACTTACCAACAGATTCTTCTGGAAAAAGATCTGTCCTGACAAACTCAGTTCTATCAGAAAGTCCAAGTCTCTCAGCATTCATCCCGGCAACCGCAAGTGCCTTGTCTGAAATATCTGTGCATACAGCCCTGGTCTCATTTGTATAATTTAAAAGACTAAGAGCAATACAGCCTGATCCGGTGCACAGATCAAGTACCCTCATGCCGTCTTCCAAATTGCGAAGCGCTTCCTCTACGAGAATCTCTGTGTCCTGTTCAGGAATCAGCACGTCACTGTTTACCTTAAAATCCAGTCCCATAAAATTCCAGGTGCCCAGAATATAGGCAACCGGCTCATGAGCTGCCCTTCTGTCAATCATAGAAAGGTATTTGTCTCTCTCTTCATCCGTAACCTCTTTATCAGGATGGGCCAAAAGAGTACTATGGTCAGTACCACAGACGTACTCTAAAAGAAGCCGGGCATCTAGCTTAGCTTCTGCGATCCCGGCTCTTAACAATTTTTCTGATCCAGTTGTGTATAAATCAATGTATCTATTATTCATATTCTACTATACTATTCAAGTGTCATTCTCAATCTTCGTCGTCAACAAGCCAGCTCTCATCAATCTCGTAGCCAAAGGAATCCTTGAGGAATTCCTTCCAGTCAAACACTGACTCTACAGACTTGATAGCAACTTCTATCATGTCATCATCAGGCTCCTTGGTTGTGAGTCTCTGAAGCCATAATCCCGGTGCTGAAATAATCCTGACCAGGAAGAAATCTGTTCTGCCTGCAAGTCTGATAAGCTCATAGGATATTCCTGCAATGACAGGGATAAGCAAAATCCTGACTAAAATCCTAAGGGCGTAAGAATCCACTCTGATAAAGAAAAACAGGATAATACTAACAAGCATAACAAAGAGGATAAAGCTGCTCCCACATCTCTTATGAAGCCTTGAGCTTCTCCTGACATTTTTAACTGTAAGAGGTCTGCCCTTTTCGATGCAGTTGATACATTTATGCTCTGCACCATGATACTGGAACAGACGTCTGATATCTTTCATGCAGGAAATAAGCAGTATATATGCAATGAAAATAACTATTCTGAGAACACCCTCAATAATCGCAATAATAGAGTCATTCCTGATATATTTGCTCAGTATCTCAGAAAGTGCATATGGCAGGACCATAAAAAGTCCAATAGCAAAAAGAAATGAAATTGCTGTAGTTATCACCATAAGGAAGGTATCCTCGTGGCCTCCTGAAACAGCCTCAATTTCTTCATCAAGCTTGGTAGGTTTCTCGTTGCCCTCTTCATAAAATGAAGATGAATAATTAAGAGACTTGAGTCCTAAAATAAGAGAATCTATGAATACGAATATTCCTCTCACAAAAGGAATATTGAGAAGTTTACTGCCATAAGCAATTCCATGGTACTCATCAACCTCAACCTCAATATCTCCATTAGGCTTTCTGACAGCTACTGCATACATGTCCTTGTTCTTCATCATAACGCCTTCAAGTACAGCCTGTCCGCCTATTCCTGAATAATGTCTGACCTTGCGTTTCTTCATCACGTTGTCCCCATTAGTGTATTTACTTATATTTTAATCCATATAACGAAAAAAGGTCGAGGCTAATTGCCTCAACCTCTTTATTTTCTAAATAGATTACTGGTTGTTCATGCCGTATTTCTTGTTGAATCTGTCAATACGTCCACGAGCACTTGTAGCCTTCTGCTGGCCAGTATAGAATGGATGGCACTTTGAGCAAATTTCTACGTGAATCTCGCTCTTTGTTGATCCAACTGTGAATGTGTTACCGCAGTTGCAAGTAACAGTGGCCTGATGGAATTCTGGCTGAATGTCCTGTCTCATCTCTTCTCACCTCTCTATATACAAAAAATCTTCTAATTAACTATAGTTACCGCCGTTCATTACAACAGCTATATCAATATAACATAATTAAAAGTCAAGCGCAAGTGTTTTTTCATTAATTCATTTCTAATTAATTAAGAATTATTACAGCTTGTGCAGCGCTCTGTTGAGGAACTGTCTTGTCCGCTCCTCCTTGGGATTACCAAAGATCTCATCAGGTGCTCCCTGCTCTACGACCACACCGCCGTCCATAAACACAACTCTGGATGCCACTTCCCTTGCAAAGGCCATCTCATGTGTAACAACTACCATGGTAGTGCCTTCAAGAGCAAGCTTTTTCATAGTCTCTAAAACTTCTCCTGTAAGCTCAGGATCAAGTGCACTGGTAGGCTCATCAAACAGAATAACCTTTGGCTCAGGAGCAATTGCTCTTGCTATAGCTACTCTCTGCTGCTGTCCTCCGGACAGTTCACCGGGGTAAAAGTGAGCTCTGTCTAGCATTCCAACCTTGGCAAGTACCTCAAGAGATATTTCTTTGGCCTTATCCTTGGGCATTTTCCTGGCAGTCACAAGTCCTTCCATGACATTTTCCAGCGCGGTCATATTGTTAAAGAGATTAAAGCCCTGGAACACAAAGCCCATCTCCATTCTGAGTTTCTTGATATCACTCTTGGAAATCCTGGCCATATCACCCTTATAATCATCAAAAATGATCTCACCGATATCAGCCTTTTCCAAAAAGCTCATGCAGCGAAGAAGCGTAGTCTTACCGGATCCTGACTGGCCGATAATTGCAATTACTTCACCTTTGTCAACTTTAAAATCCATTCCGGAGAGTACTCCAGTACCGGAAAAGGATTTGTGTAAATTATGTATTTCCAGCATTTTTCCTATCCTATCCTTTTCTTTAAACCTTTGGCATTATTTCTTTTTGTCACTGCTCTTCCATACAAGCTTCTGTTCCAGATAACGCTGGAGCCATGTCAGTGCAGTTGAGAAGATAAGATAAATAAATGCCGCTTCCAGATACAGAGCAAAGGGCTCATAGGTCCTTGCTGCAATCTGCTGGGCTGTTGTAAACAGGTCTATAACCGTAATACTGGAAGCCAGCGCTGTATCTTTGAGCAAACTGATAAGATTATTAAAAAGATTCGGAAAAGCTACAGGAAATGACTGAGGAAGTATTACCCTTATCATAGCCTGCGGATAGCTCAGTCCTATCATATAGGCAGCTTCCATCTGTCCCTTGGGTATAGCAAGGATTGCAGACCTGAAAACCTCTGCGTTATAAGCTCCCAGATTTAGTCCAAAAGCCAGAACAGCAGATGGAAAGGCATTTAGCGTGATCCCAATATTGGGAAGGCCAAAAAATATGATAAAAAGCTGAACTATAAGCGGCGTTCCTCTAAATACCCATATATAGAATCTTGCCAGCTGGCGAAGGCCTTTGATATCAGCAACCTGAATAAGTGCAAGCAAAAGCCCAACCACAAGACTAAGTGCAAAAGACAAAATCGTCAGCGGTATTGTAACCTTGATTCCGGGTATCAGTATCTTAAAAAATGAACTTGTTATTATTCCAATTAATCTTTCGCTCATGTATATATATCAAATAATCACTTTGTAATGTCTCTTCCAAAGTACTTGGTTGAAAGCTCAGTCAATGTACCATCAGAAGACATTTCTGCGATTGCCGCATTTACAGCCTCGCGAAGTGATGCTGTCTCTTCTCCTTTTCTAAGTGGAATAGATACTTCTGAAGCATCATCTGTAAGAGCTACAATCTTGATAGGTGCATCAGGATGCTCTCCGAGATAATCATAGAAAGATACTTCTGCATTAAGAGTTGCATCTACTCTTCCTGACAGAACCATATCAATAGTCTCAGAAAGTGTATCTACGTTCTGAACCTCTGCTCCAAGGTCAGCTGCCAGATCAGCATATGTTGATCCAAGTGAATTACTTGTCTTCTTGCCCTTAAGATCATCAAAAGATGTTATATCACTGTTGTCATCCTTAACAACAAGAGCTGTTCTGATGTATGCATAAGGTTCTGTAAAATCATACTTTTCCTTACGAAGGTCAGTTATTTCTACGCCATTGATGATCATATCGTATCTTCCGCCATCAAGACCTGCAAAAAGGCCATCCCATTCACCTTCTACAAACTCAGCATCAACGCCAAGTCTCTTGGCAATTTCCTGACCTACTTCAGTATCAAAGCCAACAAGCTCGCCAGACTCATCATGATAAGTCCAAGGTGCCCACTGACCTTCCATAGCAATAATAATCTTGCCTCTCTCCTTGATCGTAGCATAGAGATCATTAGTGCTCTCTTTTGGTGCAGCTGTAGCTTCATTAGTTTCTGCAGAAGCTTCTGCCCCTGTAGCAACCTCAGCACCAGCATCTGCTGCTCCATTTGTACTACCACAACCTGCAAGAGTACCTGCAAGGAGTGTTATTGCTGCAGTTAAACCTATAACTTTTTTACTCTCAAATAGTTTCATAATCTATATCTCCTCTTACGTTTTGTGCAATATAATTGCATTTGGTTTTACAACACATTCTACATAATTATTTTGAGAATGTCAAAATCCTATCACTTTACTAGGAAATAATAGTAAATAAATACTATCTGCTTAAATATTTTCTGAGCTTATTTCTAATCCTCTGCATTGCATTATCTGTCGATTTCTCATCTCTTGAAAGCACAGCAGAAATCTGTTTGATGCTCATACCTGTAATATAAAGATCCAGAACCTGTCCCTCCAAAGGGCTAAGCTCACTTTCTATAGCCTCTTCAAGAGCCTTTAGATTCTCCTGATCAATTACATGTTGTTCCGGAATCATACTGGAATCAGATTCAAGAAGCTCCTCAAGAGCTACGGACGCATCATCTCCCATATCCTCTCTCTTGGCATAAATGGAGATATAGCTGTTAAGAGGCGCATGCTTTTTCCTGGCCATAGCCTTTATAGCAGAATACATCTGCCTTGAGATACACAGCTCTGCAAAGGTTGCAAAGCTGGCATCACGGCCACAGTCATAGTCCCTGACAGCCTTGAAAAGACCTATCATTCCCTCCTGTATCAAATCATCCTTGTCAGCACCAAGAGCAAACATGGAAGCTGCCTTTTTTCTGACAAGATTCTTGTACTTGTTCATGATATGGTCCACAGCACCGGGATCATCGCCATCTCTTATAGATAAAATCAGTTCTTCATCAGATTTTTCTTTGTATCTGTTATCGCTCATATAGTCATAGTCCCATAAAAAGATGCAGGTGTCAAAAGCAAATAATGACACTATATGATATACAAATTACTCCATGACTATCATCGTCACAGCTTATGAAAGTCTCTGTCTTACTACTTCGAATGCAAGAACACCACAAGCAACAGACGCGTTAAGGGAATCGATATCGCCCTTCATAGGAATAGATGCGATCATATCACACTTCTCTCTTACAAGTCTGCTGACACCACTACCCTCATTGCCGATAACAAGGCCTATAGGTCCCTTTAAGTTCAGCTGATACATGGTTGTTCCGCCCATATCAGCGCAGGCAAACCACAATCCCTTGTCCTTGAGGTCTTCTATAGTGTTGGCAATATTAGTAACCTTGGCTACAGGAGTATAGTTGATTGCGCCTGCAGAAGCCTTGGCTACTGTCGCTGTAAGTGAAGCTGCTCTGTGCTTGGGGATGATAACACCATGGGCTCCGGCCAGGTTGGCTGTACGGATGATCGCGCCCAGATTATGAGGATCTTCGATATTATCAAGAATGATAATAAAGGGATCTTCACCCTTTTGTTTTGCTCTTTCGAGGATGTCATCTACTTCTGCATAGTTGTAAGAAGCACCGTATGCAATTACTCCCTGATGCTTGCCTGTTTCAGAGAGCTGATCAAGACGCTCTTTTTTGACAAAAGAAATAACGGTATCCTTATGTTTCTTGGCTTCGCGAAGAATAGTCTGCACAGGGCCATCCTTGCATCCATCAAGAATAAATAATCTGTCTATCGTCTTGCCGGATCTAAAAGCCTCAAGTACCGCATTTCTGCCCTCAATGATCCTGCTCTCAAAGTTCTCTTCCATAAAAATCCTTTCATAACCTGCAAATATTAAAGTATATCAAGTTCCAACTTATTAATTCCCAGATTCACAAGCTCGCAGGCCCTGTCAATACCACCTGTCAGGTACAAAAAGCCCATCACAGCCTCAAACCCTGTGGCATCAAGATAATCCATAGTTGTGGCATTCTTGGCCTTGGTGTGAGGTTTGGAATTGCGGCCTCTGCGATAGTAGTCCTGTTCTTCCTCAGTCAAGTCCTCCATAAGAGCCTTGACCATAGCTGCCTGAGTCGGAGCCTTGACCACACTGCTGGCTCTCTTGTGAAGATTATTAACTGCTGTGTTGCCCTTATTGACCAGTATGGATCTGATGATCATATCAAAAAAGGCATCACCTATATAGGCCAGGGTAAGAGGAGAATAAGTCCTGATATCCTGAGTCTCTATACCAAATTTATCGTTTAAATAAGCATTTAAATCAGCTGCCATTTAACTCCCTCACGAGTATCCTTGATCTCGACACCCTTTTCTAAAAGCTCTGCTCTGATCGCATCAGCTGTAGCAAAGTCCTTGGCTTTCTTGGCATTTGCTCTTCTCTCAATAGCATCAAGAATAAACTTTTCAAGCTCAGGATCAACAGAAGGTCCCTCAGAAACAGCCTTGGCATGTCCCAGAAGATCAAGTGAAAGAACCTTATCAAAGCTCTCAACAAGAGCAAGTTTGGTTGCATCATTTATATCAGCCTTGAGCACATCATATAAAACTGTAATTGCCATTGATGTGTTAAGGTCATTGCTGACTGCATCTCTAAAGTTCTCTTCAAATTTCTCTTTGGCAGCGGTATCAACTGCTCCATCCTCTTTGAGCTCAGAAACTCTCTTAACAAGCTTGTTAAATGCCTGTGCAGCCTGATCCAGAGCTTCATAAGAAAACTCAAGAGGCTTACGATAATGAGACTGTAGGCAGAAGAATCTGTAAACTAAAGGATCATAACCCTTTTCCTGCAGTACAGAAACAGTAAGAACTGCTCCCTTACTCTTACTCATCTTGCCTGATTTGTCATTGAGGTGATTAGAGTGGAACCAGTATTTGCACCACTCATGGCCAAGATAACTCTCTGACTGAGCAATTTCATTTGTGTGATGAGGGAAAATATTGTCAACACCACCGCAGTGAATATCGATATATTCTCCAAGGTGCTTCATAGAAATGCATGAGCACTCAATATGCCAGCCCGGGTAACCAACGCCCCATGGGCTGTCCCACTTAAGAGCCTGATCTTCAAACTTGGACTTAGTGAACCAGAGAACAAAGTCAGTCTTGTTCTTCTTGTTGGTATCCTCTTCTACATCATCACGTACGCCAACCTGAAGCTGCTCTTTTTCTACCTCTGAAGAAAATACATAATAATCCTGAAGCTTGCTGGTATCGAAATATACGTTACCGCCTGCAACATAGGCATAGCCCTTCTCAAGAAGAACTTCTACCATGTGAATAAACTCAGGAATACAGTTAGTAGCAGGCTCTACCACATCAGGACGCTTATTTCCTACTGCATCAAAATCCTTGAAGAAAGCATCTGTATAGAACTTGGCAATTTCCATTACAGTCTTGTGCTCCCTCTTGGCTCCGGCAAGCATCTTATCTTCACCGGTGTCAGCATCTGATGAAAGATGTCCGACATCTGTAATATTCATGACTCTTTTTACATCATATCCTGCATAACCAAGAGCCTTGATAAGAACATCCTGCATGATATAGGTTCTGATGTTACCGATATGAGCAAAATGATAAACGGTCGGTCCGCAGGTATACATTGATACCTTGCCTTCCTCCCTTGGGTTGAACTCCTCTATCTTTCTGGAAAGAGTGTTATAAAAAGTAAATTTATGTGACATTATCTATATTCTCCTATAGTTATTTATTGGTCAAAAGACATATCGCCTGAGAGGAAATACCCTCTCCTGTTCCTGTAAATCCAAGGCCTTCCTCGGTTGTAGCCTTGACATTTATCTGAGAAAGACTGATCCCAAGATCATCAGCAATATTCTGTCTCATTGTATCTATATGTGGTCTCATCTTGGGCGCCTGGGCAATTATGGTGGCATCGATGTTCTCAACGCAGTATCCATTATCGTCCAGCATTCTACAGACTTCCCTCAAAAGAGCTCTTGAATCAGCTCCCTTAAACTTAGGATCAGTATCCGGGAAATGCTTGCCGATATCGCCAAGAGCTGCTGCTCCCAAAAGTGCATCCATTATAGCATGTAAAAGAACATCCGCATCAGAGTGTCCTAAAAGTCCCTTTTCATATGGAATCTTAACGCCTCCGATAATAAGGTCCCTGTCTTCTACAAGACGGTGCACATCATATCCCATTCCAACTCTCATGTCAAATACCTCGCGTCTTTATTCAATAAATCTAATCATATTAAATCATGTTTTTATAGTAAAAGAAACAGTTCCACCACAAATGCAGTAAGACATGACAATCCTGCCACTGTCAGAAGGCTCTTTTTGTTAAAAGCAAGGATAAGCGCCATGGCAAATCCGGCTATAGAAGAAGCCAAATGGTCTGTAGCCTTAAGTATTGCAGGAAAAGTCATCGCTGCAAGAGTCGCATATGGAACATAGTACAAAAAAGATTTGATAAAGCGGCTCTTTATTTCTTTCCTGATAAGTGTAAGAGGAAGTGCTCTGATCAAATATGTCACAATAGCCATAAGGAGGATATACAAATAAACTTTACTCATTCTCTTCCTCCCTGACCGGTGACACTACTGCTGCAATTGCAGCAACTACCACTGTTACTATTATAATCCTAAAACCACCGGAAATCATTTTAAGAAGTGGGGCGTATGTAAACACGCAGCTCATGACCATTGCAGCTATAACAACCACAGCTACAGATCTTTTAACCCTTGTATCCGGAATGATGATTGCTATAAACATTCCATAGATAGCAAGTCCCAGACTGCTGATCAGGACCTGAGGCAAAATCTGACCTGCCACTGCCCCAAGAACGGTTCCCAGAACCCACCCTGAAACAGAGGTAAAAATAAGTCCATAGGAAAACATAGGATACAGCTTGTCTTTTTTGAAAATGCTGACAGCAAATATCTCGTCAGTAACGCCATATGATATTCCAAGCCTGCTGGCAGTTCCAACGTCTGAGCCAAGTTTCTGTGAAAGAGCTGTGGACATCAGCATATATCTGAGGTTAATAATAAACTGCAAGATTGCAAGCTCAATAAAACTGCCATTTCTGGCGATCACCTCAAGAGCCGAAAACTGTCCTGCACTTGTCACATTTAAAAGAGAAGTCATCGCCGCCTGAAAAGTAGTCATCCCAATCTTGGAAGCTTCTATTCCAAATGCAAAAGAAACAGCTATATATCCAAGACAGATAGGAATGGCATTTTGGCAGCCTTCCCTGAAATCCTTCATACTCCCAACACTCATCTTCTCGTCCTTCCAGTTAGGTCAAAGAATCCAAAACTGACCTAAGATCAGCAACATTAAGGCTTCCCTGAACCATCGCATTTGAGCCGCCGCCCTTTGCTCCAAACTCTGTTCTGAGCTTATCGCACAGCGCTTTACAATCTTTTCCGGAAGCTCCGGATGCAATAATAAATCTGTATCCGCTTTCCTGTGAACCTGCAAAAGCTCCGCAATAGCCCTTCTTGTGTTCAGAAAGAGAATTAACCAGCTTGCGCAGCATATTGGAGTCATAGGCATTGTCTTTGACCACATAAATGTCATCTTCGGCGGCATTCACAAATATTCCTCCGGAAATATCGCTAGAAGTGACCTGTACAATTTCAGAAATCTCGTATCCAATCAGAGTTTCTCTTGCCTGTGACAATTCTGATTTCATATTGCTGTTATCATCAAATGCACGCTTAACAGAAGTAACCACTTTGTCAGCAGAAGTTGTCAAAAGAGCTGTAAGCTCGCCTACAATATCATGCTCACCCTGAAGGTATAAAAGAGCCCTTCTGCCGCAGAGAATATTGACTCTGACGCCGCCCTTGTAGTTCTGAAGTCCAACTACCTTGAGCATTCCGATCTCGCCAGTCCTGTTTACATGCGGAGCACAGCAGGCGCAGATATCGATTCCGGGAATCGTAACTATCCTCACATCGCCTGATAGTTCTTTTTTGCTCCTATATGGGATCTCAGACAGCTTATCTGCTTCCGGGAATTCACAGATCACATCGAGATTTGCCCAGATAGCTTCATTGGCCTTTATCTCAAGTTTCCTGATATTCTCAGCAGTTAACACGCCGTCATAATCCATGGTCACTTCCGAGTCGCTCAAATGAAAGCCAACGTTGTTATAGCCATATTCAGAATTAACAAGTCCTGAAAAAATGTGCTCTCCTGTATGCTGCTGCATATTACTGAATCTACGGGCAAAATCAATAACGCCGCGAACTCTGGTACCTACCGGTATCTCTTTGTCTGCTATGTGTCTGATTTCTGAGCCAATGCTCACATGCTCGATACCTGCAACACTCTTGCCATCATCAAATTCCAGAACACCAATATCACTGCCCTGACCGCCCTGCTCAGGAAAAAAAGCTGTTCTGTCAAGGACAACCTCGTAGCGGCCCTTATAGGCCTTGTTCTCTGATCTCTCACACTTTATTACTTCAGCAAAAAACTCTGATATATAAGCACTTTCGTAATATAACTCTTTAGTCATCACTAAACCCCAACCTGATATTATTGCCTCTTCTTTATCGCATTAAAGAGGCACTATGGCATATTTTACCATATTTCTCAGTAAATACAAAAGAGACCGCTATTACGCGGTCTCCAATGGAAGTTCTGAAAGCATTTCTAATACCCTTCTCTTAATAGTCTCTTTTTCTGTCTCAAGGGAATAAGCCAGTTCAGTGTAAAGAAGCTTTTCTGCCAAATTCAGGTATCTCTCATTAAGCGTGGCGAATCTCTTGCCCTGCGCTTCCCTGGTAGCTTTGATCTTGCGCAAGGACTTCACAAGACCCATCATCTCTTCTACATCATTCCTCTTAATGATCTCAAGCATTGCGGGTTCGGCCTTCTTACCCTCCGGAAGTAGAATTTCATCAACTTCCTCGATATCTTCTATCAAATCTTCAGCATTGTCAGCGCCTGTGACTTCCCTGATCTTGTCTTCGGCTCCCTCTACTGGAACGTAGAGGACACTTCCGGCATCCACTGCGGAAATCATCATGTAATACTGTTTCTCTTTGCCCCTCTCAAGAAACGACGGTACCAGAATCTCTCGTACCTGGCATAAGCCATGACTACCGTAAATTACGCACTCTCCAATATTTAACATCGTGTTCCTCCTTAAACTGAAACAAAACATAGTTAACTCTGAAAGCGCTTTCACGGCTGAAGATTAAAAAAACATGGAAGCAGAAATGTCCTTGGTCCCCACTCACCATGTCCTCACTCGCATGTTAGTATTATAACACGATATTACATTTTTTGTAATACTTACAGACGATAAAAACTGTATTTTTTATCTGATTTGCTAAACCAAGGTCATCCCTGGATTAAACGAATACTGTAGTACTCATCCCTAGTGATCATCCCCATATGCTCCACCCTCACTTCAGAAAGCATAGGAATATTCGAGTTCTCATTGGTGTACCTGTATGTAAATCCGCATTTTTCCTGGACTCTTTTTGACCTGTCATTTCCGTCAAAGTATCCGCAAACTATTGTTTCCAGCCCCAGGTCCTCAAAGCCATGTCGCATCAATTCTTTTACAGCTTCCGTAACATATCCATGATTCCAGAAGGGATATCCTATCCAATATCCAAGTTCAGCAGATGCCTCTTCAAGTGGCCTTTCAGGTGAGCCCTTTAATGTAAGCCCAATACTTCCTACAGGGTTTCCTCCACCACCCTTTATGCAGATGGCATATACCTCATCTTTGGCAAAAATAGTTCTGATCACAGCCCTGCTGTAATTGATATCCTTATGCGGAAGCCACCCTGCCACAGGTCCTATACGCTCATCACTTGCATACTTAAAGAGGCTGGGAGCATCTTCATCTCTCCAGCCTCTTAATATCAATCTTTCTGTTTCCAGAACAAATCCCATATCAAAGGCCCATATACTGGAAGCCTGTCTTGGCAGTAAAGGCGTCCAAAGATTTTTTGAATAATGTAAAGTATGCGGTCTCTTTGTGCATCGCTTCGTGGGAAAGGAAAACAATAACCTTACCACTCTTGATATCCCACTCAATATCATGCTGAGGATCAAGAGCAACTATATCCTTGAAAGAAAGGCCATATTTTTCTCTGCAGTAATCATCTTTGTTATCAAGATCCATAACCTCTTCAATAATTTTATTCTTGATTTTGAGGAGATTATCAAGCTGCTCAAGCATGATCTGATGAACAATATTAAGCGAATTTATCTCGTAGCCTACGAGCTTCATATCGCCGATGATCCTGTCAAAATCCACCGCAGTCTGCTCAAACGGATCAACCTTATTTTCGCCATAGCAAAAAACAGCATTGTAAAGACCTTCGTTCATATTATTCTCCTTTCGCAAACAAACCTTTCTGAGCCTTGAGGAAATCGATATATTCTTCTTCAGGTATCGGTCTTGAATAATAAAAGCCCTGTAAATATTCTACGCCTTTATCTATAAGAATTTTGGCCTGATCCATAGTTTCTACACCTTCTGCAAGGATATGCAGGCCAAAGTCCTTAAGAAACTTAATAGTATAATCAAGCATCCTCATATTTTCCGGTTTATCCTTGTCAAGACAGCTCCACACAAACTCTTTATCCATCTTGACGAGTGCATAATCCATCTTGAGAATCTCCAGAAGGTTGGAATAGCCGGATCCAAAATCATCCATTGAAATTGTACTTCCGCTCTCCCTTAGTCTTGCAACGTTTTCCTTGAAAACCTCATCATTGTTGATATATGAGGTCTCTGTAATCTCGAAATTGATAAAATCAGGCGGAATCTGGTATTTATTCATCTTGTTGATAAGCCTTATATGTGTCTGCTCATCGACGACTTCATTTCCCGACAGATTAACTTCTATAGTTTTAATTCCATAGGCCTGAAGGTTCTCCCTTGCAATAAAGGAGCAAACCTTTTCAAATACCAGGTCATCAATCTCCTGGATCAGTCCGCATTTTTCTGCGATAGGTATGAAATCTTCAGGTGAAATAAATTTCCCTTTATCAGGCCTCTGAAGCCTTACAAGCGCCTCAGCCGATGAAAAGCTGCCATCCTCTACCGACAGGATAGGCTGGTAATAAACGTCAAAGGACTTCTCTTTTACCGCAGTCCTGACCACATCCTCAATGGAATTTCTGTAGGTCATCTTATCTACGACAACCTGATCTATAACAAGGTTTGGCGACGACTGTTTAAAAGCATATTCTCCGGACACATAAGTCAGAATCTGAAGAGCCTTATCCGCCTCGCTGGCATACTTGGGAAGTTCCAGTATGCTAAAGGTTAGCCTGTAATTCTTGCCCTCATTATCCTTTAAATTATTGACTATGTTCATGAAGGTCTCAACTCTCTCAGGGTTTCTGACAATCGAACACAGCGTATTCCAGTTAAAAAGATATGCCGGAGTCCCCACGTGACTTTCTGAAATCTTTCCAACTATCTTCATAAGATCAGTCATCTCACTTCTCTCGGAATTGGACATGACTGCTGTTTTACCGGTAAAAATAACGGACACTACAAAGAATTCTCTTCTCATGCCCATTCGCTCCAAAAGAGCCATTTCAAAGGCATCTCTGTTCCTGACCCCATCAATCGATCTCTCGTAATACTCTCTGGGATTTTCCATAGACAGGAAAAGAATAAGCGCCATAATCATCATAGCAACTGCTGAAACCTGCATTGCCCTGTCAATAAATTGATAGATCAGAAGAATCGCCCATACTATAAGGCCTGATAAAATGCTAAAAAAGCTGTCTTTTCTGATCCGGTTCTTAAAATATATTGTGCGCAAAATAGACAGCAAAACGTAAGTAAAGCCGATTGCATAACATATAATAACTGCTGTCCCATAGTTATAGTAATAGCCCCATTCATTGACTCCAACATCTATGCCCATGACAATGGCTATGATCACCGCAATAAGAGCAGGAATTCCGGTAATCACCACGACCAGGTTAGACACAGCTCTTTTGAGGGTCGTCTTGGCATAAATATAAATGCACATGATAAATGCACTAAACAAAAGAGAGCCGACATACAATATCTGTGTAACTTCCCTAAGGGCTGCCGCCGAGCTCTTCTCATCTATCAGCATAAAGGCAGTGCACTCTAGAATCTCACATATATTGCAGACAAATACGGACACCAAAAAAACGAAGAAAATTCGCGCAGAAATAAGCTGCGGAATGTTCTTTCTAAGGTATATCACCAGCAGTATGATTGATACCATTATTGCAATTAAAGGTGTACGAATTTCCATAAATTTATTATAATATAAAACTATTATTGCAACAACTTGTTAGCTTGAACAGCCTTGACATAAAATAGCGTCAGAGGCAAAAACGACTGGGCAAAATTCTTGGTCGGGCCATTCCCAACCATAACTGTATCTTCCACAATTCTCTTGGTAAAAGAGATACCGCTCTGGGATGAAATCTGCTTGTAAAAAGTCTTAAGCCCATAGTCAAGGTATCTGTCTTCTTTCGTGATCTCATAAGCTATAGCCATAGACTCTAAAAGAAGTGTATTGTTACCGTTTCTGGCAAGGCTTGGAAGCTCTTTATAGTAAAAAAGTCCGTTGGGAGTTCTGCAGTTATCTACGATATCATCGATAGCCTTCATAATGAGCTGCTTAACGCGCTCGCTCCCGTCAACCCTGTAGTAACGCATAAGTGAACCAACAGCCACAGAGATCATAAATCCAACCCTGATAGTTGTATTATCAGTATAGGCTGAGAGCCAGTTACCATATTTATCATTCCACTCTTCGAACTGTCCGACTATCCAGTCTGCTTTTTCAAGCCACTTTTTATCATGGGTCTCTATATAAAGAGCCGTCAGACTTCTAAGTGCCCACCCGGTCTCCCTTGCGCCTATTTCGCCGGGAACCTGATAAGCAGGCGTATCCAGAAGAGCCAATACGTTTCGTCCAATTCCAATAGCTGTTTCAAGTGCCCTCTCATCTCCAGTGAAATGATAATGATCAAGAAGCCCCTCTACCCATTCATGGGAGCAGGCCATGATTCCACGTGTCCCCCTTCCGGGCTCCGAGTTTCCGCTGTGTCTCTTCTGATGCTCCCACTGACCGTTTACAAAAAGAGGATCTGTGTTGTAATGGCAAATATCAACATCCATCCAGTGCCAGCAGGCAACATTGGCGTAATCAAACATTCTTCGGATGCCGGTCCTTGCATACATCATGTACATGGCATGAGGATAGTCATATTCATTGTTGGTCCAGACCAGATTTCCGCCGCCTCTTCCCTGAGAAGTATAGCCTGGATCAGGCGCATCGCCCCAGTTCAGAATTCCATAGCATCTTGCATGAGAATCCGCTTTATCGATCAGAGCAATCTCAACATCATCAATCTGCTCTTTCTGTGGAAGGAATATTTCCGGAAAAACACCGGCCTGCTCAAATATTTCAGGATCGACATACCCTGTATCGGGCATCTGATAAATTATGCTTCTGTTATTAAGCTCGTACAGATCTTCTCCTGCATCATGGAAATGCAATAGAAATCTCTGTTCTCTTGCCATTCCTGATTCGAATCTGACCGAATACGAATTGGAAATATCCATAAGTCTGTTTTTATCAGGTAAAAGAGAAATCTTAATTCCGTCACTGCTTGCACTGATAGCCTTGGGATAATTCTGCTGTGCCTGAAAGACAGTCGCGCAAATCCCCACGCCATCTCCAAAATCAGAAACATCAGCCAGAAAAGTCCCATAAAAGACTTCTGCAAAATGCTCGTTAGCTTCTCTTTCAAGAAGCTCAGCTGTTATTGTCTTGGAAACCTCTTCTCCTTCATCACTAGTTTCAAATTTGGTCTTAAAATTGGAAATACCCACAGTTGTGCGCGGAATCACCTTGTCTTTTCCCGTATTCCTGATTTCAAATGTAAGTTCATCAGGCTCAATAGTGTCCAGCGTACAGTTAAAGATTCTGACAGCAGCCTCTATCCAGGGCTTGTCACAGGTTATAGAAAGGCGAAGGGTAAACTTGATCCCCTCTCCCGACAATCTCTGATTATTGTCCTCAAAATGCCCCGAAGCTTCGATAATAGTAAAAATAGGACCATTTTCAACAATCTGCCATAATTCAAAGATTGGAGAAAAAACATATCCGTCCATTTTAAGAACAGGGCCTATGAACTGATTTCTGGTAAATACATGTCCTTCATAGGATAGCTCTTGAAAAGGCCCATTCTGGAAATCAGCCACCCTGAAATTAAACACTCCATTGGATACAGAAATTGCAGTGTTAGTCCTTGTAACAAGGTTATTGTCAATTCCATCAGCAAAAACATTGCTGTTATCGATCATGTCAGAAGTAGTAACAAGGACAAAATCCTTGGCCGCATTCCCCGGAAGTGTTCCCAAAAATCTCACGTAGATAAAGCGTATAGAGCCATCCTCCCAGGTGGAAGTTATCTTGATCTGCGAAGGGATTATCTTGCCGGAGTCAATAACCGCAAGCCTCTCGTACTCTTTGAGGGTAAGCTCTCCTTTTGGAAAAGGCACACCTATACCCAGGAGTTCATTTTTTCTCTCATCTTTATACAGTTTATCAAAGTGTATTTTCATATATGTTTGTATATCCTTATATAGACTTATGCGTATTTATATGTAATTCATATCTGCAAAAGATATCCTGTATAAGCTGGAATATCAAGTCCTCCGCCAAAATCAATCTCTTTTCCCGTGATAAGATCTGTTGCTCTTCCTGCTCTTGCATCAAAATCAGCGTGGAACTGATTCTCATCAGCATTAATTACAACTAAAACTCTGTCCCCTTCTGCTTCTCTTTCAAAAATGCACTGCCTGTTTGTAAGAAGAAGTGACTTAAAATCTCCATAGGACAGGGCTTTAGAGCCTTCTCTGCCTTTACAGAGCTTACTGATAACATCGGTAAGTTCATTCCACTGAGGCTTATCAAAGCATGGTCTTAGAGCAGGATCTCCCTGGGATTTGTCAGCCTTCTCGCCCCACTCACTGCCATAGTAGATTGTAGGAATTCCGGGCATACCAAACATAAGCGTGTAGATAAGCGGCAAGTGCTGAGGTCTCTGCAATACGCTGGCAATCCTGCTGACATCGTGGTTATCTACAAAAGATAAGAGGTGTTTACCCCTGTACAAAGTCCAGTTTTCAGGGCCGAACTGGCGCAGGAGCGAATGAACTATTTCAAAGAGATTCATGCTGTTAAGAGCGGAATGCATACCCTTGTAGCACTCGTAGTTAGTAGCACTGTGGCACAGATCATCGCCCATAATACGATTGTAATCTCCGCCTATCATCTCACCCATCAGGAAGAAATCTTCCTTCCATGCAGGTGTTTCACGTCTGAGTCTTCTGATAAAGTCAGGATCAACGCAATAGGCAACATCAAGTCTAAGACCATCTATTCCAAACTCATCGATCCAGAACTTAACACTTTCCATCAGATAATCTGTAACTGCAGGATTGCGAAGATTGAGCTTAACAAGGTCATAATTGCCTTCCCAGCCTTCATACCACAATCCGTCATTATAGTTACTGTTTCCTTCAAAGCTTATGTTAAACCAGTCCTTGTAGGGAGAATCCCACTTTTTTTCAAGGACATCTACAAAGCCAAAAAAGCCTCTTCCTGCATGATTGAAAACACCATCAAGGACAACCTTGATTCCCTCCTTGTGAAGGGCATCGCAAACCTTCTTAAAATCCTTGTTAGTCCCAAGGCGCACATCTATCTTTTTGTAATCCCTTGTATTATAGCCGTGAGTATCAGACTCAAAGACTGGGTTGAACATTATGGCTCCGATTCCCAGCTTTTTGAAATGCGGGATCCAGTCAATCACCTTCAAAATCCTGTGTTCCAGCTTACCATCATTTTCAAAAGGAGCTCCGCAAAAGCCCAATGGATAGATCTGATAAAAAGATGTTTCATAAGCCCACATGTCTTGCCCTCCTGTTATCTTGCCCCTGTCAGCATGTACCTGTTCTCAGCTATTCTTGGATATAATGCATTCTCTTTTACCCATTTTCAGTTATTCTTTGAAAAAACTTTTTCAACTCTGAAAACAAGCGGATATACGCCAATTGTTACAAAGGCTACGATCGTGTATCTGATAAATCTTACTATGTTTGCAAGAAATACTCCTGAATCAAGAAATACCTTGCTAAATGGCATCTTGAGAAGTGTATTAAGTGCAAAATATATGATAAAGCCTCCAAGAAGCCTTGTTATGCACCACAAGGGCTTTCTGGTATTCTCAAATTTAACTACTCTTCTATCAAACTCTACAGATAGGAAAAAGCCTCCCATAAGGCCAAGTCCTGTGTAGTAGTCGGATGTCTTGCAGTATAAAAGTCCAATGCAGGAAATAAGGAAAATAATGAGATAGATGATCCATCTCTTTTCCTCGCTAAATCTTCTAACCAGTGCAGGAATCACAAATATGATCAGCGCACCTGAGAGCCAGCCAAATAGCACGTCTGTAGGATAATGGCAGCCTACAATCACCCTTGAAAGGCCTACAAGAAGTGGCAGGATAAATGCAACTGCCGTAAACACAGGCTTTTTATAAAACCTTGCAAGAGATCCATAGACAGTAGCTGAATTTGTGGAATGGCCACTTGGAAAAGAAAAGCCCTGCGCCGCAATGTCATATATATCTGCTTTCTTATCAACCGGTCTTAGACACTTAATTGTTTCATGGTCAAAATATGGCCTTCTCCTCCAGAAAAAATTCTTGATAAGAGGAGTAAATACCAGACCAACCATTACATTTGTTCCTATATATATCGCAGCCTTCTTGTCATAACACCAGAACAAAAAGCCAAGCAGAAGGATCAGTATCAGTTCTTCTCCAAAATATGAGAAGAAGGAAATAATACTTATTCCTGTATCTCCTATGGTTCTTTGCAGAAACTCCATTAACTCCACTTCAAAATCAAACCAAAAACTATTCCCAACAACTACTCCCATACAAACAATCTCCTTAAATGATTTTCTATAATCAAACAAGTATACTACATAATTCCCTTGTTTTAGCCATATATTCTATTGTATCATAAGGTTGCACTACGAATTATTGATAAATTCAAAACGTATAACTAATTTTTTATAAAAATGTTAAAAACCTTGTTGACAAGTAGCCTTGAGCGAGGTATATTATACAAGTCGGCTGCGGCGGACAACAAAATATGGCGAGATAGCTCAGCTGGCTAGAGCACGCGGTTCATACCCGCGGTGTCGAGGGTTCGAATCCCCCTCTCGCTACTAAGAGGAAAGCATTTGATGCTTTCCTTTTTTGTTGCACAAGACCGGCAAGCGAATGGATGCTTGCATACTAATTCATTTGCCGGTCGCAAGGACATAGAGCACAAATGAGCCCCTGACTTAAGTCAAGGGCTCATTTTGATAATTATCCATCTCATTACGGGTTATTTACAGTTTCTTCCTCAGAATGGCCGGCGGATCCTTCTAAAGCTTCCCCGGCGCTGTTACCGCTATTCCCGTTTTCCTCTTTTTCTCCTTCCTTTTTCTCGGACTCTTCCTTATTTTCTTCCTCAACTTTCTTTTTTTCTTCCTCTTCAGCTTTCTTTTTCTCTTCTTCAGCCTTCTTTTGTTCTTCCTCTTCGGCTTTCTTTTTCTCTTCTTCAGCCTTCTTTTGTTCTTCCTCTTCGGCCTTCTTTTTTTCTTCTTCAGCCTTCTTTTGTTCTTCTTCGGCTTTCTTCTTTTCTTCTTCGGCTTTCTTTTTCTCTTCCTCTTCAGCCTTCTTTTTCTCTTCTTCGGCTTTCTTCTTTTCTTCCTCGGCCTTCTTTTCCTCTTCAGCTTTCTTTTTCTTTTCTTCTTCAGCTTTCTTCTTTTCTTCCTCAGCCTTCTTCTTTTCTTCCTCAGCCTTCTTCTTTTCTTCCTCAGCCTTCTTCTTTTCTTCCTCAGCCTTCTTCTTTTCTAATTCCTCTTCAGTTTCCGAACTACTTTCAGTGGAAGCATCTGAGGCAGTCTGATTTTCTGGGGTCCCCATCATCATGTCCATAAGATCCTGGATCTTGCCTTCATCAATTCCGGAACCATCATCCATCGTAACTTTCATCCTATTTGGATCAGGCTTGATATATTTAACTACATACTTACCTTCATCAGATATTCCGGGCACAGGATGCTCTACTATGTACCTGAATATCGCTTCACACCCTTTTCCGGAATAATGAAGTCCATCACCGCCGTTATACTCTGGCTTGACCTGTCCGTTTGATCCTTTGAGGATTTCAGCAATATCGAGATAAAAAATATGCTTCTGTCTTGCGGTTTCCAGTAAAAACGCATTGTATTTGTCTATCCATGCGTTCTGAACACTATTTTTGTAGATTCCGTTATCATCGACAGGGCCTATAGCTACAAGTACAATATTGGAATTAGGCGCCATCTTGGCTACACTGTCTATAAGAGAAATAAATGTATTCTGATAGTGCGACTCGCTGGAATCATTGATCCCGTTTACTCCCAGGAGAATATAGATGACCGGAGCCTGATGCGACGACAGATACGACTTTAAAGTATATTCTTTGCCGGCATTGTTAATAAATTTATTGGATGCAAATGCCGGATGTGATATGCCAATCTGCGCAAGAGCAGCATCGTCATTGAAAAAGCCGTAGTTAACCATCGCAACTGTTCTGGAATCACCGAGGAATACGCATCTGTTAAGATATCCATCCTTGGCATTTTCTTTTTTCGCAAGCACAGTTGTATCCGGAGTAGATTCAGCCTTCATCCCCTCAGTGGCAGTCTCAACTACGGGCATATCTTCCTCACCAGAAGCTACATTCATAGTTTCTTCGCCGGCAGCCATTTCCTCACTTGCAACCTGGGTTTCACTGCCATTCTCTCTCCAAGCAATAAACACGGGACTTTTTATGAACATAACGAGCAGAATGATCACAAATAAAGCCGCAATCACGACCGATGAGATGATGGTAATATTCTTTCCACCAAGGCCCTGCATGATTTCTTTGAAGCAGCTTCTCTTTGTCCCGTTATTACGTTTTCTGAAATTATCCTTACTCATCCGGATACTTTTTCCTCCATGAATTAATAACAATCCCAATTATATACTACTTTATCGAAATCCAGGTTTTTGAGATTTTCTTCACTTATAAAGAATCCACCAACACCGGAATCTCCCCACATGATGTCTTTATAATCTGAGTCCATCTGGAAAAGGAGAATGTCGTTCTCGCCGTTATCCCGAGGATCCTCTTGGGTAAAGAATGGATATCCAAACATTTTATGCCCAGCATTACTAAACGCTTCAGACAGGTAATCACTGTCATCAGCATTCAAAAATCCGTACAGCTTGTAATACCCATCAATTTCCACTTCATTCATATCAATGTTATAAAGACTTTTTAGTTCTCCTGCTACTACGCTTTCAAAGGTATTACAGCTGCTGCCAATGAAGTCTGTATCTTCAGAGAAGGTTAGGCTGTAGCTCTTGGAAAGTGGCATATATTCATCATTTTCATGATCAAGATCACTTGCAGCTCTTATTCCAAGCTCTTTTACGCTTGCCTCTGTAACAGAGGGGTCAATATCCTTGTGATAAACGACTTTGTAGCCCTTTTCATCATCAAGTCCATTTATATCGTCGCAGCTTATAAAGAACTGTAAAATGCCGGTCTCAGGAAGGCGATTGTCGCTAACATCAGACAGATTTATCTGTGCAAGAAGTATAAGTTTATCGCCTTCTGAATTTACCGGATATTCCATATTGGATGGCCAATAGGGATAGCCTCCGAACTTGCTGTCTGTAAGCCCAATATCTGCCTTTTCTTCAGTTTCGATATTTATGACCTTTCTTTCTGTATCTTTTTTGATTCTCTCTATTAGAATATCAAGCTTTTCCCTCGGAATTACAAGCATGTTTTCTTTGACGAAAACGGCACCTGTAGCATCTGTATTATTACCGGTGTCATTCTTTAGATCAAACTCTGTTTTTTTTGCCTTTTCTGCGTCTCTGGCATTGGTCGCAGTAAGCGCTCTCAATATACTAAAAATCCCCATTTATCTCTCTCCTTTTTTATCATAAGCGATCTGCTTGAAAAGGTTGAACAGTCCGCTCTTGATCGCATTATTATCATGATCAGCCCCGGTAATTTCATACCAGATGTGATCTGCCCCATTGACATCAAGTATTTCATGATACTGTTTAGGGTAAGTTCCAACTACAGAATCCCTGGTCCCGCAACATACTATAAATACATTGGGAACTACTGCATCGTCAGCAAATTTCATTTCACTTTCCTGAAGCTGTCCTTCGTGAGACATGAATTTATCCTTAGTAGGTACAATTCCAGGCGCTGCAGAAATCGCGCAAACATATCCAAAAAGTTCCGGTCTTTGAAGCGTTATGAAAATAGTTTCCCTTCCACCCATTGAAAATCCGGCGAGATAAGTATTCTCTCTTCCTGTAAGAACAGAATACTCACTCTCAATATGAGGCATCAGGTCATTAACAAGATCATTTATAAAATTGTCGTACGGAAGGACGCTTTTGCTATCAAATCCTGGTTTCTGATCTGGATCAGATGTTGCATACATATTTGGGCACACCACAATAGTCTCATCTATATTTCCGTCAGCTGCCATATTTCCTACTATTTCTCTTATCTTATTGGATTTATCCTGTGAAAAAGAATATTCATCACCGAAAATGCCATGCAAGAGATATAAAACAGGATATTTTTTATCCTCACTATAGTCAGCAGGCAGCAAAATACTGTAGCCTCTTTCCATGCCACATGTTTTTGAATAATATGTTCCATGTGTAAATTCGCCATATGAAACATTGCCTCTCGTAGCTTCGTATATCACAGGACAACGATTTTCAATCTCATCATTAAGAACAAAAGTTGTATCGGCAGCCTCTGCCTCGTCCTCTGTTTTTATTCCAGTCGCAAATGAGCTTAAATCCTCGCTATCTGCAGTAGTTTCTTTATTACTTAGATTACTAGTTTCACTATCTGCAACAGCCTCATTACTACTCGCATCTGCAGTACCACTGTTTTCTTCCACAATTGCTTCATTACTACTTGTTTTCATGTCACTCTCCCCTTGTGTATTAGCGCCGCACGCACATAACACTGCGACCCAAAACGCCAATACTACGCATATACTTTTCTTTTTCATTTATTCGTAATCCCCATTCTACTACGCTATGCATGCTAAAATGAATATCGCAAGCGATATTCTCGCGCCGCGCGCGGTTGCATTTATGCAACATTTACCTATCGCGCGAGTGCGCATCCACAGCGGAGCGTTTTTAATATATTAGGAAATCCGAAGGAATTTCCTAATATATTAAAAATAATACCATCACAATCATTCGTACGTCGATGGTATTATCGCGAGTTTTACAATAATACCATGCCAATTAAATATAGACATTTGTTATTACTACATTTCTCCAGAAGAGCATGATTTTAACCAATTTATAATACCATGATTTCTTTTTTCAACTCTTTAGTATTACAAAAAGTTGTACTGTGGCGTAAATAAATTGGATTTTGTAATACCATAGAGCATATTTTACATTTGATGGTATTATCACGAGTTTTACAATAATACCATGTCAATTAAATATAGACATTTGTTATTACTACATTTTTCCCGGAGAACAGAATAGAAAAAAAGGCGGCTTTAACAGCCGCCCTCATATTATCGGCACGCTCATTTTAGCATGTGCCGTCCAATAATACTTCATCCACCAAGTCCGCCTCTATAAACTTCAGCACGAAAGCCTTAGTATAGTCCCCATACGGCTGTTTTAAGTGAATTTCATAGCCATGCATATCCATTACCTGTCTGGCTACCGATAGTCCAAGTCCGCTTCCTTCGTTCTTGGAACGAGAGTCATCATCTTTTACAAAAGGTTCAAACAATTCTTCTTCGCTCTTTTGAATCTTCTCTCCGGTATCAGCAACTGCCAAAAATTCTACGCCGGAAGTTTTCTTGATGATAAAGCCTGCTTTTATCCCAGGCTCATTATGTCTTATGATATTAATGATCAGGTTCTCTATAACTCTTTTCAGGTGCAGTTCATCTGCACTGATGTAAAAAGGATCTTCGGGAATATCTATATTTACATCAATTCCAGCCTTTTCAAGATCAGGATAAAATCCGGCAATAACCTCGGTGAGAAGCGCATGCAGGTCAACCCTCTTTCTTGTCAGAGTAAATCCTTCGCTTCCTACCCTTACATACTCAAAGAGAATAGTTATCAGCTCAGCCATTCTTTTGGATTTTGCCGCAATTGCAGATAAATACTCATTTCTCTGAGCCTCATCTTTTACCATTCCGTCTGTTATCGCGTTTGCATAACCGCTGATCGTCATGATCGGTGTTCTAAGATCATGAGCAAAATCAGATAGCATGAGATTTCTCCTTGCTTCGTAACTCTTCCGCTCTTCAATCCTCTCTTTTTCAAAAATCTCCATCTGCCTTGTGACAATTCTCGCATATATCAATATTCCAACTATGATAGGAAGAACAACAAGAAGCAGTGAAAAGAGAATAAGCAGAATGACCGTAGAAGTCTCCAGAGCGTTAAAAACAAATGCACTGTTACCACTGATCAGTCCCCATATAAAAAACGGAATACTGCTAAGTGACAGTGATGATATTTCCGGTTGTCCCAGCAAAAATCCAATGAATGGAAAAATCAAGCTATTAAAAATAATGGTAAGTATCAGCTCTATAGCAACTACAATTACCATAACAAAAACAAGATGTTTGATTAAAAAGTATTTGAACTTATCCATAATAAGCTATATTCCTCTGATCACTCTTTTTCCATACGATAGCCAAGTCCCCTGACGGTCCTGATATAGGCAGAAGGATCGTCGCAGAGTTTGGATCTGAGTTTACTGATTGCAACCATGATGTTATTGTCTGCAACGACGTAGGTATCGCCCCAGACGTACTCATATATCTTTTCCTTGGTAAAAACTTTTCCCGGATTTTCCATGAATAGTTCCATCATTTTAAGTTCATTTGAAGTAAGCTCAATCTTCTCTCCTTGGCGATATAGGATGCAAGCCTCTGTGTCGAGCTTGAGGTCGAGAAGTTCAATTATCTTACCAGTCTGAGGTTGCAAGTCTCCTTTAAGTGCGTGGAACCTCCTAAGATTGGAACGGACTCTGGCCACAGCTTCAAGTGGATTAAAAGGTTTTATCATATAATCATCTGCCCCTAGGTCAAGTCCAAGTATCTTATCAGGATCAGTGTCCCTGGCTGATATGATGATCACAGGGATGTTGTTGTTTTTGCGCATCTCCTTGAGTACATGAAAGCCATCCATTTCCGGCATCATGACATCAAGCAGGCAGAGACTAATGTCTCCGCCCGCCAATATCTTCAAGGCTTCCTGGCCATCCCCTGCTTCTGCTACAGCGTAACCTTCATTTTCCAGATATAGTTTTAGCAAGCTTCTGATCTCAGTTTCATCATCAGCAATAAGGATTTTATCCATCAATTATTCTCCTCAGCAATGAGTGTTTTATCTATCAATTATTTTCTCAGCAATGAGTGTTTATATATCAATTATTTTCCTCAGCAGCCAGGTTACCATACTCGAGTCTTTCGTATAATGCTGCATTTGTCATGTCTCTGTATGGAGTAACATAGAGCACTCCTAATACTCTGGCTGTAAGAAGAGAAAGAATCTCCCAGCCGATAAAGGAAAGGTCAAGCACAAATGCTCTCCACTTCTGTCCCTTCATAAGCTCTTTACTCTTTGCAAAAACTTCTTTCTGACTCATGTCGGGATGATCAGCAAGTATATATGGGATCATCCTATATTCATAAGACTTTATGATTCCGGGAATGATCAGCAATAATCCCCAAAGAAATGTGTAAATGGTCATGAAGAAACAAATCTTAACAATATTCAGATAATTATTATCAAAAGCAAATGCTACTTCACTGAACTTGGCTTTTTGATTAAGATTTCTCAGAAAAAAACGTCTACAACCAACTTCAAAGGGATTAACCAGAAATGCCATGAATGCAAGTGCAGATCCAACGCCTACTATTCCAACAATTACTGCAAGAACAGCAAGTACAGCTTTTGCTGCAGGTGGAAGTTCAACTTGTTTATTGCCTAAGCTGTGCTCGTTAATGGTATCTTCTGCTGTTTCAGTCATAGTTGTAACTGCAGATTTTTCTCCCCTGTCATTTGCCGGATTTGATCTTCCCCTGCCTGCAACTGATCCTGAAGTTCCTATGACGAGTATTACCAGTACAAGGCTTACCAGAACAGTCTTCCAGTAATTAAACAAAAATGCTTTTTTTCCTTTTTCCTTAAGTTCTTTTCTTGTCCACATATTTTTTCCTCCGTTTATGAATGCGCCAATTATATGCTTGTCATTTGGTGTTGTTATCTTATGAAGCAAGGATAACAGATAAACCTTTCTGCTAATCGAAAAGAACCTTAACAAAACCTTAACGCTTTCATAAACTTAAAATGCAGGGATTTCTGAGTGTTTATGCCCTTCTTTAAAATTATAATTTAGCAGAGCATTTTTATCATTAAAAAAATCCCGAGAAATATAAAAAGCCTCAATGAAAACAATTTATCATTGAGACTTTTCCTGATTTCCTATGTATGAAGCAAACTACACCATTTCTCAGTGCACCACAACCATTGTTCCGACGCTGACCATATCGTAAAGAGTATTGGCAACGTCACTTGGAAGATTGACACATCCGTGGGAGCCGTTGTAGGTGTAGATATCTCCGCCAAATTCGCTTCTCCAGCTGGCATCGTGAAGTCCTACAGCGCCTGTAAATCTCATCCATCTGTTGACCCATACATTCCAGGTTGGGCCTACAAGGTATTTGCCGGGAATCTTTGAGTCAATGAAGAATACGCCCCTTGGAGTTCCATTGCCATTTTGGGTGTTCCCTGTTACAACAGCTGAAGACAATACAGATACGCCATCGACATAGTAGTTCATAGTCTGATTATCGATATCGACATCTACATAAGTTGAAGGCACGTCTTGAGAAATCTGCTGCCCATTTTGTGCAGCTATCATATCTTCTCTGTTCTTATATCTGTGCTCGTTTACTCCAAAAGTCAGATAATGACTATAAAGTGCATTTGGATTAGTGCCATAGGCAGCTACAACATCAGGATACTGGGCCGCATAAAAATCAGGGTCAAAATCCCCGGCCTTGGCACTTAATGAAATAGTGCACATAACTCCCACAAACACCAGTATAGCAGCAATTCTTTTACTTAAGAAAATCCATTTTCTCATTCCGGCACTTCCTTTCCTCACTCTGAGCCATAAATTTGATGGCTTCATCAGCTTCAAGAGGCTTACTAAAGTAATATCCCTGAACAGCATCCGCCTTGAATTCCCTAAGCCTCTCATACTGCCATTTTTCTTCTACGCCCTCGATGATGATAGTTTTATTAATGTCATGAACAAGCTTAATCACATCACCGATGAAGTTGTCCTTGCCAGGCACAAGATAGGCATCTACAAGAGATTTATCGAGCTTGATCTCATCGATTGGGATATAGATCAAATATCCAAGAGACGAATAGCCCGTTCCAAAATCATCCATAAGGATCCTGAATCCCATATCTTTGAATTCATCAAAGAGCTTCTGGGTCTGAATATTCTGTTCTATCAAAAGAGATTCCGTAATCTCTATCTGAATGAACTTATGCGAAATATCATATTGATCCATAAGCATTTTTATAAAATTCATAAATCCCAGATCATTAACCTGTTTGGATGAGAAATTGATTGATATAGGAATAAGCTCTTTTCCCTGATCTCTCCACAGAGCCATCTGCCTGATAACCTGCTCAGTAACCATTCTGCCAAGTCTTATTACCCATCCGTTCTTTTCTATGATCGGAATAAAAGTGCTGGGCCCGCTTTGAATATTCCTTGCTCTCACCAAAGCTTCAAAGCCAATTGTCTTGCCTGTTGCAGTCTCAATCTTGGGTTGATATACCATGTAAAAGAGATTTTCATCAAAAGCTTCTGTAACGAGTGCCTTGAGTCTATTCTCCTCCTGAATCTTTCTCTGCATCTCATCAGCATAGACAAATGCTGTATTTTTGCCGTGTTCCTTGGCCTCATACATTGCTATTTCCGCATTTATGATATGCTGCTCAGGATTGCTGGCTCCATCTGAATTAGAAACTCCTACACTGGCAGACAAAGCCAAAGTCTCCTCGCCGGCTACTATCGGTTCTCTGAATATTTCGAGAATCTGCCGTACTTCTTTGGAGTCCACATCAAGCTTCACATCCGGAACCATGACTATGAACTCGTCGCCTCCATATCTTCCAACCTGCCATTTTTGTTCTTCCGCCAAATTCTTGAGCTCTTTAGCCAGATGTTTGATTATTTGATCCGCCATTACATGGCCATAGTTCTCATTTATGACCTTAAATCCATCGATATCTATCATCATGATGGCGTATTTCTCATCTTTTTGAAGTATTCTGCCAAGAGTTTCAACGATTGCTCTTCTATTCAAAAGATCAGAAAGCTCGTCATGGTCTGCCTGATATTTGAGCTTACTTCCTGTATTCTTGAGATTATCTGCAAAGGTCTTTAACTGCTCATTAGCATTTTTTTGAAGATTTGCTGTCATGTTTGCAGAGATAATAAGCATTAAAAGAGCTGACACGATCAGAACAGATGCCGGTATTATCTTTTTATAATATTCAAATGGACTTATAGGTTTATTGACATACGACGTGTTTGCTGGAAGAACGCTCTCATCTACGCCATATTTCTGCATAAGCTCATAGTTAAACTCAGATTTACTGGGCGTCTCAAGGTCGAGAGGATACTCTGAAATGTCCGTGCCATTTTCCAGGATGTCGACAACAATCTGTCCTGCATCCCTGGTCTGAGCGATGAAGTCCATATAAACACCGCCCAGAACGCCCTGGTTTCTTCCGCCTGAATAGTTTCTGATTATGGGAACTTTTGCGTTCATAACAACAGTGTTAGTTCGATTCAGCATAGAATATGTATTTCCATAACGGTCGTTGTAACAGGTCATATAGAAAAGAATTGAATCTTCGGGAAGGTTTCTGAGAAGCCCGATAAGTTCTGCCTGAGTAAACTCAGCAGTATCAATATCACGGAATACGTAATCAGGATATTTCTGGTCATAGGAGAAAAAAATATCCATATCAGCCGCACCAGCAGCCGATTCATCATGAAGTGCAACAAGCGTTTTTCTATCAGGCATAGCCTTCATCGCTATTTCCATGCAGTCTCGCAAGTAATCTTTTTCATAAAAGCCTGTTGCCATAGGATTTTGGGCTGCTTCTACGGCAAAATCAATATCATTTATTCCAAAAAATACCATTGGAATCCCCTCAAACAGCTCTTCCTGATAGGTCAGCGCAAATTCCAGTGCATCATCATCGCCTAAGAGAATCGCCTCATATTCCGGAGCTTTGCGAAGCCTGTCTTTAAAAAACTCATAGAAAACAAGCTTATCATTTGGAGTACCATAGCTCTTGGTATCCATATAAACTACATCAAATTCTATTCCATGGGGATAAAGAGCCTGTTTAAGCCCTTCTACCTGATCATCATATGTAAAATAAAGTGAATTATAAGCGCACAGAAATAGTACGCGGTGATTGACCTCTGTCGGTCTGCGGACATCATTCGACTGATTGTCAGAACGAATACTGAGAACAAGCGTAATAATAGCTGCAATCAGCAAAAGAATGCCGATTGCAGTTAAGGCGTAGCGCATATATAAGAAAATTTGTCTTTTTCTCTCTTGCATACGTTTTACCAAAATTTATTAAACGCAAATTCACTACACCATAATTATATTTTAGATAAGAACCTTATTTAATTAAAAAACCATTAAAATACTAATAACTATTCGACAACTTTATGGATCCATTTACCACGCATAAATCTGATTGTAAAAATGATTCCTCTAATTGCCCAATCAGCAAACATTCCAATCCATACACCCATAGCCCCCATATGAACTACGCGGATCAGGAAGGTTGCAAGTGTTACTCTGCAAAGCCACATGGTAAGTGTAGCAATTATCATAGAAAACTTGACGTCTCCTGCAGCTCTCATAGCATATGGAGTGATGAAAGACGGTGCCCACAAAAGCGGCTTGGCTATAGTGATCCATCCAAGCATATAGATACATAATGCAGCACTCTCTGCTTCCATGTGAGCCAGAATTGTCACAGGTCTTGCTATAGCATAGGTAAACAGACAGCTTACAAGTATTGCAATATATCCCCAGCCTATCATCTTCTTGGTGTAATAAATGGCTTCATCTTTTCTTCCGGCTCCAAGGCACTGACCAGTAATTGTCATAAGTCCAATACCAACGCCAATTCCAGCAACGCCGTTGACATTTTCAAATATGTTGGTCATCGCCTGAGCTGCAATAGCCATTGTACCAAGTGTTGAGACAGAGGACTGAATAGCCAGCTTACCAAACTGGAACATAGAGTTCTCTATACCGTTTGGAATACCCATTCCAAGAATACGTTTGATCTTGTCCATATCCGGTCTGATCTTGTGATACTGCCTGATAAATATCTGCTGATCATCACGCCTTAAAAGGTACAGGAGTACTACAGCTGAGAATATTCTTGATGCAAGCGTTGCTATAGCAGCACCATAAACACCAAGTCCAAAGCCCCATATCAAAAGGGCATTGCCTGCGACATTTAAGATATTAGAAACAATAGCTACATTCATAGGAAGTCTGGTATTAGACTGAGCTCTGAAAATAGCACTTCCGGCGGCTGCAAGTGAAATACCCGGATATGAAAGGATAGTCAGGATAAAGTAGATACTGGCAGCCTGATATACGTCAGGTTCAATCTGTCCAAATATCACTCTTAAAAGCCACCCTCTAAATATAAGACAAGAGAGCATAACAACAAAAGATATAAAGGCTGAAACAAGGATAACCTGTCTGGCAGCCTCGTTAGCTCTTTTCATATCTTTTTGGCCAACATATGTGGAACATATGATAACTCCGCCTGTAGCAAGGGCATTGAAGGCCTGTACTACCAGATTGTTGATGGAGTCAACAAGGGATACTCCGGAAAGAGCCGCAGCGCCAACGTTACTGACCATCATGGAATCTGCCATGCCCATGAGGGAGTTCAGGAATTGTTCAGCTATAATAGGAATCAGCAACAGGAGAAGTTTCCTGTTGCTGAACATGTGCTTGTCTTGTGTCATGATAATAATAACCTTATCTAGTCAAACTACTTTCGTTCGCGATATACGCATGGCTTCGCTTCGCTCTCGCCATGCATATATCTAGTCAAACTACTTTTGCTCGCGATATACGCATGGCTTTGCTTCGCTCTCGCCATGCTACGTCCACTCGGAAATCGACACACTCACTTCGTTCGTATGTCTTTTTTTCCTCGTGTCCGTTAAGTCATTTCATAAACACAGTTTTTTGTGCAAGCACAAAACTGTGTTTACTCATTCCTAATATCGCTCACATCCTCTCGGGGGCGTCAAAACCTAAGAGATCGATTCCGGTCTCGAGAACTTTAAGGGTTGTTGCAAGGAGGGCGATATAGCTGCTCTTCTTGTCAGGATCTGCTTCTGCAAGGATCTTGGTTCCGTGGTAGAAGCTATTAAATGCATTACTAAGATCGTAGATATATGCGCAGATTCTGTTAGGTGCAAAGTCCTTGGCTGCGCCTTCAATAGCATCTGCAAATCTTGTAAGCTGAAGCATGAGTTCTTTCATAGCCGGGCTGTCAGGATTAGCAAGAAGCGCCTCCTTGACATTGCCACCTTCTGCTTCATACTTCTTGAGGATTGACTTGATACGAACCATTGTGTAGAGGATGTATGGGCCTGTATCTCCCTCAAAGGAAGTGAATTTCTCTATATCAAAGATGTAGTCCTTGGATGGCTGGTTGGAAAGATCGCCATATTTAAGGGCAGAAAGAGCAATCTTGTGAGATGTATCTTTTGCCTCATCCTCAGGCATTTCAGGATTACCTTCCTTGATTCTGTTGTACATCTTGTCATCGATCTCAGCTATAAGATCACCAAGTGGCATTACACCGCCTGCTCTTGTCTTGAAAGGCTTGCCATCCTTGCCATTCATTGTTCCAAAGCCTACAAAATGAAGCTCTGTCTCAGGCATAACAAGCTTGGTCTTGCGAGCACATCTAAATACCTGTGTAAAGTACAGCTCCTGTCTCTTATCAACAACATAGATGATTCCCTCAGGATGATTGTCATCCATACGCTGCTTGATAGTAGCAAGGTCTGTTGTATTATAAAGAGATGCTCCATCTGACTTAAGGATCATGCATGGTGGAACTTCCTTGGTATCTGTTTCTTCTGCAACGTCAACAACAAGTGCTCCCTGGCTCTCATGAGCATATCCATGAGACTTCATGTACTCAACCATTCCTGGAATAACAGGATCAGCATCAGACTCACCCTTCCAGAGATCAAAGTTTACATTGAGGTTCTTGTAGTTCTTCTTAAGGTCTGCAAGAGAAACATTCATAATGTGGTGCCAAAGGGCTCTATAAGGCTTGTAACCATCCTGAAGCTTCTTGGTAGCATCCATAGCCTTAGCCTTGAAAGCCTCATCCTCTTTGGACTTGGCACTGGCTGCAGGGTAAATCTCACCTAGCTCTTCTACTGTAAAAGGAGCTTCCTTGGGATATGGGCCTTCATAATTCGGATCAAAGTAGCACAGATCAGGCTTTCTAACCTCGAGTTCTGTAATAACCAGACCCATCTGGAGTCCCCAATCGCCAAGGTGAGCATCACCAATTACCTTGTTACCTGTATACTTAAGGATTCTCTTAATACTCTCACCAATTACTGCAGAGCGGAGGTGACCTACGTGAAGAGACTTGGCAACGTTTGGTCCGCCGTAATCGATAATATATGTAGGCTCATGTGCAGGTCTGTCTACTCCAAAATGCTTCTCATGGAGCATCTTTACTATATATCCTCTTGCGAAATCACCACTAACTGTGATATTGAGGAATCCGGGCTTAACAGACTCAACCTTATCAAACATGCTGTTATCCTGAAGTCTGGCAGCTACATCATCTGCAATAATAAATGGAGCCTTGCCATATTTCTTGGCACCGGCCATAGCACCGTTACACTGGTATTCACACAGATCCGGTCTGTTAGAGATAGTAACTCTGCCAAGCTCCCTGTCATATCCGGCAGCTTCAAATGCATCTCCTACTTCTTTAGAAATTAGCTCAAGTACTTTTTCCAAAATCTAACCTTCTTTCCTAATAAATAAACTATCGCTATTGTGCTAAAGCCAATAACATTTTATCCATATATTTTACAACAAACAATCTACACGATTTTACCAAAGAATTCCATTTACATCAACAAACTATTTATAATCAGTGATCAAAAAGACTCTTATTCAAAAAGCTCTATAAGTTCCCATATAATATCTGCAATATCTGATAATGCATATAGACTTACAAACCATATACCCAGAACTAAAATCATAATGGTTAGCATAATGGCAAAAACAGTTCTGACAACAAAGCCAATTAAAAGCCCTTTGCTGACGCTATCCCCTGGGAATTTGACCCTTGCTATGATCAGTAATATTAAACTTGCAAGAATAAGAACCACATTTAAACCATACAGATTAAAACCACTACCACTAGAATACTCGTCAAAAAGAAGTAAAAAACTCCCCATGGCCGGCACAAATCTCGCAAGACACATGCATGCAATGGCGGCAATATTGAGCGCCCTGACAGTAGAATTGCTGTTGTCATTCGATCTTAAATTTGGTGTTACCATTACATATTTTGGTGGCTGATTATACATTTACGTTTTTCTCCTCTTTTTCTTTTTCCCTCTGTGCCTTGGAAAAACCGCATCCGCAGTAATCCTGCCTGTAGAGTCCGAATTTATGGGACAACTCTATTGAGCGTTTATATCCATTTTTCTTTTTAAAATCAGATGGAAGGAACTGTATCTGCGATATCTCTTTTCCCGGATCTGCAGCACGAGCCTGCGAGTTTATCTTCCTTGCTGCCTCCTCACCCACTTCATTAAGTACATCCGCGTTTTTAAGCGGGCTTATAGTCAGCGTTGTGGTAAAGAATTCAAAGCCGTTATCCCTTGCTATCCTGGCTGTTTCATCAAGTCTAAGCTCAAAGCACTTCCTGCACCTGTCTCCACCTTCAGGGCAATCCTCAAGCCCCTTAACAGCATGCATAAAGTCCGAAGGAACATAGTCCCCTTCCATTATCTCAATGCGCCTTGCGCGCGAATCCGAATTCATCCCTTCGAAACTGTTTTCTTCCACCTGTCTGTTATACTCAGAAATAAGCCTCTTTTCCTCTTCAACTCTTTTCCTGTACTCTCTCTCTTCAGTAATATTGGGATTGTAGAAAAAAACTGTCACATCAAAATACTCTCTTAAGTATTCAAGGCAGTACGAAGAGCATGGCGCACAACAGGCATGTAAAAGAAGCCTTGGAAACCTGTTCTCGCGCTCAAAGCCGGCTATTCTATTCTCTAATTCTCTGGAATAATTTCTCTTATTCAAAATAAAACCTCAAATCTGTAATACTGTGACTCTCAAATCATGTTCTTCCGAAGTCCGCAGTAAGTGCGGATTTCTGCAATTTCATTCTGGATGTCATACTATAACTATCCCAAGCTCCTCAATTATCCTGTCTGCGATTTCTGAAGGCGTAAGATCGTCAGTATCTATTATAAAATCAGCTGCAAGCTCGTAAATACTTCCCCGATCACTTTGCATTTTCCTGATTGTAGAAAGTGGATCAGCTGTCTTTAGAAGCGGTCTTGAATCATCATATCTAACTCTCTCATAGACGGTCTCAGGCTTTGTCCTAAGATACACCACCTTACCAAGTTCCTGCAAAAGCTCCCTGTTCTCTTTGCGCAGGACAAGGCCTCCTCCAAGGGATATTACCATTTCTCTGAAATGCTCTGATGAAGCCGTTTCCAAAAGAGCTGTCTCCATGTCTCTAAAGCTCTCTTCACCATCAGTTTCAAATATGTCACTAATGCTGCGGCCCTCAGCCTCTACTATAGCTGCGTCCGTATCAAGAAGTTCAAGGTCAAGCTTATCAGCAAGGATTTCAGAGACAGTTGTCTTACCACTTCCCATAAATCCCTCAAGGATAATATTCCTTGCGCCTGTAACCTCCATAACAAGAGACTTGTATATTTCATCTGCCTGCTCTTTGGATATCTTAACAGCCTTCTGCTCAGCATCAGTTTTCTTATCTTCACCTGATTTCTGCATTTCAGCAAAAAGCTCACTTTCAAACCACAGTTCATAAGCATCAATTGCCTGATATAAGAGCATTTTAAGTCCTGAAACCGCCTTGGCACCAGCTTCTGCTGTAAGCTTCATAAACTTGGTCTCAAGAGGCCTGTACACCATATCAATTCCCACGCTGATATGTTCATAGAATTCGCTATCCTCAATGATAGCGCTGTTTACATCAGGGAAAAGGCCTACTGAAGTACACTGAAGGGTTATAAATTTTTCTTTTTCCTCATATAAATCTCTGTAGTTCTCAATCTTCATAGGAACTACGATTTCAGGAATATCCAGGGGATCGCCTTCAGCATTTATGCCATCTGCAGTCACAAGGTCTTCACGGCTTAAATCAAAAAGTGCTCTGTTGACTTCTCCTGCCACATCCATCGCTCTCTCATAGGTTCTGTTAAGTATATATACCTTTTTTGCTCCCTTGCTGGCGCACAGAAAAGCTGCAGGTCTCGCCACGCCGCCTGCTCCCAGAATAACTACTGTCCTACCCTCAAGCTCAACGCCTTCATCCTGCATAGAATGATAAAGCCCTGTCATATCTGTGTTGTAGCCCTTAAAGCCACCATTTGGTGTTCTCACCAGAGTATTGACCGCGCCTATTGCCTTGGCAAGAGGATCTATATCCTCAAGGCATGGAATAACATCACTTTTATAGGGAATAGTGACATTAAGACCTCTTACCCCAAGAGCCAGCGCTCCCTTAACAGCATCAGAAACATCCCCTTCTGCTACCTCAAAGGGAACGTAGACCATGTTTATCCCCGTAATCTCAGCCAGGCTGTTATGTATAAGAGGTGAAAGCGTATGCCTTACAGGATTTCCTATAAGTCCACACACGTTAGTATTCCCGTCAGTAAAATTAGCCATAGTCATCCTCCCCAGATCCAGCATATTCTATCAAAACTTTATCTTTAGATAATATCTCTACATACACCTACACATATGAACATATTACGACATCTTAAATGCAAAATTCAAGACGCCATCACATATGCATTTTCTATAATGCCTTGTTTTAACTGGACTTTAAATACTATTTTTGGGCAATTTAATACCAACATTAACTCAAAGGCTATTTTGTTATTACAGATTTTGGATTTAAACACAGAATATTTGATAAAAAATAAAACCAATAGCCTGATAATCAGCGTACTGGTATTATTTTTGAAGAATTTGGTCCGCGATTTTTAATTTTTCATAATAACAATATGGGGTTATTATTCTTGCTGGTATTATTTTATTTTCGAGCATAATACCAAAGAACAAGAAATCTCTTTATTGTTATTATTATTTTAAGCAGATTAGCACAAAAAAAGAAAAGAAAACGGCTTTCTGGTTAAAAAAGTCGTTTTCTTCTCTATATAACACGCCCACTTGGCGATCTATATCATTTTGAACAAAGAGTCGCTCGCGACTCTTTCGCGCCCGAGCGGAATTGCGAAGCAATTAGTTTCATATCCGCGAGGTGCGCATGTATTATTACAGCTTGATAACAAGTCCGTCTTCTGTTCCAGTGATAATATTGCTCTGCTTACCAGTAAGATCCTTGCCGCCAACAAAGTACTGGTACTCGTGAAGAATCTTATCTCTCTGCATTCCTGATATTGCCTGCTTCATATCTTCTGAGGCAAGACCTTTCTCCCCGAAAAGATCTATAGATGAGCTGTCGTACATGCCAAAAGAAATAGCCACGTTTTCAATAGAGGCATTTTCTCTTGCAGGAAGCTCTTCAACGGTAAGATCCAGACCTTTTTTGGGTTCTTCCTTCTGAGCTTCCACAGGCTTCTCCGGTGCCTTCAAAGGAGCATTCTGCGGAGCCTGTGTACCTACCTTGATGTTATTATCAACTGCGGGAGGAATGTTGTAAGCATTATAGTTTACAAATCCATTAATTCTATCTAATGCCATTTTTCCTCTCCTTTCCAATAAAAACACTTGTTTACTAATGTATATATCGGAAAAGCAACAACAATACTTAATATAATTATACAAAAATAGCCCTAAAACACACGGTTTTTAGTATGTTTTAAGGCTTTTAATAAATATTTAATATTTAATTATTTGGTGATGCCTGCGGCCTTTAGGAGCTGTATGGTATAGTCAGCCTGAGGGTTTCTGTACACATCTCTTGTGGCGCCGTACTCGACCACATGACCGTTTTTCATTACCATTACATGATCGCTTATCTGGTATACAACCCTCAGGTCATGGGATATGAATATGATTGAAATCCCATGCTTCCTGTGCAGATTATTGAGCAGCTCCATAATCTGTGCCTGGATTGTAACATCAAGGGCTGAAACAGGTTCATCGGCAATCAGAAGCTTGGGCTCTCGCATAAGAGCTATTCCTATACATACTCGCTGCCTCTGTCCGCCGGATAACTGTGAAGGATATCTGTCTAACATGCTGAGCGGAAGCTCAATTTCCTGCATGATCTCTTCAACTCTCTTGCGGCGCTCCTCACTGGTCCACTTGCGCTCCTTGTCAACCTTGAGCGGCTCTTCAAGAAGCCATCCGATCCTCTTGGCTGGATTAAGTGAATTATATGGATCCTGGAATACCATCATGGGCCTTCCGTATTTCTGCCAGATTTCGCCCTGATAATCCTTGTTTATTCCGACAATAGCCCTTGCAAGCGTTGATTTACCACATCCTGACTCGCCGGCTATCGCAAGTACTTCACCCTCATCCATGTCAAAAGAAACATCGAAAAGAGCCTGTATTTTTTTATTTTTCCGGGAAAAGAGTTTACGCTTTCTGTTCTTGTAAAAAACATTAAGCCCAGTAACTCTTAATACTTTTTCTTTTTCCATCTGATATGACACCATTATGGCGAATCATCATATATCGCCATCTATTTATGATAAATTTATTCATTCCATAATCATATGATTCAATAATGTTACAGCAGTGCAGATTTTAGATCATATAATCCAAAAAAGCTTCAGCAGTGCAAATATATTATCATACAATCAAGGACTCACTGGTTATCCAGATCAATCTTGGGTATAGCTGCTATGAGTTTCTTGGTATAGCTGTGAATAGGCCTTGTGAACACGGTCCTGGTATCGCCGGATTCAACAATATTTCCTTTCTGCATTACTATAACTCTCTCGCAGAGCTGGCTTACAAGGCTGAGGTCATGGGAAATAAAGATAATAGATGTCCTCTTCTCTCTATTGATCTTCTTGAGAAGCTCTACTATCTGGGCCTGAACTGTTACATCAAGAGCAGTTGTCGGCTCATCAGCTATCAGAATCTGAGGATTTCCTATCATCGCAGCAGCGATCATAACCCTCTGTCTCATTCCGCCTGATAACTCATGAGGATACATATAGTAAACTTCCTCAGCATTCTCAAGTCCAACATCCTTGAGCATATCTATAGCGCGCTTCTTGCGCTCTGCCTTTTTTATCTCAGGATGATGAATGCGAAGAGGCTCCTCTACCTGCCATCCGATCCTTTTAACAGGGTTCAGACTTGTCATAGGTTCCTGGAAAATAATTGAAATCTCATCACCCTGAAAAGATCTGAGAGTTTTCCTGTCACAAGTCAAAAGGTCATGGCCTTCAAACATGATCCTGCCTGTTTTCTTGATAGCGTGTCTGCTAAGGAGGCCTGCAATAGCAAGTGCACTCATACTCTTGCCGGATCCGGACTCTCCAACTATGCCGACAATTTCACCATCAGCCAGCATCAGATCAAAATCCTCAACCGCTGTCTCCGGTGAATCTGAATCATGAAACTCTATATGGAGATCAGTAACATCAAGAATTATTCCCATCTCTTAATCCCCTCTCCCAAGAATGCAAAGCCCAAAACCATGAGCACTATAACTATACCGGGACACAGAACATAGCTGGGTCTTGTAAACATATACTGCTGTGCATCGGAAAGCATACGTCCAAGGCTGGCATATGGCGGCTGTGATCCAACTCCCAGATAAGAAAGCCCGGCCTCTGCCAGAACAGCATTGTTAAATCCAATAAGTATAGATGATGCCAAAACTCCCTTGATATTAGGAAGAATATGTAAAAAGATCATTCTAAGGTCTGAAACGCCCTGAAGTCTGGCATTCTCAATATAATCCATGTTCTTGCACCTGAGGACTTCGCCCCTTACTATTCTGGCAAAGCTAGGTACAAAGGCGATTCCAAGCGAGATAACAAGCTGAGTCCAGCCAACGCCAAATACACTGACAATTACCAGTGCCAGCAGAATACTCGGAAAAGCAAAAAGAGCATCTATTACTCTCATGGTAACCTCATCGATCATGCCTCCATAGTAGCCAGTAATAGCGCCTATTATCGTACCAACGCCGGCACCGATAATAATCGTACCAATGGCAATCATAAGTGTGACCCTGCTACCATACATAACCCTGCTGAACACATCACGTCCCATATTGTCAGTTCCCATAATATGGCGAAGAGATATTCCCTGAAGCTTCTCAGAAGCGCTCATTTTGGTAGGCTCATAAGGCATCCAGAAAATACCCAGGATTATCATCGCAAGGACAAGCCCCATAATGATCCCGCCTATCAGAACATATGGATTTTTGCTAAGTTTTCTAAGTTTTGAATTCTTCATCTTGATTTAGTCTTCTATCTCAATCCTCGGATCGATCACTCTGTAAATGATGTCTACAAGGAAATTTACTCCTATAACAATTATGGCAATGCCCATAATAATAGCTTCTACTACCGGATAGTCTCTGTTACTGATACTTGATAACAGAATGCGGCTGATTCCGGGGATATTAAATACCTGCTCAACAACGATACTTCCTGCAACCATATCTGCCAAAGCCATTCCCAAAAACGTAATGACCGGAATCATGGCATTTTTCAAAACATGTCTGTATAGAACTCCGTTTGTGTTATTACCTCTTGAATATGCGGTTCTCGCATAATCTTTACCTGATTCATCTATAAGATTACCCCTCAGCATTCTGACTGTCATTGCAATTTTAGGAAACGCAATTGCAATCGACGGGAAAAAGAGATATCTAAGGAATCCTCTGATATCCTCCGTGTAGGACACGAATCCTCCCGGGGTAAATAATTTCAATATCATTCCAAATATAAAAGTGATCAAAATACCTGAAAAGAAAGGCGGAATAGCCATAATAACCTGATTGATCACCGTAATAATCCTGTCAAGAATGCCATTCTCGTACTTGGCTGTTGCTATTCCAACAGGAATGGAAATAACAACGGTAAACAAAAAGGCAAGTATTCCAAGTGTCAGCGTTATTGGCACCTTACTCATAATAAGGCTCGATACCGGAACGCTATATGTATATGATGTTCCAAAATCTCCCTGTAAAAAAGCTATGAACCATCTAAAATATCTGACCAAAACAGGATCGTTAAGTCCCATTTTTTCTCTTGTCTGAGCCACAAGCTCAGGTGAAGCCTCAAGCCCTAACATTCTGATAGCAGGGTCTCCGGGCAAAACATTAAAAGCGAGGAATACGCATAATGAAACCACTATCAACGTAACAATCGTAGATGAGAGTTTTTTGAGTGTGTATTTCATATGCATATTCCCCGCTTACTTGCAAATAATTAAATTCATGTAATAAGGTCAAAATGCTTACTAGGCATGTGCGCATTTATGATTATTGACCTTATCTCATTAAATATTACTGTGCAGGTCTGATCTTGGCAATATCCTGCACATAGAGTGGATAGAATGTATATCCGGTAAATTTCTTGTTGAGAACAACAAACTCAGGAAGATCCTGAATGTAAACGCTGGCTGCTTCCTTGGAAAGGATAGTCTCGCATTCCTTGTAATATGTTGTCTTCTCAGCATCATCAGTTGCTGCTGATGCCTTAGCATAAGCTGCGTCGTAATCAGCACTGTTAAAGTTTACAAAGTTCTTGCCATTGTCTGATACATATCTGGACAGAAGTGCTGATGCAGAAAGAGTTGAAGCATCGATTCCTACTACAGTTGCCTCAAATTCTCTGCCTGAGTAAACATCACTTACCCATGAATTCCACTCGATCTCCTGGATCTTGGCTGTAACGCCGATTTCCTTGAGCTCCTCAGAAATAACCTGAGCTGTGTCAACGTGCTGGCCATAGTTGGATGGAACTGTTATTGTGAACTCAAAGCCATCAGGATATCCGGCTTCTGCAAGAAGCTCCTTGGCCTTGTCTGCATCTGTATTGTATGTATCGTTAAGCTCCGGCATATAGTACTTGCTAAATGCAGGGAACATAGCACTTCCTACCTCTGTTCCTGCGCCCTCTGAAACGAAATCCATGATTTCCTGTGGGTTAACAGCATAGCAAAGAGCCTGACGTACTCTTACATCGTCAAAAGGCTTAACTGCGTTGTTGAGGTAAAGAGCCTGAACAAGGTTCATAGTTCCCTCATAAACCTCAAATTTGTCAGAAAGCTGGCTAACCTGTGTAGGTGTCACACGTGCCATCATATCGATGGAACCACCCTCAAGATCAAGTACGATTGCATCCATGTTAGCTTCAATCTTGAATACTACATCCTTGATATAAGCCTTCTCTCCCCAGTAATCGTCAAATCTTGTTACTACAAAATTCTCCTGTGGTGAGTTAGAAACATACTTGTATGGGCCTGTTCCTATTGGTGTTGTCTCCGGATGTTCATTGCTTGCAGGAATTATAGCTACTGTAAGCTGAGTAAGGAAATCTGAGTCAGCTTCCTTAAGAACAACCTCTACGTGGCTGTCATCAACAATGTTTACACTGTCAATCTTGCCATAAGCCTTGATAAGAGGCTCACTTCCGTCAACACCCATATTACGCTCAAGGGAATATTTGATATCCTCTACTGTAACTAAGCTTCCATCGTGGAACTTGATACCATCCCTAAGAGTAAAGGTGTAAACCTTACTATCATCTGAAATCGTATACTCACTGGCTACAGCAGGGTTAAGATTACCTTCTGAATCAGCCTTAACAAGGCCTTCAAAAATGTTGTAGAATACTTCTCTTGTTCCTGCCCCTGTTGAATTGTGAGGGTCAAGACCGTCAATATCCTGAGGTATTCCTACGGTAAGCTTAGAAAGATCATCCGCTACATCTGTAGATTCTGTTGTCTCTGTGCCGGTCACTGTTTCAGTGCCTGCCTCTACACTTGCATCTACCTTGGCGGAATCACCTGCCTTGTCACTTGAGCATCCGCTCAATGCAACAGTCAGTGTTGTTAACACGACCATCAGAAGTGAACTTCCCATCCTTCCAATTTTCTTGTTCATCATGTTAAAATCTTCCTCCTATTTAATTACTTGCTGCTCTAATGAAAAGAGTCAGCGGACATGACGCACTCCTCTAGCGTCACATTGAAAATATAAGACTTTGACAAGAATTTGTCAACTCCATCTTATATTTGTTTGTTCCCGAACACAGGCATAAATAAAGGGCTTACAGATGAACTGAAAGCCCTCTTAAACAAATCACTCTTTCTTGAGAAGTGGTGTATTCTTGTCCGTAGAATCTGTTATCGTCCCCTCTGCCTCTTTCCTGAGGACTGATTTAAGCTCATCCATAAAGGTGTTAACATCCTTGAATTCACGGTAAACAGAGGCAAATCTTACATATGCAACAGGATCAAGATTCTTCATCTTATCCATTACTATCTCTCCGATGGCACGACTAGGAATTTCCTTCTGCTCCATATTGAAAACTTCAGTCTCTACAGCATCTACGAGCCTTGTTATCTGCTCAGCACTTACAGGGCGCTTATGGCAGGCTCTGAAAACACCAGCCTCAATCTTGGCTCTGTCATAGGGTTCACGCACATCACCCTTCTTAATGACAATAAGAGGTATTGTCTCAACTTTCTCATAGGTAGTAAAACGTTTACCACAGGAATCACAAACTCTTCTTCTCCTGATGGATGTGTTCTCATCTGCTGGTCGGGAATCAATTACTCTTGTGTCATCTTTTCCACAGAATGGGCATTTCATAGCGTGTCCTCCATTTTACGCTCATAATAATTTGTTTTTTCATCTCCACAGTATATTGTATGAACAATATACAACTCCACAAACTATTGTATCATCAATTGCCGCCTTTTTCTACACTAAATTTCGAAGAAAAATGGATAAAATGCTGAAAAAAAACCCGTCGCATAACTGCGACGGGCCATAACTTCTAATTCATAAATATAATTATTTCCTCTGAAGGAAATCCGGTATCTTAAGTGACTTGGGCTCTACTGTGCTCTTGATCTCTGAAGGCTTATTCAGAGTAAGCGGCTGAGCCGGTCTGGCGATATTAACTGTGCTAACTGTCTCTGTAGCTGCCTGCATTGGTGTTACAACTGTCTGAAGAGGTGTTACAGGTGAAATAGGTGTATGAACAACAGTTGGCTGAGGTGCAACTGCCTGTCCAGCCACATGTGCGTTACCTGCAACTCCTGCAGCTGTAGCTGCCGGCTTAGGTGTAGGTGCTGTATTGATCTTGTCCTCAATACCTGTAGCAATAACAGTAATTGTACATGTATCTGTCTTGCTCTCATCATACATTGCACCGAAGATAACGTTAACATCATCTCCTGCAAGATTACGAACATACTCAGAAGCATCAGATGCATCTGCAAGTGTAATATCACCGGAAATGTTGATGATAACATTAGATGCGCCATTGATCTTGGTCTCAAGAAGCGGAGACTCAACAGCCATCTTAACAGCATCTGTAGCCTTGTCATCGCCCTTACCGCTACCAATACCGATATGAGCAATTCCTCTATCCTTCATAACTGTCTGTACGTCAGCAAAGTCAAGATTGATAACTGCAGGAACATTGATAAGATCAGTAATTCCCTGAACAGCCTGCTGAAGGACTTCATCAGCCTTCTTAAGCGCATCCGGCATTGTTGTACGTCTGTCGACAATCTGAAGAAGCTTATCGTTAGGAATAACGATAAGAGTATCTACGTTTGATTTAATATTCTGTATACCAAGCAAAGCGTTCTGCATACGAACACGAGCTTCAAAACTGAAAGGCTTAGTAACTACGCCAACAGTAAGAATTCCCATATCCTTGGCAAGCTTGGCAACAACAGGAGCAGCTCCGGTACCTGTACCGCCACCCATACCGCAGGTAACAAATACCATATCTGCACCCTTAAGTGCAGCAGAAATCTCCTCTGCACTCTCCTCTGCAGCCTTCATTCCGATCTCAGGCTTAGCACCGGCGCCAAGACCCTTTGTAAGCTTCTCACCTATCTGTAAAAGCTTAGGTGCTTTGCAGAGCTGAAGAGCCTGCTTATCAGTATTAATACCGATGAATTCTACACCGGTAATATTCTCATCTACCATTCTATTTACAGCATTATTGCCTGCGCCACCAACCCCGACAACGATGATTTTGCAGCCAGACTCAGCCTCATTTGACTTAATCTCCAGCAAGACAACTCCTCCTTCACAAACCTCATAAACTCCTAATAGCTATGATACGATTTTTTGTTTCAATTATCAACCCGTTTTTTTTATCTAAATTTTTGTTTTTTCGAAGACAATTCACTGATTTTTCTCTTCAAATGTGATGTTTTTAGTATCTTCGTCAAAATCTTTCATCTCCAATAAGCCTTTTTTCCCTTCCAGATTAGGCAGAATATATTGAAGTTGTATAATTTTTTCATCAATATAAGAACTTGTACCTAAACTGACCTCAATGTCCCCAAAATAAATATAAACATTGTATTCATTGTCAAAAAAGATCTTATCGGCATGCATATTGTATTTGTCCAAAAGCTGAGTCAGATCAAGTATCTCGGCAAATACAGTCTCATTGTCCACAGGGAGTTTCTCATGGAGAATAACGTAGTTAAAATCAAGCCCCATTACCTGTGGAACCACATCTGAGGGCTCCATGGAACTCTCAACTACAATACCATCCCTGTCGAAGTACATGTAACGCCCAAGATATGCTATATACCCGGCAACAGCCTTCTCATAAACATTTATTCTGATGGTGTCAGGTGAAACAATGTCCACATCCATCTTCTCAACAAACGGAACGCCTTCTATACTCTTGTTCCTATACTTAAATGACAGATATAGAGAATTGCGGCTAAGCCCGTCTGTCATTACCATATCGATAATTTCTTCATTGGTATAATGAGTGTTGCCACTCACGTAAATATTTGTAACCTTATAATTTTCAACTATATAGTTTAGTGCTACCACCAGAACCACCATCACAGTGAGTACAATTCCAAGAATAATAAAAAGACTCCTGCTACTTCTCAAGGATCTAAACAGTCCCTCAAAAGGATGAAAATCCTCCATGTAGTCTCTTATACTCATGTGATAACTGCCATATTGTTTTCTTCGTCTTTTGACTACCTTTTTTCGTCGCTTTTTTGCCATCCTGATACGTATTTATTCCCTTCCAATATTCCTGGCAACATTAAGGGCTATGCCCACTTCTGCCAGCTGAACAATAACCGCTGAGCCTCCATAGCTGATAAAAGGAAGCGTAACGCCGGTATTAGGAATTGTATTGGTAACAACGGCAATATTCAGGATAACCTGAATGGAAATATGTGCCATTACTCCAATAACAAGAAGAGCCCCAAACATATCATTGGCATTATTAGCAATGATCATAAGTCGCCATATGAGAAGAATGAACATCAGCATAACAGCCACAGCACCAAAAAGCCCCAGTTCTTCACAAATAATAGAAAAAATCATATCGTTCTGGGCTTCAGGAAGCTTCATCTTCTGCATGCTCTCTCCAAGGCCTTTTCCGAAAATTCCTCCGGAGCCTATTGCATAAAGAGCCTGAAGTGTCTGGAAACTGTAATCACTGGCATAAGCAGCAGGATCAAGCCAGGCAAGAACTCTCTTAAATCTGTAGTTCATACCACTGCTATCATCTGAATTAGCAATAATAACAACAATAACAGCAACCAGAGCTATTACTCCAAGCGCTACAGCCAAATACCTCTTGTAGCCCGGAGTAGCAACGAACAGCATAATAACAGCAATTCCCATTACAATGATAGCGGAGCTAAGGTTCTCTGAAATCTTGTATACCATAAGAGCCAGGATAAGCGGGAAAAGGAGTGCTGTGCAATACCCCTTGGCTGTTAAAAGATTACTGCGCATCTTGATAATGATCGTAGCAGTAAAAACAATTACGGCAAACTTGGCAACCTCTGCAGGCTGAATGGATACACCGTGAAAAATGATCCATCTTCTCGCACCATTTACAGTTCTTCCATAGGGATAGAGCAAAATGAGAAGCACTACTGCAAAAAGATAAATAGGTACCGTAAGTTTCTGTAATACTTTATACGGAAAAAACGACATAAAAAGCATAATGCCAAGTCCCAAAAGAGTCGGGACAAGCTGATGCTTAAAATAATATGCAGAATCCCCAAGACTCACGCCAGCCTCATATGAGCTGGTTGAATATAACATTATAAGTCCAAAAGACAATAGAAACAGGACTACAAAAATAAGACTGTAGTCCACATAGGTTTCTTCTTTTGGTTTTCCAAGTGTTGCTGCTCTTGCCAATTTTCCCCCTCGCAATAGACAAAAAGCGTCTATTTTGCATAATTAGTCAGATAATTTATTTACGTAATCTTTAAATCTCTTACCTCTGGTCTCATAATTTGGGAACATGTCCCAGCTTGCGCATGCGGGAGACAAAAGAACCGCATCGCCCTTCTGTGCGCTCTCAGTGCAGAACTCAAGTGCCTCTTCATAAGTATCCTTAAATACGTAATTACTAAAGCCGTGTTTGTCACAACACTCAGCTATTTTCTGCCTGGTCTGTCCAATGAGGACAAGAAGCTTTATAGTATCGCCAAAGCTCTCAATCCACTCATCATAGTCATTTCCTTTATCATATCCGCCGCCTATGAGTATTGTAGGCTTACACATAGCCTTAACGCCCTGAATTGCTGCATCCGGATTAGTTCCCTTAGAATCGTTGTAGTAATCAACACCTCTCTTGGTAGCTACAAATTCAATTCTGTGTTCAACGGCCTTGAAATTCCTGATAACAGACAAAATAGTAGCAAGAGGCACATCCATAGCAAGGCTCATTGCTATAGCTGCCATTACATTCTCAACATTACAGGTTCCAACAAGATTCATATCATGTATATTCATGATCTTCATGGCATTTCCTGCAGTTGCCATGTAAATATCCTCGCCATCAAGATAGAAGCCGTCTTCAAGCTTTTCTTTTGACGAAAAGAATACAACCTTGGCAGGACATCTAGCTCCAAAATCTCTTGTATATTCGTTGTCATAGTTGAGAACGCAAGTGTCCTCTTTGGTCTGGTTATGTGTAATATTCTCTTTCATCTGAGCATAACATTCCATCGTATGATGTCTGTTAAGATGATCCGGTGTGATATTGAGAATAGCTGATACATTAGCATGGAAATTATCTACTGCTTCGAGCTGGAAAGAGCTTATCTCACCGACTGTTACGCAAGACTCATCCATTTCAAGTGCGCTCTCAGCATAGGAAACACCTATATTGCCTACTACGTACGCTTTTCCAAAGTGCGCCTTCATGATCTCACCTACAAGTGTTGTAGTAGTAGTCTTGCCGTTTGTTCCTGTGATTGCGATCATTTTGCCCTTAGCAAAGTTATAGGCAAGTTCAATCTCACTCCAGATTGGAATATTCTTATCCTTGATACGCATAACTGTCGGAGCATCAAGTGGAACTGCAGGACTTGGCACTGTCAGAGCTATATCTGAAAGATCTTCGTCAGAGATTGTCCCAACTATTATCCTGGTACCCTCTCTATCTTCTTCATGTAACTTATTTCTGATGTTATCCTCTGTAACCTTGGTATTTTCCTCAAGTACTACAGGAAGCGCACCAACCTTATTGAGAAGGTTTACTGATCCAACTCCTGAAAGTCCCGAGCCGATTACAAGAACTTTTTTCCCTTTTAAATCTGCTGTCATTTTTTATTTCCTCTTAAGTTAAATACTTATTACCATAAAATATGGCTATTATCATCTAAGTCCTGCATAAGCTATGAGACACATGATCACAGTTACTGTAGTGAACACGTTAACTACCCTTGTCTCTGACCAGCCGCCTTTTTCAAAGTGATGATGAATTGGCGCCATTCTGAAAATTCTTTTACCATGTGTCAGCTTAAAATATGTAACCTGCATGATTACTGAAATTGCCTCACCGGCATAAATAAAGCCGACTATAACAATGAAAATCGGCATATTCATAACATAAGCAATACTTGTAACAAAGCCTCCGATAGCAAGAGATCCCAGATCTCCCATCATGACCTTGCCCGGATATACGTTGTATACAAGATAGCCCAGAAGTCCGCCCAGCATAGCTGCTGACATAACTTCTGCACCTGTTGCACCATAGAACATCGCTGCCGCAATAAAGAATCCGGCTACAACTGCTGTAACTGACGCGCAAAGTCCGTCAACGCCGTCTGTGAGGTTTGTTCCATTACCTGTTCCAAGTGCAATAAAGAACAGAATTGGGATGTTCCAAAAACCGATATCAAGTGTGATATCAGTAAACGGAATCTTAAGTGCAAGAGAAAGATCTGTAAAATTGTATATATACAGAACAAATACAGCTACTACAATAAACTGTCCAAGGAGCTTCTGCCATGGAAGAAGGCCCAGGTTGTGCTTCCTTACTACCTTAATGTAGTCATCCAAAAAGCCAATGATGCCAAATCCGATCGTCATTATCAGCACCGGAATGACTTCCTTGTGGCTCATGCTGTAGAAGATACCAATAATAAGAAATGGAATCAGGAAAATTATTCCGCCCATTGTAGGTGTTCCCGTTTTCTTCTTGTGAGACTCAAGTCCCTCTTCTCTCTCAGTCTGGCCTGCCTTAAGGCGTCTGAGCATCTCAATTACTCTAGGGCCAATCACAACTGCAATGCAAAAAGAAACAACTGTTGGTATCAATGTTCTGAAAATATAGTCACTCACCGTTTTATCCTCACTAAATCAACTAAAAATACAATTTAGACATTTTTATTGCGCAGAACTGCCAGATGCAGCAGCTGCACTTTCCGAAACTCCGGTTCCATCAAAGTCCGGAAGAACTTCATATCCTGTCGGGCTTCCATTATTTGGATCCAAAAGATCACCTGTCTCCGGGTCAATATAATACCCCGTCTGAGGGTCAACGTCAAATGCCTGCCAAATAGATGATTTGCTTGATTTTTCTGCAGCTTCCAGAGCTTTTGCTTCTTCAGGAGTAAGCATAGATGAGCTTCCCTCACTACTGCTTTCATCTCCTGATGAGCCTTCTGTTCCTGCAGCATCCGGATTTTCAACTATTGCAGGGGTAACCATTTTTTCTCTTAATTCCTCAAGCTCCTGAATCTCTTTTTCGGAGAGTTCCTCAGTCATAGGAACATTCATATAAGGCAGAGCTTCTGTGAGGATCTTTTTAACCAGAACTGTTGCAAGTCTTGTAGCTGTTTCCTGAATCAAAACATTAGGCCTGTCTATTACAACATAGATTGCCACCTTGGGATTATCGGCAGGAGCTGCCCCCATAAAGGAAACAACGTACTGTCTGTTACCACGGGGAAGAGTCTGAGCTGTTCCCGTCTTGCCAATTATGCGATATCCGGCTGGTCTTGCTGTTCTACCAGTACCCTCATCGCCCATAACAACCGCTTCACAGTACTGCCTGATCTTATCAGAAGTACTCTGAGATACAGTCTGTCTAAGGATCCTTGGCTCTATATTTTTAACTGTAGCTCCGCTTGAGTTTACAATCTTCTTAACAACGTGCGGTTCATAAAAATAACCGCCATTAATAAGAGAACAATACGCGCTTATCATCTCTATCATGTCTACGTTGAAACCTTGTCCGAAAGTATTAACTGCAAGGTCTGTAGGTCCCATATCACTTGCTGAATAAGTAAGTCCTTCTGTTCTGGCTTCTCCTGCAAGGTCTATGTTTGTCTTTAAACCAAAACCAAAGATTCTCTGAAACTCAGAAAATGTATTCACTCCGATTGACTGTCCAATGTACATCATAGCAACATTGCACGAAATCTCGATACCACGCTCGACTGATACATATCCGTCACCATTTCTGTTATGGCACTTGATATCATAGTCACCTACATGGAGGAATCCAGGGCAGCTATATACCTCATTACCTGTTATAGATCCTGACTCAAGTCCTGTAGCGACAGTAAATGGCTTGGCTACTGAACCTGGTTCATAGGTATCTGAAATACAGAAGTTTTTCCAAAGAGCGTTATAGTTCTGATAGAGCTGCTCGTCAGTAAATCCGTCAATCATCTCCTGCGTAATATATACACCTGAATCAAAAACAGATTCACCCTTAACCTTGTTGCCCTTTTCATCTACTGAAGGCATTCCGATAAGTCTGGAAGTATCTCTTGGATTATTGAGATCGTAAAAGGGATAGCTTGCCATAGCAAGTATCTCTCCGGAATTAACATCCATCATAATGCAGCCTACATTATTAGCTCCGTTGGCCTCTCTGACATTATTGGAATATTCATCATTAAATTCCTGAAGATATTTCTCAACTATATTCTGAAGGTTACCATCTATAGTTGTGACTATGCTGTCTCCGTCAGTAGCAGGAATTGTTGTTCTCTCAAGCTTGGAATCATCATCAAGATATCCATATTCTCTGCCTGCAGTTCCTGAGAGGACGTCATTATAGTATTCTTCCAGTCCGTACATGCCGTAGTTATCGCCGGTTGTAAAACCAATAACATCGCAAGCCATGGAATTATTAGGATATTTCCTGATATAACCTGATTCAAACCAGATTCCCTGGATATTCTCATCATATTTTTCTGAGCCAAGAGTGATCAGTTCCTGAAAATCTGCAATCTGATCATACGAGAGCTTTTTGGCCAGAACATAGTACTGGGAAGTAGGATGATCGCTAAGATATGATCTGATCTCTGATGCATCCAGCTTAAAATATGTTACGAGCGCTTTAAGGGTAGGTTCAAGATACTTCTCGTCACGAAGAAGAAGCTTGGCATCCAGTACCAGATTGTAAACCTTCTCGCTGTAAGCAAGGATCGTTCCATTTGCATCCAGTATTTCTCCTCTTCTAAAAGGCAGGGTTGTAGAGTCATATTGCTGCTGCGACAGGACCTGCTTCTCGTATTCCTCTCCGTTATTCATGGTAATATGGATAAGTCTTGCCCCTAATCCAACGAAAGCCAGTAGTACTAATATGAACAGTACTACCAGCTTCTTTTTCATTCCTATGGTAAATTTATGGACGTTCTTTTTTCTCTTTTTCCTCATTGCTCTGTATCACTTTCCATCACTTTGGGGAATTGGAGCTACCTGACGCACATAGTCATTGCCGCCTCCATCAGAGTATGTTACAATCTGCCCCTCAGTTGCATATGTCATTCCGTATTCCTGGATTGCTATTCTCTTAACCTCATCCAGATCAACGTTTCCATTCGCTCTATTATACGCCTCATCATTCTCCTGTTTCAATGTGTTAAGCTGACTCTCAAGTGTAGCAATGTTCTTAACACTGTTTGTGATCTGTGACTGAAGCGAAATATACCATGCCAATGTCATAACCATAAGGATAACAGCCAAAGATAAAAACAACAAATATCCAAGGCTCATATGGTGTCTCTTTTTCCCCTGCTGAGGCTCATGAACATGGTATGGTCTACGTTCACGAACCGGATCAGCTACTCTTCTAATGGTATTTCCATATACATATCTGCTAGCCATGTTCTAAACCTCCTTATCTGTATCAATGCTTCATGTATAAATGCATTGAACTAATGTCTTATTCTAAAGTCTTACTCTGATACTTTCTCAAATACCCTAAGTTTAGCGCTCTGGGATCTCTTGTTCTCTGCCAGTTCCTGATCACTTGGCAAAATAGGTTTTCTTGTTACTACTCTTCCCTTGGATTTCTTGCCACATACGCAAACCGGAAAGTTCGGCGGGCAAGTACAGGGATTCTCATTGGTTCTGAAATTATTCTTGGTGATCCTGTCCTCAAGAGAATGGAATGTTATTACACACAGCCTTCCACCCGGATTAAGGAAATCAATAAATCCATCTAATGAATTCTGCAGAACATCAAGTTCTCTGTTAAGAGCAATTCTAATAGCCTGGTAAGTTCTCTTGGAAGGATGTCCTCCCTTTTCTCTCATCTTAGCAGGAATTGCAGCCTTAATAATGTCATTGAGCTGAAATGTCGTCTCTATCGGTGCCTTAGCTCTCTCAATACAAATGTGCTTGGCAATATTCTTGGCAAATTTATCTTCACCATAGTCTCTTATGATATGGAAAATCTCTGTCTCCGAATAATCATTGACGATATCCCTTGCAGTAAGAGTCTGTCTCTGATCCATTCTCATATCAAGCGGAACATCTTCCTTGTAGGTAAAACCTCTCTCGGCATTATCAAGCTGGTAAGATGAAACGCCAAGGTCAAGTAATATTCCGTCAACGCCGGTGACTCCCAGATTCTTAAGTCTGGTAACTGCGTTCTCGTAATTGTCTCTTATGATAGTCACTCTGTCTGAAAATGGTTCAAGTCTCTTGGTAGCTGCCGCTATAGCATCTTCATCCTGATCTGTGCCATATAAATGGCCACCCTTATCAAGTCTCTCTGCGATGTGAAAAGAATGCCCTGCTCCGCCAAGAGTTCCGTCAAGATAAATGCCATCAGGCTTAATATTCAGATTGTCCAGGCACTCATGTAGAAGCACCGAATAATGTTTGAATTCCATGTCTTTTCCTTTGTGTGCAAGCAATATGTCTGTTATCTGCCATGTCTGCGCATGGCTTAGATGCTCAAGCCATATTCACTCATCTTGGCAGCAATACTGTTAATGTCATCAAAAGTGCTGGCCTTCTCCCACTCATCCTTGCTCCAGATTTCAACCCTGTTACCTACTCCGGCAACAACAGCCTCTTTCTCTATCTTGGAATGAGCAAGCAGATTGGACGGGATCAGTATTCTGCCCTGTTTATCAACCTCAGCGTCAATTGCTCCCGCAAGGAAGAATCTGCTGAGCATACGGGCTTCAGGCTTGTCCATAGGAAGAGCCTGAAGTTTCTCTTCAAACTTCTCCCAGCCTTCTTCTGAGAACACAAAAAGGCATCCGTCAAAACCTCTGGTAACCACAAACTGTTCACCAAGGATTTCGCGGAATTTAGCAGGCATTATGAGTCTTCCCTTAGCGTCTATGGAATGACTATATTCACCTTTAAATGCTGTTCCCAAATTATCTTACCACTTTTCTACCACTTTTAACCACTTTTTAACACTTTTTACCACCTGAATTCATTATAAAGTAATTTATTTGATAAAACAACCCTATTTTCTCTGTTGCTCGTCTATCCGTTAAAGTTTTATTTTGTTTTAATAAATATGTATGTAAGCATCTATTCGCTTTTGTTCTATTGCAATCAAAAACGCCACCCCCCGAAGGAGTGGCGTTTAAATCAAAAAAATATTTACTTATCACTTCTTAAGTCCAGGCCATGTCTCAACTTCCTGACCTTTAAGTTTGATCCTCACAACTATATCCATGACTATCGCAAACACAACGAGGCATATAGCCAAAACCTGTGAAACCGGAAGTCCCACATGTGGCATGATAAGCTGATCTGTTCGAAGATTCTCTATCCATGCTCTTCCAAGGCCATAGCCTCCAAGATACAAAAGAATGATCTCTCCATTAAATCTCTTATGCTTACAATAAATCAAAAGTATGATCAAAAGACACACATTCCACATACACTCGTACAGGAATGTAGGACTAACCTGAACATAATTAGCTGTCTCACTCATATGCTCGCGCATAAGAGCTGTGATCTCACCGCTTCTAACCATTTCCACAGGAAGTCTCATGGCAAGAAGACCATCAGTATATTCTCCAAAAGCCTCTCTGTTAGTAAAGTTTCCCCATCTGCCTATAGCCTGGCCAAGAACAAGGCCATACATTATGGTATCTGCCATCATCAGAAAGCTCTTTTTCTTGATCCTGCAATAGATAAAAGCAGTTAAAAATCCAGCTATAACGCCTCCATAAATAGCAAGTCCACCATTTCTCAAGTAGAGAATCGACACCAGATTATCCTTGTAATAATCCCAAGAAAAGATAACGTAATATAGCCTTGCTCCAATTATCGAAAAGATAATTATATAAACAGCTATATCCCAGTAATCATCAGACTTCTGCCCGGTCTTCCCGGCCATCCTGGAAATCAAAAGAAGCGCCAGAAAGAATCCGCAGCCGATGATCACCCCATACAAAGCAACAGTGAAGCCAAAAACCGAAAACTCTTTAGGTACATTATTAAGATAGACATTAATATTAGGAAAGGCAATGTCCATCTTCCCCATGATATCCGGCATTTTCATATCCTCCAATTTTATAATCAGCCTTAATTAAACATTGAACCTGAAGAGAATTACATCTCCGTCCTGGACAACGTACTCTTTACCTTCCATACGTACAAGTCCCTTATCTCTTGCTGCAGAAAGTGAGCCTTCGCGAAGAAGGTCTTCATAATTAATAACCTCAGCTTTGATAAATCCTCTCTCAAAATCAGTGTGGATCTTACCTGCTGCCTGAGGAGCCTTGGTTCCAATCTTGATTGTCCAAGCTCTTGTCTCATCTTCACCGGAGGTAAGGAAACTCATAAGTCCAAGTGTTCTGTAGCTGGCTGCGATAAGCTTATCAAGGCCTGACTCTGTAAGGCCAAGACTATCAAGGAACTCTGCCTTCTCATCTTCATCAAGCTCTGAAATCTCAGCCTCTATCTGAGCACTGATAACAAATACTTCACTTCCTGACTTAGCTGCTAAATCTCTTACAGCCTGTACATACTGATTAGAAGCCCCATCATCTGCAAGGTCATCGTCCTTGACATTTGCAGCATAAATAACAGGCTTCCATGTGAGAAGATCCATGCTGTTCATAAGTGCCTTCTCATCTTCATCCTCAATTTCAAGTTCTCTTGCCATCTTGTTATCCTCAAGAGTTGCCTTGATCTTGTTAAGGAGTTCAAGCTCCTTGGCTGCTGTCTTGTCCATTCTGGCTGTCTTGGTAACCTTGGCAATTCTACGCTCAAGTACCTCAAGATCAGCAAAAATAAGCTCAAGATTGATTGTCTCTATATCTCTTGCAGGATCTACACTTCCATCAACGTGTACAACGTTAGGATCCTCAAAGCATCTTACTACATGAACAATTGCATCAGTCTCACGAATATTAGCAAGGAACTGGTTTCCAAGTCCTTCACCCTTACTTGCGCCCTTAACAAGTCCTGCGATATCTACAAATTCTATTGTTGCTGGTGTAACCTTCTTGGAATGATAAAGATCTCCAAGTGCCTTAAGTCTCTTATCCGGTACAGCTACAACTCCAACGTTAGGATCAATTGTAGCGAAAGGATAATTCGCAGCAAGAGCTCCTGCATTTGTAAGTGAATTAAAAAGTGTTGACTTACCTACGTTTGGTAAACCTACGATTCCTAGTTTCATTTTCTATGTATCTCCTTCTAAAAATGCTTTATTTAAGCCATTTGTTTTCTCAGCTTATTGTACCGAGTACCATGCCGGGCACCATTTATCTATTATGATATAAAAATAGTCCTGACACAGCGAATATATATTACCATGTCAGGACAGATTTGTAAAAACATCTAATGTCTCATTGTAGTCCCTGTTGTTTCGGATCAAAAGCATCTATTTATAAGGGAATCCAGATCTTCTAATACTTTTTCTTTTTTACCCAGTTTTATAGAGCATCACATTCACTAGCCTTCACCTATTTTGATGACATGAAAGCTATATGACGATGAGATTTTTGTATCCCCTCACTAAAAGGCACTTTTTTCTGGCGTTCTTTTTCCAAGTTTAAATACTTGAATTCTTTATAGATATCATTTTCAAGTATTTTTGCATATTTCAAAACCGCATTACGCCAACTGTCAAAATCAAATTCCTTTTTATACTGTTCCAAATCGATATTCTCAGTGCTATCTTCCAGATAATCTATCTCCGCTTCTTTCAAATTATCAAATAAAACTTTAGCCTGTGATATTGTATGTCCCATGACATCCAAACACATCTTGGCATTTTTTATCGAAGTACAAAAATATCTCTGAATGTATTTCTTACCTTCTTCGTCCTGAGTTTCTTTGATAATCAGTTCTTTTTTATCAAATATTGATAATAAATCTCCAAATGTATTTTTCCTTTGCAAAAAGTCATAGTTACCTATTGTTATACTTACATACTCACCCACTGAACTTTTCTCCTACATATCCTGAAATTTTACCCCTTTTTCATCTTTCCAATCCGCATTGCAATTTGAATTATAGTATATTCCATATCTGCTCAATATAACGTTTACCATTAGATTGATGATATTAGCATATTAGAATTACTGCAAAGAACCAAGTATCCAAATAAAATCTCTTTGGGCTACCGGACTCACTCCCTTAACACAATGCATTCATTTTCTCACATAGACTATAATATATGCATATATTTCACAAACTAGTCTCATTTAAACGTGAGACTAGAATGAGACTTGCATGAGACCAAAATGAGATTATTTCATAAAAAGCCCAATTTATGCGCTTTTTCATCACTTTCATAGTCTCATACAGATGAGACTGGTATGAGACTCCGATGAGACTCACTATCATAATTTCCACAAGCCCTCATTTTTATCATAACGACTCATCCAAAGACCTTGAATAACACGAAGCAAGTAGTAATCTGTCTGTTTCCGTCCCACTATACACCGGACCAACTGTATGAATAATATCATCTGCAGTTTTTATATTATATGCCCTGGTAGACTTAGCACCACCAGTCGCACAGCCATTAAGCTTTCTGCACTCAGCGAGTAGCTCTGGGCCAGCAGCTCTATGAATAGCACCATCAACACCGCCTCCACCAAGTAAACTATTATTGGCCGCATTTACTATAGCTGAAACATGAGGCTCAAGCACACTTCCCCTGATAATGGATATATGAGCCCTACTTTCATAGGTCATGAGCGGTGTGTGTTTAGCCATTTTTTCTCCTGTTATCCCTATAAAAAAATGATAAGCCACGCTCTGCTCATTAACCATAAAGCACCATTTTAGGTATTCAGGCAATACCTATAATAGTGTTATAGGTAGTCATAAAATCCAATCTAGTTTTTTCATATATTTCACCAAACTCCTGCTTCCATATACTGATTCCTAAGTATAAAAATAAGAGTATCTCTGCAGAAGCAAGTGCACTGATATCAGTCACATTGCCTGCAGGGCTACCCTTATATAATGTCAAAATAGCAAGTCTTATTATTATCAGATCTCTGAAGCTGAATGTACGAGCTTAGCATCTACTGATGCTGCCCCAGGAACATATTCTCCAAGTTTATCAGCTGTCTTACCTATTCCGCTTCCACCAGATGTGGCAAATGCGTGTATAGTCTTGCCGGTCCAATCATAGCCTTTACAGAATGTATATACTACTCTTGGAGCCTGTCCGTACCAGATAGGAAAGCCAATATAAACAGTATCGTAATTGTCAAAGTTCTCAATTGTTCCGCTTACAGGAACGTCCTTTTTGCCAATCTGCTCTTTATTACATCTAGCAAGTGGATTGGTCCACTTTATATCTGCAGCTGTATAAGGCTGCTCTGGAACTATCTCAAAAAGATCAGCACCAATCTTAGCTGCGAATTCCTTTGCTACCGCTGCTGTCGTGCCTTCAGCACTGAAATAAGTTACTAGCGTTGCCATGATTTACCTCCCGAGTCAATTATGTTTTAGATAATATATCACGTTTATGAATTTATTGCAATTAGATTGTTGGCAATACTATTTCTTAAACTTCCTTCACTGATAGTGAACGTAATAAAGCGCCAGGAGAGTTCTTCCTGGCGCCTTGTCTTTTTTTCTTCAATACTTATGCTGCTTTTTCTGAATAAAACACATCACTAAAAAACTGTTCTTCTTTCAAAAGGTTAGGGATATGTTTCATTAACAATTCTAATACTTGTGTGGAATAATTATGGTATTTTTCAAATTCCTCATCTGTATTAACTCCACCTATAGTATCTTCTATTTTGAATGCTTCTTTCTCTATCTTTTCTAATCCTTTAAGTAAATCTTTATAGTCATCATCGGATTGTTGGTCTGCAAAAAGAGTTTCAATATACTTCTTCAAGCTAGGAATCAAGGCCTCCTTTGTAGGATCCTTGCTCATATTGCCAGCCAATGGAGGAAGAAGAGATATTTTTGTATATTTATCTGCTTCTGCATAATCCCCCAAGATATGAACATAATAGATTATACCGGACAAACTTTTACATCGTTCATCATAGCCGATAAGAAATGTAACTTTCCTGAATCCAAAAACAGAATTAACCGTCCCTAACAATATGGATCTTCTTTTCTCCATAAACTTATTCACGTTATCGTTTTGAAAATTCATTTCCCAGCCTTGATGAGTATACTTTCTATGATTTTGAGCTGATATCTGGACAGCTGTTCCATCATTTTTTGTAGTTCCGGTCAAATCCTCATAATAATCAATCGAAGAAAACGATAAAAACCCTCCATATCCAAGCCTTTTCAGTTCATCAAATTGAGATTCTCCATTGCCATGAAACTGATCAATTGATAAATACGATGCAAGTTCCAAAGCCCTAACTGCTCTTTTCACTTCATCAGATTTATATTTTGAGAATCCTTCTTCAAACAAAACCTTTTCTAGCTCTTTGTTATGCTCTTCAGCACTATCATGAGCATAGCAAATATTTGAGGCTACAATAGAACATAAACAAATTATGAGTATTAACGCTAATAATCTCTTTCTCATTTCTATTTACTTCACCATAGTAAAAGTCACATCGTCTATTACCTTAAGTTTCTTGTTTACGTGAGCTTCAAATTTGTATTCCGAAACAGAATATGTACTTTCTGCAGAAGGAGTCACGGTAATTTTAACTATCATCCCATCTGTATACTTCTGCTTCTTAATATCCTTGCTTGAATATGATGCCACAAATGAACTTATGTCTCCTTTAGTTTCACGCTCAACCTTGCTCAATTTCCAGTCATCATAAATTGTTTCCGAACCGTTATCAGAAACAGACACCTGTATAGTTGTTCCTAAGCTCAAATATTCAGCTGGTATTTCAATAGCTTTTCCATCGAAACTAACATCGACTTCTTTTTGTTCTGAAGTATTGTTGAACCAATACAGATTTTCTAGCGGAGAAACTAAGAACAAAGGCTCATCACCTGAGTGAAGCATCTTATCTATTTTTTTCTTTTCTGTTTCTGGCAATTCAATCTTTCCTGCTAAACCAAAAAGCAATTCGCAGTTGACAACAAGTGGCTGATAAATCGGCGGAAGCTCTACTTTTCTCTCTTCTTCAAGCCAGTTGTTATAACTTTTTATTTCTTTTTTTCTAGCCTTAGAATCTGTTTTCTTTTCTTCTATTTTCTTAACATCAGCCAAATATTCTTTATTCTTCTTTTGCTGTTCATCAATCAAGTAATTTACATTCTGCTTTGCTAAATCATATGCTTTTTTCAAATAATCTTCATCTGAGGTTTTCGTATATAGATCCATGTAAGCTTGGGCCGCCAAATATTTTATATCCCAATCTTCCATTTCAGAGTTATTCAACATTTCTGTCAAATAATGGTTAGCATGAATAACATATTCCGAACTAGAATACACCTCATCTGCAGCATCTAATGCTATGGCCAATGCCTTAGCATAATCGTGATCTTTTCTAAAAATGTCTATATGCATAGATTCATATTTATCTATAGCATCAATACACTTTTCATAATCCCCTAATTCATAGTAACTTTCAGCAAGAACAAGCCAATATTTACCATATCCCTGATATGTTTTCTGATACTGTTCAAAATATTCTATTCTTCTAGTGGTATTAGGATTGTTCTCCCATGAAACAAAGTCTTTGACTGACTTCTCATTAAGTGCAAGATTTCCATTCAACCCGTTTTTTTGGCACATTTCTACCATGTAAGAAAAAGCGTCTTTTCGGCTCTCATGGATATTGCCTGCAGCTTCATCATCCAAAGCCCATCCATCTTCAAGGTATTTATTATCAACTTCACTTAAGTATGATGTATAACTAGTTTTTGCATCTACAGCCATATATACCACAGAAACAACAGCTTTTACTGGATCTCCTGACTGCACCACATTTAAAATACTCAGAGGATTTGGTATCGCCTTCTGTATGGCATTCGCCTGATTTTGCTCATACATATATTCAAGGCGCTCTCTTTTTGTCTCAATACTTTGATATGCATAAATCGTATTAAGTAATTGTTTAATCTCCGCCATAGTATCTTCATCTACTGCATTAGGATTTATATTATTGACGATATCCGAATATGCATTATCCAAATAAATCTTGCTATTTGATGAAGCATTAATCTCCTGCGAAAGAACAGTTATGTAATTCAACATAGATAGTGAACTCAACTGCTTATCTGTCATTGAGCTAGATACTGTTCCACTTTTTGTACTAGTATTTGTTGCACATACATTTACTACTTCACCAGATAAAATAATTGCACTGGCAAGAACTGCAGTAAACGTTCTAAATATCTTCTTTTTCACAATCAAACCCTCTCTCTATCAAATCTTTCAGCAATACACTATTGTAAGCGCATTCCATTATTAAGTCTTTCTGTTTCTAGATTCATATACCACTCCTCAGCCAGCTATCAAATAGATGTTGTCTTTATCAAAACATATTTCTGTGGTTTTATCATATATTTGAATCATTTCAGCCATCTTTCGCATAAAGATTCCTGTGTTAGGATCACTTACTTTCGAAAATGATTCTATAGTTTCTTTACTTATGTCAGTGGCCGTATTACGAAGTTTTCCGCCTTTTTCCTGTAAGAACTCATCAACTTGTCCATCTTTAATCTTTGGAATGCTTCCGATAAACTTTCCAACAGCATTACCTGCTGTGCCAATACCCTTAAGTAAATTGACTTCTATAGAACCATTAGATAGCTTTTCCAAAAATACTGAGCACTTACTAAACAGCTCACGATACTGATCCGAATTTTTTCTAATTTCTGTAACAGATGCAGAAATATTCTCTTCTTTAAAGTTACCGCTCAGCATAATCTCTGTCATAGAAGCTAACCCAAACGTATACAATGAAAGCCTATAATACTGGAACTTCTTCTGAAGATTATTAAGTGCATCATTAACCTGTCCCTTTGCAACCACAAGCTTTTTAGTGTTCAATACCTCATCAACACTCTTCTGAAAAGAAATCATATTTTCTCTGGCAGTTCTCTGTATATCGCAAACCATCTTATGGTTACTGGCTATAAAAAGATCATTATCCCAGTTGTGCTTGTATTTGGAAATAATCCCATTTAGAGTTTCTAAATCGCCTTCTATTTTAGATTCTTTTTCAATCTCCATATATGAAAGAATCTTCTTGGTTGTTTCTGATATAGTGCCAAGTTCCTTCTCGATAGAGAATAATGCCACTGACATCATGAGCATAGCTGGATTAGCCTTCATCGCCATACTACTAGTTGCAGAAATTGGATCTGCAGCTGCAAGTTGAGCAAATTTTGATCCCCCTTCAGCAGTCTTAAATGCTCCCCAGAAATTCCCATTCTTTGCAATCTTTAAAGTATCTCCCACACTTGCATTAGCTAACTTATATAAGCCTGCAACATTCATTGTTGTTGTCTGAGTTACAGTATTAAATGCAGGAATCAATGAAGAGACTCCTGCACCCAGAGTTGATAGTTCTGCAATTGGCATAGTTATTGCCTTATCTTTTGGTATGCTTTCATTTCTTACTTCTAAAAGCAGATCTTCAGAAGTTTTTACTATCTCATTTTTATTCTCTATAATCTCATTATCACTAATAGGCTTAATATCTGCCATATCGACCTCCATAAATGTATTTGTCACGCGTCATGAGATGTGTCAGTTCTTAAACATCAATTTAATTTTATCATGACACTCGCATACTGGTTCAAAATAATAACTAATTCTAACTAAATCAGTTGAAACTATCTGCTCTACGAATACTTACTAAGCAATTGCATATTACGCTTTTCTATAATATTACCTTTCATTCTTTATTTCTATAATAATTTGCCTTATTCTACGTTCTGTAAGTCCCAAGGTCCTTGCCAGTTCAGCAGGCCTCATTTCATCCATATTTTCTTTGATGAAGTCTTTTCTATAATCCGCAGAATACAGTTTCTGAGGAAATGTAATATTCAATCCCGCAAAACGCTTCCATACTTTCATTGTTGCAGCATCGCCAAGTATTTCCGCTAATTCTTTATAGACTCCACTATACTTTTCCGGATTGCTCTTCACTTCCTTTTCCTCCTCAGAAACAACTATATTTAATTGTACTGAGTCCTTTTTGAAAATATCACTTGCCGTTTGTCCTGTAATTTTCATATGAAATTTACACTGCCGTTTTTCCACATCTTTTGCAGTGCAATCCTCCTTTCATTACAGGCCATGATTTTTTCGCGAATTTAAAAAAAGTGCCGCAAATGCGTTTTCACCGCGTTTGCAGCACCTCTCTCAAATACTCTTTAGAAAGATTAGTATTTATCTATTCTCAACTGGACTGATTACCGGCTTACCATCCCTGTCCAGCATGGGTGTAAGTCCTCCAGCATATCCACTTGCATGGAATATGTAGTTAACGCCTGTGTCTAGGTCTACCCAGATCTCTGTAACATTAACTGTTCCTTGCGAATACACTTTTTTAAATCTTTTGTCCCTTGTCATGTCTTTGTCCTCTTTCATATTTAGGCTCTATCCAAAAGGCTAAAGAGCCCAACTACCAACAATACAGGCAATGCAATAGCAACAAGGCCTTTAAATACCAGCCCCACAAGAATAAGTGGAAGGAACACCAGTGTAAACATAACTTTGATGAAGCTCCAGCTTGCTCTGAATGCAAAGCCAATCATTTTTCCAAAAATCCAAAAGAAAAATATAATAAAAAGCAGCGACAACATGATCCTCACCGTCCTTTCCAAAATAAAAACCATTGTCATCTGTTGCTTGTTGATAAATTCATTATATGGCTCTCACCTCAGTGATTACATATTCATTTCAGCAAAAAGAAACACATTATTTTGCTATTTTGAAAAGATAATCCTTTAATTGTAGCTCTTTCATTCATCCAAAATAACGACTATAATTAAACTCAAAGATATTCGTACACTTTTTTATGCGGAGGTTTACTAAGAAATGGCAGCTAAGAAAACTGCAGCACCAAAGACAACTGCAACCAAAAAGGCCACAGCTCCTAAGGCTTCTACTAAAAAATCCATTAAGGATCCAACTGTAAAAGTCGTTTTCCAGTATCAGGACGTTGAATTCACTGAAGCTTCCTGCGTAAAGAAAGCTCAGGCTGGATTCAAAAAAGCATTTAAAGATGTTGAACTGAAGACTCTCGACATCTATATCAAGCCTGAAGAGAGAAAGGTTTACTATGTTGGCAATGGCGAATTCGAAGGATTCGTAGATTTATAATAGCCACTTAAAGAGCCCGATTCATCACGAACCGAGCTCTTGTCATGTCTCTAACTTATGATTATCTTCTATCCATTATCTTTCCGTGTTTTTAAATATTTTTTGTTTTCATACATCCTTCTGTCTGCAGCTTCAAATACTTCAGCCACACTGGTCTCTTTATCATATTTGGCCATACCACAGGCAATGATAAGCCCGCCGTTTGAAAGCGCTTCTTCATTATGCTGTGTAATCAAACCAACCAGCTCCTCGCTTCGAGCATAATCCTCATCCTGGGAAATAACCACAAATTCATCTCCACCAACTCTGTAGACAGGGCTACGTTTAAATGTTCGACAGATTATCTCGCAGGCGTCACAAATACATTTATCCCCCGCTTCATGTCCTTCTGTATCATTAATCCTCTTCAGATCATTTACATCCAATACCACAATGGCGAACTCAGGCTGACGATGTTCCTGAATTCTCCCATTCATCAGATTCTCTCTTTCCTTATAAGCATTTTTATTTTTTATGCCGGTAAGAGCATCTACTTCAGCCATATTTTGTACAAGCGCAAGCTTTTCAGTATATTCTCGCTTAATACGCATTGCATCTGTAACATCCTGACACAGTCCTAATAGGCACTCCCTGCCTGTATCATCAGTAAATTTAAGCTTTGTAGTCTGGAACTGCCTAGGATTACCTGCAGCATCAAGAACATCTTCGTAGAAGATATATGGCTTGTCCATCGCAAGGGCTTTTTTATCATCCTCAATAAAATGAAGCGCGGTGTCTTCGTCAAAGATTTCTAAATCAGTCAGGCCCACAACTCCCTCTGGAGTATCTTTATGAGCATAATTAGCAAATGACTGATTACATGCAAGATATTTCCCGGTATCCACATCTTTTGAAAATGTCATGGCAGGCATATTGGTTAAAAGATCTGAAACGGATTTCTTCAGGCTCAATATCTTTCTGCTTGCATCAGCCTCTTTTCTAAGACGCTCATTCTCCTGTTGCAGCCTTGCGTATTCTCCAGATATCTCCTCATTCTCATTTAATTCGTCACCAACAAAAGCTCCTTGATCTGTGTACCAGATGAATGCAAGTCTTGTTCCATCTTCCTTATAGATATGTTTGCCGTAGGAATGGATTATTCTATACTCACCATCCCTTTTTATTCTATAGATTACATCATAGACCCCACCCTCAGTTACAAATCGGTAAACTGCATTATTTATAGAAGATATGTCATCCGGGTGTGCATCATGATACATATCGTTATCCATCAGATCATAGATTTCTTTTTTATCCATGCCTTTGTATCCGGACAGTTCAAAAAAGCCCTCAGACAGAACTATCGTAACCACTCTCTTATCTACAGACTGGTAAATTGCAAAGGGTATGGGACTGTTTTCTAAAAGTTTTAATTCCTCATCACTATATCTGTACTTTTCCATTAGAAATACCTCCCCACATAAGAAGCCATCGCTCCATCTATCATCTGCTTTCCATTACTTATGCTCGTTTATCGTAATCAAGCTCTTTATCAAATGCCTTTTCAAAATCCTCTACTGGCATTGGCTTGAAGAAATAATACCCCTGCATTTCCTGGCAGCCTCTTTCTTTTAAGAAATCAGCCTGAGCTTTGGTCTCTACTCCTTCTGCAATCAGCTTCATTCCTAGTAGCTCTACCAATTTGATCACCTGCGTGATTATGATACGGCTCTTTTCCATATCTCCAGCTCCAGTAAGAAAATGGAGATCCATTTTAATACGATCAACAGGAACTTCTTTGAGCATATGCAGTGATGAGTATCCGCTTCCAAAATCATCCATTTCTACCTGAAAGCCATATTCACGAAGTTCAGAAGTTGTTTTAATCAGGAAAGCTGGGCTTTCAACATATGCCGTTTCTGTTATCTCAATCCTTAGCTGTTCCGGATCAAGATCATATTTCTTGGTAAGTTCATAGAAAATTCCCGGAATATTCCTGTCTTCTCTTATGTCTGAGCGGGAAAGGTTTATTGAAACAGATCGACGCTTGCCTTCCTGATTCCAACGGTGAAGATCCTGACATACTTTATCCCATACATAGCTGTCCAGATCAAAAATCATTCCTGTTTCTTCTAATACGGGAATAAACACTCCCGGAGAAATCCAGCCACGTTTTGCATGTTTCCAACGGCAGAGAGCTTCCGCACCACTTATCGTGCCAGAAGTATAATCCACCTGTGGCTGATACCATACCTGTATTTCACCTTCTTGGAGAGCCGCTGGTAGATGTCCACTTATGTCAACTATCTGCTTACCCTTTTCCCACTGCTCAGGGTTGTAGAATTCATATCCTGTCTTTAATGTTTCCCTTACTTTCTTCTCAGCCATTCTGGCATAATCAAGCATTCGATCCACATCAATGTTTTTGTGGTCTTCCGGAGTAATCGCAAAAACACCGGTACATATCTGAAGCTGGATCTCTTTTCCTCTATCTATAAAGTAATTTCTGAGAGGCTCAAAAACTTCTTTTTCATCGCGGCCCATCTGCTCCGCATCAGTAAATTTCCGAAGCACTGCAAATCTGTCTCCGTTAATTCTTCCCATTGCTTCCTCATCCGAGAAAGTCGCAGTTGCCCTTTCAGCCCAGAAGCGCAAAAGGTCATCTCCAGTCTTCCTTCCCATACTTTCATTTATGAATTTGAAGTTCTTAATATTGCTAAAGGAAAGAAGATACTGGTTCTCCGGATGTGTAACAAGCAGTTCCTCGACACGCTTCTTAAAGCCCTCCAGATTCAACACCCCTGTAAGTGGATCTTTTTCAGTCAGTTCACGTATCTTTTCTTCATGTTGTCTATATATAGCCTTCTGCTTGTGAACAATAGCTATAATAAATAAGATGAAAAATATCGTTCCCAGTATCAAAAGATATCTGTATTCAAAGAGATAGTCCCAAAAGTCATTTTGATACAGGCGTCTTGAAGTATAATCCAGAACAATTGCCTGCTTACGTGTATCAGTAAGCTTGTCAATACCTTCATTAAGCCTGTCAACTACCACTCTTCCTTCAGGTGTATCGAGTGTCCCTGCACGAAAGTCCATGGAAAACATGGTGGCAGGCTGAACTTTCAGATCCGAATATGAAGGCTTCTGTAAAACATAGCTCCACACATAGGAATTATGCATCAATGCATCTACTTCGCCTGATCTAAGTGCCTTGACACACTCAGGCATCGTATCATAAAGTGTAATCTCTATTCCCGGATAAAGCTGCTTAACTGTTTCTGCTCCTCCAGCAAGGGAACTGAGCATTCCAATATGGCTTTCATGTAATACAGGGAGTTTTTTATCTCCCTTTGTAACCATAGTAAATGGCGTCTGAATAAGATTGTCCGTTACAACAGACTCTTTGCCGGACGAACTCTTTATTGCACTGCCAAAGGGCATAATCATATCGTACTCAGGATTATCCAACGCATCTTTATTTGTTTTTTCTGTGATAACCTTAAAAGACGCACTATACCCTGCTTCTTCTGCAGCAGCGCGCATGAGATCAATGCCTATCCCCACGGTCTCTTTTGTCTCAGGATCCAAATAAAATACAGGGCATCTGTCAGCAGGAACTCCTATGACAATACTGTCTGCATCATTATTTCCCGCATTAACTGAAACTGTAATTTCCAAAAAGGCCAGAGTGAATAAGCATATTAAAAAGATTGAATAGCGTTTTATATTCTGCATTATTTTCATGCAGCGCACCATCCCTCAATGATTTCAGAAACAAAAATGCATGGAGACAGAATTTATCCCCATGCACGTACATTATATCATTATTATGGTGCAAAAAATGCGGTTTATAGCATTTTTATAAATACAATTATACTAATTGTTTACTTCCCACAGTATCGCTATTTTAAATGCCATATCTCTCCGTTGGGCATCTGCATTACATCACCAGGAAGAGTCTCTATAACGTCTCCAGCAAGATTCCTGACAATAGTCTCCTCCCAGTACTTATAATTCACTCCTTCTCCCTCTTCATGCCACCTTGAAAAGAACAGTTTTTCTCCATCTCTCATGAAAAAAGAATCGTGATCGCCCATTGATAGGCTTAGCTTTTCTGGCCATACGATTTCTACTTCATTGCCGCACTGCCTTGAAAGCGTAAGTGGTGCAATACGTAGCTGCAGGTTATAACAATCTTTCACGGAAGAGAGTGGAAGCTCAGCATGCGTACTCACCTGATAATCATTGCAATCAAACCTTATTATTCTGATCAATCCATTCGGAAAGTCCACGTCGATAATAAAAATTCCACCCTTGAAGAATACGGGTGTTTCACTGTAATGCCCTTCCATCTTCGGTACAGGAAAGAAGATTTGACCGTCCGGATAGTGAACCAGGCAAAGCTTTCTTCCTTTTACCACATGGCCTTCTCGAAATATTTCTTCTGCCTCATAAAGATCTCCATGTTCATAATCCAGTCCAAAATACCATTCATTGGTGGCTCCATGAACAGGCTCAATATATGTAATTCCATCAGTCTCTATAGTCTTCATTGTCACTTGATGTTGCCCTTTCTGATATGCTCCTGAATCAGCTTATCAGTAACTTCCTGGTACAGCTTCTCAGAACCAAGTCTTGTCTTGCTCTGCCTACCATAGACCTGATCAATAGTAACGCCATGCTCCTTCCAATCCGAGCCTCCATTGCTGTTGTTGAGAAGCAGTGGCTGAAGATTATCCATGGCATGAGCATATTTTGACTCAGGTGTTTCATATGTTTCAAACTCATCAAAAAGAGCTATCAGCTCCGCCTTCTGGTCATCAGGTAAAAGAGAAAAGATTCTTTCTTTTGCCTTATCTTCACGCTCTTTCTGAGTCTTGAGACCTTCCGCATCATAGGCATAAGTATCTCCGGCATCGATTTCCACCACATCATGGATCATGCACATAAGCATGACTTTTGCAATGTCCACGGGTTCATTAGAATACTCTTTTAAAAGATAAGCCATAAGAGCCATGTGCCAGGCATGCTCTGCGTCATTCTCATTTCTGCCATGACCGGAAAGATGTGTCTGTCTGAAAATATTCTTTTCCTTATCGACTTCTAATGCAAAATCAAGCTGTTTCTTTAGTCTCTCGTCCATTTTCGTTCCTCCATGAACTGGTCTTTAAACCTGGTGCTTCCGCACAATGTAATTACTGGATACTTCCCCTGCATAATCTCTCCCCGTTCAAATTTAATCGGTATTTAATATTAATTTCAATGTAATTATAGTATGATAGAAACACCTCTTGTAAGGATTTTGGGATGTCCTTACATATCATAAGAATAGGCTGATGCTGACCGTTTCAGGTACCCTCGCATCAGCCTTTTTTCGTACCGTAATTATTCATTTCATCCCTCATCCGGCTTCTGTCCATCATGTGCCTTCCACGCACACTCTGTCAGGGCTATGTTTGTAAACTCTGCGGTAAAAGAGCTGTCTTCCGGCGAACATGCATATATTCCAAATCTCACCTTGCCAGCACCCTCATGCATATGGCAAACTCTCATCTGTTTCCACTTATTTCCATCATCTGAGCACTCGATACAGTAATCATCTTCCCTGCGGCTCAGCCTATACCACATAGACTTCACTGACGCAGGAATCTCAGTAGTTGCCCAGTCAGAATAACCGTGGTTGGTAACAACTGATCCAAGGTGCTGGAACTCCTCGTTCTCATACTCAATTGAGCCCTTAAGCCAGTTCTCACTATCCAGATACATCACAACTCCGCACTGATCAAAGCGGTGATGGCTGTCAGCAAAATCTGTTTTCACCACAAAGGAAAAGAACTTCTCCTCTGTCTCCATTTGAAACACAGGAGCATTATCATTCCTGAAATGATAGTACGTCCTCTGCCACAGATCTGTATGTGGCAATGTCATCACAGTAATCTTATCCTCTGTCACGCTGTAACTCTTCGGTTCTCTGGTCCAAGTGAATTTCAACATCTCTCATTCTCCCTCATCCGGCAATTAAAAACTGTGCGCTCATAGTATACCGGTTTAAGTTATCCCCTTCGCTGCTCGCTCCTGAATCCAAAACTGTCTTGGTTATCTTATATGTCCCAGGTTCAAGATTTCCGTAAAGCCATTCCCAGTTAGTTTCAATCTCAGCTTCCCCATTCTTTGGAATATTGTAGCCGATATCAGTAAAAACTCCGTTATCAATTATCATCGGAACAGCTTCCCACTTCTCACCTTCAAGTTTCTCAAGTGTGTAGTCTTCTCCATATATCAGCTCGCCGGTATTCTTATCTTCGTATTGCCTGAAATGAACAGTCAGTCCTGAGGTCGTCACATTACTCACACTCATCATGAGCCCAATAGCCTCAACTTCAGAATCTGAAATGTACTGTCCTATTCCGCCTTCAGTCTTGCTGGTATCAAACTTAAGTGTATCTAAAATGGTATCTGCTTCTTCCCACATATGGCTTATCCAGGAATCGCAGTCTATGCTCTGGGCAACTATCTGCGGACGCTCATCTCCAAAAGTAATGAAATCCCAATGCTCATGATCATCATATGTGCCAGCATGCGCAGTATATCCCGCTAATGTAATCTCTTCCTGGGAAAGTCCTGTTCCGCAAACGCCAAAACTGTCTGAGCAAAAGAGCTCTATCTGCCCTGCATCTGCAGATTTTGGTTTTAGTATCAATCCGTATAAACCATAAGTGAGCTTTCCATCGTCCACTGCAGAAATCTCCGCTGTCCATCCTTCCGGAACAACTACAGACATCTCTCCATAGGGTCCGCCCACTGAAACTATCTGCTTTTCATAAGCACTTCCTGTAGCAAAAGAGCTCCATTCGCCATAAACTCTCTCGGCTCCGTTGCCTTTAAATGCCCTTACTCTTATTCTGAAATCGAAATAATCCTGGGCACCGGTAACATAAGAATTATCTGAAATCTCTACAGTTTCAGGTTCTCTGTATTCCTTTTCTGAATAGTACTTATTCTCCTCAGAGACTTCATATCCATCAGCGCCCTCAACCGGATCCCAATCGAAAACAACCTCTGCACAGTCTTCTCCTGGTCTCAAAATACCGTCTTTCACCGCAGGCACACCAAGAGTGCTGGCTTCAACCGCTTCCGGTTCACTCAATGTGCTGGAAGCAGCTCCGCTATCTGCCACTTTATTGTTTCCACATCCTACAGCAGCAATCGTCATAAGCATTACCATAACAACACAAAATCTTTTCATACTGCTCCTCCAACGCTTAACGCATTCATATATCCTTTGGCCACTCCGAGCCAACATCTAATCCATTCTCTGTAAGCCAGTCATCTTCCACTGATACATATTTCTCATTGCCGTCATCATCAACAAGTGTAACTGATATCTTTGGCTTCTGGCCCTGCTGCAATTCTTCACAGCCATAGTCCCCATCAAAAATCTGCTTTATCTTCCACATAAACAAAACTCCTTCGAAACCGATACATCCATTATAAACCCATAGCTTTGTAAAAAAAGAGTCAGCTCCAAATCCATCTCTGAATTCTTTGCTGACTCTTTCTTTTTCTTTCTTGCGGTTGTAGGCCTTTCCGTTCGGAACGCTCCTTGTTACTGGATTAATATCTCCCCAGGTGCGTCTCTGTTTGGAATAATACTCTTTTTGCTGTTTCTTACTTCGTTTGTCCAGCGAAACATATTTGCTCATTTTCTTTCCTCCATTTCTTCCTTCGCAGCCTCTTTGTTATATTTTGATGCAGGAATACCGAATAGAAAACATACCGGCATTATCGTAGCAACCAAAACAAGAATCAATAAAATCTGTGCTGTCATTATTATAAGCCCTCCAACAATTTTGATGTTGAAATCATTATATCTAAAGCCAGAGCGCTTATATACAGCCACCTAGGCAATGACATAGTCTCTAATTCACCAACTATGCGAATCAGCAAATTTAATTTTATATACATATTTTTTTCAATGAAACAATGTTATGATTTACTCACCTTCATGTAGGAGTGTATCCTACATTCATAAGAAAACGGAGAGCGGCCATATTCTTGGTTAGCTCTCCGTACTACGTTTAAATCAAAACCATAATCAAAAATCACATTCATCAATCTTTCTATCTCTTTTAAGATCAAAAGATATATCTCCAATTACATTACTAGAATCTCATACAGCTCCGGTGTCAAATATGTCTTCAAAAGCCCTTCGGCATCGATATCGCCAAAGCCCTTATAGAACTCTTCAGCCACACCTCCAGCAATTGCTCCGAAGGTGTCTGAATCACATTCCAGGGAAAAGACATTTCGAAGGAATGACTCGTAGTCTCTACTCTCGTAAAAGCATCTCATAGCCGCAGGGACTGAGCCCTGGCAGCTCTCAGTCCACACATAGCGAGGTCTGATTTCATCAAGACTATAGCCAATGCTGGACTCGTAACTCTCCTTTGGATACTGGGTCAGCACATAGTCATAAATCTCCTGCTTGCTCTTACCGTGTCGAGCCATCCAGACACAGGTTGCAGTTACAACAGCTCCCTTGACTCCTTCAGGGTGATTATGGGAAACCACTGCTGTAGCCTCAGCCATTTTCTGCATCTCTGCATAGTCTTCGTAATACTCTCCAACAAAAGACACCCTCATGGCAGAACCATTTCCCCAGCTATTATAGGACTCGTGGCTCTCACCATTGATCCAGTTATAAAACCGTCCGCCATAGCCACAGAAAGGATACTCTCGTCCAACACTCACCATGGTCTCAACAAGATCTTTACCCTCTACAAGGGCCTTCTTAATAGCAAGGCTCATTACGGAATCATCAGTAAAACCAACGCCCTGATCAGACAAAAGAGCTACATGCTCCCAGTCCAGATCCTTGGGCCTGTCAAACTCGTACTGCGCTCCCAATATATCTCCAAGAACTGCTCCTTTAATTGCCATAGTTAAGCCCTCCCTTAGTTCTTTCTCTCTGCATTCATCTGCACTACTTCCAGGATGTACTTTGCTCTCTTTTCCTTGGGAAGTGCGCTGTACTGGTATAAAAAGAGCTTCTCCATTATTTCTCTGCAGCTCTTGGTGCCGCAGTTTCTAATCTTGCTGATTTCCGTTCCGGAAGCGATTGACTCTGCCAGTTCTCCAATAGTGCTGTAACCAGCTCTTTTCAAACTGTTATAGGCTCTCACCCCCAGCTCTAAAGATTCAATCGGTGTCTCACTCATCTGAGAATTAAGATATATCTTGAAAAAGAACCTGCTGCCTTTCTTCTCATATACGTGATCCCCGGTTATCTGCTCAATTATCTGTGACAGTGCCTGACTCTGATTTTCGCTCATATTCAATTCCTCCATAAACATCCTTGATAATCTCTCGGACAGTGCGAGCATGATATTCTTCAATATCATTTATGCAAGCCTTCTTGATTATCTTGGCCATGTAATTGATTTTCTGGGATGAAGTAGATACAGCGACAATGTGAATATGATGCTCTTTCATAGTGGTAAAGATCTGTCTCACGTCCTCAGTTCTGGTAGCCACATAATCCAGTACTCTGTCAAAGCCATCAGGTGTGGTGATAATATCAATCAGCATAGTGATCTCATCATCGCGCTTAATGTAGGTGTTGTACTGACGGATGATTCCCTCTTCCTCTAGCTTTTTCACCCTCTTCTTGGCTGCCACTCTTGATATCTCAAGCTTATCTCCAATTTCCTGATAGCTCATACGAGCATTGCCTTTGATCAAATTCAAAATCTGCTTATCTTTTTCATCCATGTTTTTTTGCTCCTTATCAGTAGTCGACTCTGATTACGCTGATTATATTCAGACACAAAAATTTACGCAATAGAAAAGGTTACGAATCGTAACTTTTTAGTTTCGTTTCGTAACCAATTATAACATAATAATCGATTTTCCCTCGATTTTCCCTTCGTTTTTCCCTTGTATAATCTGCGTAAAGTTTTTACATAATCCTCGTAAATCCCATACATTAAAGCCATCATTAATGCCAATTTATGGATTACATCTCTTACATGGATCATATCCCTGATCAATAAGTTCTTCTCGTGGCCCTTCATAATAGAGCTTATTCTTTTCTTTCATATCTGTAACACTGCCACATGAAGGCAGATGAAATTTCTTTGTGTTCTTATTTACCACATAAGTTGTACCAGCAGGAATCACTCCAGTATTATTGGCTCCTGGCATTGATCTATCCATCGTATTGCCATTATTACCACCAGTTATAGCAAAATCTCCAGTATTATAGCTTTTGTCTATTTCATTATCACCTGTAGCATAATCTATAACCACTCCGGGCTGCACATTATAACAGTAAACATTAAAGCTAATACCCTTGCCATTGTCTTCCACTGATAACGCTTCGATTTGAACGCCACTACATAGAAGATTACTGCCCTCAAACATCGGGCTAACTCTGTACATTACATGATTACCGGTACTATGAATATAATCTGCGACCTCATTTTCATAAGGGAGCATTCCCTCTACATTCATATACCGAGTTCCTGTGATAAGGTTTTTCTCGTTTGCGTTCTCACCAGTTAACTGGAATCCTATCATGTGACATCTATTGAACAAGTACGGTGGTTCGGAATCAACCAGTCCTGGATACTTATTTTGATTCCACCCCGTTGGTTTAATCATTCCTATAGACTCTCTATCCTCTGTAGGCATTAAGTCCTGTCCAATACATGCAATTGCTGGCGTACATCTTCCCAGCTTGTCTAAATCTCCATATTTTTCATAAGAACTACTTGTAATCTCTTTCTTACTAAACTGAGGTTTATTCTTATTAACAGTCACTGAAGCTTTCCCACTGTATTGAGGAATTGCATCCTGCGCACAAGTACTGATACGAAAAGAAAGCCCTAGGAATAGTCCCAAAACGATAATGCAAGAAAACACCACTATTCTATTTTTCAAATTAGTTTTCTTGTTCATAGAATCGATACCAAAAGCCAATAAATTACATCCTACTTCGACCTTATTATATGCTCATATATTATTGGCTACTATTAAAACAATATTAAAGATGCCTATTTCAGAAACTATATTTCATAATCACAAGCAATGACTGATTCTTTTGTTTGCGCTCATCTCCGAGGCCTTTTGTTTAGGTTGTAGCCAGTAACCGCTCCAACTATACCACCTACGATATGTGCCATGTTTGAAATGTTATCTCTGACTGTTATTCCCTCAAAAATCTGTTGCCCAATAAATATCATGGCAACCAAAATAAACGTCAGCGGGATTTCTCCCTGTTTAAATCCAGTAAAGGACGTTAGTACTATAAAAGCAAAAACCACTCCACTGGCTCCGCATAAAGCAGAATTCCAAAAGAACAAATAATTGACTATCCCGGTAATCAGTGCAGTAATTATTATGATTTTTACCATCATTCCAGATCCATATTTTTCTTCAAGCATAGGCCCCAAAAGCAAAATATAAGCTGCATTTCCGATAAAATGGCTCCATCCATCATGTCCCACAACATGAGTAAAGAACCTTATATACGTCATGGGGCTTGCCAATGATGAATGATATGTCATGAAAACCACTTTATTACTGGTTCCGGCTGTAATGTAATTTAGTATCGTAGCCAAAAAACAAATGATAATAAATCCTAACACTACAGGGGCATTAAATGTTATCTTAAGCTTCATATTCTTCCTCAAATAAATACTGGAGATGTGACAATCTGACATCTCCAGCATATTGTTTACCTTCGCGCTTCAAGCATGGCCTGTTTCAAATCCTCTTCCATCTTTACCAGCTGTTCACGAGCCTGTTCTCTCTTCATTGTTCCTTGCTCATGAATTTTGACCACTTCGTTAATAGAAGTGATAAGATCCCTATTGCACTTTTGTAATGTCTCAACATCAACAATAGGCCTCTCCGCTTCCTTAGCTGATTCTATCGTAGCCATCTTCAGCGTTTCTGAATTCTTCGCCAACAATTCATTTGTCTTTTCTCTAAGTGTCGACTGAGCCTCTAAAGCTCTCTTGGAATGCTCAAGCCCTAGAGATATTACAAGCTGATTCCTCCATGTAGGAATAGTATTTGACAGTGATGCCTGCAATTCATCCATAAGCATTCGGTCATTGTTTTGAATCATCCTTACTTGAGGTGCTGCCTGAATAGAAATCATTCTAGTTGTCTCAAGATCTGAAATCTTCTTGGAAAACCTATGGCATAATTCCTTAAAATCATTGTATGCCTGGGTATCTTCTTGTTTTCCAGATGTCTCAGCCTTTTCCTTAAGTTCTAAAAGCTTCCCCTTTTCAGCTGCATCCAACGCCTTTTTCCCGGCAATAATATACATTGTCAGTTGCTTATAGTACTCAGTATTAAGCTCATACATCTGCTGATACATAGATATATCCTGAATCAATACTTCCTTATGCTTAATCAGATCTTTTTCAATTTTATCTACATTGCTCTCAGCCTTTGCATAATTAGCCTGAATTGAGCCAATTCCACGCTTCGCTTTTTGGAAAACACCTAATAATCCCTTTTTCTCAGGCTCTGTAGTTGCATCTATGGCCACAGTAAGCTCTTTTAAAGAATCTCCTATTTCTCCAAGGTCCTGGGTTTTAACCTTCTTCAATATAGAAACAGAAAAATCAGAAATATTCTTTTGAGCAGCTTCACCATACCTTACCACCTGATCAACGTTTGCAATATCAATCTCCCTTGCAAATGTCTCAACCTGTTCCCGTTCTTCTTCTGACAACATACTTTCATCTACAGTTCCGGCACTGAACTCTGTAGATGAATCTGTATCGATATTCGCAGCAACACTTTTCATTGTAGGCGCTTCTGCAAGTATGGTATCCGTAGCATTATCAGGATCAAGTGTTAGTGTGATTTTTCTGTTTTCCTGTTCACTCATTGATAAAGCCCTCCTTTAAAGACCTTCAATTCTCAATTCGTTTTTTATTTCTTTGTCCTTTTCCTCTAACTTTACCAAAGCACTGATTGCTTCTTCCAATTTCATATTAACATTTTTAAGCTTTTCATAATCAATATCTTTCGCATCCTTCAATTTCCGAATGTCTTTCCTTATTTCTTTTTGTTTCTCCGTAAGATAATCCGCAGTGGTATTCATCACACTCTGCTGAGCAGCCATATTTTCATTTATCTTATCCATACCAAGAAGAATCGTAATTTGATTTCTCCACGTTGGGATGGTTCCCGTTATAGCAAATAGTATCTTGTCAATGATCATCCTGTTATTGTCTAGCATCATCTCCATCTGAACAATGTTCTGTTTCGAAATAGTATCCGTAATTTTGAGATCCTCAATTCTTCCTGACAATCTGTTAAACCATTTTTCTATATCTGCTTCATTCTCTATATTCGCATCTGGAGCATTCTTATTATGTAAAACAATCTCAGCGTCAGAAATAAGGCTTCCCAGATTATCTGAATAACTATTTAAATTTGCAATTATCATTTCTATCAACTTACAGTCCTTGATAAGTTGAGCTTCTTGCAACTTCATAGCCAATGTGGCTTTATCCAAAAACGCCAAGATATCAAAATATTGTTTCCTGATATTTCTTTTCTTTCGACCAACAAAAAGCTTAGCAATACCAGACGGTTCCTTGTTTAGTTGAAAATCGTTCAGTTCTTCCGTTATCTCATGAAGCAAGTCTTCCAGCTCATCGTTGCTGTGTATGATTAATTCCGAAATACTTTTGGAAGTATCTGCTACCTTGGTCTGTATGCTTGCTCCATACAGCGTTATCGAATCATGATTGCCCACAATTAATTGCCCTTTCATTTGAGCAATGCTTTCCGTCAAACTATTACTCACACCTAGCTCTCCCTCAATCAATCTTCATCTTGTAACCCTTCCTGAGCCATCATCACTTCCATTGCAGAAATATCACTAATAATATCCATTTCTTGTTCTTGATAAAACTGATCTAGAATTCCTTCAAAGGATTTGTTTATAGTATCCAAAGTCGAATCTATATCCTTTTTCATTTTATATGCGCTGAGGCCCTTATCTGTTTTCTCGTTCAGATCAATATATGCCTCCAACAGTTTTTCCGTAGTAGGCAAATAATAGTTCATGAACATTCCGAGCTTGTCAGCATTAGCTGGATTAATATCCACCTCATGAAATATCATTTTGACGATGTCTTCCATACGATATAGTTTCTCAGATATGGAATTATCCTTGATGATATCATTATATTCCTTTATTTTTTCAACATAACTTTGACCGGCATTTAAGATTTTTGCTATTTCCTCCGGTCGTTCTTTCATCCTCATTCTCTCTTCAGAAAGCTTTTTATAATATCTATCATATACCGCTTTCTTTTCCAAATACTTATCATAAACTTCGTCAGAAACCATGAAGAAGATGTCATCCTTGCCAAAATGACCTTGCGGAATCATTCCCTTCTTAACAGATAATTTCAAATCTTTAATAACGCATTCTGCATCTCCTCCAACATACGCAGCTAAATCGTCTACCAGCCCAACATTTTTATGCTTAAGAATACCCAGATATTGACTGTATCTTTTAAAAAACTTTATCCTAAGGAATGCACGATATGAGACCAAGATATTGAATGCTATTACTAAAAGTGCGCCCACAAGTATTCCACTTCCAATGGCCCTAAATTGTGAAGATAAAGCCATTGTTCCTGCTCCAATAAAAACAAAATAGAAAAACGCCGCAGCTGTAACACCAAATAAAGCAATTATCCAATAATATATATCCACAGGAGGCGCATCAAAAACAAACTGCTCTCTTTGATTATTAGCACTTGGCAATTCCTCTAGTTTCTCGCAAACGCCCGATAAGTCTCCACTCTTTATTCCTTCATTCACTATATTGGCCGCACGCTCAGCCTGTTCCAGAATATCCAGACTAGTTTCCGAAACAAACTGCGAATCTACTACATTTTTTTCTTTTTTAAACTTAGAAAACAAAAAGTCTAATTTTCCCATTTTAATCTATCCTACTGAACCTTATCAGTACTTGATGGTGTATTTACATCTCCCAAATCCATATCTGAACCCGTACTTGATGACGGCATCTCCATGGAAGCCATTATTCCAGAAGTTGGTGTTCCATTGGGCATTTCAATATTTTCATTTACATCTGGTAGCTTAAACATGTCTTCAGTTGTCTTTACAACTGGCGTTGTTATTGTTGGAACTTTTGAAGCTGCTGGTGCAGTATACTTTACATCTCCTTCCGCACTATACTTGGAGTTTGAATGTGCTGTTGTGTTTGAATGTGAAGTATGGCTTGAATGAGTAGGCATGCTCCGAGTTGTTGTGTTTGAATGTGATACGTGAGAAATATGTGACTTATGTTTTGAACCAGAAGAGTGGTTTGTTCTGCTCTGGTGACTTTGATGACTCTGATGGCTTTCATGACTACTACCATGTGTACTCGACCCATGATTAGAATGAGAGCCGTGAGAGCTGTGACCTCTACTGGATCTGTGCGAACTGTGAGATCTATGGGATCTATGTCCAGCAAAAACATCCATAGACATAATACTTCCAAGTATCACGACCATGGTTCCAAGCATTAAAAGCTTTTTTCCAGGAATATTGCCTTCCTCATCTTCTATCAAATTTTCTATGCTTCTTTGAAACTGTGGAAACAGCTCGTCCATATCATTCATATATTTTTACACACTTTCCATTTGACCAATCCGTTTTATAGTGGGTTGACGCATCAGTGTAGTACTCACACTGACCAGTTGGCTTTCCATTCTCAAATTTACCAATAAGCTTGTAGCCATCCTCTGATTTTGAATACATATATGTTCCATTGCCATTCATCTGATCTTCACTCCATGCGCCATCATATGATGAGCCGCTTGCCCATTTATAGGTGCCTGTACCATCTTTCTGTCCCTCTGAAACTTTTCCGCTATACTTATCTCCATTTGAGTAACCTATGTCAGCTTGGCCGGTGAGTTTCCCATCAGATATATCTCCAATATATGTGGTTCCACCCTCCAACGTCATATTCACCGCCGTAGGTACTTTATCAGTAATGGTGAATGTATATTCTCCAAAATCGTTCTTCGTATAATATGAGCCATTCACAAATTCATTTTTTTCAAATGTACCATTAGCTTTACTGCCATCAGCGTATGTATAAACTCCTGTGCCAGACATCTGGTCATCCTTCCACTCTCCATCATAAAGCGCTCCGGAAGACCAGCTATATTTTCCCTTGCCGCCTCTTTTACCTGAAGTAAAGTCGCCAGAATACTCCTCACCATTAGCAAGAGTCATTTTCCCCGATCCAGTTATTGAATCAGTACTCACTCCCCCATCATATGAAGAGCCATCAGAGAATTGAATCTTAGCACTATTAGGACTTCCATTTTTAAAACTAACGTTATACTTTCCTGTCGAATTAGAAAATGAACATTTCCCTTCAAAAAACTGATTTTCTTTAAAGGTACCTTCATATACTACGGCTTCTGAGGAAGTATACTTTCCTTGACCATTCATCTGGTCGTCTTTCCACTCTCCATCGTAGATATCGCCATCATCCCAAGTGAATGTACCGCTGCCAGATTTCATTGATCCAGAAAACTCACCATTATAAGTACCTTCCGAAGGCACTTTGAGTTCTCCTATACCACTAAGCTGGTTATTGCTCCAGTTGCCCTCGTATGAGGCTCCGGTATTAAAAGAAAAATGTCCCTTTCCAAAGAAATATCCAAAATCAGTTTCTCCGGTATATTTGCCTGTAGATAATCCAATCTCTCCAGTTCTTCTTATTTCAATTTCGCGAAAAAACCTTGTGTTGAACGCGTTATCACTAATTGTGGCCACCAAAACAGCAGCGATAATTGCTTCTGCAATCAATATCGCCACCATATTTCGTATAGTGCCTTTCCTACTCTTCTGCATAGCTAACTGATAGGCAATCGCAGGTCTTATTTCTGACTTAACAATGCTTCCATCTTCCAGTCGATCCACAAATACTCTCTCAGCCTTTTTCTTACTTAGATCAGCCATCTAAATTACTCCATGATTCAAGGACTTCTATCGAGTCCTTATTATCAGATTTGATAATTCCAAATAAATAATCCAATATTCCTGAATTAATCTTACATCTATATCCTCTAGGATATTTTTCAATAACGTCTCCTTGTAATGCATAGTTAACCACTGGACAAACGCCACAATATGGCTGATATGCGCAGTCACAGCAAGATGGTATTGTCTCCAAAATGCTAGCAGCGCATACTGCTTTACATGTACCATTCTTAATCACTTCTGAATATGAGTTTTCAAAAACACTCCCAAGAAGAAACGACTTATCTCCCATTTCAGAGACCATTCTCGCTTCATCACATGTATATATATTGCCATCTGCATAATAGGCCAGTTGCCCAATTCCAGCCCCGCATGGAGATCTAAGTTCCATGTAATTAACCATATATCCATGCATCTTTTCTAGAAATATTGAGCTGTGATCTTCTCGCATATATCTGCCATTTTTGTTAATCTCTATCAATTCGTCCATGACATTAGCATAAAATTCCAGAAACTCTTCTGGCGTATAGCCAATTTCATCCCACTTAATGGCCGCTCTTCCAAGCGGAGTTAGTGGTCTGATAAAAATACTGTCAAACCCTAGATTCAGATATCCCTCAACTACTTCTTTTGCATGGGTAAGGGCCTTTCGTGTTGTCGTTTCTATAGCACCAACATGAAGTCCTGCACTTCTAAGTTTTCCCAACGATTCCACGACCTTGCCATAAGTACCCGATCCATCTGACAACCGCCTATTGTTATTATGGACTTCTTCAGATCCATCTAGCGATGTTGAGACGCCAAAGTCATGCTCCTTGAAAAAATCAACCATCTCATCAGTCAATAGGGTAAGATTTGACACCACATTATAATTAATCTCATGGTCTCCCTTATCTTTTTCGGCAATTTCAACTATATACTTTATTACATCAAAATTCAGCAACGGTTCTCCACCTTGAAATTCAAAACTCAAGCATCTTGTAGGAGACTCCAAAGCTATTTCTACTGCTCTTTCTGCTATATCCCTAGTCATAAAAAGATTTGAGCAGTTTTTCCCATTATTTGCCTGGCAATATACACAACTCATATTGCATGCTGTTGTAACTACAAAAATATGCAAAGACGTTGCCAGTGCAACATAACCTCTGGTTTCTCTTATTGCCATCCTGTTCTTTTGCAAAAACAGGAGATCAGATTCCTCATAAATAAACTTCTTATCCAGCAACTCGGCACTAAGAACCGGATTGGATACAGCCTTATCTTTCAAAAGCCTTTTAAACTCTTGTGTATCCAGAAATGCATAGTTACCGAAATCATTCGTTATAAGGTATTTCCCGTCATATTCTTTAAAGTTGAAATAGTTCAATCTCATATTATCGGTTCCAGCTCATCCTTTACAATTCCAATAGTTCCTGCAAACACGCCTCCACATGCGCTCTTGTAAGAGCAATTATCGCATTTGACATCATAGCGAATTTTTCCAGGTGAAATACTCTTTTCACATAAGTTCCATAGTTTCTTATCAACTGTGCACAGCGGAAAATTATATAATCTGACACTAACACCTTCTCTTATCATCTTAAGTATTCCCGAAGTGGCTTTCATAATAGATTCTTTATATGAAATCCATACATAATCCCGGTTCTTGTATGCATTACCTGTCATCTCCATTGCAATTATGCTCACATATTCTATTCCAGGAATCTCTGAAATAATGAGCTCTGCTATGTTGTCAAAATCCGCGATATTCAACCTACTTAAGACCACTCTAACTTCAACGCCGATCCCATTTGCCAGTAATTTTTTTATTCCTGTAATTGTTTGATTAAAACTCCCTTCTACCCTTGTAATCTCATCATGTAATTCCTTATAAGAAGCATGAATTGGTATTGCTACAATAATGTTGTCCGGAGCCGTTTCAAGAAATCGTTCTAAATAATTATTACTTGAAAAAATACGTCCGTTGCTCAAAACAAGAAACTGCGTCCTTTTAAACTTGTTTCTACAGACATCCAACAAATCAAATATCTTCTCTCCTGCCATAAATGGTTCTCCTCCAGTTATGGTTAAATGCGGAGTATTACTCGGAATATGATTAACTAATTCGATCAAGTCATCTATAGGTGAATCATTAACATTTTTTCTTGTAACTTCAGGAGAAGGGCACATTATACAGTTGGAATTGCATCTCCCAGTTATAAACAAAAAATTGTCTGTTGAATTCTCGCTATACCTTTGATGCACTGTCCCATTTGGCCATATCTCAAATACATCGTAATTACTACAGTCTCTCAATCTATTCAAGACGTCCTCATCAGGAAAAAGCTCTATATTGTCAGGAAGCAAAAACACCTTATCTTCACAAAGATAAATAAGGGTTACTTCTTCTCTCGTAAGATCATCTTTAGTAATATCATCCAAAGCCAATGAAACTATTCTAAAATTCAGCGAATACCCTTTAAATCGCATAATTAGCAAATCCCCACATCATTAGATAAAATGAAAATCCCAATAGAATAAAAACCGCAAATGGAATTTTTTTCACTATGGTTAACTCATTGATTTTTTTTCCTTCAGCCCAACGCTTTATACTTTCCACTTGCTCTTGGGTTAATCGGCTTTTTAAATCCTCAGTAGAAATCCCCGGCAATCCCCTGACTCTAGAATTCTGCATTAATACCGAACAGCCCATGGATAGAATCATTCCTTTTTTTAATTTCTCAAGACTAATTTCATCATAGAAGTTTGTTCTAACTGTTATCTGACACACAAGAAGGATAATAATCATCAAGTATGTATCCATACTTTTACCCAGCGGAAACACTCTGAAATAAAAGCACATTAAGATATCGACAACAAGTACTGGGCCTAATACGTACCATTTTTTAAATAGCTTCAATCGGCTGCTATACCAAGCAACAGCGATACACATTATCCTTACAATCCATTCTTGAATCAATGAATGCGTGTTAAAGATAGATGATAACATTCCAATGAATACTATATATGTAGTTGCCACTGCAAAGTTTTTGACAAAGCCAATAATGCTGCTGATAAAATATCCTTTTGTAACCTTGTTTTTCCCATCTATAACTGCGATAAATGAAGTAATAACCAAATAGATGTATCCAAAAAAAATCGCTAGTCCCACTGCAATAAATAGGGAAATATTAAATCTGCCATATTCCAAGTACAATCTTGAAGGATACAGCATTGCCATCACTATAACCAGCTTGCAATCCCCTCCGGCAAATGAATGGGTATAGAACAAAAGTAAACTAATAACTGCTACCAACGAAAAATTTACTATGTATACCCAAAACAAGTCATTAACAAACAGAATATAATAAATAGCATTTTCAACAATTCCGCATGCTCCAAATATGGCCAAACTTCTGTTATAAACAAGACCATCCCTTATATCAGTCGCAGCTGCACTTATCCCTAGCAGCAGCATTGTAATTATCATAATTATTTCGACTACGATCATTTTGTGCTCTCTAAACCTATTAAATAGTTTTCGAATTCCTTTACAGTCTGCTCCTCAGAATACTTACACTTTTCAAACCTAAGGATGACCGAATCATCTTGTTCTGTCTTCTCGACTTGGGTAAATGGCTTATATACGCTTATTGTTTTTTCAATATTCTCTCTTGAATAAATGTCTAGTTTGAAAACATGTTCACTCATTATCTGCAAACCAATCCTTTAGAATTTCATCTTCTGAATAGTTTTCCTCTATATCTCCAACGATAAAAGCCTCGTCTGTTATCACGCTCGTTGCCATTGCTCTCGCCAATAACAGCTCACGAATTTCTTTTGTTTGCTTGTATACTTCGTGTCTGGCACTTTGAGCCAAAAGTTCGTTCATAAATTCTTTTTCACTAACATTTTGCCCTTCTCGCTTAGCTTCTATTTCTACATAATAGTAGTTGTTATCAGAATCAAGATGTACATAAGCCCTGTCAGTGTAATTGTACGCAGCCTTTATTAGCGCAACATGAGAATACAATTCCTTATTAAATCTCATTTTTTCCATTAGTTTCCCTTTTCTTAAATAGATCTGTTAATAGAATCGCCAAAAAAGGTAATTCAATAACTGAAATATAATAAAAGTATCTATAATTAGGACCACTTAATAACAACATAGTACCTATTGCATAGGTGAAAACCGGCACCAAGAAAACATGTCCCTTACTGGATCCCGCAGCTGAAATCAGTGCTCCACATATAGACAATAGTGTAAGTTGTATGCCTATCTCCCATATAAATGGCGCAAGTTCAATACTATAACTCTTTTTTATAATCTTACCAACAATACTCTCAGCAACTGGCACATGGTTTTCTTTTATTTCGTACTCATTAGGCGATTCAATATATACCCAGGGTGCCCACTTTATTCTTCCTACAAGCTGCCATACAATACGAGTATTTTCTCTGACAGATTGAAATACTGCCTCCGGATATGCTTTAGCCGTATCAAAAAACATTCTTAAAATATTTTTCAATCCGGTTTCTTGCAAAATAATGTCTGTATCCATGTCCCATTTACATGAATCCCATTCTCCTGTTCTATAAGACTTATTCCATATTTCTCTTTCTGCAATTGTTTCAAGAAGATTTTTAACTTCTTCAGGGGTATTATCATAATCATTTACATAAGCATTAACCATTGCCCCCATTGGAATGCCAATAATTTCCCCCAGAACATTTTCGTGTCTTCTAACATGTGCAATCTCAAATACCGGCCCAACTATCAAAGCCAGACCAACTACTGTGAATATCAGTGAAAAAAGAAGTCTCTTAAACTTTTCCCTATAGTTAACGAGAAGCATCACAAACATCGGAAAGACGAACAAAAAACCATTATGTCGGGTCAACATTACAAATACAGATGCAATAACAATATGCGCAATATTCCGCCACTTATCTATCCAGTATCCGTCCGATGCATAAATCTTAGCCAGCAAAACACTAAGCCACATTACTCCAATCGTAAAATAAACATCTTTTATCAGACATACATTGTTCATGCAAACTGCTGGATTTATTGCTACGCAAGCGGAAATAACAATCAATAGCCCTCTGCTAATTCCCAGCTTAGTGAGGTTATACATAAAGACTCCAAACACAAGCGAAAATAGAAGTATCTGTGAAAAAATACAGAAAGCTAAAGTATCAGAAATCCTTGTAAGGCCCCAATATATAATTGTGGTAATTATCGGATGCCAATTATCCAATTCCCAATATCCATGTGCTTGATCCCATTGCCCAAGTGCATCAAGGTTGAATCCCCCGGGATAATACGCTAGCCAATATGCTATATTCCCGAGCAAAACCATAACCGTAGTTACTATTCCAGTTATGATATCCCCGGTATTATTCCGATTAACAGAAATACTTCCCGAATCATTAAATGCAGAGCAAAGATAAGTCAAGAAAAGGAATACAATTATTACCATCAAAGGAAATACCCAGATATACGTATAATTGGGTACCAAATTAAAGGATAAGGTTATCCCAATAAAGATTGATGACAATATCCAAGTTATAAGTTTTCCTTTATCATCTATAGCCACTCTTAAGCAATCTAGATACTTACTCACTTTATTTACAACTCCAAAATAAAATCAAAAGAGGGGACTATGTCCCCTCTTTTGATTATACCATTTATCATTATATTAATTGGCATTATTTTGCGCATGTCATTAACCTTACTTTTTCCCTCTGTCCTCATTTGGCCTCGTTTCATGTGGTCAATATCATAGCGTATTATTTCTTCTAATTGCTTACAAACTCGTCAATATAAAAGTACCTGATACCAATGTTTCCTATCTTCTCTAATAAATCGTATTAATATAATCAGTTCATTTTCCACATATCTTATGATAATCCTTCGCAATAGCTTTCCACGTCTTAATCATAATAGGCATTCCGCCAACATTATTTGCTCCTAGAGCACCACAATGTGCAACACCGTATACCTTAATTTTCTTACAAACGGGAGAAGGTGCGACCAATGGCTTTCCTGTTCTCAACTGCTCAACAAATCCCGATGCCTTTTCTCTGGTAACAGCTTCATAAGTAATCTTTCCCAGGCAAATAATAATCTTTGGATTTAATGATAAAACAAGATCATCAAAAAATCTTTCGTCCTCCCGAAGCAAAGTCCTAGTCATTCCGCCCTGCTCACTGCCTTTTCTGTATCCCAACGAATAATTAGTAAAAAACAATCGCTGTCCTGGATCAGCTTTCTCAATATCGCAACCAAGGCATTTAAACAGCACTTTTAGATTCTTATCAGTAATACTTGCATGATCATTGTAAAAAGAATCACTCTTGCCGGTCTGAATAGCCTCTATCCTAGCAATTGTCTTATCGTCCTTTTCGGGATTCCCCCAGTCCTGACCAACAAGCAGGATATCTACGCCCTTTTCATCAATATCCTTGTATTGATGCCCCTGCCAATAAGTCCAAAGATTGATCTGATCGCCATTAAGCCAAGTTTTGCACGGGTAAAGCCTGACGTTCTTATTGCCATACTCGCCACGTAACTTTGCTGCCGCCTGGGCTTTCTTAACAACCTCATGATAAGTTAGCTTCTTCTTTGATTCCGGAGATTCTTCTACCGATTCGCCCAACATCTCCAAAATTTCCTTGTCCCGCTCAAGCATGTTATAGATGCCGTCCTCAGAAAGAACTCCCCGCTTCATGCTTACAGGAATCTCGCCTCTCTCGTCAGCGGCAAAATCATCTTTCCATTGTTTGCTGGAATAGTACTTATCAAGCTTCTGGACCTTTGGCTGCAGCTTCTTATACTTCTCAATAGCCTTATCCAAATAATCTTGAGCATCCAGAACCTCGTCAAAGATCTTCTCCATATCAGAAATATGCTTAAAATCCTTGCTCATTTTACCACTTCTCCTTCGCATATAACTTCAAACAGCATTTTTCACAGCATTCAGCAATCCATTTAAATCCATTGCTTTTCCTGGAAACTTATCATTAAACGACTTCATAAAGCTTTTATCATCAGTCACCAAATAGCAGTTATGATGAACTGTAGCCTCTGCCAATATTGCGTCATGATAATGAAAGTAAGGATATTTCGATGTATTCTTCTTTTTCCCTTGAATCTCTTCAAGTAATTCTATCCCTTCATTTTTATCTCTTGAAGCAAACCGTTGAGTTCCATCTACTTTTGTTTGTCTATCTAAAAGAGTGGCAATGGTTGAGACAGATTCTATGTTTAACCTCTTATAGACAGCTATCAGGCGATTCATGCTCTCTTCTGAATTGGATATTTCACTAGTATTAAACTTCGAATCTTCTCCTCTATTTTTCGCCCCAAACCCTGCAGCCTCCATTTCTTGAATACTACTAGAATAATATGTAAATCCTTTTAATATGGAATCTTCTAAGAACCCTATATTTTCCTCCGTCATATGGCTAAAAACATTTGTGTCTAGCATATATCTTCTTGCACTAGACTTATCATTTATTATCGCATTATGATTGTCCACCAATAGTCCCCTCTAATTCTTTGAATTCTCAAATTTTTCGGCGCATGATCAAGCCTGGTATAAGCATCAAATAATCTTATACCTCCTATTCTTCATAGCTCAAATGCCCCAAATTACATATTGGGTATTGAATAAAGGCATCTTGATCCTGTTGATCCATTTTATCGAAACACCTTTGAGCCTCCTCATTTTTCCCAAGCAAAAGGTTCGCTCCACATTTTACAGCAAGTTCTTTATTAGAATTGCTCAATTCAGATAATATGCCCATTTCACTATCGCTCAATTCTCTACTACGCCTTACTATCTGAAGTTTATTCAGAATCATATTATCATTTGTACCTTCCTCATTGTCTATGAGCCAATCACAGTATTTCTCCGCTGCATGAAGAAGCTCTTGCTTCTTTTCCTCCTGCTCATCATATGCTTTAAGCATTTCCAACATAAAGAATGTTAGCTGCTCAACAACTACCGGACACACTTCATTTTGATTCAAATCTTCAGCAATTTTCTCATAATCAATATTGCTGGCTTCAATAAAATCTTGCTTTCTGAGCATAGCGTAATGAGTTATAGCATGTGGACCACCAGAATGATTTTCATCTTCAAATACAGCCAATTTGTGGTCACCAAAAAAACTATCAAGCTTGTACTCTTTTTCATTTATTTTCGTCGCCCATATTAGTAGCACTAGGTTAGCAATAACAAAACGACCATATATAATGCCATTTGTTGCACCAGGAAATACGATATTAGTTTCTTTAACCATTGCCAATGTAAAATTATGAAGATTGTTTTGATCACGATCAGACAAGTTATCGCATAGAAGTTCTTTATTGACACCAAACTTATTCAGCATAGCCTGTACATCTTTATAGTACTCAAGATTATTCCTATATTGCTCTGCATCATTTCTTCCACTATTTGCAAACCTAATAGTTGCTCCATTTACCGTCAGTTCAAGATTTTCCATGACACTAATAATAAATTCTGTATCATGAATACATTCAGACAATGTTCCACGCGCTCTGAATGAGAGTTCCGCCTTCTTGGCATTTTCTGTTATCCTAAGAACAGTACCTTTCCCAATATGGACATCCATCCCATTTTTATGTTTTACAATACTATATGATTTATAGAATATATGGCCCTTTACCTGTACATTATAGAAATAATCTCTGGCAATATGTATATCCATTGGTATCTCTGGCAACGGTATTGGAATAGGCATGTCTTTGACATTTGCATACATATACAAATCGTTTCGTAATAGCACTGCGTCAAAATCTTTTATTTCATTTTGTTTGCCGTAAGCGGCAACAGTAAACGTAATGTTTTCCAGGCCTCCTTTTTGGACCCACTCATCCATCGTCTGTAAATTCGCCTTAGTAAAACTGGACTGTTTAAGCATATTCTCATGAAAGTTAAGCATTACCTCAACCTTTTTGTTACTATCAGTAGAAAATTCCTTTAGCGGAATACTAATGTTCTTCTTCCCCTGGGAAATTTTTTCTAAAGCTCGAATTTTTACTGGCAACAGTGAATCATAATATATAGCATTGTTGCTTCCTGTTTCATCGGTCAATACAACAAACAGAACTATCCCACCATGGTTTAACCAATTATTCAGGTCAACAACAGACACTGAGAACTTTGGCTTCTTCTTTGGAGGAACACTTTTTCTTATTTCTCCTTTTACTTGAACCGGGATCTTTTTTATGTCTTTTTTTGTCTTATTATGATCTGAATGAATATAAATATTTCCATCCCACGATGGTTCCTTATCCCCGCTATTTATGAACGGCGATAGTATATCAGTCATAGCTATGCTGTTCATTACTACTGATACTGCTATTTTTTCAACATCCAAATCTGTTACCTCCTCTGAATCCCCTAACAGATTAATTATATCTCCAATACGTATATGCATTAAGAACATATTAAATATCAATAAAAAATCTTATAACCTATCTGTTCATCTATTCTTTAGCGGTAAAATATACAGTGAAGCAATATCATAAGCCAGTTATGTTTAATCCTTGAATGAGGTCTCATATGGAAAACACCCCCGTTAAAGCTGAAATCAAAAAAATAGTTAAAGAAATCAGAAAAAGAGAAATCGTTGATCACTTCGATATTCCTGAAGAATTTCGTAATAATGCTGCTGTTATAATAGCTGAGCGCAAAGCAAAAATGAGAGTAATCAGTACCAGAGGCTTTGATGTTATTAGGCAAAACTTCTTCGTAAATGAACTCGTAAATAAAAGAGACCCTTTTGATGATGAAATTATCCAGAAAATATTAACAACTACGTTTGCCTGCTTTGATGAATACTATCTCTTTATAGATGGCAAAGTATATGATCAAGCATGCTATTATGGCTACACATTTTCAGTTAAAGACATAAAAAAATACAAACTTGATATAGCCAAAATGAATTTTATCGCATTAACTGATGAAAACCTTGATAACAGTATTCCTGAGGCCATTCGGTCTAATAATGATAACTATGAACAAATAGACAAAAATAAAACTAACATACGTAGATGGATTAAAAAATATAATGCTTGCAATACCAGCGAGCAATTATTTCAAATAAATGAGAGACACAAAAAGTCTACTGACAAGACTGATGAGTCTTTCTATTTGTGGAATTATATTTTTTCAAAAGGAGATGTTGATAACATTCCCTTTGATGTCATTATGGATTTTGTTAATTCCGGGTATTATCCTGCCGGTACAATTGAAGATGCCCTTCCGTTTCTGTTTCCTCACGATAGACTATTAGCGTCTTACGCATATACACTCGGTGCAAAATCCACCTGTAAAAGACATAAATCCCAATTTAAAACTTACATAAAGATATTGGAAGAAAATGGTTATTATACTTCCGAATCAAAATACTTTGATAAAAACACTCATTATTTTTGCATAAGAACTGACTATCATATTAACAATAGTAAATCCTCCTATCCATGTGCTTCTTTATACAGATATTTTGAGGATTTTCAATCATTCACTATGCATCTTAATAACGACCTTTCGGATTGCAATCTTTTAAATGCTCGTGGCATCTGCATTGATAGTTCTTTTAAAACAAATGAAAACACAATAATGCCCGTGGAAGATATTAATTTCCTAAAGAAAATCGTCACAAAAAAATATGACCGTATCAGAGATTGTTTCACTATAAATGTTTACTGGAAAAACGAAAACAATGCCACTCTCTTCCATGGAAAGAAGACATTCAGATATTTCTTTGATTTTCTTTTCTTTGTCAAGAGTGACCTTTCTTTTGCTGATCTAATATACTGCGATGGATTAAAAAACTTACCGTCCACAAATACAATAAACTTTAGCGAAGCATTATTAACCAGCGAAGTTTCTGAATCGCTAGGTATTTCTTATAAAGCCCAAGATATAATTAAGGTTGTTCCTCATGATTTTCCTTACGTAATTGATAACGAAAAATCCACAGCTCTTATTCTCAACGATGACCATCCAGAAGCTGCTATCCCTGTAGGTGATAACGAAATTTCTGACAACAAGGTTTACTATATCTCTGATTTACATATTGTTCATACTTTGATTCGTAAAAAAGCAAAGTCTTCTGCTGATGCTATCTGTATCATCCAAAGATTTATTGATAATATGTTAGAAACTTTTGTGCCTGTCTTCTGGTCTGGGTGTAGCACAATCCTTATTGGCGGTGATATTTCCTCTGAGTTCGCTGTTTTTGAACTTTTTGTTCAATTACTTAGACGTACTTTAGATGAAAACTCATATGATGTTAACGTTATATTTATTCTCGGAAATCATGAGCTCTGGAACTATTTTGGAACGAAACTAACAGATATTATTCAGCAATACCGAGATGTTCTATCGAAGCAAAAGATGTTCCTATTACACGATGAAATACTCTACATAGAAAACCACGACAATATTTCATATATAAGCAAAGATGAGATTCTTAAATCCGGTAATGATAACATTAGACAAAAAGTAAGAAAGGCCCGTCTTGTACTGTTTGGAGGCATAGGATTTGCCGGATGTAATGAAGAATTTAATGCCAATTACGGCATTTACAGAAACACTGTGACAAGAGCTCAGGAAATAGAATTATCATCAAATTTCCGAAATCTATATGACCATGTTATCGAAGCCTTGGGTGACAGAAAAGTTATAGTTTTTACTCACATGGGAATATCAGAATGGGCCAATAATTATGAGCTACATGATAATTACGTTTATGTCTGTGGTCATAGTCATAAAAACGCATTTTATGACGATGGCTCTAGGCGTCTCTACGCAGACAATCAGGTTGGGTATTATAACGATCGACCACGGCTAAAGTATTTCCTTGTAGATGACACCTATGATTGGTTTGTGGATTATGATGACGGTATATACGAGATAACAAGAAATGAGTATATCGAGTTCTACCGGGGGAAAAATATAGCCATTACATATAACAGAGAAATCAATAAGCTCTATATGCTCAAAAAAAATGGATACTATTGCTTTATACACGAGAATAAGAATGGCAAGCTAACAATGCTTAATGGCGGAGCATTATGCTCTTTGTCTCACAAAAATATTGAGTATTACTATCAAAATATGGCTGCCGAGATAGATTATATTAAAACCCCGTTAATGAAATTTCAACAGCTTCAAAAGCAAATTTCTGAAGAAATTCGAAAGCTCGGCGGAAATGGACGCATTCATGGAGCAATAATAGATATAGATGGAACCATTGATGAAGATGGATGGAGAACAATTGCTTATAACCATCTATACATAAACCCAATCGATTTATCAATAACTCCATATTATGCCATTGATATGGTTTTGAAATATGTTTATCCTAATTTTCCTTCACTACTCTGCGATAAATGTCCAGATCTTTATTCAAAGTATAATGAGCTTATAACTGATAAAAATATAACCTCAATCATACTTAAGCCCGTTAACAATGCAGAACTTATGGTTAAGCCCAAATTATACACAAGTACAGATATCTACAAAGCCTCACGTGAACTGCGAAAAATGCAAAAGCTTAACTCCAATATATTAAGTACATGGTATGATAACTCTCCAAATTTGGTTGCCATTCCAGAAAAGCCAAAGTCTAACGAATACAGATCTGCTGCAATCGGTACCGTAAAAATGATGACCTGCGGCATGAACGCTACAATAATTGAATATAAGAATTATAATGACATTTCCGTTAAGTTTGATGATGGCACCATTGTTGAACATGTAAGCAAATACGCCTTTTCAACTAGCTCAATATGGAATCCAAATATTGAAAAGCCTCCAAAAGACAAAAAAAGCCATGATCACAAGCAATACCACAAATCATCCTATTTAGGAAAAACACAAATGATGAATTGCGGAATGAAAGCCACTGTAATTGAGGATTTTGGCTGCAATGACATAACTATCCAGTTTGAAGACGGTCTTATAAGAAAGCATAAAAGAAGAGACAAATTCAGAGAAGGTAAGATTGCGCACTGTAAAGATTAGTTTTCTGAGAAAAAGTGCCTGCCAATTTTAAACTTCATATGACAGGCACTTTATCTTGTCATGCTTATATTTATATTGCATAATGTTTGCAATATGTGAAACTGTTTTTCTTTTTCCTTCTATACTATTTTAGCCGTTTCTGATTCAAACCAATTGCGGTTTTATCCCAGGAAGTGTCAATAAGCAACTGACTTTTGAGCTTTTTCTTGCACCATCATTATTATATCTACTCTTTGAAGCAGAAAAGAGTAGATTCTTTCGAGCTCTAGTAACCGCAACATAAAAAACGCTTAGCTCCTCTAGGAACTCATCTATATCATGATTGTTTATATTGATTTTGCAATAATTTCCCGAAGAAAACCTTCCAGTATTAAAATCACAATTTCCGCACAGCGAATAATAGTTTGGAAAGCAATAAGGTTCCATATCTGGAATAATTACATTTTCCCATTCAAGCCCCTTAGCTCCATGAACAGTAGACACAAATACTCTAGCGTCAATTGCATCCATGTTCTGTTTTAATGCGCGGTTTTCAAAAGTATCACAAATAAATGTATATTTTTCATCATCGCTTAAAAACGCATACTCTCCTATGATTTTTTCAAAAAAAGCCTGTGTCAGATCTATCAATGATGCAATCACTTTAGATGAACTACCAATATAGTAGGAACCTATCTCTGATAAAGTTCTATCTAATACACTCTTTGACACCCTATGGTAACGACTTCTATCAATTTGTTTTCGAAAAACTTCAAGTGCATCAAAATGATACGACACATAAGTTTCATCGTCATCTGTAAAAAGTGCATAGAAATACGATATATTGCGTTGATCAAATTCCTCCATTATCATGTCTATACCTGCTCCGCGTTGTTGAACTAATATAGACGTTTTCTGATCACTGTCATTTTTTAATAAACTTGCTACATTATCTGCTATCCATTCACATTCTTTTTCGTGCGAATCTGATATATGAAGATTTACAATTGAATCATTATAAATTATTGGAGCCTTACAATTCAAAGCATTAGATCTAATATTTTTGTCTAAACTCAACATGCTCAAATTATCTTTAAACCTATAATTCTTCTCCAACTTCATCTGCACCATATTCAACTCATAAGCCGCCATATCCATCAACTTAGGAACGGCCCCAATAAAGCCATATATTCTTTGAAGCGGATCGCCCACGAAAAATAATTTTGTTTTATCGTTTATAAGATTTTTAACAAAACACCAGCTTAAATAATTGGTATCCTGAAACTCATCTATGACAACAACGGGAAAGAGTTTTTGATAAAAATTCAGTAATTCTTTGTTCTTTTCAAGTAAATACATTGTCAATGAAATATAACCATTATATGTTATGACTTTTTTCTCAATAAACTTCAAAATCAATATTTCATTATACTGATTTAAACTGTTTTTTAACGTTTCTTCATCACATTCAGAAACAGCCTGTCCAAATTTTTTTACGATTTCCAATTGAGCTTCAGATAAATCAATCTCTTCTCCGGATAAAAATTCATCAAATTTAGCATCCGATTCTCCAATTGCCTTAAACATATTTATTTCCTTTAAAGCAGGATTTATTAGATAACCGTATAACGATAAAATTCGTCTACACAAACCATGATAATTCGAAATAAACATTCTTCGGTTTAAATCTGCCGGTTCGCGAATATCTAATAATCCCATCTCCGGAAGTTTATCAGCCAGATCTTTTTTCATTTTATAAGCTGCATTTACGCTGAATGTAAGCGCCAAAACCTTTTTGTTTTGAGGAAATGATTTAGTAGCAATCATATATGCTATTTTGCTGACAAGTGTTGTAGTTTTTCCACATCCCGCAGGAGCCTCAACAATTATTCTGTCCGCATCAGAAAAAATAATATCAAGCTGCTTTTCATCACTTCCATGTGTCTCAGAAATCTTTTTTTTAATTAGCTCTAGCATACTCGCTCACCTTCTTAACTGCTCTTTTATAGCATGGTGGAATATCAGCCTTATCAATATTCTCAGCTATTGTTCTGCCAAACAATATTCCCTTCTCATTCGCAAAGAATGTCACACATAACAATTCATACATTTTTGTGTATTCCGTACACTCATTTATCGCAATATCTCTATCAATAACAAGTCCTTTGAATTTAAATTTATCTGCCTTTTTCTGAAGATTTTTCTTCTGAAACTTCTTAGTTAATCCATTTAGATTTGTATCCGTTATTATTTTTTCTAGAGCAGTCCTTTTCCTGCTTTTAATCAAATATTTTACGATTTCACTGTCAAAACACATGGTTGTTGTATAAAACAGATTTTCCTGAGTCGGAAGATTCTTTTCAATTTTTTTATCTTTATCAATGACCCCTACAGAAGAGATTCCTAGCTTATCAAGCATTGCCATTATCGGTTTAATTGATTCTGCTCCGCCCGCTTTTATTAAAGCTATTCCCTCTCTGTCAAAATCGACTCCCATTTTTTTGGCAAATAATCCAAAAGAGGAATACTCAGATTCTCCTTCAACAATTATCGCTGCCTTTGAAAAAACAGCCTCTTTTATATACATGAACTGTGCATACAGCTGCTTTTCTTCACTTTCTGAAAGCGTCAGATTAGAGCACGAAACCGCCGTTGTCTTTCCATCATGTTTATACATACGTATAATCTTATGGTAGTCATCAAACAAAATATTAGGCGAATGCGTCGTTATTATAATCTGTGCCTTTATCTCCGTTATGCCAAATTGTTTTCTCAACAATGCATTAAATTTTTCATCCTGCCCTTTAGAAAGGCGTTGAATATCTGCAATCAATGTTCTCTGTAAATAGGGATGCAAATGAATTTCTGGTTCATCGAGGATTATGAGCGAAGAAAACGATGTTTCATCATCACTTTTCGATTTGCAAAAATCCATTATCTTTTCAAGCAACGCTAATATTATAAGCAAGTTATATTGCACGCCATATCCATCAGATTGTACATTTACACCATTACCATCTTTCAAAGAGACAATCTTGGATAGCAGTTCCACATTATTCTCCTCAACACTAGGCTGAATATTAAATCTATCAAATGCGCTGATTCCACTAAGTGCATCCGAAACACTTTTCTGAACCTTTTTTAATTCATTTTTTTTATAAAAACCAACCTCCGGATTCTTGCAAACATAGTTTGAAACCAAATAGTTTAAAAATGCACCTGCTCCCTTTGTCTTCGAGAAATCTATCTCATTTTTAGGATTACGCAAAGAATCATATGTAATAACATTCATTCGTTTAATCAAAGAATTTTTTACTGCCTCTCCCGTTTGAGAATGAACATACTGAATGTAGTCATCCGGAGTTGATTGCTCTGCAATAATTTCTATACTTGATTCATCATCTGGATCAGTTAAATCATCAAATAATCCAATTTCCTCATAATTTAAAAATAAGCGAAACTTCACCTTGATTGGCAATGTCTCATCAAAAAAATCATCCTTAGAGAACTGCTTACAAAGGAAAATATTTGACAAGCATTTCTGAAAATTAGATTTTCCAATATTGTTTTCTCCAACAATAAAACTAATGTCCCTATTAATCGATAGTTCAAGATTCCCTAAATTTCTATAGTTTTGAATTTCTACATATGTCAGTTGCATAGTTTGAATATATACCTCCAGGTTGTCATTATTAATTTAAGCTCTATGCCATATACTCCGTCGCATTTTTTATGTTTCACTTTTTAAATTCTTGTTCCAGCCTATCCATAATCCTCTGAAAATCCTTTTTCAGCTCACACTCCCAAATTACAATAACTTTCCAGCCCATTTCTTTCAGCTTTTCCTGTTTTATCTGGTCGTTTTTAACATTTTTATCAAACTTCTCAAGCCAAAATTCCGTTCTCGTTTTTGGTGTTGTCGCATCTTTACATCCTTCATGCCGATGCCAAAAGCAGCCATGAACAAATATAGCCACATGATACTTTGGTAGGACAATATCCGGCTTACCGGGATATCTTTTATCATTCTTTCTGAAGCGATATCCTTTTGAAAACAGATATTTTCTTACTTCCACCTCAATCTTTGTATCCATGCCTTTAATCCGGCTCATATTCCAGCTTCTTTTTTCAGGTGTAAGCTTATCGCTCATATTACTTCACCAGCTTTCAAGATTTCACTAATAACCAATCTTCTGTTACAACCTTTGGTGAATGCGGACTGAATGTATCATTTTCATTCACGCCATTCAAATCACTATTATTACAGCTAATCTTTGGTTCAGTACAGCTTACTATCTCCACCTTAAGAACATAATAAAAATCTGCGGATCTTTCTTTACCATCGTTAGAACCACTCTCTGTCAGTAAATCATCAAGCTGCTTTTTTGAAACCAATTCTCTTGATTTTATGATTCCTTTAAACGGCTCTATTTCATATCTACCCGTAGCATTTATATCATTCTGATAAAAGCGAATATACTTTGCTTTTCCTATATCTTCATGATGTGAATACACTGATTCGCCCTTAATTGCATAGTAATAAAAAACAAAAGTCCTGCCTTCAGATAAAAGCCCTTCTCTGCTCAATAACTCATAATAATCAGGTCTCAAATAACCAATAACACACAAATCATTATGGATATTCTTATTGTCCCTTTCCTTACCTGTTGTTCTTTTATCTAACGTACTAATCGCAGGTTCTCCAAGTACAAGGTTGCTATAAGACAACATACGGTTAAGTCTGCTGTATTTTCTGCTACGTGCTTCAATGATTTCATATATAAAATCCTTCAATGCATTTTCACTGTCCGTCTGAATACTTGGTTTGATTGCAAAAGCACCTACTCCTGGAAGAATCTCCTCAAAGAGTCTGTAATTCTTTGTCTTTGAATCAAAATCTCCAGGATACAGGACGTAACTTCCTACAGTTCTTCTAATTGCATCATTGTATGTATGCATTTTCAGAAGATCTCCTCGCTTGTATGTATTCGTTACGCTATCCTGTTTATCATTTTCAACTTCTTCCTTTATCTGCTCCTCTGTCATTTCATTTTCATCAGGTCCGATAAAAGATCTTAAATCCGTTATCCTGTACTTCGCATCAAAATGAATATAGCTTACCGCGCCTTCTCTGATGGCATCTTCAGGTTTAAGATAATCCGAAGGATACACTTCCAGCGTGTAATCCGGTCTAAACGGCCTTGAATATGATCCTGCATACTTTGTATTGGAAAACTCTTCCCTTGAAAAGGTCCTGTTATAATACAGATTCACCCTTGTACCCAAATCAGGAAGAAGAAATGCCTGACAAGAAGTCTGACCTTCGCTTAATGAAATAGTTAGACCATTGTCAGTATTGATGAACGGCTTTTCAGAAGCCTGTACACATTGGCAATTTTCGATTGAACTGATAATTTTTCTAAGTTCAAAAAACAGCCAGTACTCATACAGTAATGCCGTATTTTTAGATTCACCGCTATAGGCCTCCTGCTCACCCTCCCAATTCAACTGAAGAGCAAGATCAACCATAGCTGCCGCGTAAAAGACTTGTCTATATCCTTCTCTCTTTTCAAGTACCTGATTATTCTGCGGCATAATCGTAAGTTCTCTTACATCATCAAAGAAATGATCTCTCAAAATGTCATCAGTAATTCTTTGAATCTCTAAAGCCTCCCGATAGCACTCCGTATACATATTCTGTCCTGCGTTTTTCCCTTTTGCAGTATCAAGACTTGAACAGAGTTCTCTACATATCAGGTTAAATTTTTTCAAAGCAAACATCACAAAACGGTTTGCAACTGTATCAAGACTGTCATATTTTCTTGTTACAGCAACTTCCTGAGGCATAGGCTTTCCATTTACCATCTGCCACCCTCTACTATGGGAAAAAGGGCTGGAATAAAAGCTTGCACTTGGAGAGCCCTGTTCAATTGGCTTAAGGACTTCATCCTTCATAAGCATTCTATCCGGATTACGCTTTATATGTCCGAAAAGAGCCTGTAAGTTATGTGAGTAACAGAATTCCCTCAAGAAAATAAACTGCTCCAAAAGCGTCTTGGCACTATTGGTATCAGATGTATCAAATCTGTTCGATGTAACACCTGAATACTCCAACAAGATTTCTGCGCACTCTTCAGCCAGCTTTTTAGTCAACTCAATATAGTCCTCTTCATAATTCATCTTCTGAGGTACTATTTCAAAATCGACTACAGTTTCATCTGAAGAATTTTTTAAATGTGTTCTTCCCAGGTAGTTAATAAATCTAAAGGATAATGCATCTCTATCTCTGGTTACTTTGAGGAACTTATTATTCTTCTCATTTGGGAAACCGAGATTCTCACAAATCTGATCTGAACCAGCTTGAATGTCATCCTTTAATCTGCATGTATAAGTAGCTGTTTCGCGAAGCCTTAATATTTTCTGTCCATCCACTGAAGTTGCAATATCAAGCTTTGAGAGCGCAGCTTTAGACGCAGCTTCTTTTTCTTCATAGACAATTATATCTGTGCCTTCTTCTTCAGTAGCTACGTTAAAATCTATATTGTCCCACTCACCCTGTGGATAAATCACTATCTCTATTCCATTTTTAGCTTTTAATGAAACCGCTGCTATGCCCATTAAAACACCTTCTTACATAAAGCTTGCATACTGGTACTTATCAAGCCTTTTCTTCATCTGCTTTATCTTCTTCACTGATAAAGTCATCTCTTTTGATGGATCCTCAATTCCTTTTTTGCACTTTTCTTCGAGAGTATCCAACAACTTTCCTATCTGCTTTCTATCACCATAAATCTTTGGAAGAATCTTCTGAACAATCTGTTCGTCCATTGTTCTTGTGAGATTAAATTCATCTTTATGTAACTCATATGCTGCTGCAAAATACTGGCGAATTTCTTTAACTGTACGATAAGCAAATTCAAAACCACTTTCTTGAAGATCCTCGTAAATGCTACCAAGAAATGTTCGAACCTGTTCAAGTTTTGCCTGTTCAACATTGCAAACGCCATTTCTGATTTCCGATGCAAGAACCGTAAATCCTTCAGCTACTCCAAAATCAGCCGCTTCAACTTTGTTGACATCAGTTGCTCCTGTCATTAACTTAAGAACATCAGCCTCTTCCGGCTTAAATTCAACAACATTCGAACGGTCCAATACTTTAGGACTAAACATATATGTTGTCTCATCTATATTCACTGTTCCTGTTACAAATAAGTTCTTAGGAAGACGTATCTTTTCAGGAATCACATCTTCGGAATCTTCTGTATTCCCCTTTTGAACCGGCTTCTTATAAAGAGGTATTTCTTCATCTGATTCCATCGCGCTTAAGAAATCAGAAAAATATCTTTCTACATGAGACAGATTCATTTCATCAAGAATCAGGAAATGTGGAATGCTCACATTCTCACTTGCCTGGAGTATAAAATCCAGTGTCGGTGTAGAAACATATCTCTCTTCCAATGGGTTATAGAAACCAAGCATTTTGGTATTATCCGTCCAATCCGCCCCAACTGGAACGATTAACCAATTTCTTTTTCCATCAACATCTTTCTCAAGATACTGCGATATTTGCTTTGCAATTCTCGTTTTGCCCGTACCGCTATTACCAGTAAGAATTACAAATGGTTTTGCAATCAAAGAACTGATATAACGCTGTGCGAAATCACTATCAAAACAATTTGGCAGCTCCTCTAGCTTAAATTCCCTCATTAGTATGTCTAAATACCACTTACCGTCTTCTTCATAAATCTTTATAACGTCTGAGTAATTGGCATTAATAATACTAATTAAAGCTATAAGCGAAAGACCGCTTGATGTTGCTTCATTCAATTCCGTACTAACCCATTGATTGGATAATCTACAGATTTCTAAACTATCATCAACTGGTATCTCGTATTCTTTTTCCAAAAACACTCTAGACTCATCATTATATGAATCAGATGAAGTTCTCGGAAAAATATATCTAAGGTAATTGCCTCCCAAATCATCAGTGACTATTTTGATATTCTTATCGTTTATTTTCAAAAGTGATGATATTCTTTTAAACTTATCTATGCCATAGATACAATCAACTAACTGCTGTGCGCATTTTTTGCTTTGCTTGAAAGGCAACTCAATTCTTGTGTCATAAACATTTTCCAGTTCCTCTCCATCCTTAACTAAAGGATCTTCTGGTTCATCATAAAACTTACAAAAGTTCTGATATGAAAATCTTTCAAAGAAGTCTCGTTCAGATTTTGATTCTCCTATCGGAAAGTTTGTTTTGATAAACGCTATTTCGCTCTCAACCGCAGTAACGTCCTCATCAGAAACATACAAAAAATCATCATTTCCAACTTTTTTATATTTAACTGGTGCAGCAAATGCCTTTATGGCGTTAAGTAAAATATCATCACTTTTTCCACCGATATTCTTTTCAACAAATTCCTCAAAGCTTACGGAATGATTCTCTGACTGTAGAATATCCTCGCATAATCGGCAATATAAAAGAAACGCCTCATCATCTGATTTTACATAAGGGTTCGGTGCATAATACGTCTTAAACCAAAAAACAAGATATCGTGTCAGATTATTGTCATCAAAAGTATATAAATAATTATGTACCTTGAAGCTATTTGTTGATCTATCTTCTAAACCAAGTTGGCATGCTTGCTGATAAGCGGTTCTTTTATATCCTTTCAATCGCTCCTCAGCTAGGTCCTTAGCAAAATCCCATGAAATAGAACCTGCCATATCAGGATAAACTTCAAGTAATGATTTGAGATTAGCTAATGTAAAGTTTCTATATCTTGCAAATGGTGTAAATGACATATTATACAACCTCCCATTCCTTCTATTTAATCATTAAGCTCAGGATAGCTTGACAATATTTGCTCCATAATATGAATCAAGACATCAACAACAATACTGTTTCCTGCCTGTTGATACATTGAGGTATCTGAAACAACAATTTTAAAACTGTCAGAAAATCCCATTAATCGTAGACATTCTCTTGGTGTGAGTTTTCTCAATCTGCCATCAGTCGTCACATAGTTGTCAACTCCTGCTCTATGCATCTTATGCATAGTAGTTAGTAATGGTCGCGCAACCTCAAGATCAGTTTCCGGCTTGCTGTAAAAATTCTTTGTTCCAGTAGACAATACATACTTTCTCACTTTTTCAGACAGATAGTACTTTTCTAAATCCGGAATATGGTTCTTTTCTGCATCCTCTTCACTTTGGAATACAAAATCTCCATGCCAATTAAATTGCTGATTTTTCTTTTGACAAAGCTGAACCTCTCCATCTATCTGTGTAAATCTCTTTGAAAGATTTTTCTCACTGGTCACAAAGTCCACACCCTTTTCTGGCAAGAAATAACCACCTGGTGCATTGTCTAACAAGAAATCTTGCATTTTCTTTTCAAGCTCAATTGCTTGTGGAAAGCTAAACTCAACATCAAGATCAAGATCATTTCTAAAACCTACAACAAATAATCTTTCTCTATTTTGAGGAACACCATAATCTCTAGCATTGAGGACCTTCCAACTAAAGCTATAATCCAACTCACTAAAAACCTGCTGCATCTTCTTCCAAGTTTTTCCTCCATCATGAGAAGTAACAGCTCGCACATTTTCATATATGAACACTTTTGGTCTTATTTCATCAATTAAACGTGCATATTCATAAAACAACGTTCCTCGAGTATCATCCAATCCTCTCTGTTTTCCAACAAAGCTAAATGACTGACATGGACTACCACCAACAAATAGATCAACTTTTCCTGCGTATTGTTTTCCATCAAGGAATGCTATATTCCAATGGAAATCATCTTCTTTGATGTCGTAGTTAGCTGTGTAACTTGCTTTAACTTTGTTTCTCTTTTCAAGGCCCTCGTACAATGAATCAACATACTTCTTGCGAGCCTTCCAATCTTCTCCAAATGAATCTAATTTCCTTTGCACACGAAGATAATTAATTTTTTCGTGAAGCATACTGGTTCTTTGAGCCAAATCTATAACTCTTCGAATCAGTTTTCTTCCGTTATCATTTTCAAATCTTTCGAGCAACTCTGTAACACTCTGCGTAAGTCCCGCTTTTTCAAGTAAGTCATTGTTGTCTCTAAAATCATTTGAAAATGCTAATAAAAGCAGAAACTCTTCAAGTCTCTTATTTGCGAAAGAGCCCTTTCCTAGTTCCGCCAGTCTCTTACTATATTCTTTCTTTCTGTTGGCCTTTAATACATTAGAATCTAATAATTCGGTCGTAGTATATTTAAGCAATTCATTGTCTTTTTCTTCGACATTATTTAACTGTTCATCCACTTCATGAAATTCAGTCATTGATGCTCTAAGCATACCTTCCAACTGATTTTTATAAAGATCTTCCACATTATCATTAATGCTTATTTCCTCAATCAGTTCAGAAAGCGATTCTAATTCTGTTTCTATTTCATCAATATCTGTATCAACATCCTTCGTAAGAATGTTTACATCACCATTGTCACATGCAAATACAATTTCATTTTCGAGTCCCATTCGATTTAATGCATGCTCAATTGCTCCGATTCCACTAAATGCTGTTGCAAGTCTAATCATAATTACCTCACTCTATTATACTTTTTCCGCTCTTTACCCATTCGTCTAGTTCGGAGCATTTAAATTTCCAAAGACGTCCTATCTTATGTGCTGGAACATCCTTGCCTTCTTTAATCCACTTTCGTAAAGTTACTGGCTTAATCCCCAAATACTCTGCGGCTTCATCGAGCCCTATCCACTTATCCTGTAATTGATCCATATGTTTCCTCCGGTTCTAGATTACATTGTATAGTTATCTTATATATCACTTTAATGATATTTAGTTATATTTTACTAGCCTTTTATATCTAAATCAATGTATTATCTTATATTTATTGATATTTACGAAACCAATCATCCATGAATCATCCATGAATCATCCATGAATCAATATCTGATGTATCTGATGATAGCGTTGAGTGAAAGACTGGTTGTTAACCAAATTCTCATAACATACTCAACTTTCTAAAATTGCCCTAAATTTTGCCATTTCAGGCTAGTGTTCTAAATGAAAAATGTTATAATTAAGCCATTCCAGACAATGCTAACGAAAAAGTCAACACGACAAACAGACAACTCACATTTTTCGTTGCAAAAGTAAATGTGACCTGTCTTTCATACATTTTTTGACGTGTCGATTACTTCTGCAGCTCTTGAAATTATTATTAGTTACTTGTTAAACAACTCTGGAGTCAAATGCACTTCATCTGCCGGGATGGGGTGCATTTTTAATAGCTTAAATAATGCCTGCATATCTTCGTTGTCATCTTCTACAAGATCATAAGGTGATTTCCACCCCAGGCCTCTTCTCTTAGTGCTATTGATATGATTCATCAGGAGCGTCATATCTTCCTGATTATAGCCATCAAATGACTTCCCTTTTGGCAGAACATACCTAATATATTCATGGTTCTTTTCTATATGAGGTTTTTGCCATGAGGACATAGGATCGCAGTAAAACACATTTGTTCTGTAGATATTTTCAGAATTGAGTTCCAACCGGTCTACATTCTTGAATTCCGATCCGTTGTCAGTAAGGAATACAGGGAACAGTCTATTAAACCTTTCAGTTCCAAGACCACTTTCCAAGTAGTCAAAAACTCTGATTACTGAGTCTGCTGTATGATCTGGAAGAAGAAATAGTAACATTACTGAGTTTAGTACAAAGATCATAGTAAGAAGAACCTTCCCTTTTCGTTTAGTTCCTATTACCGTATCCATTTCGACTACTTGAAGCTCACTCCACTTAATCTTCAATTCTTCCTCAAAATCCGCATATGTTCTACCTTCCCGGTAATAAGAATTAGTTTGTACTATACTTCCTTTCTGTTTCCTTCGCGCTTTATACGCGACCTTTCTCCTTAGATCAATATTTGCAACTCCACGGATTCTACCTGAATCAATGTAGTTATACAAAGTTCTGAGTCCAACAGGTAATTCTTTCTCATGTTCTGCATAGATGTGAGTAAGAGGTTGCCCCTTCTTTATCAACGGCCTGATAAGTTTTCCCAGTTCTTTGAGTTCTTCCTGTGAAAGCTTTACCCCCCTGTCTACTCTCAGAACGCCTTCTCTTGACAGCAGCATCAGCATACTTAGCATTGTAGTAGAAACGGTTCTTATTACATTGTTTCTTATATCTACAAGTGTTACATACATATGGTGGTCTGTCGGGAAGGTGACATTCCTGAGATTCATACCTTTTACACGCTAAATGGCAATTAAATCCTTTGCATCTCTTACACTCATAGTCACACGCGCTTTCCGCTTGCTCCACACATCTGTTTCCAATGACAGGCGTTAAAGTGTTTACAGTCATTACCAAATGGATATCCTGCAGGTAAATGAGTCCTATTGTACTTAACCTCCCTAGCAATAGTACGCGGATGCTTCTTTAACTTTTCTGCAATCTTGGCAAATGATTCCTTCCTGGCTAATCCAATCTCAATCGCCACCCTATCAGTAAGATCTAAATGGTTGTTGTCTGGTATATATTCAAGTTCTTTCATATCTGCTCCTATCCTGCAGATAGTAATCGACCTTTTCAATATACCTTATTGCAAAACTCAGTGTTAGCACTATTAATCTAAAACTATGCTCTTAGGTGACATTTACTTTTTCATTTATGTATCTGATGATAGAATTTTCTCACACTATATGGTCTATAAAAAGGACATCTAAATTTCCCAACATTTCCCAACATTTCTAGCATTTCGCAGCATTTTCTAGAGCTTTTTGAAAATAAAAAACAGGGGCAAGATTTCGCTTCCCCTGTAACAGACGCCAATGGTACTACACCTATTTTTTGCATTTGATAGTTTTTATTCTCTTACCATTAATCGGTTAAAATCTGAATAGAACCATACGCTTTTACAGTTCCTCGATTTTCTTCAGGATAATAACGCAAAAAATGTTCATATCCAGAATCAAAATGACATGCTGGAAATAGGCTTTTCAAAGACAAAAACTCATTACATCCTAGCCAACTCAATCCTTTACTTGTAGGTATTTGCGCAATTCCAACAATTAGATCACTATAATCGCCAGGGCATTCTTCATTTTTCTTAATCATATAAGCATGCTGGGCATGTGGTCTTAAAAAAACAGAAGAAGTACTCTTTCTTAAATCAATCAAAGTAGTTTTCTCACCAACATATACTCCAGGTTTTTCCTCTTTCCCTTTTGTAGCATCAGACAACATCAATACAATATATGAAAATTTAGCCTTTGAATCATAATAATACACATATTCGTGTGAATTAATAATCTTAGTTTGTGCCTCATGCAGAGCAAACCATAAGGCTACCCAAACATTATCAACTAAATCTATGTATGGGGTTTTTATCCCATAATGTTGGATCAATGGTTCAAAAATTGCTCTATCATAACCCTTAAAGCCCTTGCTTTTCACGACTTTATTAATACGTCTATTGTATTTTTCTGTTATACTATCTAACCGTTCTTGTCCTCTATAAAGTGATGGAATCATTTTTCCATTATATAGTGACGTCTGGCCCCTGAAGTATACATCTCCATATTTGTTATTTATTCGTTTTGCATAACCAATAAATTGGTTCAAATCATTTACAGTTTCTATGTGATAAACATTAACAGAATCGCCACATTTCAAATTCTGTACCCAATGATCAGCCTTTGACGGAGTTTTTTCGTCAAAATCCTCTACAACTTTCTTCATACATTTTCTCTCCAACATTCATTTTCTTCAGCTTTATAAAAAGCTAAATATAATTATATCCCTTAATGCTATTTTTCATAGATTGGGAAATGCAATATATCCATTTTTCTAAAGATATATTTTTCTCCAGTTCTACCAACATAACCGTTCCCATTTTGATTCTTCCAAAACTATATGTAACGGATGCCAACCACCCTTTCAAGTTGGCACCACTTTTCTCAAACCTCAAACGTCACATCTTCCCCGATCTCATAACTGTGAAGGACATTCTCCTGAAGGATCTCCCTGAAGTCCTTAGTCACAGGATAGGCAATATCCTTGAACTGAGCTTTGCCGTTCTCGTCAGTTGTCTTAAGTTTGAAGCTTGGCATGGAGATGAAAAGGTTACCTGCCTTGCTCTCCACGATAGAGATATTTCTGACTGCAAAGCTGTTACCGAAGGTAACAGTTGCCACTCCCTTAACTCCGTTGTTTGTGTCTTCAAGCGCTTTTGTTCTAATATCAATTCTCATAATGTTGTTTCCCCTCTAAAATAAAAAATTGTGTTTTGTAGTTTTCTTTAAATGCTCAAGATACTTTTGCTTTGGGCTGCTGCCTCGGGACGACCATTGCCTTCGGCAAGGTCGCATGCAAGCAGTGCAAATGTAATACATTTGCGATTTTCGCTTTTACAACGAGGTCTCCGACCTCGAGCTTTTGCTCGGCTGCACCTTCGCATTTTCTTCTTTTTCTGCCTCTTCTCTTAAGAGCAGAAGTTCAAGATTCTTTCTTGCGATAAGGTAGTTTTTTCGCTCTTTTCTTAGCTGCACATACTGCTGGAAATCAGGCCTGTTAGTCTCGATAAGTTCACCATACTCTCTACGTAGATCTGCCATTTTCGGCAGTTTTCCTCCAGGAACTTTATTGAAAACTTCCTTTGCCTTCTTTCTGATTTCCGGATCATCGCCATTTTTTGAATAAGCTATGATTGCGTTTTGCAGCTCTTTGTTATCGGCCATTTTCTGATTTCTAGCCTTAATTCGGTTATTGAGTTCTTCGATTTCTTCATCCATGGAGTCTGTCTTTTTCACCAGTTCCTCATAAGATGAAATGCCATGTTCTTCCAAAAACAACAGAACCTTGGCTCGCTGCTTGAGGTTGAATTTTCTTGCCCAGTTTTCGTAGCCTTTGCCTTTTCCGGACTTATCTCTCCCGGCTTAAATGACTGCCTGATTTGATAAGCAATCACATCTTTCTTGTGAGGATTACGGACATTGTCCTCATAGATTTTTCGTGAAAGAAGAAACTGTTCTGTTATGGTATTTGGATCACAGCCATAGGTGCTGACCTACTTTTCTTCTTCCGTCTTTTTGCGGTCCCTGACATAGTCAAAACTTCTATCGAGACACTTCGCAACACTTTTAGAATGAACGTGATGCAAAGCTATAAGTCTGGTCGCTGCCATTCATTTCTCCTTCCTGGCAAAACAAAAGCAGCCCATGTCAAATTTCTGTCTAGCTTATCTTTGAAAGTGCCAGCATCATACCCTTAGTATGTCCCCAAATCTCATCAAGTCGTTTTTGCAAATCCTTGATATCATCGGCATATATTTCTCCATAAGCATTTGCCTTGCGTCTACGTGAGATGCTGCTAAAATCATTGCGAAACTACGTGATAACAGTCTAAAAATAAAGCGGTGTCACGTAGATGTCCACGCTACTATATAATCTGAAGAACGTAGCGTGCCTATTTCGCATTTACTGCATTTTCTTATCTAAATGACATTGGGACGGGGTTTGTGGTCTTTTTTTCCTGTCCTGCGCACCTGATTTTGGGCAAAGTAATAGACCAATAGTGACTGGGCGTCCCCAGGTATTGGTCTATGTAAATATATGTATTTGATTTTAGTGTTTTAGATTCGGATTTTATGTTCCAACGTTCATCCCGACGAAACCTGAATTTACACATATAGATTAACTGATACAACCATTATTCAATGTGTATTATGTCTTTCATTAAATCGCAGGCTTTAATAAGTGGATGATGATAGCGTTTGCGCTTTTCTGGCAACCTTAAGATCTTGGATATGAAAGTACCAAGCTCCTGATAAGCCTTTGGTGTCTTGAACTGAATAGCTTTAGTCGGGCAATATACAACGCAAGCATTACATCCATGACAATGATGATTCCATACCGGGCGTTTTTCTGACATTGTTATGTTTTGATTTGGACAAACCTTTTCACAAGTGCTGCATCCTATGCACCTATCATCTGTATAAAACCCTTTATCATACTCATGTTCTATTGCAATATATGGTCCCATAGTATTTTGATAACGTCTTCTTGTTAGTGACGACATATGCGGATATGGAATGTTCTTTCTTGCGACAATTTCACTACTAATCTTTTTTGTTTGTCGTTCCATATATGGTAGCATGATTTTTTCCGGTGGGAATGGAGGATAGGCAGTACACTGGCTTGCCACACAGCGTAAAGCGCGCCCGTAGGAAAAATGCGCATTCTTCTTTGAAAGAATATCTTCGACTGTTTCGAAACAACGACCATGAACAGCAATATAAGTTGCAACCATAAATATATATGCGTTTGGATTTATATCAAGATTTTCGATAAAAGATTTAAAGACACCAGGAACATCCCATTCATATACAGGGCACACAAATCCTATAACGTCAGCGTCTTTGGCGGAGACCTTTTGTGAATCATTTCTTACGCTGTATAAAACAGCACCATCAAGTGACTCTGCAATCGTGATGGCTGCCCTTAAACTATTTCCTGTTCCGCTATAATAGTATATTATTTTTTTCATCCCACTCATCCACAAACTCCGATTCTCATTAACCAATTAGTTAAATCTAGTACTTTTATTCCTTCTATGTCATAGTCATCATGCTTTGTATTCGCTATCAAAATCTTAGGATATGCATCTTTTATCGCTCTTAGTGGAGACAGCTCTCTTTCCAATGTATCTGAATCAGAAATATTATCTGATACTTGGATATACAGCTTCTCATTTTGTTTCATAGCTACAAAATCTATCTCCTTCTGATACAACTTGCCAACATAAATCTCGTAGCCCCTCCTGAGTAATTCTAAGGCAACTATATTTTCATATGCTCGTCCATAATCCATATTTCTTGTTCCAAGCATTGCATATCTAAATCCTAAATCGCTAAGATAGTATTTATCTGATGTTTCTAAATACTTTTTTCCACGAATGTCGTATCGTTTTACTTTATAGAACATAAATGCACTGCAGAGATACTTCATATAATTTCCTATTGTTATATGATTCGTCTCAACCTTATTTTGCTTAAAAACAGTACTAATCTTACTAGCAGATGTCAGATTGGAAATATTATCCATCATATAATCTGTTAAAGAATCCAAAAGTGCCTCTTCCTTAATACCATACTTGTCTACAAGATCACGTTTTATAATTGTAGTGTAAACATCCTTTATATATGATGCCTGATCCTCTTTTTCGCTGTATACGTATGCCCCAGATAAACCACCACTCATAACATATGAATCCAATACATTTGCTGTATTAGAATCATATCCATAGTACTCACAATATTCAGCAAAACTAAATGGATAAACAGGAAGTTGTGCGATTAACTTCTGCTATAACGTTCTTTCACAGTATTAATTTCTCACCAATCACAATAGCTTTTGAGTCATGACCATGGCCGATTTCTTCTGTGCAAGCAACTGGTAATGTATCTGAAATATGCATTTTAAGCAAATCATAGACACTTAGCTCATAATCTTCTTTTTCATAATTGGTAAATGTGCCAAGCAGCACACCGGTCACCTTATCAAAAACTCCAATCTGCTCAAGCTGTGTTAACAGTGTTGCAATCTGTCCTGAACCTCCACCAAAGGATTCCAAAAGAAGTATTTTTCCGGACATATCAGGCCAGTATTTGGTACCAGCAAGCTTTGTAAGGCATCTGATATTGCCTCCAACAACTATTCCCTCCATGTGGCTTCCCTGAAGGAATTCATACTTAAAGTCAAACAGTGACGCTGTATTTCCCTCCAGATAATCGGCAAATCTCTTTTTCTGTAGATCAGCCTGGGAATATACCATATTCTTGACCTGATATAAAACGGAGGATTTACCTGTGATGGCGTAAATTGCGTTTATTACTGTGGTCAGGTCACTATATCCCCAAAATACTTTATTTGAACCAGCTATTACGTCAAAATCAAGATATTTCAGGACACCATTTGCCAAATCGCCACCAGAAATATCATATATTGCCTCAATAGATTCATCTGCATAAAGACGCATAAGATCGGCAGCTCTTTCCTCATCTGTTCCACTAAAAGCATCCACTTTAGCACTAATGTGAAGAGCAAGAACCGGCTCTATGCCAAGATTCTTCATAACCTGCACTAGTTCATCTATCTGATATACCCACTCTTTTACATGTCCATCTGAACAAGCTGATAATCCAACTTTCATATTGCATTTCCCCATTATGCTGTCATTTTTTTACTCATCGAGCATTAGTTTTCCTGCTTTTGCCTTCTTTTTCAGACGTTCCATCTGCTCTTTCTCAATCTGTTGAATGCTTTTTTCCGGAGTAGGCAAATCTTCTGGCATGGTTCCGCCAATCTTTTCTATAGCTTTTCTTACTTCGCGACCGACAGCATAATGAGTTTGTGTTGCTTTATCTGCCCCTTGAATATTGTCTTTACGAAGTTTTTCTTCTGTTTGAGAGATACGGAAAAGATTAGCAATCAGCTCTGTACTTCCCATATAGTCTAATATCTTCTGACTTATGGTAAGCCCTTTTCTCTTGTGGATATCATCAACATCAAGTCCGCCATATAAGCCCATATATCCAGCATTTTGGAATATAGAAAATTCCTCATTAGTGATAACTCCAGCATCGTGAGCGGTTTCTGCTAGAAGCTGATTCCACTGCTTTATATCTCCACGAACCACAAGTCTTCTTCTGTCTTCATCAAGCTGATTGTAATGATCAGCCAACTCCTGCCTATAAGTCTGAATTGCAAAATACGTCTGCCCTAATGCGATAACTTCCTTGCGAGGATCACCGTTTTGGACAATAAGATAACAAGCATATCTGGAAAGCTCATAATCTTTTGTAGGCTTAGTTGTTGCACCGGCTTCTACGATTTTGCTGACCTCAGCAAAATCGTCAGAAACAGTGTGTCCACTATTCTCACAGGCAATCATAGCTCGATTGATGACGTTATTGAAATTTCTCCACTGATTATATTCCAACACAGGAGCAAGTTCCCTTGCACTCCAAAACTCTGAACCATCCTCACGAACGTGTTTGATATCTTCAAATCTTCTATATTCTTTTCCCTTAAGCGAAGTCATTTTTGTGCCCTTTCTAGAACTAATGTTCGCTTTAATCTTATCATATTTATCCCATTATTGCACTAAGAAATCGGATAGTTACCTTTATAAGTTATCCTGAATTTATAGTTCTTTCGTGTAGTAATATCTGGCTCCGGTGTAAGGATATTCTTGTAACGAGAATACTTCTTTATAGCCCAGCTTTGTGTAAAAACCAGGTGCTTGGAAAGAAAATGTATCAACAAAGACATATTTACAGCCTCGCTTGATTGCCTCTTTTTCAGCTGCTTCGATGAGTTCTTTTCCGACGCCATGTCCTCGAAGTTCTTCTGAAACAAAGAGATAATGGACACAAAGCCACTTACCAAAAGTATCAGCTGTAAGTCCGGCTTGTTTATTTCCATTTTCATTCTCAAGAAAAATACCTAAAGGAACATTCTCTGACTTCTCTCGATTGCTAAGATTGTAATCTTTGAGCATTTTATAGATTTCTGCTATATCCGCCTCATTGCCATCATTAGTAATGCGAAACTCCATGGTCTCCTCCGTTAGTAAGTTATGCTACAATATATTCCCATTTATAGAATCAGTTTTTTCTCACCGTATATGTATTACCAAACAGTTCAAAAATTTCAAAGCCGGCCTTTTCATTAACGGTCCGGTAAAAGCCATTTCTATGTTCTCTCCATCCTTTACCGGATATGCTCCAACATATTTGTAGTCTGATCATTATTCTTTCCTTTTTTTCACTATCAGTAATATTCGAATAAAACGTACTATCATAGCAGGCCGACAAACTTCTATTTGCTTTTCTGTTTTACCTCATCCATTTCTGCAATAAGCTCGTCTAACGGACGATATTCTCCGCCCCACCATTCAAAGACGTGCATGCCTTCATCTTCAAGCACTGATTCCTTAAGTGTCATATTTATTCCAAGTTGCTTAAGCAAACCCTCTCTGTCTACTGCCTGATAATCAAACGGAAGTAATTTGCAGAATTCTTTGTATGAAACTCCACATACAACCTTATGAACTCCCAGTGAAGCTATTGCTGCAAGGCACCTCTCACATGGGGCACAGCTTGTGTAGACTACAGACTTTTCTAAAATGTCGTCTGTATATTTATTTGCACATTTATGAACAAGATTAAATTCTGCATGACCAAAAATCTTTTTTTCAAAATCAGCAGTATTCTCAGCTTCTTCCAGAATTTTACCGTCACAAACCAATACCGCGCCAAAAGTGTCAAACCCTTTTTTACCCGCGCTTATCGCTAATTCATAGCACCTTTTCATATAATTCTCATCAATTTCGCCCATATCAATACCTCTATATACATCATTTGTCATGGTCAATAAAACTGGAATATAAAAATCAAACAAAATCGCCAATCTTACCTAGCATCTTGCCAATGCTATGATACCTGCCTGAATAGACAACCGGATCCAGCACTGTAAGATCAATATCAAATATATCTTCACATACAAGATTTTTATCCATCTGTATATTGCGGATATAACAGAAAAAGGTAGTTGAGTCCCCAGTCTCAACCATTCTTGCAACCTCGCATTCATACACCCATCGGCTTTCATTCAATACAGGAACATCCAATACATCTCCTCTCACAACCTCGTAGGAGACATCATCCTTAGCGCCATCTTTAGCATGTTTAGAGCCAAAGTAATCCATAAGAGGAAGCATATCTGTGCTAACGAGATTGGCGCTAAATATTCCCGTTCTTAGCACGTTTTTCTTGGTCATCTTAGTCCCAGCCATGCTAATAACAAATAAATACTGGTCACCTTCCTCATGGGTTGCACTTGCCCAGGTGATGGGCGCAAAGTTAGCAGTCCCATCCTCATTATTGGTGCCTATAATAAAAGAAGGCTGAACACACATAGAATATTTTGAATCAACAGATTGTCTTTTTGCCATTTTTTCTCCTTAGATAGTAGGTTTTACTGGAATAAAATATTAGTTGCTGCTTCTCCTTTTAAGGTAGCTATCCGCCTTTTTTAGCATCTCTTTTTTATTGTCATACTCAATAGTATTGATAGCATCTTCAAGTTTGAGACTCTTCAGAGATTTAACCTCGTTTGGTCTTACTATGCACGGACATGAGTCTTTATACTCTGCCAAGAAATACACCACTTGCTTGGTTACGCCTGGTTTTTCCGATAGCTGGTATTGTTCGCTTATCCTAAAATCAGTGCATAACTCGACTTCCAGATTTGTTTCTTCCTTTATTTCACGAAGCGCGGTTTCTATTTCAGTCTCGCCTTCTTCCATATGTCCTTTTGGAAAGCTGTGAAATCCGCTCATTTCCTCAACTAAAAGATATTTTATTACTCCACCGTCTATAGTGTATACTATTGCCCCGCAAGATTTTTCAAACTTATCATTGAATTCTTTTTTACCCAGTTCCATGTAAATATAAAGAGAAGGATCTTCTCCTAAAGCAATAACATACTCAGGCATTTCTTTCTGAATAAATCCCAACTTACGGTACAAGTTTATTGCCTTGGCATTAGCTGGATGGGGATCAACCCACAGATTTTCAGCTCCTTGTTTAAAAGCTTCTTGAATAGAGTATAGTAGCGCCTGCGTTGCAATCCCTCGGCCCCTGGCAAATTCAAATAACTTAATATCCAAAGAAGCATTTTTAGTTTCCGAATCAATACGATATTGAGTCTCACCGCAGTACTTACCATCCTCAAAGATTGAATAGTGATTTTGCTTTGGCCTTGCCGATATGAATCTATCTAACCATTCCTTTACTGCTTCTTCTGTCTCATGCAATCCTCCTGGCCAGATATATCTCATGACGTCTTCATCAGCCCACAAGCTTTGTATATCCTTGATATCATCATATGTTGATTCTTTAATACTTATCACTTTGTTCCGCCCCTATATTTTTTCTGGAAGATAGCGTTTCACTCACCATCTTTTCCCATCTCTATTAAAAAAATATCCCAAGTTGATCCTAACTTCGCGCCTGCCTATATCATTATTTGTATAACAACAAGTATCAAATCCTATAAGTTCAAATCCTTCATGGAGGTAGAAACCTATCGCGCTGGTATTGCATGACTGTGTCTCAAGCATGAGTGCTCTTCTTTTCTGCTTCTGTGCAACCTCTTTTGCCTTATCCATCAGTTGTTTACCAAGCCCTTTGCCTCTGAGATTATCTGACACCCAAAGTTCTGTAACCATCAATCTGTTTGACCATTCTTCGGGACAAACTTCAATGCATGCCAAAAGTTCATTGTTATCACCTACGACTCCGAAGGCTTCTGCCTTCTCCCAATGATCCTGATACAAAGAATCCGGGAAGTCATATTCTTCAGGAGTATGAACAATTTCGCTCTCAGCCTTCCTTTTGACAAGCTCAATCTTACATCCATCGTTATCAAGCTGCTTTATTTCAAAATCATAATAGCTGTCACTCCTTGTAACTAATGGAACCACAGCACCCTTCCATTGTTCTTTAGGTAAAGCTACTATTTCTATTTTATTCATAGCCTTTCTCTTATCCACTCTAATTCCTCTATACTGAATTCAATAGGTGACGCATTGTCAACCTCAATTGTATGCGACTGCTCAAAAGGTATATTTCTTTTCATAGCAAGAAGCGTCATGATAACAGCTCCGTGGGATATTATCAGGAGGTTCTTATCTGAAGAACTGTCGTGCTGACCAAGAATATAATCAAGTGCTTTAAACAGTCTTTCCATAACCATTTGATATGATTCGCCGCCAGGGGTGCAATTATATCTCTTATTTGAAAGCCACAGCTTATGCTCTTCATCATATAAAGAAAGAATCTCATCCCAGGTATGCCCTTCAAACAATCCCAGATTCATTTCTTCCAGGCCTCTAACTATTTCATATCCTGTATGGAAATGCTCATCTACTATCTGCGCAGTTTTTACAGCTCTAGCCTGATAGCTGGTGTATATCTTTTCAAAAGAAATATCTCTATCTTCAAGATTCTTGCAAAGAAGTTGCGCCTGCGCTATTCCATTCTCATTCAAAGGAATATCAGTCGTACCTTGAACTTTTCCTATTATATTCCAATCTGTTTGTCCATGTCTCGCAAAATATATCTTCACAATTCCCTCTTTTCATACTCCATGCGAATAAAATCTTTGGCATCCCCAGAAGTTGTAAATCTTTTATACTTCGAACCATGTTCAGACAGATACCCAATGATTTCTTTCCTGTCTCTATCATATTCAAACACCCACTTTATGTTGTACCAAAGGAACTTGAACGTAGGTTTTGAATTGTATTCTTCTTTTCCTGCTCTCTGCATTAACCAACGCTTTATTATTCTTACCAATCTTTTACAGAGTGGTACATCTAACAGTATGATGTAATCACATTTTCCAAAGCTCTCACGCAACAGCTTTCTTGGTGATCCTTCTACAATCCAGTTATCACCATTTATTATTTCTTGGAATAGTTCGTCGCGATCTTTGTCACTGCGCTTTTTATCTCCTTCTGGAGTGCGCTCCCAAACAATATTGTCTTTCTGATAAAACGGAATGTTATATATTTCTGATAATTCTCTTGCAAGTGTAGTCTTCCCACTAGCAACAGATCCTATGATATCTAGTTTCATATCATTTCTCCATTCCGCCGTATGTACGGGCTTACTAATTTCATCAGCATTTTTCACACCACTATGTGCACCTTAAAAGAACACGTTCAAGCAAAAAGCCTGAACACATTCTGTAATCCGCTTTATTCCATTATCTATTTTCAATATTTATTCTTTCTTATCTTCAAGTCCTTCTATGTTATCATTTATCCTATTCATCCACTGAACATCCGATGTTTCCAATTTTCCAAATAACTTACTGAAATTACTCGAACCATCCACGTGATCATCCTGAGGCATTTTAACAATTCTTTCTTTCATGTCATTGTAATTATCAACACCAATACTTTCCATTACCTTATCAATCTGATCTGCTCTGCCTTTATACCCCTTAACACCAGTATATTTTTCAATAAGAGGTGCATTTGTAGCTTTGGCAGGTCTTTTGATAATTTCGTCAGTCCAATGCTTGGAAACAATCTGCATGGTACATGGATTGCCGAAGATAACCACTTCATCAGCTGCGTTATCTACACCATGGAATTCATTTATCTTGCGCTTGATATCTTCATACTGCTCATAAGGCTTCTTCTCAGTATCACAGAATACAAGAACAACTTCATATGCCCCATTCTGGTATCTATCCTGATATCGAGCAGGAATGTTGCCATTTCCTTCCGCATTAACAAGAGAAATATCATAGATATCGTTCCATACATGAAGACAATTCAGCCTCTCAAGGTACTTGTACTCCTCATTCCCTTCGCAGATAATACAGACTTTATGCTTGTCAGAAATGTCAGGAAGTCTATTCGCCATCTACAGTTTCCTCCTTCGCGTTCCCCTTAATGCTAAGAAGAGAATTGATAAGCTCAGGATCTGGCAAAGCTGCAAATGCGCCCTTACGATACTTTTCTATAATGTCAGAAGTGTCTCTGACACCGTTTTCAGCAGTAAAATCTGACAGAGAATATACATAAACACCATTCTCATCCTTATCAACAAACCAAATTTGTTCTTTTCTGAACAAGCGCTTGCAATCCATAAGGTTAATATCATGTACTGTGAAGATCATCTGAGCATCTGTGTTTAATTCATTATTAAACATTGCTACAGTAGCTCTTGTAAGCTTAAAATGTATACTGCTATCAAGCTCATCCACCACTAGAATTCTTCCCTGCTCAAGAGCCTCTATAACATAGCTTGCTATGGCAGCTATCTTCTTTGTCCCAGTAGAATCAAAGAGCATACTTGGTACCTGAACGCCCTTATATGTAGAAACTAACCTAATCTGATCCATAACACTATCTGGAATATCAAGTACCTTTTCCTCAGGCTTGCCGACCGCATCACCTGATGCAATCTTAATATTTCCCATTTCTACATATTCAAAATTATCCATGTAAAGGTCCGCGTTTTTTATAAAACCTACAACTTTCTGCTGAAGCTGATTCTTATTTTTCATGAGTTCTATAGTATGTTCCATAGGAATATTATTCATATTGATAACATCTATTTTCTCGGCAAATCCAACCAAAATTCCCTTCATCTCATTGAGCGCCTTAAACTTACTAGAATCAATCAAATGAAAAATAACGTTGCTCTTGGCCAAAACTGGCATCATGGTCATAAGATCAGCATCAATACACTCAAACTCATCATTAAGCGTGTCACGTTTAAACCAACACACATCTTTTTCGTTATTGTATTGATCCTTCATAATTTCTACAAATGATTCAAATACATAAGCCTCTTCCTTCACATCATACTTGAAATCATAAGCGAACTCCCTACCATTTGATAAGAAGGTGATTCCAAGTTCACAAATATCATTATTTGTGAAAATATTTGACATAAGGCCATTCTCCTTATTAAGAAGAACACTTTTTATGGCTTTAATGCATCTAATAAGACATGTCTTTCCTGCATTATTTGGTCCATATATTCCTGCAGTCTTAAGAACATTAAAATTGTTCTCTCTATGTACATTTGAAGCAAATTTTTTGTTACGCATATCAGCTTTCATCGAAAAAGCGACTTGATCATCAAATGCAAAACAATTCTTCGCTCTTACTTCTATGATCATTGCAAACCTCCATACAACCCAAATAGTCATTAGTTACTTTGATTATAACGCATAATATTTTTTATGCAATATTTTTACATGTAAAATGTTAATGAATCTCCGCCCAATTTTGGGCCTAAGAAAAGAGCCGTCATTCTGTTAAGAACAACCGCTCTTTATGTAATAATATATCCTACTGAAATTAGTTCATTCAAAGCCTTTCTTAGCCTGCGCTATGATCTGTTCAAGAAGTTCAATTCTCTGAGTTAGTTCTTTATCCATCATATCCTTGGCGGTCTTAGTTCCCCTTGGAAGTGTCATGTACCATCTAGCTATATCAATCTGCTTTTGACAGGATTCGATGATCTCGACATTTGTCTTTTCGTGAACAGAGCTGCCCATAGCCATTGCAATCCTGATAATATCGAATCTGTCGATATCATCGCTGTCTCTGATGGTGGTCTGGAATACGCTCATATCCTCAGGTAACGTGTCAGTCAGATTATGCCTTCCGATTCCCTGCACTATTTCTTTTGCCATATCAGGATCATAGCCTATTCTGGCAAGATACTCTGCGGCAATATCGGCGCTTACCTGTGGATGTATGCGCCAGTCGTCACCACATTCTCTGTAGCCAACGTCATGAAGAAGGCAGGCAACAACAGTATCGGTGACAGGGAGGTTCTCAGCAATCGCGATCATCCTGCCGTTTTCTGCAACTCGTATTGAATGTTCGTAGCGATAGAGCATGTCGCCTCTATCAGGCGTTGGTCCAAGCATCTCATGAACAAATTTCTTGGTGGTTTCTATCACATCTTCTGTTTTATTGTATCGATCAAGTATCTCTAGTGCTCTTTCTGATAAAGACATTTTGTTTCCCCTTTACCTTGCTGCTTCATATAATCTTCTCTAAGCAAACCGTAGATATTATAGTCACAGTAAACCGAAACCATTTTTCCTTGACGAATTGTTCCTTCTTTAACAAAACCACATTTTTCCATAACTCTGTTTGAAGCAATATTTCTTACATCCACACGTCCATTCAATCGGTCTATTTCTGTGTTCTTAAAAACAAATCGCAACACTTCCTTCAAAGCTTCTGTAGTAATTCCCATTCTCCAGTACTCAGGATTAATCCTGTATGCTATATCGCCCATTCTGGCATTTTGAATATCAAATACTGCGATCATACCTACCACTTTATTTGTTTCTTTCCATACAATTCCCCAATCAAGATCAAGAGAAGGTTTTCTTTTTACCCAAGGACGTGGATCAATAAACATGAGTTCAGGATTTTTCTCGCCCTTGCTTGTTTTTCTTCCCCAATATGTATAAATTTCATCTCTTCCCAACCACTCTTTTAAATCATCCACATCCTTTTCGTTAAGCACACGGATAATCAGTCTGTCTGTTTCAAGAATTGGCTTGTCTATTGCATAATCATTTAACATAGTCTCCTCCGTCTACTAATCCCGATTCTCGACTATCTAATAATCTTCTTATCATTCATACTGATTTGACCTTCTTGTTGTACCTGATATTATTTCATCCCGCTTTTTCTTTACCTTATCTAGCATAGATCCAAGCTATTTCCATTTCCAAATTTTTTAACCAGATAGAATAGATACCCTCCCAAAACAACAATAATCAACACTAAGTTGATTACCCTTTCTGTCAGAGGATTACTCATCCCATTTGCAGAAAAAACTTTGAGTGCATTATTAGCAGAGTGGAATAAAATACATGGCACAAGAGACTTCCCATGATAAAAGATTATTACCAGCACAAATCCGACCATGACAGCAAACACAATTTGAATCATGGACGAAATCAAATCTTTTCCACTTCCGTTGAAAAGATTCACAATATGTCCCAATCCAAATGTCAGCGCAGAAACAATAATTGCACTCTTAAGATTGTCCTTCTCCATTGCCCTGAATAATAGTCCACGGAAAATAACTTCTTCAAGAAACCCTACGCAGAGCATGCTGATGAAATAAAACAGAGATTCCAATATGTCGTATTGCAATTTTATTCCGCCCCAAAAAGCCGTTGATGCAACAATAATAAGAGGCAGATAATAAAGAAAACGCTTTGCAGGAATAGATGATCTGCAAAACCCGTATTTTTCGCCAAGTTTATTTTTTTGAATCCAGAAAAACAAAATCAAAGACATTGCTATGTGAAGCACAGCTGTTATAGATTTTGTAATGCCAATGTTCTCTGAAAACTGATCTGCCAAACTGCTCAGAACAACATAAGCAACAATCCACAGGATTGCAAAAGTGATCTCACTTTTCTTATATATTTTTGTCATTTTGAATTCCCCAATTTTTCTTTCATCGTCTGTTTTACTGGAATTAATCGCTCTACAATCAGAATTTATATAAGAGTATAGCCTCTGAACCCGCGCACGGAATAGTACGAATCCGCCCCGTTATGGAATGTGAAAACCGTTCCGTAACGTCGTTCGCAGAACAATGCACCGCCCTTGTCGCGAATATCATCCGGCGTAGTGATCCAACTTGACGTTTTCAAATCAAATTCCCCGAGACTTTGCAGTCGGCGATAGAGTTCCTCCGTCATGATCAAAACGCCGATTTCTTTTGCTTTCCATTCGGCGCTGCCTGACGGCGGGTTTTTAGCACGCCCCTGTAATGCCTTTTCGTCATAGCACAGGCTTCTGCGCCCAGAAGGGGACTCCTTTGCGCAGTCGCAGAAAATTAGCTTTCCCGTCTTTTCGTCATAGCCGATGGTATCTGGTTCTCCTCCGCTCTCCTCCATCCTTCTCAAAACATCCATGGAGTCCGGATGCTCAAGCAAACGTTTCTCCACGTCAAGCCAACTCAGTTCCATATGAAGATTCTTATTTTCCTGAAATCTCGCTTTTAATATTTCTAACATGGTTTACCCCTCCTATATAAACGGCACCATATACACAGGAATATAGTTTATTCCATTCTCCCACTTATAGTCTTTTGTATGAACTACATATTTATCTTTTATCTCAAATCCCCATTCAAGTAAATAGGAAACCAGCGCAAATCCCCATTCATACTATGCCCATTATTACTGAAATCCCCTTTTAGCAGCATTATTCTAGACGCAGTCCCAAAATTTGACTACCCGTTTACATGAAATTTTTGCGGATATCCACAATTTTTTTTCATGGATAATAATAGACCAAAAGCAGTGTTTTTATTACTAGTCATTCTGCCACTATTCAGCTCTCAGCTAATATAGGCATTGCAATTATCAATAGCGGTTCTGCCCATATCCAGCCCACGCACAATATAGGCATTATTTTGGGGCAGCAATTTACTGCTACAAAATGCCACTCCCGGCATAAAGGCAGTTTGCCCTACGTAAAATCAACTGCCTCTATTGGTAATACCCAAAATATAGGCAGAACTTCGGCCACAAATTAAACTGCCACTGTTCGCAACATTCTATATATAGGCAGTTTTGCACCAGCTCCAGTTGTTCATATTCCTGGAATATAAATCTGCCAGCCACTCATATTGTCCATTCAGTCCATCGACTTTATATCCAATCCCCATTTTATGCGATGTACTCCGCAAGCGCCAAGGCTATATTGAAATGCCCTGCATCATGCTGTCCACCATCATCATTATCTTTGTTTCGCTCATCCCACTCAGGAGCATCAAGCAGATCTCCGCTTGTAAAGAACGGATACAGCTCCAGTCCCCGGAAATCGCAAACTGCCTGCACCGCAGCACATTCCATTTCTACAGAAATACAGCCATCTGCTTTGTGCTTTTCAAAAATATTTCTTGTCTCGCGATAGAATGAATCCGTAGTCCAGGTCTTGCCTTGGACAAATGGAATGCCATTTGCTTTCATGCACTCAGCAACAATATCCGAATTTATTATGGTTATATAATCCGCTGCCGGGGCGTAATGATATGAAGTTCCTTCGTCTCTGTAGGCAGCTGTCGGAATCATTACCTTGCCATGAGCAATCTCTTTATCCAGGCATCCTGCTCCTCCGAACAAGATGAACTTCTCGCAGTCAAGTTCTATTGTTGCATCCTCCAGAAGACCTACTGTAATAGGAGCCCCGACATATGTCTTGTAAAAAGCAAATCTATGACCATTTCTTTCTATTAAATATACTGGAGTTTTTCCGGTTGCACACCACAAAGCTGCTATCTCAGTTGCTTTATATTTTTCCACTACAGCCTTTTCGATCTGATGAGAAAAAGTAATTATGCATGCATCTACTTTAATTCTATTCTCCTTTTTCACAGGATTGATGATTGCCGGAGATTTATTATCAAATGAATCTATTATCATATACTGCTTCCTCCCTTCTCCACACGCCCTTGTCACTTAGGCCGCCTCATCACTCATCCACCTCCGAAAAAATAAGCCCCATCAAACTCTCGCTTGATGAGGCCTTAAATACTATATCAGTTATAAAGCACTATCTATGCCTTACAATTTCTCTGATTTCAACGCTCATCCGTCAAAAAATGCTTAACCACATTTACAGGATGCAGCAATTCTGTTCTGAAAAACTCCGGATAAAACTTAACCGGATCATCAGGTGCAATCCACTTAAGAAACTCTTCATGCTCATCCTCGGTAAAACTGTTACACTCCGGCTCAAAGTCCTCAGGTACTTTCATGTAAAAGAAGAAAGATATCTCATATATCAGCTTTCCGAGATTATACTCTGCGTCCCCATAAAAATAGTTTTCATTTATGAATCCAAGCCTGTCCACTTCCATGCGGACACCGGTCTCTTCATATACTTCTCTGATTACCGCTTCCTCAGCAGTTTCTCCGAACTTAATTCTGCCGCCTACAGAATACAAATACTCCGGTCTGATATTATTCCCGACCATTAGGAATTTTCCATCCTTAAGAATGATTGCTCCTACTCTGATGTTTATAAGTCCATTGTCACATGGCACTGTCATGTCCATACTCATATTCAAACACTCCCTCCAACAAACATATTTCAACTATATCAAAAAAAAGCGCTGTTTAACAGAATTATTACTGCCAAACAACGCCCTTTCTTAAGCAATTATATTTTTAGCATGTAAGCCATTGCTCCCACAAATGCCGAAAAGCAAATAAAAATTACCGCCCGGCATTCAAACCGAGCAGTAAATTCCATATTGTTCGATACAACAGTCTGTGGACGAATCTCCGCTTCCCCAAAATAGAGGATCCTAAGATCCTCTACACTAAGTTCGCAGTGACTGGCACTTTTTGATTTTCTGATTTTCTTAAATATAACTTACTGTTCCTGAAGATTCTTTGCCGTAGGTGCAAGCCTTCCGGCCTCAAGGATGTCATTAAGCCTTGCCCTGTCTACTTTTCTTTCACTGTATTTCTTACATGAGTAACGGTTCTTTACTACTTCTTTGAATTCCATGGTAACTCCCCTTTCTTTACTCGTCTTCTTCCCATCCCTTGCATACATCGCACCAGCCCTCGGCTCCGGTAATAGCTTCAAGCTCTGAAGGTGTAACTTTAACAGAAGTAAACTCATTCCCTCCTGCAGGATGGACATATTCAAATCTCTTCATGGATACATCAAGCCAGATAGGGATGTCATCAGCCACAGCAAAAGGACATACTCCGCCTGGCTGGAATCCCGTGATACTCTCTACCTGATCTCTGGGAATCATGTGTGGCTTGGTGTGAAATAGTGATTTGAACTTAGAACTATTAACCTTACCATCGCCTGCCATTACCACAATTACAGGCTTTTCATCTACAACAAAAGACAATGTCTTTGCAATCTCCGGTTCGGTACAGCCTATCTGCTGTGCTGCATGTTCAACTGTATCAATCGTTTCAGCATGCTCTGTAAGCCTGTCACCAAGATTATTGGAGGCAAGAAACTCTTTTACCTTTTCATTGACCATTTTTGCCCTCCACGGAAACAATATTTTCTATGCTACCATTATAGACACAATGGTACTTACTCTGCGTATGTATTTACCTATAGCTGATGATAGCCTTGGGTTATATCACCATCAATGCATATACTTCTATCTTCAATTTCCTCCGGGCAGAAAAAAGTACATTACAATTCTCCCCTCGTCACAATGCCCTGACATACCCAATTTCCGTATATACCATTCCATGTCTCCCCTGCTCAGACTTCATGAGAGAAATGCCATTAACTCTCATAGCGTCGCTTTCCTGAAACTCTGGCAAAAAAGCTTTGCCCTTAGTGCAGTCTGCTCTCCGGATCAGCGTCACATGCGGCATGAACTTCTTTCTGTCAAAAGAAATCTCTTCGTCCAAAAGAGCTTTCCTAAGCCTTTTCACATACTCTTTCAAGCTCTCGTTTTCTTCAAACTCAGCAAAAAACATATCTCTGAAAGGCCTGTACCCACTCAGCTTTACAGAAAAAGACCGGAGCGGCACCTTTTGCATAACTTCCACCACCTGCTCAGGATCGTCATACTCCCCAATAAAGGCCAGCGTCATGTGCAGGTTCTCACGGGGCGTGTAGCTTCCTTTTACTCCGCAGCGCCGCAAGTCATCCTGAATCTCCGCAAGGCTGTCCAACATATTGTCATCAAAACAGATTGCTATAAAAAGTCTCATTAGATCAGCACCCCATCTATTATTTGCTTCATCTCTTCCATCTATCATCCCTACAAATCTTTCCATTTGTCATTGGCTTGCGAATATATGTTCGATATAATCATCTTTGGTGCTACCAGTAATCACGGTAGGCGGTTAGTCCTTCAAGCGGAGGACTGTGACCTCTGTTTATCATAGAAATCTCTTTGAGAAATCTTTGTTGGAGGTACTTGCTTATGCTCACCATCAGTGACCTTATCGCAGTGCTTGCACTGTGTGCGACTTTCTTTAGTCTTGGTTACATGTTTGGCAAGCATGATTCCAAGACACAAAAATAACCGCCCATTGTCCTGCCAGACTGAGCGGTTATTTTTAATAATTGCTAATTTGAAACAGGGCTAACCGTCTACCGGTAGCACCTTTAATTAATATAATACTACCATTACCGCTCTTTACCGTCAAACATATATTCAATTTTGATATGACTCGTCATCTCGACAAATCTCAATTTATTTTATATTCAACAGTTCCTTAAGCTCAGCAAACTCAGTCTGAATCTCAGCCTCGATTGCTTCAATCTTGCCCATAATCACATCTGTTGGTTCATATTCAACCTTCTCATATACAACTTCCTTATACTTGTTGATTGAAAGAACCGTTGGTATCAAGCAGTCTTGCATGCTGTAGAGAATTTGCAAATAGCGATCCTAACTCTAGATACTACGATGACGCATTTTTTAAGCGTGAAGGTAGACTCTGGAGAATTGCATTTCAACTCCGTCCCCGTTCAAACACTATCTGCGTGGCATTGGAAAGATCTTCTCTGTAAACATAGCCTAGCCTGTCAAAAGACCTGATGTCGTCCGGGTCCTCTATCTGATGCTCTGCCATATACCTGACCATTTCACCTCTAGCCATTTTTGCATACGTTCCTTTGGTAACAAATTTCCCCTTTTCCATCTCACCAAAAACAACTGTTACATAGTGGTCTTCGGGTGTTAGATACTTCTCTATGCATTTAGAGTATTCCTTGGAAGCAAGATTTACTATTACTCCAGAGTCGTCCCTTACCTCTTTGTACAGTGAAGAGCCCCAAAATTCATATAAGTCCTTGGCCCCATTTATTGCTGCTTTTGCCTGCATTTCAAGCCTATAGGGCGTAACCCCGTCCATAGGTTTTAATACTCCGTAAAACCCCGACAGAATTCTCAGATGTTCCTGAACATAGTCAAAAGAACTGTTCTCAAAAACAGACGGGGCCATATACTGAAATGCAATTCCCTCGTAGGAAATGATTGCCGGAGTCAGCCTTTTATAAATGTCCATTTCTTTAACACGCATAAAATTCTGCTCCGCAATCTTGTCATTACAATTCCATAGCCTCTGCAAATCTGCATATGACTGTATTCTAAGCCAATCAAGGATTTCTTTGGTTTGATTCAAAAAGACCGGTAATCCTTGGTGCTCAAGAGTATCAGTATCGATGTTCATTTTCTTTGCAGGAGACAAAATGATCCTCATGACAATTCACCCAGCATCTTCTCGGCATCATCTGCGGCTTTGACCTTATCATTTGCTCTGATGATCACGCCCTCTTCATCAATCAAGTATGTCGTTCTGACTACGCCCATGGATGTTTTTCCATAGTTTTTCTTCTCTTTCCAAACATCGTAGGCTTCTATCACCTTGCGCTCAGGATCAGCAAGCAGGGTGAACGCAAGTCCGTAGTTTTTTTCAAACTTCTTGTGTGATGCAACTGTGTCTTTGCTTACTCCAAGAACAACTGCACCTTTTTCAGTAAATTGAGGATATCTCTCTGAAAAGCCGCATGCCTGCTTGGTACAGCCGGAAGTATTATCCTTGGGATAAAAATACAGAATAACCTTCCTGCCTCTGTAGTCCTTGAGGGAATGCATTTCCCCATTCTGATCAGGAAGTTCAAAATCTGGTGCCTTTGTTCCTACTTCTAACATGGTAAATCCTCCTAAAAAATGGACCGTTAACTCCGTCCCAATGTCATATAGATAAGGAAATGCAGTAAATGCGAAATAGGCACGCTACGTTCTGCAGATTATACAGTAGCGTGGACATCTACGTGACACCGCTTTTATTTTAGACTAATATCACGTTGTTTCGCAATGATTAATGCAAAACAGCTTATTTGGAAACAATAATTAAATTTGTCATATTTATGATCATTTTATCAATATTATTTACTATTGGTACACAACATATGTTATGCTCAATATAGCAATAAATTTTCACGGAGATTACGTTCATGCCACTTGCCTCAGACAATAGTCAGGAACGCAAAAAAATCGCGAAATACGTGGTTGCCAATATCGAGAAAGCATTGGAAAATGACTGGGTTAAAGTATATTACCAGCCTGTTGTTCGCGCGCTCACAGGGCAGCTTTGCGGCGCTGAATCTCTGGCAAGATGGATCGACCCTGAAATGGGATTTCTTTCACCTGATAAATTCATAGGCGCTCTCGAAGAGAGCAGGCAAATCCACAAGCTTGACTGCTGGATCGTTAAAAAAGTCTGCTCCGACATTTCAGAGCGTATTCATAATGGCCTCGACGCAATTCCTGTGTCCATCAACTTTTCGCGCCTTGACCTTGAAGCCACTGACATGCTCAAGGTTTTGGAAGATGCCGTGGACGAGTACGATATTCCAAGGGACTACATTCATGTTGAGATAACCGAGAGCATGATCGTATCTGACGCCGAGATGATGTCCGGCATGATAGAGCGCTTCAGGAGCACCGGCTATGAGGTGTGGATGGACGACTTTGGTAGCGGTTATTCCTCTCTTACCGTCCTTAAGGACTACCATTTTGACACCCTGAAGCTGGATATGTCATTCCTTCGCTCCTTTGACGATAAATCCAAGGCCATAATCACTTCAACAGTTATCATGGCAAAAGAAATTGATGTCATGACACTGGCAGAAGGCGTGGAAACCAAGGAACAGGTGGAGTTTCTCAAGAATATCGGCTGTGGCCGGCTCCAAGGCTACTACTATGGCAAACCTATGCCAATAGATGATTTTTTTGACCATATCAAAAATTGCGGCATAGACATTGAAAAGAGGCAATGGCGCCATTTCTATGACGTAGCAAGTTTCTCCGCAAGACGTACGGATGAACCTTTGGCCATTATTGAAAATAACAACGGAGTTTTCAGAACTCTTTTCATGAATGAAATTTATAAGACACAGGCTTTTGGCAGATCTTATGATCAGGAAATGATTGATCAGAAAGTGCTCAATTCCAACTCTCCTCTGAATACTCAACTCAAGAAATTTGCTGATACCATTGAGCATAGCAGGAATCTTGAAACCTTCTACTTCACTGTTGACGGAAATATTCTTTGTCTAAAAGGAAAAGAAATAGCTGAAAACGCAGGAAGCCATATATACATAAGCTCCATCCGCAATATTTCTTCTGATGCCAATATTGAAAAGAGAAACAGTCTTGACTTCAGGTTAAAAGAAATAAATCACATGTTTGACACAGTGGCACAGATCAATCCTTCCAATAACACAATCATTCCACTGGTTGGAAAATTCCGTTATATGAGGGACGTCTCCAGCGATGGCATGGATCTTAATACCTATACCCAAAAGTTCAAAGAGGAATATATTGCTCTGGCTGACGCGAAGAAATTTGACGTTTTCTGCGACTGGTCTACGCTTAACAGCCGCATAGAAAATAACTCAAAAGGCTATGTTGAGTGTATGTTCAGGATCAAACAAAGTGATGGCAATTATGAGTGGAAAGGCTTATCGCTCATGCAGATCCCAGGTACAGAAGGAAAAGAATTCCTCATGTGTACAAAACCGACTCCTGACGATACAGGCATAATCCTTCAAAAAATCCAGCAGCTTTACAACCCCGAGGATTACGGGCTTGAAGCCAGTGACTCACAGATGTATGCAAGCATGTGGGAAAGAACTGTAGCCTCCTCACATCTAAAGTTCTTTTGGAAGGATAAAAACAGGAGGTTTTTGGGCGCCAGCAAAGCTTTTCTTGACTTCTACGGTTTTACCATCGACGATATCCTCGGTAAAGACGATGAGGACATGGGCTGGCATACCGACGGCAAAACGTACAGAGATGACGAACTCGACGTTCTTTCTAAGGGAACCGTAGTTTCCGGCGTTCCGGGATACTGCATCGTCAAAGGTGTTGTCCACAACATCATTTGTTTCAAGACCCCTATATATGATGGCAATAAGATCACCGGTCTAATGGGGTATTTCTTTGATGTTGATGAGGAAATGGCCCGAATAAACAAGCTTTATAACGTAAAAAGAACAGACACCGTTACCGGTTGTATGAATAAAAAAGGTTTCCTTGATGCCCTGATAGATTATTCCCAGAACTACCATAATCTGGGGCGTGATTTTGCGCTTATTATACTTAGAGACACAAAGCATGCCAGAGTTGTTGCTGACTATGGAGAAGACTTTATCAAAAAGCTCTTGCATCGAATGGGGCAGGAAATACTGAATGTCACAAAGGACAAATGCGCTGTAGCCCGAATGATACAGTCAGAATTTGCGCTTCTTTTATATACGGATAACCAATCTGAAGTGGATGAGTTATGCCTTCAGTTAAAAGAAGCTATTGAATCCATCAGAGAACTTGATGGTAACAAAATGACATTAAAGGTTAGTACTTCCTATATGTTCAGATCTGATGAGAGCGCCACCGATGAAAATATGTACCCAATGGTCCTTGATCGGTTGCAACAGTAAGCATTAACTCAAGAAGCTTCCCGCCTTTATTTGTTTTTCTTACTTTGCTTTTTATTCTTTTTCAAGTAAACAACCACAACCAAATAAACTAGAACAGCTATCACTGCTCCCAGGATAAAAAAGCCATACTGATTATCTATCATTTTTTCTGCACTGAATGTGTATAGGAAAATGTGAGGAAATCTTGCAACGAAGGTTATTAAAAGCCACATGATCACATTTTCCCCTGAGTAAAAGCCAAGCCACGCGTAGGTATCCTTGGGAAGTGGCAGGAACATGAACATGATATGCACCAATATCGGATTTTTGTTAAAGATAAGTTCCTCAACGCGGGTGAGCTTGTCCTCCGGGAAAAGATAAAGAAGAAAACTTCTACCAAATTTTTTCCCAATGAGAAAAGCTGCTGTATTGCCAAGGGTGGCAAAAAAATCGCACAAGATAGCTCCTTTAACGCCTCCCAATATGAATCCGGCTGTGAGGTAAAAGGGAAGGCCGGGTATGCAATTTGAGAGTGTCTGGAAGAATACGAATAATCCAAACACCAGATAGGCAAGAATTCCCTTTTCTTCCACGTAAGCCCTGAAGGCATCCACATCTCCCACAAAAGCGATCATGGGTCTTCCGATGAAATAATATATGCCAAGCAGGAAGACTGCTATAAATATTATAATTATGCTGGTTCTCACTAATGATCTTTTACTATTCGCATGCATCTTCTATTTTTTGATCTTTCATTTCTTTTTCTAAAAAAGTGCCAGAAATCCAATTAATAAAATTCTGTTCCGCAATCTTGTCATTACAATTCCATAGCCTCTGCAAATCTGCATATGACTGCATTCTAAGCCAATCAAGGATTTTTTTGGTTTGATCCAAAAAGACCGGTAATCCTTGGTGCTCAAGAGTATCAGTATCGATGTTCATTTTCTTTGCAGGAGACAAAATGATTCTCATGACAATTCACCCAGCATCTTCTCGGCATCATCTGCGGCTTTGACCTTATCATTTGCTCTGATGATCATGCCCTCTTCATCAATCAAGTATGTCGTTCTGACTACGCCCATGGATGTTTTTCCATAGTTTTTCTTCTCTTTCCAAACATCGTAGGCTTCTATCACCTTGCGCTCAGGATCAGCAAGCAGGGTGAACGCAAGTCCGTAGTTTTTTTCAAACTTCTTGTGTGATGCAACTGTGTCTTTGCTTACTCCAAGAACAACTGCACCTTTTTCAGTAAATTGAGGATATCTCTCTGAAAAGCCGCATGCCTGCTTGGTACATCCGGAAGTATTATCCTTGGGATAAAAATACAGAATAACCTTCCTGCCTCTGTAGTCCTTGAGGGAATGCATTTCCCCATTCTGATCAGGAAGTTCAAAATCTGGTGCCTTTGTTCCAACTTCTAACATGGTAAATCCTCCTAAAAAATGGGCCGTTAACTCCGTCCACTAGTCACACCTCGGGCGAACTTTGTCAAACTGCTCAGGAATAGTATCAAATATTTCTATCAAGCAATTTAATTATACAGTATTGCTAAAATCATGCGTAAAAAAATAATACAGATGGAATCATGAGTAGCTGCGGCCTGTACAGATCCAAAGGAAATCTTATCCAACTTGAGAAGCACAAGACGGATTACATTATCGTAGATCCAACAAAAAGCGCAAGCATAACTACCACTTAATTATTTTAGCAAGCAAAAAAAATTTTTTTGCCACAACATCATCTTCATTCGTATATATAAGCAGATAAGAAAAAACAACCATTTCACTTTACGTGGCATATGCTTCACGAGCGGCAGAAATAGTTGCTAAGTTGTAAAAAAAGCATCCACAGCAAAGGTGACGACGTTTCACCAGAGCCTAGGGATGCTATTTTCTTTTCTTCCAAATCTCTTTTTGTAATTCTGACAATCTATTCGCCATCCAGGGAAATGAATTATATAATTATCATATCTCTTTATTCAATATAGCTTCTGTAATATTAGCTTCTGCAATATTAGAATCTATAATAGCTTCTATAATTGAGGTAATAGAGGGATTCTTTACGGATTCTTTTTGGTATTAATATACTGCAAGATGTCTCATTTTTCACCCTGTGCAGTAAATAAAAATTCTTATTACTGCACCACAACAATTACTAGTATTGGTACAGTAATATTTTTCTATAATTTACTTTTCCTGCCAGATTTATTACTGCAAGAATAAGATATTCAGATATATGCAGTAAAAATAATAGACATATCCTGTAGAGATTTGAAAACTGTGTCTTATACAGTAAGCACATTACTGCACAAACATAGTTTTTTTACCAGATACAGTATTTAAAGAAAACATCTACTGCACAGCTTCAAAATTCTTATATTATGCAGTATACACACTAATCCTTTTTCCCAATTTCCCCATTTTCCCCTGATAATAGATATATGAGCATCTGCAAATCATACTCTATAACATTGAAAAGCTGTAATTTCCTTCAAGAAGTCCTACATTTTTGCGTTGTATATGATATACTATCGATGAAAAAAATAAAATATTTCCTGGAGGAGGAAAAAATGGGAGAAAAAAGACAGGCTATTTATGATGCCACGACGTTGGGGAAACCTAAAATGGCGCTATTAGGATTGCAACACATGTTTGCGATGTTTGGAGCGACTATTTTGGTTCCGATTTTAGTTAATGGTTATTTCAATGGTGAAGGACTTTCAGTCCAGGTTACTCTTTTCTTTGCCGGTATTGGCACTCTTTTATTTCATCTTTTATCTAAGTTTAAAGTTCCCGCATTTTTAGGTTCATCATTTGCTTTCCTTGGTGGTTTTGCTACAGTAGCTAATTTGAATACAGGTAAATATGCCAATATGACTTATGGAGAAAAGCTTCCATACGCTTGTGGCGGAATTGTAGTTGCAGGACTTCTTTATCTGGTACTCGCTCTTATTATTAAGTTAGTAGGAGTAAAGAAGGTAATGCATTTCCTTCCACCTGTAGTTACCGGCCCTATTATCATTTGCATAGGCCTTTCACTTGCGCCATCAGCAGTAACCAATGCTTCTGCAAACTGGTTTTTAGCACTGGTTGCTCTTTCAGTAGTAGTCATCTTTAATATATGGGGAAAAGGGATGTTCAAGATTATCCCAATCCTCATGGGAGTTGTGATTTCATATGTTGTTGCACTTGTAATGTACGGCTTTGGCTTTACTAACGCAGATGGAAGTGCGATCATCAATTTTGCTCCTGTCGCACAGGCAAGTTGGGTAGGACTTCCTCCATTCCAAATTGCAAAGTTTGATCTTTCAGCAGTTTTGGTTATGGCCCCTATCGCGATCGCTACAATGATGGAGCATGTTGGAGATATATCTGCTATATCAGCAACAACAAGTAAGAATTTCATTGAAGATCCTGGACTTCACAGGACATTACTTGGCGATGGACTTGCAACAGCTGTTGCAGGACTCTTTGGTGGACCAGCTAATACAACATACGGTGAAAATACAGGTGTTCTTGAACTTTCCAAAGTATATGATCCCAAGGTTGTTGAGCTTGCAGCAGTATATGCTATAGTAGTAAGCTTCATTCCAAAAATATCTGACGTCATTGGTACAATGCCAACAGCAATTATTGGTGGTATCAGCTTTATTTTGTACGGAATGATTTCCGCTATAGGTGTTCGTAATGTAGTAGAAAACAAGGTTGACTTTACAAAGTCAAGAAATCTGATCGTAGCAGCAGTAATACTTGTATCAGGACTTGGTTTTTCAGATGGTATCACATTTACAATTGGTTCAACATCTGTAACATTGACTTCACTCGCAATCGCAGCATTACTTGGAATTGTTTTGAATGCAATTCTTCCCGGTAATGATTATGACTTTGGCGTTAATCACAAGGGTGATATCAATAGAGGCGTAAGCTTCAATAACGATGTAGCTTAAGCTTCATCAAAGCTCAAAACAGCATCCCCGGCAAAGGTGACGACGTTTCACCAGAGCCTGAGGATGCTGTTTTTTATTTATTGGCAACAAACTGAACTATACGCTTGGTCTCTTCATGATAATATCCAATGCCTGTTCCATCTCAGCGGCAAGCTTGGGAATGATTGCGAGATCAGCAGGAAGCCAATCAACGCTATTCAGCTCACTATACTCAAGCCATTTTGCTGCTTCATGTTCTAGGAGTTGAAGTTCTCCTTCCACTACTGTTGCCCAATAGCAATTCATATGCAGGTGGAACTTTTCATAGTCGTAATCAATTACATCAATCAGTTCATGTACTGCTATCTCAGCGCCAAGTTCCTCTCGTATTTCCCGAACCAGGGCTTGCTCAGGTGTTTCCCCTTCCTCTATCTTTCCTCCGGGAAACTCCCAGCCGTCTTTATATTCGCCGTAGCCACGCTGCGTGGCAAAAATTTTCGTTTTCTTTTTGTAATCGTCACAGATAATTGCTGCAACAACATTGACTGTCTTCATAATCTGCTTCCTTTTTTCGAATTTGGTCTGGTCATTTATAGGGCCATTTTCTGTGTTATCGCCCCAAACAAGTAACAGAACAATGCCTTATTTCTTTTTATATCATGTTTCCAAACACTTTATTGTTCAGAAAATAGTATATATTATCAAGTCTGCTCTTTTCAGGTTCCTTTTGATGATCAATCCTCATTATATTGTTTTCTTTTGGTATTAGCTTACTGCAAAGTGTCATATTTTTCGCCTTGTACAGTAAAAGAAAAATCTTATTACTGCATCATAACAAATACTAGTATTGGTACAGTATCATTTTTCAATTATTGATTTGTTCTGCCAGATTTATTACTGCAGGAATAAGATATTGTAGATATCTACAGTAAAGAATTTTGACATTTACTGTAGAAATTTGAAAACTATATTTATACAGTAAGCACATTACTGCATAAATATAGTTTTTTTACAAGATACAGTATTTCTAAAAAATGTCTACTGCATATTTTCAAAATACATATATTATGCAGTAAGCACATGATACCTTATACCTTATACCTTATACCTTATTCCCACTTTTTCCACACATCCGGCTGATAGCCAAGGGTAGACTGCTTCCCGTTTCTAACCACCGGAGTCTTGATGATCTGCTGAGACTCAAGCAGCTTCTCAAGCTTATCCTCGTCAGCAATATATTGGAAAAGAGCTACTGCATCCTTGTCCTTTGCATCTGGATTCACCAGATTGGCGATTCCACCATTTGCTGAAGCAACTGATGTAAGTTCACCCTTACTCATGCCTTTTTCCTTCATATCAATAAACTGATACTTAATGCCACGCTCTTTAAAAAAGCGTTCTGCCTTCTTGGTATCATTGCACTTTTTGGTGCCAAAAATCTGTATATTCATAAATACTCCCTAATGTTCAATTGCAGCTATAGATTCTTCTTCCAAATAATTAATTCTATTCATCTTTGGTTCACAACTACAATAGATATAAATCATGTCCGCATAGTATATCACAGAAAGGTAAGTTATTGGACAAAGTTATATTATTAAGTTATATGATTGATTGAATTGATTACGTATTATTCCGTGCCTATAAAATATTAATCATTGAATCTAAGGAATTTCTTTTCTTATTGCCTAAAAGACTTTTAAAATCATCAGAGCGATATCCTAAATCCAAAAAACAGATAGGATAGATATTTTCCTGCAAATTAAAGACTTTTTGTGTTTGCTTAACATCATTGACTCCAGCCCAACAAGTATCTAATCCAATATCAGTAGCAGCAAGCATCATATGTGTTGCAACAATTGTTCCATCCATTAAATAACTGTTTCCACCCTGAAAATTACTAGCAGCATCCTTGTCAGCACATACCAATATAACCATAGGTGCTCCATAACGGCAAGGATGAACACTATCCATTTTTTGAAGTGCTTCTTCACTTTTTAATATATATATGCGTTGTGGCTGTTTATTGAAAGCAGTTGGCGCCATACGTCCCGCTTCTAAAATATATTTAACCTGTTCTTCATTTGGTTTCTGATTACTGTACTTACGAACAGACTCTCTTGATTCTATAACTGTCTTAAATTCCATCTATAAATCTCCTTTTTTGCTTTGTTAATACAACTCCTATAAAAGATATAGAAATTCCCCAAAGAACCCAAAGGTCCAACATAACATAGCAAATTTCATAAATGGTTTCCTCCTTCATTTGAATCATAATTCATTATACGGGCTAATTTTTTTAAATGTCAGTAAAACTTTTTCATAACACAAAAAGACCAGCCGAAGCCAGTCTAATTGTTTTATTTATTCCTTACTCCACAGGCTCGATACTCACAGAAAGTCTTCCGCCATCGTAGCTGTCGTTTCCGTCAGGATCCACAGCAAATATGATCTCGTCACCCTTTTTCACTTCATATTCCTGATAAAAATCTTTTTTGATCTCTGTGCTGAAATTGCCCTGCGTATCTCCGCCAATCCAAAGCTTCTCATCCCCGTTAAGGAATATTCTCATACAGGTTCCGTTGGCATCAGGATCTTCGCTGTTAGGAAACTTCACATATTCTCCGCTGATCCTGATACTTCCATCGTTTGCTGCGATCCAGAGATAAGCTGCATTTCTGCCATTTCCCGGCTCTACAAAGTCCCTTTTAAGCTCAGGTTTTCCGCTATTATAGTATCTTTCATTATCAGAATCATAGGAAAGCTCTGTAAAATTCTTGCCGTTCCAGTCGCACATTCCGTAGTGCCAGCCATCTGAGCCCTGTTCGCCGAAAGCGCCAGCAATACTTGTGCTATTGCTCCTGCCTTCGCTATCAGAGTCATCTTCTCCGGGATTCAAAGGGTCTTCACCGGGTTCGGGCTTATCTCCATTTTCATTTTCATCAGAACCCTTGTCAGCATCTTTGATAACTACAGAAAGTCTTCCGCCATCGTAGCTGTCGTTTCCGTCAGGATCTACGGCAAACATCACGATGTCACCTTCGTGAACGATATACTCTTCATCGAATGTTATCTCTTTTTCAGAATCAAAGTTGCCCTGGGTAATTCCACCAAACCACTTCTTTTCTTCGCCGTTTACGAAAATTCTCATGCAAATGCCGTTGGCATCAGGGTCTTCATTATTGGCAAACTTGGTGTAGCTTCCGCAAACCTTTATTTTACCTGTATTAGCTGCTTCCCATCTGTATGCAGCGTTTCTGCCATTTCCGGGCTCTACAAAATCCCTTTTCAGCTCAGGTTTTCCGTTATTATAGTATCTTTCATTATCAGGATCATAGGAAAGCTCTTCAAAGTTCTTTCCATCCCAGTCGCACATTCCATAGGTCCAGCCATCTGTGCCCTGCTCACCAAATGATTCAAAGAGATTAGTGTTGTTAGTCCGCAGCTTTTCACCTTCAGCCTTCTCTTTTGCCGCATAAACACTCACAGACAATCTACCTGCGTCATAGGCTATATTATTCTTTCCGTCAATAACAAATGAAAGCTTATCACCTCTCCTGACGTCAAGCTGAGTAAACATGAAGTCTGCCTTGTTATCATTACCATCTCCCTGCAAAACCGCTATATCTTTTTCCTCAAGAAGCTCTTCATTTAAGAACACCTTAAGTCCCACACCATCCGGATAATCAGGATTCGCGTCAGTCTGCCCGAATTTGGTATAGTCGCCAAGCACATCGATTTTTCCATCTTCGTACACTACCCATTGATATATTGCTGCCTTCTTCTCTCCGGGATGAACAAAGTCTTTCTTCATTTCGAGATTCTTATTGGAAGGAGAAATAAAAGCAGTCTTATCCTCATTAGTATATACAAGGACTTTTGCACTGTTTAAGTCTTTTCCTTCAAGGAACCACCATCCGTCCTTACCCTGCTCGAATGATTCAAGATTACCGAGTACAGTGTTGTTGGTCCTGACTTCATCGCCTACTGAAACCTTGATTCCTTCAGAATCAGCAATATCAATTTCAAGCCTTCCTCCGTCCCAGGCATTATTCCTGTTGCAGCCTATGTCAAAAGTAAGGATGTCTCCCTTCTTAACCTGCAGTTTTTCGATGTTTACAGCTCTTGCATTATCGTTTCCTTCACCTTTCGAGCAGTTGCAAACAGTGTTATACAGTCTGGAGTTATTCTTGAAGATATCGATAGTTACGCCGTCAGGCCAGTCTGCATTGGAATCTTCATGGCCAAACTTCACATACTGACCGGTTATATCTATTTCTCCGTCAACTGCCACAACCCATTTGTACATTGCATCGGCATTGAGCCTTGGCTGCACAAAGTCCTTCTTCACTTCGAGGCCGCTTAATTTTCTTGAAATAAACCCTGTTCCATCAGCAGTCTTCTTTGACAAAACCTCTGCTTTGTCTATTCTTCTGCCTTCAAGATAGTACCAACCGTTACTGCCCTGCTCCCCAAAATCATAAGAAAGATTTGCATAGTTCCTCCCGCTGTTATTGACCATCTTCATGGTCCTAAGCTCTGCATCTTCGATCACAAAAGTGAAGTTTCCGCCGTCATAAGCGGTATTTGCCTTTCCATCTACCAAAAGAGTAATGCAATCTCCGGCACGTACCTCAACATCCTCTACTGACAGATCCTTCGTGATCTTCTCATCGGTAAGTGGCGCGAAATCCTCTTTTTTCAGGACTTCTCTGTTCTTGAAAAGATACACTGTCACGCCGTCCGGCCAATCCGGATTTTTATCTTCATTAAGAAGTTTTGTATAGGATGCCATTATGTCGATCTTGCCGTTTTTAGCTGCAACCCACTTCACATTTGCAGATCTTCCCTTGTTAGCAGGCATGATGAAATCACGTTTTATCTCTATTCCGTCAAGAGTCGTGTATTTCTCGCCATTTTCTTCAAGTCGCTCAACGTTCACAGCAAAGTATGGATCCTGATAGTATCCTGACTGGAAGCACCAGCCGTTTTCTCCCTGCTTTCCAAAATCATCCTGGAGTGATGCGTTGTTTGAACGGCCTTTATCCCAATTTATAACGTCTCTCTCTGTCTGTCCCGTAAGCGCAGACAATCCCTTTATGGAAAACTCATAAAGACCTGCATCATAGGCATTGTTTTCCTTACAATTGATGACCATTGATATATAGTCATCCTTGGCAACATCAAGTTCTGCAACATCAAGTCTTTTGGTAATTTCATTGAGTTCAGCATCAAAATCCTGCTGAACTAAAACTGTGCCGTTATGATACAGTGTCACCCTTGTTCCATCCGGCCAATCCGGATTTTTATCCTCGTTCTTAAGCTTTGTATATGAAGCATCAATCCTGATCGTTCCATTCTGGGCCACTTTCCACTTGATAACTGCGGACTTGCCCTTTCCGGGATTCACAAAATCTCTCTTTATCTCCAGATCGCGTGAATCAATGTATCGCTCTTCATCAGGGCTGTATTTTCGCATATTGTAGGCGACGAACGGAGCATCTCCTATGCTTTCCTGGTAGAACCAACCATTTTTCCCCTGCTCACCAAAATCATATTTAACATCAGCAAAGTTCTGCCTTGTCTCGCATTCGTTGATCGATATATCATTTTCTGTGGTAACATCGGTGAGATCAAAAACGGAAAACTCGTATTTTCCCGCGTCATAGGCGTTGTTTTCCTTACAATTGATGACCATGGAAATATAGTCGTCCTTCTTTACTTTTAAAGACTCAACATCCATGCGCTTAGATATTTCCTGCTTGGTGTCTGGCGCAAATTCCTCCTGTGCAAGAACCGTATTATTATGATAAAGAGTAACCCTGGTTCCGTCCGGCCAGCTTGGATTCTTATCCTCGTTCTTAAACTTGGTATAGGAAGTATTAAGCCTGATTGTTCCTGTTTTTGCGACCTTCCATTTGATCACAGCAGATTTTCCTTTTCCGGGACTTACAAAATCGCTCTTTATCTCCAGGTAGCTGCTGTCAAAATATCTGTACTCCTTTTCGTCAAAGATGCGCATATTGCATACATCATTTGGGTCATCTCCATAACCTTCCTGGTAGAACCAGCCGTTTTCTCCCTGTTTGCCAAAGTCATATTTAACGTCTGCGTAGTTTTCTCTTGTATCATCTCCGGCAATAACAACGTCTTTTTCGGTTGTTGCACCGGTCCTGTCAAGGATTGCAATATCGAATGCGCCGCCATCGTAAGACGCATTTCCTCCTGCATCAACCACAAAGTATAATCTGTCTGACGTGCTTACGCTTACATTCTTTTCCCTGAAAGAAATCTCATTCTTGCCCTTCTTTGGTGCTGCAACTTTTTGGGAAAAAAGCTTTTCTCTGTTCCTGTAGACAGAGACAGTTACACCATCCGGCCAGTCAGGATTTCCGTCGTTTTGCTCAAACTTAGTGTAAGTTCCTCTTATTTCAACGGCACCATCGACTGCAGGCTGCCAGCATAGCATTGCCTCATCATTTATTGATGGATGAATAAAGAACTGGCTGATTGAAAGATTTGGAGATGTAGAATTCATGTACTCTCCGTTCTTTTCTGTTGATACAAGTCTCGCCTGTGAAACGCTTTTTCCGCACATATAAGTCCAGCCGTTATTCCCCTGATGGCCGAAATCATCAATGGAATAAGCATTATTATCAATTCTGTCTGTATCCTTTTTCGCTGTAGGACCGCCGGCATTTACATCGGAAATGGCAACATATAATGAACCACCGTCGTAAGCGTTGTTCATGTTCGGATCCACAACAAAGTACAGACTTTCCAGCTCATCGACATGTATATCTTTTAAGGACTCTTCTACAACTTCTTCCTTGTCTGTCTTTGCATCGACCTTGTATCTTCCAATAGGTTCATCCCCCTTGTAAACATACAGTGTTACGCCATCAGGATACATGGGATTTTTATCATTATTTACGTTTTTGACATATGCAAGGTCAATATTTATATCTCCGCCCTTTGCAGCTCGCCACTCCAGTATTGATGCGACTTCCTCCGCAGTATGAATAAAATTGGACTTTATCTCTAATCCCTTTTGTCCGGGCTGAAAGTATCTCTCTCCATCATAGGATTCAAGTCTCTTAGACCTTGCCGGGTCCTGTGATGATCCATATCTGTAAAACCATCCGTTATTTCCCTGCTCTCCAAAATCTGCAACGTTAAAAGCATTATTGGTGCGGTTTTCATCATCAACAAATTCCGGTTCGATATAGTCATGCGAAATAAAAGATGAAGGCCATGAATTCGCAAGCGCAACAATCTCATCCTCGATTGTTACTATAGCTGACTGCTGAAGTGCTTCTTCCCTAGTTCCGCATGCCGCAATTCCTGTGCAGGTTGCAACGATCGCGAGCATTCCCCCGAGTGCAACTTTATATTTTGATGCAACTGCCACTACTTTTTTTAAATCTAACCCCATAACATTCCACTCTTTCCTTACTTAAATGCCTTCAAATCTTCAAAACTTACCTTTGATTCAACACTAAACACCCCAAAATCAGAGCCCTGTGACATGTACATTCTTGTTGTGAAAGCAATCTCATCGTTGACATACATGCACACAACGCCGTCTGCAACAAGCAGTGAAACATTCAGCTCATTTTTATCTGCTAAATTGAAATCAACATATGACTGAGCAGTTCTTTCCATAATATTGCTGCCGTTGTAGAACTCAATCCTGTTGTTGGCGCCGTTAAACACAATGTTCAGGTTTCCGACACTTTCTTCGTTTGTATCAAAGCAGAACCCAAACATACCGTCTTTATCAAAACCCCTGATTGTGGTCTTAATAAGGTAACTGCCAAGAAGTTCCTTAAATCCCGCCATCTCATATTTTTCACCGGCAAAAGATATAACGCCCTCCGAAAGAGAAGCTGAATCAGTCATCTTGACCGGTGTAAGCGAAAGCTCATTAGATAAAAGCTTTTCAAGCTCAGGGTTTAAAACAGGTGTGAGGCTTCCATCTTCATGCTGCACAAGCTTATGAGTGACCATATTTCCGCCCCAGTCGTAGTCCTCACTGTCTGTATGATTTTTCTTCGTTCCGTTCCATCCGACAACATATAAGTTCTCTCCGTCTGTCTCCATTCTTCCTGCATAGAAGCCGTTGCAGTCAAAGATGTCCTGTGAAGGGATCTCAAACGGGCCCTCAAAATTGTCTGCTATCCTGTAATGAACAAGCCTGTGAGGCCACTGATCAGAGAATGACAAGTACCACTTTCCTTTATAAGAAAGGAGTGTCGGGCATTCCAGATTTGAATCGGTTCCCATATCATTTTCAAAGAAAACACCGGCATCTTCCCAGCTCTTTAAGTCCTCTGAAGTGTATCTTGCAATGACTCCGATGTTGTTCTGTCTTGTTGCAACAAGCATTGAATAGCACTTTTCTGATTCAACATAGAAAACAAACGGATCCCTGAAGTCGTTCTGTGCATAATTCTCGTTTGCATAAAGTGTGTCTTCGGGAATCTTTTCCCAATTTATAAGATCGCTGCTGACAGCATGCATCACTGCTTCTTTTGGCTCAAACATATCGTTATGTCCTGTATAAAAAGCATGGTACTTACCGTCATTTCCCTTTATTACACTTCCGGTTCCAAGAGCTATGTCCTGGTCTTCTACAGCGTCTCCATAATTCAAAACAACTCCCTTGTCATCATATGAGGCAAAGTCTGTAGTCTGCATCAGCCCCCAAGGGTGATATCCCTGCTTACCGTCTCTTAGGTCTGCCAGGTAAAAGACATTGTACTTTCCCTCGTCGTAAAACGGCATTGTATCGCCCACAAGTCCCTCCACTGATGCCGGAAAAACGATATGATCTTCAATGTTCTCTCCCAGATACTTTTCATCCGCTGACTGCACGGTTTCCTCTGTTGTTTCATCTAAAGTAGTATCCGGTTCTGCGGCTTTGGATGAGCATCCAACACTGGAGATGGTCATAATGCCAATCAAAAGCAATGTTTTTATTCTATGCATAATTCCTCCCTTAGTGCTTTTGCACTATCACTTGACAGAAACAATATAGCATTATGTGTCATTTGTATCAATCTAAAAGTGCATATGACACAATTTTTCGTGAAATTCAGTGTTTTATGGGTTTATTTTTTGTGAATTATGCACACTTGTCATACAGAAATTGGTGCATTTGACACATTGTTATTGCAGCGTTATGATATTTACCGAATATAAAAAGACTCAGAAAGTATTGAGGAGACATCCATTATGGGAAAAAGAGTAACATTACAGGAAATTGCAGACGCACTTGGAATGTCAAGAAATACCGTTTCCAGAGCACTTAACAACTCAGGAAGCGTATCTTCGGAAACCAGGAGTAAGATCTGTCAGATGGCTACAGCCATGGGCTACAAGCAGTTTAGTTTAGTTGATACCGCTGATACAGCAACAAGTACGCTCTTAGCATTAAAGGACGGCAAGACAGAAATAGCCCTGTTCACTCATTCTTTTCCTGGTGCATCCCATTCAGGAAACAAGCTTCTTGAGGCATTTCAGAACAGAATAGATTCACTAGGCTACAAGCTTTCAATCAACATTATTAAAGATAATGATATTGAATCCTTAAGCCTCCCAACTAATTTTTCCATGGACAATATAGCAGGAATTCTCTGTATAGAGCTCTTTTCCGAAAAATACAGCAAATTCCTCTGCAGCCTGAATATTCCCATTCTCTTTGTAGATACCCCTGTTCTTCATAAATTCGGATTGGCAGCTGATACTCTCTACATGGAGAATGTTACAAGCGTCTACCGCCTGATCAGTTCATTTATCCAAAGCGGAAAGAGAAACATCTCATTTGTTGGTGACAGATTCCATTGCCAGTCCTTCAATGAGAGGTGGCAGGCCTACGTTTCAGCCATGACAGATAGCGGGATTGGCATCGACACCGGATCCTGTATTCTTGATGACGACTCGATTCCGTACAAAGATACAGATTATCTCGCAGCAAGGATCAGCGAGCTTGGGAAAATGCCTGAAGTTTTCTTTTGTGCCAACGATTACATTGCAATCTGCACCATAAAGGCCCTTAGGCAGCTTGGTAAAAAAGTTCCGAAGGACGTTGCGGTCTGCGGATTTGATAATGCGCCCGAAGCCACCATCATCGAGCCAAGTCTTACCACGGTGAAGATACATTCAAGCTCCATGGGCTTTATTGCTGCGGATATTCTGCTTTCCAGGATCGCAAATCCAAATACTCCTTACAAAAAAACATATGTAGAAACAGATATCATAATAAGAGAATCAACCGGAAATACGATTAAATAAACTACACTTTTTAAAATATCATTGACAGACCATTCACATGACAAAAATCAGCTCAATTCCGCATGATTAGCTGATTTGAGCTGATTACTTGTATTGACTCTATTTAGTTAAGCCAGTAAATGATCAATTTCTGAAAGTGATCTTACCTGTTGCAGGATCCATACCATCAACTATTGCAAGAGACTCAAGTCTGTAACCTAAGTTTCTGATTATCTGCCCGCCCGGCTGGAAGCCCTTTTCTATTGCTATACCAATGCCCGCCACAGTGGCATTTGCACTGTTTATTATTGATATGAGTCCCTGCAATGCACATCCGTTTGCCAGGAAATCATCAATAATAAGAACCTTATCATTCTCATTAAGGTACTTTTTGGATACGATAACATGGTTCTTATTTTTGTGGGTAAAAGACTCTACTTCTGCTGTATACATTTCGCCATCAAGATTGACACTCTGGGTTTTCTTGGCAAATACCACAGGAACATTAAAATGTCTTGCTGCCACGCAGGCAATACCTATGCCTGATGCTTCGATAGTCAGAATCTTATTTATTTCAACGCCTTCAAATCTCTTTGCCCATTCTGCGCCCATCTCATCAAAAAGTTCAACATCCAATTGATGATTTAAAAAGCTGTCCACCTTTAATATGTTGCCTTCTTTTACAACACCGTCTTTAATAATTCTCTCTTCAAGAAAATTCATTTTTGCACCTTCTTTGCTGACTTTATCTTTCTTCACGGAAATAATTGGTTCCAAGACTCTTTGGCGGCTGATCTTCCCTTTTGTTCCTCATGCTGGTAAAAACAAGAACCACAAGGGTTACAATATAAGGGATCATCTTATAAAGCTCTTTGTATTCAGTGTGTGTTCCGGATGGAAGATACAAGTATAAAATATACAGTCCTCCAAAAAGTATTGAAGATATAACACTAACATCAGGCTTCCAAATTGTAAAGATAACGAGTGCAATAGCAAGCCAGCCTCTGTCGCCGAAAGCATCATTTGACCATACACCACATGCATAATCCATTACATAGTATAATCCGCCAAGTCCTGCTATCATACATCCAAGGCATGTTGAAACATATTTATATTTCTTTACGTCAATTCCATCTGCATCCGCTGCTGCAGGATCTTCGCCAACAGCGCGAAGGTGCAGTCCTACTCTTGTCTTCCTGAGAACATAGGCACAAACGAAGGCAATAATGATCGCAACATAGGCCAGAAATCCGTATGAAAAGAATACTTTGCCAACCCATCCCATCTTCGATGCAAAAGGCAGAGTGCTGCTAAAATAAGCAGAGGTTGCAGAGAGTGAAATTGAAGGAACATCCGCACCTGCAAGCTTTATCAGAGAACCTCCAAAGAAATTACCAAAGCCTATACCAAAGGTAGTCATGGCAAGACCTGTAACATTCTGATTTGCTCTTAAGCTTACCGTCAGAAAGCAGTATAACAGCCCCATTAAAAAAGAGCCTATAAGTGAGCAGATAAGAGGTATTAAAATAGCCAGAAAACCATTAAGCCCACCTGACGCAGCTGACTGTTCATAGAAAAAAGATCCAATAACACCGCTTATAGCGCCTACATACATGACACCTGGGATTCCCAGATTCAAATTTCCTGATTTTTCTGTGATCGTCTCACCTGTACATCCAAAGAGCAGAGGAACGCCTTGCTGAACAGCTCTTGGTATAAATGCAACAAGACTAAACATTATGCGCCCTCCTTTCCTGAATCTTTATTTACAACAATTTTATATCTGATAAAAAAGTCACATCCGATTATAAAGAACAGGATTATTCCGGTCAGAATATCTGCAAAGCTCTGGTTGAGCTCAAACACAGTAGATATTTCGCTGGCGCCTCTGTCCATGAAGATGATCAGAAGGCTGGTGAAGATCATAGCTATCGGATTAAACTTGGCCAGCCATGAAACCATAACACCTGTAAAGCCCTGTCCATCAGAAATAGTTGTGGTTATTGTATGGTTAATACCTCCCACTAAAAGAAGACCTGCCAAACCACAAATTGCGCCAGACAATAACATGGTTCTGATTATAACCTTCTCAACACTGATTCCTACGTATCTGGCAGTGTTCTGGCTTTCGCCAACTACTTCTATCTCATATCCGTGCTTGGTTCGTTTAAGATAAATATACATTCCAAAAGTGACTAAAGCAGCTGCAATAATACTAAGTAGATATTTATTGCCAACATTTGGAAGCCAGCCTATGTTTGAATTCTGGTTGATAATACCAATCTTGCCTGATCCCTTAGGAACCTCCCAAACTATGGTAAAAAATGCTACAAGCTGGGTTGCAATGTAGTTCATCATAAGTGTTGAAAGTGTTTCATTGGTGTTCCACATGGCTTTAAAAAGCGCCGGGATTACTCCCCAAATGGCACCTGCCAGGATTGAAGTAACTATCATAAGAATGATCACAACGGCATTAGGAAGCTTGTCTGAAAGAGTGATCATACACGCTGCCGCTGCAAGGCCTCCCATCAGGACCTGTCCTTCACCGCCTACATTCCAAAACTGCATTTTAAATGCAGGTGTCAGTGCCAAAGAAATGATGAGAAGAATAGCAACATACTGCAGTGTTATCCAGGTTTTTCTCTGGGTGCCAAAGGCCCCTTTGAAAATAGTTGTGAATATTGATATAGGATTGTCACCTGTGCAGACCATAGTAATTATCGAGCATAAAGCCAAAGCTGCCAGAATTGCGATTATTCTGATAGTCCACGCTTTAGCGCTACTGATATCTGCTCTTTTTACAATATGAAAACGAGGCTCTTTTACTATCTGTTTCATTATGAAGCCTCTCCTTTCTGTGTCATCATTGATCCCAAGGTGTATTTATTGGTATTTCTGCCATCTACAATTCCGCTGACCTTACCATCGCAGAGGACAAGTATCCTGTCGCAGAGCTCAACAAGAACATCCAGATCTTCACCAACAAAGAGCACAGCTGCTCCGCGTTTCTTTTGCTGGTTGATAAGATCATATATCTGGTAGGAAGACCTGATATCAAGGCCTCTTACAGCATATGCAGTCAGAAGCACCTTAGGTCTTGAAGATATTTCTCTTCCAACAAGAACCTTTTGGACATTTCCGCCGGAAAGCATACGCACAGGCGTATCAATACTTGGAGTTGCCACCTGAAGCTTGGAAACAACCCTTTCTGCAAGTTTTCTAGGCTCTTTTTTCTCTGTAAAGAATCTTGACTTACCGCTTCTATAGGATCTGAGCATCATATTATCAGCAAGATTCATATTTCCAACAAGTCCCATTCCAAGTCTGTCTTCAGGAACAAAAGACAGCTTTACACCAAGGTCGGAGATTTCCCTGGGAGATTTACCGATAAGCTCCTCAGTTCTTCCATCCTGGTGGATATATGTGACTCTTCCATCTTTAATGATCTCGAGACCGGCAATTGCCCTGAGAAGTTCCTTCTGTCCGCAGCCGGATATTCCCGCAATTCCCAGTATTTCTCCGGAATTTGCAGTAAAAGATACATCGTCAAGCTTAACTAATCCCTCATTATCAACAACAGTGAGGTTTTCAACTACGATACGAGGCTTGGGATCCACAGGATCAGGTCTGTCAATATTAAGAGAAACAGAATGACCCACCATCATATCCGTCATTTCCTGAGCATTGGTTTTGCTGGTCTTCATGTCATTGATGAATTCTCCCTGACGCAATACTGCAACTCGATCGGATATACTCTGAACCTCGTTTAGCTTATGAGTAATAATAACTATGGATTTTCCATCTTTTTTCATATTACGCATGACATTAAAAAGTTTCTCGGTTTCCTGAGGAGTCAATACGGCAGTTGGTTCATCCAATATTAAAATATCTGCTCCCCTGTAAAGAACCTTAACAATCTCAACTGTCTGCTTCTCAGAGACTGACATATCATATATCTTCTTTTTGGGGTTGATCTCGAATCCGTATTTGTCACAGATTTCCATGATCCTTTTTTCAGCCTCTTTAATATTAAGCTTACCTTCAAGACCAAGAATTATGTTCTCAGTTACATTGAATACATCAATAAGCTTAAAATGCTGATGAACCATGCCTATTCCAAGATCAAAGGCATCTCTGGGCGAGCGGATAACAGCCTCTTTGCCGTCTATGATTATCTGGCCGGCATCAGGATAATAGATTCCCGCAAGCATGTTCATAAGAGTTGTTTTTCCACTTCCATTTTCACCAAGAAGAGATAATATCTCACCCTTATAAATATCTAAATTGACATTGCTATTTGCAGTTACATTACCAAAAGACTTTGTAATACCACGAAGAGATATGGCTACTTCTTTATTTTCCACAATTATCACCTTTCATAATTTCCATAAGACTAAAAATAGGAAATCTTTGCTGCAGCAGAAAAGATCTGTGCTCACAAAGATTTCCTCATGTCACATATTATAAAGATCAGTATGCTGTATCAAGAAGTGAAATTCCGTCGATCTGTAAATCAAAGTAAGGAGCTGATCTGAATTCAGGGTTAGACTCTGCAAAATAACCATCTGTGATAACTTCTGTATCAGCAGTATACTCAGCATCTGTATCAACATCAGCCATGTAAGATGTAAGAGTCTCACCGTTTACAGTAAATGTAGTTGTATCAAATACATGCAGTGTTCCTGCATTCATAGCTTTTTCAGCCTCTGCTATAGCTTCAGCTGTTCCCTCTGCTGCTGCATCTCCAAGATCTGTAAGAACAACAGAACCTGTATCTACTGTTCCAACCCAGTCAGTTGAAATCTCTTTGCCGTTTGCTACAGCGTCGATGATATATGCAAAATATGGTGTCCAATCAATTCTTGATGAAACGATAAATGTGTTAGGGCAAGCTGATGCTGTGCTTCCGTTGTAAGAAATGTCAGGTACACCTGCCTTTTCACATGCTGTAGGAGCTCCCATTGAGTCAGCATGCTGAGAAAGGAGAACACAACCGTCTTCGATAAGCTTATTAGCGCCTTCCTTCTCGGCTGTCTCATCATACCATGAACCTGTAAAAGTTACTTCCATAGTAGCTGATGGGCAAACAGAGCGTGCGCCAAGGAAGAATGATGTATAACCGGAAATAACTTCTGCATATGTGTAAGCACCAACATAACCAATCTTAGTCTGGTCTTCTGTGATCTCTCCATTTGCAATCATCTCATTGAGCTTCATTCCTGCAGCAATACCTGCAAGGTAACGTCCCTCAAAAATATCAGCAAAAGCGTTATGGTAATTTGAAAGACCCTCTGTATGAGCCTTTGTACCTGTAGCATGGCAGAACTGTACTTCAGGATATTCCTTTGCAGCCTCGATCATGTAATCTTCATGACCAAATGAATCTGCAAATACGATATCGCAGCCTGCATCTGCAAGTTCACATGCAGCCTCATAGCACTCCTGTCCCTCAGGAATATTTGTCTTGAGCATGTACTCAACACCTGCTGCATCGCATGCCTGTGTAGCACCGTTGATAAAGTTCAGATCGTAAGTTGAATTCTCATCGTGTAAGAATATGAAACCAACCTTAACATCTGATGCAGCTGTCTGTGCAGCCTCTGTGCCTGTAGTCTCAGATACTTTCTCTGTTTCAGCTGTGCTTCCGCAGGCAGATAATGCCATTACCATTGTTGCAGCAAGAACTGCTGACACTACTTTTTTTAATTTTCTCATTTCATCCTCCCTTTTTGATACCGAACACTGGTCATTATCAAGGATGGATTTCTATGCTATTTTTTATGCAAAAAAAGATAGACATAGAATCCTGGTTTCTACGCCTATCTGTTTTGATATCTTCAACAATTATTATATAAAAAACTATTGTATATGCATCAAACACTCGATAGTCCGGTAATTTACGGTAACCGGGTAGAAACATCAAATCCATATTATTTGACCTATATCGATAAAATACCCGCTTATATTAGCAAAGAAACATCAAGATTACAAGCTTTTTTTATTCTTTTCTTTAAGATAAAAAAGAAATGCTAAAATATGCCCTTTGCGCCCGGAGACTTAAGAGTGATTAATGCGCTGTAAAGTCATGTATTATCTGAAAACAAACTCTCAACATCGTCGGCTGTTGCCTTGCCACATACAAGGAACTCTTTTCCGCCAGAACCGGGAACCATCATGATGCTCATTTCTTTCCATATGTAGGTATCGCCCGGGCCCTTGAACCTGAAGAGATTCTCAATATATCCCTTGTCTGAAGCTTCTATCCTGCTCTTCAAAGTCGTCATTTCGGTGAACTTATAGAATTTGTCTCTGTCAACATCAGCAATAAAGCTTTCCACAAGCTTATTCAGATGTTCCTGAAGCACTTTTTCAGTACCCGCAGGTGCATCATATTTGCTTCTGCCAATCAAAGGAAAAATAGTATCGTTTTCTATATTGATTATCATAACAGACTCAAAAAGGTGGTTTAATTCTCTGAGTTTATTTACAACATTTGTCTGTTTCTTAAAGTCATTATCAATAGAGATATTCCTGATAGAGCCTTTGATCAGATGTTTTCCGTCAAGTTCAGCTATTTCTTTTCCCTGAAAACAAATGATATTCCCATCGTAAGTATAATAAAAGGATTCATTGTTTTTGGTTTTTTCGATAATGTTTGCGTACTCACGATATTTTTTGAGAAGTGGAGATTTTGTTTTATAAATCAGCTGATCCATCTCTTTTAACGAATAATTCCTTGTAACTATCTGCCTCTTGTACGCATCATTCATGAAAAGAGTCCTGAAATCCTTGCCATCATCTTCTATGATCTCCAGGGGTTCCTCTGTATATTTGGCATAAAAGCTTGCCGCCTGGTAGTATTGACGCCACTTTCTAGGTTCTATTGTAATTCCTTTTTCAGCTATATGATCAAAAAAATCTTCAATAGGCTGGGGCTTGCCATAATAATATCCCTGAAGCTTGCCACATCCTATTGAATTCAGAAATTCTACCTGTTCTTCATTTTCAACGCCTTCCGCAAGTGTCAAGATTCCTATGTCTTTGGCCATAGTTATGGCAGATGTCATGATTGCCTTGGATTTGTCTGTAAAGGAGGCCAAAAACTCCATATCCATCTTAATGGTGTCAAATTCATAATCCTTGAGATGATTCAGGGAAGAATATCCGCTGCCAAAATCATCCATCCAAACTTCAAAACCGGCATTCCTAAAGCCATCTATAACCTTTTTCATCAGGATGGCATCAGATACGATCATGCTCTCCGTTATCTCCACATGGATATAGTCCCTGGGAATGTTGTATTTGGCTACTGCATTCTCTACAACCCTTAGCATGTCAGCATTTTCAAAATCTAGTTTAGAAAAATTCACAGATGCAGAAACTGTATCGAGATTTTTTTCTAATCTCTCAGAGATATCTGAACAGACTTTTTCTACAATAAAGCTATCGAGCTTGTGAATCTGTCCGCTATCTTCCAAAGGCCCTATGAATTTGTCTGGTGAAAGAAATCCAAGAACAGGATCTACCCACCTGGCCAGAGACTCAGCTCCACATAACTGTCCTGTGAGCGTACGAATAACAGGCTGGTAAAAGACCTTAACCCAGCCCTTCTCAATGGCAACATCTATATTTTTTACCACATAATCGGCTATATTTCTATCATTTACGGCATTATTATCCGCTTTTCCCATGCACGATATCTCCACACAGTATTGTCGATATATTGATTATAGCACATATTAGTATAGGCTGACAGCGTATATTGTAACACTTAAATAATGCCTGTTTTTATCCGATATACAAGATATATCGACATATGTTTTTTGCCTAATATAGTTACCATATTAATCTCAATGGAATAAGGATAAAAGATGCGCTCTCTAAAAACCAAATTAGCTATTTCTATGCTGCTTGTGATATTTACAGTTATTCTGGCTATCACATTGCTCAGCGTGATCTTCATACGTAAAACTGCCAGCCGTAAGGCAGACCAGCTACTGCTGATGCTGTGCGAAAATGGTCAATATAGCTTAAATTACTATTTTGACAATGTTCAGTATTCGGTAAATAATATTACTTCTTTTGTGGAAGACGACTTACAAGGGCTTGATGATGTGCATCTCAATAAACATATGGAAAATGCCCGTGAATATTTCGATTTTATTATTCCTAAAACCGATGGCGTTTTGACATATTACTATCGTATAGACCCTTCTATCTCTTCTACAGTAAGGGGTTTCTGGTACACCAACATTGATGGCAAGGGATTTGTTGAGCATGAAGTAACAGATATCACACTTTATGATGTAAATGACACATCAAACCTGGTATGGTTCACTGTTCCCAAATATGAAGGAAAGTCTATCTGGCTTCCGCCCTACGTAACAGATAACCTGGATGTTACGGTAATTTCTTATGATGCACCTATTTATTACAAGGGACAGTTTATCGGAGTTGTCGGAATTGAAATTGACTATTCGGCTATGGCTAAAGAAATTGACAGTATTAAATTCTATGATAATGGATATGCTTTCTTAAGTGATGCCTACGGAACACTCTTTTACCATCCATATATTGATGTAGCAAATATGCCTCCGGGGATGACCAGGCAAATGCCCTACAGCAATAAAGCTGAGACTAGATCTGCGCAATATGTCTATGACGGAGTGCTCAAGGAAGCTGTATGGCTTCCTCTTAGCAACGGCATGTATCTGAACATCACGGTCCCTATTGATGAAACCCAGGGTGAATGGCGCGAGCTTATTTTGAGGATCACGATATGCGCCATAATAGTGCTGATAATTGCAGGTATACTGCTGATTACTTTCCTTGGCTATATAACCAAGCCGCTTGAACAGCTTACCGAGGCCGCAGACCAGATAGATAAAGGAAACTTCGAGGTCTACTTAAATTATGATAAAGATGATGAAATTGGAAGACTTACCAAGTCCTTCAAGAAATTGTCAGGAAATATGAAAGCCCATATAAACGCTCTGAATGAGCAGGTATTTATTGACTCTCTTACTCACGTTAGAAATAAGGGTGCTTTTTCTCTTGCAGTTGAGGAGCTGCAGGAACAGATCAATAACGGGTCGATAGATCCTAATTTTGCCATTGGTGCCTTTGACTGTGACAACCTGAAACATATCAATGATCAATACGGTCACGATAAAGGTGATCTCTATATACAAAAAGCCTGCAATACAATCAGTGATGTATTCAAGCGAAGTGCCGTATACAGGGTTGGCGGAGATGAATTCTCTATCATTCTGGGGCATGAGGATTTCCATAACCTCGACTTCTTACTGGAACGTTTTGACAAAGTTGTAGAAGAAATAAATGCCTCAGCTGAGGCTCCCTGGGATAAGGTATATGTGTCAAAGGGATTTGCTATCTATGATCCGTCTAAAGACAATATCGTCCAGAAAATAATGCAGCGTGCGGATATGCTGATGTACGAAAATAAGCGGGAGCGAAAAAAAGGCGGTGCCAATTAGTGATCAGCTCCGCCTTTGGTAAATCATATTATTGCTCATGCAGCTTGTAGTCTACATCTTCCTTGATTATTTCAAGCATTATAGCCGCAAACTGAGGATCGAACTGCGTTCCTGAGCCTTTCTCAAACTCTCCTTTGACCACATCCTGAGGGATAAGGCCCCTGTAGCTTCTGTTACTAGTCATGGCATCGTAGGCGTCAGCAACAGCAATTATCCTGGCTTCCTCCGGTATATCATAGCCTGAGAGCCCATCAGGATAGCCACGCCCATCAAAGCGCTCATGATGCCATCTTGCACCGATTGCAAGCTTAGGCATTTCCTCAATATTCTGAAGTATCTGTGCCCCTCTTCCCGGATGAGTTTTAATCTTTTCAAACTCCTCATCTGTGAGCTTGCCCGGTTTATTTATTACAGCATCCGGAACTCCTATTTTACCTACATCATGCAGAAGTCCCATCATGTATATTTCTTCCTGTCTGTCATAAGAATAGCCTGCTCTTTTGGCAATTTCTCTTGCATACTCGGCAACTCGTCCCGAATGGCCCTTGGTATAAGCATCTTTGGCATCTATAGCATCTGCAAGAGTATGCACAACATGAAGTGATAAGCCCTCTATCTCTTTGGTCTTGCGCTCTACTTCCGCATGCAGATCGCGCTGTAGTCTGATAAGATCAAGCAGGTGTCTTACTCGAAGTATCAGAACCTCAGCGGCAAAGGGCTTTCTGATAAAGTCCATGGCTCCAAGGGACAGTCCTTTCGTCTCCGAGGCGCAGTCATCATTGGCTGTAAAGAAAATAACAGGTATTTCTTTCCTGTCGTTTTCATTTTCCCATTTTCTTAAAAGCTGCAAGGTTTCAAAACCGTCCAGGTCAGGCATCTTGATATCAAGAAGTAACATATCTATCGAGTTTTTTGTGACATAATCCAGCAAAAGCCTGCCGCTTTTAAGGCAGGTGACCTTGAAACCTGCGTCAGCAAGAACCGTGCTTGCACTTCTCAATATGATCGCATCATCATCTACAACAACTACGCGCTCTTCCATTTTTCAACCTCTCAGCTAAGCTATCTCATCCCGCTTACTTTTTGCTACGCTCTGCTATAGTCTACTCATCCCACAAGCTTCCATATGAACTTATAGCTTCATCTACTGTCATAGTACCATTTGCAACCTTATATGCGGCTGCGCGGAACTCTTTATTAACAGCATCATTCAGACCCGTATCCTGGTAGCTGAAATATCTATCCTCCGGGAAACCATCGAGAGATGAATAAACTTCGTCCAAAGAAAAATCGTTGGTCGGTGTGATAAGACGCTTAATAGCAGCCATATTACCTAGTTCTTTTTCTCTCATAAGAAATCTTATGAATTCATTGGTCATATCAAGATTTGCGCTGTTCTTGTTTACACTAAAGAACAGATTGACTGAATCCAGGAAATATCCACCATCATCATCAATCGGAACCACGTAGAATTTGTATTTAAAAGGCTCAGCCAAAAATGCTTCTGACTTACTCTCACGTTTCTGTGTACCAGAAACCATGTCGCCGCTTCCAAGCATCATTGGGACATCTCCTTCGAAAAAGCGCATGATCACAGCATTGTAGTCATCTTCAATCTGCTCACTGCATAACTCCGGATTCAAATACCCTGAATCTACAAAAGACTTGATCTTCTCAAGTGCGGGACGCATCATTTCTCCGGCAGACGGATCCATTGAATTGAGCGGCTCTATAGAATCAGGATTCTTAATTACATCGGCGCAGAAAAGAGGAAACGAGAAAGGATAATATATTCCGGCTACAGTAAGCCCGTTAGCTCCCATGATAGGTGTCTCGTATCCTGCTGCCTTGAGCTTATCGCAAGTCTCTACCAGTTGCTTGTAATTCTCCGGAACCTTAAGCCCGTTCTTTTCAAAAATATCCATATTAACAAGCATTCCGTATGACCTGGTAAAAATAGGAAGCATGACAACATCACCGTTTTCCATTGTCCACATCGCACCTTTGCGGATGCAGTCAAGATCGATGCCCAGGGCCGGATCTGATAAAACTTCTGCATTTTCAAAAACAGCATCCATTTTATCATCATCAAGCATCCATGTTGCCGTAACATAAATATCCGGAGCTTCATCACTCACCAGTGCACTTGTGATCGTATTATTGTAATCATCAAGATTGACATAATTAAGGCTCACATTTGGATAATACTCATAGAAGCGCTCAAATTCGCTCTCTAGTGACTCAAAATTAGAGTAGTTACCTGCAACTGTGAGCTGGCACGACGTTTCTGTAGACAATTTGGGCTTAAATTCTGCACTTTCAGCTGACTTTTGTCCGCACGCCATAAGACCAAACACCAATGAAATGACAGATACAAATACAAGTACTTTTCTTGTCATCATGTTGCCTCCTTTTCTTTTCCTGACAGAATTTCAGGTATCAGATCGTAGTCAAAATTATCGACTGCTCTTTTAAGGGACTCAAATTTATCCGCCTCATTCTCCGGAAATCTGTATTCTTCCAGAGATTTCATAATTCCTATCACGCCATCGTAGTCAAAGGCGTTACACAAACCAGCAAGGTCTTCATAAGCTTTTTTAATATCCTTATCAGAAATAGGGGGCCTCTCATCCTCCGCGTCATTCTTGGCATCTTCAAGGGGCTCAAGCTCTTTTACCAGATTCCTGTACTGGGTCAAAAGAGCTCCTATCTCCCTTTCAAGCGTCTCTATATCACCTGTTTCTCCAGCCTTTTCAAGTCTCGCAGCAAAATCGCCAAGATTGACGGCTCCGATAATACGAGAAGTGCTCTTAAGCGCATGGATCTTAACAGTTGTATTCTTGATATCTTTTTCTTTCCAGTACTTTTCTATCTCCTGAGCATTTCTTTCTGCAGCTTCCAGATACATCTCAAGTGTGGCGATGTAGGAATCCTGGCTTCCACAGTGGGTTATACCTGTTTTAACATCAAGTTCCTCAAGATTCATTATGAAGTCCGGAATAAGGCAATCTTCCTCCTCTTCATCTTCAGATGCAGGAGCAATCTTATCCTCAGGAATATACTGAAGCAGCAGTGCTTCAAGCCTGTCCGGATCGATAGGCTTGGTTATATAATCGTTAAATCCCGCTTTTATGTAGGTTTCACGCACGCCGGAAATAGCATTGGCTGTAAGGCACACTATAGGAGTCTTGACGTTTACAGAACCGGGGATCTTCCTCATTTCCTGCAAAGTCTCAATACCATCCTTGTCCGGCATCATATGATCCAGAAAAACAACATCGTACTGCCTGTGTCTATATAGTGAAATACCTTCATCTCCGCTTGTTGCCGTATCAATCTGAACCTTGGTCCGCTTTAGCAGATTTTCAAAAACAGACAGATTGACCGGTGTATCATCTACCACAAGAAGTCTGGCATCAGGTGCTGTAAATCTCTCGCGGTATTTCTTTCGCTCTGAAACAGCTCTTCTGAAGGTTTCCTCGTAATCACCTATAGGATTCCAGTCCTTAACTCCCTGAACCAGCTTAAAAGAAAAGGTCGAACCCTTACCATACTCACTCTCAACTTCTATATGGCTTCCCATCATATTGAGGAAACTCTGGGCTATACTCATTCCAAGGCCGGTTCCTTCTACATTTCTGTTCTTGCTCTCTTCGATACGTTCAAAGGCTTTAAAGAGGCGTTTCATATCTTCAGGCTTGATACCGACACCGGTATCGCTGACACTTACGTTTAGGTATATTTGGTCAGGCGAATCTTTCACTTTCTCAAAGGTTGCCTTGAAGTTGATTGACCCTTCTTTGGTGTATTTGACCGCATTGGAAAGAATATTTGTTATAACCTGTTTAATACGGATCTCATCGCCGTTTAATATAACGGGAATATTCCTGTCCACATCAAGATTGAATGCAAGTCCCTTATCCTCTGCCTTGACCTGAACCATATTCACCAGATCGTTAAGAAGGGACGCAAAGCTGTAGTCGACGTTTATAATATCCATTTTGCCGGCTTCTATCTTGGAAAAATCAAGGATGTCATTAATAAGTCCAAGAAGTGTTCTTCCGGCTGTTCGGATGCTCTCTGAATATGCCACGATCTCTTCCTCATGGCTATCGCGCAGTACCATCTCATTAAGGCCCAGAATCGCATTCATAGGAGTACGAATATCATGGGACATTGTCGACAGGAAGTGAGATTTAGCCTCATTTGCCTGATTTGCCGCTTCCGCAGCTTCTGCAAGCTTTATGTTGTAGAATCTTAGTATCAGGTAGTTAAATCCCAGGAGCAACAATAGTCCCAAAGTAACCATTCCCAGAAGCAGCCAGTCGACGACTGTATTCTTCGCCTCCAATTCTCTTGCCGGTATATACGCCAATAGGAAAAGGGTATTCATCGACTGTAAGGGTGTATATGATATTACACACTCCTCTTTTTTGGAGTTATACATCCTCATGGTTCCTGCTTTAGTAGTGATTATCTCTATAATTTTCTTGTAAACAGCTATATCCACATCATTATAGGATTTATAATACTCAAAAAAGTTAGAGTTCTTGAGAGATTTACCGTGAACAAGATATTCTCCATCCTTGTTTATCAGGGAAATCTCCATCTTCTCGTATTCGCCATTTAAAAAAATGAGCTTATCCTCAATAACGCTTACCGGCTCTACGCGCATGAGAAGAGCCTCTTTTAGCTCGCCTGAGGTCTCATCCAGAACAGTCACACTGTTGAAAAAAGCTATAGACTGTATGCCATTCTGTGGATTTGTGTATGCCCTTGTCAGTCTGACTTTTGCATCTGCGCTACTTGTTTCATCAATATCGTCAAATATGTTTATGTTTTTATACGAAACAGAATAGTCATTTGGATCTTTGGAGCTACCAGTTGTAGAAATGCCACTTTTTGATGGATTATCAAGAAATAACAAATGTCCATAAATGCTCGGAGATATTTTGGCCTTTCTGATAAAAGAAATTGCTCCCTCCGCAGTCATGGGCTCTCCGGCCTCAGCAGAGCGATTAATATAATTTGCCCAAATGTCACACAGATGCTGCTCATCCTCAAGGTAATTTGTGATGATCTGCTCTGCAGTAACTGTCATCTTCTCAAAGGCCTCAATAACACTCTCGTTGTTTTCCTGCATCTTGGCATTGGCATATTGAATTATGAAGAAGAGTATCGACACCATTATTAACAGGTCGATAACAATTATCAGCGTTTTCTTCACGCTTTTACCTCCAATGAATCAGTTTTATTGCACAGATTAACAAGGAGCTTCTCATAATATTTCCAATTCTATTATATCAAAGGTATTATTTTTGGTCTAATTTACAGATTATAAACTATCGTTATATAGATAATTAATCATCCATTTTTCTTCTATATCCATAAATCTATCAAAAGTGCATTTTAACTATCCTAGTTCCACCTGGTCCATCCGACAGTAACTACATATCCGTTGTCAAATTTCTGTACCGCACTAATAAAATAGTTCTTGCCAGCCATATCAAAGCCAAAATTAGGCATAACATCATTGATCATTGCATTAGCCGCATCCTCAGGGGTAGTCTCAAATCTAAAGGGTTTACTTCTAAAGATCAGCGGCGCCGGATCAGATGTTTGAACGGCTCCCATACCATTAAGCTGCGATATAAGCGAATTTGTTACTCCGGTTGCAAAATCGTCATTTACGATAGTTCCTTTTTTGGGCCCCATCATGACTCCGCGCCTGAATTCTTCTTCATCTATAACAGCTCCGGTTGCTGCAGGCGCCTCTTTGGCGGGCTCTTCCTTCTTTTCCTCAGCTGGAGCTACACTACTTGTTTCCTCAGTGCTCTCTTCACTTGATTTAGCAGCTTCTGCTTCTTCTGTATCTTCTTTTTCAGGATTTATCTCTTCATTAGGCTCAAATACAGGGTATTCCGCAAATGGATCATTATTCATATCAGAATCAATGTCCTCAATTGTTCTTCCGGCAGGATAAGCATAAAAGTCCTCGCCAGGATAAGGCGTTCTGTAAAGTGTTCCGCTTATTCTTCCTGTAGGCTTGTCTACATATATGGCATAAACACGTCTTCCTTTATCCGGTAACATAAATTCAAAACCATATCCATCATCATCTACATTTAATGCTCTAAAAACACCATTATCAAAACGAAAAAGCGGAGAATAGGAATTCTTTCCTTCAGGAAGCTTTGACAGCACGAAATCATACAGCCCCTCGTGAAAATCATCCATAAGTTCTCTGGCGTCTGCCCCCATCAAGTCATTATGAGCCAATATTTCTTTGGTGTCCGTATTCTGAATTATTATATTCTTTCGTTCACTTTTGATTCTGGACAACTCCTTATCCCACAAATTATAAAGAATCTGACCTTTTTCCCATCTAACGGCAATGCAATAATTTATATCACTCAAAATGCAAGAAACTTTACCATCAATATTCTTAATATAAGATATGCTAAAGCCAAAACCTGGATCTTCTGATGGATCACAGTCCTCAGGACAGGTATATCCCCATTCATCAAAAAAGTCTGCAGGAACATCAGGCTTATCTAAATATGCTCCCTTAGAGTACATGAACACATCCTCAAACCGCTCTCTTGGGTAGTCCTCAGTTGAATCCAGTACATCGATACCTGCAAAATCTGTAGAAATATACTCATCCTTGAACTCAAAGGAGTAAGTATAACTTCCGTCATCATTAAGGGCCAGTGTTTCCTGGGTTTCATCAGTCGTTTCATCTTTTTGCTCCACAGTATCAGAAGTCAAGGCTACTGAGCTTTCAGCCGGAGCACTGGTGTCTTCACTGTTGCCACACCCGGCAGCAATGATCATTACAAGCAATAATATAGATAATGATCTGTATCTCATGTTCTGAATTACCCACCCTTTCCATATATGCTTATTTGCAGCTATTATTTCTATAAATCTTCATTTTTTGTTATATTTTTTTGTTATTTTTTTCATGCTATACAGTTAAATTATCGCATTCATTTACATAAGTCTATATTCTATAATTTATCTTTTTATTAAAAATATAGGAATAAGATAAAAAGCCATCAGTCTTTGAATAACTGTTTCTGGTTCCGTCAATAAAGATATTCTCACCTGAAATCTCACCAAGTTCGAGCAGTATGGTTCCGACCTGCGCCATGATCTGCTTAGCGCATTGCGAGAGATGAATTGACATCACAGCCCCTCAGACGTCTGTACAGAAATGTGCAGTTCTCGGACGAGGATGATGATTTTCAAAACGAAGAAAGCATCAAATGCCGATTTCTCTGAGCAACGTCGAAATGAGGCATTTGATGCTTAATGAGTTTTAGAAAATCACACCGCAGACGAACACAAACATTTCTGTGCAGATGCCTGAGGGGCTGGGTGCCAAGAAGGTATCACAGCACCGTTACACGGTTCCTGCCGGCTATCTTGGATGAGTACATAGCCTTGTCCATACGATCAAATATGTCATCAAAAGAATCATCGTCTCCAAGCTGACTGATGCCGACTGAACAGGTTATATGACCAGCCTTGCCAAAATCAGCTTCCGCAACAGATCTTCTGAGATCTTCTGCATATTCTACCGCCTCGTCATGAGAGACGCCGCTGAGGATTGTTACAAATTCCTCTCCGCCCCAGCGTCCTACAGAGGCATTTTTGTCCTTGGCAAAGCCCTTTAGAACATCTGCAAGAGTTCTGAGAGTTGCATCTCCTACTGAATGACCATAGTTATCATTGATCTTCTTGAAATTATCAAGATCGATCATCATAAGAGATATGGATTCTCCACCATTTTGATATATATCAATAGCATTCTCAATTTCAGTCTTGATACCTCCATGGTTAATAAGACCTGTAAGAGGATCCACCATAACGAGCTCCTCATACTTCTTGAGAGTTTCCATACGTTCCTTGACATCTTCGTCAATATTCTGAACCATGAATACAAATTTGAAGTCCTTGCTGCTGATAGTCTGAGCTCTGCTAAAGATCAGCTTGACCCAGATATATTCTCCCTCAAGATTCTTCATCTTACAGTCATAAGTATTGGTGCGGCCAACTTCCAGATGATCTCTAAGATAATCCGGATCTGTGAGCATCAGAAACTGCCTCTGATCCTCCGGCCATATCATATTGACTGTCATAAGTCTCCACTGGGAATACTTGATGCTGGCCTTAACAGTGTCCTCTGATATCTCAGTTACGCTTATGCTACTGGTTGAATCTCTTACAAGATCCACGAACATGGAAAAGAGATATGTATTCTGTATCGTATTGACCTTTCTGGTGGTAGTGTATTCCTCGACAACTTCCTCATCATCAAGAACATCCATAGCAAACAGATACTTGTCTGTTCCCTCCATAGGATAGACATTCATCTGAATTACATATGGGGCAGTGCTCCCCTCCAAAAAGACCTTAAACCTGCGGCTGTATTTGCCGTTAAACTGTCCATAATAAGAAGCAAAAGCCTTATAATCCTCAGTAATCTCTTCCTGAGAATTACTCAGATGAAACCACAATTTCTGAATGAAATCATCATAACCCCCGGTCTCATCGATAATATCCTTAAAAATGCTCTTGCGTGTAATGGCCCTATACTTTTTAATGGTAGTATCAACCATAACTATAGCGTCTACGTTCTCATTCAAAAGAACCAGCATGTCCTCAACGGTATAATCCCCGAGTGCCTTGTTTGTCATACCTGTTCCCCCTTGCAGCTATTCTTTTTTAACTATAGTTTTAATTTACCATATTATAACTTAAACGTTTAAAACTGTTAATATTTTTTTGTTAACACACAAGGTTCCTGCAAATATCTTCTCTACAGCCCCATCAAACAGTACTGTTATCTTGCCATCAAATACAGACTCAACAGTTCCGATTCCATATTTAGCATGTGATACTTCACTGCCTTCAGGAATAGTCTCCATGATCTCTTCATCAGATAATTCAGGCATTTTAGGCTTGGGAACAACTACTGTTCTTCTCACCATTGTGGCTGTTCCTCTGCTAACCTTGGTCTTGGTTGTCTTGGCTCCGGCCTCAAGGTTTTCCTTGATGCAGTCCAAAACGAAATCCAGATTTTCATTGGTAAAAAAGTATATTACATGAGGCAGCTTTTTTTCATCAGGATTCTGTAAAAGTCCCTTGTTACCGTTTCTGATAAACAGGATTGCCTTACTTGCAACTTCCTCATACTGTGAAACAATAAGCTCTATTTCCTCTTTTTTGCTTTCCTTTAATACGATACCTGTATTAGCGGCATCAGACTTTCTTTTTATAAGGTTAAAATCCTTTTCTGTAGCATAAAGAACATAACGACTCTGCATTACAGTCTTAACATGCAGAGATGATCCCCCTTTGGCAAACTGGCAGATAAATTTATCCTGTGCATCCTCCCTCTCATATAGATCAATCTCTTTTTCCTTGATCAGATCACATACTTCTTCATAGATGTACAACAGGTTATTCATTTCCATTCCTCACTTTATTATTTATAAAAAGACACCGAAGTCCAATTATACACTTTTACAGCCTTTATTCCATTCCCAAACTCATCCAAAAATGTTCCTAAATAAAAAATAAGCATATGCAAAATGCACATGCTCATTTTCTGATTGCAATAGTATTATCACCCAAAAATACTTAATTACTACTTACATATCCATAGAAACGATTTTCATTCAAAAAAGATCAAGACTGCTGTCTAAGTATATGTCTTCCCTTACCTTGAGTTGGTACTCGGGTTTAGTCATATAATAAAGTAAAAATTCTAAAACAATTGCACTTCCAAGGCTTCTTCCCTCTATCTTATAGTTAGAAAAGCCCGCGGGCATATAGATGTCCCGAATGTCCGTGATACCTATAAATCCGGGATTTTCCATGGCAAGTGAAAACTTATATCCCTTATCAGCATCGGGAGATACGCAAATATGATCCTCGCAGTCTATTCCAAGGCTCTTTCTGCTCACATTCTCATAGCAGTTTTTCCTGTCGTAGCAGCCATAAAAGCAGCATTCATTACACAGAAACTCTATCTTTTCTTTATATTTATCACTCAGCAGATCAAGTCTGTCCATAGATTTGTTGAGTCTAAAATCCGGAACAACGTACTTAAATTCCGGCCTTTTTAACTCTTTTTCCAGATCATCAAAGTCAGTAAGCACCTTGGTTGTTGAGGATACAAAGTAAAAGTCCGGATAGTTTCTCCTGATATGATCAAGTAGCAGGTCAGAGTGAATGATTACTCCGTTTTGAGCACTGCCATTTTTTTCAAACAATGAGCATAAGGCATTGCACCTCTTATCATCAAGGTGCTCATCCTGAATAAGAGAATTACTAAAGGTAAGTCTTGCAGAAATATCATACTCTCTCATAAGCTCTGCAACACTAACAGGATCAGCTTCTCCAAAGCCTACTCTTCCTCCTCCCCAGATACAATCCGCCGGTGCTCCGTATATTGATCCTATCTCGCACCAGTCATAGAAGTACTCCCTATGCTCACGGAAAAGAGGCAAAAAAACTTTATAAAATTCATAGAACTCAAATAGTCCCGGTAAGTGATAGTACGCTTTTTTACTGGTATTCATACACTCATTATACACAAAAACCCGCTACCTTCCCACAAGGAAAGCGTTTACATGTTTTTATATCTTTTTTGTGCATATTATCCAAGCACTTATCATGCTGATTCAAATTGCTTAATAAAAATTTAATAAATTTTTAATTGTGTACATTTCATTATTGCATTCCATTCTTTTTTTCGTTATAATCGTCGACAGTTTGATATCGGGCAAAGCAAGCGAAAGCTTGTGGCGCAAAGCTATAGGGACTTTAACATGTCAGCCAGTTGCATCTTAATCTTTATTAAGATTATCCGAAGCATAGACAGTTACGTCTATGCCTTTTTATTTTTAATAATGATTATTTCGCCATTGGAGGTCGCAAAAAAGGAAAGAGAGTTAAAAGAGTAAAAAATGAAAAAAAGAAAAAGAAACATGGTCAGATCTATTATCTTAGTAGCATCATTTCTTGCACTGCTTATGTCAGCGGTTATCGGAATAATAGGTCACAATCACATCAAGAAAGCTTACTACACATCCTTCTCAGAGGGATTACACGCAGCAGCCATCCTCTTAGAGGATGAATTGTCAAACGAGTTTACTGGTGACTGGTACTTATCAGAAGACGGTCAGCTCATGAAGGGCGAAACAGCAGTTCATGACATATACCAGGCTCAGCTCGATGCACTCAATCAGAAAACAGGAATGCACTTCACAGTATTTTTTGGTGATACACGCTACATAACATCACTTACAGACACTGAGACAGGAAAGCGTATGGAAGGAACAAAGGCTAGTGATGTAGTTGTAAACGAAGTTCTCAATCAGGGTAACGAATATCTTGCTGCCAACTTCGAGATTGCAGGCCAGGACTGGTATGCGTACTACCTTCCACTTAAAAATTCAGATGGCTCTGTAGTAGGAATGATCTTCGCAGGCCGTGATACAACATTAGTAGAAGCAAACATGTCTGCTGCAGCAAAAGCTATTATTGCTACATTTGTTATCTTCTTCCTGTTCAACTGGGGCGTAGCTCGTATTATCATCTCAAGATCTACAAGATCTATCCGTGATATCGTAAACGGTCTCAAGCAGCTTGAAGATGGTGAGCTTTTCTTCTATGTAGATGATCGTACATTTAACCGTAGAGATGAGCTTGGAACAATCGCAGGAAGCGCAGCTTCAGTTCGTGATAAGCTTCAGGACGTTATCAAGACTACCAAAGAGCTTTCAGGAGATGTTACCAAGTCAGGTGAGAGCCTTGCTTCTTCTGCTGAGGCAGCTTCACACGTTGCAGAGCAGGTTACATGCGCTGTTGAGGATATCAGCCGCGGCGCAGCTTCTCAGGCTGAAAGCGTTGAGAATTCAGTTAATAACACTAATGAAATGGGTGATAGCATCGACGATATCACAGCAAGAGTTGAGGAACTTTCAGCTGCTGCCAACGAGATGATGTCAGGTGCAAACCGCACTGTTGATACTCTTAGCAACCTTATGAACACCAACGAAGGCGTAATGACATCTATGCAGGGCATCAATGAGCAGATCCGTCTTACAAATGATTCAGTCAAAGATATAGCTGAGGCTTCCAACATGATCACAGCTATTGCTGAACAGACACACCTTCTCTCACTTAATGCTTCTATCGAGGCTGCAAGAGCAGGCGAATACGGTAAGGGCTTCTCAGTAGTAGCTTCTGAGATTGGTAACCTTTCATCACAGTCCAAAGAGGCTGCTGTATCTATCAAGAAGATTGTTGAAGCTCTTGTAAAAGAATCAGAAAAGAGTGTTGAGACTATCGAACATCTCAGCGTCAGCATGAAGGAGCAGAACGATCAGCTTACTAATACCAAGGAAGATATGGATCAGGTTGTAGTAAACGTTAACAACGTTGACAATTCTACCAAGATGATCGCAGATAAGGTACATACACTTAACCAGCTCAAGAATAAGTTCTCAGATATTATTTCAGAGCTCTCTGCTATTTCACAGCAGAACGCAGCTTCTACAGAAGAGACAAACGCTTCTATGGAAGAGCTCAATGCAACATTTGCTCTTATCAGTGACGCTGCTGCAGATCTCCGCAACATGGCAGAGACTCTCAGCGAAAAGATGGAATTCTTCTCACTTGAAGAAGTAAGTGCTTAATAATATCAGCCATTTCAGAATAAAAAAAGAATGCCGCTTGCGACATTCTTTTTTTTGGCATTATGTAAAATAACTCCAAAGTCCATAGACTGCTAGAAATACCAGTATCATCGGCAGAACTATCTTAAGATACCATCCAAGCCCGGAACTAACCTTGATTCCTTCACCGGCATTAACTTCCTCCAGATACTTATCAAATCCCCAGCCGTATCGGCAAGTGCAGAACAGACAACTGACAAGAGCTCCAATTGGAAGCAGCAGATTGCTGACTATAAAATCCTCTAAATCCATCACAGTATTTCCTGCCTTGAGAGGCTGGAAAAAGCTAAGTACATTAAAGCCAAGAGCACAGGGAATTGATCCTATAGTGATCACAAGCCCCGCTATCAGAGCAGCTTTTTTCCTATTAATTCCAAAAAGATCTATCGAAAAGCTGACATCATTTTCAAATACACCAATCATCGTAGAAAGAGCTGCAAAGTACATAAACAAAAAGAAAAAGCTTCCAAGTACTCTTCCGCCCTTCATAGATGTAAATACGTTTGGAAGAGTCAGGAATATAAGGCTTGGGCCTTTATCAGGGGCAACGCCGTAGGCAAAACATGCAGGAATAGTTATAAGTCCGGCGACTATAGCAACAAAGGTATCAAGCCCTGCAACAATAATGGCCTCGCCCACAAGGCTTCTGTCCTTTTTGATATAACTTCCAAATATCTCCATGCCGCCAATACCAAGACTCAGAGTAAAAAAGCTCTGATTAAGCGCTCCGTACAGCACATTGCCAAGTCCAACCTTCCTGACATTCTCAGCGCTTGGCATGAGATAAAACTTAACACCCTCTCCCGCACCGGGAAGTGTAACGGATCTGATCCCAAGTCCCACCATAATGATAATAAGTGCAACCATCATGATCTTGGTGACTCTCTCAACACCTGCTTCAAGACCAAGTGAAGTAATAAATACAGTGATCACCATGGTAATAGCCATAAATCCAATTAAAGATACCGGGCTTTTCATCATTTCCTGATAAATACCGGTAATCTGATCAGGGCTTTTGCCTTCGAAAGCACCAAATACCGTCAGAATAAAATATCTCAGGATCCAGCCTGAAACTACTGAATAAAACATCAGCAAAAGATAATTACCTGCTATGGCAAAGTATCCAAACACATGCCATTTCGAGCCTATAGGTTCAAGCTCTTTGTAGGCTAAAAGAATACTCTTTCTCGAGGATCTGCCTATTGCATATTCCATTGTCATTATGGGTACACCAAGGATTAGCAAAAACAGAATATAGACTAGAACAAATAAACCTCCTCCATTTTCTCCTACCATATATGGGAAGCGCCACACATTACCTATTCCTATGGCACATCCGGCTGACAGCAAAATAAATCCCAATCTGCTGCCAAGTGTTTCTCTTTCTTTCATAAATACCTCAAAAACTACGTATGTCTAATTACTTCAAATCTCTGAAGTCTGATATCTTCATCTTCAGTTATACCGCCTTTTTGCATGGCGATAGCAACCTGCTCCTCTACAGTATCAACACCTTCAAGGTCAGGTAAAAGAAGTCCTCTCTTCATTCCACTTGATACAATAACTCCATATCTCTTCACATTAAGTTCATCTATTGAAGAGATGTCCTGAGGTCTTCCAAGAACATCAACATTTATCTCAAGTTCTTTCAACTCCTCAGGTCCTATGGGCGCAAATCTGGGATCCCTCGTAGCTGCGCTGATACCATTTTCTATGATCTCACGTGCCACATTGTCCGTTGTGGGCATAATAGTCCCTATGCAGCCACGAAGCCTTCCGTTTTTGTGGATAGAAACAAAGGCTCCTGCTCTGATATTGAGCATTTCTGTTGTCACATAATCAGGAACAGCTATTTTTTGACCTTTAAGAATATAACTGACAACTGTCTGGTATGCAAGTCTTACGTATGGGTCCGGTTTGTTGCAAATAGCTTCCAGCTCTCTTTCAAGCTTTTTCTCAAGATCCTTATAATATGCCTTCAAAAAGCATCTCTTAGAATCCTTCTCTCCGGTAATAAAGGTGCAGATTCCGTAGCCGACTCCGGTCACATCCTGGTGAGAAAGTTTAGTAGCAGAAACTCTTACTCCGTCCAGACATCCAGCCATTATAACAAAAGATCTGTGTCCACATTCAGCTGCACGCTCACAGAAGCCCTCTTCAAAATCGAAAAGTTCTTTAAATGCTGCCCTTGAACACACATCCATTATCTTCTGATCATATACAGGTCCCTCAGGTGCATATCCGTAAGGTCCATATTCCTGAAGCTTGTGTGACAGATCTCCGCTTGCGATCACTACAGCTCTGCGGCCAAGCTTATCAACAGCCTTCTGGATGATCTGTCCAAACCTGTAATGCTCAGTAAGAGGAAGGGCTGAAAGTCCTATTCTGACTATATTTCCGCCCTTATATTTTCGTCTGATAAACCAAAGAGGGACCATTGTCCCATGGTCCAGCTCTCTGTCCACTTCTCCAAGAGTTCCTGCAGGAAAATCCTGCTTTCTTGCTATACTCTCAATCTGGCTGACAAGTTCCATATCATAGGCTTCCAGAAATTTGACGTTCCCGGCACCAAATCTGTCAAAGGAGCCTGTAGCAGCATTTCCCGGAGAAACATGAAAATAGTCAGCATACATAGTGGCATGCGGGCTTGTGATTATGATTGTTTCAGGTTCAAGCTCCGCCACCATGTCTGCGACCTTATTATAAGCCCTTGTCGTCTCTTCTATCTCCATCTCACCGCCTCTTCCTATATCAGGAATTATCAGCGGCGGATGTGGAACCATAAATGCACCTACAATTGCCATGCTATTACCCCCAATGCATGTTTACTCTTCCAATTGCTGTCTCAACTTATCCTTGAAATCTGACACTATGTTCTCAGGTCCTGTGATCCTGACCTTGCCCCCCATGGCAAAAATCCAACCATAGAACTGATCACTGATAAATACATCAACATGCGTTCTTGACCAGCCTTCTTTTTTGGCCGGTCTTATTGGCATTTCTTTGCCAAAACGATCTATCATGATCCCAACAAATCCATTGTCAAATTCAAGATCAACAGTCGTGGAAACTTTTTTGCCAAACATTCCAAAGTTCTGCTTGGAATATGATCCCATGTCATAGGATTCAAATTCTTCCTTGCCAACGCGCTTATCCTCAGTCAGCGTGATGTCCTTCATCTTGTCCACGCGGTAGTGCTTGATCTTGCCGGCCTCCCGGTCATATCCAATAAGGTAATAGTTCTCATCATCCCAGGTAAGGGCCCAGGGGCTCGTCTCATAGAGATGATCCTTTCTGGGAACCATTACCTTATCAAGATTCCACTGCAGATACTGAAAGGTAATACTCTTATTCTCAACCATGGCTCTGTGAATATCATCAACCAGATAATAGATACTCTCATTCATGGTCTTGATCCTGCCCTGAACCACAACCTGACGCTTAAGCTGTTTGGCCTCATATTCACTTGCAAGGTCTGTCACTTTTTTTATCAGGTCGCTGGATTTTTTGGCAGTAATAAACTTAGATGACTGAATAGCATCTACCAGGAGCATGAGCTCAGCAAGTTCAAATCTCTTGCCGCCCACACGGTAGTAGTAGCCTTTCCCCTCTTTTTCTCCAATAATATCAAGACCTATCTCTCTAAGGGCATCAAAATCATCGTAGATACTCTTCCTGTCAGCACTTATGCCCTGTTCCGATAGAAGATCTATGATCTGTGGCATAGTAAGAGCATGATCATCATCAGTTTTCCTGATCATTATCTGACTAAGATAGTAGAGCTTAAGTTTCTGTCCTGCACCCTTGGGCATGATGTTGTCTCCTTTATAGTCCGTTCAGTCTCCAAATATGAGTGATAAAAAATGCGAGCATTTTTATCACTCATACTTGGATTCTTATATACGCTCAAATACAGGCATGTAATCAATAGGAGCCTTGACAGTTACGCTCTGGCCGCCTGCAAAGACAGTTCCATCACTTGTAAGCTTCCACTCTCCATTTGGAAGGTATACTTCTCTCTCAAACTCATTGAGATGGAGAATAGGAGCAACAAGATACTTGTCGCCAAACATGTACTGATCCTTGATTGTCCAGCACTTCTCATCCTCAGGGAACTCATAGAACATAGCTCTCATAAGTGGTGATCCATTCTGAGAAGCCTCGTCAAAGAGCTTCTTGATATATGGTCTGAGCTCCTGTCTGAGATCATAATACTTCTTCATGATCTCAAAGTTCTCTTCGCCATAGCTCCACATCTCGTTATCCTGCCCTGTATGAAGGTATCCGCCACCCCAGTCTCTGTCATCAAGAGCCGGAATATTGTAAGGGCCACGGTCTCCGTGAAGTCTCATAACTGCTGTAAACACAGCAAACTGGTACCATCTGATAAGGAGCTGTCTGAAATCAGGGTCATTAACATCATCTGTCATGAATCCGCCGATATCTGTATTCCACCATGGAATACCTGCAAGTCCCATGTTGATACCACACTGGATCTGATCCTGGAGTGATTCAAAGGTACTTGGGATATCACCTGACCATACAACATTTCCATATTTCTGGCTGCCTGCCCATGCACAGCGAAGAAGGTTTACAACCTTGCCATCGCGAAGGTCCTTCATCTTGTCATAATAAGCCCTTGAATACATCTGTGGGTACATGTTGGATACTTCAAGAGCTGTTCCTTCGCTGTAACGGAAGTTCTCAAAATCATATACACCATAGTCAGGCTCTGAATTATCAAGCCAGAAGCCATCAATTCCAAAGTCATAGTAGTTCTTTTTACAAATCTCCCAGACATAATCTCTTGTCTCAGGATTAAAGGCATCTATTTCCACGCAATCGCCCTGATAGTCATAGGTCTGAAGGGCACCGCGCTCTGTTCTGATGAGAAGTCCCTTCTCAAGCATTGGATAGAAATTTTCGCTCTTTCTGTCTACAGATGGCCATACAGATACGATTACTCTGATGCCCATGCTGTGAAGCTCATCAACCATAGCCTTAGGATCAGGCCAGTACTTTTTATCGAATTTCCAATCGCCCTGATATGTCCAGTGGAAGAAATCTATGATTATCTGGTCGATATGAATGCCGAGTTCCTTGTACTTTCTTGCAATTGAAAGAACCTCTTCCTGAGTACGATATCTGAGCTTGCACTGCCACAGACCCATGAGTTCTTCAGGGAACTCACCAGCGTGTCCTGTTGCACTAGTATAATTAGCCACGATCTCCTTAGGAGTGTCGGCAACTGTTACATAGTAGTCCATTTCCTTGGTTGATCTCATATCCCAGAGAGTCATGTTGCTGCCAAAGGTAACCTGACCTACACCCGGGTTATTCCACAGAAGGCCATAGCCAAGATTAGATACTGCAAATGGTACTGATGCCTGAGAATTTCTCTGTGCAAGTTCAAGGGTACAGCCCTTGAGGTCCATCTGCTGCTGCTGATACTGACCCATACCAAAGATCTTCTCGCCATCGTTGCCTTCAAATCTAACCTTGAGTGTGTAGTTGTCGCCGCCGTAGAGGCCCTTCCACTCTCTGTTAACTACCTTAAGACATCTGCTCTCCTGTGAGATAGTGCCGCCATAGGCTCTGTAATATTCACGTAAAAAGAGCTTGTCATCACGGAAAAGAGATATAACTCCCGCATAGTTAACTTCTGCTCTGATACGCCCGTTAGTAATGCTGGCCCATTCATTTTCTGCGATAGTTCCTTCGCCGGTCTTCTCAGGAACTATATATGTCTTAACTTCCGCACTTGTAGCAGCCGGAGTCTCAGTAAGAGCCCAGTTTCTGCCTGTGAAGTTTCTGTTCATTGTCGCACGGATCCTAAGTGAATCCTTCCCCCAGGACTCAATAAGAACTGTCTCGCCCTGTCTCTTAAAGCAAAGTGCATTTTCTCTGCATTCAAATACCATATGTTTTCTCCTCACATTTTTCCCAAAATAAAAGAAACTATCAGTATTTTACCACTGATAGTTCCTCAATGTTAGTACAAAAATATCTTTATTTTTCTTTTACGATAGGCTCAATCTGGGAGACAAGATTGTCTATGCTCTCGAAGACACTACTCTTGGTTGTGCCCATGGCATTGACTTTGTCGAGCTGAACAACCAGATCATCGAACTTTCTGTTGATGTCATCAAATCTGCCGCCGATTTTCTTAAGCTCATCTGATGCTACATCTGCAGTGTCTGCAATTTCCTGCTGAACTGCATTGGCACCGTTTGTGCTCTCGATGATCTCATCAAAGGTTGCATGCGTCTCTTCAACTTCCTGAAGACTCTTGTCCATTGCTGCTATTGAGTTTTCCATGCTGGCTGAGAGTTTCTCGCTTTCTGCACCGGCATTTGCAATTGAGGCATTAACCTGGTCTATCATAGTCTTGATCTCATCAGCAAGCTCTCTTACCTCAGTAGCAACTACGGCAAAGCCCTTTCCTGCTGCTCCTGCTCTTGCTGCCTCAATGGAAGCATTGAGAGCAAGAAGGTTTGTCTGTGATGCAATGCTGATGATCTTTTTCATGTAATCAGAAATCTGATCAACAGATTCCTTGAAGGTTTCAAAGCCCTGAGCCATCTCATCAAAGCTTGCTCTTACTTCATTTGAGCTGTTCTTAAGTTCATCTACCTTATCCTGAGCGTTATGAACACTGTTAAGGATATTGAGCTTAACATCCTCAAACTTGGATGCGCTCTGATTAACTGCATCAAACATCTCATTGAAGTTTTCCATGTCATTTCTAAGCTGTGTATTGCTATCAATAACATCATTTACAGCTTCGCCCATGTCATGGATTTCAGTGAGGGATGCAACCTCATTGTTTACCAGTTTTTTCTGGCAGTCCTTGATAGAGTCTGCGATGTAAACAAGTGATCTGGAACGCTCCTCGAAGTCGTTTATGGGATTCTTCTGAACTACTACAGGCTCGTCCGTATTCTTTTTACCAAACATATTCTCAAACATTTCTATCTCCTCATCATTCAAATACTACACATGTCATTGTCTGGTTAACAAACTGCGTATTGAAATGTTCTCCAAAACCAACAAGTCCGCAGCTGGTTCCAAGGGTTCCTATCTTACTAAGATATGAGCCAAGCTCACTTCTTTCTTTTAATACCAAATATCTGAATATGCAGTTAACTGAGTAAATAGCTGAAATATGTGAAAAATCATTTTTAATCTTGTTTACTGTAGACTGGGCTATTTCCATAGGATCTCTCATTTCAAGAAGTGTCAGGATATCCGAGTCGTTGATCTGTCTATACAGGATAAGACCATTTCCTGAAACGTCCTTAAGTGAAACAATACAGACATCATCACCCATCATCTTGCCAAACGGATTCTGGAAAGTCTGATCTACGATCTTACTCTCTGAAGCCCCTGTAAGTTCCATATAAACCTGCTTGGCAGGGCGTCCGTTAAGCTCTCCCAGATAATATTTGGACTTATCTGTCTTGGAGGCAATAAGCTGTTTATTGTCCTTAGGAACATAGATATTCTCTTTGTAAGTTTTAACTCTGCCACCCTCATTTTTGATGATGGCAAATACCATGGCATCTTCGTAAACTGTTCCATTTACTGCAACCTTACCAGCATCACCGGTTGCGCCCATAACCTGAAGGTTGTACTTTTTAACAAGGCCGCTTAAGGTTGTGAGAACTGCAGCGTCGTTACCTGTACAGAAGTCGATGATAGCTGTATTCTCTTTGCCCGGTTTAACGGACTCTATTGCTTTTTCTATTCTCGTAATGTACCTGGCCGGAGATACAGAAACCTTCTCCAATACTCCTGTGGCAACGTGTGCTCCATCCTTAAAGGCCATAACAGAAACACCATTTTCAAGGATGGCTGTGTCATAACCCATGGCAATGCAGCTGATACTAGGTACGCCGGGATATAACTTTTCAAGTTCCTTAACATTTTCCTCAAATCTGTCTGCAGAACTGGTCATAATAATAAGCTTAGCTGTTCCAAGACCCTTAACAGCATCTGCTACCTTTCCTGAAGCGCTTTTACCATAAAAGATATTCATAGTTTTCTGTTCTCCTGTTTATTAAAAAAAATAATAGAGTGCCACACAATAAATTGTAACACTCTATCGATAAGAAATTCTCTATATTAAGTATTAATAATTATTAAATTTAGATAAAACTTTTGACGGTTAAATACGCATAGCAACTTCATAGGCCCGCCATATTACACTTCGAAGATTTCCAACCTGCTTGCAGTCCCCAATGTAATCCATGTTACTTTCTCTCTCATTTTCCTTAACAACAGGATTGGGAATATATCCGGCACTGGAAATGACACTGTCACAGTCTATTGTAAATTCCTTGCCGTTTTTGTCTGCACATACTATGCAGTCTTCCCAAACCTCCTTGAGAGTAGTTTCAAGATATACAGGAACTCTGTACAGATCAAACCATTCCCTAAGGTATGAGCTGTTTGCAAGACATACACCCTTCTGAGAGATGATGTCATCCTTCATTTCAACTATCACAGGTGACTTGCCCTGAAGTGCAAGCTCATAAGCTATTTCGCACCCTGTAAGGCCGCCGCCAATAACCGCAACCTTATCGCCAACTTCCCTGCCGCGCAGGTATTCGCAGGCTTCTATCATAAGCTCATGTCCGGGTACAGACTTTAATATCCTTGGAACTGCACCTGTCGCGATTATTATGTCATGCTTGCCAAACTCTTTGACGCTTGTTATCTCTGTATTAAAGTGAATTTCTATTCCCAGGACATCCATCTGTCTGATGTACCATTTGAGAAGGTCCCTGAGCTTTCCCTTATAGGATTCAGCGCTTGCAGCAATAAAGGTTCCGCCAAGTTCATCAGTTTTTTCATAGATAACAGGTTCATGTCCACGCAGCTTTAGTACTCTGGCAGCCTCCATACCACCGATACCGCCGCCTATAATGATGACCTTCTTGGGGTGCCCTGTCTTTTTGATATGATGTTTGTCCTTCTGCATCGTTTCGGCGTTAACTGCACATCTGGCCAGGTGAAGACTGTCAGACAGGTCCTGATCATTAGGAACTCCTTTGTAATGGCACATGTTAAAGCAACCATTATGGCACAGGATACAAGGTCTAATGTCCTCTTGCCTATCTTCCATGAGCTTGGTGAGCCACTCAGTATCAGCAAGGAACTGTCTTGCAAAGCCGGCTCCGTCTATTCTTCCATCAGCCACAGCCTCTGCTGCCACTTTAGGATCCATTCTTCCGGCACATACTACAGGAATATCAACATATTTCCTGAGGGCCGCAACATCCTCAAGATTGCAGTTCTCAGGCATGTAAATTGGAGGATGTGCCCAATACCAGGCATCATAGGTTCCGTTATCGCAGTTGAGCATGTCATAGCCTGCATCCTGCAGGTATTTGGCAGCTCTTTTGCTCTCTTCAAAGTCACGTCCTACCTCGTCGTAGTCTTCCCCGGGAAGGGCTCCCTGTCTGAAGCCTCTGGTCTTGGAAATAACGCTGTAGCGAAGAGATACAGGAAAATCCTTGCCGCAGTTTTTCTTGATCTCCTGCACGATCTCGCAGGCAAAGCGGTACTTGTTCTCAAAGCTTCCGCCGTACTCATCAGTCCTCTTATTGACATAATCAAGTGTGAACTGATCGAGGAGATACCCTTCATGAACAGCGTGAACCTCTACTCCGTCAACTCCTGCTTCCTTGAGAAGCTTGGCAGTTTTGCCAAAAGCCGTTACATATTCGTGAATCTCTTCAACTGTAAGAGCTCTTGAAGGCACTACATCTGACCAGCGGTTTGGTGACTCGCTGGCTGAAGCTGTGATCTTATCAAGGTCCATTACAGGCTTACTCAGGACTCTTAGCAGTTTATTGGTATATAGTTTTTCCATCATGGGACTTATGGTAAAAGAGCGTCCAAAACCGGCAGTCAGCTGCACAAAGAGCTTAGCTCCTGTCTTGTGGAACTCTTTCATCCAAACTGCAAGATCCTGATACATTTTCTTATTTGTATACAGCCACTGTCCAAACATTGGATTATAAACCGGCTGGCATCCAGGGAGAACAAGACCTGCGTTATTTCTGGCTACTTCAAGAATGAAATCAGCCCCGGCCTTATCAAAATGGTTCTTTTCCATCCATCCAAGAAGATTGGTTCCTCCCATAGAAGTAAGAACGATTCTGTTCTTGATCTGACAATTACCTATTTTCCACGGAGTAAAAAGTGGCTCATATTCTTTGTTCATAACAATATTTTTCTCCCGCTTCTCTTCCAAGTTTATAGACTCTCTCTATCTGCGCAGGATCTTTTTCTACTGCGCTGATATTTAGAGGCTCTTCAGGTCTTATTACCCTGATCTTACCTTCTAGTTCCTGCTGCCTTATGTATTTCTTTTCCTCATTGTACATGATATAGCGTTCTTCCATGCACTTTATCATATTGGGATATTTCCTGAGCGACCATCTTACAAGAGGCATGTATTTCTGTTTGCCCTTGACATAGTCTATAGGCTGCGTCTCAACCACAAGAATGTCATCATAGCCCTGATCCTGCATGAACTTAAGAGGAATTGAATCAGATATTCCGCCGTCCAGATAAATGCCGCCATCTATCTCTACAGGCCTTGATACTATTGGCATTGACGCAGATGCCTGAATCCATTTTAGGTCTTCGTTCTCATTCTCAGTACATTTGTGATAAACAGGTTTACCTGTGCGAATATCCGTCGCCACACAGTAAAACTCCATCGGATTTTCGTAGAAAGTCTCCACATCCCACTTATCAAGCTTAAATGGCAGCTCGTCATAGCAAAAGGGAACATTGTAGATATCTCCCGTTGCGATCAGCGATCTGATACTGTGATAACGCGGATCACTGCAATACTTTTTGTTATATCTGTAGGCTCTTCCAATCTGCCTCGACTTAATATTACAGCCAAAGGTAGCTCCGGCCGATACTCCGACTGCCCCGTCAAAAGAGATATTTTTTTCCATGAGAACATCCAAAACGCCGCAGGTGAACATTCCCCGCATAGCGCCGCCCTCAAGAACCAGCCCTTTTTTCATACTACTGCTCCTAATAATTTGTATGCAAGCATCCATTCACTTGCCGGTCTTGTGCAACAAAAAGAGTAGCGTCTCCACTACTCTTTTAATCCCTCTTATAATGTTAATACAAAGACTCAGGCTTGTGAATATTTTTTGACAAATTCATCCAAAGGAAGAGGCTTGGAATAATAATACCCCTGAAGATATTTACATCCAATGTCTGTCATGCTCTGAGCCATTTCCTCGGTTTCTATTCCCTCTGCCGTTATTCCAAAGCCCATGTTTGCAAATGTTTTAACCATATTCGGAAGCAAAACATCAGGTTTACTGCAATAGTCCCAAACGATACTCACATCGAGCTTGATATTGATAAACGGGCACCTCTTAAGTCTTGTGAGGTTAGAATAGCCTTTCCCATAATCATCAAGTACAAAGTGAAAACCCAGGTCTTTGAGCTGATTAGTCTGATTGACTAAAAGCTGGTCATCAACCATAGCTTCCTCAGTTATCTCCAGATGTATAAACTTAGGTTCAATATTATACTCTCTTACATATTTCATAAGACTTTGGGCAAGATCTGCCTTCATAAACTGAACCGGGGACAGATTGAAATTGATCCATTTAAGTCCAAGCTCTTTTACCTTATTATCTCTAATGAACCTGCATAATTTAATGAACATCTGCTCGCCAATTTCATTAATTCGGCCATTATGCTCTGCTACAGGAATAAAAAGACCAGGTGAAATGTAGTTTCCTTCAGAATCCTTTATTCTGGCAAGGGTCTCTGCTCCACAAAGTTTTCCGGTAGAAGAATCAATGATCGGTTGAAGAAATACTTCGCAGGCATCGTGGTCTATAGCATACTCTATGGACTTTTTAATATCCATGTCTCTCTTTGCTTTTTCTGCAAAGGTATCGTCAATAACAATTAGTCCTTCTTTGTTAACCTTCTCTGCTTCGTTAAAGGTATTCTGAAGAAGGCTAGTCATGGTATCATATTCAATTTTCTTATTATGCGTATTTAATATCGCACAGCCAATATCAAGATAGAGTTCAGTATTATCAGCAATCCACGGAGAGCTAAATCTTTCCTGTAATATATCCCGTATACGCCCCGTATCAGCAAGATAATCGGTTATCAAACAGAATCTTCCATTTCTGGTATAGAAAGGCTTATAATTGGTAAATGTCTTTTTAATGTAGTCACCGATCAGGCATATGCCCTGGTCCATCTGACGCATTCCGTATAGTTCTCTCACATCCTTGTAATGGTGAATGACAAAAACAAATATCTTATATTTCTTATAACCGTTTATTTCCTCCAGATATTCCCTGAGAGCTTTGGAATTAAATATCCAGGTTTTTCCTTCAAGATAAAATTCCGGATTCATAAAGGACAGATAAGCGATAAGTAAACTAAGCAGGCAGAAGGTATCCATGAGAAGGTACTTTGGGAATAAGAGCCTGAAAATAGTCCCTATCAGAAGTATCGAATTGATCCATAGAACCGACCAAACTTCCTTTTTACCCTTTAGCTTATCTATGTTTGCCAAAACCGCCAAAAGGCTAAGGCCCAGATATATCCAGAATTCCACATATAATCCAAAGTATAAAGGTGCGCTGTGATATCCGGTCTCATCTATATAGTAGAATAGCTTTGTAATTGGCGTTGTAAGCACTAGTATTGTCACTACAAAAAATGGAAGCATTGAGACAAAATATATTCTTCTGTCATTGAGATAGGGAATATGCAGAACAGAAACCGTAAATGCAAAAAAGAAAAAGGCTCTGGCAAAAAAGCCGATGAAATATATATCATTTACAACATACAAAGTCCACGCAGAAAAATCCTGGTAGTTCATATCTGCCCAGGATGATACTATATCAAAAACCATTACTACGCATTCAACTCCGATCAGATGAATAAAAGTGTGATTCATTCTGATAGATATACGAGGTAGAACAAAATAGTAACCCATTATTACGCTAAGGATCAGCAAACTCGGGAAAACATAAGTGAAATCCCACATTTTTGGCACCTCTATTATATAGATGATTGTCAGTTTTTTCGTATATATCTTTTATTGTATTCGCTATTTCGATTTTTATTTCACACAATTATATCTTACTATACTTTAGTTGATAAGCACTATTTGTTTTTCAGATTTAATAGAAATCTTATAATTGTAATTTCACTCCTTTAACGTAATAAATTATGTTGCATTTTCCGGGGGCTACGTTGTAATATTGTCATAGTGTTTTTGGGACAAAATTTTTATAGGCTAGAAATCATAAAATAATTAGTTTTACGAGGAGACGGACTATGAAGAAATATGCAGAAATGAGCAAGCAGGAACTTGAGGATGAGATTGTTCAGCTCAAGGCTCAGTACAAGAAATTTCAGGAGATGGATTTGAACCTCAACATGGCAAGAGGTAAGCCATGCAGAGAACAGCTTGATCTGTCAATGGGGCTTATGGACGCCCTCAATTCAGAAGCAGATTTATCCTGTGAAGACGGAACAGACTGTCGTAACTATGGGGTTCTTACAGGTATTGATGAAGCCAAGGTTTTAATTGGTGCTATGATGGAGAACAAGCCTGAGAATATTATCATCTATGGAAACTCCTCGCTCAACGTAATGTACGATACAGTTTCAAGAGCTTATACTCACGGTATCATGGGTAACACTCCATGGTGCAAGCTCGATAAGGTTAAATTCCTCTGCCCTGTTCCAGGATATGACAGACACTTTGCCATTACTGAGTACTTTGGCATTGAGATGATCAATGTTGATATGACTCCTGAAGGCCCTGATATGGACAAGGTTGAAGAACTGGTATCTTCTGATGAATCTATAAAGGGTATCTGGTGTGTTCCCAAATACTCCAATCCTCAGGGATACTCCTACTCCGATGATACAGTAAGACGTTTTGCAAGACTAAAGCCCGCAGCCAAGGATTTCCGTATTTTCTGGGACAACGCTTACGGTATTCACCATCTCTATGACAACAATCAGGATTATCTTATTGAAATCCTTGAAGAGTGTAAGAAAGCCGGCAACCCGGATCTTGTATACAAATTTGCTTCTACTTCCAAGATCACCTTCCCGGGAAGTGGTATCGCAGCTCTTGCTACATCTCTTAATAACCTCGATGACATAAAGGCTCAGCTCACCAACCAGACCATAGGTCATGACAAGGTTAACCAGCTTCGTCACGTAAGATTCTTTGGTGATATAAATGGCATGAAAGCTCACATGAGAAAGCATGCAGAAATAATAAGACCCAAGTTTGAAGCCGTTCTTGAAATCCTCGACAGAGACCTTACTCCTTGCGGAATCGGCGACTGGACCAAGCCAAACGGCGGCTACTTCATCAGCTTTGACGCTCCTGAAGGTTGTGCCAAGGCAATCGTAGACAGAGCCAAGAAGGCAGGCGTTACAATGACTAACGCCGGAGCTACATATCCATACAAGAAGGATCCTCATGACAGCAATATCCGTATTGCTCCTACATATCCTTCACTTCCTGATCTCAGAACTGCCATGGATATCTTCACAGTATGCGTAAGACTTACTGCTGCTACTAAAATGCTTGCAGAAATCGCAGAGTAAAATAAGCCATCATTATTTTTCTAAAAATCAATAAGCATCAAATGCCTTGTTTCTACGCTACTTGGAGAAATCGGCATTTGATGCTTAATTTATTTAGGATATCATTTTATTTTCTTAGTTTATCAATGAGCTTATCTACCGAGCCGGTATCAAGTATGGTCACATTTGAGTTAAAGATTGTCTTTCCAAGCCAGATGAGAAATACAAATACCAGTACCGGAATTATGCAGGCTGTAACGAGCATTACTGCAAGTGCTTCCATAAGATCTCCGATAAATTTGGTGATCTTCTCGATAGTAGTATTGGTGAGTGTTGTAAGTTCTCCGATAAAACCACCCTCTGTCTCATCCTCTATCTCAAGATCATTATATTCCTCAACAGCATTATTAACTCTCTCTGCCTGAGTCTGATACACCATATCAGATAACATTACACTCGCCGGAACTATCAGAAATATGATAATGGCAAATATTGCAATCTTTCCGGATGTTCTCATCCAGCTGTCTTTGCCAAACAATATTGATGCTGCCAAAATGATACATGCAAGTGGGATCAGGAACGAAAAAGCCACATACCCCGTTATGCATATCATAAATTTCTCAAGGTACAAAGAGCTTAGTACTACCAGAAAGTACTTAGCAAGCTCTGCCAGCTGTTCAGCAAGTGGTGTACACATATCTCCGGGCAAAAGAGAAAGTGTAGCCGAAGTTGCAGCCGCTCCTCCCGAAAGAGTCATTACAGTAGATATTTTGTCCTCAGTCTGCTCAATTGAATGAGTGTGATTATCCGGATTTCCGGCCCATGGTGCAAGTCTTGTAAAAGATATTACAGCCAGCAGAATAAGAAGTACAGCCAGCGTTATTTTCTTAAGATTCATTTTCATCCTCCTTATTCGCAAATAACCTTGTACTGCGAAACTCCCTGATATTTACTGACAAAGTTATATACCAGTTCCTCTGCCCTTTCCTGAGCCCTGTCAAGAATACCATTTTCCAGAGCTTTATCTTTGGCAGCCTTCTCAAATTCAGATAAGGAGGAATTAAAGTCACTCATATCAAGCTTGTTCCACATTGACTCTTTTTCTGAATATGTCTTAAAAGAATCTTTGTCGATGATAACTGTCTGTATTTCTGCCTTGGGAACCTCTACCCTTATCACTTTATTTTCATCATCCTTGCGGATCTTGATCCTCTCAAAGTCAACTCCTGCAGTTACTGAGCCTTCATAGCTATATGCAAGTTCTGATGTAGCATCAAAGAATTTCAGTACCTTCTTTTCCTTGGTATAGGTCTCAACCTGGGTAAAATAATATTCCTGAGTGACCAAAAAGCCCATATCATCAAGGCCTTCCTCAATGATCTTGGTATCTATGGTTACTTTTACCTTGTCCTCCTTAGGCTTAAGAACCGCTGTCTGAGGTATTTCCTTTACAGTATCATCTGTCTTTTTATCCTTGAAATAACCGGCGCACAAAATGATCATTGCAAGGACAGAAATACCAATTATCACGCCATAAATGATATTCTGAGTCTTAGCTGATATCTTCATCTTATTTTTCCTTTCCTGATCCTGTAATAGACTTATCAAGCACAGCGTTCATGCTGCCCATCTGGTATCCCTGAAGGTCAAGTGTCACATAAGTAAAGCCAATTTCCTTAAATCTGGATGTAAGCTCTTTTCTCATATCAGTAGCCGCAAGCTTGTCTATTTCTTCCGCAGGAACTTCAATCCTTGCAAGATTACCATGAATGCGCACCCTTTCATTGACAAAACCTCTCTCAATCAGAAACTCCTCGGCCTTATCAACCATCTGCAATTTCTCAACAGTAATGTCTTCTCCATAGACAAATCTGGAGGCAAGACAAGCATAGGAGGGCTTACTCCAGGTAGGAAGACCAAGAGCTCTTGATATTTGTCTAATATCATCCTTAGTAAGCTCAGCTTGCCTTAAAGGGCTTGTAATCTCAAGCTCCTCCACAGCCCTTAGTCCCGGGCGATAGTCTCCAAGATCATCCATATTGGAACCTTCTGCAACGTACTCTATTCCATTTTCTGCAGCTATTCTCTTAATCTCAGAGAAAATCATATTCTTACAGTGATAACACCTATCCGGGGGATTATGCCTTACATTTTCCTTACTGAGAGGATCCACTTTACAGGTAAGCTGCCTGATACCGCGCTCGGCGCAGAAATCATGGGCTTCTCTAAGTTCCCTGTCCGGAACAAAAACAGCAGTGCATGTCACAGCAATAGCCTTATCTCCAAGTACATCGTGCGCTACCACCATTAATAGAGATGAGTCCACACCTCCGGAAAACCCTACTGCAAGTGATCCCAGACTTTTAATATATGCTCTGAGTTTATCCAGCTTAGCCTGAACATCTCCAGATAACTTATCATTAATCGACATATTGTTTTCCTTTCGGTTATGATCAGTTCTTTGTAGTCGTATATATTTTTAAAGCTGACCGGATACCATCCGATCAGCTCTGATCAACACATTCTGATTGCATATAAAATATCTTCATCCGTATAGGGCTTGGTAACTAAAGCTACTGCACCAGCCTTCCTGGCTTCTTCCTTTTCCTGATCCTGCCCTTCCTCTGCAATAAGAATAACTCTTGCATCCGGATCATGCTCTTTAATTTTCATAAGAGAATCAAGCCCGTTCATCTCCGGGATAGTAATATCCATAACTACTACATCAGGACTAAGCTTAACATATAATTCCAGTCCTTCTCTTCCATCTATGGCTTCACCTACAACCTCAAATCCAGAATGAGATATAAGATTTCTGATCATCTTGCGTGAAACTCTGGAATCATCTACTATCAGCACGCTCTTCATAAGCAAACCTCCCAAAATAGGCTGTGCGAAAATGATTTCGTATATAATTATATCACTTTTTGGTCAAGAAAAGTGTGCTTACCATTTACTGATTCATATACTCTTATCTCGCAGTTCTTGGGGCGTGGACGCCATACATAGCCTCTCCTTACATCTTCAAGGTAGCCCCTTATAACTCTTATGATCCCGCCGTGGCAGGCTACAAGCACGTTCTCATGATCCTGCGCTTCAAGTTCCGTAAAAAAGCTGCGAACCCTCTCAATCATCTGATCAGTAGTCTCTACTGTAGGCGGTGCCGGAAACACTTCAGGGAGCATCCAGTAGAGGTTCATGGGAAGCCCCATTGTAGCGTATGGCTTCTGCTCATACTTACCAAAATCCGTCTCTATGATCCTCTCATCTATGATTATCTTGGAGCGATCAACGCCGCCTATTATAGAAGCAGTTTCAATTGCCCTGTCAAGAGGACTGGCATAGACAGCATCAAATTTAACGTCTCCTATTAGCTCTCTTGCCGCCTTGGCCTGTGCTCTTCCTGTTTCATTAAGCGGAACGTCTGATCTTCCCTGCATGAGCTTCTGGGCATTAAGATCAGTCTGTCCATGTCTGGTAACCCATATCTTCATAAATAGTTATCTTTTCCCTCTCAGCGTCGCGCCTTTTTGCTGTAATCAGGTCGCATATTCTTGAGTTCTTCATAGAGAACCTTATAGTTGTCATATCTGACTTTTGCTATCTTGCCTTCTGCTATAGCTCTTTTTACTCCGCAATCTGGTTCAGCAATATGAGAGCATCCGCCGAACCTGCATTCTGGCTCATATTCAGCAAATTCAGGATAGAACTGCATAAGGTTATCCGGAGTGACATCCCTCATCTCAAGAGATGTAAATCCCGGAGTGTCGATCACATATGTATCACATGTAGTTCCCTCTCCATCTGCACTTCCATCTACATTGATATCTACATTTCTATCAACATTATCAGACAATTCCTCAACAAAGAATAGTTCTGAATGCCTTGTGGTATTCTTGCCTCTTTCTATTTTGCGGCTGAGATCTCCTGTCTGCATCTGTGCATTAGGAACAAGCTTGTTTAAAAGAGATGACTTACCCACTCCACTTGGTCCTGCCAGAGTAGTAGTCTTGCCCTTAAGCAGTTCCTTGAGCTCATCCAGTCCCTTTTCTTCTATTACGCTTATAAAGAGAACCTTGTAGCCACACTTCTCGTAGGCATCGTGCAGTTCCTGCTGCTCACTGGCTGTAGCAATATCCTGTTTGTTAAAGCAGATGATAACAGGAAGATTTTGCTGACGCATCATAATAAGGAATCTGTCCAAGAGGTTATAACTTGGATTAGGCTTAACTATCGCAAACAAAATAACCGCCTGATCCACATTGGCAACAGGCGGTCTAAGTAGCTGATTTTTTCTGGGAAAGATTTCTGTAATGTTTCCCAGTTTCTTTTCCTCGTCGATGATATCAATTTCCACATCATCGCCCACCAGCGGTTTCAAATTGGTTTTGCGGAATATGCCCTTTGCCTTACATTCGTATACCTTTTCTTCATAAGTCTCTACGTAGTAAAACCCGGCAATTCCCTTAAGAATTCGTCCCTTCAAAGGCTTAATTCTCCTGTGTAAAAGTAACTGCTCTTGTTACTGTTATCTCTTTGGTCTCTCCACCAACAGTCTCTCCTGCTTCATTGGTAGTTGTAGGTGATGTTGCTGTATAAACAAATGTCAGAGTTCCTGTAGGAGATGTAATTCCCTTGGAATTCATCTGAATAGGAAAATCTGAAGTAGTTGTATTAAGAAGTGTTGTTCCATCTGAAGTAACAAGTGTCACATGAACTGAAATTCCAGCCTGATAGTTCTCGCCCTCAGTAGGTGCGGAAATATCTGAAACATAGCTGTATGTAACAGTTGCAGGGCCTGTAGAAAGCTCCATGTTGATCACTGTGCCCTCAGATACTGATGTTCCATAAGCAATACTCTGTGCGCAGATAAGACCTGTAAGATTAGGGTCTTCATTGCTGGTCTCAACAACAGAACCTGCTGTAAGTCCGGCTTCTACCAGCATGATAACAGCCTCTTCAGAAGTCTTGCCGATAACATTAGGAACTGTAACCTGTCCATCTGCCTTGGCTGTAGAAACAGCTGCGGTAGCATTTCCTGCAGAAGCATTAGCTCCTGTGCTGACAAATACACTTATCGTTGCTCCGCTCTTTGCTCTGTTACCTGCTGCCGGATTAGTATATGATACAAGGTCCTTGGCAAGGCTGCTGCCTGCATCCTCACCTTTTTCAACCTTAAAACCTTTTTCATTGAGGGTTGCTACAGCCTCAGCATATGATTTGCCGGAAACATCAGGAATTATGATTCCATCAGCTGTTTCCTCCTGGGCTGCTCCTGAGCTTGCCTCAGAACTTGCTGCAACACTTGATCCTTCTGCTCCGGCCTCAGAATTGCCTACAAGACCGAGCTTTCTTCCGACGAGCAACAGCCCCATAAATCCAATGAGAACTGCAAGCACTATAGCCATAGCGATAGTAAGCTTCTCTATTCTGCCTGCTCCCTGTGGATTCTGCTTACGATATCTGTCGCGATCCCTGTCATATCCATAGAAATCGTCATCTTCGTCGTAGTCTCGTCTAGTTCTTCTGCGATCCCTGTCTCTGTCGCGGTCTCTGTCTCTATCTCTGTCGCGATCATTGTAATGACTGTCATCTTCCTCATAATCGCGAAGTTCTTCATCCTTAAGTCTCATCTTCTCAGTGTCTGAGAATCTGCCTGTACCATTTTTAACAGAAGAAACCTCCTCTTCAGAAGCAACTCTTGTGGCACCCTCCTCATCAGGATTTGAAAGAGATACAAAATCCTTGTCAGGTGTTATAAGTGAACGCTTAAGGTCTGCAATAAGCTCTGCTGCGTTCTGATATCTTCTGTCAGGACTCTTCTGGCAGCACTTGAGAACAATTTTCTCTACACTGATTGGAATCTCATCATTATAATCTGCAGGAGTAGGTAATTCCTCCTGAATATGCTTGATAGCTATAGCCACAGTTGTGTCACCGTTAAAAGGAACACGACCTGTCAACATCTCAAAGAGAGTAATACCCAGTGAATAAATATCACTCTTGGCATCACTATAGCCGCCTCTCGCCTGCTCAGGTGATGTGTAATGAACTGATCCCATAACATTGGAAGTGATAGTATTACTGGTCGCTGCCTTGGCTATACCAAAATCAGTAACCTTAACCTTACCTTCCTTGGAAATCATTATGTTCTGAGGCTTGATATCTCTGTGGATAATGTTGTTGTTATGTGCAGCCTCAAGACCCATAGCTACCTGAATAGCGATACTTACAGCCTCTTTGACTGATAGCCTTGATTTCTTTTCAATGTACTTTTTAAGAGTAATACCGTCAACAAGCTCCATTACAATGTAATTGACACCATCTTCGTCACCTACATCATAAACATTAACGATATTTGGATGCATAAGCCCTGCTGTAGACTGTGCCTCTACACGGAACTTGGAAACAAAATTCTCATTTTCGGAGAATTCCTGTTTGAGTACCTTAACAGCTACAAGGCGGTTAAGCTTATGATCTTTTGCTTTATAAACATCGGACATGCCGCCGGTGCCAATCTTCTCAAGCACTTCATAGCGGTCTCCGATCACCATTCCTAACTTAATCATTTAGTCCTCCGTCATGTGCCGCTTCATCAGCAAACGGCTCTATAAGGATAACAGCTATATTATCCTTACCCCCATTGTTATTAGCCGCAACTACAAGCTTCTGGGCTTTCTCGATAATATCTCTTTGCCCACTTACTATCATGCGAATTTCTTCGTCCTCTAACATATTTGTAAGTCCGTCAGAGCACATGAGAACTATATCCCCTCTGTTCAATTCCACATTAAAAAAGTCAACGTCCACGGTTTCATCCGCACCGATGGCCCTTGTAATAATATTCTTGTCAAGGGAATGTCTGGCTGTCTCTCTGTCGATACCGCCCATTCTGACCATTTCCTCAACAAGAGAATGATCTCTTGTAATCTGGGTAATCTTGTCGCCACCAATGACATAAAGTCTTGAATCCCCAACATTAGCGACCTGTAAATATCTTCCTAGAACAGTACATGCAACAACAGTTGTACCCATACCAAAAAGCTTGGGATCTTCAGAAGCCTTGATCCTGAGTTTGGTATTGGCTGTCTTGATAGCCTTCTCCAAAATCTTGATCGGGCTCTGCTCAAAAGACTTCTCTATCTCTTCAACCATAGTGTCTACCGTAAATCTGGAAGCATAGTCCCCTGCGTTATGACCGCCCATGCCATCAGCTACAATAAACACATTGGATAGATTACCAATCTTCCTGTCTGAAGAAAACACATAATCCTGATTCAGTTTTCTCTTTTTTCCAATGTCCGTAACGGAAAAAGTCTTTAACAAAAAAGCTCCCTCCAACCCTGTCTTTTTTCAATCAACACAAATAAGCAGAAATACTAATTCTCCTCCAAATGTCGCCTGCGAAGCTGTCCACAGGCTCCATCAATATCTCTGCCCATTTCTCTTCTAATAGTAACATTTATTCGGCTTTTTTCAAGTTTATTTTTGAAGCCTAGAGCTCCAGCGCGGTCTGTAGGCTTAAAGTCTCTCTCCTTAATAGGATTGACCGGAATAAGGTTAACTACACAATTAAATCCTGATAATAAGTCCGTTAATTCTCTTGCATCCTCGTCAGTATCATTGACACCGGCAACAAGTGAATACTCAAAAGTAAGCTGCCTTCCTGTCTTGTCAAAATATGTCCTGCAGGCATCAAGAACCTCATGGATCTCATACTTGTTGGCAATAGGCATGAGTTCTTTACGCTTATCATTGTTGGACGCATGAAGTGAAAGTGCGAGATTGATAGCCAGGTTCTTATCTGCAAGTCTCAATATATTAGGCACTATTCCACAGGTTGAAACCGTAAGATTTCTCTGGCTCATGTTAAGGCCGTCTTCATTGGTCAAAAGATCTATGAATCTCAGAAGGTTGTCATAGTTATCCAGCGGCTCACCACTTCCCATTACTACAACTCTTCCAACCTTCTCGCCTGTAATTCTGGAGATAGCATATATCTGATCGAGCATCTCAGAAGGCAGAAGATTTCTAACAACGCCATCAATCGTTGATGCGCAGAACTTACATCCCATGCGGCATCCAACCTGAGACGAGATACAGACGCTGACACCAAACTTGTATTTCATAAACACACTCTCGATCATATTTCCATCCGAGAGGGCAAACAGGAATTTCTTGGTATCATCCAGTTTGGACTCCTGTACCAGTTCGCTTTTAAGTGAAACGAAATCGAACATTTCCCTGCATTTTTCTTTTAATGATTTGGGAATATTGGTCATCTCATCATAATCTCTTGCAAGCTTGACGTGCATCCACTCATAGAGCTGTTTGGCTCTGAACGCGGGCTCGCCTGCCTCCTTGATCAAAATGGTGAGTTCATCAAGTGTAAGTGACTTGATATCAATTTTCCCATTTATTCCTTGTATATAACTCATAAATAATCAAATCCTCTTGAGCTTGGCTATGAAGAAGCCATCTGTTCCATATTCTCCGGGAATCAGCTGTATATATCCTTTTGAAGCGCTTTCCCTAAGAGGCTCAGGAAGCTTGTCTGTAAAATCTTCCAGTTTAAAAGGAAGTTCATTGCATATCTTCCTGACCATTTCCTCATTCTCTGCCTTGTTGACAGTACATGTTGAGTATATAAGTGTTCCGCCAATCTTGACATAATCCCAGCAGGACTTAACAATCTCCCACTGAAGTTTCGTCAGCTCTTCAAGTCCCTTGGGCTTAATGTTGTGCTTGATATCGTTCTTGCGCCCTAGTATGCCAAGTCCCGAGCATGGAACATCCAGTAAAAGAATATCCGCCTGGCTCTTAAGTTCCTCGTCATGTATCTTGGCATCATTAACCTTGATATTAACATTATTAAGTCCAAGCCTTAGTGCATTGTCCTCAATAAGCTGAATCTTTTTATCTGAAAGGTCTCTTGAGTAAACTGTTCCATCCGGATAAACCCTCTCAGCAGCATGCATGCTCTTGCCTCCGGGAGCAGCGCATACATCAATGACAACCTGCTTGTTCTGAGGATCAGCCACTTCTACTACGAGCATAGAGCTCACATCCTGAACTGCAAACTGACCTTCCTTAAATCCCGGAAGATACTTGATATTATCAGTCTTCTCAAGTTCAAGGGCATAAGGTAAAAGAGAATTTGCTCTGACGGTTGCTCCCGCTTCCCCCAGGTTCTGTTCAAGTTCCTGCACTGATATGCTCTGTGGCAGATTTCTGGTCACTCTGATAGTAGTAGGCCTTGGTGATAAAAAGAATTCAAGCATCTTTTCAGTCTTATCAAAACCATATTCGCCTATCCACATTTCGCACAGCCACTCAGGCATCGAATACATCACAGATAAATAGTCTGTTCCACCGTTTTCTTTTTTATCCGGATATTTGATCTGGTCCTTGCCGCGTGAAACATTGCGCAGAACGCCATTCACAAATCCCTTAAGGCCGGCAAACTTATGCTTGGCAGCAAGTTTAACAGCCTCATTACATGCAGCGCTATCAGGTACTGAGTCCATGAACATTATCTGATAGGTGCTCATTCTCATCAGAGCTCTTATAAATGGCTGCATCTGTCTGACAGGCGTTTTGGCATATGAATCAATAATGTAATCTATCTGGATATTTCTCTCAAGGCATCCTTCTGTAACTCTTTTGATAAAAGATTTATCTCTTGTATCAAGATAGTCGTATTTTTCCAGAGTGTCCTTTAAAAGGGATGGCTTTCTATTGCCATCCCTGTCATATTCTATAAGTATATTTAAAATTATTTCTCTTATATTTATCATAATGTTATTGTTTAGTCCCCTAATTTAGCCCCAACCTCGAGCTTGTATCCCATAAGAAAATCTTTAACCGGCATTCTCTTCTTGCCTTCAAGCTGGACTTCAAATATCTGAAGGTATCCATCTCCTGTAAGTACAACAAAAGAATCCCTGAGTACTGCCATAACAGTACCATAAGCTTTATCATCCAGCGCCTTAGCTCTAACGCCATCCTTGTCATCACCAAGTTCCTTGGCCATCTGCCTGAATTCAAGCTCCATAAGCGCCTTGGCTCTCCAAATCTTGAAGCTCTTTTTGTTAAGAGAAGTATAAGCACTTGGCCATGGATTAAGGCCTCTGACAAGGTTTCTGAGCTTATCTGCATCATCGCTCCATTGGATCCTGCCCATATCCTTGCTGAGCTTACCGCACTTGGTAGCCCTATCCTCATCCTGAGGAACTGGTGTTATCTCGCCTCTTTCAAGCTTGGGCAATGTCTCAACTATAAGCTCTGCTCCAAGTGCAGAGAGTTTATCAAAAAGACCTCCCCCGGTCTCATCCTCCGCAATAGGAATAGTTCTCTGTGTAAGAATATCGCCTGTATCCATTCCGGCTGCCATCTGCATGATCGTAACACCTGTCTCTTTGCGGCCATCTAGAATAGCCTGCTGAATAGGTGCTGCTCCTCTGTACTCTGGAAGAAGTGATGCATGAATATTAACGCATCCAAGCCTTGGAATATCCAGAATCTCCTGTGAAAGAATCTGGCCAAAGGCTGCGACAACATAGATATCAGCATCATATTTACGGAGCTCAGCTACATTTTCAGGTAGCTTGATCCTGACCGGCTGAAATACAGGAAGTCCATGCAAAAGCGCACACTCTTTGACATCTGATACCTGAAGCTCTCCGCTTCTGCCCTTGGGTTTATCCGGCTGTGTTACAACAAGTACAACCTCATGGCCTGCCTCGATTATCTTCTCCAGAGCAGCCCTTGCAAAATCGGGAGTTCCCATAAAGACTATCTTCATATATTATTCTTCCTCTTCCTGCTGTGCTATCAGCTCTTCATTATCAACAAGTTCGCCCTCAACCTTATCGACATACATTTTTCCATTGAGGTGATCATTTTCATGCTGAATAGCTCTTGCAAGAAGCTCTTCTCCCTCGATGATAAATTCATTTCCATCAAGATCAGTAGCCTTTGCCTTAACATAGTTAGCTCTCGTAACAATACCCGACTTACCCGGAACAGAAAGACATCCTTCATATCCTGTCTGCTCACCGCTTGTCTCAAGGATCTCCGGATTGATGAATACCATAGGATCTTCTCCTGTAACATCAATTACGAAAATTCTCTTCAAAATACCTACCTGTGGAGCAGCAAGTCCAACGCCATTAGCTTCATACATAGTCTCAAGCATATCTTCCACAAGCTCTTTTATTCTAGGTGTGATTTCCTTGACTTCCTTACAGTTCTTGACAAGAACATCATCACCGATTTCTCTGATAGTTCTAAGTGCCATCTTTTTCTCCTTACTAGAATGCAAACCTTATGATAACGGGATTGTTCAAAATATTACTTGCTTCCCACAATCCTATCACATCAATATAAAGTATACCACAGGATAAAGATTGGGTAAAAGAGCCATGAATATCAGAAGCCGTTTACAGGGTCGAAATCAAACTGGACTGAGATCTTTTTGAGTTTTCCCATGTCTTCTAACTGGTGGATGTATTTTTCCAGCATGTCTTTGTAGGCGATAAGCCCATCGTAGTCATCCATTTTAACGTAGACTGCCATTCTGTAGACATCGTTTATCTTGCCTATGGCAGCTGATGCAGGTCCAATAAAGATAGCACCATCTCTTTTGTTTTGCTCCATTATTGCACGGAGCCTTGTAGCAAACTGCATTCCCAGATCTTCATCATAGCTAAGTATCTGCACCGACATCATATGTGATATAGGCGGATAACGCAGAAGATCCCTGTAGGCTATCTCTTCTTCATAAAAAGCCTCATAGTCCTGTCTGGACGCTGTCTGAACACTATAATGCTCAGGCTCATAGGTCTGAATGACAACATTTCCCGGCTTCTCTCCTCTTCCGGCTCTACCTGCAGCCTGTGTCAGGAGCTGGAAAGTTCTCTCACTTGCCCTGTAATCACTTGCATGAAGTGACATATCCGCCGCCAGTATTCCTACCAGTGTGACATCAGGGAAATCATGTCCTTTTACTATCATCTGTGTTCCTACAAGGACATCTGCTTCTTTGGATGCAAAGGCTGAAAGAATCCTGTCATAGCTTCCTTTAGTCCTCGTTGTATCAGCGTCCATTCGAAGCGTTCTGGCATTGGGCCACATCTTCTTAACTTCATCCTCTATCTGCTGAGTTCCTGCCCTGAAGGATGAAACATACTTGGAAGAGCACTTAGGACATATTTTAGTAAGAGGCTGCTCATAGCCACAGTAATGGCATACAAGCCTTCCTCCCCTGTGCTCTGAAAGAGACACATCACAGTGTGGACATTTAAAGACATAGCCACAGGATCTGCAGGACACAAAGCCTGCAAGGCCTCTTCTGTTAATGAACAGCATAGCCTGCTCACCCTTATTAAGCCTGTCTTCCATAAGTTCCTGAAGGCGTCTTGAAAAGATCGATCTGTTGCCTGTTCTGAGTTCCTCTCTAAGATCTGCTATTTCAACCTGAGGTAACGTTCCTCCTGTCAGTCTTCTCTTTAATTCAAATAAATGATACTGCCCTGTAGTTGCTCTATAGTAGGATTCAAGTGAAGGTGTGGCAGATCCCAGAACAACACTTGCTCCACCCGGAACTAACTTAGCAAGCTCAATGGCAGTTTCACGAGCATGGTATTTGGGCATGGACTCACTCTTATAAGAAGATTCATGCTCTTCATCAATTATAATGATTCCTGTGTTTGGAAAAGGTGTAAAAAGAGCTGACCTTGGTCCGATGATTATATCTATATCCCCGGTTCTTGCTCTCTCCATCTGATCATACTTCTCTCCTGGTGAAAGAGAAGAATTCATTACTGAAACTCTGTCTCCGAAATGTCTGTAGAATCGCATCAGAGTCTGATAGGTAAGAGCAATTTCCGGAATAAGCACTATTGCCTGCTTACCTCTTTTTATGATTTCATCAATAAGCGCTATATAAACTTCGGTCTTGCCGCTTCCGGTAATACCGTGTATAAGATATGTATCTCTTTTGCCCGCATCATAGTCAGAAATAAAGCTATCTACTATCCCCTGCTGTTCAGGGCTCAGTTCTTTGGCTCCATATCTGTCTGAATCACCGGCAATCGGCTTTCTATAGTATTCTTCCTCATCAATCCTGATAACGCCCTTTTCAGCAAGGCTCTTAAGAGTTGCAGCCGTGACATGGAGTTTTTGAGTTATCAGCTCATATGGTATCCTGTCATCCGGGGCTAAAAGTAGCTCAGCAAGTATCCTCTCTCTTGCCTTCTGATTCTTTTTGGATGCACATTCGTAGTAGTACTCCCTTGCCTGCCTCAGATCCATGCGAAGAGATACAAATTTATGCTTCTGTATATTCTGTTTTTTGGTCGCAGGAAGGACTGTCTTAAGAGCAGCTATCATGGTTGAGCCATAATATCTTTTCATCCAGGCTGCAAGCCTAATAGAGATATCTTCGGCTCCAAGCTTGTCTTCCGGAACCGCAGCTATCTCTTTAATCTTGTCAGGATCCCAATTGGGTTCATCGGTCAGTTCAAGTACATACCCTTTTCTCATGGTATTGCCCTTACCAAAAGGTACTTCAACCGGACAACCGACTTCCACTTTGTCTTTTAATCTGTCCGGGATACGATACTGAAATAACCGATCAACCTTCTCATGAGATATATCTATTATTATGTTTGCGTATTCAAGGGCAGTCATAGATTATTACTTGCGCTCCTGTAAAATCTCCTGAATGATCACTCTCTCGTCCATAGGGTATTTAACACCCTTGATTTCCTGATAGTCTTCATGACCTTTACCTGCAAGAACAATTATATCACCCTGCTCGCCATGGTCTATCGCATATCTGATGGCTTCTTTTCTATCTGTAATCTTGATATATTTGCCATCAGTCTTCTTCATGCCTGTCTCAATATCATTCATGATATCTTCAGGCTCTTCATATCTTGGGTTATCAGATGTTATGATCGTGAAATCAGAATACTTACCGCTGACTTCACCCATCTCAAAACGTCTGAGCTTACTCCTGTTACCGCCGCATCCAAAGACACTGATAAGTCTGTTAGGATGATAATCGCGGAGAGTAGTAAGAAGGCTCTTAAGTGCCATTGCATTATGAGCATAGTCTATCATCAGAGTAAACTCATCAGAAACCTTGACCATCTCGATTCTGCCCTTAACCTTGGCATCCTTAAGTGCAGGAGCTATCTCCTCAGGTGTACATCCAAGTTCCTGAGCAACAGCTATAGCGCAGAGAGCATTGTAAACACTGAACTTACCTGGTGTTCTGATCTCTGCATGCATATTGATAAGTCCTTCTGTATCAAAGAATACGCCAAGCTCACCCGGTTTGCGAATATAAGCAAGGTTGATTGCTCTAAGATCAAGTCCTTCGCCAAAGCCATAGGTATATGCCTTACATGTATGTCCCTCAAGAATATCATCAGTGTGAATGTCATCGCCATTGCAGATTCCAATTCTGCACTGTTTGAACAAAAGTCCCTTGCAGTGCATATAATCTTCGAAATCCTTGTGTTCGTTAGGGCCGATATGATCAGGCTCGATATTAGTAAATATTCCAATATCAAAGATAAATCCCTGAGTTCTATGAAGCATCAGTCCCTGAGATGAAACCTCCATAACTACGCTGTCACAACCTGCTTCTACCATTCTGGCCATGTACTCCTGGAGGGCAAAAGACTCAGGTGTGGTATTCTCAGCATGAATGTGCTCTTCACCGATAATAACCTCGATAGTTCCAATAAGTCCAACCTTATGGCCGGCATTCTCCAGCATATTTCTGATAAGGTATGTTGTTGTAGTCTTGCCCTTTGTCCCTGTGATACCGATAGTCTTGAGTTTTCTGGCCGGATGATCAAAATAGGCAGCGGATATGAACGCCATCGCATACCTTGTATTTTCCACTCTGATAACTGCAATTTTGCAATCACCAGGAAGTTCAACATCATGCTCTACTACGATTGCAGCAGCTTTCTTATTGGCAGCTTCCATAGCACATGAATGACCATCAAAGTTTGCGCCTTTAATACATATAAAAAGAGATCCCTCGGATATTTTTCTGTTATCGTTGACAACATCCTTGATTTCAACCTTGTCCGCATCCAGTATTTCTGCGGAATTTCCAGCTGTAACTGTGCATTTTAACTCCTCTAATAATTTAGATAGAATCATTTTTCCACCTCCGTTTAAGCACTTTTTAAACTTAATTTATGATTAATTTAAGTTAATAATTAACTAATTTAGATTAATTCTAATTTTTATAATTTTTTCACATTTTATTCACATTTTTTTGATAATATAATATTCAAGAAGTGAGTACAACCTACTCACTATCTCCCCCTCATAAGAAACCGCAGACACACGCTGACGCGTGTGTTTTTGTGGTTTATGGGGTTCTTTTTTTATAAAAAGTCATTCATAACAAATTGAAGGCTTTCTCTTCCCTGATAGCTGTTAATATCGGGATAATAGGCTACATTTACTTTCATTGAACCATCAGTATTTCCGCTATACAGATCATCGACTGCGTCATGTCCAAATTTCTCAGACAGATAATCGTGCCATTTATCCATATCTCCAAAATACATCATTTCATAAATTCTGCCGCTTTCATCTGTAACACGGTATTTACCGCAGTTCCTGTTCTTACCAAGAATGCGTCCGGATAAAAATACTACGTCTCTCTGCGCAAAAATCGGTTTGGTATTACCATTTCCAAAAGGTTCAAGGCGCTCAAATTCGCGGACAAGGTCAATATCTGCATATTTAAGCGGCATTACCATATCAATATGAAGAGTTGGCTCAAAATCTCCGGCAGCAAGGTCACAGTTCTGATTTAACCTATCCTTTAGAATATCTATATTCTCTTCAGGCAGGGATAAACCGGCAGCCATCTTATGTCCGCCAAATTTAGTAAACAGCTCCTTGCAGGCTGAGAGATTCTCATACATATCGTACTTATCTATTGATCTTCCTGAGCCCTTTGCTCCTCCATCGGCAGCCTTGGTCAGTACTATTGTAGGTCTGTAGTATTTCTCTTTGACCTTACCGGCAATTATACCGGCAATTGATTCATGTACATCGGGAAGATAGATAACAAGAACCTTGGGAAGTTCTCCAGCATAATCAGCCTTCTGCTCTTCCACTATTTCTATCGCCCTGTCAACGCCCAGTTTGGTCATATCCTTGCGGCTATCATTGAGCTGCTTGAGGTTTGCTGCCATCATGGCTGCCTCATTCTCATCCTCTTCAAAAAAGAGTTTAAGTGCACGCTCTGCAAGATCTAGTCTTCCGGTAGCATTAAGGCATGGCCCAAGAACAAAGCCATAGTGATAGCATAAAATTTTCCCTTCATCTAAGCTATTCTGATGAATGAGAGCTCTAAGTCCGACATTTTCTGTATGACCTATAAGCCTAAGTGATTCCTTGACGATCACTCTGTTCTCGTCCTTAAGTTCCATTACATCGCAAACAGTAGCTAGACCTGCATAAATAAGCATCTCGGTAAAATAATTACCAAGTTTGTCACTGCTGTCCTCGAAAAATTCAGATAAAACCTGCATAAATTTGTACGCTACAACTGCTCCGCAGATTTCCTTGAATGGATAATCTCCATCAGCTCTCTTTGGATCAATTACTGCATCAGCTGGAGGAAGAATCTCCACTCTTGAGTCTTCCTGATCGCCTGTAATATCAGAATTAGGCTCGCTTATCTCAAATGGTACTTCATGATGATCAGTAACAATAACTGTCATGCCCTTATCCTTGGCATGTGCAATCTGCTCACTTGCTGCTATACCATTATCACAAGTAATAATGGTGTCTATTCCTGCTTGTAAAGCCTCGTCAACAAGCTTGATACTAAGGCCATATCCATCCTTGACTCTGTCAGGAAGGACATAGTCTACCTGAGCTCCTAAAAGTTCGAGGCCTCTGGCAAGAATATATGTTGAACAGATACCATCAACATCATAGTCTCCAATTACCCTGATCTTGTCTCCTGCCTGAATCCTCTCATACATTATACGAGCACCAAGATCCATGTCAGCCATAAGTCTAGGATCATGAAGAAGTGATAAATCTCCATCAAGGTATCTGCTAACTGCCTCGTCTGAGCAGTCTTCTGCTTCTGTTTCTCTGCTATTTATCAGTCTGTTAGCTATGAGCCTTGCAGTAATATTCCTAATGCCAAACTTACCGGCGAGTCTGTCAAAATCGGCTTTCTTATTAGCCACCATCCATTTTGCCATAAATTACCTCAACTTAATATATTAAAAAATGCGTAGTACTATGAAAAATATGTATTTCAAACATACTTAACAGCTTTGTTTAATACTAAATGTAATTCATTTAGTATTAAACAAAACGAGCCGACTCCCGAGTGGAAGTCGGCTCTGTAAATATTCTATGTTATGCTGCCTGCTTTGTAAACAGTGTCTTGAACTTAGTCTTAAGGTCATACCACATAGGTGACGCAATAAAGATTGAAGAATAAGTACCACAGATTACACCAACCATAAGAGGAAGTGCGAAAGCCTTTATATCAGCAACACCAAATGCATAAAGAGCACATACTGTGAAGAATGTTGTAGCTGATGTGAACAAGCTTCGTGTAACTGTCTGAGCTACACTTCCGTTAACAAGATCTGCGTATTCCTTCTTGCTAGTTGCATTAGCAAGGTTCTCTCTGATACGGTCGAAGGTAACGATTGTATCGTTGATAGAGTAACCGATGATTGTAAGTACAACAGCTATGAATGTGTTACCTACTGCATATCTTGTAAATGCATAAGATACAATTACGATAAGTGCATCATGAGCAAGTGCGATAATAGCAGCAGCACCGAACTTGATATCCTTGAATCTGATCCAGATATAAATGAGCATACATACAAGTGATACTAAAAGAGCAATAATAGCATCAACTCTCATCTCGCTACTGATAACTGAACTGATTGTCTCTGCTGCAATGTTGTCAGCTGATACTTCGTAGTTATTAACAAGTACATCTTCTACTGCCTCTCTCTGCTTAACATCAAGAGTTGATGTCTTGAAGATAACCTGATTTGTGCCTGTAACTGTCTGAATCTGGATCTGATTGATTCCAGCAGCCTTCTTGATATCCTCAGCTACTGTCTTCTCAAGATCAGCAAGTTCCTTGGCTTCTGAGAAAGTAACTGTTGTAGATGTACCACCTACGAAATCAAGGCTGTAATTGAATGCTCCCTTGCCCTGACCTGCGTTAACACCCATTGCGATGAAGCCTGCAATAACAATTGCACATGATACTCCGTAGAATACCTTTCTCTTGCCAACGAAATCAAACTTAACAGGAGCCTTAGCCTTACCATAGAGAACAGGGTTCTGGAGGCCGATTCCATATAAGAGTGAAGTGATTGTTCTGGTAATAACAAGAGCAGTGAACATTGAAAGGACAATACCAAACATAAGAGTTATAGCAAATCCCTTAATTGAACCTGTTCCCAAAATGAAGAGCCAGAAAGCAACGATAAATGTTGTAACGTTACCATCGATGATAGATGAAAGAGCCTTGTTATATCCGGCCTTTCTGGCTTCATTAACATCCTTACCACCGGCAATTTCTTCCTTGATCCTGGAGAATACAAGAACGTTAGCGTCAACCGCCATACCGATTGAAAGAATAATACCTGCAATACCAGGCAGTGTAAGTGTCTGCTCAAATGCTGAGAGCATGAACACCATAAGTGATGAATAGAATGCAAGTGCAAGTGTTGCAGAAAGACCAAGTACTCTGAAGAATACGATCATAAATACTGCAATAAGTGCAAAACCAACAGCTGCTGCATAAAGTGAAGTTCTGATAGCATCTGAACCAAGCTGAGCACCTACTACGTTAGAACGAAGTTCGTTAAGCTGAAGCTTAAGTCCACCGATTCTGATCATTGATGCAAGATTTGCAGCATTCTCGTAATCTGTCATTCCTGTGATAACAGCCTTACCATCTGTAATAGCAGCCTGAACCTTAGGAACGCTAATGAACTGACCATCATAGTAGATACCGATGCTCTCACCATTAGCATAAGCCTTGGTTGTAGCCTCTGCAAACGCAGCTGCTCCGGCATCTGTAAAGTCAAGAGATACTACAGGCTCATTTCCGCCGTATGAATCCTGCTGGTATACAGCCTGTGCTGTCTCTACATCTGAACCTGACAAAACAATTGAACCATCTGCCTCAAGTTCCTCTATAGTCTTACTGAGTTCATAAGTGTAGAAAAGGCCATATGTTGAATCAAGCTTGTACTCATAGTTTGGATTGCCCTCTGAATCTGTCTGAGCAATAAAGTACAAGTTACCTGGCTGGCCAAGCTCTTCCAAAATAGCATTGGCATCTGATACACCAGGAATCTCAATGTTAATTCTGTTAGAACCTTCCTGATAAACAAGTGACTCTGTGCTGTACTGATCTACACGCTGCTGGAGCTTGTAAATTGTATCAGACATGTCCTCTTTGTCAGGATTCTCATCCCCAACTACTTCATAAGTGATGCTGACACCACCTGCAAGATCAAGTCCTAAAGGAATACTGGACAGAGATCCTGACTTGTCCGAACCAAGTCCTACAACTGCTGAATATCCAAGTCCCCCAAGGAGAGCCAGCATAAGGATTAGTCCGATGACTGATTTTAAGCGTTTCATACTAAAAATCCTCCCGTTAACCTTCTTCTTCGGCTAAAGCCGCTTTTATCATAATGGCACATTCTATGCGCTTCCTCTGAAGCTCACATCCGTGCTTATATGTCGTATTGATGTCGCCATTGAAATTATAAGCGTTGGCAGCACATCCGCCGCTACAATAATATCTGGCAAAACACTTCTCACATTCAGGTCTGGAATAAACATTGCTCTTCTTGAACATTTCACGAATGTCATTTCTGGTTATTCCATCGAAGACGTTCCCCATAATGAAGTCTTCATTACCCACAAACTGGTGGCAAGGATAGAGATCACCCCAAGGTGTAACACCCAGATACTCACATCCTGAACCACATCCTGAAAGTCTCTTGGCTACGCAAGGGCCTCCCTCAAGATCAATGTTGAAGTGGAAGAAATTAAAGCCTCTTCCCTCATTATGTCTCTCAATATAGAATTTGGCAAGCTTGTCATATTCCTCACAGAGCTTAGGAATATCCTCGTCCTTAAGAGCATACCAGTCTTCAGGCTTGGCTACAACAGGTTCTACTGAAATCTGTTTAAATCCGAGGTCCGCAAGATGCTTGACATCTTCTGAGAAGTCGAGGTTGTTATGTGTAAATGTTCCTCTTACAAAATATCTGAGCTGGTGACGGCTCTCAGCAACCTTCTGGAATTTGGGAACTATGTCATCATAGCATCCCTGGCCGCCCTTTCTGGGACGCATGAAATCATTAACTTCCTTACGTCCGTCGATAGAAAGAACTATATTTCCCATCTCCTTGTTAACATACTCAAGTATCTCGTCATTAAGGAGAGTTCCGTTTGTAGTAATTGTAAATCTGAAATTCTTGTTGTGCTCTTTTTCTATTGATCTGCCGTACTCAACGATTTTCTTGACAACTTCCCAGTTCATAAGTGGTTCACCGCCAAAGAAGTCAACCTCAAGATTACGTCTGTTACCGGAATTCTTGATAAGGAAATCAAGTGCAGCCTTACCAACTTCCTCAGTCATAAGAGCTCTTCTGCCATGATATTCACCCTCATCAGCAAAACAATATTTGCATCTGAGATTACAATCATGAGCTATATTAAGGCAAAGTGCCTTGATAACTGTATCTCTGTTCTGGAAATCCTCTACATAATTCTCATAAACATCATCAACATAGAGAACTTCTGAAGCTCTGAGTTCAAGAAGCTCCTCGATAGCTTCCCTGATCTCATCCTCTGAGTATCTGTCTCTCACATCTGTAGTTGCGAGAACATCCTCTAAAAGCCACTTAACATCGGCTTCATCTACGCCGTTATTGTCCTCAGCAGCTGCTGCAGTGCCATATTTGTCCTGCAGTCTTTGTTCTATGACCTCTACAAGGTCAAAAACAACATCATCAACAACATGTACTGATCCGCTATTAACGTCCAGAACAATATTATAACCGTTGTTCTTGTAAGCGTGAATCATATAAACTCCTAACTAATATAAAGTCAGATTCAAAAATACAGGCATCTGACTTGTATAATCACAAAAAGTGAGGCAGCGACAAAGTCGCTGCCCGACATGACTAAATCATGTTTCCGGGATAAAATATATACTTCCCGGAATATCTGTAACCGGTAATTACTTGCTAAGCTGTTCGCAGCTCTGATTTCCTACTGTGCAGGAAGTCTTGCAAGCAGACTGGCAAGATGTCTGGCACTCGCCGCATCCGCCCTTCTTCATTGATTCCTTAAGATTTCTTGTAACTAATGATTTAACGTGTTTCATAATTGCCTCCTACTTGAAAATCTGGTACATACCATCTTTCGAGTTTTTACATCGATTCAGTATAACATATTTTCATAAATTTATAAAGAGCTTTTATTCTTTATTATCTTCCTCTGTTTCCTGCTCATGAACAGGCTCAACATGCATCAAAACCTTGGTAATCCTATTGCGCTTGATAGCCCTTGCAGTAAGAGTTATTCCATTATCAAGGTTGACAGTTTCTCCATATCCCGGAAGTCTGTCGAGGTTTTCTATCATAAGTCCGCCGATAGAATCATAGTCCTCGGAATCAAGGTTGGTTCCAAGCGCATCATTGATATCATCAAGCTTCATGTTACCTTCCACCAGATACTTGTTGTCTCCAAGATCCTTGATAAACTGAGCTTCATCAGAGTCATATTCATCTCTGATCTCACCAACAATTTCTTCCAGAAGATCTTCCAAAGTGATCATGCCAACTGTTGTGCCGTATTCAGACAGGACAAAGGCCACATTCTGAGACCTTTCTCTCATCTCAACCAAAAGATCTGCCGTCTTCTTGAATTCATAGGTATAATAAGCTTTTCTGATGTAGTCCTTAATCTTGAAATTATCTTTATCCTGAACGAGAATAAGGTCCTTGATATTTATAAGACCAATGATATTATCCTGTTCATTCCCTTCATAAACAGGTATTCTGGTGTACATTTCGTCCTTGAACACCCTCATGACTTCGTTATAGTCGTCATCTGAGCTGACACATGACATATCGATCCTTGGTATCATGATGTCCTTGGCAACCGCATCACTGAAATCAAATACATTGTAAATGATCTCTTTTTCTCCGGTCTCAATTACGCCGTCCTCATGGCTTACATCAACGTAGGTCTTAAGCTCATTCTCTGTCATAGCCACCCTGTTCTGCACATCAACTCTTAAAAGCTTTAAGATTGCAGATGCTACTCCGTTGATGATAAAGCTAAGCGGCTTGGTAATAGCCATGATAAAAAGAATAACCCCCGCATACCAAAGAGATATATTCTCCGAATATGCTGTTGCTATGGTCTTAGGAAGGATCTCTCCAAATACCAGTACAACAAGTGTGAGAACACCGGTACCAATTCCTACCGCCAGACTTCCCCAGAGGTCTGTAACAAAGATTGTCATAAGTGCCGATGCGCTCAGATTAACTATATTATTACCAATCAGGATCGCTGATAGCATCTTCTGTGTGTCTTCACAAATTCTGATAACAGATGCAGCTCTTTTATTTCCTTCATCTGCAAGTGCCTTGATCTTGACTCTGTTTACAGTCATAAAAGCTGTCTCTGCAGAAGAGAAAAAAGCTGAAAGAAGCACTAACACAATTAGCACTATCAGCCTGACCAAGTGAACGTTCAAAGTTCTTCCTCCTGTATAACCTCAAGTATTTGCATTGGATCCGTCACAAAAATATTGTTTCCGGCTCCTGCCTTAATAAGCTCTTCCTTCGTTCTAAAGCCCCACAGACATGATATACATCTAAGGCCACTGTTAACAGCTGTCATATGATCAACTTCAGAATCACCTACGTATACACAGCTGTCCTTGCTGACGCCAAGTTGTCTGATTGCCTCTTCCACTGTGTCCGGAGCAGGCTTTTTGCGAATACCGGCAGATTCGCCGATAGCAACCTTGATGAACCTGCTAAAATACAGCTCATTGAGCTCTTTAACAGCGTTCATGTATTTATTGGATACAATTGCCATGTTATACCCTTTATCATGAAGAGCTTCCAAAAGCTCCATAATATGAGGATATGGCCCCGTCTTGTCGTTACAGTGGATCAGATAGTGTTCCTTGAAACAGGCAAAGGCTTCCTGAAAAACAGGGTTATTCTTGCCATCAGGTACTGAAAGCTCCATTAGTCTCTCAACACCATTTCCTACAAAGTGTCTGATCTCTTCTAGTTCCCTCTTCGGCATTCCATACTGTGAAAGCGCATAATTAACGCTGTCCATCAAATCCTCAAGTGTATTCAGAAGTGTTCCGTCAAGGTCAAAAATAATAGTATTACATTTCATTGTAAATCAGTCTAAATGGAACACAGGGTGCAAATCGACTGCAACAGGGCTGTTGTCAGGATTGGTTTCCATGATATCAGCCATGAAATCCCACCATTTGCGGTTGATCTCGGTATCTGCACTCTTTGCCCACAACTCCTCATCTTCTATTTCTATGTATCCATAGAGAACAAGAGTCTCTGGGTCAAGATAAATACTATAGTTGTGTCCTCCATGCTCATGGATCATCTGCTGCATTTCAGGCCACAGCTCATTGTGTCTCTTCTCGTACTCTTTTTCCATTCCCGGATACAGCTTCATTTTAAAGCCTTTTCTGATCATCTTTGTAATCCCCCAATCTGGTTTTTCTCTTATTGTGTCACAACCAGACTTCCCCATCTACGCAATTATTCTCAATTGCTTATCAATTTAGAGGTTTTTCATAGAAATCCCTGATATCTTCATAACCCTCTTCACTTAGCTGCTGTTTCTGGAATTTCTTGTTCTTGGCCATACGAACAGTGAGAACCTTCTTGCCTGCAGCTCGTTCTTTCTGAGCTTCAGCGATGATCTCTGTAAGTCTCTCTCCCTTGATGCCTTTTTCTATAAGGAAAGCCACCTTATCATTCTCGCCAGGAATCTTGAAGCCTTCATCCATCATGATCATGATAATACGCTCAAAGCCAATAGAAAATCCACATGCAGGTGTATCCTGGCCAAGGAATTTGCCAACCATCTTGTCGTAACGTCCGCCACCACCGCAGCTTCCGCCATACTGTGTCATTGCAATCTCAAAAATAGTTCCTGTGTAATAGCTCATTCCTCTAACAAGTGTAGGATCAAACTCCATCTCGAACTGAGCTGTCTTGGAAGCGTCTACACTGCTGATGATCTCGTTAAGGTTATTCTTGGTGTCTTCATCAAGGAAATCACCAATTTTATCAGCGATAACCTTGATAGCTTCAAGGTTCTTCTTGCCTTCAGCCTCTCTGAAAAGTTCAAGATATTTATCAACGTTCTCCTGAGGATAGCCCTGCTTAACAAGTTCCTCTGCCACTCCGTCTATACCTATCTTGTCCATCTTATCAAGAGTGATGAATACATTGTCATACTCTTCCTCGGCAAATCCGCTGTAAGCAGCCATAGCCTTGAGCATTCTTCTATCATTGATCCTGATTTTGAAATCCTTAAATCCAAGTCTTCCAAGTGTGGTAGTTGTAGCAAGGATAAGCTCTATTTCCGCAAGATTGGAAGGCTCGCCAAGAATATCGATATCGCACTGCATGAACTGACGGTATCTGCCCTTCTGAGGTCTGTCAGCTCTGAAAACATTGCCCATCTGAAGAGCCTTAAAAGGTGATGGGAGCTCGTTAGCGTGATTAGCATAGAAACGAACAAGAGGCACTGTCAGATCATAACGAAGACCTGAATCTGTGAGATCATTTTCCTCTTTGGCAGTCTCAAGATTGAGTTTCTCTCCTCTCTTCATTACCTTAAAGATAAGCTTCTCATTCTCACCACCCTGTTTGCTGTTGAGATTGGCCAAAGACTCAACAACTGGTGTCTCTATTGAAGTAAATCCAAATTCTGCATAGGTCTTCTTGATAACACCAATGCAATAATCCCTCAGCTGCATTTCTGAGGGAAGAATATCTCTCATTCCTGTAACAGGTTTCTTAATTAATGCCATAAATTACCATCCTTACCATATAAAAATTCAAATCTAATCATACACTTAAGCTCACTTTATTGCAATGCCCCACTAGAGTGTTCAAAGCATATGCACAATGCACTATCCGTTATGCTCTTTGAGGAACTGCACAAACTGATCTTTGGGCATAGGGCGGGCATAGAAGAATCCTTGAATATGATCGCACCCAAGCTTAATAAGCTGACGCGCCTGCTCACCTGTTTCAACGCCCTCTGCCACAATCTCTTTTCCAAGAGATTTGATGATCCTGATAAGATTTAACATGACCATATAAGATTTCTCAGAGTCAAAAGCAGACTGAATGATGCTCTTATCAAGTTTAAAGATCTCTACAGGCATAGTCGCAATTCTTACTATGTTGGAATAACCCGTTCCAAAATCGTCCATGGAAAAAGTAATACCTTTATCCCTGAGTCCTGTGATATTCTCATCCATTACAGCAGTAATACCCTGTTCATAAGTCTCTGTGATTTCAAAATTGATCTCGCTGGTATCCACTCCATATTTATCAAGTGTTCCCATTACGTTATCCGCAAGATTAGTCTGAATACAGTCAACTACGGATAAGTTTACTTCTGTATATTCAAGGCCGTATTTTCTGACATCTGCATTTGCGATCATATCACACACATTATTCAGAACAAATCTGTCTATTTCAAGAATTGTACCGTTTCTCTCTGCTATAGGCATAAAGATTGCAGGAGAGATAAATCCAAGCTGCGGATCCTTGAGCCTCAAAAGTGCTTCACAGGATGAAAACTTGCCTGTTACCGGAGAATATATCGGTTGATAATATACTTCCAAAAGTCCGTCTTCAAGAGCATGCTTGACTATGCTGTCGACTTTTTTATCATGTTCAATGACTTTAAGATTAATGTCAGAGAAATGCACAATGTCTCTTGCCTGCTTAACCAGTACCTTATCCAGAACCACCTTTACTTCCTGATATCTCTCCAGAGAGTCTATTTCTTCAGGGAAAGAGAGAACATAAGGCGTTTCAAAAAACTTAAGCTCCTCATCTCCCACTTTCCAGATATCCTTAAAGCGCCTTCTGACCTGATCGGAGGTCTTCTCTATGATGCTCTCATCAGCAGTCACTCCCGGAAACAGGATAATAAAGTCATCCATATAAGGATAATATACTATTCCATCAGGGCTTAAGCCCTTCAAATAATCTGTCATCTGTGAGAGCAGCTCAGCAGACAGCTCCGGAGATTTTTCTCCAACTGCTGCCGAAAGCCTGTCGATATGTATTCCATAAAGAGTGAATTCTTTTTTCTGCAAAAGATTTGTCAAAATAGAAAAATGTAGCGCATTCCGGGTGGCAGCTCCCGAGAATCTGTCTACAAACTCACTTGGGTTTTGGAAAGTATATACACACAAAAGAAGCGCCAGTGAAACACTAAATTCAAAGATAGAGCTTGATTTAGTAAAGATCCTGACCGGAACAGCAAGCATCATCAGAAAATAATAAACCCACAGCGCATAGGCTTTTTCTGTACTAAGCGACCTGGAATATTTGATGAGAAGATAAGTTGCAAAGGCAAAATACAGATCCGCACCCAGGTACACAGTCGCCCCCTGAGGGTATATGTATTTCAGATTTCCTTCCTCTGTGAAATAGAAATAGAAGTTTGTAAAAAAGCCTATGACAAACACTGCTATAGCATAGAACACCGGGAAGATCATAACCGCTTTTTTCCAAAGCCTGTCAAGATTAAGCTGGAAAAGGCTCATTACATAAGTAATAGACAAATAAGGAAGAAGGTGCGCAAACATCTTTTCAGCTATGACAACATATGTGTTTCCCTCATATCCAATAATAGTTTTGGCAACATCGCTATACAGATAAATATTATGGACAAATCCCATAAGATTTAGCATAAATGCATCAAGAATAAGTGCACCAAAAATATGCCCCTGCTTATTGTAGACCTTATCCTCAGAAGCATGTATCAGATAAGTCACCATAATAAGCAAAAGAGATGCAATCGAAAAGCATATATTATAGGATTGAGGGTTAGTAATAAGTTCCATTCAAAAATCAACCTTCCTCAAAATAAGCATCAATAAATTTAACATAAGAGCTGTCCTGCATTGGCTGTCCCATATAATCGCCCATAAGGAAATCGCAGCCGATTTCTTCAGCTATCTGCTTATCATCTTCATTCTCTATATCCGCAGCGCCCACCATGATACTTACATCATGGAAAAGATTTATCATTCCCTCTGCCACAAGTTTCATCTTGTCAGAAAATCTGGCCATTCGCAGAACTGATATATCAAAGTTTACCTGAAAAACAGGAAGTGACAGTATTCTGTCAAGATCTCCATAACCGCTTCCAAATTTATCAACAATTATGTAGCTATTCATCTCACCCATGAGCCGCAGGTTATGTTCCGCTACTTTATTCATGGTCGTAAGCGTCGTCTCCGTAAGCTTAAGACTTATCCAGGATGCCTCTGCCTGCTCTTCCCTCAGAATTTTCTTTATCTTTCTGATGAAATCATTTTTGGATATTTCTCCCTGAGACATGCCTACAATTGCTCTATATTTGCCTTTTTTATCTCCACCATTCCAAAATGACAGAGCACGGCACGCACTTCTGTACACATACTCATCCACATCTATAAGAGCCTGACTACTCTTGGCATCAGGGATAGAATATCTTAGATCAATTTCATTTCCATTATCATCCTTTGGGAAAAATAACACATCTGCGCTGTAATTGATCCTGTAAATTTTGGACAAGACAGGCTGATACTTAATAGTAGCATTTTTCTTATCAAGGCTGGCTCTTGCCATTGCATCAAAATCTCTTGCCTTTTTGGCCTTCCAAAACTCTGCATCATCCAGAACTACTATCGTATCCTTGCTATTTGCAATATCCTCAGTAACTACATCAATCCTGCTAATAAGTCCGGCTGTAGTTTCATAGTTGTCAGGATACTTAATAAGAAAGCAGTGTCCCTCAATCCTGATCGCCATTCCTGCACTATTCCAGGGATCATTCAACCTCTTGGCTATTCCTTCAAGGAACTCTTTTATCAGCTCATCGTTTTTGCTATGGATTGAAACGGCAAACATATACTCTGCATATCTGTACGCATAGCTTTGAAGTCCATATTCCTTGCGCCCGGCATTCCTGAGATATTGAGCAATAAGCTTGATCACATTCTGAGCCTGTTTATAACCAATTTCCGCGCCCAGTTCACCGATATTATCTATAGTTACAAAAATAGTACTATGGGGCTCTTTTCTCTTAACTTTAAGATCCAGACCTTCCAAAAAAGCCTTTCTGTTGAGCATATTAAGGCTTTCATCCACCATCTCGCTCGGGTTCTGAAGTGTGATAAACACAAGCGTTACGCTTACAGTATTGCAGAAGTTTTCTATGAGAAGTGTCGGATAAAAGAACTGTAGAACGATACCAATGATAATAAAGACAACATAGGATGCAATAAACATCCTTGTCTTAAGTCTCATAAGACTATTGTATCTGAGCATAAGGCTCACTCCAGCTGCCAGATAATACATCGCAAGAGCATAGTATAGCCATATTCCCGGAGCCCTATGGTACAATCCGTCACTACTGTAATAAAACAGTATCGGAACAAACCAGTTTATAACTACTGCTGTCACTCCGACCAAATACCCAAAAGCAACAAACATGAAATTTTTAAGTTCCCTGAAATTCACATAGATGTCCAGAACAGACATTACATAGAGCATATAAGATGTCGCAGAAAAAAGGTGCGCAAGATAATAAATTGATCCAAAGCTCTTTTCCGCAAACAAATACCAGGATGTATCCATGGGATTCATCTGAAGATAAGTTTCTATTCTCTCTGCCGCAGTTGCGGTAAAAATCGCAAATACAAGAAGGCCATAAGCTTTCTGTCTATAAGCAGGCACAGCCTTTCTAGACATAGTAGTTATAGCAATAGTCGCAATTATACATATAGCGCAGATATCAAAGTAGTAATTATACTGCATGCGCCAGCCTCCAAAGAGAAAATCAAAGCCATTTAAGCGGATTACTGATCACCTTGGCTTTGCTCATAAAGTCATCAAGATTCCCCCTTAAATACTCCTCCAATCCCTTTATCTCCTCAGTTGAAAAGCCGTTCTGACTGACAATCCTACAATCAGGAAGAAGTCCCTCGGCAACTTCAGGGCCGCTGTCTCCATTCCTTTCAAACTTCACACGGACTATTTTTCGATTGTCTTTATCTCTGACTATAGCAGAATATGTCATTGTCATATCACCGTCAGCCATGTTCTGCCCTCACTTATCATGCACTGCTAGTTAATTGAAAAAAGTGTTATCGAAAGCGCGAACTTCCGATAACACTATTATACATAAATTTATGCAATTTTGATACTATATTGTGTGCTTAATCGTATTTCTTTTAATATGCAGGCTTTTCCGTCTATCATCTTTGGCCACTCCTGTAAATACATGCGCTCCTTATCTTTTTCTGTTAAAGGAGTTATCAGTATTTCCGCATCCAAAGCGCTATCTGCGTATCTCTTTAGGCCAATCTCCCACAGCTGTCCTGTGTAGAAGGTATCTGTAGCAATTTCGCCGTCTATAATGAGCTTGCCTATATCACCGGTAAAATCAAGATGTGCATAAACTTCATTTGCATCAGGTGACATATTTGTAACAGAAAACTTATAACGAAGCACATCGTTTTCGTTTCCGGTTAATTCAAATGAGACTTTTGCAGTATTTTTATATACTTCATTGCTCTCATACATTGCAAAAGCATCTGAAGTTGTATATTCGCCTTCATCGCAAGCACCTTTCCTGCAGGCAAATTTATTGAGTTCTCCGGCAATCTCAGGATATACCCTGAACACGAGCCCGGAATCCTGCTCAGTTTCAAAGAACAGATTCACATCACCACAGGCATCAGTCACAGCCTCTGCTGCAGAAATGATCAGATGTTCTCTTCCATCTATTACAACTTTAGACGCATGTACAGCTTCTTCTCTGCTCAAAACAATGATCCTGTTGCCATCAAGGTCGCCCTGCACATCCATGGATACTTCCCTTTCAGTATCAGTGTAGAAAACGTACGCATCGCGTCCCTTGCCACAGGCATCGTGGATAATGCACATAGGAGTAGCATCAATAGTCACAAGAGCATTGGCTCCTATTTCCATGTTGAATGGGTAAAAGAAAAAGTCTCCATCTGCCACATCACGCTTTGCAAAGGTTGCAAGCTTAGTAGTGCCATCTTCAGCATAAGCTGTAAGCTCTACGTCTTTGTGAAGAGCCATCTCATATCTTCTCTGATAATTGTTTACAAAGAGATATCCTGTGTTATACTCTCTGCCATTTACATCAGTTTTTTTCTTATATCTGACTGAGCTTCGAAGATCAGTTAAATTATCAGGCTTAAGAGGATTTCCAGGCTGTGCGACATAGCCCATATCACACAGATCATTTCCAAAGTCATGAATAAAGCTCGCTATAAGCCTTACCTCTCTATAAGTACCTTCCATCTGGCCAAATTCACGAAGAGGAGCATTAAAATCATATGAATACTCAGGAAGGTCATTAGGATAGCCTGTAGCTCTGCTCTCCTGAAGAGTTGTGAGTTTCCCCTTAGGATTTGTTCCTCCGTGATACATATAATATCCCAAAAGATTAGCACCGCATCCAATCTTGGTCATGGTCATCGCAGCTGTATCAAGCCCTGTAGCTATAGGTCTTCTGTGATGGGTAACCTGAACGCCACCACCAAGCTCAGCTGTAAGGAAAGGAAACTTATCCATATCAAAAGTAATTCCAGCGCCAAGTCCGTGATCTGATCCGATGTTATGGTCATTTCTCTCTCTTGTAAAAATATAGTTTCCGCTTGGTTCTATCTCTGTAAGTCTCTGATCCCACGGAGCCTCGCAGTAGCCGCCCATGACCGGGAGCATTCCTCCTGTAACAGCGCCTCCCCAGCCTGTAGCTGTGTATATAGGAGTAATAAAGCCAATCTCCTGCGCCATTTTCTTAAGAATCTGCATATGTTTCTCACCTTCATCGCCGGTGAGACCTCCACAGTGTCCAAACTCATTTTCTATCTGTATTCCTATAACAGGACCATCATCTTTGATAAAATATCCCTTAGCCTGCTCATAGGTTTTGGAATAAAAGTTTCTCACATGCTCAAGGTACTGCGGAGCATTGCTTCTGACTTCATAGCCTTTTTCCCTTGCATCCTCCAAAAGCCAGTCAGGGAAGCCGCCATTTCTGGCCTCTCCGTGTGCCCATGGGCCAATCCTTAAAATGCTGTACATTCCAACTTTTTTGACAGTCTCAAGGAAATCCCTAAGACATCTGTCGCCTGTAAAATCGAATTCACCCTGTATCTCTTCATGATGTATCCAGATAACATAAAGAGAAACTATATCTATGCCACCAGCCTTCATTTTACAAAGCTCCTGCTCCCAGTTTTTCTTGGGGTATCTGCTAAAATGCATCTCTCCCATCATAGGGAACCATCTTTTCCCATCAACAAGAAGGCTTACATTGTCAAAACCAACCTTCGACTCAGAAGTTATCTTCATAACTTTTCTCCTCATTCTCTCCTATACAATACATGGGCGGTGATCAGTAAAATCATCGCCCATGGCTTATCACTTAGTACTTTCTTTTAAAATTACTTCGTAATTCTTGAGCATCTTGCTCTGAGCATTCTCTCCTGCTATTATCGCCAGCAGAGTTCTGGCCGCCTCAGCTCCAAGATTTCTGTCGTTAAAATTAAGGGATGTAACTGAAGGAACAGTACTCTCAAGAAGCGAGCTATTATAAAAAGACGCAACCCGCAGATCATCGGGAATTCTTATATGTTCATCACGGCATCTTGAAATAACCTCTCCTGCGATACTGTCATCCATACAGATAACACCGTCTATATTTTTCTTAAGAAGCGTTTTGATAATACCGCCTATTTTGATATTATTCTCAATATCCAGATAGACAAGATTCTGATCAACTTCAAGTCCCATACTCTCAAAAGCATCAACAAAACCCTCGTATCTGGTCCTGGTAATAATATGGTTGGTAGAACCACCTATCAGTGCAAGCTTCCTGAGTCCTTTTGCAAGCAGTATAGATGTAAGTTCCTTGCACGCTCCAAGATTGTCATTGTCCACAGTAATAATATCAGGATCATCAGTCTTACCGATGGCAACAAAGGGAACCCCCGACTCTTTGAGATACATTGCCGGTGTATCATTGACCATTGTTCTGGTCAGCACAACGCCATCAACCTTATGATTCTCAATTATTCTCTTCAAACTGGACAGATCATCACCTGCAATAAGCGACACCACTATATCATAACCAAAACTCGATGTGATCTCACTCATTCCTATCATACATCTCTGGAAAAAAGGAAGATCTACAGCGTTATAATCACAGGGCCAGACGACGCCGATATTAAAAGTCCTCTGCTGAGCAAGCGCCCTGGCCATGACATTAGGCCTGTAATTGTGCTTTTCAATAAATTCCATAACCTTGGCTCTGGTACTGTTGCCGACTCTTCCCTTTCCGGAAATAGCCCTGGAAACAGTAGTCTTGGAAATACCAAGAGCCTTGGCCACGTCATCAATTGTAATTTTATCGTCAGTCATATATTCTCACCATAATTCACAAGGAACATACTCTTCTCTGGGATTCTCTGGGATTCACACTAACCTCGAAAGTACCTCGGTAAGTGTTCACCCATGGCTCGCACTAGCTTCGACAGTACCTCAGCAAGTGCTCTGCTCAGCCCTTTACCGCTCCACCAGTAACACCCTCTACGTAGTATTTCTGAAGGAACATGAACAAAATTGTAACAGGAACCGCAACAACAATTCCACCTGCGCAGAATCTTGTGAAGTAACCCTGATAGTCCCCTACAACCATCCATCTCTGCATGGCAACTGCTACATTGTAACTTGCATCATGTCCAAAAGCAATATATGAAGCAAAAACGTAATCACACCATGGTCCCATAAATGCTACAAGAGCTGTGTAAATGATAATTGGCTTAGCCATAGGGATTATCATCTGGAAAAAGACTCTTGCGCGGGAAGCACCGTCAATTCTGGCTGCCTCATCAAGTGCCTTGGGAATCGTGTCAAAGTAACCCTTACATACGTAGTAGCCCATACCTGAGCTTGCTACAGATACAAGAATGAGTCCCGGAATAGCGCCTGCCTGAGTAAGTCCCATCTGTTTGAGAAGGAAATACAGACAGATCATTGTAAGGAATCCAGGGAACATTCCCAGAACCAGCCAGAATCTCATAAGGAATGTTCTTCCGGCAAATCTCATTCGTGAAAGTGCATAACTTACGCAAAGAACAATACATGTGTTAAACAGTGATACAAATATAGAGATAACAAGTGTATTGGCATACCATCTAACATAATTGGTCTGGCCATTAAACAAAAACCTGTAGTTATCAAGCGAAAATGTGTGAGGAATTATGTAGTCTACAACTCCGCCATACTCTATAGAAGCATCAAAAGATCTAAAGCTTGCCATAAGAAGTCCAAAATATGGGAACAGCCATATAAGGCTTATGACAATAAGTAAAACATAGCCGAAGAAATTGCCTACAGCTCTTTTTCTTTTCATAGAACTCATATTAGTATTAGCCATTATTGGAAGCCCTCCTCGTCCTTGACAGATGGTAATAAGTTATAAACAACAAGGCTGATTCCAGCAGTTACAACGAATACCATGATACCTATTACGGCAGCCATACGGTAATTGGTATCGTTAATAGTCATCTTATAAAGCCATGTTATAAGAAGATCCGTACGTCCGGCTCCTCCAACAAGGTTTCCTGTCTTGGGCTGTCCCTGTGTCAAAAGGAAAATAACGTTAAAGTTATTCAGGTTACCAGTATACTGAGTAAGCAGGAATGGTCCTGTTACAAACAGCATATAAGGCATTGTAATGTTAACGAACATCTGCCATGGAGTTGCACCGTCAATACGTGCACTCTCATAGAGATCTTCAGGAATATTCATAAGAAGTCCGGTTGCTATCAGCATCATGTATGGAATACCGATCCAGATATTAACAACAATGATCGTGATCTTGGCAAGTGTTGGATTAACCCAGAACTGAATCGCCTGATCGATAATTCCCCACTTAAGAAGATATCCGTTAATAAGTCCATCATTAGCAAACAGCTTGGAAACATACAAAAGTGATACAAACTGTGGAACAGCAATAGTCATTACAAGGATTGTTCTCCACAATTTCTTAAATTTGATTCCCTTTTTATTGATCAGCATAGCAACTGCAATACCAAGGAAGTAATCGATAAATGTAGCAAAAAAGGCCCATACAAGTGTCCATACAAGAACTGTCACAAATGTTCCACCAAAGCCTGCTGTACCAAATGAGAACAGATTTTTAAAGTTCTCAAGGCCAACCCATGTAAAAAGATTTGAAGGTGGCTGATGGTTAGCGTCGTAATTGGTGAACGCAACACATATCATGAACACGATAGGCAACACTGTAAATACAAAGACTCCCGTAACAGGAAGTGCAAGAAGTGTCTTGTCAAAATTGGAATCAAAGAGTGACTTGAAGTCATCTGTGTTTGACGGAAGCTTTCTGCCACTTTTGATAATAAGTTCTTCGTTGCGATTAACTCTGACATTTATTCTCCAAATAGCTATAAATGCAACAACCGCAAACAAAGTAAGAAGACCAAACAACAGTATCAAAAAGCTGTTATCTCCGTATACTGTTTTTCTTCCCTGCTTGGTAGTAGCAATAGTTCCAAGACTTCCTATCTTGGAAAAATATGACCATCCAAATGAGAATATAAAATATAAAAGTCCACACTCAGCAGCTAAAAGAGTCAGTCCCCTCAGCCATAAGCCGCGAAGCAAAGACCCAAAGCCAAAGATCAGAAATGAAATCTTTGTCTTAAAATCTCCCTCTTTAAAAGTAATACCGATTTCCTTTAGGTCTTTTCCCAACATACTAAAGAAATCAGCAATTGCATTTTTCTTTTTTTGGCCACCTTTTGTATTAGCCATACCTGCTTCCTCCAAGTTCTCCTAACAATAATTCTTCCGGCAGAAAGAGTCTTTCCACCGGAAGAACATTAAGCAAAAGTTTCGTAATAATCGGCAGAATTGCCTGTGATTATCAATTATTTAGCATATGACTCAAGGTCAGCCTGGTATGCTTCAAGTGCAGCTGTAAGGTCCTCATCAGAAGCTTTCTGGAAGGCATCCTTAACATCGCCTGCAAGTGACTCAGCACGTGACCAGTAGTCTCCAGGGTAGTTGCCCTGTGGAATTGTATATGCGAACTGCTCTGCAAGAGCTGAAAGAGCTTCGTTAGCCTTAACCTCGCTTGATGCCTGTGCATTTAAGTTAGATGGGCCCCACTGAACTGCTTCAAATCTTGCAAGCTGAACTTCCTCGCTTGTAAGGTAGTATGCAAGGTCATCACAGATCTGAAGCTTGTCTTCATCTTCCTGAGGCTTAACACCAAGGAGTTTGCATCCGTTGAATCCGCTGAGCTGATATGTCTTGCCGTCTGAACCTGTGAATGTAGGAAGCTTAGCGCATGCGTAGTTGTCACCAAGAACTTCTTTAACTGTACCTGCATCCCATGTTCCATCAATGATTGCTGCGTAGTTAACAGCATCACCAGCTGAAGAACCAGCCTGGTAAGCAGATGAAGAAGCAACCTCGATCATCTCCTTAAGAGCTACAAGGCCCTTATCTGATGCATAGTCAACATTGCATGCTGTAAAGTTACCATCTGCATCTGTATCGTATGTGAGCTGGCAGCCTGTTCCGAAGAAGAATGCTACCTGATACCAACCTGTCATATCCATGTAGAAGTTCTTACCAGCTGCTTCGCACTGCTCAAGAATGCCTTCAAGTGTAGAAGGATCTGTTACAACGCTCTTATCATAGTAAAGGAAATATCCGTTATCAGCTGTCATAGGATAAGCGTAAAGAGTTCCGCCAACCTTACCAGCTTCTACAACACCTGCTGAGTTTGCAGACTCAACTGCTGAAAGGTAATCAGGATTAACTTCCTCAAGAGCTCCTGCTGTAACAAGTCTTGTAAGCTGATCCTGTGCAAATCCGTATACATCAGCGCCAGCTGTTACATCTGTGATGATGTTGCCGGCTGCATCGCCTTCTCCTACAGGCTCAACTGTGAAGTTAACACCTGCATACTGAGGATATGCTGTCTTGAAGTTCTCGATCTGCTCATTAGTGAAATCTACAACGTTCTCAGCAACCCAAACCTTAACTTCCTTGCCATCGTAAGCTGCTGGATCAACGTCAGCTGCAGCTTCCTGAACTGCCTCTGTAGTTTCCTGTACAGCCTCAGCTGTCTCTGTTGTTGTCTCCTGAACAGCTTCTGCTGTATCAGTAGCAGTCTGTGCTGCATCAGAACCACATCCAACAAGAAGGGATGCACCCATAGCAGCTGTTAATAAAACAGATACCAATTTCTTTTTCATTTTGTTTCCTCCAATTAGTAAAATGTTTACACTGGCCATAAACCGATTTTAATGGCCTTTTTTCCGTTGCGCAGAGCGCAATCGGTTGCTCTATTAAAAAGTTTATGCTTTGTGCATTTTTTTGTCAATAAAGCACTTTATATGATAAACCGTATACGATTTTGTACAATGTGCACATTGACTTTTTGAGCGGTAACGTTTTCGGTTACGTTTCCGGTAACGTTTTGCGCAAGCGGTAGCTCAAGGCACTATACATTGTTAATAACCCCGTGTTTACTGCCTTTTGCGGTAATATGCTCCATCCTGTATCAGTGCCCCCTTATAATTTAGTTCCATCAGGTAACCCATTAACTGAGGCACGGAAATGTCTATTCCTCTTAGATTCAAGCCCTCCAGGATCTGAGAAGACGAAACCGGAATGATATCTACTAGTTCCAATATCTCATCTTCTATAGTTTCAGGGCCTTCACTCTCCTCCCTGGATCCGAGGTTATATTGGTCTTCGTTATGATTTCGTCTTATGTCATCTGTTTTTTCACGACACCTGCTACTTCTTGCGCCCTCCCAGAGCCTTTCCAGCACATCATCTACTCCAATAGCCACGCCTGCTCCCTGACTTATGAGCAGATTGCAACCATCGCTTAGCCTGTCTGTGACTCTTCCCGGAACAGCAAGTACTTCTCTGCCCTGCTCAAGTGCTGTATCCACCGTAATCTGCGTGCCTGACTTTTCTCTTGCCTCAATGACCAGAACGACATCCGCAAGACCGCTTATAATTCTGTTCCTCATAGGAAAGAAATTTGCTTTGGGATAAGTTCCGGGCGGAAACTCGGAAATTACGCCTCCCATTTCACATAGATTGTTATAAATTTCCAGGTTATCCTCCGGATAGCAGATATCAACGCCGCTTCCTACAATCCCGTAGGATTTTCCTCCGGCAGCAAGAGCTGCTTTCTGGCTGATGCCATCAACGCCCCTTGCCATACCACTTATCACCTGCACGCCCGCAAGAGCCAGCCCTCGCCCAAATACTCTCGCCATGTATCTGCCGTATTCCGAACACATTCGCGCTCCGATTATAGCCACACTGGGCTTAGCCGGGTCAGGAAGTTCCCCTTTTACATATAATGCAAAAGGCGGATCCGGAATATTCTTAAGCTTATCCGGGAATCTAGAGTCTATTCTTGATATAAAAGAGATATCCTTTTTGGCAAGCTTTGCTGCCTCTTTATCAAAGTCCCATATTCTTTTAGACTGCTCAAGATTTTTAATCTGCTTATCTGTCAGAAGCCCCTTGAACTCTTTGACATCAGCCTTGTATATATCACTGCAGCTCATTCCATTGCACAAGAGCTTATCTATACTCTTATTTCCAAGCCCCTGCACATTAAAGAGCCAATGGGCATATTCATTTTCTTTGTTTTTATTATTATCAGTCATGTTTTTCACTACTATACGTGCTCATCTATCCTTTCTAGTCTTCGTATTGATGATCATTCCTCATTCTGATGCCAGTACTTGCCGTCAGTCATCCTATATCCGACAGCCTCCATCAGGTGTATTTTCTTAATATCCCGCGACTGGTCAATATCGGCAATAGTCCTCGCCACTCGCAGTATCTTGTGGTAAGCCCTCGCACTTAGCTCCATTGAGCAAAAAGCATTTTCAAGAAAGCTTTCCTCCTGTAATCCAAGTCTGCAAAACTTTTTAATATCAGTGGGAGTCATCTCAGAATTAAAGCGTATTTCCGTTCCTTTAAATCTTTCTTCCTGAAGTTTTCTTGCGGCAAGTACTCTTTTTCTGATGCTTGCACTAGACTCATTTACTCTTTTTGTTTTCTCGGTAAGATCAGAAATATCGACTCTTGGCGCCTCCACACAAATATCAGTCCTGTCAAGGATAGGGCCTGAAATATGTCCAAGATATCGCCTTATATCATTGGGCGTGCACTTACATCTGTTTCTGTCAGGGTAATAGCCGCAAGGACAAGGGTTAAGAGCGCCTACTAATTGGAAATCCGCAGGATAAGTGAATTTTCCCCTGCTGCGGACAATATTTACTTTTCTGTCCTCAATCGGTTGTCTTAAGAGATCAAGCTTGGATCTTGGAAACTCAGGCATCTCATCAAGAAACAGAACTCCTCTGTGAGAAAGAGATATCACGCCAGGTCTCGGAATACTGCCTCCTCCAACCAGCGCATTTTCTGTAATTAAGTGATGTGGACTCATAAACGGACGTTTTGTGATAAGAGCATCATTTTCTCCCATCATTCCCGCTACTGAATATATCGTAGAAACTTCAAGACTCTCCTTTAGAGACAAAGGAGGAAGAATCGTTGGCATTCTCTTTGCCACCATGCTTTTCCCTGCACCCGGCGGCCCGACGATCAAAATGTGATGAAAGCCTGCTGCCGCTATTTCTACAGCTCTTTTGACTGCTGCCTGACCATTTATATCTGCAAAATCAAGGCTTGTTTCTTCATACTCACTCTTTCTAAAAAGCTCTTCAATGTCAACCCTGGTAGGACTTATAAGGTCATCTCTTTGATCAGGCGGTGCATCAAGATATGCAACAGCCTCCTGAAGTGACTCCACCCCAATAATCCTGATCCCATCAATAACTGCGCCTTCTCTTGCATTCTCCTTTGGCAGGATAACTGTAGAAAAGCCTGCTTCTCTGGCCTTGATCACTATAGGGAGCGTGCCGTTTATCCTCTTAACTTCGCCGTCAAGTCCCAGTTCTCCAAGAATCATCACGCCTGTTAAGCTCTCTTCCCTGATCTCTCCCATAGCCGTTAAAATTCCGATTGCTACAGGCAGGTCTACGATGACATTTTCCTTTTTGATATCCGCCGGGGAAAGATTGATTGTGATCTTGGAAGCTGGGATAACATACCCCATATTTTTAAGTGCCACCCTGACTCTTTCTCCGGCTTCTCTGACTTCACCACTCATAAAGCCAACCATATTAAATCCCGGCAGTCCGCTGGAAACATCAACTTCCACCTGCATCAGGTAGGATGATATCCCATGTACTGCCCCTGAAACCACCGAACTAAACATCTAAATCCTCTCTTGCATATTTTTCTCTTTTTCCGGTAAAACAGGTAATCGCCGGAAAAATCGCGCATAGACAAAAAAATCGACCTGCCAATTATATAGCAGGTCGTTTCAAAAAATCTTTGCGATTTTCTTAAGATTTCTTTAAGATTTTCTTAAGATGGTCATCTCAGCATCTTCATTTGCATTGTATCAGGATCCTGAGCAAACTGAATAGCCATTTCTCTTGATATCTTCTGAGCCCTGTATAATTCCAGGATAGCATCATCCATAGATATCATTCCCAGTTTACGGTTAGTCTGCATTACAGTTATGAGCTGATGTGACTTACCTTCTCTAATAAGGTTACGAACAGCGCTGTTAACATGAAGTACTTCAAAGGCTGCAATTCTGGAGACTCCATCATTTGTAGGGATCAGCTGTTGTGAAATAATAGCTTCCAAAACACTTGCAAGCTGGATTCTGATCTGTTGCTGCTGGTGAGATGGAAATACATCTATAAGTCTGTCTACTGTGTTGCTGGCACCTATTGTATGTACTGTTGATAAAACAAGGTGACCTGTTTCTGCCGCAGTTATGGCAGTACTGATAGTTTCAAGGTCTCTCATCTCTCCCACAAGGATAACATCAGGATCTTCTCTAAGAGCGGCCCTTAGCGCATTGGCATAGGTATTTGAGTCAGTGCCGATTTCTCTTTGGTTTACAATTGACATCCTATGCTGATAAGTAAACTCAATAGGATCCTCAAGGGTAATAACATGCGCTTCTCTGTTATTATTGATAAGATCAATGATCGAAGCAAGCGTAGTAGACTTACCGCTTCCGGTAGGACCGGTTACAAGAACCAGTCCTCTTTTCTTTTTGTAAAGTTCACTAACACCTTCAGGAATCCCAAGGCTGTCAGCAGAAGGAATTTCAGATGCAACAACTCTGAAGGCCATAGCTATAGAGCCTCTTTGCTTGAACACATTAAGTCTGTATCTGCCGACTCCGCGGATAGAAAAAGACATATCGTGCTGGCCGATTTCTTCAAGCTTTTCAAGCTGCTTCTCAGACATGATTTCCTGCGCAATTGCCAGGGTATCAGGAGGAAGCATCTTGCCAAAGTTCTCCATAGCAATAAGCTTGCCATTTAATCTCATCTTCGGCGGAAGACCAACAGTTACATGTACATCAGATGCTCCATTTTCTTTTGCTTCTCTTAAGATATCTTCAATAATTGACATACTAGCTTCCCCTCATGAAAAGTGATTATCAATATATAGAATTAATTATGACGTCAAAAGAGAAAAAAATCAAATCCTATCATGTAAGTTCATCTAAAGTATTTCCATAAGATGAAAGAAATTCATTAACAAAGTCCAACACCTCAGGAAGCTCCTGATAAAGGCTTCTGATGGACTTACCGGTGCTCTCCTTGGCAGTTCTAAACTCTGCATTTCCTACATTCACTTCGCTGATACACTTAATAAGCGCAGAAAGCTTATCTGCTGCCTTGACAAGCTTTCTGATATATTTATCCTCCTCTGTATCTGAAGGAACAAAAATTTCCTCATAGGTAGGTCTCATATCATCAGGTAGTTTATCTAAAAGCTTACTGTCAGCAAGAGCCTCAACCTCTTTGTAGGCATGCTTGAGGTCAGAGTTAAAGTACTTGACCGGTGTAGGCATATCTCCTGTGATTATCTCAGAAGCATCATGATATAAGCCTATAAGTGCTGCCTTGTTGGCATCAAGATGCTTGCCATATCTCAAATTACCTATTGTGCAAAGAGCATGCGCGATCATAGCAACCTCCATTGAATGCTCGCACAGATTCTCCTGCCTTGTATTTCTCATAAGTGCCCATCTATCGATATATTTCATTCTGGATATAAGGGCAAAAAAGTTGTAGTTCATATATATTCCTCTTTTCACATCAGAGTTTCAATTTCGTCAATTATACTTCCAATGTAGTCAATCGTATCGAGAAGAGCTGCGTCAGTTGTCACGTCAACACCTGCCATTTTGGCAAATTCTACAGGATCCACACTTCCGCCTGCCGCAAGAGTCTTTTTCCAATCTTCTACTGCAGGAGCACCTTCCCTACGGATTCTCTTCATCACCTGAGTTGCAACTGTAAGGCTTGCACTGTAGCTATAGGAATAAAGTCCCATATAGTAATGAGGCTGACGCATCCATGTAAGCTCGCAGCCATCAGTAAGCTCCACTTCATCGCCCCAGAATTTCTCCAAAACGCCTCTGAATATTTCACAAAGTGTCTCGCATGGAACTGCCTCTCCCTTGTCAACACGCTTATAAACCTCTCTCTGGTAAGCCGCCTCTAAAAGGTGAGTAACAAAATTGTGATAGTATGTATTTGAAATCTGTGAAGCAAGTACCCATCTGCGGAAACGCTTATCATCTTTATTCTGTTCCTTGAGATACTCTGCCATAATAAGCTCGTTGATAGTAGAAGGAGCCTCTACAACATACTGAGAGCACTCATTGTCAAAATAACTCTGATTCTGCTGACAGGAATAGAAATGGCCTGCATGTCCAAGTTCATGGGCAAGAGTAAACACGTCACTCATACGCTCATTCCAGGATAAAAGAATAAATGACCCTCTCCTGTAGGGACTAGCGCAGAATCCGCCTGTAGACTTTCCTATATTCTGGGCAAAATCAATCCATCTCTCATCATACGCTCTTTTCAGCATTTCCTGATATTCAGGTCCCATGATGGAAAGACCATCCAAAATGTATTCTTTGGACTTTTCTATAGTTACCTTAGGGTTATACTCAGGATCAAGCGGGAGCTTAAGATCTGCATAGGTCATTTTATCAAGGTTATGAGCCTTCTTTATAAGTCTTGCAAACTTGCGCATATGTGGCGCCAACTTGTCCATTATAAGATCAATCTGGCGGTCATACATTTCTCTTGTGACCTTCTGATTAAACAGAAGATGATCAAATACACTGTCAAAGTGCCGAAGCTCAGATACAAGCTTCTCAGAGCGAACCTTAGCCCCATACTGGCCTGCTGTAGTATACTTATATTCACCAAGCTTATCTGAAAAGGCTTTAAATGCCGCTCTTCTGACCTCTGTATCCTCTTCGTACTCATAATCATCCTCAAAAAGAGAATAACCAAGCGGATATTTCCTGCCATTAACCTCAAAGTCAGGGAATTTAATATCTGCAAGTTTGGTCTGCTCATACATCTGATATGGAGCGCTAAACACCTCCCCAAGTGATGCCATCACTTTTTCAGATTCTGCATTTAACATGTGTGGCTTAAATCTCAGCACATCCTTGAGGTAATTCTTGCCTATAGTAGCGCTCTCGATTGCCTCTTTGAGCACGTTCTCAGGAAGCTCTGCAAGTTCACTGTCGATAAAAGAAAGCCTTGCAAGCTCCTTCATATACTCGCCGGTAACAAATCCGTCCAGCTTATTCATCTCTGCATCAGTATAATCCACAGAAAGATTAAGACTTGTATAATTGGAAACCCTGTCTACTCCGATCAAAAACTCGTTGTACTTATCGAGGCAGGCATTTATCTTATCTTTGTCTGATAGCTGTCCCTTGTACTCTTTTTCTATATCAGCACTTAACCTTTTCATTCTGTCAAGCTCTGCCAGCATGTCTTCCTTGGTCTTGAAAATAAGAGAAGTGTCCCATTTAAGCTTTTCTTCAACTTCACTTCTCTTCTTGAGTGTCTCTGCCATATAATCCCTCCGATATAAAATTAGTTTAAATAAGGCGCAAGCCTAAGTCCCGGTTTGCGCCTGGTATTTATTAGAATAAAAAATCAGCCATTACTGTGTTACTGACATCCATACCCGTTTCTGTCAGACGGATATGATCACCGTTTTGTTCCAATAATTCTTCTGAAATGTACTTCTCAATTATTTTACCATAAACATCGTAAATGTCTCTTCCAAACAGACTTTTAAATTCAGAAATACTAACCCCTTCAACGAGGCGAAGCCCCAGAAACATAAACTCTTCCATACAATCAGAACGAGATAATTTCTCAAATTCTGTTCTGAGCTGATGAAATTTATCCAAGAAGGAAGTATTATCAAGAAGAATACTCTGATACAAGTTAAAATCCGAAATATTCTTCCATCTGGAATCATCTGTCATACTGGATGCCCCCAGTCCAAGTCCCAGATAATTTCCTCGTCTCCAGTAGACTTTATTGTGGTAGCATTCGCATGTTTTGTCGCCATCACTGCCCTTAGCATAATTGGAGATCTCATATCTGTGGTATCCGTTCTGAGCAAGAAATCTCCTGGTCTCATGATACATCTGCCTGTCAGTATCTTCATCAGGCAGGTTCAGATCCATATCATAAAAAGGAGTTCCCTCCTCGACTATCAGGCTATAAGCCGAAATATGCTCAGGTCCCAGACTGACCACCTTCTCAAGTGTTTCCATATACGAATCCATAGTTTGGTCAGGAAGCGCACTCATAATATCAATATTGATATTGTCAAATCCAGCCTTTCTGGCATTTGCAAAAGTTTCATAGAACATAGCGGAATTGTGAGCTCTTCCAATTTTCTTAAGCTCTCCGTCATTTAAAGACTGTGCTCCAATACTGATCCTGTTTATCCCGGCTCTTCTGTAATCCGTAAGCTTATCCAAAATAGCTGATGCCGGATTAACTTCAATACTGATCTCGGCATTAACATCTACTTGAAAGTTCTCTCTGATGTGCTCAAGTGTATTACATATATGCGCCGAATCCACAAAGCTTGGAGTTCCTCCTCCAAAGAAAATACTCTTTATCGTGAAATCTCTGTAACTATTGCAAGCCATAGCTATCTCGGCATCAAGTGCATTGAAATAGCTTTTTATTTCTCCGGCCTTACAATTAAATGACAAAAAGTCGCAGTAAAGACATTTCCTGACGCAAAAAGGAACATGGATATATAATGATAATTCTTTTCCCATAATCATAAATACTAAAGATCAATCTGTATTATCAAGCTTGAGTACGCTAAGGAATGCTGACTGTGGAACTTCAACATTACCGATCTGGCGCATCTTCTTTTTACCCTCTTTCTGTTTCTCAAGAAGCTTCTTCTTACGGGAGATGTCACCGCCATAGCACTTGGCAAGCACGTCTTTTCTATAAGCCTTGACTGTTTCTCTGGCGATTACCTTGCCTCCGACAGCTGCCTGAATAGGGATCTCGAACATATGCCTTGGAATCTCATCCTTGAGCTTCTCACACATCTTACGTCCTCTCTCGTAAGCACCATCCTTGTGAACTATGAATGAAAGGGCATCAACCTCTTCCCTGTTGATCAGGATATCAAGCTTAACAAGGTCAGATTTCTCATATCCCTTGAGTTCGTAATCAAATGAAGCATAGCCTCTTGATCTTGATTTGAGAGCGTCAAAGAAATCATAAATGATCTCATTAAGTGGAAGCTCATACTTGAGAATAGCTCTGGACTGCTCGATGTAGTCAGTACTAAGGTATTTGCCTCTTCTCTCCTGGCACAGCTGCATGATTGCACCAACATAGTCAGTTGTAACCATAATCTCGCCGTTAACAATAGGCTCTTCCATATATTCAATCTCAGATGGATCAGGAAGGTTAGTTGGGTTAGTAAGGTCAAAGCATGTTCCATCTGTCTTGTGAACCTTGTAAACAACGGAAGGTGCTGTAGTAACAAGGTTAAGGTCGTATTCTCTTTCAAGTCTCTCCTGGATAACTTCAAGGTGAAGAAGTCCAAGGAAACCAGCTCTAAATCCAAAGCCAAGAGCCTGTGAAGTCTCTGGCTCATAGAATAAAGATGCATCGTTGAGCTGGAGCTTCTCAAGGGCATCACGAAGGTCTGAATAGTGAGCAGAATCTGCTGGGTAAAGGCCGCAGTAAACCATAGGCATTACCTTCTTGTAACCAGGAAGTGCCTCTAAGCATGGGTTAGCAAGGTCTGTTACAGTATCACCAACTCGTGTATCCTGAATATTCTTGATGGAAGCGGTGAAATATCCTACATCACCTGCAGAAAGCTCATCACTTGCAATAAATCTTCCAGGGCCAAAGTATCCAACCTCTACAACATCAGCCTCAGCATCAGTTGCCATGAATTTAACCTTCATGCCCTTTCTGATAACACCGTCTCTTACACGAACAAATACAATAACTCCTCTGTAGGAATCGTAAATACTATCGAAAATAAGCGCCTTAAGAGTGCCATTTGGATCTCCTACAGGAGCTGGAATCTTGTGAACAACAGCCTCAAGTACGTCCTCGATACCGATGCCATTTTTGGCAGAAATAAGAGGTGCATCCTGAGCTTCGATTCCGATAACATCCTCGATTTCATCCTTAACCTCCTGTGGCTGAGCACTTGGAAGGTCAATCTTGTTGATAACAGGAAATACATCAAGGTCGTGGTCAAGAGCCATATATACGTTGGCAAGAGTCTGCGCCTCAACACCCTGAGTAGCATCTACTACGAGGATAGCTCCGTCACAGGCTGCAAGAGATCTTGAAACCTCATATCCAAAGTCAACATGACCTGGTGTATCGATCATGTTAAAGGTATATTCCTGTCCGTCCCTGGCCTTGTAGATCATTCTGACAGCCTGTGACTTGATTGTGATCCCTCTCTCACGCTCTATATCCATATTATCAAGAACCTGGTTCTGCATCTCTCTAAGAGTAAGCACACCTGTTTTCTCTATCATTCTGTCTGCCAGTGTGGACTTACCATGATCTATATGTGCAACGATACAAAAATTTCTGATTTTATTCTGATCTGCCAAATTTATATTCCTCAATTCCTATAATTTATTCATGCAAAAATGAAAATTGCCCACAACATCATACCATGTAAGCACCTAAAAATCCACCAAAAGAAAGGGCGCTCATTCTAATGGAATCCGTGACATTTTCACATAGAACGCCCCTTCTTTTGCTAGTCTCTATTCAATTATTGCGACGTGATAATTAACCTATTGGTGTTGCTCCAAACATGTAAGCAAGATATTCATATCCGCAGAATCCATTTGAATCTAATAGCAGCATTACATCGGTTCCTGCCGGAATGATAACGCGATACTTCACGCCCTTGCTAACATATATAACATTTACGCTTACATCAGATCTTTGAGTCAATGCCTCCATCATACTTCTTGTAAAGCAAACTTCATCATTAGCCTCAATTACTACTGCGCCACCCAGCTGAGCAGATGTAATAGCATTAACAACAGCAGTAGTATACTGAATAGGTGTCATTTGGTGCATATCAAGAACTACTGTCACTGTTGGGGCTTCTGCGTTTCCAAGCTCCTGTGTAGGAAGAATATTCCCAGCACTAGTATTTATAAGTGTAATATTTGCAGGGGCAACTGGCTCCTCTACAACTGTCTGCTGCTCAGGCGCTGGTGCAGGAGATGGCGCTGGGGATGGTGTAGGTTCTGGTTCAGGTGTAGGAGCTGGTGCTGGTGCAGGGGTTTGCTCTGAACCTGATTCGCCAGAACCAGATTCACCGGCACCTGATTCACCGGAGCCTGATTCACCGGAGCCTGATTCACCGGAGCCTGATTCACCAGTCTTCTTATACAAAGTAACTTTATAATTAGTACTGCCACTTTCAAAGTATTCAAGCTTAATATATTCATCTGAAGCAAGAGGTGTACTTCTTCCTGTGATATAAGGATCAATTAGATTTTCAGCTCTAGTATGTGCCTGCGAAGAGCTTGCACCCCATTGGCAGTCAAAGGCATGTCCTGCTTCGTAAGTATTCCCGTCAGCGCTGTTATCAGTCACCTGTGTTCCTGCGCCAGCGCCTGCTGGATAAGGATCATCGTCATTATGATGCTCATCTTCTGACAAAAAGAATCCATTTCTTCCGGTAAAAAGATAATCTTCTTTACCATCATCAGTAGTATCAAGCCTGTATAAATTACCAGTTTGAGAATATTCAGTTGCTTCGTCAGCAAATGCTGTAACCTTAAATCCAACCATCTGAACAACAAATACTGAGGCAAGCACAAGCGTTCCCAGCGCTTTTCTTGTCTTTCTATTCATATTTCTCTCCTTTCACTACAGCTTTTAGCAACAAAAAACGCCCAATCAGGCAAGGAAGACACTCCAAGCCAATTAGGCGCATTTTTAGGGTTCATATAAAACTGCACAGCAAAAAAGCTTAAACAGGTACTGATGTGATGTGATGTGATGTGATGTGATGTGATGTGATGTGATGTGAAAGCATATCCCATCTCCTTGTTGCTTGTCAACAGTTATTTGCATAATTGTAATAATTTTTTGTGCGTAATCCAATTAAATGCCAATTAAAGAATATTAAATTTGAATATGTTTTCCATAAACATTAATCCCTTGACATACACTTGAAATTAGACTAATATATAATCCGTATGTGGCATTAACTGTCCGTGTCCGGCTTAATGCGCACACGAACATGATAATAAACAATTTGTAATTATAATCGGAGGTAATTATGGCTAATATTAAATCCGCCAAGAAGAGAATTTTAGTTAACGAGAAGAAGGCTGCTAGAAACCAGATGATCAAGTCTGCTGTTAAGACAGAGATCAAGAAGGTTCGTACTGCTATCGAAGCAGGTAATAAGGAAGAGGCTGCTAAGGCACTCCTTGCTGCTACTTCAGCTATTGATAAGGCTGAGTCAAAGGGCGTTTTCAAGAAGAACACAGCTTCTAGAAAAGTTTCTCGTCTTGCTCAGGCTGTTAACAAGATGGCTTAACTTTTACATAATAAATACTTATAAGTACAAAAATAAAACTCGTGTCTTCTCACCGACACGAGTTTTTTATTGCCTTTTTCTTACTATCAACCTGCATTTTCTACATCATTATCTTTGGCTTCTAAATCACCAGTCCGTTTGTATCTCTCGCAAACTTTGTTTTTGATCTCCTCCATGCTAAAGCTAAACTTAGCTGAGGACATCGTTGGATTACCCATAATAGTCCTCTCTTTGTACCACTCAAAGAAGTTCCTGACAGGGCTAGGCGTCAATCTATCCATTATGATCCTGTATTTAGCATATAGTTCAGCAGCCTCTTCACGGGCAGAAATAACATAATCCGCAGGGTTGAGCATTATTTTTTCTCTTAACGCAGCAAAAGATTTCTCAAGAGATGCTCCAAGTACATCAATTCCACTGCTGATTCCTGCGCTTAATCCTTCCACTCTGCTGCTGATACTGTTTCCTATGCCGCCGATCTTACTGCCAATGCCTTCCTTGACATCCTCTCCTTTAAAAGCAATAAGTACATCAAGACGCTTTTGCATTCTGCGAAGTTCTTCCTTGGCCTTGTCCATATACATAAGAAAATCCCTAAGTTCAAGGGCTGTCTTAAAAGCGATCATAAAATCGCAGCTGACTAGCATTGTAAGTACTGTTGTGGTCACTGATACAAATCCCATTGGGAGCATCAATAGAACTTTCTCAATTGGAAGCTGTAAGAAATGAGAAAAAACTACTGTACAGACGCCCCAAAACAGCGAAGACTCAAGGCATATGTATCCTTTGTAGTTAAACTTCTTGTGATCGTAAGTCCAATATCTCACCTTAAAAAGAGTTTCCATGATGACTCCGGTAAGATATTCAAGCACGGTAGCACCTATGCATCCGGCTATGTAAACAAGCAGAAAGTTGTCATAAAAAGGCTTGGATACAACAAGCATCATGATCCCGCCGCATCCATACAAAGGCAAAAAGGGGCCTCTCATAAAGCCCCTATTAACTACTCTTTTTTCTAATACTGATACGTAAACTGATTCCCAACACCATCCACAAAAACTGTAGAAGTAAAAAAGAAAAAGCCACTGTGGTGGATTATAGTTAAACATTAGTCCCCCCTGTTAATTGTTTACTGCTCCGGATTAGAGAAATCTATTACCTGATTATCAGGTGCGCTTGTCTTCTCAACAGAAATAGCCTTGAGTACAGGGCCCTCACCCTGATACTCAGGTACATATTCCTTAACAACCTTGGCTGTAACAAGTACCCAATCTTTCTCTTCGAGTGATTTAACATCGTCATATTCACAAGCAAAGCCAAGGAACTGCATATCCTGTGCGCAGCATGTCATAGCCATTCTACCCGGAACAAATCTGTTATCAGGGAACTCCTCAGGCTTAAGTACCATACCTTTAAATCTAACAGTTTTGCCCTCATATCTCTCAACATGATCAAGAGCATCAAGATAAAACATTCCATAGCCATAGTTGTTGAGATCTATAGGATTTGCATTTAGATCAAATGGGAGATCTTCATCAAGAGTAACGTCAACCTCGCCATTCTTGTCCTCAAAAATAATATCTGCCTTCTGGTTGATTGCCTTGACATTTCTCTTATAAGATGCAAGATCTTCTATTCCATCACATCTGTTGAAAAGAATAAGATCTGAATTGCGAATCTGCTCAGCAAGAAGAGACTTCATATTGTTGAAATAAAGTTCAAAACTTGAAGCATCAATAACGGTAATCTGCTGTTCAAGATTCCACATTACAGGAAGTCTCATATTCTTGAAGTTCCACATACCATTGTACTCAACAAGAATACGCTCCGGATTATGCTTGGCATCAAGTGCTACAAGTGCATCAGGGTTAAAATCTTCCTCTTCTTCTATTCTCTCTACAACTGTGTTAGTAGACTTGAGGAGTTTTTCCTCATAATCATTCTCGCCATCTTCGCAAACGATCAAAAGGGTCTTTCCTTTTGTCCTGAAGTAAGGCTGTGCAATTGTATAGCGGAAAAAGTCTGTCTTACCGCTGTCCAAAAATCCATTAATAATATATACCGGTTTCAATTTAGCTCTCCTAATCATATATAACACCAAATACCGCTGCGCCAACAGGCGCACCGGTATTCATAAACAATTACAGTCTGCGGAACAGTTTCTCAAGATTCTCTTCCTTGAGCTGAGAACCGATGACACAGAACTTACCTGTTACATCAGCAGCGCCATCTCTGACATCAGCCTCTCCAGGAACGTAATCAAACTCAATCCACTTGCCATCTGCTGTAGGAACGACACCCTTTGTACGAAGGACAATTCCGTATTTCTCTTCATCCTCAAGCTGTCCAAGCATCTTCTCAATCTCATCCTTGGAATACTTAAGTGGTGTTTCCATGCCCCAACTGGTGAATACATCATGAGCTGCATGATCATGGTCATGATGGTGATGATGCTCATGCTCGTCTTCATCTTCATCGTCGTGATGATGGTGGTGATGATGTTCATGCTCATCCTCATCTTCATCGTCGTGATGATGGTGGTGATGATGCTCGTGCTCATCCTCATCTTCATCGTCGTGATGATGGTGGTGATGATGCTCATGCTCATCCTCATCTTCATCATCGTGATGATGGTGGTGGCAGCACTCATGCTCATCTTCATCATCGTCATGGTGATGGTGACAGCAACATTCGTCATCATCGTCGTCATCGTCATGGTGAGCACTGTAAACAACAGATCCATCCTCTGCAACAGTCTTGTGGCTTCCATGATGATGGTGATGATGGTGATGCTCTTCCTCTTCCATTACCTGCTTAAGAAGCTCAGCCTCAAGGTCATTATTACCTTCAAAAGTATCAAGGATTTCTTTTCCTGTGATCTGATCAAGAGGAGTTGTGATAATAGTAGCCTTGTCATTATGCTGACGGATAAGCTCTACAGCTTCCTCTATCTTCTTCTGATCAGCCTTGTCTGTTCTGGTAAGGATAACAGTACCTGCATTCTCAATCTGATTAATAAAGAACTCACCAAAGTTCTTGATATAAACCTTAGCCTTGGAAACATCAACTACTGTAACAGCGCTGTTAAGTTCCATTTCTGATGAGCCTTCTGCAATGTTCTGAATTGCTCTCATAACGTCTGAAAGCTTACCTACACCTGATGGCTCAATAAGAATACGCTCCGGTGCATACTGTTCCATAACCTGCTTAAGTGATGTTTCAAAATCACCTACAAGTGAACAGCAGATACATCCTGAATTCATCTCTGTAATCTCGATACCGGCTTCCTTAAGGAATCCTCCGTCAATACCAATCTCACCAAATTCATTCTCAATAAGAACTACCTTGGTTCCATTTAATGCTTCTTTTAAAAGCTTCTTGATAAGAGTTGTCTTACCAGCTCCCAAAAAGCCAGAAATAATATCTATCTTGGTCATATATACTCCAATCTGCACAAATCTGTGCTATATACACTACAACAAACATCATTGTAAGCACAGACAAACAGAATGTCAAATTATACGATTAATATGTAACTTCAGCCGCTACGATCTGCCCCGACACATGTCCGCAAGATGCACTGTATCCAAGCAGTCTTTGGTTGTCACATCTTCCTGTCTGACCAATTCCGTTTGCAAAAATACGGCCTCCACAAGAAGTACAGGAGCCAACATAAAAAATGTTCTAATCCAGCTTACCATCACCATCCACGTCAAAATAATAACCACCATAATCAACATCTGTGGCTACTCCGCTTCCGCCACACAGACCATAAATCGGAGTCTGATAACATCCTCCGGCAGTTGGACTGGTCTCCACGCCATAAGCTTCACCTGATGAAAAAGACTCATCTACCACAGTCATATCAGTTGTTTCACTACTATGGACATGATGTGTATATCTGATTGATTTATACATACCGGTAAGTTCAGAAGATATTGTAATACTGTCATAATAACCAGCCGCCAGAGTCTGACTCTTGTTGCTGTCAGCCAGAGTAACCTGCACTGCTCCATGATCAGGCATCGATCCAACCACTATAGCACCATTCACATAAGCAGTTTTTCCTGATAAAATATGTTCAGCACCCGCAGTAGCATCGCTGGTTGCAGTTCCAATTATTTCATTATCATTTATGACAACTGACTGTCCCGCCATTATCTTGGATGGAGATACAGAATGCTCAGAATCTTCAATTTTTCTTTCTGCATCCAGTTTCATATTTCCAAGAGCTCTAATACCTTCATCAATATCATTAAATTTGGCATCCTTTTTTACGGAAATCCCAAATGTGAGCAATGTGGATGCCAACTGCTTTTTGCCATCACTCACACGCTGAAAAACCGAATCAAGTTTATTATTAAGCTCTGTTTTGGAATTTTCAATGCAGGTCTTCAAATCGCCAAATCCATTTCCAACAGACTTATTCATAATGTTGAAATTATTTGAGACATTATTATTTACTTCTTCTATGTCCTTATTCACACCTTGAATTCCATTGTTAATGTCATCTCTGTTTCTTTGAAGTTCACTGTTTATATCGTCCTTGTTTTTTTGTAGCTCACCTCTCACATCTTCTCTGTTTCTCTGAAGCTCATTGTTAATATCTTCCTTGTTTTTCTGTATCTCGCAACTCACATCGTTTCTGTTTCTTTGAATTTTGTTATTCACCTCTTCGATATTTGTATCCATGGCTTTCTGATAAGCTTCAAACTTTTTGTCAACACTCTCACTTAGTGTCTCAATATCCTTTTGGAACTGAGTAAGTGACTGTGAACTTTTACTTTCCATATTTTTATCCATGGATGTCAGTTCATTCAAAAGATCTTTTTGATTCTGGGCAACCTTTTCTCCAAGTTCTTTATTTCCTGAATCAATCTCTTTTTTCAGCTTGTCCATTATTTCTTTAATCTGCTGATTTGCACTATCATACTGTTCTTTAACGAGTGTGATTTCAGAAGTTATTTCTTTAAACTCCTTATTTATCTGCTCCTTATTGTCTTCATCACCCTTCTCAATTATTGTTTTCAGATTTTCTATTCTGCTGGAAGTCCCCGAAATGCTTGTATGAACTTCCTTGAGCTTATTATCAAGGTTTGTCACTTTCTCTGTGATTTCCGTCTTGCCCTCACTTGTATCTGTCTTCTCACTAATAGAGTTAAGGCTCTCCTGATTACTTGTAACTACCTTATCAAGTTCATTTAGATAATTCCCGATTTCACCAAGCTTATCCACTGTATCCTGATTGGCCTGCCTCTCACTTTCAACAAACTCCTCAGATGTTTTTGTTGCAACTATTGGCGTACTGATATAGATCAGCCCTCCACTTAAAACAAGTGCAATAATAACAGCAATTGCCACTACTTTAGTATCATGCCTCTTGAGCTTTTTTAGTAATTCCTTCACGGAATTAGTTCCATTTTCCTTTTTCCTGAATAATTTCATTTCCTCTTCCTTTCTCTTTTGGCGCACAAAAAAGGCACCAAAAAGAAACGTCAAAGAATCTTAAAAGTAGCCTTTGCAGCGCATATTCTAAAATATTGGTGGAAAAAATCATCGAGTGAACCTCGTGATCATTGCCGACTGAATGTCAGCGAAAATAAATTATACAGAAAAAAATATCGTTTTCAATACTATTAATTGTGAATTGTTTGTGAACGCATTATTTAATCTTATCAAGCCGTGAACAAACCAGTCCACCTATAATGCCAATCACTACACCGCTAAAAATACCGGAAATCCACAGTACCGGAAGATACCAGGCAATTGCCTTTGTATTCATCAGTACCATCGCAGCCAGAATCTGGCCAATATTGTGAGTTATTCCTCCGGCAGCACTAATTCCAATAATCTTAAATCTTTTTGTCCTTTTGAGGAGTATCATCACGATAGTACTAAGCATTCCTCCGGTAATGGAAAATGCAAAGCTCATTGCTGTTCCAAAAAGGATTGATACTACAACTATCCTGAGAATATTGATTGCCATAGCACTCTTGTCATCCAAAATGTAAAGGGTCACAAGGACTACAATATTCGTAAGTCCAAGCTTCATACCGGGAACTGCAACAAATGCAGGTATCTGAGATTCTACATAGCTTAAGATAAGTGCAAGGGCTATCAAAACTCCATATATCGATACTTTCTTAGTGCTCAACTCTCTCTCCTCCTGCATTTATAAGCTTGTCATGATACTGTGTCATACTCAGGCTCTATGGTTTTCTCATCCCTTATCTCTATTATGACTCTGTTGGGAAGACATATTATCGACTGACCAACATTGCTGATCCGCCCCATTCCCATGCAAAGATGGTCGGGACACGAAGCCTCTGACATGTAGGCTACACCATCCGCTATCACCAAAATGTTGCGGCCACCATCGTATCCTTGGATTTCATACGTTCCATCATCCTCAATTGAATAGATGTCAGTCACAACTCCGTCAACGCTTACAACCACCTGTTTACCTTCATGCTTGGTAAAAAAAATGATCACTCCCACAACAGAGGTCATTATCAGCAAGAATATTATAAGTATAAGATCATTTTTTCCAAATATTTTTTTATTCAACAATTTTTCCTCGTCTGCGAGCAAGTAATGAAAAAAGAGATAGCGCGTGCCAGTTAGCATACGCTATCTCTCATAATACCACAAAAGCCAGTAAACTAGCATCCTATAATTGTATCATCCAGTAAAAAACTGTAATGAACGTTACTATTCATCCTTATCAACAACAGCAATTCCATTAACCACATGAGTTCATTGTCATACTGCCTGTATTGCTTTCTTAGGACACTTTGATACGCAGGTTCCACAATGTGTGCACTTTTCCTGATCTATTGATGCCACATTATTCTCAACTGTTATCGCACCGGCAGGGCAATTCTTTTCACAGATATGGCAGGCAATGCAGCCAACCTTACAATATCCGTTAACAAGTTTACCCATATCCTGAGATTTACAGGCAACTGACTCCTGTGCGTCGTAAGGAATAAGGTCTATAAGGTGACGAGGACAGATGTCTATACACTTTCCGCATGCCTTACACTCATCCTTATCAACAACAGCAATTCCATTAACCACATGTATTGCATCAAACTGACAAACAGAAACGCAGCTTCCGCCGCCAAGGCATCCATATGAACAGGTCTTAGAACCGGCTCCGGGAGCCTGCATCTGAAGTCTACAGTCAGCTACACCATTGTACTCGTATTGCTGCTGCGCATTTTCACAGTCGCCGCCACAGTGAACAAAGGCAACCATTCTCTTGGAATCAGAGGCTTCTACGCCCATTATTTCTGAAATAGTTGCAGCAACAGGAGCTCCACCTACAGGGCACTGGTTAACTGCCGCTTCACCCTTTGCTATTGCCGCTGCACAACCTGAACATCCGGGATATCCGCAGCCACCGCAGTTATTTCCGGGAAGAGCTTCCAGGATCGCTGCTTCTTTTTCATCTACATCAACATGCAACTTCATGTCTGCTATGCCAAGGATTATTCCAATTACAATTACAATTCCGACACCAGCAACGACACAGGTTGCTATAAGTATTCCACTAATCATTATCCTATCTCCTTGTAATTTGTTACACGATATATGGATAACACTTTTTATCCCTATACCTATAACTTATTTGAGTGCCGAAAATCCTGTAAATGCTATAGCCATGAGCCCTGAGGTAAGAAGTACGAGCGGCATTCCCTTAAATGGAGCAGGGATATCGTTATACTGCATCTTCTCTCTGAGTCCTGCCAGAATAACTATAGCAATTGTAAATCCAACAGCTGTAGCGAAGCCGCAAACCACGCTCTGAAGAATAGTATATCCATCTGTAACGTTGTTGAGCGCAACACCAAGAACTGCGCAGTTTGTTGTGATAAGAGGAAGATATACACCAAGCGCCTGATAAAGGGATACGATGTATTTCTTGAGGATCATCTCAACAAACTGAACCAGCATAGCTATTACAAGGATGAAAACAATAGTCTTAAGATATGAAAGATCCAGTGGGTTTAAAATAAACTTATAAATTATGCTACATACAAGTGAAGCCAGCGTAATAACAAATATACAGGCGCCGCCCATACCAAGGGCTGTATCAGTCTTCTTGGAAACACCAAGGAAAGGACATAAGCCCAGGAACTGGCTCAGTACAACGTTGTTAACAAGTGAAGCTGATATCATAAGCCCTACTAAACTTAAAATTGTTTCCATGATCATTCAGCCTCCTTTCCCGCTTTTTCTGCCATTATTTTATCTGCTGCAGCTTCTTCTGCAGATGAACAGCATCCTTCTCCAAACTTGGAAGTATCTTTACCTTTCTTTTCCATATTGGACTTAATCTTGTTCATGATTGCAATAAGAAAAGCAAGAACAAAGAACGCACCGGCCTGCTGAATAAATATGCTGATTGGCTGATACCCTGAAAGGAAGTCACCTACAGGTCCGGGTACAACAGTTCCTTCACCAAGGATCTGCACATCAAATGCTGTTCCTGCACCTATAAATTCACGGATAAGACCGATAACTGTAATAGCGCAGGTAAAACCAATTCCCATTCCTATTCCGTCAAAGAATGAAGGGATAATGCCGTGCTTACTTGCATAGGCTTCAGCTCTTCCAAAGATGATACAGTTAACAACAATAAGAGGAATGTAAACGCCAAGCGCTTTATTAAGTGTTGGCACATACGCCTTCATAAGAAGTTCAACGAGTGTAACGAAAGATGCGATTACAACGATGAATGACGGAATTCTGACAGTCGAAGGAATCGTCTTACGAAGAGCTGAAATAACCGCATTACTGAGTGCCAGAACAAATGTGGTTGCAAGTCCCATTCCAAGTCCGTTTATGGCAGATGATGTAACCGCAAGAGTCGGGCACATACCGATCATAAGTACAAGGGTTGGGTTTTCTACAACAAGTCCGTTAAAAAAACGTTCTGCAGGAGTATCCTGTTTGAAGCCCAAAGCGCCTTTTTTTGCCTGTGTGCTCATATCAGTTTCCTCCTTTCAATGCTTTTTCAAAATATGAAACTGCGCCATTAACGCCTTCTGTAACTGCTCTGGAGGTAATGGTCGCGCCGGAAATAGCTTCAATCTGAGTAGCCTCATCAGATAGCTGTCCGTTTTTTACAACTGCAAAGGTTGTCGCTGCCTTGTCAGCAAACTGCGGAGTGATTACCTTGTCAGCATTCATTCCAAGTCCCGGAGTCTCAGCAATTGAAATAATTGAAATACCATTTATATTACCTTCATTAGTAATACCAACAGTATATTCAATGAAATCACCATATCCCTTGGACTTCACCTGAATAACGTAGCCAGCTGCAGCTCCGCTTTCATCAACAGCTTTTTTTACACTCTCAATTGTTACTCCACCTCGCTCAGAACTAACCATCTCAGCGGCTGACGCATCAAGCTCTACGTCCTCGAAGGTCTTAGCGGTTGCAAATACAGACTGGTTAGCCTTGTCCTGCGCAAGCTTGTCCTGATAAGCTATTGGATCCTTGGTAACCTGATAAACCAGGCCCAGAAGAACACCTGCCACAAGCGTTATTGCAAAAAGAATTAGGGCGTTTTTAATCATGCTCTTTGTATCGTTCATGCTTTTTTCGCCTCCTTCTTAGCAGATTTCTTAATTCCAAAGGCTCTTGGAATAGTAAACTTCTCGATAAGAGGAACCAGAAGGTTCGTGATCACAATTGCATATGAAACTCCCTCTGCATTTGCTCCGAAGATTCTGAAAATTCCTGTCAGGATACCAAGAAACAGGCCGTAAATTACTCTTCCTTTAGGAGTGATAGGACATGTAACGTAGTCTGTTGCCATAAAGAAAGCACCAAGCATAAGTCCGCCGCCTGCAAGCTGAGCTGAAATATATGACCAGTTAAATCCGTATCCGCCAAAGAAAGCTACGAATAATGCAAAAGAAATAATGTATGTGAACGGTATCACATAATCAATAATTCCAAGTGCGAACAGAATGATCGCTCCTATTGCAATACAGAGCATTGATGTCTCACCGATAGTACCAGCTGTTCTACCAATGAGCATATCCATGACATTGACCTCAACACCATTTTTGAGATTGGCAAGAGGTGTTGCTCCTGTATAAGTATCTGTCACAAAGTTTGTCATAATAGCCGGAAACGAGATCATAAGGAAGCATCTTCCGCCAAGGGCAGGGTTCATAAAGTTCTGTCCCAGTCCGCCAAAGAGCTGCTTAACCATTATGATTGCAAAGATGCCGCCTAGTACAGGAATCCACCACGGCACTGTGGATGGCAGGTTCATTCCCAGTAAAAGACCTGTCACAACTGCGGAGAAATCTCCGACAGTTACAGGCTTACCAAGCGCTTTCTCATAAATAAATTCAGAAAGCACGCAGGAAGCCACTGATAATAAAAGAATAATCAGTGCATCTAATCCAAAGTTGTAGATACCAAAACCAGCAGCAGGAAGTAAAGCGATTACTACCCACATCATGATATTAGATGTTGTGGTCCTGGATCTGACATGTGGATTGGATGACACTCTTCTAAGATCGCTCATCTTATCTTAATCCTCCCCTCACTTTTTCCGCTTGCCGAGCTGAATCTTTCTCATGCCCTTGATCAACTGAGTCAGCTGACGTCTGGCAGGACAGATATAGCTACAGCATCCGCACTCACAACATTCCATTCCATACATATCAAGGAAAGTCTTCTCATCATTGTGTTCTACAGCATCTGCAAGATTCTTGGGCACAAGACGTTCAGGGCAAACCTCTATACATCTTGCGCAGTTAATGCAGGCGCTAGGCTCCATCTCGGAAACAGCGTCCTTGGAAAATGCTGTAATAGCAGAAGCAGTCTTTGTAGTAGGAACATCAAGATCAAAGATGGCAAAGCCCATCATAGGACCGCCGGAAATGACCTTGGCAGGCTCAGTAACAAAGCCCCCTGCTTCCTCTATGAGTTCTTTATAGTTAGTACCGATCCTTACCTTGTAGTTTCTCGGATCAGCTATGCAATCACCGGTAATAGTGACAATTCTCTCCATGAGAGGACGGCCTTCTTTAACAGCTCTGCAAACAGCGCAAAGAGTATCAACGTTGTCAACGATACATCCGGCATCAGCAGGAAGCATTGATGAATTAATTTCTCTGCCTGTGCAGGCATAGATCAGCATTCTCTCAGCCCCCTCAGGATACTTGGTCTTGACAGCCTTGACACTAATCTTATCCTCGTTACGTGTAAGCTCTCTGAACTTGGCAATGCAATCAGGCTTATTGTCCTCGATTGCAAGAATTCCGCGCGCATTTGGGAAAATGCTCACAGCAATTTTAAGACCCTCAAGCAAAAGCTCAGGTTCTTCAATCATTCGTCTATAGTCAGAAGTAAGATAGGGCTCACATTCTGAACAGTTGGCGATGACATAATCAATCTTGTCAGGCTCTTTAGGCGCAAACTTAACAGCGGTTGGGAATCCGGCACCACCCATACCTACTACTCCAGCCTCTCGCACAGCAGCGATCTTGTCTTCCGGAGTCATTTCTTCGTAAGGCTTGGCAGGTTTAAACTCAACCTCTTCATATTGACCATCATTTTCAACAATGATGCTGTCACACATTGCTCCTGTAGTAAGACGACGTTTTTCAATTGCTTTAACTGTTCCGGATACTGTAGCAAAGATATTTGCAGAAACAAATCCACCTGCTTCCGCGATCTTTTGACCGGTAAGAACGTGATCACCAACTGCCACTATTGGCTTGGCTGGCGCTCCGATGTGCTGAGACAGAGGATACACAAGGTCCCCTTTAGGCAGCACAGATTTGATGGGCTTGTCCTTAGACAATTCCTTGCCTTCATATGGATGGATTCCGCCCGTAAACGTACCTCTAGCCATTTCCTACCCTTCTTTCGATTTTTTTTGAGAAATCCCGAAAAAGAATTCTCGGAAAGATTTTCCCCAACATAATAAGTATATCTATTTTTGTCAGAAAATGCCATATATCTATCATATATTTGTATATTAATATCCATAAAAAAGATAACAATTATCAGTTTATTTATAAAGATTATTTTTATCGTCAATGATATAATGGATTTGTTATTATTTTTCCGAAGGTGGACACGAACATGATAAGAACAAGCGAAGAATTCTCTCTGCCAGAAAATGATATAGCAAATTCTTTGGACCGGCTGCTTGGCCACGCTCTTGATAAGATTCTTTTTATCGACATAGAAACAACAGGATTATCTCCTAAAACTTCCGAAGCATATCTTATAGGTGTCTCCTATTATCAGGGACATACCTGGCATATTGTTCAGCTGATGGCTGAAACTCCCGAGCATGAAAAAGAGATGCTGACAAACTTTAAGACCTTGCTAAGGGACTTTAAATTACTGGTTCATTTTAACGGAAATCGTTTCGATATCCCATATCTTCAGGGTAGGTTTGCTCACTACGAACTGGGCGATCCTTTTGAAGGAATAGACTCTTTTGACCTGTATAAAAAAATATCTCCTTACAAACTCATCCTGGGACTTCCTGATTGTAAGCAAAAAACAATCGAGCTGTACCTTGGAATTGACAGGGAAGATAAATACGATGGCGGCAAGCTTATTCCCGTATACAGGGAATTTGTTGAAAGCAAGTCTCCCGAAGCTCTAAAGCTCCTTCTTTTACATAATTTTGAAGATGTTAAGGGGATGTTCGGGCTTCTCCCCATGATGAGATACCTCGAATTCTTTAACCTGTTTCAGAATATGCCCAAGGTATCCATCAGAACAGATGAGCCCATAGACGACAACGCCTACGACTATGAACTCCCGGTCAGAGCCAGGAAGGTTCAGGCAAACTACTACAAGGATATTGACGGGACTCAGAAGCAGGAAGTGTTCATGAAGCTTTCGCTTCCTTTTGAGCTTCCATCTTCTCTTAGTGGAAATCTCGATAACTGCTATTTTAAGATCATCGGAAAAGAGGCAACTCTCAGAGTTCCGCTCTATGATACCGAATTAAAATACTACTACTCAAACTACAAAGATTATTATTATCTTCCAAAAGAAGATATGGCTATCCACAAGTCAATCGCAGAATTTGTCGACAAGGCTTTCAGAGAAAAAGCAACTCCGGAAAACTGCTACACAAAAAAGTCAGGTCAGTATCTCCTTGAATGGGATCTTGTCTTTGCCCCCTTCTTCAAAGAGGACTACAAGGACAAACGCTTCTTCTTTGACCTGAACGACAACATGAAAAAGAGTCGCTTCGCCATGAGCCTCTACGCATCCCACGTGATCGCACACATCCTCGAAGGATAACCGGCAGCTTTGAGCCGTAGAATTCTTAAGTTCCATCCAGGAGGCGACAAAAAAATTCCCGTTTCCTCCTTGGCCGGAGGAAACGGGAAGAAATGATTAACGTTTAGCCCTTTGGTTTTTCGTAGTAGAAGGAGTTCTTGCGGACAAAGCCGATATCCTTGTAGTTTACAATCTGCTCTGTACTTCCGATAAAAAGGATTCCTCCCGGAACAAGGTTTGCATAATACTTTCTGAAGATCTCGTCCTTGGCTTCCTCTGTAAAGTAGATCAGAACGTTTCTGCATACGATAAGGTGGCAATCCTTGGGATATGGATCTCTCAAAAGATCTGCCTGTTTGAAGGTTACACGGGATGTAATCTCGCTTGAAACCTTCATTCTGCCATCTTCTGTCTCTGTGAAGTATTTCTTTTTAAACTCATCAGGAGTATTTGCTATCTCTTTTTTATCGTAAATAGCCGCCTTAGCCTTGGCAAGAACTACTGCATCAAGGTCTGTAGCGTATACATTGATCTGATTAAGAGGCATATGCTTACTGAGCATCATTACAATGGTATAAGGCTCATCACCGGTAGAGCAGGCTGCACTCCAGATTTTGAGGTTCTTGCCGAATTTACCCATCAGCTCAGGAACCATCTCTTTATCCATAAGATTCCACTGATCCATATTTCTGAAAAACTCAGATACATTGATAGTCAGATATGTTACAAAAGAGTCCAGAGCCTCTCTGTCCTTTTTTATAAGAGCAAGGAATCCGTCATAACCCTTAACCTCATATTTTCCGATAAGGGTATCAATTCTTCTCTTCATCTGTTTCTCTTTGTATGCATTCAGGTCTATCTTGGTCAGATCATAGACACCTTTTTTAAACCACTCGTAATCATATTCCATGTAAGTTCTTCCCTCCTATCATGTAATGAGCTGTGAATAACGCCTAAAAAACGGCGCATATACCACACTTCTATTGTAATTGAGAGGAAATTATATGTAAAATTAAATAATTATAAATAATATTTCGTTTAGTCTTAATTATCACACAATCATTTCTTCCATTGTGTCAACACTTATCGTGAAAGGTTCTTCAAGCTTAATATAGTTTTCGATCTTGTGTGCAACCCCAGACATAATGAAAGTTACTCCGTTAAACAGCTGCTCGGTTATGACTGCTGTAGCATTATTACTGTTTTCTATGGTAACATCCATTAGCCTTAGTTTTTTCTTTATATCTTCAATCTGGTGCTCTTTGACACTTGTAGCAGCACTTATCTTTATTTTCCACTGCATCTGTTCTCTGCTGCTGACAGCGCCAATTTCCTGAAGTCTTTCTTTTTCTGCCCTGAGGGTATTAAGTTCCTCTTCCTTACGAAGAAGCTCTTTTTGCAGGTTTCTGTAATCAACCTGAAATTCTGTAGACAGCCCAAGATTTATAGTTGTCTTGACCCCACCTTTGCTTCCGACGTTAGCAGCCTCAAGTCCAAAGCTGGTCTGCAGTGTACCGCCATATAAAACGCCGTCTTTCCCGACGATCTTAACCTTTTCCTTGGCTGCAATATCACAATTGACAATTGCATTGGCATAGACATTCTGTGCCTTGACTGATACTCTTTCCAGATATTTGGCAGAAACATTGCCAGCTGCCTCTATTCCGCCTCTGACAGGGCACGTTGCCCCGCCCTTAATGACCACATTTCCTCCGCTTGTGATAAAAGAGCTGGTTACATGGCCACTGATTATGACATCTCCGGTTGCATGAATCTCTGAGCCGGAATCCACATCACCAGTAACAAGAAGGCTTCCGTCCACTCTGACAATCTTGTCTGTAAGTTTAACTTCAGACATAACTGTAAGCTTTGTTATGTTGATCTCACTTTCAGAATATGACAATATCCCCTTGTACTTGGCAACATAGGTCACTCTGTCGTTCATCACCATAAATCCCTCTCCTCTTAGGACTGGGATCTCGTGACCTCTTTTAGCAGGAATAACATTTCCAAAAATATCACTTCCATCAGATCCTGCGGTTGCCTTGTGATACACGGCAACTACGCTTCCGACGTTTACTCTGTTGACTGCATCAAGTCTCGAACAGTCTATACTGCCATCTTCGTTTTCTATAAAGCCAAAAGAATTATCTCTGTCAAAACAGTATTCATAATATCCATTAGTTCCATCCACAGCATCAATTCCTGTAGCAATAAGGACTTTCTCACCAGGATGACTTAACAGATTCTCGATTGTTTTCTGATCAATAGTGCTCTTAATATTGCACTTTTCAAGGAATTTCATGATTATCTCAGGTGTATACACACTTTTCCTGGCTTTTGGCGGAAGTGTCATGTAACCGAGCATCTGGCCACATTCTACAGACAAAAAAGATTTCTTGTTAGCCAGCATCTGTCCAAGAAGATTAGCTTTCTTACTACCATCATCCTCTGCGTTTTCCGTAAATTCATTAACAAGGCTCTTTTCATAGAACTCACCGGAAAGCATCTGCCCTCTGATTCGTCTCATATCTTTGGCAGTATACATAAATGATGAGTACTGGCTTACATCCAGACCATCCTCAAGACCAAGACGTATTTCCCTCATCTGATCTGCCCAGTACAAAGGATTGCTATACAGAGATATATTTATCTGATTTTCAAGCCCAAGACGCATTTCATGCATCTGTTGCCAGTTAAAACAGGAATCAGCATATTCCTCTACCGGAAGTCCCTTTTCCAGCCCAAGGCGAACTTCCTTAATTGCATCTGAGCGCATATCAGGAGATATATATTTATCAAGATCGAGTACTTCCTTGATTCCAATGCAGATTTCTTCAAGTTGTTCCGCATCATAACCGCTTTGTATATATTTATTTATGTTTATGTTATCTTTAAAAGCTTTGTGGAGCTGATCCAGAATTCCATAATGGTATTTATGTATTTTTTCCTTATCAAAGAAAAGCCCATCCTCAGCGCTTTCTCTGATGACCCTCATTTTCATGTAAGGCACATCTACGTATGCATAATCAGATACATCAAGCTGGGCTTCAAGACCTTTTCTGATCTCTCGCATCTGCATATAGTCAAATGCTGGATCCATGTAGAAAATAATAGGAAAATCGGGTGATATCGCAAGGCCCTTTCTGATTTCTCGCATTTGCTCTGCCAGATAGTCTTTGCGTGCGTAAACAGATACATCAATTTTGTTAACTAATCCCTTTCTGATCTGAAATACCTGTTGTGTATCAAAACCCTGTTCCCTATATGAAGACATGTCAAATCCCTGACGCATTTCAAGGCGCATCTCTTCCATTTCAAGCCAGGATAATTTAGGATTAAGATATTTGTTGACATCAACCTTATCCGCTATTCCTTTACGTATTTCAGCAAGTTGCAGAGGATTGTATTCATTTTTGAATTTACGAACATCAACTCCCAATTCCAAGAGGAGCTGGGCCTCACGTTCATAGGAACCCTTATCAAAAGAATTTATGCCTGAATAAATGCTGAATTCTTTCTTTTTACTATTCTTAACTGACATATATTCGCTTACCACCCTGTTCAAGATAAATCCGCATAACTTCATTGTGATTGTATAAAAATAGGTATCAGGGTTCAATTAAGCCATAATTAAAATACTGAAAAAAAAGAATTTTCAATATGCTTGTTATTTAATACTAATTTAAGGGAACAGAAAAGAGCTGATGACTTGCGTCATCAGCTCAATAAATCTTAATAATACTTTAATTAGTTCTCTTCGTTCTGCTCAGCGATAACCTTGTCGATATCAACAGATACTACATCGCCGTCCTCTGCAGGAGCTTCTTCCTTCTCAGGAGCAAACATAGCCTTGATTGAAAGAGAAATCTTCTTCTCATCCTCGTTGAAATCAACGATCTTAGCTTCTACTTCCTGACCAACCTTGAGTACATCAGCAGGCTTCTCAACATGCTCCTTGGCAATCTGTGAAACATGAAGAAGTGCATCAATACCAGGCTCAAGCTCTACGAAAGCACCGAAGTCTGTCATTCTGGCAACCTTACCCTTAACAACGTTGCCTACAGCATACTTCTCTGTAGCATCCTTCCAAGGGTTCTCATCATCGAACTTTCTGGAAAGAGCAATCTTGCTGCCATCAATTGACTTAACAAGAACCTTAACTGTATCTCCAATCTTGAAGACCTTCTTAGGGCTCTCAACTCTTCCCCAGCTCATCTCTGAGATGTGAAGGAGTCCGTCAGCACCACCAAGATCAATGAATGCACCGAAATCTGTAACATTCTTAACTACGCCGTCTACTACGTCGCCAGCCTTGATCGTATCAAAGAGCTTCTTGGCAGCTTCAGCCTTCTCAGCTGAAACAAGCATCTTGCGGTTACCGATATATCTGCGTCTCTTAGGATTGTACTCAGTTACAACGAACTGAATCTCCTGATCCTGATACTTGGAAAGATCCTTCTCATAGCTATCAGAAACAAGGCTTGCAGGGATGAAGATCCTAACTTCATCAACTACAACTGTAAGGCCACCCTCAAGTACCTGTACAACCTTAGCTGTAAGTACTTCCTTGTTGTTGAAGGCCTCTTCAATTCTCTTGTTGCCTCTGTCAATGGCAAGTCTCTTGTATGAAAGAATAACCTGTCCGTCAGCGTCGTTGGTCTTAAGAACCTTAACATCCATTGTATCGCCAACTTTAACGGCGGTTGTAAGATCAATACTGTTGTCGTTGCTGTATTCGTTCTTGGTAAGAACACCATCGGACTTGTATCCGATGTTGAGGATTATCTCATCAGGCTTAACGTCAATAACAGTTCCCTCAACAACCTCCCCTGTGTGAATTGTTTTGAACGATTCGTTAAGCATCTGTTCAAAAGTTTGTTCTGACATAATTCTGAACCTCCTCGATAATGTTCTTAGGGGTCGATGCCCCGGCAGTAATCCCTACGAGCTTAACATTTTCTGTCAAATTTAAATGCAAGTCCTCTAGGGTTTGAATAAAATATGTGTCAGCACACTTCTCCTTGCAGATTTCATATAGTTTTCTGGAATTAGAACTGTGCGCACCACCAATTACTATCATGGCATCAGCTTTAGAGGCTATCTCTTCAGCTTCTGTCTGACGTTCATCAGTTGCATTGCATATAGTATTCACAATATTAATATTGTAACCGTTATTTTTGAAGATTTCAACGGTTTCTTGAAATTTCTTCTTGTTGAATGTAGTCTGGGCCACAAGTGTGTAATCCAGTTCCCTGTTTTCGTCGAATTTCTCAGCGCTTTCAGGGCCGTCGATCACGTAAACCTTTCCCTGAACATAGCTTACGATACCTTCGACCTCGGGATGATTGGCGCTGCCTACAACTATTATGCTCTTGCCCTTCTGACTCTCCTCTGCGACTACCTTGTGGATTCTCTTAACAAAAGGACAGGTTGCATCAACTATATTAAGTCCGGTCTCTTCAAGAGCAGCCTGAGCTTTTCTGGTAACACCATGAGATCTGATAACAATTGTTCCCTTTTGACCCTTGAGGCCTTCGATATCAGCTTCACTTTCGATCACTCTGACACCTTTTTTCTCCAGATCTGAAACTACTGTTTCATTGTGGATAATAGGCCCGTAGGTATAGATGTTGCCTGCGTCAGTTCTGTCAATCTGCTCATAAACAGTATCAACCGCCTTGGTCACGCCAAAGCAAAAGCCTGCGTGCTGTGCTACTATAACTTCCATTTCTGTGTTTGCTCCAACATTATGATATACGAATTACTGCGCTCCTTATAAGCTCTCGCAATTCTACATCATAATTATTATACCAAATTAAACTGTAACAAATTGATTTTATTTATCAAATTTTTTCTTTATAAAGATCTACAATCCTGCGGGCAACTTCATCAATAGTCATATCTGAAGAGTCTACAAGTACTGCGTCCTCTGCCTGCATAAGAGGTGAATTCTCTCTGTGCATGTCCCTGTAATCTCTATCGATAATATCCTTCTCGATGACGTCTATATTACACTCAACGCCCTTAGCTGTAAGTTCCTTGAATCTGCGCTCTGCTCTTACTCTTGAACTTGCTGTTAGATAAACCTTTAATGTGGCATCCGGAAGAACTACAGTACCTATATCTCTTCCATCCATTACTACATCAGTTGATTTAGCAAGCTTCTGCTGCAGCTCAACAAGTTTTTTCCTGACATCTCCGTTTGCACTGCTGGAAGAAGCCATCTTGCCAACTTCCTCATTTCTGATCTTGCCGTTGACGTTTTCATCATTAAGAAAAACTACCTGCTCACCATTCTCATATTTGATAGTGATATCAGCATCCTGACATGTTGCGCTGATCTTGTCTGAATCATCAGGAGCCACATTGTTATTTATCATGAAAAGAGCCATCGCTCTGTACATTGCTCCTGTATCAACATATACAAAACCAAGTTCCTTAGCCACAAGCTTGGCAATTGTACTCTTTCCTGCTCCGGCAGGTCCGTCTATTGCAATATTACCCATTATATTTACTCCTTGAATATCTTTTTCTTTTTACTCAGCAGCACTAAGCCCTGCCAAATGTCCTGTAGACCAGGCAACCTGAAGGTTAAAGCCTCCTGTCTCTGTATCTACATCTATAACTTCTCCGGCAAAATACAGTCCCTTGACCAGTTTGGATTCCATCGTTGAGGGATTGATCTCTTTAACATTTACTCCGCCCCTTGTAATGATCGCTTCATTAAAGCTTCTGGTTCCAGTTACAGTCATAGGCAGATTCTTGATCAGAGTAACAAAAGCGCTTCTCTCTTCTTTGGTGATCTCATTAACTTTTTTATCAGGGTCGATTCCGGAAAGTCTGATCATAACAGGAATCAGTTTACTTGGGAATAGTCCGCCCAAAATATTCTTAAAAGCTTTATTGAGCCCTTCCTCAAAGTCCCTTAAAACCCTCTTGTCAAGCTGTTCCTCTGTAAGTGCCGGCTTAAGATCAAGTAGAAGTCTTGCTTCCCTGGAAGGATCATAGTGACAACTGGCTGTGAGAACCAGTGGACCGCTCACACCAAAGTGGGTAAAAAGCATCTCGCCAAAGCCGTCATATACAGGCTTTTCTTTCTTTTTGCCGCCCTTAGTTCCATCCGCTGCTGCAGATGACTTTCCCTTTGGTTTCAGGAACATCTTGAGTCCGACATTTCTAAGTGAGAGTCCCTGCAGATCCCTGCACCAGTCCTCTGCGATTTCAAAGGGAACAAGTGAAGGAAGCGGAGTAACTACAGAATGTCCAAGTTCCTCTGCAAATTTATAGCCATCTCCTGTCGAGCCTGTGGAGGGATATGAGACTCCTCCCGTGCAGATGATCACACTGTCAAACTCTTCTCTTGTTATTGGGTCATCACCACTACAATAAGTAACAGCACTTACTGCTCCATTCATGGCCTCAACTGACAGAACCGTAGTCCCAAACTGGACATTTACTCCTGCCCTGACTACTGCTTTGTACAAAGTATTTATTATATCTGATGAGTGATCAGAAACAGGAAAAACTCTGTCTCCACGCTCAACCTTAAGTTTACAGCCATTACTTTCAAAAAAGTCCATGACTGCCCTGTTATCATAATCATAAATCGCACTGTACAAAAATCTCGGGTTTCTTTTGACAAATCCGAAATAATCCTCCACTGCGCAGGCATTTGTCACATTACATCTGCCCTTTCCGGTTATGTAAATCTTTTTACCGGGCTTTTCATTCTTTTCAAAAATAGTGACGCTCCCGCTGCTCTGCGCAGCAGCAAGCGCCGCCATCATTCCGGCCGCTCCGCAGCCGATAACTGCAAATTTTCTTCATTTATAATTTTCCTTATTTCTGGTAAGCGGATAACCGATCATCGGCGCATCTGACGCAAAATCAATCTCGTCATTCATATACACCTGATAGTTATTCCAGGTTTCTTCCAGCATTTTGAGATCTGCCTGAACTTCCTGAGGCTTTCTCATGCAAAGTGCCACAACCAAAGCATTTATCACACTAAGCGGTGCTGTAAGCGAATCAACTATAGATGCCATCTCGCTTTTGGCAAGAAGATTACACGAGGAATAAAGATTCATTGGAGAATGTACCGAATCAGTTATCGTTATAACCTTGGCATTCCTGTCGTTGGCAAACTCCATACATTTGAGTGTACGCATGGAATATCTAGGGAAACTGATACCTATGATACAGTCCCTGTCCCCAATCCTGATCATCTGCTCAAACATCTCACTGATGCTGGTAGTCTTGATCAAAACATTATTGCCTCTGATAATATTCAGATAAAAATGTAAAAAATCTGCTAAAGGCTCACAGGACCTAAGGCCTACAATATACACCGTTCTGGCTTTGAGAATAATATCAACAGCTGTCCTAAAGGCAGCAACATCAATATTATTGATAGTATGCTCGATATTGGAAATATCTGAATGAAGGATTGCCGATAATATCTCTCCTTCACTGCTCTTACCAAATCGTCGTCCGACCTTCTCTACAGATCCAAATTTATCGCTGACCCAGGCAGCGAGTGCTTTCTGAAAAGCGGGATAGCCATCATAGCCAAGACTCATGGCAAAGCGAACCACAGTGGATTCGCTCATCCCAACTATTTTACCAAGTTCTGCAGCAGTCATAAAAACTGCCTGTTCATAATGATCACAAATATATGTGGCAATTGATTTCTTGCCCTTACTCATCTTGGAGTAGCATTCGTTAATTCTGGTGATTACATCTACACCTTCTTCAAACCGCATATTACTCCCTCATCAGCCAAGGCAAAAAGCCTTATAGGCAGATTCAAGCATTGCGACAGATGAAGCTTCATCAAGATCATAATCTCCTGTGACTGCCATGCATCCGGCACCATGAATAAATATCCACATCTGCATAAAGAGCTGCTGAGCATTTCCCGCTCCGCTTGCTGTGGCCTTATTGATCTCTTTAACAACGTTCTCTGTAGAACCGTTAACAAGATCATACATGCTACGGCCTCCTGTTCCCTGACCGGAGATAAAAAGAAGTCTGAAAAGATGCGGGTATTTCTGAGCAAAACCTATATAGGCAAGTCCCAGATCTACAAAAGGTACCTCGTGAGTCTTATTAAAATCATTGTAATAATCCTCATAATAAGCTGCTGCCTTGTCGTAAACATCCTTCTTGAGACCGTCCATATTCTCATAAATACGGAAAATAGGCTGTGTTGAACATCCTGCTGCAGCTGCAAGTTTTCTGGATGTGATCTGCTCGAAGCCCTCTTTCTTGGTTATCTTAAACGCCGCATTAACAATTTCTTTTTGAGTAATGGTAGCTTTTCTAGACATATTTCCTCCCCGAAGTTGATAGATATACAGATATTTAAAAAGCATGCGTTATTATTTTACAAAAGAAGAACTCTGATGTCAACACGACAAAAAGGCTCTGAACCAGTCAAATTCCAGTCCAGAGCCTTATCTTTTGTAGAAAAATTAATTTATCAATATTCCGTTTTCATCAAAGGTGTATTTATGGAAATAAATAGTAAGTGTTTCTGAGACAGCCATTTTACCATCACTCTTTGCATAGTGTTTTTGGCCATCTACAGTAAACCACTTATTGCGGTACATATTGTCATTTGTTCCAAAGAAATAGCCATCTCCATCGATCATGACAAATCCCCGGCTAGCATGTCCCTCCTGGTCATAGTACTCGGTATGTTTCCATTTATCAAGGAATCCCTTATACATCTTGCCTTCCTTGTCAAAATAGTACTTGTTGCCATCTCTTTCGACATACTTATCAACCGCCATAACGCCTGTTGTCTCATTAAAGAAATAAGTATCTCCGTCCAGATTAACAAAGCCTGTGTTCATAAGGCCATCATCACCGAAATGATAGGTTTTATGATACTGGGTTACAAGAACATTTGATACACTTGCTCCATCTTTTCCAAAGTAATATGTTTTTCCGTCAACAGTTACCTTGTTCTGATACAGCATGTGGCCATTATCCTTGAAGTAATACAGCTTGCCTTCGATTTCTGTAAGGCCTGTAGCCATAGTACCGTCTTCATAGTAATAGTACTTGGAACCGTACTTGGTCTTCCATTCGCCTTTCTTGGGCTCCACGGGTTCCTCTGGCTGTTCAGGTTCATCCGGATCTTCAGGAGTTTCTCCGCCTCCTGCATAATCTTCCTGTCTGTACAGATAGAAATCATCAAAGGATCCCCATGCTCCTGCAGGTGCCTTAACTATTGCGCCGAATGTTACTTTCATATTATCAGCCTTAACTACAATATTTTTAATTTCCGGATTATCCCAGTTCTGCCAGGAAGTTACTCCTGTGTCGGCATAAAGTGCTTCTCCGCTATTAAAGAAGTAAAGCTGAAACTTTGATGTAGTTCCGGCATCTCCTCCCTGAAGAAAAGTACCAAACGTGTAGGTTCCCTTATTCAGTACAACCGTCTGTGTTACATCAAATTCAATTTCCTTATTATCCCAGAAATGAAGACAATAATCACCAGAATGAACATTACTCAGATCATTCTTTCGTGATACGCAGGGATTAGCGCTTCTCACAATCCAGTCATAAGTGGTAAGCTCATTTTCAAAGCCCGGGTTATTAACATAATTGTGAGGGTTAACAGTGAGTTTTAGAACTACTTCCATTTCTTCACCGTCTACAACAACTGTTCCCCTTATCTCGTAAGTTCCAGGTCCTTTAATCTTTAGCTCATCTTCCACATTCCAGGTAACAGGAACTTCAATTGTATGACCATCCGAATAGGTAACAGTTGCCACCATTGGAACGTTTGATGCATCATCAACCTCAATGATCGTATCAGGTACTGTAACACTTGTTACAGTTACAGGAGCTGTAGTGCCTGTTCTGATGTAGCTATAGATTTTTGCTGTTGCAAGCGGATGTCCCGTAAAGTCAAACCATGCTTCATTGTCAACAGCAGAGCCGCCATACCAGTCTTTTGCATCCTTGTCATAATTTCCGGCAAAAGAGCTGGCCCAGCCACTGCCATACTCATCCCAAATTTGCTTATTCTGGGCAAGTATTTCTGCTGCGTTCTCATCTTCAGCATTATAGACCTGAACTGGAATCCAGGCAGGTTCCCAATAGAAAACTCCGATACCGCCATCAATTCCTGCAACAGTGTTTACAACATCACGAACAGCATTGGCCTGTCCCTGAACAGAAACCTCATAATTAAGGGCATCTCCTGCCTTGCCTTCATACTCTGTGTTGCCGTGGCCATCGCCATCTTTAAAGGTTGTAAGGTATGAAGTCTCGGCAACCATGACTTTTTTACCATAGGTCTCTGCAATATTGGAAAGAACTGATTTGAGATTATCAAGTGTTCCATGCCAGTATGGGTAGTAGGAAGAAGCAAATACGTCATAGTCAACGCCGTAAGCATCTAACTTACTTGCATAATCCGCATATCTGCCGCTTTTCTCAGGATTAGTAAAGTGAACTGCTATGAGAATATCTTTTTCATACCTCTGTGACACGCTCCTTACAGCATTGCATCCTGCTGAGAATATAGTTGCCATGCCATCCCAGCTCTTTTCTCCTGCTATACCATTATTGGTCTCGTTGCCAATCTGGACCATGCCTACGTTAACGCCTGCATCAAGAAGCTTAGAAAGCTGAATCTCAGTCCATTTACTTACATGAAGCATTTTGTCATCAACATCTTTACCTGCCCATTCCTTAGGAGCAGTCTGTTTTCCCGGGTCTGCCCAGAAATCTGAATAGTGGAAATCAACAAGGACCTTCATTCCGGCATTGGTTGCAAGGATACCAATCTGCTTGGCAGTCTCAATATCACAATTTCCTCCGCCGTACCAGTTACCATTTTCATCCTTGGGATCATTCCAAACGCGGACTCTCACATAGTTAACTCCGCCCTCAGCAAGGAAATTAAAAAATCCCTGGTCATCAAGTTCATTGCCATCATAGTCATAGAACTTAACGCCGCTGTTTTTCTCAGCAATATAGGAGCTGACATCTACGCCTGTGATAAAATCGCCATTTGCTCCGGCAACTTTTTCTACATAAATTTCAGCATCAACAGGCTGAGTTTCTTCGCCTGATGGCTCTTCCGGGTCAGGATTTTCCGGAGTGTCTGTATTTCCCTCTCCATTGTCATCAGTACTTACTGCAACTTTCACATTGTTAAGATAGCCCCAGCCCTCTTTTTCCACATCAAATACAACGCTGAGCCTGGCATCATCAATGTCTTCCTCTGTGGTGAAAGAAAGACTTCCTGTCAGCCAGTTATTGTAACCTGATAGAGAAACTGCTTCACTCTTTTCATCTTCTAAAACAATGTAAAAAGAGCCTTTTTCTCCCATAGCTTCGGAAGAGAAAGTATAAGTTCCTGCAGGTATATCTATTTCCTGTGAAAAAGTAAGAACTCCGGCGCCGTTTCCAAACCAGTAATTAACGCCATTGTCAGAACCATCTGATGGTTTATCCATCCACTGGTCAGATGAATAAACAAAGCTTGAAATGCTGGCACCGGTGCTGTCCCAGTCATCAACAGTTACAGTCCAGCCCGCATCATCACCCCATATATCTGCAGACATGTCGTAATTTGCAATTGTCACTTCTTCGCCATCTGCAGTATCCTCAGTATCAATTACTGCATCTTTGGTTTTAGCAGTATCCTCAATATCAATTACTGCATCTTTGGCTTCTTCAGTATTTTCGGCAGCACTAGCCACCACACCGATTCCCTGGCCAAAAGCCATAGTAGCCGCCAAAGCCACAGATAAAGCCTTCCCCCATCTTTTTTTGTTCATATAGCCCTCCATCAATACATAAATACAATTACTACGAGGCTTATTATAACTGCGCAAATATGCGCAACACTATATGTAATAATCACGATTTTGCATGCGCAACCATGCGCAACAACGTTAATTTTTGTTAATGTCTGACAAATAACTTTATTTCGTAAAGATTTAAGTACAATAAAATGATAAAATGAAATATATTGGATTATCATATGGTGTCAAAATTTACTTTTGACACCTACATCATTTTTTAAGAGGTATAGAGATGAATTCACCACTTGTATGGGCTCACAGAGGAGCCAGCGGATACGCACCGGAGAACACATTGCCTGCATTTAAGCTTGCAGCTGAAATGGGAGCTGACGGAGTAGAACTTGATGTTCAGCTGACCAAAGACGGAGTAATTGTTGTCTGTCACGACGAAAGAATTGACAGAACCAGTAACGGAGCAGGTTTTATCAGGGATTATACCCTCAAGGAACTCAAAGAATTCGATTTCTGCAATGGAAATATTGCTTACGAAGGAACCAAGATTCCCACAATGGAAGAAGTATTCGACCTTCTTGAGCCCACCGGTCTCACGATCAATATAGAGCTTAAGACAGGGGTATATTTCTATCCCGGAATAGAAGAACAAATCTTGGAACTGACAAAGCGCAAAGGATGGCTTGACAGAGTTATCTTTTCATCTTTTAACCACTACTCCATCATGAAGATCAAAGAACTTGAGCCTGCTGCGCTGACGGGATTCTTATATGCTGACGGAACTCTGGGTATGCCCGGATATGCTGCAGAAAATGAAGTTAATGCCCTTCATCCTGCTCTCTACAATCTTCAGTATCCAGATTATATGGACGACTGCAACATGTTTGACATAGACGTCAACGTATGGACCGTCAATTCCGAAGCAGATCTTATAAAGTGCAGAGATTACGGCGTAAATGCTGTTATCACTAATTACCCCGAAAAGGCTGTCAAACTCTATTCACGCAACTAACACAGGGAGAAAACATGGACAATTCAATCAAGTTTCTCGGAGAAGATGATTTCCTCTCCGCAATGGAAAACGAAAACAAAAAATGGCGCAAAGAGCACGTCACAAGAGGAACGCTCACAAGCTTTGACGGAACCAGACTTAACTACTACATTGCTACTCCCAAAGAGCCCAGGGGAAGTATTACGATAGTCCACGGAATGGGCGAATTCTGGGGAAAATATCACGAATATGCCTGGTATTTATATCAGGCAGGCTACAAGGTATTTTTCATGGAACTAAGAGGCCATGGATACTCAGAGGGTAAAGTTTCAGACCCGCAGCTCATCTATATCGATGACTACAATACCTACGCTGAGGATCTTCTTAGTTTTGTTGAAACAGTGGTAGTTCCTGAAAGTGACGGCCTTGATATGAAGCTGATATGTCATTCAATGGGAGGCGCAATATCTGTGCTCTTTTTGGAAAAGCATCCCCAATACTTCAAATCAGCAATCCTGAATTCACCGATGCTCAAGATGAAAGCAGAAAAAAATCTATCGCCATTTGTCATTTTCTTTCTAAAACTATATGGAAAGATCTTCAGGAAGGAAAAGAGTATTGCTCCAAACCAGAAGCGTTTTGACCAGAACACGACTTTAGAAAACAGCAGTGCCAAATCAAGGTCCCGTTTTGAATATCAGCTCGCTCTTCGCAAGAAAGATGAACATTATCAGACCACAGGAGCCACTCTTGGCTGGGCACTTGCAAGCGTCAAAGTCACGAAGGACATTTTCAAACATATCAATAATATAAAAATACCGATAGATATCTTTACAGCAGGCCAGGATCATTTGATTAACCCTGCAGGCTATGATATGTTTAAAGAGATGCTTCCCCAAACCAGAATTCACGCCTATAATGAGTCAAGGCATGAAATATTCAATGCGGACGAAGCCACTCGCAAACGCTATTACACTGAAGTTCTTGAGGTTCTAAATGGCAAATAATTCCATGGACAATTCCAGAAAAGAATTTGTAACCGCCTCCGGTAGGCGGTTCATTTCTGATGTTCAAAAAGATTTTCACTATACTTCTTTTGAGACCAAGAAGATTCTCAAAGAATACTCTCCTGAAAGCAGCAGCCCTGCTCTATACAAAAAGACATCCGTTGTCAATCTCGAACCGCACGTTACTCTAAATCATGATAAATTATCTATAAATTTTAACATATACTCTGGTACCACAGGACACAGTTATGTCCTCAAAGACGTGGCTGCTCTTCTTTCTGCCATAGACGAAAGGGAGATTGTAAGCTACGGTAAGCATCTTGAATTTACCCATGATCTGTCTGCTTTTTCAGAAGAATCACAGAAAATCATTTCTTTTTTGAAAGACTTCTTTAGAGGAAAGCAACTTGGCGATGCCTTTTCTGCGTACTCATCTTCTGCATATTCATATGGCAAGGGCCATAACAAAGAGCTTGAGCTTACCGGTCACGAGATCGATGAGTTCTTTTCGGCTGTCAGTTCAATTTACTTTATAAATACAGATTTCAGATCCCGCTACACTGAGGAAAGGCCTGTAGATATCGTCTATTCTTTTCCTCCAATAGATCTCCATATAGAAAAGACAGCAAATGGCATAAATTTTGAGGCCAGCTCTTTTACCATGTTTGAAGGCTATTCAAACATCTATTTTGAGCGCAGACGTAAAATTCATGTTATTCCCAGAAAAGAATGTGAAGACATCTTCCCATTCCTCAAGTTTCTGTCTGCACGAAGGACAGAAAACGAACTGTTTATTTCCAATAAAGATCTGCCTCTTTTCTCATCAGGTCTTTACCCAATCCTTGAAGAATACTTCAATGTCAGCAACGACGGATTTTATCCATCCAAGTATTCACCTGACATTCCTAAGTTTAAAATATACATTGATATGCCTGATCTCGTTACAATAACTTGTGATATACAGGCAATTTACCATGAAGGCAAACCCTCTGAAACTACCGTGCGTTTGTTTGAAAACAGTGATGGTTCGTCAGGTAATAACGGCCAAGAAAACGAATCAGAAGTTATTATAAAAAGAAATTATTATCAGGAGAGTTCCATTATAAAGCTTGTAAGTCAACATTTCGATGAGCTCGATGACAAGAAGGGGCTCCTGATCCTTAGTGGTTCTTCAGACAACGAAGATAAGCTGTTTGCATTTATAGCAGATGATATTCCTAAGCTTGCAAGGCTTTGCGATGTCTATCTCTCAGATGCGATCAAATCCGTTAATATAAGTTCTGCTCCGACAGTCAACATGGGCATTTCTGTTGTCTCTGATCTTTTGGAATTATCAATAGTTCCTCAGGAAATAACTGCTGCAGAGCTAAATAACATTCTTGGAAGATACAGACTAAAGAAAAAGTACTATAGACTCTCATCCGGGGATATTATTGACCTTCAGACCAGGGAGATGGATCTGTTATACAGCCTTAACGAAGGGCTGGGCCTTAGTCCAAAGGATATTCTGGCAGGCCATATTTCTATTCCGAAGTACAGGGCTCTTTTCCTAAACGAGCTTACAGATGACAACGCCATTATAAGCGGTACAACTATTGATAAATCCAAGGATTTTAAAGATCTTGTCAAGTCTTATGCTACGACCGGTGACAAGCTGTTTACTGTTCCCAAGTCTCTGGACAAGGTCATGCGCGATTATCAGAAGGATGGCTTTATATGGCTCAGAACTCTACGGCACAATGGCTTTGGCGGAATACTTGCTGATGATATGGGTCTTGGCAAGACTCTGCAGGTACTCTCTCTCCTTCTTAGTATCAAAGAGGAGACTGACCGAAACAAAAAGCCAAACCGGTGTAGTTTAGTTGTTTGCCCTGCATCACTTGTATACAACTGGCAGCATGAAATAAAGAGATTTACACCACATCTTAAATGCGAACTTGCCGTAGGAATAAAAGCAGACAGAGTAAGAGTTACTTCTGAAATTGAAGAAGAAAAAACTGATGTCATAATCACGTCTTATGATCTTCTAAGACGTGACATTGATCTGTACAAATATCTGGAATTTGACTGCCAGATCATAGATGAGGCTCAGTTTATCAAGAATCCTACCACTCAGGTAGCCAAGGCTGTTAAGAGCATTCATGCTTCCTTTAAGGTAGCACTTACCGGTACTCCTATAGAGAACAGATTAAGCGAGCTCTGGAGTATCTTTGATTATTGTATGCCCGGATATTTGTTTAATTACAGACACTTCAAGGAAGCAATTGAGTCTCCGGCAATTCTCGATGGTGACGAAGAAGCCATGAGGCGCCTAAAGAGAATGATCTCACCTTTCATATTAAGAAGGCTCAAAAAAGATGTATTAAAGGATCTTCCGGACAAGCTTGAAGAAAACATTTATGCTCCAATGGCCAAGGAGCAGGAAGAACTGTACAAGGCTCATTTGCAGCGCATCAAGCTCATGGTAGATTCCAAGAACGAAGAGGACTTCAGACGCGATCGTATCATGATCCTGTCAGAGCTCACAAGGCTTCGCCAGCTCTGCTGTGATCCGGGACTTATTTATGATAATTACACCGGCGGAAGTGCCAAGGCAGATCTGTGCCTTGAAATGATCAGAAGTGCCGCAGAAAGTGGACACAAGGTCCTGCTCTTCTCGCAGTTTACTTCAATGCTCGAGAGACTAACCGCAATTTTGAAAAAAGAAGGAATCAAGCACTACCTTCTTACAGGATCCACCCAAAAGGAAGATAGAATCCGCATGGTTGATGCATTTCAGGAGGATGACACTCCTGTATTCTGCATATCCTTAAAAGCCGGTGGCACAGGTCTGAACCTTACCGCTGCAGACATAGTAATCCACTACGATCACTGGTGGAACATTGCAGTCGAAAACCAGGCCACAGACAGAGCCCACAGAATCGGTCAAAAGAACGTCGTAACCGTCTACCGCCTGATAATGCAAAACACGATTGAGGAACGCATCATCCTCCTCCAGAACAAAAAGAAAGAGCTGGCTGACCAGCTCCTAAATACAGACTCGCTCCGCAACCCGACTCTCTCCAAAGAGGAGCTCCTCGAACTCCTCCGCTAGAGCACCCGAAAAGCTTTTTCCTCACAGCATTTCCCCCTGCTCGTCACTGACAAATGCAGATTTTCCCAGATATTTCCGCATTTTTTCTTTTATTGATGCATGCTCAACTAAACTTGCAGGAAGGATTGTAGTTTATAATTGAAAATGACATAGCCCGCTTGTCGGGCGTAAAAAGAGAAGTTATCATTATTTGCCATATACTAAAGAGGCAACCCTTTCGGATTGCCTCTCCATTCATCTTCTCAATTCCTTGGATATAGGGCATTTCAATACGTGATTCCGTGTTCACAGAATCATTCTTATAACTGGTACCACTTTTGAATAAATAAATGCTTGTTATTCATTTCCTATGATACTTATTAATTCGCGTAACACAATAGCTGCATTTTCTGCCGCAGGTTGTCTATACTTTTTTACTTCTTCTTTACTTTTATTTTCGTCAGCCATATCTGAAATACCTCTAATAATACAAATTCCCTTTTTCGGCTGCTCATCATTTAATTTACTTTCATAAAATGCAGATGTAAATCCCCCAGCCTCCATTTCACAAGCAAGAATCTTGTCATTATAATTATTTATCCAACTTCTGATCTTAGATTTTGTTGACTTTATCACTGCACTTCCACTAGCTATGTCACCAATTACAACATTTATTGTTTTTCCAATACTATTTTCAGCTGGCTCAATCTCTTTCTTTGATATAGACCTTGAAACAGCCTGATAAAGTGGACTAGTCTCAACATTTACAGTAAACTCCTTACCTCTACGAACAATACCTTCGTCCGTATCTTTGCTCAAATCATATCCCACTACGCCTTCTGCCAAAACAACAGACGTATAATTAACGTCATCGTTTATTCCACCTGCAATTCCCACTAAACATATCATATCCGGATTATATTGCTTCATAAGATACGAAAATGTACTTATTATTGACTGTTCACCCTGCTGTAAACATTGCGTCAATATTACATCATAATTTCCAACTTTTCCAGCAAATTCAAGTCTCTTTCCTTGTACAAATGGCTTTTCACTAAGCTGAAGAACTTTTTCTACTGCCCGTGTTTCTTCTTCAATAATTGTAATTATTCCAATAATCTTATCTTCCATACCATTATTCTCCCGCTCTGTCGAATGTTGCGGTGCTTCTAAGTTCCTTCTATACATGAACCTAGACTCATAGTTAATAATTTGCGTAGGTTTCTCATCAATTATTTTCTCTGTACTTTCGCACCTTTTGTATTTAAATTGTTCTTTTCTCTGTGTTCTAGGGTCCTCCAAGTATTGAATATATCTATTATTCTTTTCCAGAGATTTTTCTAATACAATGCTGATTTGGTTCTTCTTCCAATCTGTAAAAAAGATTGCTGATGGCAACGTCATAGCATAATCATAAAATGAATTACATATAAACTCACCGTTTGAATTATTCCCTTCTTTTATTGCATAAGAATTCTCAATATCTCCTAGATATGTAAACTTCAACGGCACTACATCTTTAAGGCAGAAAGAAAGATTCAATGTAAGTATTGCTAACGCCTCAGCACCAGCATTACCTATCGCAATAAACCAAACAGCTCTCTCTGATTCATCAAGGATTATGTCTGGGTTATATTTTTCCGGCAATTCAACTAAATGAGCATCATTACGCTTACCATTTGCATATGACGTGCATATATTTATATTATTCCATACTGCTCTTTCTTGTTGAAGATTGGAAACCTTGTATGTCAAATATAATACATGATTATATCTAACTAATTTATGTATTTTACCACTCTGCCCCAGAACACAGCATATATCATCTAGCAAATCTTTTGTTATTCTTAACAAAAAGCTTATTGTACTATAGATTTCTTCAATTAAATGAGAACCAATATAATTTTCTACAATAACCTTCGTTCCTTCAATTGAATAACATTTTTCTATTTGTTTTTTTGTATTTTCATATAGCTTCTTGATTTCACTAAATTCATCAAAATACCTGTTCTTGTCATCACAAAATTCTATACATTCATCTTCTATTTTTTGTAGCTTGAAAAACTCTCCATAGGCTTTGTTATTTGTTTTTTTCTTTAGATTTAAAAAATGTACTTTTTTACGTAGAACGAATAAGCACAACAAATAAACGGCCACATATTTAGACCTATAATAAAGCGAGGACAAATCTTCTTTTAATGTTTCATCAGCTATAGTGTTTTTTTCTTCAAACACTTCACTGAACATATTCTTCCAGGTGATGTTATCACTTTTTGATGCAAAATTTACATCTTTTATAAGCTTTGCTGCCTCTCCTGTTTCAAATGCCTTCAGCTTCATTAAAGCACTATTTAATGCTTCATATGCTTTTTCATTGGCATTTTTACTCCCCGGTTCCGATGTAAATGAAAAATTATGTTTACAAATATTCAATTCTGCCGCTACAGCTTTAATACAATTTTCTCTTGTTAAACAGGTTGCTATCTTAGTTAGCTCTTGATCCCCATATACAACACCAGTATCTTCATTTTTATTACAAACTCTACCTAGCAAAATAGCTGGCAGCTGTACATCAGTCAATTCTTTCAATCCTATTGCTGATGTATCTGGTTCGTTTACTCTGTATCCACTTCTATCACCATCTGAAATAAGTCCCTTTTTGCTAAAAACTTGAGTAAGCCAAGTTGATTTATCCTCAGATGTAATATACGGAATATATTTTGTTGGAGCATGTTCCACTTTAGTTGCAACTATAGCAACAGGTCCTTTTAAATATGTTTTCACTCTCAAAATTCTACTATTATCATCATTTGGATTTATAGAAAAATTCGATAAATATGTAGAAAGTATTTCTTTCTTTATTCCAAGCTCAGTAAATAATACAATCAGCTTTTCCGCAGCAATATGCGTAATAGTTCGTTTTTCACTATCTTTGTTACTTTCTTCCTGAAACTCATATAAGAAATAAGAGTATAAAGTCTCTTCTTTCTCACCAAATAGCACATCCTCACCATGTCGAAAGGCTCTAAATACAAATCCATCCTTTGTTTGCGTTATAGGAACAATTATCCCCATATCAACAGACCTATCAATAAATAATGAGACCTTCGTCACACAATCATAGTAATCCCTAACATAATATATTGTTGACAGAAGATCCCCAACTGATATTCCCTTATTCAGCCTTTGCAAAATCTCCTGGTACCGTTCATCTTTAAAAGCATCTTTTCCTTTATCTAAGACTAACTGTCTACATGGTATTTCTTTGTTATAGTATAAATCCAAAAATGGCTCAATTAATCTAGCTTCTGTAGAAATATAATCTACTCCATCAATTACGCTTTTATACTCGCCTGAGAGAGACTCTGATCTGCCAAAGTGAATTTGTGGAAGTATTCTATTCATTGAATTCCTACATAAATCTTTAACCTCACTATCTATTTCAGGTGGAAATATAAATCTTAAATTCTTTTGTTCTATTTGTATTACACTTAAATCAACTCCTATATCTTCTGGCAAAAAAGTATTCCAAAATAGTGCTAATTTATATGAATAATAGTATTGAACTAAGCGCAATTTAGATGTAATATCAAAAAAATCTTCAGCATGTATTTCATTATCCTTTGTGATATTTGAAAACACTTCCTCGATTGTTTCAATATTCACTTTATCGAAAACAACCATAGGTAATACACTTATTGAATAGAAATCTTTATTCTTTTCTTTATGTGTAATATATGTTCTAATTTTAATAAGTGCGCAGTTACTTATACTACAATTCTCTATTAATTCAAATTCTTTTATTGCATTTTTAGTTGGGATAAATGTAACTGAATAAATCTCATTATTACGTTGTTCAGGCGTCGAAACATCATAAGAGTTCCAACCAACTAGATTTATAAACCTTGAAAAGTTAGTACTCTTTACATCAAATCTATTAAAAAGCGGAAAGTCAATATCATATGGTCTAGGTTGAAGCAGTATTGACTTTACCACTCTATAACACAAACTAATACAATCCTCATTAGTAGCAACATTACAATTTGGATACAAATAACTTTTTCCTGTGTTATCAGTAAGCATATCTGGTTGAAACCATTTTTTATTTACTGACAAGACATAGACATTAATAGATTTTACTTTCGCTTCAACCAATCTATTAATAGTTCTATTGATTGATGTCCCAGATACGATGGCATCATCAATTATAATTACTTCTTTATCACATAACCATGATGTATCCATATCCAGTATACGCTCACTAGTAACATACCCATTAAAAGAAATAAGACCTAATTCTTCCAAACAGTAAAAAAAACATGATGCTTTTCTTGCCATCAAAAAATAGACATCCGCCTGAGTTTCTGAAATTTTTCTACAAAAATCCAATAACTCAGTCTGTGTATCGCTATCGAAACAATTTAGTAGCCTATCTATCCTTACATTTGAATCCGAGCTTTCCTTGTGTCCGTTTTTTGACAATACTTCATTCCCCATATTTGCGTCTCCCATAATTATGCATAAATACATTAACTACTATTGAAAGCCTATAAGGAAAATATTACATACATTTTATAAAATTTCAACAAATATTATAAACAATTTATAAATTGCAAGTCCTAGTGTAGCACAATATTATCACTTTTTCATATTCGTGATTTAATTGACAAGTATCAAAATAGTTTATTTGTAGCTTTATAATTTGTATATATATGCAAATTATATAGAAAATGCCGTTTAGCATATTGCTAAACGGCCTACGTTGTCTTCCAAGCTAGCTTGAAGAAGTTGATACCTTCTCTTTTTATAGATGCTACGCATCATATGTCATTTTCTTTTGTCAGTATAATCTAACCGTCCTGCTTCAGACAAAGCTTCGCATGCATCGTGAAAAATGCTATGGAAACATTAGAAAATCGCATTTGCCATCTCAGACTCGCATGGGAAAGCTACTGCATCGGAAGCGCTTTGCGGGTGCGAGTTTTGAAACGTAGAATTCTTATGCCGCTTATATTGGGAAGATATCCTAATCCATAGTCAGAAATCCGCACTAGCTGCGGATTTCGTGAGAATATGATACGATTTGCAAATAAGCCCTTCGACGAAGTCGACTTTAAATGGCCTATTTACAGCATTCTTGAATCTTCTGATTCAAGAATACCTGAAATCCCGGATTTGAGTGGCGAAAAAACCTTTTTGAACGAGCTGACATGTGCGCCTTGCGGCGAGGGATATTTAGATTTCCTCGACGTAGCTTATAAAGTCGAGCTCATTGAGCTCGTTGATGAGCATTCTGTGGGAATGCTTTTTGTCGAAGTCTATGTCGATTATGATGGCTGTGTCGGAGGACTGGATTGTCTTTTCCTTGCTCTTGGTCAGGCTGCTGACCTTGTAGCCCTTGTCACCAATCCACTTTGTAAGTTTCTTGACTCCGCCACCTTTGTTGACTTCTACGTAGAGGCTGACGTATTTGCTGTAATCCTCTACTACTTTACTGAGATTGACAAGAACTACGTTGGCAATCATAACAAGTACAAAGCAGATAATACCTACAACGAGGTATCCTCCGCCTATGGCCATTCCCATGCAGGATGCTACCCAAAGAGACGCAGCCGTTGTAAGTCCCTTGATCTGCTGGCGCCCTGTTACAAGGATAGTACCGGCGCCAAGGAAACCTATACCACTAACTACACCTGCAGGAATACGGCTGACATCCGCGTTAAGCCCCGGCAGATTTGCAAGATATATATTCAGAGAAGTAGCTACTGCAGAGCCAAGACTTACCAGCGCAAAAGTCTTGATTCCTGCGCTATGTCTTTTGACAACTCTCTCCCAACCGATAAGGCTGCCAAACAGTGTGGCAAGGATAAGTCTGATTGCAACAGCTAAATCAGCAGGCCCTTCCAAAAATTCTATTAGTGTCTGTGTTCCCATAGGCACCTCCTAATGATCTTATTATAGTGCATAATTTTATACAGATAGTTCCTTCACAAGAATGTTGCACAACATTCATATACAACAAGCAATCAACATGACAGTGCAGCCAAAAGATCTGCAACAACTTCTTCCATAGTCTTATCGCCTTCATCAATCACGATGTCAGCATACTTCTCATATAGAGGCACCCTCTCGTTATATAGAGAAACAAGAGACTGTCCCTCCCTCATAACGACACCTCTCTGCTTAGCATTTTTAAGTCTCTTGGTAAGGACATCCATGCTGACCTTGAGATATACCACTTTACCTATATTCTTGTAGTGATCCATGGCTTCCTTGCCATAAACTGCGCTTCCACCGGTGGAAATAACTGTTTTTTCTACTTCAATTTCTGAATTTATCTTATTCTCAATCTCGACGAAGCCGTCTATACCGTCTTCTTCAATGATCCGAGATAATTTTCTATGTTCTTTTTCCTGAATTACAATATCCGCATCTACAAAATTGTATCCAAGTATCTTGGCAAGTATAACGCCAACAGTACTCTTTCCGGATGCAGGCATTCCAATCAAAATGATATTATTTTTTTTCATAACTTCTCTCTTTCAATCTTTTCAATCAACCCAAAACTACATTCATAGTAGTGCAGTTCTTGAGCAGAGTACTTGGCGAGGTATTATCGAGCCTAGTACGAGCCACGGGTATGCACTTAGCGAGGTTTTTTCGAGCTTAGTGTATATCCCACGGACGAGGAGATAATTTACAAAATGAAAAATCGAAGACTAGCTGACTGTTATGAACAACGCTTAAAGGAAGCTAGCCTTCGATTTTGAGTTTTTAGTAAATTACGACGCAGACGAAAACAAGCATTTTGTCACGCAATTTCGCCTAAGCCGATACTTACGCGTTAACGATCTGGCCGAAATCTGGCTTAAGGCTTGCGCCGCCGATAAGACCACCGTCAATGTTAGCCTTGGAAAGAAGCTCTGCTGCGTTTCCTGCGTTCATTGATCCGCCATACTGAATACGAACTGCTTCAGCTGTTGCCTGATCATAAAGCTTGCAGATAAGCTCACGGATAAGTGCGCATACTTCCTCAGCCTGATCAGCTGTAGCTGTCTCACCTGTTCCGATAGCCCAGATAGGCTCGTAAGCAATAACAAGCTCCTTAACCTGATCTGCTGTTACGCCATCGAGATCCCATGTGATCTGTCTCTCAATCCACTCCTTGTATGTGCCGGCCTTACGAAGTGCAAGTGACTCGCCACAGCAAAGGATTGGCTTAAGGCCTGAAGCAAAAGCCTTCTTAACCTTCTGGTTGATGAGAATATCGTTCTCGCCGAAGATATCTCTTCTCTCGGAATGTCCGATGATGATGTACTCAACACCAGCATCCTTGAGCATAGGAGCTGAAATTTCTCCTGTGAATGCTCCCTTGTCCTCAATGTAGAAGTTCTCAGCACCTACATGTACATTTGTGCCCTTTACAGCCTCTACTACAGGAACAATATCAATTGCTGGTACGCAGTAAACTACGTCTACAGCATCATTCTTAACTAAATCTTTGAGCTCTGCGCAAAGAGCTACAGCCTCGCTGGGAGTCTTGTTCATCTTCCAGTTACCGGCGATAATACGTCTTCTTGCCATTGTTGGCCTCCTTATAATCCGCATCTCGTCAGGTATGGTCTTTACGATGGACGCTTTCGCTCCGTCAAAAACACAAGAGTACATAAGTCTGCACAATACGCAGACTAAGTACTCGTGTTTTAGAATGCCATCTAGAAGACCATATCCTGTCCTCGATACTCATTTAATACAACAAGCATTCAATTCTCACACATATCACGCAAGAATTCTTTTACGCCGTCTCGTTCTTTATTTGTCGTCTGCTGCGTAAACACCAGGAAGCTTCTTGCCCTCAAGGAACTCAAGAGAAGCACCACCACCTGTTGAGATGTGGCTCATCTTATCAGCATATCCGAGCTGGTTAACAGCTGCTGCACTATCACCACCACCGATGATTGTTGTAGCATCAGTTAAAGAAAGAGCCTTAGCTACTTCCTTAGTACCATTTGCAAGAACAGGGTTCTCGAATACACCCATAGGTCCGTTCCAAACTACTGTCTTAGCAGACTTAACTGCCTCTGAATAAAGAGCGATTGTCTTAGGTCCGATATCTGCACCCTCTTTATCAGCAGGAAGCTTATCAGCATCAACGATAGTTGTTGTGATGTTAGGGTTGTCGATAGGATCTGGGAAAGAATCGATGCAAACTGTATCGATAGGAAGAAGAAGCTGCTTACCAGCCTTCTCAGCCTTCTCCATCATTTCCTTACAATAATCAATCTTAGTCTCATCAAGAAGTGACTTACCAACTTCGTATCCCTTAGCCTTAAGGAATGTGTAAGCCATACCACCACCGATGATAAGTGTATCGCACTTGTCAAGAAGTGAGTTGATAACGTTGAGCTTATCAGCAACCTTAGCGCCACCAAGAATAGCTACGAAAGGTCTTACAGGATTCTCAACAGCATTTCCAAGGAAGTCGATCTCCTTCTGCATAAGGTATCCAACTACGTTGTTGCCGCCTTTTTCCTTGATGTACTTAGTTACAACTGCTACAGAAGCATGTGCTCTGTGAGCTGAACCGAAAGCGTCGCATACATAATCATCAGCAAGATCAGCGAGCTCTTTTGCAAAAGCCTCACCAGCCTCTTCAGGCTTAGTCTCCTCTTTGCCTCTGAAACGAGTATTCTGAAGAAGGATTACATCGCCTTCCTTCATAGCCTCTACTGCACCTGTTGCAGCAGCGCCTGTTACATTGTAATCATCGATGAACTTAACGTCCTTGCCAAGCTTCTCAGAAAGTCTCTTAGCAACAGGGCCAAGTGATTCTCCCTCGTTAGGACCATTCTTAACCTTACCAAGGTGTGAGCAAAGGATAACCTTGCCGCCATCCTTAACAAGTTTCTTGATTGTAGGAAGAGCTGCAACGATTCTTGTCTCGTCAGTGATCTCGCCGTTCTTAAGAGGTACGTTGAAATCGCAACGAACAAGTACGCGTCTGCCCTTTACATTGATGTCATCTACGGACTTCTTATTAAGTGCCATATTATTTTCCTCCTGGAATTTTTTACTGTGATATAAAAATGAGGTCCGGTCCACATGGACCGGACCTCATCAAAAGATCTCTTTAAGTTTTAATTACTTAACGAACTTCTCGAAGTACTTGATAGTTCTAACCATCTGAGATGTGTATGAGTTCTCGTTGTCATACCATGAAACAACCTGAACTTCATAGAGGCCATCACCGATAGCTGTTACCATTGTCTGTGTAGCATCAAAGAGTGAACCATATGTCATTCCAACGATATCAGATGAAACGATCTCATCCTCGTTGTAACCGAATGTCTCAGGATCTGAAGCCTTCTTCATAGCCTCGTTGATTGCTTCCTTTGTAAGTTCCTTGTCAGACTTAACAACTGCGAAAAGAAGAGTTGTTGAACCTGTTGGAACAGGTACTCTCTGAGCAGCGCCGATGAGCTTGCCGTTAAGTTCAGGAATAACAAGACCGATAGCCTTTGCAGCACCTGTTGAGTTAGGAACGATGTTTACAGCGCCTGCACGTGCTCTTCTAAGGTCACCCTTTCTCTGAGGTCCGTCAAGGATCATCTGATCACCTGTGTAAGCATGGATTGTTGCCATGATACCAGACTGGATAGGTGCGAAATCGTTAAGTGCCTTAGCCATAGGTGCAAGACAGTTTGTTGTGCAAGATGCAGCTGAAATGATGTTGTCATCTGCTGTAAGTGTCTCGTGGTTAACGTTATATACGATTGTAGGAAGATCATTTCCTGCAGGAGCAGAAATAACAACCTTCTTAGCACCAGCATTGATATGAGCCTGAGCCTTGTCCTTAGATGTGTAGAAACCTGTACACTCAAGAACAACGTCTACTCCAAGCTGTCCCCAAGGAAGGTTATTAGCATCAGCTTCCTTGTAAATCTTGATCTCCTTACCATTTACTGTAATGGAATCCTCGCCGTAAGATACCTTGTCAGCGTATTTGTACTTGCCCTGTGATGAATCATACTTAAGAAGGTGAGCAAGCATCTTAGGAGCTGTAAGATCGTTGATTGCTACGATCTCTGTTCCCTCGTGCTCGAACATCTGTCTGAATGCAAGACGACCGATACGGCCAAAACCATTGATTGCTACTTTAACTGCCATTTTAAGTTCCTCCTAAAATGAATTTATATTGATTTGCTGTTACATATTATCTAATTTGACAATTTTTTATCAGCAATTTTAATTCTAATAGACTTTACTTGATAAATCAAGTAAGAATATATAAAAAACATGATATTATTAATTTTGCGAGGTGAATTTTATGAACAAAAACTTACCATCAGATTATCATATGCATACACATAATTCAGGTGATTCCGACGCTCCCATGAAGGATATGATAGAAAGTGCCATAAAATGCGGGCTTTCAGAAATATGTTTTACCGAACATATGGATCTTGATTTTCCAATAACAAAAAGTGTTCCTGAAGGGACTTTCACATTAGATATTCCTTCTTATAGGAAAGAGCTCTTTTCATACAGGCAAAAATATCAGGATACTATAAGTATCAAATATGGTATCGAGCTGGGCCTTCAGAGCCAGATCATCGCTCAGAACTCCCGGGTTATTAGCGATAATGATTTTGATTTTGTTATAGGTTCTATCCACCTTCTTGATCATGCCGATCCTTATTATCCGGAGTTTTGGGAAGGCAGAGATGAAGAATCTGTTATCCGCCGCTATTTTGTTTCAACTCTTGAGAACATAAAGTCCTTCTCTGATTTTGACGTTCTGGGACATCTTGACTATATCGTCCGCTACACGCCAACTCATGGTGCAGGATATTCATACCGTAAATATAAAGAGGAAATAGATGCTATTCTCTCCTACCTGGCAGAGCATGATAAGGGACTTGATCTAAACACCAAGTCTCTGACAAGAGGTGGATCAGATCCTAATCCCAATGCCGATATCCTGTCAAGGTTCCGTGAACTTGGCGGACGCATCATAACTTTCGGATCAGATGCCCATACTCCGGATGAAGTCGCAGGCTGCTTTGAAAGAGCCAGAAAAATCGCGGTTTCATGTGGTTTTGACTCCTACTATACCTTTGATAAAAGAGTTCCTACTGCTCATCCATTCTAAAGATGTTGATTCCGAGTGGAGCTTTCATGCCCGCTTCGGATTTTGGCATTAATTAACTAAATATAGTATAATAGTCATATATATATTCATTAATTCCAACACTACCGCGGAGGTTTCGTAATGAATACCGGTTACCATGATAGAAGCAAAAAGGCCAGAATATATGGGTCTATTATCATATATAAAATAATCAGTCTTGTCATTCTTATCGCACTGACAATAATAATGACATTTACATTCTTTATAGAAAAAAATAAGGTTACAGATGCCAATAACAGACCTGTTTCCGTCATTTTCTACATCATGGGTTTTTGCATTTTTCTTTTTGCCCTCTCAATCATTCTTGATTTCTATATTATAAAAAGAACTGTTTCTATCGGAAGGCACCTGAACAAGCTTGCCTATATCGATAAGCTTACTGGAATTCCCAACAGATACAGCTGTGACCTTCTGTTTGAAAATTTCAACAGCCCTGAGCTCCTTCCGGAAACAGGCTTTCTTTTACTCAAGATCAATAATCTTATAGCTATTAATAAAGATAAAAGCCACAGCAATGGCAATTTCCTCATTTCTGAGTTTAGTTCAATACTCGAGGATGTAAGTCAGGAATATGGCTATGTTGGACGAAACGGCGGAAACGAATTCATAGTACTTATGGAAAAATGTGACAGCACCAAGCTGGAAATGTTTCTCATGAATCTCACAAAAAGAATTCGCGGCTACAACGAAATGAATGTTGGTGATCCGCTGGAAATAGCTTACTCCAAAGTTCTAAACCTTGACGAACATAAAGAAAAAATATCCGAAATGATTTCCCTTGGTTACAAAAGACTTCGCGAAATACCTCAGATACTGTCATGACTTGTAACAGTCGCAATTTAGTGTTTGAAAACAGGATATGCACATGTCTAAAAAATACAGTTTTATGAATATAGGCAAAAAAATATCTATTCTGGCTACCCTTACCACAGCTGTCCTTTCTATTAGTTCCTGTGGTTCAAAAAGTCAGGCTGAATCTTTTTCAGCTGCCGGAAAAACGCCCTCTGCTCCCACTCAGAAACAGGAAGTGGAAGAAGTGGCCCAAGCAGCCCCAAGAGAAAAAGGAAGCCGCGACAATACACCTGTCTGTCTTGTGCCTGAAGCCTCAGGCGTTACCGTATACGAAAATGAATATGCAAGTCTTGATGCCTCTAACACTTCCGAAGGTTATCTGATCATTAAATACACCGGCTCTTCCGGTAAGGTAAAGCTTCAGATCACAGGCCCCAACAGTATTACCTACACTTACAACTTAACTGTTGGAACTCCGACAAACGAAGTTTTCCCTCTTCAATGGGGCGATGGCGAATATCTTGTAAATGTCTTTGAGCAGCTCGAAGGGACCCAGTACACCACAGTCTTTTCCCAGCTACTCGACGTTACTATAACCAACGAATTCGGCGCTTTTCTGTATCCGAATCAGTATTGTCAATTCTCAGCCGACTCGCTTGCAGTTAAAAAAGCCACTGATCTTGCCTATGTTTGCGACAATGATCTGGACGTTGTGTCCGAAGTTTATAACTACATGATCGAGAATATCAAATACGACTATGAAGAAGCAGAAACCGTTCAAAGCGGGTATTTGCCAAATGTAGATGAGGTCCTTACAACCAAGACAGGAATATGCCTTGACTACTCAGCTCTTATGTGCAGCATGCTAAGGAGCCAGCGAATTCCTACCCGAATGGAAATAGGCTACGCAGGAACTGCTTATCACGCATGGATCAGTACCTATATCAAAGACATCGGATGGGTCAACGGCATGATTCAGTTTGATGGAAAAGACTGGTCTTTAATGGATCCTACTTTTGCTTCAAACACTGAAGAAAAATCCCTGCGAGACTTTATCGGAGACGGTGAAAACTATTCAGTTAAGTATATATATTAAAAACATGGAAAGGAGCTATCTGACATGGTCAAATGTCAGATGATTTCAGGACACTATGGCAAAAAAGAGCTCATCAATAAATCTATCAAACTATGAAATATCAAGCTTTTGCAGACAGATGGCACTTCTCATAAAGGCAGGCATTTCTCCGGCAGAAGGAATAGAAATCCTGTTGCAGGATACTCATGATGCTTCTGCTCAAAAGCTCTTATCCTCCATCAGTCAGGTACTGCACAGCGGAGAAAAATTCCATATAGCACTTGAAATGAGTGGTGCTTTTCCCGAATACATGATACACATGGTTACTATCGGTGAAGAATCTGGAAGCCTTGATACCGTAATGAATTCCCTTTCCGAATACTATGAGCGCGAAGAAAACATCAGCTCCAGCATTAAAAGTGCAGTCAGCTACCCTCTCATCATGGTCTTTATGATGCTCGTAGTTGTAATAGTTCTGATAACCAAGGTACTTCCGATATTTGAGCAGGTATTTGCCCAGCTTGGAACAAATATGAGTGGTTTTTCCCAGTCTCTTCTCAATCTTGGTAATATTCTGAACAGGTATTCAATCATTCTGGTGATTTTATTAGTAATTATCGCCTTTCTATTTATCTTTTTCTCCAGCACCAGAAAAGGAAAAGACCTGTTCAAGGCATGCCTTGGCAAATTAAATATCACCAAAAAACTCATGCAGGATCTTGAAAGTGCCCGCTTCGCAAGCGGAATGGTCCTGACTTTATCAAGTGGAATGGACACCTACGAGGGTCTTTCACTTGTTCACAAGCTTGTTGAGAGTGCAGAAATGAAAAGCAAGGTTGAAAGCTGCAGAGACATGCTGATGGAAGGTGACAGTTTTCCTGAAGCACTTGAAAAGGCAAACATCTTTTCATCCTTCTATTCTCAAATGGTTTCAGTAGGCTTTAAATCAGGCTCAATGGACAGTGCAATGCAGCAGATTGCTGATCGTTTTGAAAAAGAAACTGAGCGTAAGATATACTCTCTCATTGCAATTTTGGAACCAACACTTGTAATAATCCTATCCATCATAGTAGGAATGATCCTGTTGTCAGTAATCCTGCCTCTCATGGGAATAATGACAACTATCGGCTAAATTAAGCAGAACAGGATAACCGGAATGAGTAACAGATTTGAGCGAAAAGACAATCAGATGCCGCAGATTCCAGACAGAGTATACAGGCTTATTTCTATCCTTATCTTTGTCAGTATTGCTGTGCTGTTTTTCTTTGCTGTTGATGCTACAGGAAAGAACTCCATCAGCAAGCAGCAGGAATCTTTGGAAAATGCGCTTTCAAGAGACATAGTCCAGTGCTATGCAATAGAGGGAAGATACCCTCCAAACCTTGAGTATCTTGAAGATCACTATGGTCTTACTTATGACAAGACTACTTTTTATGTAGATTATATGCCAATAGCATCAAATCTATACCCCGACGTGACCGTAATTCTGATAAGGAATAATTAGTATGAATCCTTCTTCTAACAAACGACATGTGATCGATACTGTTTTTGTAATATGTCTGATGCTGCTATTCCTCATATCTGCGCTGACAGTAATTTCCATCGGTGCAAATATTTATAAAAAGAATGTGGCAACGACCAGCGAAAACTATGCCCAGAGAGTATCAATCGCATATATAACTGAAAAAGTACGCCAGTCCGATGTTGACGGGAACGTTTATGTTCAAAGACTTTTTGATCAGAATGTTCTCGTATTTGAGCAGACTGTAAACGGCAATGTATATAATACCTACATTTACAGCTACGACGGATATCTGAGAGAACTCTTTGCCAGGGCAGATTTAGACAACTTCTACCCTCAGACCGGCCAGAAAATATTAAAGCTCAATTCTTTTGACATAGAAAAGACAAATGATAACCTCTTAAAAGCAACCGTAACCGAAGAAGATGGTTCAAAAGAAACTGTTTTTATCGCAGTTCACAGTAAATAAGGAAGAATGATCACATGAACACAGGCACTCACTCTAAAACAAGTTTATTTCTGATGGAAATAATCATAGCCATTTTTTTCTTTTCCCTCTCAAGTGCTATCTGTCTGAGATTATTTGTTTCTGCCCATACGCTTTCGCAACATGACAGTGATCTGAATAATGCGCTCTTATGGTCTCAGAGTCTGTCTGAGAGTTTCTATGGCTGCAACGGAAATCTCCTGATGATCAAGAACCTGTACCCGGATTCCTTCTTATCAGATGGAGAAAAAGAGGGTGACGGAACAATAATAGTGTTTTTTGATAAGGACTGGAATGTTGTCGACAACTCTCTTGGAGATGCCTCCTACGAGGCAATGATCAACATAAAAAAGGATTCAGCCAAGGCTGTGTATTCAGATGTAAAAGAATATGATGTGGCTTACGAAGGCGAGGCTATAGTAGGAAACATCGCAGTTATAAACATTCAAAGCCGAAGTAAAGAATATCTTACAATTCCCGAAAATGCGGACGATATTATTTTCAGCAATACAGTTGATATCTATATTGGGAATTAAGACTAAAGCACTATAGTATAAATTATTGAATATTGAAAGGTAACTATATGGAAATCAAAAGACAAAGAGGAATAAATGTTGGCAGTGCCTCAATACTACTGATATTCACTGTTCTTAGTCTTGTCTCTTTTGCCACACTTACGCTTGTAAATTCCAAAGCTGACTATAACCTGAGTCAGAATCTGGCAGAGAGGCAAAGCGCGTATTACAATGCCTGCCACAGCGCAAATGCTTATATTGCCGCTATTAATTCCGGCTATGAAGACTCTGCAGAGAATGGTATAATAAAGAAAAGTATACCAATTACCGACAATCAATCTCTTGATATAGCGTTAATGTCAAATATTGAAAATAATTCAGTCAATTCAACAAATAAATACACAATTACCCAGTGGCAAATAGTCAATCATGCCGATAGTGACTATGATTACACACTTCCTGTGTTCAAGTAACTGAGAAGGAATTTTAAAACAATTTCCCTAAGACTTTATCAAATTTTAATTTTTAGCATAACGATTTAACGCTCATTTTAATATATCCGTGTTACAATAGATTATGTACTGAACAACAAATATTTAAAAATAAGAAAAAGGAAATTGCATTTATTTTCTTAGCAACTAAAACTACTTATTGGAGGTTCAATATGGGAAAAAGAGTACTCATTACTGATGACGCCGCTTTCATGCGCATGATGCTTAAGGATATCCTCTCCAAGAATGGATATGAGATTGCTGGCGAAGCTGAGAACGGTAAAGTCGCAATCGAGAAGTATAATGAGTTGAAGCCCGACCTTGTTACTCTTGATATCACAATGCCAGAACTTGATGGTATCGGAGCCTTGAAGGGAATCAAGGCTGCAGATCCTAATGCAGTATGCATTATGTGCTCTGCTATGGGTCAGCAGGCAATGGTAATTGAATCTATTCAGGCTGGAGCTAAAGACTTTATCGTTAAGCCATTCCAGGCAGATCGTGTTCTTGAAGCGGTTAAAAAAGCCATTGGATAATTATTACTGATGCACACATAAAATGCGCAGCACTCTATTGAGGCTGCGCATTTTTTCTGCCCTTCATCATAGTTTCTCTTCACACTCATACCCCCGCCCCGAGCCGCCCTCATGTTCTTCCGCTCACGCAAGAGGTATTTCTTCACCACTCCTGCCGGGATTTCAAGGCCTTACAAATTCAGCCTCCTATTCTATGGCTCAAAACTCACATCCTCGGCCCGGTTTCAAGCAGATGTTGTTGCATGCGAGTCTGAGATGGCAAATGCGATTTTCTAATGTTTCCATAGCATTTTTTCACAATGCATGCGAAGCTCTGTCTGAAGCAGGACGGTTATGTGTATTCAAGATGAAAATGCCTTATAGCGCGTAGCGCTTACAAAAAGAGAGAACTCAATCTTTCAAGTTAACTTGAAGAAGTTGAGTTCTCTCTTTTTGATCACGCTCGCTTTGCGAGCTAAGGCATTTTCATTAAGTTAATTCATGTTCCGTCCTGCAAGTTTAGCTGAGCATGCATCAATAAAAGAAAAAATGCGGAAACATCTGAGAAAATCTGCATTTGTCAGTGACGAGCAGGCAATAACACTGCGCGAATAAAGGGCCGTCGGATGCTCAGACATGTTGAGCCATGAGCAAGAATATCCGGCTGAATTTGTGAGGCTCATGAAATACCCCGGCACTCACAAAGGCTCAGAAATACCTCTTTGCGAATCGCTTGCGTCCATGAGTACGGCTCGGGGCGGGCTGCTATGCGAATAGTAACAGGTTAGGCACTCTTCTTTGAAAGCTCTGGGAAGAGGTTAGCCTTATTGAGGGCTGGACGAAGTGCATTGTAGATTACTACTGCAAGGACTGAGTTTATAACTGCGTTAATAACTGTTGTATAGGTTGTTACTGCAAGAAGTGCGCTTATAGCTGAAGCTGCCTTTTCTGCATTTGGTGTAAGGATTGTAAACCAGAAATATTTGAGGGCCGGTTCAAAAACACAGTTAAATGCAAGTCCTGCTACTGCTGCTATCGCAGACCACTTTAATATATATGTCTTTTTGTGATCTTCTGAGATTCTGGCAACCTTATGAGCAACAAGTCCTACTATAAGGCCAATCACAAGCTTGGTAATAAATGTTCTGGGTGCAGATGCTGTATAGCCCAGGGTTATATCAGCTATTGAAAGTCCAATTGCGCCTGCAAGACCGCCGTAGCCACCTCCTAAAAGAAGTGCCGCAAGAACTACAAATGCATTTCCCAAATGAATTTTGGTTCCTGATGCGTTAATAGCCGGAAAAACTGCATATCCAACATAGCAAAGAGCTGCCATAAGTCCTGCGTAAGTAAGTTTTCTGATGCTGTCGTTTTTCATGATCTCCTCCTGTTGTCTATAATAGATTTAGATTTCATTTAATAAACTTAGCATAATATAGCACCAAACTGATAATATCAAAAATACCAAATCGACATTCTTTTATATGGTCAGTTAGATATTTCACAAAAAAAGAATGTCGCGAGCGACATTCTTGGATTTATGATCATTCATTTATTTCTGTAGTCTCATATAAGGATTTCAGACAGAACTTCCTATCTCATTAATAGCACTGTTCATTGCTGAACTTACTTTCTGATTCATTTCATCTGACAGCTGAATGTGGAGCATATCTATAACGCGGTTATCAATTGAATAGCCAAGCCTTGTTGCATGATCCTTAAGTGAATCCTGGTGAGTAAATTCATAACTGCTGCGCATATTCTCATTGAGAGCTCTTGTAGCCATCATGGAATCATAGGCTTCCTCAAACTCTTTTCCGAATTTCTTTTTGGTTTCATCATCAAGTGACTGGACTTGAGAAAGAGCTTTTTCTGATGATAACTGATTGAGATATTTATTTGTGATACTATTTGCCGATGCAAGGAATCCAAAATCCATTTACAGATCCTCCGATAAAATACTTTTTCTTTCAACCATTTGTTATATCGGAGGTCAGGATTAAAAAAATTATATCCATTCTCTTAAATTTTGAATTATTTCCTCTTCATATAAATAGTCTTAAGCTCACACCGGTATTATCTCCTACTTATTATTCTTAATATCAAGAAGACCTGTCAGTATCTGCTGGGCTGCCTGGAATTTGCTCATAAGTTCAAGCTGCCTCTCGCCCTCTTTGGTAATAAGGGTTATAACATTTGTGTCTACACCAAAGCCCGCACCTTCTACTTTTACATTGTTTGCACAGACCATATCAAGGTTCTTTTTAGAAAGCTTCTTTCTGGAGTTTTCCAGCATATCTCTTGTTTCCATAGAAAATCCACACAGTACCTGACCATCTTTTTTATGCTCACCCAGAAAAGCAAGGATATCCGTAGTTCTCTTAAGTTTAATAGACAAATCACTGTCATTATCTGATTTTTTGATCTTATCATCGGCAACAGTTTCAGGTGTGTAGTCAGCAACTGCGGCAGCTTTGATGATAATGTCCTGCTCATCAGAGGAGTCTTTAACAGCCTCAAACATTTCCTTGGCTGAGTTAACCCTGACTGTATTAATATACTGTGGAACCTCAATATCTATAGGGCCTGCTACCAGCGTAACCATAGCTCCTCTTAGGGCTGCAGCACGAGCCAGAGCTACTCCCATCTTGCCGGTCGAATGATTAGTGATGTACCTGACAGGGTCAATTGCTTCTCTTGTAGGACCTGCAGTTACCATAACTTTTAGCCCCTTCATATCTTTGGGACAGGCAATTTCATGGATTATAGCTTCTACTATATTTGCAGGCTCTTCCATTCTGCCCTTTCCTACTGCTCCGCAGGCAAGATAGCCATCTCCCGGAGTAACAATAGTATAACCAAGTTCCCTTAGCATATTCAGATTACGCTGGGTCACAGGGTTTTCATACATCTTGGTATTCATTGCAGGCGCTATGATCTTGGGGCAGGTACAGGCAAGTGCTGTAGTTGTCAGCATATCATCTGCGATTCCAAAGGCCAGTTTGGCAATGCAGTTAGCTGTAGCAGGCGCTATCACCAGAGCATCCGCCTTATCAGCAAGGGCTATATGTTCCACTTCCCAGGGGTGGTTTCTGTCAAAAGTATCTGTGACACACCTGTTGTGGGTAAGGGCTTCAAAGGTAAGTGGTGTTATGAACTTAGTTGCATTCTCAGTCATGATAACATCCACATTGGCATGTTGCTTAATTAGTTTGGATGCAAGGTCTGCTGATTTATAAGCAGCAATTCCTCCTGTTACCCCAAGTAATATATTCTTACCTTCCAGCATTTTGTGTTACTCCTTTTACTCTGATATTTATCACCAGCTATTTCTATCTTAACTTCGATCAGTATTCATCTTATATATCTCGCAGAGTCCTCTTAATAGAAGGTTCTGTTCATAATAGGCGTTTGCTTTACACTTGATCCAGGGAATCACGAATCTGGCATTGCCACCTGTTATTACAACCTTGAGCTCGGACATATCTTCTGATGGCCCGGAAGCCTGACAGCTTTGGCATAGTTCTTTTCCCATAGAAAAATCATGGTATCCATCCATAAGTCTGTCTGCAAGTTCTGATATCATGAGACCGCTCCCGGCAACCGCTCCTGACATCATATTAGAAGCTGTATCTTTTCCCAAAAGAGATATGGCTTCTCCTGCCTGTAACTCAGGAAGCTGGGATGCACGCTCAGCCTGGGCATCAAGGGATAGCTGTATTCCGGCACATATCATACCGCCTATGATCTTACCGTTTTCTTTTAGCTTATCATTACTGCTACTTTTCACGGCGACAGTAATTGTTGTGCAGGTTCCAAGGTCACAAACCATAACAGGTGCGCCGTACAAAGCCACAGCAGCGGACACATCTACTATCCTGTCCATTCCTATAGCGCCTTCTGCATATTCCGACAGATCTATCCCGGTACAAAGAAAAGGCCCCATTAAAAGAGGCCTCTTTCCTATTATATTCTCAAGAACATTCATGGTCACATCAGTAATTTCGGGAACTACAGAAGATAGAATCGCCCCCTCGTAAGCTTTTCCTTTATCACAGACATCTTCATTTATAAGTTCAGCTAAGTCTTCTCTTAGCTCTTTTTCTGTATAATCTCTTCTGGTCTGAAGTCTTCCGGTAAATTCAAGTGACGGACCATTCCAAATGCCTACAACGATATTCGAATTTCCAATATCTACTGCTATTATCTTACCCATCTTAATTATACTTATCAGCCTCTTTTAAGGACTTTAGAAAGAACTACTCCAAGTGTTCCGGCAAGAAGGCATCCGATAACAGCCTCGACTGTGGCCTGAACGCCGACCATTGCGATCACAAATGCAAATGGATTTGTTGCATTGTACTTACTTACAAGGCCCTGAACATAGTCAGTGTTATAGAAGAACAGGCAAAGGCTGCTCATGAAAAATACCGTGTTAAAAAGTGGCATAAGAGCACCGCAGATATAATAAGAAGCCTGTTTGAGCTTACCTCTGTGAAGGACTCTGAATAAAAAGCTAACTAAAGCAGCATCAAGAAATCTTGCTACTACTGCTGTAAAAAATACTCCTGTGGGACTAATAGTGAAAAGTGTTGAAAGCATTCCGCTTGCACCGGTAAGTGCACCTACAAAGCTGTTAAAGCCAAATACGATGCCGCAGATAACTCCGGCTGTTGGTCCGATCAGCATTGCTGCAAGAGCAACCGGAACGGTTACAATAGAAACCTTAAGAAATGGTGTAGGGATAGTACCAAGTACTGTATTGCCCATGATCAGTACGATTGCGATCATGAGGGCAGTCTCCACCATGTAACGTGTTTTGCTGCTAAGTCCGGCTGACTCCTCTTTAGTCTTGCGGCCCAGCATTGTCATGTTGTCCATATTCAATTCTCCTTTTGAATAAAAAAGCTACCGTTTCGAACTATTTCGAATACAGTGCACCCTAAATATAGCAATGCGTCAATTATATGTCAATATATCTATTACGGTTACTACTCACAGCGCAGTCACCCCCCCGCAATCCGCCCGCAGGGACGTTAGCGATTCGCAAAGAGGCATTTTTGCGCCTTTGTGAGTGCCGGGTTATTTCATGAGCCTCACAAATTCAGCCGGATATTCTTGCCTATGGCTCAACTGTCTGAGCATCCGACGGCCCTTTTACCCGCGCAGTGTTATTGCCTGCTCGTCACTGACAAATGCAGATTTTCTTAGATGTTTCCGCATTTTTTCTTTTATTGATGCATGCTCAGCTAAACTAGCAGGACGGACTACAGAGCTGCTAATTGAAAATGACATATGATGCGTAGCATCTAAAAAAGAGAAGAAATTGTCTTCTTCAAGCTAGCTTGGAAGAACAATTTCTTCTCTTTTTAATACGCTCGCAAAGCGAGCTATGTCATTTTCAGAATATAAACATAATTTCCGTCCTGCTTCAAACAGAGCTTCGCATGCATCGTGAAAAAATGCTATGGAAACATTAGAAAATCGCATTTGCCATCTCAGACTCGCATGCAACAACATCTGCTTAAAACCGGGCCGAGGATGTGAGTACTTTGAGCCATAGAATAGACGGCTGAATTTTTAAGGCCATGAAATCCCGGCAGGAGTGGCAAAAAAATGCCTCTTGCGTGAGCGAAAGAACCTGCGGGCGGATCGTGGCGCGGAGATTATCCGCGGATAGTAGTGTTAGTAGTCTTTATTGATGATAAAGGAAATGTCTTTCACATAAGCATTCTGAACATTTCGATAACCTGTTCTTTGGTTGCTTCTCTTGGATTTCCGGGATAGCATGCATCTGCAAGAGCATCTGTTGCAAGCTGATCAAGGTCTTCCTCTTTGATCTTCTCGTTCTTCTCAGGAATTCCTACATCCTTGGAAAGCTGCTTAACAGCATTTATTGCTGCATCGCGGTACTCTTCCTGAGACATCTCATCAACGCCCTTAACTCCAAGAACTCTTGCAATCTCTCTGTACTTCTCTCCTGTAAAATCACGATTGAATTCCATGGAGATTGGAAGGAACATAGCACATGCTACGCCATGAGGTGTGTCATAGTAAGCAGAAAGTGTGTGAGCCATAGCGTGGTCAATTCCAAGACCTACGTTTGAGAAGCCCATGCCGGCAATGTACTGAGCCATAGCCATGCCTTTTCTGCCCTCAGGCTTGTTCTCAACAGCATCACGGAGATTAGCTCCGATAAGCTTGATTGCCTCTAAGTGGAACATATCTGTAAGTTCCCATGCTCCTCTTGTTGTATATCCTTCGATAGCATGTGTAAGGGCGTCCATACCTGTAGAAGCTGTAAGTCCCTTAGGCATTGAGCTCATCATATCAGGATCTACGATAGCAACTTCAGGAATATCATTAGTATCTACGCAAACAAATTTACGCTTTTTCTCAACGTCAGTAATAACGTAGTTGATCGTAACCTCAGCAGCTGTACCGGCAGTTGTAGGAACTGCGATTGTAGGAACAGCATGATTCTTGGTAGGTGCAACACCTTCGAGAGATCTGACATCCTCAAACTCTGGGTTTGTGATGATAATACCGATAGCCTTGGCTGTGTCCATTGATGAGCCGCCACCGATTGTAATGATAGAATCAGCGCCACATTCCTTGAATGCCTTAACACCACTCTGAACATTCTCAATTGTAGGATTTGGCTTGATGTTAGAATAAACTGTGTAAGGAATTCCCGCTTCATCCAAAAGATCTGTAACCTTAGCAGTTACCCCAAACTTGATAAGGTCAGGATCAGAAGCTACGAAAACATGCTTAAATCCCTTGTTCTGTGCAATACCAACGATTTCTTTGATTGCTCCGGATCCATGGTAAGACACGGTGTTTAGTACGATACGATCTGCCATTTGAATTACCCTCCTGTAAACTTTTTTGCATACCCCTGCAATTAATAGTTGTCTGACATTTTCACTGTCAGCATATCTATTGTACACCATTACAAGATATGTTTCTCGCTTTTCAGACAGTAATTCATAGCCTTTTCAATCATTTAAAGGGATTATAAAACCTGCTTCCGTTCAAATGAGTAAGTGTTAACGAAGCAACAAACAAAAGAGCACACACGATCATACTCACATAGTCCAAAGCTTTAAACTTCTGCGCCATATACCAGGTTCTCTTTTTATTCTTGCCAAAGCATCTAAGCTCCATAGCATTAGATATTATCTCAATCCTGTCCATACTGCTGAGAATAAGCGGTACCAGTATGGCAGATGCAGATTTAAGTCTGTTTACAAGAGATGCTTTTTTAGTAAGTTCGACTCCTCTGGCCTGTGATGCCTGACTGATCTCGTGGTACTGCTTCTGAATATCAGGAATATATCTAAGAGCCAGTGCTACTGAGTAAGATACAGAATAGCTGACTCCTATCTTATTAAGTGAAGCGGCAAATTCGCTCGGATTGGTAGTACATACAAAGAGCAGTACAAATGGGATTGTCGCAAAGTATTTAAGTATATAGTTCAGCTGGAAAAAGAGCTGCTCTGCGGTAGGCGCAAAGTGTCCTGAAAGCCCGAACAGATAAGTGGTTGTTCCATAGACCTCTGTTCCATGCTGAGGGGAGAACGCATACACCAGCACAGTATTGAGAACCAGGAAAACCAGAGTAAACCACAACATAAATGACACATCCCTTACTCCGATTTTGCCAATAGGGAAAAGAGCTATTCCCAAAACTGCAAGAACCAGTAAAAGCCTTGTGTCATAGGTTGTCATGGCTGCAAGGCTCCACAAAAGAAGGCACACAAGCTTGGTAGCTCCTGTAAGGCCATGTATTGGTGATTGTTTTTCTATATAATTAAAGAGATTATTCATTTTCTGACGTGTTCCCTCTCGTAATCAATAAAACTCTGGACAAATCCTGTACCATCTTCTATATCACACATTTGGGCAAGGTGGTACAAGCTTGTTTCCTTAAGGCTGGCCTTGTCTACAATATTTCTGTCTGTCAGGACCTCAGCGCAGCTCTTATCAGCGATAATCCTGCCATCGTTAAACACTATGCTCCTGTCTGCATACTCCAGCATCAAATGCATGTCGTGAGTGATCATCACGATAGTGATCCCGCGATCATTTAAGCTCTTCAAGAACTCCATGATCCTTGTATAATTCCTGTAATCCTGCCCGGCTGTCGGCTCATCAAGTATCATAAGCTCCGGCTCAAGGACCAGGATTGAACATATTGTTACTCTCTTTTTCTGACCATAACTAAGTGCAGATATCGGCCAGTTACGCATTTTGTAAAGGCCACAGATTTCAAGAGCCTTTTCAACTCTACTCCTGACCTCATCCTCAGGAACTCCTCGCAATCTAAGGCCCATTGCAACCTCATCAAAGATCATAACCTTAGAGATCATCTGATTAGGGTTCTGCATCACATAACCCGCGTGTTCAGCCCTTTCCTTGATAGAAAGAGTTCTAAAATCTAAGCCATCAAAAACAATTTCTCCGGAGTCCTCTTTTTCCATTCCGCAGACAACCTTGGAAAATGTCGATTTACCGGCGCCATTTGTTCCAACTATCGCCAGCATTTCGCCTTTTTTGATTGAGGCTGAGATATCATGTAATGTCTTTTTATTTGTCTTTTCGTAGGTAAAAGACAAATCCCTGACTGTCAAAAGCTCTTGGCTCTCAGAATTTTCTTTTTCCTTACTGTTTTTGTCAAAAAAGCTTCTTACCTTTGCCACATCTCCTTCTGACAAAGTAAGATCATCAAGAGAAGAAGGGTTCATTTCTGCCTTAATATCTACTCCGGAATACTTAAGAGCTGTCAGATACAAAGGCTCTCTGACGCCGCAACTTGCAAGATTCTCGGAAGCAAGAAGTTCATCAGGTGTCGTATCTGAAACTATCCTTCCCTCATTCATGAGGACTATTCGATCAACAGGCCTGTGAAGAACATCTTCAAGTCTGTGCTCAATTATGACAACGGCTGCCCCTGTCCTCTTCTGAAGCTTGTCTATAAGCTCTATCGCCTGCTTACCGGTCTTGGGATCAAGATTTGCAAGTGGCTCATCAAACAAAAACAGATCAACATCGCTGGCCATTACTCCGCCAACCGATACTCTCTGCTTCTGTCCGCCGGAAAGTTCAGAAGGAGCATGCCTCAGAACGGACTTGAGCTTTAATATCTCTGCAACCTCTTCTACCCTGTCCTTCATTTCTCCTTGAGGAATACAGTCATTTTCAAGCGCAAAAGCGAGATCTTCAGCAACAGTCATACCAACAAACTGAGCATCACTGTCCTGCAGAACCGTTCCTACGATATGTGAGATATCAAACATGGACATCTCTCTTGACTCTTTTCCCTTAATTAAAAGAGATCCTGAGATTTCACCTTTATATGAAAACGGTATAAGGCCATTGATCAAACTGGCCATAGTTGATTTGCCACAGCCGGAAGGACCGGCGATAAGTATCTTCTCGCCCTTTCTGATTTTCAAATTAATATTATAGAGCGTAGGTTTTGCCTGCGCTCTATACTGAAATCCAAGATCATTAAATTCAATAATTACTTCGTTCATATTATTCCTGAAATTCTAATCTTACTACCTACCGTTACTTCCAGTGTAGTTGATTGTATATTTCTCAACTATATTGCCTAGGTAGAATTTGCAATCCTTAGTTCTCTTCTTTAAGGCTTCCCTTCTTGGGAATAGCTTTGGAGTATGCAAGGCATACTAAAGTTCCAACGATAGCTGTTGTAATAATGTTGATGATCGCACCGGTAACGCCCTGAAGAAATACCTTATTAGCAGGCTCCTGGAACATAAGGATATCAAGAACAGGTGCAACGACAACCCATGCTACCACATGTGCGATTGCTTGTCCAATATTAAATGTAATAATTCCCTTTACACCGAATTCGCCCTCATCAATCTTGAGCTTGAGAGTTACTATACCCATAAGGCAGCCAAATACTGCAGAAGCGATAACCCAGCTCCACCATACGCCCCAGCCATAGCTAAAGTCGATAAAGAAGTGTCCGATAAGTCCTGCAAGTGCTCCGGCTATAGGACCAAATACTGCAGCGATAAATGCGAGAAGTCCATACTGGATTGAGATATTTGTGTTAGGTACAGGACTTGGAATAGCCACAAATCTGCCAAGTACAAAGAAAAGAGCTGCACCGATACCGATAGCAACAATTGTTTTTACTGAAAGTTTTTTCATACTACGTTTCCTCCTATGAAACATTTAAATGTTCTTTATATCAACATGATACACAATCATATTGAAGTCTGCAAACCACTTATAGATGATCATAAAAAAGAATGTCGCGAGCGACATTCTCGCGCCGAGCGCGGTTGCATTTATGCAACATATTCATATCGCGCGAGTGCGCATCCACAGCGGAGCGTTTTTTTGTGATATAGGAGTTTCGGAGAAATTTCCTATATCACGAAAAACGGATCTCATGAGAACAAAATCTCATGAGATCCGCTATATTTACGCAGTAACGCTCTCTTCCTTCATGCCGGTGTAGAGATGATAGTATCTCTGTTTCTTGGCGATAAGTTCATCATGAGTTCCCTGCTCAACAATTCTTCCCTGTTCAAGAACTATTATGCAATCGCTATTGCGGACAGTTGAAAGTCTGTGGGCGATCACGAAAGTAGTTCTGCCCTTCATCAGCTTGTCCATACCATCCTGGACAATCTTCTCTGTTCTGGTATCAATTGAAGATGTAGCTTCATCAAGGATAAGTACAGGCGGATCCGCGATAGCTGCTCTTGCAATGGCAAGGAGCTGTCTCTGTCCCTGTGAAAGGTTGGCTCCGTCTCCTGTCAGCATAGTGTTGTAGCCTTCAGGAAGTCTTTTTATAAAGCTGTGAGCATTTGCGAGCTTGGCTGCTGCAATTACTTCATCATCTGTGGCATCAAGCTTACCATATCTGATGTTCTCCATAACAGTTCCTGTGAAAAGATGTGTATCCTGCAGAACTATACCAAGAGAACGTCTAAGGTCTGCCTTCTTGATCTTATTGATATTGATATTGTCATATCTGATCTTACCATCCTGAATGTCATAGAATCTGTTGATCAGGTTAGTAATAGTGGTCTTACCTGCACCTGTACTGCCGACAAAAGCAATCTTCTGACCAGGCAGAGCATGAAGTACAATGTCATGCAGGACCATTTTTTCATCTGTATATCCAAAATCTACGCCATTAAAGGTAACGTCACCTTCCATAGGCTGATAAGTTGTAGTGTTGTCAGCCTTATGATAATGCTTCCAGGCCCACTTTCCAGTGTGATGGTCAGCTTCAACAACCTGACCGTTCTCTTCCTTGGCATCAACAAGCATTACGTAGCCTTCATCAGTCTCAGGCTGCTCATCAATCATCTTGAAAATACGTTCAGCTCCTGCAAGAGCCATAATGATTGAGTTGAACTGCATGCTGACCTGGTTGATAGGCATTGAAAAGCTCTTGTTAAATGTAAGGAAACTTGCAAGTGCTCCAACAGTAAAGCCAACAGCAATGTTATCAGAAAGTGCTATCGCACCACCTATCATGGCACACAGAACATAACTTGTGTTACCGAGCTGTGAGTTGATCGGTCCAAGTGAGCCTGAATAAGCATTGGCCTTGAATGAACTCTGGAACAATTCCTCATTGAGTTCGTCAAACTTAACTATGTTATCCTGCTCGTGGTTAAATACTTTGACAACCTTCTGTCCGGTCATCATCTCTTCAATGAATCCGTTAAGAGCACCAATATTCTTCTGCTGGGCAACGAAGTTTTTACCGGAAGAAGCTGTTGCCTTGGCTGAACAGAACAGCATGACTCCTACCATAAATATAGTAACAATAGTAAGCGGAATGCTCAGAACCAGCATTGATACAAATACGCTCACAATAGTTATTGCTGAATTGAGGAGCTGAGGAATACTCTGGCTGATCATCTGTCTCAAAGTATCAATATCATTGGTGTAAACTGACATGATATCGCCATGGGCATGAGTATCAAAATATTTGATAGGAAGGCTTTCCATGTGCTCAAACAGTTCCTCACGGAGTCTTCTAAGTGTACCCTGATTGACGTACACCATTATTACCTGCTGAAGGAAAGAAGCTCCAATACCAAGTCCATAGAATACCGCTACTCTTGCCATAGCTCCCAAAAGTGCGCTGTAATCATTGCTGCCACTATCAAGCATTGGCTGAATATATCCGTCAATAAGAGTTCTCGTAAAAAGAGTTCCCTGTACACTTGAAAAAACTGTTACAAAAATACAAACAACTATTGTTATCATCTGAAGAGGATAGAATCTAAAAACATATCCCATGATCCTCTTAAACAATTTGCCCGGATTTTCAACCTTGGGCATTGGCTTTCCACGTCTGTTAAATTTAGCATTTTTCTCTTTTGCTGCCATATATGCCTCCTTACTGTGCTACCGGACTATCAAAATCCGCATCACCGCTTGCGCCGGTCTGTGACTCATAAACTTCGCGGTAAATATCGTTACTCTCAAGGAGCTCTTTGTGAGTTCCAAAACCATTGATCTTACCGTCATCCATAACAATGATACGGTCGCAATCCTGAACTGAACTGATCCTCTGGGCAATGATAAGCTTGGTTGTACCTGGGATTTCTTCAGCAAACGCCTTTCTGATCCTGGCATCTGTGCTGGTATCTACCGCACTTGTTGAATCATCCAGGATGAGGATCTTGGGTTTCTTGAGAAGGGCTCTTGCAATACACAGTCTCTGTCTCTGACCACCTGATACATTTGCTCCGCCCTGTTCTATAACGGTGTTATAGCCATCCGGCATCTTCTCTATAAACTCATCTGCACAAGCCATTCTGCATACGCGCTTGCAGTCTTCCTCTGTGGCATTCTTATCGCCCCAGCGAAGGTTATCAATAATTGTTCCTGAGAACAGGACATTTTTTTGCAGAACTACTGATACCTGATCACGAAGAGTCTCAAGATCATAATCTCTAACGTCAACTCCTCCAACCCTGACAGTTCCCTTAGAAACGTCATAAAGTCTGCTGATAAGGTTAACAAGTGATGACTTGGCCGAGCCTGTTCCTCCGATAATACCGATAGTCTCGCCGGCATTTATCTCAAGATTTATGTCCTTAAGTACAGGTTCTTCGGATTCTTCATTATATGCAAAGCTTACATGTTCAAAAGAAATGCTGCCATCTCTTACATTCATGACCGGATCAGCCTTGTTGGTGATAGAGCTCTTTTCCTCAATTACCTCTGCGATACGCTTGCCGCTTGCTGAAGCCATTGTCATCATGACAAAGATCATAGCAAGGAACATAAGGCTCATGAGAATAGACATGCAATATGTCAGAAGGCTCATCAGATTACCTGTTGAGATGTCTCCTGCAACTACCATGTGCGCACCTACCCAGCTGACAAGAAGAATACATACATAAACTGTCGCTGTCATAAGAGGACTCACATAAACCATATTCATCTCTGCCCTTACAAACAGACGATAGATGTTCTCTGCAGCTTTCTGAAATTTGGTGTTCTCATGCTCTTCGCGGACATAAGCCTTAACAACTCTGATAGCAGAAACATTTTCCTGAACGCTCTCATTGAGGCTGTCATATTTCTCAAATACCTGTTTGAAAAATCTTGTTGTTCTGCCCATAACCAGAACCATAATGATCGAAAGGAAAATTACCGCAATAAGATAAATCCTGGCAATTCTGGGGCTGATCGTAAATGCCGCGATCATGGCAATGATAAGAGAAGCAGGCGCTCTCATAGCCATTCTCAGCATCATCATGTAGGCATTCTGGATATTTGAAACATCTGTAGTCAGTCTTGTTACAAGACCTGATGTTGAGAATTTATCAATATTGGCAAAGGAAAATGTCTGGATGTTATCAAACATTGCTTTCCTCAGATTTTTGGCAAAGCCTGCAGATGCATTAGCACCAAAATATGCGCCTCCTATGCCTGAAATCAGGCCCAAAATAGCAATAATGAACATTATTCCACCTGTTCTGAAAATAACGCCCATATCGCCTCCATAAATGCCTTCATCGACAATCCTGGCCATCATGATAGGAATGATCATTTCACACACAACCTCACCGATCATGCATAAGGGAGTGATCACAGACGGAAGCTTGTATTCTTTTAATTCTTTAAATAATGTCTTAATCATATACCTCTGCTCCTAAAATAAATATTTGTGTCTCAAATTATCAGGAATTATCATCTCCTGTATTCATACGGGCCATGTTATCAATCACATGGTCTAAAAGAGTTCTGAGTTTCTCGACATTCTCTTCGCTCATCCCATCCGTCAGAACAGCGTTCATTTTATGCCTTCGCTCTTTGTTTTTTTCAATAAAGGCTTCGCCCTTATCAGTAATGGCGATATTACGATATTTCCTGTTATCAGGGTCTACCACAATCTTCACCATCTCTTTTTCCTCAAGTCTCTTAAGAAGCCCTATTGTAGTCGGATGTTTGATATGAAGAGCCTCAGATATATCCTTCTGTGTAACCCTCTGATCTCTCCTCTCCCACAATATCAGCATGACCATCATCTGAGAAAATGTCATATCATCTTCCCTCAGCTGATTGTTGATCATATTCGCAAAAGCCTCATGGATCAACTTGAATTTGAAGCTTATGGGTTCATGGCTCTTATCTCTTACAAACTCTCTTTCCTTGTCATAGCAAGTCATAATCACCTCTCATATTCTGTAAACAAAAAAGAACATGTAGCTAGATACATAAAATATATTACGTAGCTAACTACATGTTGTCAATACAAATATTCAAATTTGTCAGTGCTGCGTTGGTATTATATGCTTTGTCCCTTTTTACAAAAGTGTTTCTATATGTTGTACAACTTGAATTTGTCGCTATGGCAAGCTAAAAGTGGTTCTGTAAACTACCTTTCAATTATTCGCAATACATACATATAGTTCCATTTGATAACTTAAATCCATTCTTTTCGTAAAACTTAGCCGCTGGCGCATACTCGCTTGTATAAAGAACAATTCCCGCAAGTCCTTTTTCCTTACTATAATCTTTAACCGCATTTAATAGCTGTTTACCTATTCCATGACCTTGTCGTTCGGGAAGTACTGCCATCTCATTAATGTAAATCTCTTCTTTGCTCCCGGAAATCTTACAAAGTGCAAATATACATCCTAATACTTCGCTATTTTCTTCATATACATACCCAACAAATCTTTTCTGCTCAAAAAAATCCAGAAGATATTCTGTTGCATTTTCTGCTGTCCAATCTATTCCCCAATGTTCCATAGGGAATGCTTTTGAATAAATCATGCCACATTGTGCTAAGTCAGTGTTCTCCATAACTCTGATCATTTTGCCACCCCCATCACCAAATTTTGATTTGAATTATTCTATCATGAGCAACACCAATGTAAAAAGGGAGTATGCTTTTATGTAATACCAAGCTTGTCATGGTATCTATGTTGGTATTATGCTTAATTATAGAATAATATCAACTTCTTCATAATTCTGGCTTTGTTATTACGGTAAATTCATTTTAGACTTTAAAATTGCTAAAATAATAATAACAAAGCTGTAGATTATCTCTGGTTGTGTTTATTTTTTTCAATTTCAGGGCTTATTATCACTTACTAAGCATAATAACAAAGCTGTGGTTTAGTATATCTTAGTATTATTTGATAATGATCCATAATAACAAAACATTGTTTTTGTCTTACTTAGTATATCTTCTCTATATGCCAGGTAATACCATACATATTCATAAACTCTGCCAGATCATTATTATCCTTAATGAGCATCACTTCCTCAAATGCTCCCGTGCTGATATCCTGAAAGCCGGCGACCTGCTCTCCATTGCATATGCTCGCCTTGATCACAGGACGCTGTTTTTCCTTGTCATATGTTTTCGTTTCACTCTTTTTCTTAAAAAACATATCAGCAATATCTTCCTCCAAAAAAGAACTGCACATGTTCTCTTATCTCTATAAAAATCACTAGCATAGAATAGCTCATTATTCACATAAACAAGCTCAGCTGCTCATAATCGCTGCTTCTTAAAAGTTCAGGCATAGGTTCTTTTATCATTTCCATAGCAGCCTGGCTATCTTTAATATAATCTGCAATATTGCTTTTCTCTATCATTACCGGCATTCTGTCATGGACAGGCTCCATTGATTTATTAGCCTTAGTAGTCAATATCACAAAAGAATCTCTGTTCTCGCTAAGATCATAGAATCCGGCAAGATATATAGGTTTAGCATCATCTCGTTTAAATATGAATTTTGTCTTTTCTTTATCCCATTCATAGAAGCCTGTGGCAGGGAGTATACATCTTCTCTTACTTATGCTGTCTGAAAACATGGCCTTCTCCATTACAGACTCAGCTCTGGCATTTATGATAAGCTTTCTGTCTTTGGACATGATCCCCCAAAACAGCTCAGATATAGATACCCCCTTGCTGGCATTTCTGTTCCAAATGATCCCAGGAGTAACCATACCAGGAGTAATATCTCCGGCGCTGGTTTTTTTAAGGCCATGCCCAAGACCTAAGTCGTCTTCTACTTCATGTGTAGTTTTATCAGAAAAAAAATATCTTCCGCACAAATTATTTACCCTCTTTATATACTATATAGGAACTTCTGAGAAATATCCTCGAATTGAATAAAAAAGATCATTCCCAAAAAGAGAATGATCCGTAGAAATCAATTTGTGTTACCTCATCAATTGCCCATAGAAGCTATAAGCGCATCAATCTCAGCCTGTGACAGCATCTTGCCCGGATCTGATGCAGCGGGAGCTGCTGCCGGTGCGCCTGAAGCTGCAGGCTGAACCTGTGAAGGAGAGAAACCACCGCCTCCACCTGCCTGTGAAGATTTACCCATTATACTGGCAAGCAATGCCTGCTGCTCAGCATTAAGTCCGTTTGCATCCATACTTTGTACCTTCCTCTATAATATATATCGTAGTTTCAAGAAATAATCTTAAGTCACCAGGGCAAGATATGGGTTCTAATTAGCTTATGTATATTTTAATAACGTAGACAATTTACGTCAAATAATGCCTTGTTTGACTATTCACTCCTTTTAATTCCCCATTTTATGGGCTATAGTATTATGTAGGACACTATTCTGTCACTAATAGTTTATGCAAATTTAATTATAATTCACAAAAACTAAATACTATATTTTGAGGAGGGAATATGACCAAGATAGTAAACCCTGAGCAGTATGCTCATTCAACAGAGGCCAAAGGTGAGTTATGTTACCAGGAGAGGAAAAGACTATTATTTCTCGGCCTTCCATGGACCTTTACCAAATACGAGATAAGAGAAAATATCCTTACGATCATCAAAGGTTTCTTTACTGTAACAGAAGACGACTGTTATATGTACAAGATCAGCGACGTCGAGATTACCAGAACTCTTCTTCAGAGAATGGCAGGTCTTAGCACTATAACACTGTTCACTTCAGATGTAACCGACAAGACTATAGTTCTCAAGAACATCAAGCACGGCAGAGAGATCAAAGATTTCCTCTTCCAGGCTTCAGAATCTGCAAGACTTCGCCGCAGAACCGTCAACATGCAGAATATCGGCTTTGATGCTGACGATAACACAGATATTGATGATATGACCTGAAATATTGGTTCAAACCACATAATCATAAAAATCCGCCACATAATCTGTAGCGGATTTCTTTTTAACAAGTTTTAATTGTAAGCTTCTGAGGTTTAACCTGTCTGGCTTCACCCTTTCTGCCTCTGCTGACTATGCTCTCGCCAAGATTGATCATCTGCGCATTGGAAGCCATTGCAGCAAGTATCTGTTTGACCGCATCCTCATAATCATTAGGGTCCATTGGAATTACGTAGTCGTGATTGAGATGCTCTGTGGAAAGAATAGCTGCTCGATATCTTGTGTCATATCTGATACCGTAAAATGTACTGATCTCAGTATTGAGTGTTCCATTACTATCAGCTGTCTGCATTGCTATATACATAGAGAATACCTCACTTTCACTTTATCATAATTATCATTTATATAATTATATATCGACTATATTTTCTCAATATTATGATAATACATAATGCAAACTATTTAAAGCCCCTGATCCAGTAATTCCTTATATTCCTGATAAGTTATCCGCTCTCCGCCCATGCTTTCCAGATGATCTGTATGAAACTGGCAGTCTATAAAGACATATCCATTTTCTGCAAGTATCTGCGAAAGTCCTATTAATGCGAGCTTGGAGCCATTTTCCATATCTGAAAACATGCTCTCACCAAAAAAACATCTTCCAAGGCTCACGCCATATAAACCGCCTGCAAGTTCACCATCGATAAAGGCATCAACACTCAGAGCCAGATTATTGGCCGCAAGGTCTGCATAGGCATTCTCCATGTCCGTTGTGATCCAGGTGCCTTCCGCAAACTCACGCTTTATCCTGCATCTGTGCATGGTATCAGAAAAATCCCTGTTAACCTCAACCCGAATATCATGCTTTCTCATGAATTTCTTCATGGAATGTGATATATGAACGTTGCCTGGTCGTATGATATAGCGCTCCCTGGGACACCACCACATGATGGGCTGACCTTCGTTATACCAGGGAAATATACCGTTGGAGTAAGCCAGAACAAGCCTTTCTCTGGATAAATCTCCTCCTACAGCCAAAAGTCCGTCATCCTCAGCAAGCTGCGGAAGTGGAAAAGATATTTCGTTTTCATTAAGTGCAAATACTGGCATATTTTTATCTCGTATTATTTCTTACTGGTTTCTATGACAAAGTCCTTATTTCTGGTCGTAAGCTTGATCTTTCCACCATTTTTAAGCTTGCCAAATAAAATCTCATCAACAAATAATGGCTTAACATCATTTCTAATGACACGATCGATTTCTCTTGCCCCAAACTCCTGGCTGACACCTTTGGTCTTAAGAAGAGTTTTGGCCTTTTTATCAGCTGAAAGTGTGATCTTCTTGGCCTGTAGCTGTTCAGAAAGCTCTTTTAGCTTCTTTTCAACAACCATAGAGGCCATGTCATCGTCCATGCTGTTAAATACAACAATCTTGTTAAGTCTGTTCCTGAATTCAGGCTGGAAAGTATTCTTGACAGCTTCTGTGAGTACGCTCTCATCCATGCTCTCGCTGATAAAGCCTATTCCGCTCTTTCCAAGTCTGTTAGCGCCGGCGTTAGAAGTCATGATAACTACTACGTTTCTGAAATCTGCTTTTCTGCCCTGATTATCAGTAAGAGTTGCATAATCCATTACCTGCAAAAGAACGTTATAAATGTCAGCGTGAGCTTTTTCTATCTCATCCAAAAGAAGTACACATGAAGGGTTCTTTCTGATGGCTTCTGTAAGGATTCCACCTTCTTCGTAGCCGACGTATCCTGCTGGAGATCCAATCAGCTTGGCAACAGCGTGCTTTTCACCATATTCACTCATGTCAAATCTAATGAGTTTAACTCCAAGTTCATCTGCCAAAGTTCTTGCTATCTCTGTCTTGCCGACACCAGTAGGTCCTACAAACAATAGACTTGCAAGAGGCTTACCATCCTCGATAAGTCCCGCCTTGGAGAACTTAACTGCATTTACAACCTGGGATACAGCCTCGTCCTGACCAAATATTCTGGTCTTAATGCGCTCTTCAAGTGTTTCAAGTCCAGCTGCATCGTCAGTATCAACTGTCTCTATCGGAACTCTGCAAACGCCTGTAAGAATCTCATTTATAACTGTTTTATCTACTGTCTGAGTCTTCTGAGAAAGGGGATGGAGTTTCCTATAGGAGCCAGCTTCATCGATAAGGTCAATTGCTTTGTCAGGAAGGTATCTTTCGTTAATAAATTTGGCGCTCATATGGGCTGCATATTCCATCAGTCCCTTGGCATATTTAACCCCGTGATACTTCTCGTATTTGGCCTTTAAACCGTTTAAAATCTCAACTGTTTCTTCCTCGGTAGGTTCTTTTATCTCTACGTTCTGAAAACGCCTTACAAGGCCTTTATTCTTCTCAAAATACTTCTTGTACTCTTCAAAGGTTGTTGCACCAATAAATCTGATATGACCGTCTGTAAGGTAAGGTTTAAGCATGTTTGAAGCGTCAAAAGAGCCTTCTCCTACTGCCCCGGCGCCAGCCAGATTATGAATCTCATCTATGTATATTATTGGCTTTTCCTCTTTGCCAATCTCTGTTAAGACCTTTTTAAATCTCTTTTCAAAATCACCACGGTACTGAGTTCCAGCAAGCATTCCACCAAGATCAAGTGAAAAGACTTTGGCGCCCTTTATAGCATCAGGTACATCGCCGCTTTTAAGGCGCTGTACAAGGCCGTAGGTTATAGCCGTCTTACCAACGCCTGTTTCGCCGATATGAAGCGGATTATTCTTATCTTTTCTACAGAGTATCTGAATAGTTCTCTCCAGCTCTTTTTCCCTGCCAATAAGGGGATTAGCATCTGTTAATACATCGTTAAGGCACGGAGCATAAAGGCTAAGGCCAGCTTTATCCTCTTTGGTCTTAATACTGCCATCTATGTCCTCAGAAATAGCTTCTGCCGCATTTTCATCCTCGATTATGGCCATCTGCTGGAGTACATCCGCCTCTGTGATATCCTGCTGTTCCATGTAGTAAACAGCATAACTGTTCTCGAGATTCCAGATGGCGTGAACAAGGTGGCGGACATGAATCATATCACTTCCACTGCTATATGCACTCTGGCCCGCGAAATTCAGGACAAAATTAGTACCTGTAGACAATAAAATCTCCTTATTATCTATCTTATCCACGTACTCAGAAACATATTTCTGAAGGTTACTGCTCAGAATAGTAAGATTTCCTCCACACTCCTCAAAAGCCTCTGCGAACACGTCATCATCCAGGATCATGAGAAGGATCATCTCAGGAGTCACATACTCATATTTGTATTTATTGGCATAAGCTATGGCATTCTGAAATACTAAAGATGCCTCTTTTGAAAGATCCATATTAAGCCTCCTCTACTGTCATCCTGAAGGGAAATCCCTCTTTTTTGGCCCTTGCAAGAGCATTATTGACCCTTGTAACTGCAATGTCATAAGGGTACTTACCCACAACCGCCTGGCCGCTCTTATGAACCCCTAGCATGATTGCCTCTGCACTTACGGGATCCTTATGAAAAATATCCACAAGAATGCTCACCACAAAGTCCATTGTAGTGAAATCATCATTTAGCATTATCACATTGTATTGTCTGGGCTCTTTGATCCTGCTGCCCGTTTTTTCTTTGGTCTGACTTCCTGTTGCCATAATGTATCCTCCATTCCACAGATATAATTATAGCAGAAAATGGGGCAGGCCATGTGGCCTGCCCCGTGTGGAAATTATTCAGTTTTATTTATATAAATCTTTACTGCTCCTCTTCTTTTCTTCTGAAGCTTGCGAGAAGTGCTGCCAATATTGCAGCTGCTGCGATGATTGCAAATACTCTAGGAATTGTATTTGTTGCATCCTCTGTCTTTGCTCGTCTTGCTCCGAGAACTGCTGCTCCATTCTGTCTTGTTGCTCCAAGAACTGCTGCGTCAACAACCGGTGCTACAGGTGCTGTTGGTGCCAGCGGTGTTGCTGCATCGACAATAGTTGTAGGAGTAGTTGGTGTAGCAGGTGTAGGATCTGTAGTAGTAGGAGTTCCGCCACCACCTGGTGTAGGATCGCCACCGCCGCCCGGTGTAGGATCGCCGCCACCACCTGGTGTAGGAGGCGTTACGTTCTGGTTAACTTTAAGATCACCTTCAACCTTAGTAATGTTGTAGTTCTTATCAAGGTCTGTTCCTGCTCCGGCTACGATTGTAAATGTATTCTTGCTGCTGCCAACCTCAATCTGCTGACCTGTGATGTTATATCCAACTGTATCGCCTGTTGCCCAGTCTCTGTCAGTTGTGATTATGCTGCTGGTAAGTGCTGTGCCGTCATAGGTCTTTTCCGCACTGCCTGATGTAACTACTATGTTTCTCTTAGTAATTTCAAGTGTGCCTTCATCAAGCTGAAGAGTGAACTGACCACTTACGTCGTTTCCAGCTGCATCTTTTACAACCATTGTTCCTACGATATGAAGAGGATATGTTCCAACTTCTCTTCCGCTTCCATCTACGCTAAGTCCTGATACAAAGTACTGAACTCCGTCGATTGTTACGCTCTTATCTGATGGTGTTCCATCATCAGCAGATGCCTTGATAGGACTTAAGATTCCGGATATGAACTCTACTATACGAGCTACAGTATTCTGGCCCTGGCTGACTTTCTTGCCGCCAGCTACGCCATAGTCAAATCCTGTGTATGTCTCGCCGGTGTATTCTTTTATTACATTGTCTGTCTTAGCGATAATGATATACTTGTCAGCTCTATCTTTGATGTGAAGTACACCATCATTGATGTTAAAGGTTACATTGAAGTTAGCATCACTATTTGTGAACTGTCCTGCAGTAAGATTCATCTTGTAGTCGCCTACAAGTGTTCCTGCTGCCTTAGCTTCTCCTGTATTACCCACTTTACTTACATCGTAGATAGTACTCTCTGTTGTTGCCTTGTAGCCTGTTACTACCTGCTCTTTGCCGTTGTAGTCGAAGCTTGCTTCGTTACCTGTAATTGTTACTGTAACATCAGCTGGATCGATGATAAGGAATCCATCGGCGTCGATTGCGAAGGTTACACCTGTAAAGTTAGGATCATTATATGAGAACTTGGTTACATCCAGTTCCATATTATATGTTCCAACATCTGTACCCTTAGCTTCTGCAGTTCCACTGTACTTAACCTTAGTCTGGTCAAAGAAGGTGCTGTCTGATGTTGCTACAAAGCCTTGTGCCTTCTGCTCTGCTCCAGTGTACTTAAGTGTGTCATTATTACCAGTTACGGTAATCTTCATTGCTATAGGATTGATTTTCAGAGCGCCCTGCACTACCTTGAAGGTTACGTCCTTAAAGTTACTGTTGTTGTTAGTGAACTTAGTCTTGTCGATAGCAGTGTCGTATGTGCCTGCATCTGTTCCCTTAGCAACAGCTTCTCCGGTGTAGCTAAAGTCTGCCTCTTTGTAAAGAGGATCGCTTATTGCTACTGTGTAGCCTTCTACCTTCTGCTCTGTTCCATTGTAATCTACTGTAGCTTTTTTACCTGTAATGGTTACTACTACCTTACCCTTAGGAACGATCTTCATGAAGCCATCAGTTACGTTAAATGTTACGTCCTTAAAGTTATTATTAACGTTTGTGAACTTTGTCTCATCAATTCCCATATAAGTTGTGCCTTCATCTGTTCTGGTTGCTTGCTGATTACCTGAGTAGTTGAAGTCATCTCTCTTATAAAGGGTGTTACTGTATTCGTAGTCAATTCCAGAAACTGTATGGCTATTACCATCATAGGTCTTAGTGTCATTTCGTCCGACAACAGTTACTGTTACTGATATAGGTTCAATTACCAGTGAGCCGTCTGTTACGTCGAAGGTAACGTTTGTAAAGTTGCTATTGGTGTTAGCAAACTTCTCTTTTGCAAGGCCCATTGGATATGTTCCAGCATCAGTTCCGGATGCCTTAGCAAGTCCTGTAAAGGTGAAGTCTGCCTCGGTATATTTACTGTTACTGATTGATACATCGTATCCTGTTACGGACTGCTCAGTTCCTTTGTAGTCAACCTTAGCTGTATTACCTTTAATAGTAACTGTTACACCGTCGATAGGACTGATCTTAAGTTCGCCATCAGTTACACTAAAGGTTACTGTTTTAAAGTTGCTATTAGTATTAGTAAACTGAGCTGCTGCAAGGCCCATTGGATATGTTCCAGCATTAGTCTGTGTTATACTGTCAGGTCCATTAAATGTGAAATCAGCTGTTGTATAGAGACTACTGCTTATGGACTTAACATCATATCCAGATACCGTATGAGGATTTCCGTCGTAGGTTACACTGTCCTTATTGCCTTCAATTGTTACTGTTACATCGATAGGATTAACTGTCTGATATCCATCTTCTACTGTGAAGGTTACACTGGAGAAGTTTGCGTTTTCTACGCTGAACATCGCAGGTATAAGTCCCATCTTAGTTGTACCAGCATCTGTTCTCTCTGCCTTTGCCTCTGTTCCGCCAAACTTGACGTCTTCTTTTTTCAAAAGAGATCCTGCTGGAAGTTCAACATCATAACCAGTTACTGTATGCAGCTGTCCATCATAGTCAGTAGTATTATTGTGGCCAATAATCTTGGCTGTTGCTGTAACTGCTGTGATTACCAGTGAACCGTCATCTATAGCGAATGTAACTGTACCAAAGTTAGGATTGGTATTAGTAAACTGTGTTGCAGAAAGTCCCATAGGATATGTTCCTTTGTTGGTTCCCTTTGCAGTAGCATCTCCGCTAAATGTAAAGTATGTTTCCTTGTAAAGAGAACTACTGATTTCGCCAACTGTATATCCTGTAACGCTCTGCTCTGATCCGTTATATGACTTCTCTCCCTTTTTACCTATGATATTTACTGTTACGTTAATTGGTGTAATTTCCATGTAACCATCAGTTACTACGTTAAAGATTACATCTGTAAAGTTATCATTAGTATTTGTGAACTGTTCTGGCTTAAGTCCCATGAATGTTTTACCAGCATCAGTTCTTTCCGCAACCTTATCTCCTGAGAATGTAAAGTCAGTTTCTTTATAAAGGTCACTACTGATTTCCACATCATATCCTGATACGCTGTGGGATTGTCCGTCATAAACCTTTGTATCGTGATGACCAGTAATGGTAACTACTACTGATCCCTTACGAGTGATCTCCTGATAACCATCAGTTACATTAAAGGTTACTATTCCAAAGTTGCTATTCTTATTAGTAAACTGAGAAGCTGCAAGGCCCATATTAGTGGTACCCTGGAGTTTTCTCTCCGCATATGCAGTTCCTGAAAATTCAAAGTCTGCTTCTTTGTAGAGACTATTCTGTATTTCTACTTCGTAACCTGATACGCTATGCATCTGTCCATCATAAGCAGTTGAATTATGATGACCTACAATGTCAACTGTTACATTTATAGGCTTAATTGTCATAGATCCATCAGATGCTAATGTAAAGGTTACTGTAATGTTAGGGTCACTGTAGGAGAATTTCTCTACAGAAAGTCCCATAGCTTTTGTTCCAACATCTGTCTGCTTAGCAACTGCATCTCCAGCATATACAACTTTGGACTGGTCTATGCCATCACCTGTAGCTGTATATCCGGATGCTGTATGCTCTGTGCCATCATAATCTGCACTCTCTTTATTACCTGTAATGGTAACAGCTGCTGTCTTGGCATTGATTTTCAGCCATCCATCATTTACTACAAATTCTACTTCCGCAAAGTTTGTATTATTGTTTGTAAACTGTGAAGGAGCAAGGCCCATCTGGTATGTGCCCTTATTTGTGCCCTTAGCAACTGCTTCGCCTGAGAAGGTGAAATCTGATTCGCTATATCCGCTACTCTCAATTGGGCTACCATTTGCTGAGTAAGCGATAGCAACTGAGTATCCTGTAACACTCTGCTCTGATCCGTTATAGGTTACTGTATCTGTATTACCAGTAATGGTTACTGTAACCTTAATATCCTGTTTCCATACTGCGTAAAGGATATTGTGGTCAGGATCTGGAAGATTATCTGCTGCTATACGTGTTCCTTCTGTTACCCAAGCTGTTGTTGCATCTGCACTCTTTGCCCATCCAAGGAATGTATATCCTGAGCGTGAGAATCCGGAGTCAGCAAGTGTAAGCGCGTTAAATGCCTCGTTCTTTCTATATGTTAAAGTCTTAGCTTCTCCTGTTCCGCCATTTGGAACATATGTAACAGTAGTCTTCTCAGTGGAGGTTCCACCTGCGCCTTTCTTCTCATATATAGCAATCAGCTTAACTTCATTGCCGGATATAATTGTAGTGTCAATATCAAAGCTGTTATTTGGATAAAGAGGATCTCCTACTCCATTTACCTTCCAGCAAATGAATGTATATCCTTCCGCAATACTTGCAGGCGCTCCTTTAACTATTACTGTAGAATTCTTGTAGTAGTCATAATTATCTACCGGAGGATTTGATCCAAAGTCGCCAGCATAGTACTTAACATTTACTGTACCAGGGCTTCTCCACTTAGCTGTAAGATTTACATTGCTGGTTACAGCGCCGTAGCCATATGCAAATCCTGTTGAATCATCAAACCATCCAACTAGCTCTTCGCCTGTCTTTGTGGTCTTATCAAGTGATGATTTGCTGATAATCTCACCATAATCCAGATCAAAATCTTCTATCTGACCATCGGTAAGAGTGCCGCCGTTTGGATTAAGGTGTACGTGGTACTGCACTTTTTCATAATGTGCATACAATACCTTATTGGCATTAGGCATTGTGCTGTTCCAGTTAAATGGTACATTACCATTCAGGTCTTCGTACCAGCCTTTAAATTCGCAGCCTTCCCTATCAGGAAGTGCTGGTGCCAGTGACTTATAACCAGAAAGGCTCTCACCAAATGGCACTGAGCTAAATCTGCTGTCAACACCGCTCACAGAGGAAGTAATTCCGTTATAGTTATCCTTAAAGTCTATAGTATGCTTATTTCTCTTATAATAGAGATTCATGGTACCGCCGCCATACAATGCATGACCGTTATTATCGTAAGGCGGGTCGGACTTAAACCGAGTAAATCCTTCAATTTCCACAAACTCTTCATTTATAGTCGAATAAGTATATGATGCAAACTTAAGGGTTCTGGTGTTTCTGAGTGTAAAGTTTATACCATCAACTGTTGTCGTTACCGAATCAGTGGAAAGAGCTTCAACATAATAATTAAATACGGCATCGTAACTACCACTGTTGCCATAGTATGTGAATTTTATATTCTCACCAGGCATCTTTTCAATGTAATCTACACGAGTACCTTGTGTAAATGTTGATCCACTCTGTACTGTCCAGGAACCTGGATAAACTGTTCCGTTATTACTTTTAATAGGGAATTTATCCAGTATATTCTCTTCATATCTAGCCGTGATAGTAGCAATATTACTAGTGTCTTTTTTGTTTCTAAAGGTCAGTGTATATGTCTTTCTGTCAAAATACAGATTAACAACTGTATCACCTTTTGCTCTGATTACAGTAGTTGTCTTTTCATCTGAGCCATAAACTATTCTCTTCTTGTCGCTGTTATACTGGAATCCTGTTGCAGGATTATTGGTATAAGTTCTCAGCATGTTGTCAGTAATTGTCGCATTGGTAGTACCTGTTACAGTATGGCTTTCAACGTAATCATACGCTGAAGCATTCTCTATCTGCTGCTGCCAGATAACTACTGTGTAATTGGTAGTAGTTGCTGCTGTCCACTTAGCATAGAGAGTAACATCTGCATTAAGATACTCATTCCAGTTGAAAGCTGATGATTCAACTACGCCGCCATCTTCTCCATTTGCCTCTTTGTACCAGCCCTTAAACTCGTATCCTGGTCTTGTAGGATCTGCAGGCTTGGATTGAGATGGGTAATTACCTTCCATGACAGCTATAGGTCCTGTGTAGCTTGCACCACCGCCAGAGCCGCCATCATTTTCATCAAAGCGAATCCAATGTCCACTAACTATTACTGCATAGACAGTCTTATCAACTGCTGCATTAACTGAAGTAACAATCGGTCTGGTATCAGGAGTTGGCTTATTCTTAACAGTTGTCCAGCCCTTAAATACCTTTTCTGCACTATCAGGTGTTACAAAAACGTCTGTGAGTGTTACATTAGTATCGCCACCATCTTTAACTGTCTTTTTCTTAACCTGAACGATTTCTTCGTCAGGTCCTACCATTGTTACATAATATGTAGTCTCAATATCTGCATAACAGTTAAATACTTCCTGTGGCTGAACATCTGTAGCAGGTTGAGAAAAATCAATGGCAATCTTGTTAGTACCTACTTCGCGGTACCATCCAAAGAATTCCTGATCCTGTGTAAGACTTGGAATACCAGGTGTATAAATTGTTTCACCTTCTTTTACAGTCTGTGTATTTAAAGGTGTTGAGTCTGATTTTGAAGCATAGAAGTTATAGGTACGTGTTGCAACAGCTTCAGGATCTTCCTGACCTTCTCCTGCTACGATATAAACAGAGAAGGAGTTTGCATCAAATTCTGCTCCACTTTCACTTGCAGAACCTACAACTGATACATTATCGTTGTCATCTTTATGTACTACGCTAAAGGATTCACCTTCAAGACTATCTGCAATGCTAATTGATACGTGAACGTATTTAGCATTAGCTGGCTCAACCTCTTCGCCTTCTGCGTTTCTAAATGTAATATCTACACCCTTTGCAGATTTAACATTTTCTCCAAGGGCGTCCGTAGCTGCTGCCATAGCTTCATCGTCGCCAATAGCAGTAACTGTCATTGTTGTTCCCTCTGGGAAAATGCCTTCATCTGCAGATACTGATACATTCATTCCGCCTGCGCTTCCTGTGAAGTCCTGTGCAGGCATATTTGAAAGCTTCTCAAAGCAAGCTGTATAAGAAGCGTCCGCATAGATATCAGATGGAACAAATGTTGATTCTGTAGATACAGTATTTCCATTTCCATCTATCCATGCAGTAAACTGATAATACTTATTAACAGGTGATGCTGTTGAACCTTCAAATCGAGCATCCTCATCATTAATATTTATAGTTTCTGATGTCTTTGTTACACGTCCGCCAAGCTGTGCAGAGTAGCTTACTGTCACAAATTTTTCTTCAGGTATAAGTGATCTGAAGTTAGCTGTGAAAGAGGCTCCTTCTACAATCTGGTCTTTTCCCGGAACAAATGTATTGGATGTAGAAACGATATTTCCATCCATTGTCCAGTTAACAAATTCATAACCATCTGCTGCAGAGGCTGTTGAACCTTTAGCTTCACCGTCTTTTTCAACCTTCTCACTTGAAGGATCAACGCTTCCGCCATCTCCAGCCACGTAGCTGATACTGATGAATTCTCCCTCTTTTTCCTTTTCTTCAGGAATCTCGGGATCTTTCTTTTCCTCTGGTATTGCCTCTGGATCTACAGGGGCTTCCGGATCCTCAATTGCAGGCTCTACAGGTTCTGCAGGTGTTTCCGGATCTAGAGGATCTGCGTCTTCCGGATTTGCCGGTGCAGGATCTGGATTCTCAGGTGCCGGTTCCGGATTCTCGGGTTCTGTATTCTCAGGATTAGGCTGCGGATCTTCAGGCGCACCATTTTCCTCATTTCCATTCCCCGGATCAGTTGGTGTCTCAGGTGGAATCTCCTCAGGTTGCGATGTCGGTTCCACTACAGGTTCTTCTGTAGGAGCCGGATCTGCAGGGGTTTCCACACTTTCGTCACCGTCTGCGTAAACCCTTATAGTACCAAGGTCACTATGAAAAGTGCTTGCTATAAGAGCCATTGCTAAAAGATAAGCTAAAATACGGTTCCATTTTCTTAACATAACATCTTCCTCCTCGTAAGTTTTTCGCTTGTATGGAGTTTGTAGGTACTAGGTTAATAGTTACTGGTATTTTTTGCTCACTCAGCAAGAATCTGAATATCCTGGCCTTCACTCAATGCCTCGTCCATTAGTCTGATCAGCTCTAGCGCACTTCTGAATCTGAGGATTTTGTTCTCTTCGGCCCAGATAACTCTCCCCTGCCAGGTGTTTCTCTGGCAGTAGTCAACCTTCACGATGAAGGTTCCTTTGTTACGTTCTGGATTTGGATAATTGTACTTTGAATTCTCTTTATTCATGGCAATATATCCTTTCTCATATCCTTTGTTGAAATAATATTACAAAGGTTTCAATCATAAAAAACATCATACAACCCCAGTATTTTTGCGGATTCCGCTTAAAAGAAAATGAAAAAGATTAAAAAGAGATAAAGAAAACGTTTGAAAATATTTAGTATTTATTTAGAAAATACAGTTATTAAAACTACTATATATTGTGTTTCTTCATAAAAAGAGCTGAAAATAGCGAAAAAATGCTATTTCCAGCTCTGATATTTTATTTCACTTATTTTTAATATTTCTCTCTAATGAGTCCACTCTCATATGCACTCATAAGATCTTTGAGATCTTCAATCTGCTTCTGCAGACTCTTTCCAACATCTGTATCTTTGACCAGTATCCTCTTCTTGGTTTTCTCTGTTATCTGTATAGTAGGTGTGTTCTCAGCTCCCTTGACAAAGGGCTTATGGGCGGCAAGTGCCAGGTGGTGTGAATTGAAGATTAGTGTATACCCTGCAATTCCCGTCTGTTCATGGTAAGCCTTGGAAATACCGCCATCAATAATATAGAGTTTACCTCCTGCCTTTACAGGACTCTCTCCCTTCTTGGTTTTAACAGGAACATGACCGTTTATGATATGTGCCCACTCAGGATCAAGTCCGAACTCTTTAATTATTTTATCGGCACACTCCTCTTTGGCAGCAAATTTATAATATGGATTAAACTTCTCTGTGCATAACTCTTTTTCATGCCTGAGGAAGAGATGCTCAAAGGTTGTTATCTTATCTTTGCCAAAAAGAGGTGATCTTGGACCACACCACAGATACCACATGAGGTCAACTGCGTCCTGTTTTCTATCTGCATCATCTCTTGGATCAAGGAAAAATGCATCATGGATCTTGACGTTCAAATAATCCATCAGCTCTTTTCCCTTAAAGCTTCCATCCCTCGTCTCCATGCATATGAAGTTTCCCTTATCATCCATTGGAATACAGCCATGGTAAAGGAGATTATTGTTTATCACTCTGTACATAGCTCCGTGAGAATATAGAAACTGTACATGCCTTATCAGAAGCTGGGAATGGATAAAGCTAAGACGAAGCGTCCTCATCAGCTCTTTTTCACCATCTGAAAGCTTGTAGGGGTCAGCTGTGTCTATAGTTGGGAAGTTAGTGTCATTTAATTTGTAGCTCTTTTTACCAATAGTAACTGTTCCGTTACCATAATCGATCTTGTCGAGCAAAAGCCTGTTATCCAGCTTGTATTCAGGGTGCTTTTGGATGAGCTGGCCTTCCAATTTGAGCTGTATGATACTGATTGCCTTGCACATTTTAGCCGCCAGATCAGGATTAACTGAATCATACTTGTTCTCATCGAGCAGATGCGGTCTAAAGCACTCACAAGGGTCATCTCCATAAACTTCTGCGGCAAACATTGAGAGCGGGCGCAGGTTAATGCCGTATCCATCCTCAAGAGCATCAAAGCAGTTATAGCTGGTGCCAATCCTCAGTACATTAGCTATACAAGCGGTATTTCCGCAGGCTGCTCCCATCCAGTCAATATCATGATTTCCCCACTGGATATCCACATCATGGAAATTCATGATCTCTTCCATAACAAGATCAGGTCTTGGACCTCTGTCAAAAATGTCACCTATAATGTGAAGTGAATCAATAGTCAGATTCTGTATGAGCTCGCACAGGGCAATAATGAACTCATCTGCAGAGTCAATTTCGATAATACCGCTTATGATCTCATTATAATAAAGCTTTTTGTTGGCATCAGACATATCAAGATGCAAAAGCTCGTCAATAGCATAGGCATAGTCCTGAGGCATCTTCTTACGTACTTTGGATCTGGTGTACTTGGAACTTACGACTCTGCAGATCGCGATTAGTCTGTTGATCGCAATCTTCTGATGCTCATGGAGGAGCTTACTGGATGCAGTCTCATCATGCCTGTATCTGCTGATCACTTCACGCGGATAATAGATCAGATTAGCAAGTTCAAGTTGTTCAGACTCAGACATCATGTTTCCAAAGGTTTCTTCTATCTTGACTCTTATGATACCTGATGAACTTCTGAGAAGATGTGAAAAGCTCTCATATTCTCCATGTATATCGGAAAAGAAATACTCTGTTCCCTTGGGAAGTGCGCAAATAGCCCTTAGATTTATAATTTCTGCTCCTGCTTTCCTGGAGTTTGGAAATTCTTTACTAAGCAGTCGTAAATACTCTATATCTCTCATTCGTCCCCCTTTGTCAAATTCAAGATTGATCTTTGTGTCTCTGATCATGCTGACGGATTACTTTTTGATCTCTTTGGCCTTGCTGACCCCGGTTTTACATATATCTTTGAGACAGCATCTGTCACAATCAGGCCTTCTTGCTACGCAAACCTCACGTCCATGGGTTACAAAGCGGTGACAAAGAGCATTTCCTTCTTCCGGAGGAACAAGTTTCCAAAGCTCTTTTTCCACCTTGGCGGGCTCTTTGATATTATCCACAAGCCCAATAAGATTACAGAGCCTGATGCAGTGAGTATCAGTCACTATAGCAGGCTTGCCATAGACATCACCAAGAACAAGATTGGCACTTTTTCTTCCAACTCCGGGAAGCTTTAGTAATTCCTCCATGGAATCAGGAACTTTTCCACCATACTCATCTCTTAGCATCTTCATGCAGGCGGAGATATCTCTTGCCTTGGAATTGCCAAGACCGCAAGGTCTTACAATCTCTTCTATTCTTTCTACAGGAGCATCTGCAAGTGCTTCGAGGGTTGGATACTTCTCATAAAGAAGCGGTGTTATCATATCAACTCTTTTATCAGTACACTGCGCAGCAAGGCGAACGCTCACAAGAAGCTGCCATGCTTTATCATAAGCGAGTGTGCATACGGCGTCCGGATATTCTTTTTTGAGCCTCTTGATAACTTCAAGGGCAAGCTTTTTCTTTGTCATAGATTTTCCCTCTAGTTGAATTGCGGGGCCATGTGCAGCTCCAAATGCTTGTTTTCGTCTGCGCATTTGGGGCTGCATCATGACCGTTGCAAGCCATTTAACTTTTGACACATATATATGATATACAGTTTTCCCCCACAAAGTAATGCATATCATTTCTTATAAATAGAATATCATGAATCAGGCTAGGGGTTCAAAATGACTAGTGGTTATTATTCACAACGTAGTTCCCCGCGTCACAATCCGCCTGCAGGCCTTTCACTCACGCAAGATGTATTTTCTTGCCACTCCTGCCGGGATTTCAAGGCCTTAAAAATTCAACCGTCTATTCTATGGCTCAAAGTACTCACATCCTCGGCCCGGTTTCAAGCAGATGTTGTTGCATGCGAGTCTGAGATGGCAAATGCGATTTTCTAATGTTTCCATGGCATTTTTTCACGATGCATGCGAAGCTTTGTCTGAAGCAGGACGGAGCGTTTAGTTTTGAAAATATGAAAATGACATACGATGCGTAGCATCTATAAAAAGAGAAGAACTCAACTTCTTCAAGTTTACTTGAAAGATTGAGTTCTTCTCTTTTTAATACGCTCGCTTTTGCGAGCTTTGTCATTTTCATTTAGTAGATATCTTGTCCGTCCTGCAAGTTTAGCTGAGCATGCATCAATAAAAGAAAAAATGCGGAAACATCTAAGAAAATCTGCCTTTGTCAGTGACGAGCAGGCAATAACACTGCGCGGATAAAAGGGCCGTCGGATGTTCAGACAGTTCCACTTAAGTATGTGAAGCACCAGTCGGCGCCGGCCATTCCCATGGCAAAAAAGGCGATGACGATCATCAGAAAAATTGCAGCTTTATCATAGATGATCTTATCTGTCAGGAAGTTGGATATGAGAAGCTCAATTCCAAGTCCTATTATCATAAAGGGCCACAATCTGAAGATCATCTCATAGCTTATCAGCCCGAAAAAAAGATGAAGTATAAATGAAACTCCAAGGGCTATCATGAATAGTCCCGTGGTAATAGATCCTACTCTGTGTACTCTTATTGTTTTATCCATGTCTTTTCCCTTCTAATATTTGAAAAAATGCAAGAATAGCAAAGTCTGTGAAGAGTTCGTATATCAGGCTTCTTTTGCCTTCTGCTCATCCTGAACAGGTTCAGCTTTAGCCTCTATCGCTGTGAATACCTCTTTTGCAACAACATCAGCTGCATTTTCCGGCATTACAAGCTGTTTTTTCTTGCCCGCAATAAGGATAAATCCTGCTGCAACCAGAACAATAGCAATAAGGACAGAAGGAATATCACTAATAATAGGATAAAGGAAATCCCAATACTCGTTAGGAATCAGCTTGAATACTATCTCTGTTACATAATTCCATATCATTCCAAGTCCAACAAGCATAAGTATTACAGCAAAGACTGTACGTACCTTCTCTGCTGGAATATGGAGTGCTCTTGCAGAATCAAATTCTTCCCAGACATAAACATCTGGAAATCCAGCAAAGCCCGCATCATCAAGTTTGGCAATATTTCTGGCATGGAAGAATCCATAGAACCACTCAAGTGCAACTATCGCCATGATGAATTCAAATTCTGTAAAAATACCCAGAGCACATGTCACAAAGAAAATAGCCATGATACTAAAGCCATTTTTCATAAATCCCAGATACATTTCTGCTGCTCCCGGGAGAAAAGAGAATATAAAGGTAAAAAAGTTGTTTTTCTTAACAGGTTTCATAATATAATCCTCCACTTATTTACTAATAAAGCTGCTAAACCAGTTTTCAATATCATCTATAAAAGCCGGTCCGTCTGTTTTGTCTGTTTCGTTTAAAACTTCTTCTCTTGATCTGACATATCTTCGTGATACAATTTCTTCCCTGGGTGTTACTGTAGTCTGCGCGACTACTTCCTCTTTGTCCGGAATCCTCTCAACACCTTTTATAAACGGAACCATTACCATGATCAGAATAGCTGCGGCAATTGAACCAAATACCTTCATGCAATAGATACTGTAGTCAAGAATATTCCTGTTTGCGAGCCTGTGATTTTCTACAGAAGCTATCTTTTGATGCTCACTAAAATCCTCAATATTATTCAGAACTTCTGACATAAAATCATCCGGCGCATTCACAAGTCCTTCTTTTTCTACATTCTCTATGAGCTTATCCAGTTCTGAATCTGATAAATATTCATAATCCTTACTCATGCCAGAAGATCCTCCTTTCTCACAGTTTTCTTTAGCATTTCCCGGGCCCTGTAGATCTTGGTCTGAACCGTCTTGATAGGGATATCCGTCTTGTCAGATATTTCCCTCGCCGTCATACTTCCCATAAAGTACATTCTGGCTATTTCAGCATATCCCTCAGGAAGTTCCATGCATTTGCCCTCAACCTTTTCAAGTACATCTCTCGTGGCAAATACTTCAAGCGGGCCTTCCCTTGCATCCTCCATCTGGAGCTCTTCGTCTGTAGAAGCCGGAACTGCGCGCCTTTCTGCAGCTTTGAGGTAGTCAATGCACTTATTACTAGCTATTCTGCATAGCCATGCTTTTTCTGAGGCTCCATCAAATTCATCAAGATGTTCATAAGCAGAAATGAATGTTTCCTGGGCTATATCCTCCGCGGTAAAATAATCACCCGTAAGCTTAAGGCATACAGAGAAAACCAGATTCTTGTATGAATTCATGAGCTGTATTAACTTGTCTTTAGAATCTGTATTCCCCACTACTTCTCCTTCATTTCTTTCGTTCTTATCTTGCCTCTTCATTCTATATAACGAGACAGAAAGAAAAATGTCTTCAACTTTTTTAAATCATTTTTAAATATATTTATAAAAAAACTATAAACTGATACAATGATAAATACACGATTAATTCTTATCTCAATTATATGATGTATTAGGGGGTTTTTACACACATGTTACACTTAACAACTTTGATTGCTTTAATCGCTACTCTGGAACTTCTACTTGCAGCCGCTCTGTTAAAAAGGTATATTCGCACCAAAAGGCCGCTTACTCTTTGCGTCCTGCTCATATGCCTTGGGCTGTTCATCGATGCCTTTTTGATAGCCATCGGGGCTCCTGCAGGGGGATTGTCTGAAAATGTCAGCAGGCTCCGTTTTATCGCACATGGCGCTCTTATTCCGCTTCTTTTACCAATTTGCGGTTACGGGCTTAAGGCTAAGCCTGTTACTATGAAGATTTTATGGGGATTTACAGCAGTAGTGATGGCTTTGGGACTTGCTCATGCCTTTGCAATTAATCTTGATGTCACTGAATACTCAGGTGTTCTTCGCCACACTATGGCAGGATCATCACCGGCCTGGGCAAGGATAGTTTCAAGTGCCCTTTCCTTTGGAACTGTATTTCCGCTGATCATCTGCGGCATCATAGTATGGATCAGGCAAAAGACTCCTTATCTTTTCCTGTCAGGTCTTCTCATGTTCGTATTTGCAGGTCTCGGCCCGGCAATTGGAAGATTTGATCTGATCTTCTTCATAAGCATGTTCGGGGAACTATTCATGATTGCTTTTGCTTTTCTATACATCATACATGACGAGAAGATCAATCCATGAGAATATCTGGTAATAGAATAATCGACAAAGGGTGGACAGCATTTCGCTATCCACCCTTTTATCATGTTATGACCTGTATATTTATCATCCAATGCCGTAGGAAGTTTTCAGTTCTTCTCTAATTTCCTGCCCTTTTAGCATATCCTTGCCCTTTTGGATCAGTTCATCCACAGTGTACTGCTTGAAATATCCAATTCTCGGATCACCGCCACCTGAATATGAATATACCAAAAATGTGTCCGTATCCTTATGATAAGCAAGCGCAGATGTCAGATACGCTGTCACAGTCCAGGTATCCAGATCCATGATATCCAGGATTGGTCCCATCTGAACAAAGAGCTTTTGATTGTCCACATCAAATACAAAGCTTGCATCCGAATATGCCTTATTATAGGCAAGCTCGATTTTTCCTATATACTCTCCGTTCTCGGCGTTATATCTGTAAAGGAATCCGTCCGCATAAACAACCAGAATTTCTGTCTGTTCCTTATTCTGTCCCGGCGTATACAATGTCATTCCGAAAACGCCAAGGTCAGGGCATGCTATTTTGGTTATTTCATTTCCTTCAAGGTCAAGGAGCTGAATAAACTGATCATCTGTAACCAATATTCTCTCATTCTCTGCATCTAAATGAACTTTTTCGGTCTCACTCCAGTTTGCTGAATGAATGATTTCATAATTTTCATTCTTATCGATATCAATCACATAATCAGCTTCTTTACATGAAATATAAAGTGCCTTGAGCTTGGGATCGTACTCCCAGAGATAGATGGTGTTACCGGTCTCATAAAAGTCCTCTTCGCCACTTGAAAGGTCTTTTACCACTGCTCCCAAATGCTCATAATCCTGATTTCTGTAATATATCAGTTTTCCTTCTGCATAGATGGGATCAACAAATGCTCCAGAGTAGTCTTCATCTATAACTGTCTCTTTTACCTCCAAGGTATGAGCATCTATTTCCAAAAGCTTTAATGTATGGTCATTACTATATGTAACCCTTGCAATTCCTTCATCAAAGCCAGTAAGATCATATTGATAGGTATCATCTCCTCCGATTTCTTTTTCTCCCAGACACTGTTTGGAATTTGCATCATAGAATCCAACTTTAGTCTTACTTTTATCAGGAGTTGCTCCCAGCACAACCAGAATATCATCAGAGAGAATGTAATTACCGTTTAAAACAGCATTGTATTCTCCTGTATTATCAAAATCCTTATAATTCTCATCATGAACGCCTGACTGATAGAAGATAATGTTGCTACTGCGATATGTATTAACATAAGCGCCCTTACCAAAGACTATCTTATCAATGTCATCAGTCAAAGTAGCTATCATCGACATACTCTCCACGCCATTTATAACATAAGGGTTTCCCATTTTTCCACTTACAGTTATAAAACTTGGATATGTATCATCTTCAGTTTTGACCGCGCCTACAATGCTCTCATTTACATTGTACTCAGATATAAGCTCGCCGGTGTCCTTGTTCCAGATATCAATTATATTTCCTTCATAGAAGCATACGGCGTTTATGTCCTTAAGATCGTATATATCTGAGCCATAGGGAATTGCATTATACTTAAAATCATTCTTCCATTTCAAAGAAAGATCGTGGGCATCCAGGCAATACACCGTGTTGTAATTGGTTGTCAGAACATCCATGGAAAAAAAACCGTAGCTGCCATATCCCGTTTCCTTGGATGCAGAAATCATGATTCTGTCATTATCCAGATAAATAAACTTATCCAAAAAAATATCATCTGCAGTAATTCCGTTTTCAGCCAGATCAAAATAACCGGTATTTCCTGACTCTATATCATAAAAGAAAAGGATGTTAGTGCGGTTGTTGTCATCATTTCCGCTAAACATGATAGTCTTTTCATCAGGCGAAAGCTTAAAGTTCTTAAAAGAAGCACTATCATGAAATTCATCTGCTGCATCAACTCTATATATATCTAACACGGATCCGTCTTCAGGAGAGAGCCTGTAGAGGCCGCTGCTGTAGGTTCCAATAAGAATACTACCATCCTTCATCGTCACAGGTCTTTCAGTGATCATTGCAGAAAAAATGTCATCTTCCTTAAGCTCTTCTTTTTCCCATTTAACTGATCCTGAAACAACATCCACAACCTGAATATACTTCTCACCGCATATCATGAGCCGGTCAGGAGCTATATACGCATAATACTTGGCCTTGTTTTCCACTGAATTGTATTCATACAAAAGTTCATGTGTCTCACGATTCCATACCCTGATGTTCTTGGACTGGTCCATAGCTGCAAAAGAGCATCCGTCTGTGTCCACATAGTAATTCTCGACAACATCAGGCATTGTATAGTTCCAGGTCGCTGTAATATTGCTACCTGACTCAGTTGTATAGGCAAGAGTAGCTTTGGTTATTGCACTTACCGCTTCAGGAATTACCGGCCTTTTCGGATTCTCTTCGCTGGGAAGAGCCGCAAGCGCAAGGTGAAGAGCATCGATTCTCTTCTCATCATCAAGCATCTGCATTGATGCATTTGATAAATACTTGGACTGACTGATAAGTGACTGCCTGTAGTTCTCGTTGATCCTTGCGTTACTATATAGCATGTATGCGCCAAATCCCACAGCAAGAGCCATTGCGCCTGAAAAAACAGCTGTCAGTCTCTTCATCTTGTACTGACGCTGTCTGTTCATAAGTTCATTATAAGAGCAGCCTATAAGAGTTGCCGCAAGCCTGGGAAGCTCAACATTCTTGGCTTCTCTTCTTGGGAGACGATAGTCACAGGAAAGAGGCTCTACCGGCTCAAGCACTGTCTCAAGCTGTCCATGATCGTTATATCTTTGTACTTCCCTGTTCTGCAGTATTTCAGGGATTACATCGTGAGGCTCACCATCAACCAGCACAGTAAGCACATTTTCCTGAGGATGATTTTGTAAAAAGAGCTTTATCTCTCTCTCAACCCAGGTGGATAAATGTGTGTTTGTAGAGCACAAAACTATAAGGAAATCCGAATTAAAAAGTGCCTCTTCAATAGTATTACTAAGGTCACTCGTAATAGGAAGTTCGTCCTTATCTCTGAATATCCTCTCTATCTTCTTGTAGCCTGTCTTTTTCTGTATCTTTTTAGGAATGTGGTAGTGCTCAAGATCCCACTCAATAGCTGCCGCCACCTTATTATCAAGTTCAGCATGCTTATAGGAAATAAACGCGTTATAATGTAAACTCATTTCTAAAACCTCAAACCTTATCCGGATCTTTATTTTCCATGTTTTCCTCAATATACTGTTTCCAGAGATCTTCAGCCTCATTGTCAAAACTGAACATACTCTTTTCCAGCCTGTCAAGTCTAATAGAGAAGACTGCTGCTGCCTTCTTGCAGTCAATTATCGAAGCTCTGTCCAAAAGGTCATTAAAGCTGTATATCTCCTCTTCGAGGAACTGTCTCTGCATCTGATTGCCCTCTTCGTACAGTCTCTGCGCCTTCTCAAGAAGATACTTGATCTCCGGAATTTCTCTTGGATCCTGCTTAAGCTCATCCATCCTGAGCTTGATATTCATCAACTCATCCTGATCAATTCCATCCTGAGCACCGCGGCTTCTGTGAATCTCAGCTCCATTTGCAGGACAATAAATGTCAATATCAAAAATACCATTAAGATCATAGGAAAATCTTACATTTGCAAAGACTTCTCCCTTGGGCCTTGGTGGAACATCCAGCACGATAGTATCAAGCTTAAGGTTACTTGAAGCCTTGAGCTTTTCTCCCTGATAGACATTAAATTCAATTTTCTTTTGCATATTGCTGACAGTATAAAACTTGTTCTGCTTACTGTAGGGAAGAATCTGGTTCTTAGGGATAATGACTGCCATTTTATCGCCTAATACTTCTACTCCAAGGGAAAATGGACAAATATCTGTCATGACTATGTCTTTTACCGACTCTTTTCTCAAATTGATACCTGTCACAATTCCTGCGCCTCTGCAGATAGCCACATCCCCCTGAGGATCAACCATGATCTTGCCCGGGAAAAGAGATTCCATATAGGCTCTGACACTTGGCATCTTGGAAGATCCGCCAACCATGATAACTCCGTCAATATCGTCAGTCGATAGACTGGCATCATTCATGAGCCTTTTCAGAACAATAGTAAGCCTTCTGAATACAGAAGCAGAAATATCGATAAACCTTTGCTGGTCAAGTTCGTACTCAAATTCATCCCCTGCTACATTTACAACTGTTTTGGTAGTATCGCTGTCTGAAAGCCTGATCTTGATACTCTCTCCGCAGTTTATCAGAACAGCTTTATTCCTGTTATCAAGTTTATCCCAGTTTATGCCATGGCTCTTGCAGATATCCAGAGCTATGATCTCGTTAAAATCCTTGCCTCCGAGTGCATTGTCACCAGAGATATTGCAGATCTCGACCATATTATCAAAGGCCTCAACCAGCGTAACATCCAGTGTTCCGCCTCCAAAGTCAAATACTATAAACTTCTCATCCTGATCCATGTTGTCATAGTGATAGGATAAAGCCGCTGCTGAAGGCTCATTAACAAGCTGTGTAACCTTAATTCCTGCCTTGATTCCTGCCATTCTTGTAGCCTCTCTCTGATGATCATCAAAGTAGGCAGGAACACTTATTACGGCAGAATCCACCTTTTCCCCAAGATACTTTTCTGCATCAGCGATAAGCTTTCTGAGTACTATCGCAGACAACTCAACCGGGGTAAAAGAGCGTCCAAGTCCAAGATTATATTTGACATCTTTTCCCATCTGTCTCTTGAACTCACTTGCTGTCTTATCAGGATGAGTAATAAGCCTTTCCTTGGCTGTCTTACCCACAATGGCCTCTTTTCCATCAAAAGAAACAACTGAAGGGGTAAGATATTCTCCGAATTCATTAGGAATTAGTGTAATTCCTTCATCTGTCCAGGCGCTTACAAGTGAATTTGTAGTACCTAAATCTATTCCAACTATCATCTTTTTTCACACTTCCCTCATTATAAATTAAATTATGCAGTCTTCTTAGTAAGCTCAACGTAATGCCCCAGTATCTCATTGATGTTTTGAGCATTGATCCTGGCTTGTACGTTTTTGTTATTTCCCCAGACGTACTCTTTTTTATCTGTTGTCTGTATTCTGATCACGGATTTCCCGCCAATAACTTCTTTGCCTATTGCTACAATATCGTTATATGGAATGATTGTAAGCATCCACTTATCTATTGATACAAAATAGTCTTTGAGTACATATATTCCGTACACTTTGTTGTAATAAGATGGCATATGCTTGCACTGTATTCCGATGTTTATAAGAAGCTCGGATGAATATCTTCTAAAACTCCAAATCGGAATAAGGCTGATAAGTCCTACCAGGCAAAATAGTACGGCAGCTGCTGCCTCTCTGTAAAACAACATTCCTTGATAGCTGCGTGACCCAGCATTAGCATAATCTAGTACAGCAAAAGTTGTAGCAGCTATAGCTATAGGAATAACAGCAGCAGCCATCTGGTAGGTGTCCCTCATGTTTCTGTCAAGTAAGAAGGGACTAAGAAATGGTCTTATTTTACGGGCTTTAAGACGTTCATACTTTCTCTCAAGTGAAGGAGACAAAAGCTGCTCTTTTATAGCGTGCAGTCTTTCCTCCAATAGCATATACACAGCCATGGCAGGTGTATATAATCCAGCAAAAAAGCTCTTGCTGATCCCGATTGTAGTATTGCAGGTAATAGTAGCTTGTCTATCCGGGCTTTCAGGTTTGGTCAGATTAAAAGACATGATCTTTTCTATAGGAAGTACCTGATAGTGAGAACCGGCTACAGATACTATATATCTTTTAAAAATAAACACTCCGGCGCCTCGTTCATACACGGCATCTCCATTTTTAATATCCCGCAGCATTTCTCCGATCACAGGAACAAAAAAGATCATGCTTATCAGATATACTGCTGATGATAATCCGGAAATCACACATAGTGCAACAGGTATCCAAACTGTTAATAAGGAGACGAATATCACGAATACCCTTATAGCATTAAGTATTATGTTTTCAAAATCGGCATTTATTACTATAGAGAAAATACTCAAGATCAAAAAAGCAGTAACAAGGGATATGGCAAACATCTTGAACCTGCTCGTAAAATATTCAAATAGCTTGCCTGCACTGTTTAATGGACTGATAAACGTTTTTATGTTTATACTCTCTTCGCTAATAACCTTGCATCCGTATTCAACAAGATGGCTGTACAGGAACTGATAATCTTTATGCGTAGCAGGCGCTTTAAGGATTACCTTGTTAACTGCATCTGTAATAGTGAGCTCATCTGTCTTTTCATTAACCCTCATTGTCAGATCTTCAATGAAATAATACTCATGCCGCATTCCCACAAACAATAAAATGTTTCTGACAGGATATACTGTTCCCTTTAATAAGGGCTTGATCTTTCCTTCAGGAATAACATATTGAAAGCTGATCGAATGAGTTGCAGTTTCGGTGTACTTTATCAAAAAGTTTGTTATATCATCCCGCTCCGCTTTGTCTTTGTAACGCTTAACATTAGGGTTTTCTATCAGGGAAGCCTTGAATCTGGCACGAAGCTCATCATATTCACTTCCACTTTTATTACCAAATAATGTATTCTCTATTACCTCTATGGCCTGCTTGTCAAATCCGCTTACAGATCCCAGCATGTCAATGAACAGTTCAATAAAGGAAGGCGTTATTTCACCTGCATAAGGCTCTTTATCCCAGTTATAGAAAATAGCCTCTGCTATCTCCCTGCAACCATATTTTTCAGGTTTTGTCGAAGCCGCAAGGAGCATCTCTCCCGCAAAATAAAGCATTCTGCTTTGTCTTGCTGACAATCTGTCTATGCCATCAATTTTGCTAAAATCAAGTCCCGGCTTTTCCGGTTCCTCTACAGTTTTTCCTATCTGCTCAAAGTCAAATTCCTCCTGTTCTTTCTGTTCATCCATTTTAAGAGGATTTGTTGCATTTGGAATCTGATCAAAACTCAGGCTTTCTTTTTCAGCCTTCTTAAGGGGATTTTGAGCATTTGAAATATTGTCGAATCTCAGCTTATCGTTTGTATCAGATGATCTACCAGGCTCTTGATTTCTTTTTATCTCTCTTTGCTCAAATTCTTCTTTTTGATCATGATATTCGGCTTGTCTTGCCAGGTGCTCTTCTATGTATGGGCTGGTAGTTGTACCCTCGTTACACCTTTTGGCATATTCCATGGCCTTCTTATAACTGTCACGAAGCTGTCTGAACTCCTCCGGATGCTCAGCCGGATGATACTTCTTGGCAGCCTCTGAATAGGCCTTCTTAATTTCACTTATATTGCTTGTCGGCTCTATTCCGAGCCAGTTCCACATACTCATATTCCCCAACTTACCTTCTTACTCATATCTTTTCTTAATACGCGTCCATTTCAATCACAAACGCGATAATTATACTAATTTCAAACCGTCTATGCAACTGCCCCCGCAGAATGTAACAGGGCTCCATCGCATAGCGACAGAGCCCTAACCCCAATACATATTTCTATTATGCCTTCTCTAAAAAGAATCTCATTTTTCCTTGACTGTCTCAGGAAAAATGATCTTGTTAACAAAGAAGAATACAACCATGCTGACACCGCCGTTTAGAACTGTTGTACCAATGTTATAAACAAAAGCAGGTACAAACTTACCCGCAACAGCAACCCAGATACAGTTGATTGAGTTAACGATACATGTGATGATGATAAATGCTACAACATACCATGCAATCTGCTTGCCTGGCTTATCATGATTGCGGAATACAAAGAGCTTCTGGATTGGGAAGTTGATACACTCACCAATTACCATTGCGATCATGTAAGCTGTAAAATAAGCAAGGCCACCATGTGCCTGATCATATCCTAAAATGTTCCAGTCAAAGGTCTCTCCTGCAATTGTAAGAGGAACTCCGGGCCATCCAAATGATCTGTCTCCAAGAAAAGCAAAGGCTGCAGGCAAAAATGTGAGTAACAAATACTTAAACACTGTGATAAGATTGCTGACAATTACAAACAATCCTCCTTCACGAACCCATTTAGCCACAGCGGGATGTTTTTCTGCAAAATCATTCCAAAATTTCATTTTATTTCATTTCCTCCAATCAAAATCAAATATATAAATCACATCTAGTTAGTCATAGTCAGCCATAATACATTGAATATACAAATAGGAGCGATTTTAGTTCTATGGAGATGAGACAATACCATTGTATTGGCTCATCGTAATGTCCAGAACTACGAGCGACGTTGTATATTCTATGTATTATGGCGTCCTATTATTTCTTGATGCGACTTTCATACTGCTTGTTAAGCTTACTGTTGCGGAAATATCCGCTGATGATCTTACCAAGGCCACCAAAGAAATGGCCGTTTACAAGATCAACTATTCCATCAACCATATCCATGCTGACTGCTCCACCTGTCATCTTCGCCATTGCTCTAAACGGCATGTTGTAGATGAACAGAATGTTAAGATCAGGCTTACCGCTCTCGTCAGCCTTTTTCTTCATAGCTGTGAGACGTTTATAAACAAATCTTGCAAGTCCGCTCTTAGCATAATAGAGCTGGCAGATGGCATCATTACTTGTAAGCTGTCCGCTCCATCTTCCATCAGGAATAGATCGTCCAAGGAGCTTTTCAAACTCAGCATCTTCTACAGTCTGGATCTTGCCACTATAGTATGATGGAAGCTCTGCCTCGCTATATGGAAGAACATCCGTTGTAGCACTCTTCAAAATCTTACCTTCAAGTCTGATATCAGCGCTGCTTGCGCCGATTCTTATCTGATACTCGCCGCCTTCAACTTCCCACTTATCAGTCTTGACATTCCAGTAACGGAAAGTCTTGTCATCAAAGGCAATCTCAACTCTCTTACTCTCTCCGGGCTCCAGTGAAACCTTGGCAAAGCCCTTAAGCTCCTTCTTTGGTCTGAATACCTTGGCTCCGGGAAGTGAAACGTAGAGCTGTGCTACCTCTTTACCTGCAACCTCTCCTACATTCTTAATGTCAAAAGAAACACCGTCTTCATTTACAGTAAGATTGTCATACTCAAACTTGGTATAAGAAAGTCCAAATCCAAATGGATAAAGCACAGGAATATCTGCTGTATCGTAATATCTGTATCCTACATAGAGACTCTCTCTGTACTCAGAGGTTCTCTGTGAACTTGGATAATAGCGATATGCAGGTGTGTCTTCATGGCGCCTGGGGATTGTCTCCGAAAGCTTTCCTGAAGGATTAACTCTGCCTGTAAGAATATCCATAACCGCACCTGCTCCTGCCTGTCCATTGAGGTAGCAGTGTAAAATAGCCTTGAAATAATGGTGCCATGGCATCTCAATAGCAGAACCGGCACTGATAATGCCCACAAGGTTCTTATTAACCTGTCCAAGTTCCTGCAAAAGATTGATCTGATTCTGAGGAATTCTCATGTGTGTTCTGTCCATACCTTCAGACTCGCTATCTTCATTAAGTCCAAAGAAGAAAAGAACTATATCTGCTCTTGAAGCTATATCAAGGGCCTCTTTTCTGGTTGCAGCATCCTCCTCACCTGTTCGTGAATATCCTCTGCTGGAGCCAATTACCTGAACGTCATAACTACCGATAACTTCTGAAATTGTCTCGACCTTGGTCGGATTAACAAGTGATGATCCTGCGCCCTGATATCTTGGTACAAAGGCAAAATCTCCTATAACTGCAACCTTGGCACCAGGTTTAAGAGGAAGAATACTTCCTTCATTCTTGAGAAGTACTGTGCTCTCTGTAGCAGCCTTTCTGGCAACCGCATGATGTGCAGGCTTGTCAAAGTCATTAGCTTTATTCTGTGAATTGACATAAAGAGTCATTACTGCATCCAAGAGCTCGTCTACTCTGGCATCAACATCCTCGATGCTGATCTTGCCACTCTCTACAGCTGCGATCAGTTCTCTAGCTGAATCAAGTCCAGGATTAGGCATCTCAAGGTTAGATCCTGCTGCCACGCCAAGAGCATGATCATTGGATGCACCCCAGTCTGTGATCACAATGCCATCAAATCCCCAGTCTTTTCTCAGGATATCAGTCAAAAGATGCTTATTCTCATTGGCATATGTGCCATTAACCTCGTTATATGCAGACATGATAGTCTTGGCTTTACCTTCTTTTACAGCAATTTCAAAACCAGTCAGATATATCTCTCTTAAGGTACGTTCATCAAGAACTGAATTCATAGCCATACGACGAAGCTCCTGAGAGTTCACCGCAAAGTGCTTGGGGCATGCATATACACCCTGGGACTGAATGCCCTTAACATAGGATGCTGCCATTTTACCTGCAAGATATGGATCTTCTGAAAAATACTCAAAGTTTCTTCCGCAAAGAGGGCTTCTTTTGATATTAAGGCCAGGTCCAAGTAAAACGTTGACACCTTCTGCCATTGCCTCTTCGCCCAAAGTCTTACCAAGTTCTTCGCCCAGTTCTTCATTCCAGCTGTTAGCGATTGTTGCTGCAGTAGGGAAGCATGTTGCAGGAACTGATTCGTTAAGTCCAAGATGATCTCCTGCACCGGCCTGTTTTCTGATACCGTGAGGGCCATCAGAGCAGAATATTGAAGGAATTCCAAGTCTCTCAAAATCCCTGGTCTGCCATTCACCCTTACCGCTTAAGAAAGCTGCCTTTTCCTCGATTGTCATCTTTTCAATGATATCTTGATATTTCATTTTCTCCCTCGCAATTCCTATATCTTTAATATGTGAATTATAAGAAACCTATATTCACAAAATTTGGAATCCCGGGGAAGCAAAAGACCTCTTTTGCTCCCCAAGACTCCATATTTATAAATCTGTTTATTTATGTATTACTGCTGAGTAGCCTCTGCTGCTGCCTCTTTTTCTCTGTTCTTCTTAAAGTTCTTGCAGAAGATAAACATAAGGCAAAGCATAAGTGCTCCAAATACTACGTCAAGAACGATCATAAGAACCTTCCATGAAGCCATACCTGTCTTGAGGTTCTCAGGTGCATAAGCACGGCTGTTAACTACAGTGTAGAGAATGTTCTTGGTAGCTTCACGCATAGCCTGCTGAGCTCCGTTTGTATCTCTGAACTGTACGTTGTTAGTCTGTGTAGGATAGTTAACAAGCATGCAGTCTGTACCATTTCTGATAGCCTGGTCTGATGACATGTAGCCATATACTCCGAAGTAGTCAGTAAGAACGAAGCCATTAAAGCCCCACTCATCTCTGAGGACTGTCTTAAGAAGTTCGCTGCAGCCACCTGCCCAACGGTTACCAATGTAGTTGAAGGAAGACATAACTGATGTCATCTCAACATTCTTAACTGAGATTTCGAAAGGCTTTAAGTAGATTTCACGAGCTGCCTGTTCATTAGTCCATGTGCAGAGCATGTCGCATCTGTTGCCTTCCTGGTCGTTGAATGCAAAGTGCTTAACGTAAGCATATACTCCGTTTGCCCATGAGCCCTTAGTAGCCTCAGAAGCAATCTTACCTGAGAGAACACCATCCTCTGAGTAGTACTCAAAGTTACGTCCTGCAAAGGCTGTTCTGTGAATGTTCATAGCTGGTGCATACCATCCGGATACATCCATCTCATTTGCCATCTTGCCGATGTAATCACCGAATGAATAAGCAAGATCTTTATTAAATGTTGCTGCAATTGTTACACCTACAGGGAATCCAAGAGATCCAACACCTGTAAAGTTATTGTTGATACTTGCAGGGCCGTCACAGTCATTAGTACGAACCTTGCCGATAGAATCAACTGAGTTTGTCTGATATCCGCCAAGAGAAATAAGAGCGTTCATATCATCAAGTGACATGCTGTTAAGAAGCTCATCCCACTTAGCATCATCCTTAGCTACGCCACGAAGGTCCTTAAGTGTAAGGCTTGTTGTAGCGCCTGTTGTAACTGCTGCTGCGTTTGGATCCTCGTCAGCTGCTGTAGCCTCTGGTGTGAGGTAGTTGCTGATGTTATAGAATGTAGCCTTAGCATCTGCAGGCATATTGTAATCTGTAGGAGCTGCTGTAGCCTTGGCATAATTAGCAAAGCCATCTGCTCTTGAAAGATATTCAAGACCACCATTTGCAAAATCAAATGCGTTTGTAGCTGTAACCTTGTCGCTCTCTCTCTTGTTTGTTCCGTCATAAGTAACAGTTGTTCCAACTGAGTATGTTTTGGAATCGATCACATTGTGAGAATCCTTGTTGATAGAGATCTCATAATCACCTGCATCAAGAACATATGCCTTAGCATTCTGGTAATCATAAGAAGCCATATCTTCTGCTGCAAAAGAGATAGTGATTGTCTCAGAAGCTCCAGGCTCAAGCATGGAAGTCTTGGCAAATTCTACAAGGTTTGCAGAAGCCTTCTCAATTCCGCCATTCTCATAAGGAGGATTGTAGTAAACCTCTACAACGTCCTTACCTGCAACTGAACCTGTATTTGTTACAGTAACATCAAAGGAAATTGTTCCGTTTGACTCTGTAATATCACCCATTGTCTGTTCAAAGGATGTGTATGAAAGTCCATATCCAAATGGATACTGAACAACGCTGTCATAATCAATGAGACCTTCAACTGCTGCTGTCTCATAGAACTTGTAGCCAACATAGATGCCTTCAACATAGTTGATAAAGCTTACTTCTGCCTTGGTCTCAACCCCTGTAAATCCTGTTGAAACATAGGCAAAATCTTCCATGTTTGTGTAGTTGAAGTCACCAAAGTTGTTCCACCATGGTGTTTCCTTCATGTTGTAAACATAAGTATCAATAGTTCTACCTGATGGGTTAACTTCGCCGGCAACGATCTCACCAAGAGCCTTCATACCAACGTGTCCCATACCTGCTGCCCAGAGAACTGACTTGATCTGAGGATGATCCTTGATAAAGCCAAGCTCAAAAGCATTAGCTCCGTTATATACAAGGATAACTTTGTCGAAGTTAGCGCATACAAGGTCGATCATCTCTTCCTCTCTGTTTGTAAGCTGAAGATAGTGATCACCTGCATCCCAGTCGTTACCCTCGTTGAGAGCGTCGTCATAAGTACCTGCTGTATATGTAGTTCCATCCTTGAATGAACCATCTACAACAGCTGTCATGTTAGCTGGGAGGTCAGCACCCTCACCGCCTGAACGGCTGATAACGATCATAGCTGTATCTGAGTAGCTCTTTGCATTAGACATAAGTGAATCAGTGTAAAGAGATACATTTGGTTCAGGAAGTGTCCAATCCTGATTCCACATTCCAACTACAGGTCTGTCAGCCTTGTAGTCTGTATAGAACTTAGTAAGTTCTTCATTAGTCTCAATTCCTGCACTCTTAAGTGAAGTAAGAAGATCAATAGTGTCATAAGCATCGTTAAGAGCACCTGATCCTGCCCCACCAAGAATTGGGTTTGTTGAAGCCCATCCAAAGACATTAAGCTTAGTGCCTGAAGCAACAGGAAGTGTATTTCCTTCATTTTCAAGAAGAACAATACCTTCTCTTGCAATATCCTGAGCAAGAACAGTTGTCTCGTCAGAAGTTTTCTGAGAAATTGTTCCACTTCCGCTGATAAGATCCATCATTGTGCTCATAGGTCCTGTCAGGATCATATTCACACAAACAACAATACCAGTGAGCATTGCAACAAGTGCAGTGCCTCTTACAAGCTTCTTGGTTGACTTTTTGAGTTTCATAACTGCGATCATGATAACGATAGCAACCGCAACTATGATACCAATAGCAATCAAATAAGACTTGATCGAATTGATGACGTTCATGACGTCGTCCATGTTGATAGATAACATAATTTAACCTCCCTTTTTGTAATAGGAAATGATCTGGTCAGGATCATTACCTTTGTTGGGCTGCCATATTAATTATTCGTAGCAGCGCTTTACAATAGGAGATTAACACGCAAAAATAAAGCGTGCCGTTTTTGTCATAAACGGTACGCTTTTTGTCATGAATTGCACACAATGCAAAAATATATATTCAAGTCATTCCTTCTTAATCCCTCTGGGAGTGCTTTCTGACCTTCTCTTCATACATATTGTCATCCATATGTCTGAAGAAACTATCAGTATCATCCTTGTCCGGATCAAATAAGGCATATCCAATAGACAGAGAAAGCTTATACTGTCTTCCTTCTGTGTCATTAAAAAGATCTACTTCGTTCCTGATGTTACTGATAATCTTCTGCATAGATTCATCCGAAGAGTCCTTCATCAAAAGAATGAACTCATCACCTGCAAACCTTACCGCAAGCGCCTTATCAGGTTTACTGAATCTGATGACCCTGGCCACATCTATAAGCGCCTCATCACCAACAGAATGACCGTATGTATCATTTATTTTTTTAAAATAATCAACATCGATCATTATTCCGCCAAGCCTGCTGTTATGATCCTTGGCGTAACTCTCAAACAGATAATCCAGATATGCTCTGTTATACAAGCCTGTCAACGTATCAAGATAGGAAAACTCATTCTGCATCGCCATATACAAAGATGTGATACCTAATGCAAAAGATACCCACAACAGTGATACTCCATAGAAGAACACCTGTAGTAAGCATCCCATTATGATAGGCCCCATCATCAGGTATACAGGGAAAAACCTGACTTTTCCGTATCTTTTCTCATAAAGATTTATCTGGATCAAACTGTAGATCATATAACCCGCTTCAACTACATAGAACATATAGCTAAAGGGCAGCCTGTGATACACATTATTTTCATCAATATAGAAAATGATAGGATAAAACATGTTGACTATTGTCAGCAAAACCATGATGTCGCCGGGGATTACCACATACTTATATCTTTTCCTGATCCTGGCTCTTGACTGATACAGCTTAAACTCTGTAAACATGCACCAGCCCACAGCAAAAATAGGATTTACCGCAAAGCAGAAGGTATTGCCAATAAGAGATACCATCCTCGTAAATGCCCCAGGTATGCCATCACAATAAAACGTCAAAAAGTCCACAATACACGCTATTGCCGAAATAGTGGCAATCAGTGTAAATACTTTAAATTCATCTCTTTTGGTAGATCTGAGAACGTGGCTACTGATAAGCATTGAAATTATCATTATAAAGCCCACGAAATCAGCTATCGCAATGGCCAGCATATTCATGCATTATTCCCCTTTGGAATCAACATTTTAAGCTCAAACCAATTATCATTTAAATCAAAATTAAGTGTCCCATGATACTTTTCGATAGTATACCTGATACTCTTAAGTCCAAAACCGTGGTTACCCTTATCAGCCTTGGTTGTAACAGGATATCCGTTTTTCAGGGTTATGGTATTCTCGCAGTAGTTATTGATCTGGATCAAAACAAAGTTCTTTTTCTGTGAAAGAGATAAGTGGATCAGTCTCTTCTCAGGATCATCAATCAGTGTAACACTCTCTATAGCGTTATCAAGAGCATTTCCAAAAATAGTACAGATATCCGCAACATGCATGAAATCGAGGATATCCCCGTCTGCAACGCATGTGATCTTGATATTATTGGCTCTGCAGTTCATCATCTTACCTGCAATGAGCGTGTCAAGAACACTGTTGCCTGTCTCAAGCTCAGGACTATAGGATTCAAGTTCCTGTTCAAGTGAATCAATCCACTTTTTTCGCTCATCATCGCTCATCTCTGCCCGAAGTCCTGCAATCTGATGCTTGAGATCATGATACTTCATATTGATAACTTCGAAGGTAGACTGATAGTTTCTGTATTTATCATACTGAGCCTTGAGCATAGAATGGATATTTCGCAGCTCTTTTTCCGCAAGAAGCTCACAGATCCTGCTCTGATACACATACAGGATCATGATGCCCGCAATATCTACCAGTGTTCTGATATAGAAGATATCAGCAGCAAGTCCTCCTGAAAAGGGAGTATTGCTAAATACAAAGCTAAGATTACTAAATGCAAATACCAAAATAGCAATCAGAACCGCTGCCCACAGCTCACGATTATTGATCTCCAGCTGAAAAACACCTCTTGTAATGCCCACTTCCATATAATGAGCCCATGTAAAAACAAGAAGATAAACTCCCACAAGTATCAAAAGCTGAACCCATAAGGAATCTGTTTTTCTCTTAAAAAAGCACGCCAGCTGCCATTCAAGAGACGCTGCAAGTTCGGCAAGAAGAAAAGCTCTGGCGCAATAATATCCAATAACATTCCTGCTGTCATCGCAGGTAAAAGCCATATATGCATACATCAGTCCAACAGCGATCAGCATACATGGAATCCAGAAAAATACCGGAAGTCCCTTAGTCAGAACCAGAAACATACTCTGAACTATGAGACTTAAGATAGTAACAAGAACAAAGTCCTCATTTTTGACCTTGCGCTTCATAACCATACAATAAGTCAGACAGGCAAGCCACTCTGCAAGTGCGGTATATATTCTGGGAATATCCTGATAAATGTTCTCCATAATCATCCCATTTATGGCAATGAAGCCATATAATCTGTTAGTGCAGTCATGAAATCATTCTTCCTGGCTCTGCTGATAAGAAGATTCTTGCCTGCAATTATACAGGAGCCATTCTCGACACCATCGACATACTTGAGGTTTACAAGATAGCCCTTGTTACTTCTGAAAAAGTTATAGGGTGACAGCTGTTCCTCAAAATCTCCCATCTTGGCCCGTATAGTAAACTCTCCGCTTGTAGTATAGAAATTAAGGTTATGTCCTTCACTTTCTATATAGAAGATATTATCAATCTCAAGTTTCTTGACTCCGGATGGCATATCCACAGAAATGATCTTGGAGGGAGTTTTTTTGATCCTGCTGATAGCCCGCCCAAGCTTCTGTGAAAAAGCAAAATAGCTCACAGGCTTAAGAACATAGTCAAGAGCATCCACCTGATACCCCCTGATGGCATAATTGGTCATATTGGTTATGAACATAATGATCACGTCACTGTCAAGCTTTCTGATCTCTTCAGCAGCTGTCATTCCGTCCATAAGCTTCATCTCAATATCCATCAGAATAATATCAAACTGTCCCTTATACCCATTTGTGATCTCATCGCCATCAGTAAACCTGGTTACTTTAAAATAGTTGCCACTTTCAGCCTGATACTGTTCGATGTACTCTATTAGCTGAGCTGCGTAAGAATCTTCGTCCTCAACAATTGCAAGCTGGAACATACTCTCTCCTATTATTTGTTCATGAAGGTACGAACATTTATGCCATTAACCTCAATATGGTCATCAACCGCAATTACGAGGCACTGCCTTCCGTCTACGATCCTTGATTCAACAAGATCAGTCCTGTCCGGATTAACCTTGATCACAACATCAGGTGTTTCAATGTCAAATTTCTTGGTATTAGCAATGTTGCTGGCCAGGAAAGAATCTGTCTCTTCGCCACCGCACTTCTCATAGTTCTCATCAAAATAATCAAGTCTCTCCTGAGCTACTCCACTATCCATAAGAAGCTGCTTGACATCCTTCTTGGTAAGCTCAAGTGGTTCAGGATCACCTTCATGGTTCTCGATCATGTCGTTAAGATTATCATGGATATTTCTCATGATATCGTAGTCAGCATCATCGCCAATGGTATTCTGAACAACCGCATCAAAAAGATCCTTCTGTTCCGGAGCAGAAATAGGAGCTCTTCCACCAAACATAGCTTCAACAAACTCAGGCTGAAGATCATCAGGCTTCTTGGTGAAATAGAGCATGTTGTGAATATCCATATCTCTTTCTATAAATGCGGGGAAAAGAAATCCCTTTGTAGGGCCTTCTACAATCCAGTCACGGAATCTGTCCTCAATTACATTCTTGGACTCATTGTATCCAAGGCCTGCCTTGGAAAGTTTAACAGGACAGATACTGCAGAGCATGTAATCATATATTTTCTCTGAAGCATCCTCCATCTCTATTCCATCTCTTGTGATGCCCGGAATATCATATACTGCATGGACTACAATAATGTAATAATTCTCGCCATTTACATAATTTGCAATGATCTTGTCGTAAAACTCTTCTAAGAGCTCGTCATCTTCGAGTCTTGAATTTCTGAGAGTCAAAAGAAAATCTTGAGTCCCTCCCGGCTGTTCCTGGTCCAGAGGGAACTCAAGACTAATAAGGTTCTTGCCGAAGGTACCTGCAAGTGTATGCTGGAAAATATCCAGATATTTGTACATCTCCTCCTCCGGAATCTGTCCGAAGGCCTTTCTAAAGGTAAGTCTCTTGTTCTTTTCATGATCAACATAGCATCCGCAAATGTGATCGATAGTGCATTTGTCTGGTGTAAACTGTTTCTTGATTTCTAGTGTTTCTGCCTTATTCATTTTAAGTATTACTGTCCTTTATCCATAAATTTTTGGCACATATCCACTGCGAACTGCACCGGATATAATTGTACCATGACGGAATCGATTAGGTCACCTATCGTCATCCTAAAAGCTATTTTAACAAACTTATCATAAGTGGTATCAAACATTTTTTCAAAGACTTTTATACTCTCTACATCAATCTGATTAACTATAGGTGTGCTGATATCTGTAGGCACTCCAAGCATAGATGAAAGAGATGTCGCACTTGTTCCCATCATCTGATTCATGGCTTCCGAAGCAGCCGATAAATGAAGTTCCGTAATCTCACCTGAAGTATTGGTGCCGTCTCCGCCCATCATAAGATCAGTCATGACTTTCACATCATGTTCTTTGAGGACAAGCACATTGTTGCCCTGAAGGCCTTTTACATAATGGATCTGAACGAAAATACAGGTTTTCTCGTAATCATCCAGCGCCTCACTTCTCTTGATCATCTTAACGTTAGGAGTCGTGATATCAACCTTCCTATTGACCATCATACTCAGAGTGGTTGCGGAATTACCCATACTGATATTAGCGATTTCACCTATGATATCTATCTGTTCCTGGGTTAAATTTAATTCTTCCAAATCAGCACCTCCTAAGGCTATATAGTAGAAAAACTCTAATCATATTTTAATATTTTAGTCGCCTGCTTGTAAAGAATGTTTACGCTTTACAGATAAAGCTTTATTGTTTTTTTATACTTTCGTTAATTCTTTTATGATTACTTACTGATTACTTTTGATTATTTAGTGAAGTTTTGTGATTTTTCACAATTCGGTTCCTGATTGTTTGTGATTATTTTTGATTGATTATGAGCTCATATAATGTTATCATGCTCTTAGATTGGTAAAAGAGATATATCTTTTTCTATGACAACGGGGGAATTAAGATGCTCACAAAAGAACGTCAGGACTTAATAGTTTCATATATAAATGAAAAAAACGCAGTAACAGTTGCTGAACTTATGGAAGAATTCGGAGCTTCGGCAGCCACGATCAGAAGAGATCTTACCAGTCTGCACGACGAAAAGAGGATCATCAAGGTATTTGGAGGCGCCACATCTATTTCAGATACGGATGTGAATACCTTCGAGCCAAGCGTATCTGCCAAGTCTTCACTTAACATAGAGGAAAAGGAAGCAATCAGTAAGTACGCTGCATCTCTTATCCATGATGATGATTTCGTATATATAGATTCCGGTACCACTACCCTTGAGATGATCAAGTACATCACCAATACCAAGGCCAAGTACATCACAAACGGAATCGTTCACGCCAAGAAGCTTTTAGAGAAGGGACTTAACACAATGATCATCGGTGGCAGATGTAAACCTACAACGGAAGCCATCATCGGTCCCGACTGTATTGAAGGGATCAGCAAGTATCACTTCACCAAAGCTTTCATGGGCACAAACGGGATTTCACTCCACGCAGGCTACACTACTCCTGATGTGGATGAAGCGCTGGTCAAGCAGGAAGCAGTCAAGCACGCTTATGTATCTTACATACTTGCTGACCACACTAAATTTGGCAAGGTGAGTTCAGTAACCTTTGCCGAGATACCTAACTGCTGCATCATTACTGACAGTGATGTTTCCAAGAATTACAGCAGTAAAACCATTATCAAGAATGTCAATGAGGAGAAAAAATGATCTACACAATTACCTTTAATCCTGCTATTGATTACGTTGTTCGAATGGGAGCAGAACTTCTCCCGGGAATGACTAATCGCTCAGATTCAGAGGAATGCTACTTTGGAGGAAAAGGAATTAACGTTTCCACAATCCTTCAGAATCTGGGAATTGAGAACACTGCTCTCGGCTTTGTAGCCGGATTTACAGGAAAAGCCATTGCCGAAAGCGTTAACCAAAAAGGAATCAAGGCTGATTTTATCGAACTGCCCGAAGGAATCTCCAGGATAAATGTCAAGATCAAGGGCGCAGCTGAGACTGAGATAAATGCTCAGGGGCCTAAGATTCCACAGGATGCTATCGACAAGCTCTTTAAACAGCTGGAAGCTTTACAGGACGGCGACACGATCATCCTTGCAGGAAGTATTCCAAACTCACTTCCAAGCGACATTTATGAGAAGATTCTCGAGAAACTCTCAGACAGACAAATCAATACCGTTGTAGACGCAACCAAGGACCTTCTCAAAAACGTGCTCAAATATCATCCATTCCTGATCAAGCCTAACAATCATGAGCTTGGTGAGATGTTCGGAACAGTACTTAAGACTGATGAAGAAATCGAAGCTCATGCCAAGAAGCTTCAGGAAATGGGCGCCAGAAACGTTCTGATCTCTATGGCTGGCGACGGTGCAATGCTCATAACAGAAACCGGTGAGAAGCACAGAGTCGGAGTTCCAAAGGGACAGGTCAGAAACTCAGTTGGTGCCGGTGACTCCATGGTTGCAGGTTTCGTTGCAGGCTATATGCAAAAGCACGACTATGCTGAAGCTCTCAAGATGGGAACAGCCGCAGGAAGTGCTACCGCTTTCTCAGATGACCTTGCAACAGGTGAAGCGATCAGAGAACTCTATTCCAAGCTTTGATCATCCAACTGTAGAATTCATAAGAATTCCAGATCATATTCAGATATAGATGAGTTTATTTCCAGAAAACTCTTTATATAAAAATCAAAAGGTATAAGTACTATGGGGAAATCCCGCAAAGGAGGGACTATGAAAATCACAGATTTACTAAAAAAAGACAGTATTAGCCTTAATGTCTCAGCTGCTGACCAGAATGCTGCTATCGATGCTCTTATCGAGCTGCATGAAAAGGTTGGTAACCTGAACAATGTATCTGCCTTCAAGAAGGCAATCCTTGCAAGAGAAGAAAAAGGTTCTACAGCTATCGGAATGGGTATAGCAGTTCCACATGCAAAGTCATTTGCAGTAGCAAATCCTGGCCTGTCAGCTATTACAATTCCTGCAGGCATCGACTACAAATCTCTTGACGGCAATCCAAGTAAACTCTTATTCATGATTGCTGCTCCTGATACAGCAGCAGATACTCATCTTGAAGTATTATCCAAGCTTATGACACTTTTAATGGATCAGTCATTTGCTGCTAAGCTTCTTGATGCTAAGACTCCTGATGAGTTTCTTTCTATCATCGATGCCAAAGAGGCTGAGAAGGACAAGGAAGAAGCTGCCAAGAAGGCTGCTGCAGCTCCAAGTGCTGCTCCCAAAAAGCTTCTCGGCGTTACAGCATGTCCTACAGGTATCGCTCATACATTCATGGCTGCTGAAGCTCTTGAACTCAAGGCCAAAGAAATGGGTCTTGCAATCAAGGTAGAAAAAGATGGTTCAGCCGGTGCCAAGGACGTTCTCACAGCAGCAGAAATTGCTGATGCAGACGCTATTATCATCGCATGTGACAAGAACATCGAGATGGGCAGATTCGACGGAAAAGAAGTTATCATCACTTCCACAAAAGAAGCTATTCACAACCCTGAGAACCTTATTAAGAAAGCTGTAGACGGAGAAACAACCGTTTACAAGCACACAGGTGCAGTTACAAAGACTGCTGATACTTCTAATGAATCTATCGGAAGACAGTTTTACAAGCACCTCATGAATGGCGTTTCACATATGCTTCCATTCGTTATTGGTGGTGGTATCCTGATCGCTATTGCTTTCCTTCTTGATGATTACTCAATCGATCCTAGCAACTTTGGTTCTAACACACCTGTTGCTGCATGGTTTAAGACAATCGGCGGCGTAGCATTCGGATTTATGCTTCCAATCCTTGCCGGATTCATAGCACAGAGTATTGCTGACCGTCCAGGTCTTGCAGTTGGTTTCGTAGGCGGCGCCCTTGCCAGCACAGGTGCTACTTTCGCAGCTCCCGGCGGAAACATCCCTTCAGCTTTCCTTGGAGCTCTTGTAGCAGGTTTTGCAGCAGGTTACATAGTTCTTTTCCTGGAAAAGATCTGTGACAAGCTTCCACAGGCTCTTGAAGGAATCAAGCCGGTTCTCATCTATCCTCTCTGCGGAATACTGGTGATCGGTCTTGTAATGTGTGCTATCAACCCTGTTGTTGGTGCTCTTAATGCCTGGATCACAGGAATCCTTGAAGGAATGGGAACTGGATCAATCGTTGTTCTTGGTATTCTTCTTGGAGCTATGATGGCTACAGATATGGGTGGTCCTCTTAACAAGGCTGCATACGTATTCGGTACTGCTGCTCTTGCAAGCCAGAATGAGACAGGTTACATGATCATGGCTGCAGTTATGGTAGGCGGAATGGTACCTCCTATCGCTATCGCACTTGCAACTCTTGTATTCAAGAACAAGTTCACTCCAGCTGAGAGAAAGTCCGGTCCTGTTAACTTTATCATGGGTCTTTGCTTCATCACTGAGGGTGCAATCCCATTTGCAGCTGCTGATCCTCTTAGAGTAATCCCATCTCTCATGGTTGGTTCAGGTGTTGCCGGCGCTCTTTCAATGGTATTTAAGTGCACACTTATGGCTCCTCACGGCGGAATCTTCGTATTCCCTGTAGTTGGTAACGTAGGAATGTATCTTGTAGCACTTCTCGTTGGATCAGTTGTAGGTTGCCTCATGCTCGGACTTCTCAAAAAGAAGGTTGAGGACTGATATATAGTCATATAAAGATATTTAATCATAGCACAGCCGCTTTATCAGCGGCTGTGCACTTGGTTATTAATTCGGTTACTTTTCGAAGTTCTTTACTTTGAATTGATAATATATAAGTTTTTTATTTAAGAAAGGAAATAACAATAATGGTATCACAGAAAATCACAGTAACTAACGAACAGGGTATGCACATGCGTCCGGCTAGTCTCTTCTGCCAGACAGTAACCCCTTTCGCAAGCGATGTTAAGGTAGTATTCAACGGCACAACATACGATGCCAAGAGCGTTATGATGCTCATGAGCGCATGCATTAAGTGCGGTGCAGAGATTGAAATCGTATGTGACGGTCCTGATGAAGCAGATGCACTCAAGAAGGCTGTTGAGCTTGTAGAGAGCGGACTTGGTGACTAATTAACTGTTAGTCAGATATAGATAGACATCTCAAATCTCTGATGTTTCCTTAAAACAAATCGATTTGATATGTCTTATCTATATCTGACTTATATTCTCACTAATACTTACACAGATTGTTAACAGAACACCTCGTTAACTTTTATATATTGGAGGAAGAGAATGTACAAAGGAATTGCCGCATCTCGCGGTATTGGCATCGGAAGCATTTGCGTTATAGCAGAACACGATCTTAGTTTTGAAAAAAAGAAAATTGAAGATACTGCTGCTGAAAAAGAACGTTTTAACAAGGCAGTTGATGAATTCAAAGAAGAGACCATGAAGCAGGCTGAAGATATCAGAAAAAGAATTGGCCCCAAGGAAGCTGAAATCCTTGAAGGCCATCTTGTTATGATATCAGATCCCTCAATGTCCGGTGAAATGACCAAAATGATTGATGCCGGCCAGTGTGCAGAAGCCGCTGTAGAAGCCGTATGTGATATGTTCATCGGCATGTTCTCACAGATGGATGATGAAATGATGAAGCAGCGTGCTTCAGATATCAGCGATATCAAAGTCAGCCTGTTAAAGATTCTCCTCGGAATAAAGGATATTGATATCAGTAAGGTTGAGCCCGGCACTATTCTGGTAGCCAAGGATCTCACACCTTCAATGACATCTCAGATCAACAACAAGAACGTCGCAGGAATCATTACAGAGGTCGGAGGTAAGACTTCCCACTCCGCAATACTTGCAAGAGCACTTGAAATTCCTGCTGTACTCTCTGTTCCTGATGTAACAACCCTTGTCAAAGATAAAGACACGGCAATTGTTGACGGAACTGAAGGCATTGTCTACATAAATCCTGAAGGTGACATTTTATCCAAGTATCTGATCAAACGCGAAGATTTCATCCGCAAGCAGTCAGAACTCAAAGGTTTCCTTGGAAAAGAAACACTTACAGCAGACGGTGAAAGCGTTGAGCTCTTCTGCAATATCGGAACTCCCAAGGATGCCAAAAAAGCTCTTGAATGTGATGGCGAAGGCATAGGTCTTTTCCGTTCAGAATTCCTGTTCATGGATAGCGGACATCTTCCAACAGAGGAAGAACAGTTTAACGCTTACAAGGAAGCTGCTGTAACAATGGATGGCAAGCCTGTTATCATCAGAACTCTTGATATCGGTGGCGACAAAGATATCCCATATCTTGGAATGAAGAAGGAAGAAAACCCATTTTTGGGCTACAGAGCCGTAAGATATTGCCTGGGTAATAAAGAGGCCTATATGCTACAGCTTCGCGCTATAGTAAGGGCAAGTGCCTTTGGTAAGATCAAGATCATGCTTCCTCTTGTAACCTGTGTGGAAGAGCTTCGCGCAGTTAAAGAGATGATCTCTGACATCAAAAAAGATTTTGATACAAACGGTATTGATTACGATAAAGATATAGAAGTTGGATGTATGATCGAGACTCCTGCCGCTTCTCTTATAGCAGATATTCTTGCCAAGGAAGCAGACTTCTTCTCTATCGGTACCAACGACCTTACTCAGTACACCATGAGTGTTGACAGAGGAAATGCTGATGTAGCTTATCTATATTCTACATTCCAGCCATCAGTACTGCGCTCCATCAAGCACATCATTGAATGTGGCAGAAATGCCGGTATCCCTGTAGGCATGTGCGGAGAAGCTGCTGCAGATCCTCTTATGATACCTCTTCTCATCTCCTTTGGGCTTACAGAGTTCTCAGTAAACCCTGTACTGGTATTAACAGCCAGATGCATAATATCCAAATGGAGTAAAAAAGAGGCAGACGAACTTGCAGATAAGATCATGAGCCTTACTACTGAGGCTGAAATCGTAGCTGCACTTAAAGAAGCATCTAAAGAATAATTAAGGCATTGAAAAAGGGGCTGTCGCACTAATTTAGTGTGACAGCCTTTTTAACGCCCAGCCCCTCAGGCATCCGCACAGAAATGATTGTTTTCGTCTGCGGTGTGATTTTCTAAAACTCATTAAGCATCAAATGCCTCATTTCGACGTTGCTCAGAGAAATCGGCATTTGATGCTTTCTTCGTTTTGAAAATCATCATCCTCGTCCGAGAACTGCACATTTCCATGCAGATGTCTGAGGGGCTGGGCTGCTAGTAAATATCTTCACATAAAGCAAAAACCAGACTTCGAAAAGCCTGGTTTTTACTGTAAAATATGTTTATGCGACTAAACAAAATCTTACAAGGAGATTATACAGTTTCTTCCTTGTATCATCAAATCAAACTTCCGCTCGACATAGAAATTTCTATCCCATCCGATGATCCGGTGCGCCTGTTAAGTGCATTTGTGGAGGAAATGAATCTTTCTGATCTGTATAAAACTTATGACAGAATCAGAAAAGGCCAGGCTTCACCGCGTCAGATGCTTAAGATTGTTATCTATGCAGCAATGAACAGAATCTATTCAAGTCGTGATATTGAGTCCGCCTGCAAAAGAGACATCAATTTCATGTACCTTCTGGATGGAGCACCTGCTCCAGACCATTCCACAATAGCAAGATTTATATCAATGCATCTTTCACAATGCGCTAAGCAGATCATGGCACAGGTAGGGACCATACTGCTCGAACTGGGAGAAATATCAGGCGAAAACATCTTTATCGATGGAACAAAGATAGAGTCAGTAGCCAACAAGTATACCTTTGTATGGAAAAAAGCTGTGTCCAAAAACATGATAAAGCTCACTGAAAAGATATGTGTTTTCTGCGCCAGATGTGAAGAACTTTATGGAATAAAAGTAGTCTATAACGATCAGATATCATTACATACCCTTAAGCGTCTTAGAAAGAAACTGTACAAGCTCAAGGAGGATGAAGGTATTGAATTCGTTCATGGAATTGGCAAAAGGAAAACTCAGTTGCAACGTTCGTTGGAAGCTCTTGAAGAATACATAGAAAAACTCAAAGAATACAACCATAAGCTTTATGTATGCGGCACCAGAAATAGTTATTCAAAGACTGATACCGACGCAACATTCATGAGAATGAAGGAAGATGCCATGCTCAATGGCCAGCTTAAGCCAGCATACAATCTGCAGCATGGCGTGGATTCAGAGTATGTCACATGGCTGGATGTCTTTCCGGCTCCAACAGATACCATTACATTGATACCATTTCTGAAAGACATGGAGTCACATCTTACATTCAAGTATAAAAACATCGTTGCTGATGCAGGATACGAAAGCGAAGAAAACTACATATTCATCGAGTCCAACGAGCAGGCCGCGTACATCAAGCCTCAAAACTACGAACTTTCAAAAACAAGGAAGTTCAGGAATGACATAAGCAGGCGTGAAAACATGGACTATGATCCTGAGTCAGACTGCTACACATGCAGAAATGGTCAACAGCTCCCTGCAGTATCCAAAAGAACACAAAAATCAGCAACCGGATATCAGCGTGAAGTTACGATATATGAATGCAGTAGTTGCAATAACTGCCCCTACAAGAAAGATTGCATTAAAGGGAATAACTGTAAGACCGCATTAGAAGATAGAAATAAAAAGCTTTCTGTCTCAAGAAAAATGGAAGAAAAACGAGCAGAATGTCTTGAACGGATAACCAGTGATTACGGAACACAGCTGAGGATGAACCGAAGCATCCAGGCAGAAGGATCCTTCGCAAATGTGAAAGAAGACATGAACTTCAGAAGATATCTGTACCGTGGAAAAGAAAATGTTCTTACACAGAGCATACTTTTGGCAATCGGCTATGACATAAATAAGCTGCATCATAAAATTGCTGCTGAGCGAACAGGAACGCATCTGTTTGAATTAAAAAAGGTTTCATAATTTTTGAAACTTCAAAGCAGAAAAGGCAACAATGCACCGATTAGCACATCGGCTTATTAAAGTACTCTATTTTTGACAGCAGGAAAGATACCGACTTCTCAAATCCACTATTTAAGGCATAAAAATGGGGCCTCGCCCAGATGATTTTATCATCTAGAGCGACAGCCCCTTGTATTATAGTTATATTTATCTCATATTACGCAGCATTTCAATTGCTGTCTGAGGACGAGCCTCAGTCTTAACATTAGGAACTTCATATTTAGCAAGAAGTCTTGCTCTCATTTCCTCTGGATGATTATATAATTGATCCATGATTCGATCAAAGGCCTGTTTCCATTCGCCCATATCACATTACCTCCATCATATAGTCCCCCTCAGACCTGATGTAAGAAATTCATCAATTACTTCATACACTCCCAAATCATAGATTTAGGAATTTCACTCCAAACAACGTTAGCGTTTAATATCGTAACTGATTAATCATCTAATAGCAATGTGAAAAATCACAAAAATTTGTGAAATAACTGTGAACCCCAAAGCCCGCACCCAATGGGCATTTCAGCACATCACAATCCCTGAGCAAGCATTCACGACGCTCAATAAAGGATTTTTTCGTCCTTGTGAGAATCCGGAGATTTCATGAGCCCTTTAAAAGCTATATAAGAATTCTGCTTCGTTTCAACTTGTCTGAGCACTTAGGAAGCCCTTTCCTCGCACCACTTCCCTTTGCTCGTCACTGACAAATGCAGATTTTCTTAGATGTTTCCGCATTTTTTCTTTTATTGATGCATGTTCAGCTAAACTTGCAGGACGGACAGTAAATTAGCTTAATGAAAATGCCTTAGCTCGCACAGCGAGCGTAAGCAAAAAGAGAGAACTCAATCTTACAAGTTAACTTGAAGAAGTTGAGTTCTCTCTTTTTGTAAGCGCTACGCGCTATAAGGCATTTTCATCATGAATACAACTAGCCGTCCTGCTTCAAACAGAGCTTCGCATGCATCGTGAAAAAATGCTATGGAAACATTAGAAAATCGCATTTGCCATCTCAGACTCGCAATGGAAAGCTGGCTGCATCAGAGCGCTTCATAAGTGCGAGTTTTGAAACGAAGAATTCTTATGGTGCTTTTAAAAGGCCATGAAATCCCGGATTTGAGTGGCGAAAAAACCTTTATGAGCAAGTATCGGCTTAGCTCAGGCTCAGATGTCCTGAGCCTTGACGCCTTCTGTTTTGATGATGAATTTAACGCTGCTCTTCTCTTCTGTGCTGGCACCGCCGAATGATGTGTAGTTGCTGCCGGCTTCCTGGATTGCAGTCATCTTGTCAGCAAATTCTGTGAGATCTCCATCGAATGCTTCGTAGAGCTTCTTGATTCCTTCTTCATCAAACTTGCAGATTCCATCAAGGAGCTCCTGTACACCATCATCAAGCTTCTTGGCGCCATCATTAAGTTCGCCTGCACCATCATTTAACTTCTTGGCACCATCCATAAGTTCTGATGCACCATTGTCGAGTTCACCAGCTCCGTTATCAAGTTCACCTGCACCATTGTCAAGTTCACCTGCGCCGCTATTAAGTTCATCTGCTCCGCTCTTGAGCTGCTTGGTTCCATCAGTAAGCTTATTAGCTCCATCTTTGAGCTTGCCTGCGCCATCATCAAGCTGGCCTGCTCCGCTCTTAAGCTGACTAGCACCACTTCTTAACTTCTCATTGCTTGCAGCCAGTGTACCTATGCCAGTTGCAAGCTGTGCAGTACCTGCCTTAAGAGTTCCAAGTCCTGTATCAAGCCTGGTTGCTCCTTCGTCAAGCTGTCCAAGTCCGGCCTGTAACTGCTTGGATCCTGCGTCTACAGCACTGACTCCGTCAATAAGCTGTTTGATCAACTCCATATCTGTCTCTGATATACCCATTGTTGAAAGATTTGCAAGAACCTGATCCATTGTCTCTACGGCAGCACTTGTAGCTGAGAATGCGGACATATAAATTGTAATATATGTTGCAGTCTGAGTAGCTGCGGCAGCTTTCTCTGCATACAATTTTTCAGCGTCCTCTTTTGCAGCTGCAGCTCTTTCTGCATATTCCTTTTCTGCAGCTTCTTTTGCAATTTCAGCCTGTTTTGCATATTCCTCTGCTGCCTTTGCAAGAGCCTCATTTACTGCAGCGTCAACCATAGCTTTAACCTGTTCCTCAGAATAGCCTGTTGCAGGATTACCACCGTTATCATTGTTATTATTGTTATCACCATTGTTTGTGTCATCTGCATTGTCTGGAGCATCTGCCTTAGGTGTTTCATCATCCTGAATTGAAGCAATTGTATTTACAGGTACTTCTTCTTTTTTGTTTTCATCAAGTGTTTCTACAGTATCTGTCTTTTCTTTATCTGCAGGAACTGTTTCATCAGTATTTGGAGCTGGAATATCGCCGCCCTCAATATCCTGATCAAGTTCTGCACCGTTATCTTCCTGATGAACTTCTCCTGACTGCTGACCTCCAAGATATGCAAGCCCTGCTGCCTTAACAGCTTCTACATTATCAGCTGTTATATTACCCTTTGAACACTTACTTAAAATAGCAAGAGTTGTAGCATCACATCCTACGCCTGGAGTAGTAAGATAGGCATATGCTGCTGCATAAGCATCTCTATTATTCTGTAAGCTTTCTAATGCTCCTTTTGATGCTTCTGACATAGCTGTAATCTTCTGCTGCAGCATATTTGCGCCGCCGCTAAGCTTCTCAGTACCAGCTGCAAGCTGATCTGCGCCTGCCATAGCACTCTTTATTCCTGTAGAAAGAGCTTCTGATCCGGCTTTTGCAGAAGCTGCGCCCTTAGAAAGCTCTCCTGCTCCTGAATTAACCTTAGAAACGCCATCTGTATATGCAACAATACCTTCATAGAGACTTCCAGCACCTGTGCTTAACTGACTTGTTCCGTTCTTGAGTGTTCCTGTTCCTTCTGCAAGCTGTCCTGCTCCATTTACAAGCTCTCCTGCTCCATTTGCAAGCTTAGTTGTGCCGTCTTTAAGTTTGCCAGTACCATCTTTGAGCTTGCCTGTTCCATCCTTAAGTTTACCTGTGCCGTCCTTAAGATCCTTGGTTCCATCATAGAGCTTACCAGTTCCGTCTACGAGTTCCTGTGTTCCATCGTAGAGCTTACCTGTTCCGTCCTTGAGTTCTCCTGCTCCATCCACAAGCTTGTCAGAACCATCATTAAGCTCATTCATGTCATCCTTGAGGTCATCAATCTTGTCAGAATCTGTCAGATCAGATACTCCAAAGTCTGAGAGAATATCAGAACTTGCCATAGTGATTGTCATTCCAAGTTCAAAATCTGTTGTATCTGCTGTAATTTCGAAAGAATTTGAAAGCTTATCCTGTAGTTCCTTGGAATCGTCAAGTTCGTCCCACTTATCATCAGAGATATCAAGACTCTCTTTTAACCCTGGAAGAGCTACACCCATAACAATGTAGTTGCCGCCATCAGAGATGATCTTACCATTTGAAATCTCAACATTGCTGAACTTGTCTGAATCAAGCATCATGCCTGAAACCATAGCAAATGGTGTGTAAACATCAATATTCTTGCCATCAACATCAACTGTCTGTTTAGCCTTGTTCTCATACTCAAAACGGATTGTTACCTTTCCGCTCTTTCCTGCAAGATCTGCAGGAGAAATCTCTTTTCCATCAAGAGTATAAGTGATCTTCATATCTACAGGAAGTTCCTTATCTGTAGTTCCCTGATAATAGATATCTGAACCATCTGCATTCCAGGTAACTGTTCCATCACCATTCTCAGTGAAGCTCTCATCACCCTTGACGTTAACGATATCCTTAAGCTCTGTAGTATCTGTAAGCTCTGAGGAAGCTGTCGCATTCTTGAGCCACTCGCTGACAATTACATCGTTAACTGAGCCACTTGCATCTGCTGTAACATAAACTGTCTCTACCTTGCCGGCTTCTCCAAGAGAGCCTGCTGCCTGAGCTCCGGCAACAATGCTCTTCTCAAGCTGCTGCTCCTGCCTTGTTTCAACGGCAGAAGCTGTATCTTCTGTTGCTACTGTATTAGAACCGCATGCCACTGTCATAACAGCCATCATGCATGCCATAATTACTGAAATTGATCTTAAAAGATTTTTCTTAATCATATCTCTCCTCTTTTCCGCACTACCAATGTGCATTTATTCTCTTCTGCGATCATTCGCAGGTGATCATCCCAACTTAACTGTTACGCAACCTTATGTATGTGGAAGTGATGACCGCCATTGTGAGGCCTTGGTTCATCAGCCTTCATACCAAAAGTCGTTCTCATGATAAGACCATCAAAGATCATATACATTGCAGGAAGTACAAGTATTACAGTGAACATACTGATGATCGCGCCTCTTGCCATAAGGTTACAGAGAGAGCCAATCATATCAATACTTGAGATAAGTCCTACACCGAATGTGGCTGCGAAGAATGAAAGCGCACTTACAATTACTGACTTCATGCTGGTTGAAAGAGCTATGAGTGTAGCTTCTTTCTTGTCATGTCCGGACTTTCTCTCATTGAGGTATCTTGTTGTCATGAGGATTGCATAGTCAACTGTAGCTCCCAGCTGGATTGTTCCGATTACAACAGATGAAATGAAAGGAATAGTTGTCTGTGTGTAATATGGAAGTCCCATGTTCACGAAAATAGCAAACTCGATAACTGCCACCAGTATGAATGGAAGCGATACTGATTTAAGTACAAATGCAATGATCAGGAAAACAAGCCCGATTGAAACTGTATTAACTACCTGGAAATCATGGTTTGTAATATTTATAAGATCCTTGGTACATGGTGCCTCACCTACAACCATTGCATGTGGATCATAACTCTTTACTATCTTGTCAACTGTAGCAATCTGGTTATTGATCTCATCAGATGCGATCTTGTAATCAGTTGTGAGCAGAACCATCTTCCACTGATCAGATTCAAGATCTGATAAAAGATCTTCCGGAATAAACTCTCTTGGGAAAGAAGGTCCCATCAGTGAATCCGTTCCCAGAACTGAGAGAATACCATCTGTATTCTTGAGCTCATGGATCATCATATTCATCTGTGCTGTATCAAGGTTCTTGTCAACGAGCAGCATGTATGCTGAGTTCATATCAAACTCTTCATCAACCTTGTTGGCACCCTGTACACTCTCAAGTGAATCAGGAAGTGTCTGCGTAAGGTCATAGTAAACACTTGCGTGGTTGTTACCATAAATAGCAGGCGCTAAAAGAGCCAGGAACACAAAGAAGAATGCCAGATAGTGTTTGGATACAAACTGTGGTATCTTGACGAATTCGGGCATAAGAGGCTTATGCTTGGTCTTCTCTATTAGATTGTCAAAAACAAGGATCATGCTCGGAAGGATTGTTACACAGCCTATAACTCCGAATACAACGCCCTTAGCCATTACAACGCCAAGGTCAAGTCCAAGTGTAAAGCTCATAAAGCAAAGTGCTATAAATCCGGCAATTGTAGTTATTGAACTACCGATTACTGATGTAAAGGTTGCTGAAATAGCCTTTGCCATCGCATCCTTTTTATCACTGTTTTCTGCAAGTTCCTCCTGGTAGCTGTGCCAGAGGAAAATAGAGTAGTCAAGTGTTACTCCAAGCTGTAGTACCGCACTAAGCGACTGGGTGATAAAAGAAATCTCTCCCTTAAATACATTCGTTCCCATGTTGTAAACAATTGCCATTCCTATACTAAGAAGGAAGAACAAAGGAATAAGATAAGAATCCATTGTTAGTGAAAGAACTATGACTGCCAGGAGAACTGCAATACCTACATAAATAGGTGTCTCTTTCTCTGCCATATTCTTGGTATCTGTAACTATGGCACTCATGCCGCTCATAAAGCACTGCTTGTTTGATACCTTCCTGATATCCTCAATAGCCTGCATTGTTCCATCTGCTGAAGTTCCCTCGTCGAAGATGATAAACATCATTGTGGCATCATCACTATTAAAGGCTTCATATACCCTGTCAGGGAGCATTTCCATAGGAACTGAAATATCCATAACTGAGTCATACCAGATAACATCTGATACATGATCGACTTTTTCTATTTCTGCCTTCAGATTTGAAACATCCTTCTCATCCATGCCTTCTGCTACATACAAAACAAAAGCACCGGTTCCAAACTGATCCAGCAGAATATCCTGACCTTTCATGGTCTCAATATCTCCCGGCAAATATGTCAGGATATCGTAATTAACCCTGGTGTTGAAATATCCGATTGCTGACGGTATCAGAAGCGCAAAGGCAACAATCAGAATTACATACCTTAGCTTTACAATTAAATGTGAAAGCTTATTCATAACTTTTCCTCCTCTGAAATTATTTATCCACCAACCAACAAAAATGTGAAATTTATTATTGACCAATGGTCATTTTCTATAGTATGGTATAACACATAAATGACCGTTGGTCAATAATTCAAAAATTAAATTTTTATAATATAGGTTCAGGGGCAGTCCAAAAAAACAATAAATATGCTGTTTAGACGACATTTGATTGCATATGTTACAATGAATATGAAAAAGAAATATGCCCCTGAAAAGAGGAAATAAAAATGGGAAAAGCAGATCAAAATAAGAAATTAAAAATGGAAAATCTTCTGAACACATCCTTTGAGCTGTTCACTTCACAGGGTATCAACAAGACTTCCATTCAGGACATAGTTAACAAGGCAGGAGTTGCCAAGGGCACCTTCTACCTTTATTTCAAAGACAAATATGATATCAGAAACAGACTTATCGCCCACAAATCAAGTCAGTTGTTCATGCAGGCTTATAATGCCCTTCAAGAGACCAAAATAAGAGATTTCGAGGGAAGACTTATCTTTATAATGGACTATGTCCTCGATGAACTGGAAGCCAACAAAGGGCTACTGGCATTTATATATAAGGATTTGTCCTGGGCAGTATTTAAAAAAGCCCTCACCACTCCAATGAGCAGTGAGGACGTTGATTTTGGTGAAATCTATCGCAAGATGGTTGAGGAGTCAGGCCTCAAATTCTCCGATGCTGAAATCATGTTATTTATGATAATTGAACTTGTAGGTTCTACGGGTTATAGCTCTATCATGTACAATGACCCTGTAAACCTCAAGGACTTAAAGCCCTATCTTGAGCAGACTGTTCGCAGCATAATCAAACAGTTCAAAATGTGATCAGTCAAGTTCATCAACCTTTAGAACTTCAAAGCCTTCTGCTTTTCCTTTTAGCTTGATAGTTCCTCCAAGTGATGTAACTTTTATCCTGTCCTTGAGTGCATCTGCTACAACTCGGCTAATATATACTGTTCCGCCAGGAGCATTGGCTTCAAGCCTTGCAGCCGTATTAACTGTATCTCCGATTGCAGTATAATCCATGTGCTTTTCTGCGCCCATGTTTCCTACAACTGCAGGTCCATAGTTAACTCCAACTCCGACTCTTAGCTCCTCACCAATTTCTTCCTTGAGCTCGTCGGAAACTCTTTTGGCTCCCTCAATTATATCCATTGCAGTTCTGACTGCATTATATATAGCATCATCCTGTGGAAGTGGAGCTCCCCAAAATGCCATCATTGCATCTCCAACAAATTTATCCAATGTTCCCTTGTTCTTTTCAACACAGTCACTTGCCATAGTCAGATACTTGTTTAGTATAAAGACAACCTTCTCAGGAGCTAGTCTTTCTGACATTGTCGTAAAGCCTCTTACATCAACGAACAAAACTGCTATGTCGCAGGTTTTACCTCCAAGTGAGAGATTCTCCATTCCCTCTTTCATGATCTCTTTGACAATCTCAGGTGCAACATATCTTTCAAAGGTCTTGGTCACTCTTCTCTTCTCAAGGGCTGCCCTCAAATAGTGGACCGCAAGGGATGCAACATACATGATCACGATTCCAAGCGGCAACCATATTACATGAACTATCCAGCCATTGCTATATAGAAGATAAGAAACTCCAAGCGACAAGATCATCAGGACTACCATAAAAATAGTCGCAAACTTGACTGAAGTAATAAGGAATACTGTTATTCCAACTAAAACTGCTATGAATAACAGGCCTGCCTGCAGGACATCAGACATTTCCTTTTTATAATCGCCTCTAAGGAGTGCTTCAATTACATTGGCCTGGTACTCAACTCCATACATCTTCTGGGCTCTATCGATAGGAGTAAAGTATTCATCCTGTAGTCCTGCAGCGTATGGCCCTATTAGAACTATTTTGCCAGCATAATAATCAGCCGGCACTTCCCCGTTAATAAGCTTGTACAGATTCATGCCATCATTGTAAGTTCCCGGCCTTACAGTGTAGGAAAGATAGAAATGACCTCGTTCATCCACCATAGGATCTGACAAGGACCTTCCATTTTGCAGGCAATAAAGACGAGCTGCTTCATGAGCCATTGAATAGATGCGGTCAGTTGTTTCAGCTCCACTTTGATGATCAAAATACAAAAGAGAATGCCTAAGGACGCCATCCATGTCATACATGGCATTTATATGTCCCTGAGTAGTAACATCTTTTAACCTCTTATAAGGTTCCTCGTAGTTATAGATAAGATGGCCGTGCATCTGGAACTTGCCATTTTCATCTTCAATAAAACCTGAACCAAATACTCCCGCAGAAGCAGTAACTACATTTCCAAGCTTTTCTGCTGCATTTGCAAGTCTTTCGTCAGCTTCAGGGTCAGTTTCTCCAATGTAGAGTGTATCAATTGCCACAACTGCAGGTTTGTTCCGGGGATCTGCCCCCAGAGCCTCCAGAGCACTGGCCATAACGTTCCTATCCCAGGTGTTATAAGCACCAATATGCTCCAGAGTCTCATCATCAATACTTATTATAACCACGTCACCAGAAACAGCCTGCGGCTTCTGGAAAAGAGCATCCTGTATCCACTTATCTGCGCGGTTCACCACTTTGAAATAAACAGCTAAGGTATATAGAACCGTCAGAATAAAGAAAAGAATGGCTAAATTTCTGTATTTAGGTCTTTTTAAATAACTCCTGATTATCTTCTTACTCATTGGTTATCATCAGCTCCCTGAATTATTGCCAATTTTCAATTATGGGTTATTAGTACCGTCTGGATTATCCGGGTCTATGTAATTTGGATTATCTGGATTGGTATTATCAGGATCAAACAATTCGCTGTTAGGGTCAGCATAAGGATTATAATAGCCTTCGTCTGTCTTCCCAGTATTATTTGCCTGACTACTGTTATCATCTACATAATTACTATCATCCTGATTTATATTATTTGACTGATTAAGTGCATTCTGCATTGCCTGCTGGTCAAGCATTGCCTGTTGCTGCAGTCTTTCCTGCTCAGCCTGTTCTTCCTGAGCTCTTGCAAGATCCTGCTGGAACTTCAGATATGCTTCTTCCTGCGAACTAATCTGCTGCTGGGCCTCAGCTTCTGTTGCTGCTCTTCCTTCTTCCTCTCCATGTTCCAGGTAGTGCTGATAAAGAGCTCCCGGATCATCTCCATAATGCTCTACAACATCCGGATTCTGTGATGCGTAGTAAACTGGGTCAAAATCCGATGTATCTGGTAAAACGGCTTCAGGTTTTTCCTCTGCTACCTGCTGCGGTTCTTCTGCTTCTTCTGTGACTACTTCTGTAGCAGGTTCTTCTATTATTTCTTCTGCGGACGAACTCTCTGCTGCGCTTGCAACTTCTTCTTTTTCAGGTTCTGTTTCTATTTCATCACCAGCATTAGCAGGAATTACGTCCTCAGGAATCTCTTCAATACCAAGGATCTTATCCTTATCCCATCCAGTAGCATTGCATACTTTAGCTAAAAGATTATCGTTTTCTATAAGTCTGTCTTTGATGGCCTGCTTAAGATCATCTTCTGATACGTCTTCAAGAGCAAACATGATGCTGTCCTTGGGCCTGTCATTATACAGATATACCCTGATCCTCTGGCCTGCTTTTACCCTGATGGTCTTCTTCTCGCCGGTCACCGGGTTAGTACCTATAACTTCAACCTCTCCATCTGTAATATAGAGAGTTTCATATCCTTCTTCATCCACTGCCACATATCCTGATGTTCCTCTGATACCAACTACCATTGATGATGTTCTGATATCAAAGGTCTCATCTGCAGCAAGCTTCTTGCTTACTTCAAAGAAAAGGCTTCCGTCCGTAAGCTTGATATTAAGCTTTTTTCCCTTTTGTTCGAACTGCGCTCTACTCTCATCATTGATTGTTACAACTTTGGAATCATCAAGAGCAATTGCAGCAAGGGAAGCACTCTCGGTCTTTATCGCATTTCCATTTGCAAGGCGAATGTTATCTATGATAGTCTTCTCTTTTTCTTTGTCGAATAACTTAACTATTCCCTGCATCTTGAGGAGCCTCATAGTTGTAGCAGTCAGCCTTTGTGCATAGATAAATATAACGATCCCTGCTACAGAGGCCATGAGAATTGCAACTATTACCGCAATTTTCTTAATACTAAAGGTCTTTTTCATGGTCACTCCTTTCCGGACCAGAGCCCATAGGTCCGAGGCGATTAGCCAAAAATAAAGTTACTCACTCCTTCTCCCAAGCTTTACTTTCTTTAAATAGATCAAGAATGTTTTTGTCTATCTTTCCCTCATTAGCCATGCTATCCAATATGCCAAATGCTTTTTCTGATGGCATTGGCGGCTTGTATGGCCTATCCTCTGCTGTCAGCGCATCATACACATCGATGATGGTAAGGAATCTGACCTGCACCGGAATATCTTCTGCTGTCTTGTGATTTGGATATCCAGAGCCATCAAGCAGTTCGTGGTGCGATGCTGCCCAATCCGGAACATTTGAATATGGTCCTCTGAAATCCATCTTGTCCAGCATCTTTCCTGTGTAAACTACATGTGACTGCATCACATTTCTCTCTTCATCCGTCAGCGTTCCCTTTCTTACTGTTATTGCTGTTTCTTCCTCCCCTGTTAAAAGAGCTATCTCTTTTCCTTCCTCATCAAGTACCATTATCTTGGCTGCATTCCTTAGGTTCTCCAGAACATCATCCGGAAGAAATCCCTTGGTATCACATTCTTCAATGAGTTCATAAGCTCTTTTGATCTCCTTAATCTTGTCCTGGTGCTTATCAAGCTGCGCCGGATTCTTATATCCTTCCAGTTCTTCCATAAGGCAGGCCACTGTAACTCTGTTTTTAACTGCCATTTTCTTATCACCAAGCCTTGTGGCCTTATCCATTACTTCAAGCGGAATTACCAGCTTGCCAATATCGTGAAGCCAGACACTCATGAGGAATGAATCTTTTTCTTCCTCTGTCAGCGCTCTTTGATCATGTGCCTTCCCAATATAATCCAGAAACTTCCTTGCATAGCTGACCATGCTCTTAGTGTGATTAGCGTTGTAGGAACTTCTGGTATCAATTGCTTCTACCATAACTTCCACGAAGGAATGGAGAGTATCGAGAACCTGCTGGGCAAGCCTTCTGTTAGTGAGGCTAACTGCTGCAAGAGAAGCAAGTGCTGAAATGATATCTTCTACTTCAACCGGAAAAGGAATCACTTCTTTGTCTTTATCCTGAGCATTTATCAGCTGCAGAACTCCAAGCACTTCGCTCTTATCATCTTCAAGGGGAATTACCAGCATGGATTTTGTTCTGTATCCATTCATAGCGTCATACTTTTTGGCTCCCGAGAAATCATACTCATCTGACTCATATACGTCAGCTATATTGATTTTCTTTTTATCCAGTACCGCACATGCACTTACATATTCACGGCTAAGCTTAAGTGGCGGCATTGACTTTTTTTTACTCGAAACATCATCTGGAAAACCGGCTGCTCCTGTATATGTATTGTGGAAAAAGAGCTGATCGTCCTGCCTTACGTACACAGTTCCTGCATCACAATTACTGATAGTTATTGCTTCCTTGAGAATCATGTCCAAAAGCTTATCAATATTTTTTTCAGCAGATAATGCTATTGCTATCTGTATCAGGTGATCTGTCTTAAATTCCTTCATATAGTAATAACCTCCCCTTCGTATCCGAAGGATATATCTGAGCCAGAACTTTCTCTTATTCTTTCTTCCTGAGCCTTTATAAAGCTATCATTGTGGGCCGGAGAATGATGGATGAATACAAGCTTTTTGGCCTTTGCTTTATCTTTTAATCTAATTCCGGCTTCCGGAGTTGAATGTCCATATCCCCTGTGCTCTTCATACTCTTCTTCTGTATACTGAGCATCGTACAGGATAAGATCTGCCTCTTTTGAAAACTCTGCGATTTCTTCAGTTTTTACTTCATCAGCGTGGTCGTGATCAGTTATGATAACTATCCTTTTACCATTACTTTCTACTCTAAAGATTGTTGAGCCTCCCGGATGATTAGCATCCATGGAAAAGACCTTTATATCGCCAAATTCTATTTTCTCTTCCGCTACCTTTAATTCTTTGATAGAAACTTTGGCGGGATAATCATCTATTTTGCAGGGCCAGAGCGGGTTTGAAATCAGCCTTTCTATCTGCTTTTTGGGAGATAAGCCATCTCTTTTGGCAAGGTAAATATCTATATTCCTATGCGCATCCTTAAGCCCATTAAAGGCCATGAGTCCTATAAGATGATCAACATGTGAATGAGTCATAAGAATAGGGATATTCTGTTGTTTCATTTCGGGAACGTTTATGATCCCAGTACCGGCATCTACAATAACCGCCTGAGTAGAAGTCTCTATAAGATAACAAGATGTAGAACCGCCGTATTTCTCATATTCTTTTCCGAATACTGGATAGGATCCTCTTATTCCGCAAATCGTTAGTTTCAACTTTTATCTCCTTGTGATATCAATCAAAAACTGTCTGCTGATCTAAGTTTCTTGTTTCGTGGTTCGCATTTTGATAATATTTTTTTAGTTATATGAATTATATTTTTTTGAAAATCATATTTTAAATCACATTTCACTTTTATATTGTTAATTTATATCCGTTTCATGATAATTAATGTTCAGTTTATAATCTTTATTTTTTCTAAAGGAATTTATGGCTTTTTGGAGCATAAAAAAAAGCTCTAATGGAATTTATCCACTAGAGCTTTTTTGAGAAATATTTAATTTATAGATGCTGCATTTGATTTATCAACAGGTGAAAATGGAACCCATACATATTTTTTATCTTCAGATGCACCTTCCACGCTGCTGAGGTCTCCGCCGCTTCCAAGGACCTTGGCTGCTTCAACCGCTGCTGCTCCCTGTCCCTTGGCATCCTGAAGAACTGTGAAAGCCATTTCTCCTGCCAGGATAGAAGCACATCCATCTGCTGTAGCATCAACTCCGGCTACAGGGATCTTGCTGTAATCCAGTCCAAAATCCTTAAGCCCCTGAACTGCTCCCAGAGCCATAGTATCATTATTACAGAAGATAGCATCAACATTCTGGCCGGTTTTCATGAATATAGCGAACTTGCTTCTGGCCTCTACATCAGACCAGTTAGCCGTATCCACGAATACATAATTAGCTGCACAACCATTTGCTCTAAGTGTCTCTTTTACCGATTTGGTTCTTCCAATAGTTCCTGAATGTCCGATTTCTCCCTCAAAAATAATAACGTCAAGTGTCTTGGGATTTCCGAGTTGTTTGAGGACATATTCTGCCTGATACTGCCCGGCCTGATACTCATCGGAACCAACAAATATATACTTGCCGCCTTCAAGGTGCGAATCCGAAGGCTGATTGTTGACATATACAATTGGCAGATCATTGGAAGCAACATTCATCTGAAGTGCAGTACTGGCATCTCCGGGTCTTAGGATAATGGCTGTATATCCCGAAGCTTTGGCACTTGTAATAAGATTTGCCTCAGTTTCCGCATTTCCGCCAGTTTCTACATAATCAATTGCAACTCCCTGGCTCTTTGCAGCAGCCATGATGGCATCTGTAAGCGTTGCTCTGTAGTTGTCATCTACATCTGTCATCATAAAAAGTATCTTGGAACTGCCGGCTGATCCACCGCCTCCGGATGAAGCTGTATTTGATGAACATCCTATTATACTGCTCCCTACTAATACAGCAGTTAAAAGACATGTAGTTATTTTCCTGATCATATGGTTATTACCCATTACCTAACCTCCTGAGTTAATGGACATGACACGTAGTTGCTCCTGCTTGCATCGTGTCACGGTAACTATGTTTCCATAAATAGTCCAAATCAAATACGCTTCTTAGATCTTGAACTTCTGTACATAGGATGTAAGTGTCTGAGAAGTTCCCGCAAGTTCGTGGGAATTATCAGCCACATCCTGGCTGCTCTTTGTGATATTGTTAGCCATTTCAACCATATTCTCTGATGTAGCAAGGATTTCATCAGCACTTGCTGCCTGTTCCTCGGAAATAGCGGCAACATTTGTTGCTACGTCGTCAACCTTTTCTATATCAGTTATCATGGCTTCGATCAGGCCATTAGACTCCTGAATATTGTTATAAATGCGGTCAAAAGTATCTACCGCTACACCTATAAGTTCGCTGTTTTCCTTGATATTGTCAGCGCTTTCGTGAGCCTGCTCAACCGCGTCTTCAATCAGTTTATGCACTTCCTCGATAAGATTAGAAATATTCTGGGCACTTTCAGCTGACGTCTGTGCCAGCTTACCAATCTGTGTGGCAACAACAGCAAAGCCCTTACCTGCTTCGCCGGCTCTTGCTGCCTCTATGCTTGCATTAAGTGATAAGAGATTTGTCTCTTCTGCAATTTCACCGATCATGCCAACAATATTAGTGATTTCTTCTGATGCAGTACCAACCTTATTGATTGACTCAACAAGCTTTTCATTGGACTGGGCGATACCTTCCATGGCAACATTTAGTTTCTCCATGTCATCTCTGCCCTTCTGGGATATTCCAACAGTTTCCTTCATGCTCTCATCAGCTTTTTCACTGTTATCTCTGGTATCAGCAACTACCTGAGCAAGGACTGTAGCGTTCTGGGCAATATCATTGACAGCTGTTGCAAGCTGATCTACCGTCTCGTTCAGCTGCTGCATTGCTTCTGCCTGAGATTGTGATGCTTCAAACATTGTTCTTGATACCATGTCAGAATTATCAGATTCGGACTGGAGCTTATCTGATTCTTCGCTGATACTTGCAAGCATCTTTCTCATGCTGTTTACAAAGTCTGATACTTTGCTTCCCATTACACCAATCTCATCATCACTTGATGAATCAACTTCGATCGTAAAGTCGCCTTCAGACATGGCAGAAATATTGTTAGAGATATTTGAAAGAGGTGCAATAACCTTTTTAACAACAAACAGGATCAGAATTGTGATGAGAATTATTGCTACTCCACCAACCACAAAGAGGAGCATTCCAATCTGCGATACTGTACTCATGATAACGTTAGTCGGAATATAGGATACAAGAACCCAATCAGTTCCCTGTACCTCGTCAAAAGCAACAACGTAATCACCTATTTCTTTACTTGTAAGATCACCGCTTGAAATAGATTTAGCTGCGCCTGCCAAAAGAGTATCTGAAGTACTCTCTGAAAGAGTGGTATTAACTATATTAAAATCTCTGTGTGCAAGGATCTTGTAATCATTAGTATCAACAAGGAAGGAGCTTGCCTTGTTCATCTTAACACCGGAGTTAACAATGATACTGATCTTGTTAAGGGAAACGTCAGCACCTATTACCTTAATCTCATCGGAACCATCATCGATGATACCTGTTGCACTTATAACCGTCTCGCCTTCAGCATTTGTATAGGCTGTTCCATAGGCCATCTGAACCCTTGAAATACCCTGCTTATACCATGTGCTTCCAAGAACATCTTTTTCATCTATGTCAGCATCCTTGGCCTTATAGAATCTGCCACTTGCAGTTCCAATATAAAAGCCTTTGGGAGAGTTTGAGTTATAACCATAATATGAATCAAGGAAAGACTCATAATCTGCCTCTTCTATTTTCTGGCTTTCCAAAGTATGCTTGACCGTATTAAAATAGCGCAGGTTCTCATCAAGCCAGGATTCAATATTATCAGACTGGTTGGAAATAGAAGATTCCAAAGTCTCAGTAGCCATCTCTGACATTCTGTTCTTGGATAAAGTAGCAGCTATATTCACAAGAATAAGCACTGTTATAATGACAACAGGTAAGATGTACATTAAGAGCTTGGAACTGATCTTCTTGTTCTTTTTTCGTACAACAGATTCTTTTCCTTTTGCTGATCCATTATTATTCATTTCTACCCTCCGGGAATGATAAAGGTGCATTTTCGCACAAAAATTGCACATTGGAGAAGTAAAAACTCTTCCAATGTGCAATAATTATATCATTATACCGTGAATAATAATCATAATTTCGTATTATTTCACTATTTTTTAAGAATAATTATATCAATTCAAGTGCCAGATATCACGATTGTATTCAGCAATAGTACGGTCTGATGAGAAATATCCAGCCTTGGCAATGTTAGTGAGCATCATCTTCTTCCACTTATCGCGCTTCTCATAATCTGCAAAGATCTCATCCTTCTTGGCAATGTAGCTCTCAAGGTCGATAAGAGTCATGAACCAGTCCTTATTAAGAAGCTCATTGTACAGTCTTTCAAGGTTCTCCTTGTGACCAACCTTGAGGCACTCCTTGCTGACGATGAAATCTACTGCTTCCTTGATAACCTTGCTCTTCTTGTAGTAATCCTTGGATACATAGTCAGCCTTCTTGTAATGCTCAATAACTTCATCAGCCTTAACACCAAAGATGTAGATATTGTCATCACCTACAAGCTCATGGATCTCAACATTAGCACCATCATCTGTACCAAGAGTAACAGCGCCGTTTAACATGAACTTCATGTTACTTGTTCCTGATGCTTCCTTGGATGCAAGTGAAATCTGCTCAGATACGTCACATGCAGGGATAAGCTTCTCAGCATAGCTTACGTTGTAGTTCTCAACCATGATAACCTTCATATACTTGTTAACATCAGGATCATTATTAACGATTTCCTGAAGAACAAGGAGAAGATGAATGATATCCTTGGCAATAACATAAGCAGGGGCAGCCTTGGCTCCAAAGATAAATGTAAGAGGTCTTGAAGGCTTCTTGCCGCCCTTTATCTCCAGATACTTGTGAATGATATAAAGAGCATTCATCTGCTGTCTCTTGTACTCATGAAGTCTCTTAACCTGAATATCAAAAATAGAATCAGGATCAACCTCTACATTCTCATGCTTCTTGAGATAATCTACAAGCTCTTTTTTCTTGCCCATCTTGATAGCCTCAAGCTGGTCAAGAACTTCCTCATCGTTAATGTGATCAAGAAGCTTCTCAAGCTTGTTCGCATCCTTCTTAAATCCATCACCGATTGTCTGTGAAAGGAAATCAGCAAGTGGATGGTTGCAGGACAAAAGCCATCTACGGAATGTTATACCATTAGTCTTATTATTGAACTTCTCTGGATAGATCTTGTAGAAATCATTAAGCTCACTATCCTTGAGAATATCTGTATGAATAGCTGCGACACCATTTATTGAGAATCCGTAGTGGATATCAATAAATGCCATGTGCACCTTCTTGTCCTTGTCAATGATCTGAACCTTAGGGTTCTTGTATTTAGCACGAACTCTCTTATCAAGCTCCTTGATATATGGAACAAGCTGAGGAACAACCTTCTCAAGATACTTAAGAGGCCATGTCTCAAGAGCCTCAGCAAGGATTGTGTGGTTAGTATAAGCACATGTCTTGCTGACTACATCAATGGCATCGTCCATGCTAAATGCCTTCTCCTCAACAAGGATCCTGATAAGCTCAGGAATGATCATTGTAGGATGTGTATCGTTGATCTGAATAACTGCATGGTTATTGAGTTCGTGAAGGTCATACTGACGCTCTTTCTGTTCTCTCAAGATGAGCTGTGCCGCATTGGATACAAGGAAGTACTCCTGATAAATTCTAAGAAGATTTCCTGCCTCATCTGAGTCATCCGGATAGAGGAAAAGAGTAAGATTCTTGTCAATTTTGGTTTTGTCAAAATCGATGCCCTTCTTAACAAGGCTCTCATCAATTGATTCAATATCAAAAAGACGAAGCTTATTAACTCCTGTATCATAGCCCACAACGTCCATGTTGTAGAGACGTGATACTACCTTCTTGTCACCAAAAGATACTTCGAAGGTTGTATCTGTCTTCTCAAGCCAGGACTGTTCCTCGATCCAGTCATTCTTCTCAGCATTCTGAAGATGATCCTTGAACACCTGCTTAAAAAGACCAAAGTGATAATTAAGACCGATTCCTTCACCTGCAAGGCCAAGTGTTGCTATTGAATCAAGGAAGCATGCTGCAAGTCTTCCAAGACCACCGTTACCAAGAGATGGCTCCGGCTCGCACTCTTCTATAACTGCAAGATCCTTGCCGTTCTTCTCAAGAATAGCCTTTACTCTGTCATATACTCTCAAATTGATAAGATTGTTGGAAAGAAGCTTACCAATAAGGAATTCCATTGAAATATAATAAACCTTCTTCTCCCCGTTATATACTTCTGCTACGTTCATGAGACGTGTAGTCATATCAAGAAGTACAAAATATGTTTCACGGTCAGTGCATTCCTTAAGTGATTTGCCATACTTCTCCTCAGCAATTCCTTCGAGCTGTTCCTCAAGGTTAAGTACCAGTACGTCGCGTTGCATGTTTGTGTGCTTGGACATGTTTGTTTCTCCTCTCGTTCTCGCAGATGATCAAAAAGATTCATCTACGCTTTAAAAATACGGGTTTCCTTTTATCTCTTTTATGTTTTCGGAAAACGTTTTCTGTAATCGATGGTTTTACTTTAACACAGGAAAACGTTTTCCGCAAGTGTTATTTTTCTTTTACCTTATAATGTCTTCATACTTCATCCTGACAAGCGTATGTGGCATTATGACCCTGCGTCCGCTCTCACCGGATAATAGCCTGTTGAGCTCCTCGATGGCTCTTTCTGATATCTGTACAAAGTCCTGCTTAACTGTATTCATCTGCTTGCCAACGTATCCCATAAGGATTATTCCGTCAAAGCCGCATACAGGTCTGAAAATATCCATATCTATAAGGGCCTTCATGGCACCGATAGCCATAAGATCTGAAGCGCATACTACGCAGTCATTATTCTTGGAAAAGCGCATTGTCAGCTCTCTTGCTCTTAGTTCTGAGAAATTTCCGCATCTGACAGTCAGCTTAAGCTTTTTTTCTGCGCACAACTGTTTTATTCCCTCGAGCCTCTGTGCTGTGACATAACCATTATCTTCACCTGATAAATACAGGATTTTCTTACATTTGTTTTCTGTTATTGTCTTTTTGGCAATATCATACTGAGCTTTTTGGTTATCTACGCCCACACAGGAAGTGCTCTCATTGACCATAGGTGCATCTACTACTACAATCTTAAATCTTCCACTATCAATGAGCTTATGAAGGACCTTGTCTTTGGTTGTTATTCCGTATATTATGATTCCCCTGATCCCCTGCGATTCAAAGTAGTTTGTAACCTCATCTACATTCATATCCTCTATCATAGACGTAAACACGGTTATCACATCCATCTGAAGCTCTTTGGCCTTGTGAATGGCACCTGATATATACTGCATGTTTATCTCATCGCTGGCTGATGTATCAAGATTGAGCTTTAGTAAAAGAGCTACTCTTCCGGTCTTCTTGGATGAAAGGCTTGCTGCCACTGTATTTGGCACAAATCCAAGTCTGTCAACAACCTCATTGACCTTCTGTCTGGTAGCCTCGCTCACATTAGGATAATTATTTAAAACCTTGGAAACAGTGGATATTGCTACCCCTGCTTCTCTGGCTACATCTTTAATAGAAACCATTTTACCCTCTCATTTATAGAATTTTGTGCTTAACATAGTAATGTGTTTGGAAAGCGTTTTCCAAACACATTAATCTTACATTCGCATCTTCATTTTGTCTATAAATATTAAATCTTTGTCTATTGTTCTTCAAACCACTTAGTATAGAATGTCACAGTACAGCCCTGAGTTTTCTTACTCTCATAAGAACAGCCATCTGCTCTTTTATAAAGCTCATCAAAGCCGTAGGTATCATCGACCTGATAGAAGGCAACACCGACACTGACATTAATCTTTCTGCCTTCTGTCTCAGGAATATTAATACTCTCAATAGCTTCTATAAATCTGGAAACTACAGGCTCTCCCTCGTCTCTGTTGCAGATTCCCGGAACAAAGGCTGCAAATTCATCACCGCCAAGTCTCATGATAATGTCTTTTTCTCTGAATGAATGCTTCATCTTATCCGCAATAGCAATCAAAACCAGGTCGCCTGTTTCATGTCCAAAGGTATCATTAATACTCTTAAACTTATCCACATCAAACAAAACGAACATTCCACCCTTGCCAAGGCGCATGATCTTCTTGATCTTCTTTTCTCCGCTTCCTCTGTTGGTGATACCAGTCAACTGATCTGTCTCAGCAAGGTACTGAAGCTCATCTCTGTATCTCTTTTCATCATCAATAAGCTCTACCGCAAAAAGAGCTGTCTTAATTGTTCTGTCCGGGTGTCTGTCCACAACTATGAATCTGGCCCTGTGCCACAAGTGCTCATATCCCAGAAATTCTATTGCTATAGTATCTTTTCCTTCCAATCTTGTATTAAGCGTGCTAAAATCCACGAATTCCATCATATCATCAAGTGATCTTTGCTCAGTAACAAGACTGGCTATCTTGAATCCCATCTTTTGCGGTTCAGATCTGACATCCCCAATAGCAGCATTAGCCATATAGTTATGACACATTATCTGCTCGAAAGTATCTTCATCAAAATTGATCTTATGAAGTGAAGTATAGATATTTGCAATAGCTTTAAGGCTCTCCAGGTCATTATCAGCTCTCACTCTTCTGCTGGTCATCTCAAAAATAATGACTATAATAGCAAAGGCGATCACTATAATTACTATGATGCAAATATATGTGAAATTTTCCAAAGTTCTGTACAGACTATCTACATCAGCAATGGTAAAAGCTGTCCATCCAAACTCGATTGGCTGATATGAAACAAGATATTTTTTGTCTTCCCAATTGGTTACAAATGATTTTCCATTGCTATTATTCCAGTTGTTGTAAAAGCTCACTCTATCGGCTGATGACGCTATAGCGTAATTCTCTCCAAGCTCATCGGCAAATGAACTTGTAATAACATATCCCTCTTTATCCATTACCATGACTTCATGGTTGTTGTATTCATCTGCAAGTTTCTCTGTCAGTGCCTGGAAGTTACCCAGATTGATATCTGCTGCAACAACATCCTTGCCATCAGAAAGAGCCTTGGCAACAGTTACTATAATGTCTCCTGTTCTGGCATCAACATAAGGCTCTACCATTACTGACCGTCCGCCAGCCTCTATAGCCTCCTGATACCAGATTCGTTCACGGGGATCATATCCTTCATACGGTGTCCAGTTATAGCCATCGTTATAAACGCCATTTATGCTTCCATAAATACCGTCAGTATCATTAAATATAGTGCTTGATCTTCTTGATGAAATATCTTCCAGATACTTATGTATTTCATCATAATCAGCTCTTTTAGCAACTAAGTATTCGGCGCCTTCTGCTGCCGATTCAACCAGAATGCTCACGGCATTAAGATATGGATTAAAGTCCTCCGCAAGATCTGAAGCTTTGATAGTATCTTCATAGTGTATCATCTCATAATAATCATTAAGGAAATTCCTGAGTATAATGGCTGCAATGACGCAGAAAAGCAAAGGCACTACTATCAGGATAATAATAGCCCTTGCTCCGGCTCGTTTGAGCTGTCTTCTTATAATTGTTAGCCTATCTCCCATAGATTCTCCCTTATGATCATCTGATCTGAGCGAGGATATAGTTCCAAATATCCGTTGTAGGCTGCGGCATATAATGAATTCCGTCCTCAGTATTAATATAAAGATTGGCGTTTCCCGAGATGTATGTATAAAGATCTATGATCTTAACATTGTTACTGTTTGCCCAACTGATCAGCGAAGAGTTATAGGCAATCTGCCTTTCATTCGTGTAATACTCCCTGTCGAAATCGTTTGCAAGAGTATTATTATCTGTTGGTCCTACTGTACAAACCACTATATTTTTACCCTGCTGAAGGAGGTTATTGTAAAAAGATTCATAGGGGCTAAAATTGCCGTAATCATTGCACCCCATCCAGGTCACAAGGGTGTCAAAATTGTCCATTCCATAGGAATTAACTGCATTTATCATGTAGTCACTCTGACACGCATCCCTGCAATATACAGGAATTCCATCAAAGGATTCACCCCATATTTCATTCCTGTCAGAATAGAACATATCTACTGTTCTTGAGTCACCTGTAAAAATAATCCTGCCGTAGTCAGGCTTTTGAGGAACAACCTGAGGAGTATCCTGAGAAGTAGCCTGAGAAGTAGCCTGAGAAGTAGCCTGCTGTGGCTCTAACTGAAGGCTCTGCTCAGATGCATCTGCACTGCTATCTTTAGATGACTTGTTCACTTTATTATCTGAATTTAAGTTACTGTCTTTATCTGAATTACTATCTGAAACTACTTTTTTATCTGTAGTTTTACCGGTATTGGCATGATCAGATTCAATTTGCTTATCCGCCTCTGAACTTAAGTTTTTATTCGCATTATCCGTTTCTAAATTTTTACCGGTATCTAAACTGGCCTCTGCTACCACCTCGGCAGATTGCGCCATGTTTGAAACTGCCTGATCTGCAATGTTCCCATCATTTCCACAACCTGTCAGTAGAACCAGTGCAACAAGCACCGGCAACAATCTCTTTTTCATAATCATTCTCCCAAACTATCTCTTGTCTTTGTCTATGCGCTCCAGCGCAATTATCGTTACCACAAGATAAAGGATAGTCCAGGTGATCAGCCACGTCCAGCATCTTGTCAAAATATCTATATCAAAGTTGTACTCAGGCTTCTGGTTCTGCTTGGCTGTCTCCATTAAGATATCATCGCGCATATCGTTGTTTTCTATGTACTGCAGCACCTCAAGGAGCGGTTTTTCGCCCTCTACCTCAATATTCTTCATCTTAACAGCGCTATTCCAAATGGTGACCATTGGAAGCGAATTATAATCTCCCTGAACGCAAAGAGCTGTAAGCCCCCATTTAGTTGCCGTAAGGTTTGTAAAAGGCATTGCCTCTTTGGGCAGGTTAAAAAATCCACCGGAAAACAAGAGCTGAACTATCAAAAGAAATGGCATGATAGTCATAGCTGCAGTGGTTGTCCTCGCAAAAGCTGATACCAAAAGTGCGAGCATATCTGCGCAATAAGTAACCAAAAACAGCGTAATTCCAACATCTACAATAGGCCACGGGGTAACAAGACTCTTTCCCGGCATGACAACGCCAAGGTTCATGCACACAAAGATCATTATCACAACCTGCAAAATACACAGGATAGCCTGATATATCATGTGTGCAGAAATATATGAGCTTATATGCAGCCCAGATCTGTGTTCTCTTTTAACAATAGCTCTTTCCCTGCAGATTACCTGAATTGAATTAAAAAAGCCATTCCAAATGCACACGCAGGTAAGAGCGAAGGTCCCAGTCAGCGTTCCTTCCATTGTCTTATAAATGTTACTTCCAACCGCAAAGGCCACAAGCCCTGCAATTACCGCTGACATTGGCAAAACTTTCCAGTCATTCTGGAAAAGAAACATTCTAAATAGCTTACCAAGATAGATAAAGGTCTGCGAAATACGTCCTCTATGCCTTTTCTCGTTTGTTTTCATCCCCTGTCACCCCACCATTTCTCTTAGATAATCGGCATATTTTTCAACAAATTCGTCAGCCCTGCCTTCGCCGCCTTCTTCTTTTTGATTGATTGAGAGAAGAATCTCCTCCATTGACGACTTTCCGAAGAACTCATATGCCTCTTTTACCTGACCATAATAAGCAAGGCGTCCGGTTCTGGCGCTATCCTTGGCAAGGACAATAACATCATCAAAAAGATCTATGACTCTGTCAGGAGTATGCGTGATAACAACTACAATCTTTCCTTCATCTGCGATTGCCCGAAGCTTCTCAAAAAGACTTCTTGCCACTACTCCATCGAGGCCGGAATCCGGCTCATCAAGTATGAAAAGAGATGGATCAGATATAAACTCCATGGCGATTGAAAGTCTTTTCCGCTGTCCTCCGGAGAGTTTTTCGACAAGATTATTCTTAACTGCTGTCAAGCCGAACTGCTCTAACACTTCGTTAATTCGTTTATTTCTTTCTGCAAAAGGAACACTTGCAGGCAACCTCAATGTGGCTGCGTCAGAAAGTGTAAGGGCTACGGTATCATTGCCGCGCATAAGGTCCTGCTGAGGAACAAAGCCAATATCATACATCATGCCGGCATAATCCTCATAAATATCGTTGTCTCCAAGCTTAATTGAAGCATCTGCCTTCTCGTAACCTGTAATGGCATTCAGATATGTGGTCTTCCCGGCACCGGATCCACCAAGTAACAGGACCATATGTCCTTTGGGGATGCACATATGAATGTCCTTAAGAAGCACTTTCTTTTTAAAAAAATCTATAACTGCCCGCTCAGTAATGTTGACGGTAAGTCCATCCTTAATGCTCTCAATATCCGTTCCAAGAGTTTTGGCCTGTTTAGCAAGGGTTAAGTCGTCAACTTTTTTCTTTGGCATAAATTTTGGAGAAATTCCCCAATACAAGATCATTATTGCCTCAAAAAAAACTAGTGGCGCAACCCATTTTTTTGATTTTCCAAAAACACCTGCAAGTCCATTGTAAATTCTTGCAAGATATATGTATTTGGCTATTGCAAAAGCAAACAAGAATACGAGCAGTATCACGATAGCCCTTATGTCCGTGTCATCGAGCCAAAGATACGCAATACTGATCACATCCATGATCGCTACCAGAATTGAGTATTGTTTTCCCTCTTCTTCTTTGTCAGCGCATACTCCCAAATGGTATTCTCTTGCAACCGGAATGAGAGCCCAGTACCTTTTTACCCCGCACTTTCCAAAAATCAGCAAGTAGCCGATCGTTGTCATAAGAAACGCTATTATATTTATTCCTTCCCCAAAATATAATTGCATTCATACTCTCCTTGTGTTTGTATTATTAGTTTTCATGAAACATTATGTTAGTCTGGTCAAGCTCTTATCGCGCAACTACTTTAGTTCCTTTATGGCGCTTGATGTCAATGTTTTCACCTGTTTGAATTACTTCTTTTACAAAACAATTCATAATATCAGCATAGCTTGTCTTGCCATCCTTATCATAGGCAGATTCAAGTGATTCAAACTCATCATCCTCATAAACTATTGCCATAGCATTTCCATCTGCCGTCTTTATAAGAACAAGAGTCTTCTGCCCTGTCTTAATATCGGTGTACTCATAATCTTCGCCATCAAGGAATGCCTCGATATCTGCAACTGCTCCTGTCAAAGCATCTGCTGCCTGTGAAAGATCCAGTTCTACCGGAATCTGCTCAGTTTCTTCCATTGCCGGAATCTCTTCCATCATAGATGTTTCTGAAATTGCAGCAGGCTCTTCTGCAATTACAGGTTCTTCTGTGATTACAGGTTCTTCTGTAAGTGCAAGGTCCTCAAGTTCGCTTGCTTTTGGCTCTTCAAGCATTACAGATTCTTCTGCAACTGCAGGCTCTTCTGCGATTACAGATTCTTCTGCAACTGCAGGCTCTTCTGCGATTACAGGCTCTTCTGTGAGAACAATATCCTCAGATGCTGATGGTTCCTCGAGGATTACCGGTTCCTCTGAAATTACAGGTTCTTCCGTGAGAGCAATGTCCTCGGGTGTAGGTGACTCTTCTACAGTAATTGCATCCTCTGTAACCAAAGGCTCCTCTAATACGAGCATATCTTCAGGAATTGGTTCAACGTCTGCTGGCTCTTCTGCAGAGATTTCCTCTGCTACCGGCACTGATTCATTTAATGCATCAACCTCTGCGCTGAGGATTTCATCAAGACTTTCAGCAGGTGCTTCTGTAGATGCTTCCGCTTCTGGTAAAGCTTCTCCCGCTGCATTTTCAGGCATAGGTACATCTCCTGCTGCTATCATGGCTGCCATCACAGGATCGATATCTGCATCAGCTGGTACTTCCGTAGCTGCCACATCTTCCGTAGGCATCACAACAAGAATCTCCTGCTCATCTGCCGGTATTGTAGGAGCAGGTTCTACTACTGGTATTTCCTCTGCTGGGGCTGCCTCTTCTGCAGTCATTGCTGCCATCATCGCTTCCATATCTACCGGCGCCTCCTCTGCTGGAGTTGCTTCTGCTACTGGTATATCTGCAGGCATCTCTACCGGAGTTTCTGCCGCCGGAGCTCCTTCTCCTGCAGTCATTGCTGCCATCATCGCTTCCATATCTACCGGCGCCTCCTCTGCTGGAGTTGCTTCTGCTACTGGTATATCTGCAGGCATTTCTACAGGAACTTCCTCTACTGGTATATCTACAGGCATTTCTGCTGCTGCCTCTACTGGCGTTTCCACAGGCATCTCTGCTGGAGTTTCTGCCGCTGGGGCTTCCACAGGTATCTCTACTGTAGTTTCTGCTGCCGGTGCTGCCTCTCCTGCTGCCATTGCTGCCATCATCGCTTCCATATCTACTGGGGCTTCCTCTGCTGGGGCTGCTTCTGCTACTGGTATATCTGCAGGCATCTCTACAGGAACTTCAACCGGGGCTTCTACTGCAGCCTCTACTGGGGCTCCTTCTCCTGCTGTCATTGCTGCCATCATCGCTTCCATATCTACTGGCGCCTCCTCTGCTGGCGCTACTTCTGCTACTGGTATATCTGCAGGCATCTCTACAGGAACTTCAACTGGAGCTTCTACCGGGGCTTCTACTGCAGCCTCTGCTGGGGCTTCCACAGGTATCTCTACCGGAGTCTCTGCCGCCGGGGCTCCTTCTCCTGCTGCCATTGCTGCCATCGCTGCATCTACATCTTCTGCCGTTTCAGCTGAAGCCATCGCTGCAAGCATAGCTTCCGGATCTACTGGTGCAGGTTCAGCAACTGGCTCCGGAGTAGGTTCAGGCGCTATAACAGCTTCATCAGACACTGTTTCAGCCTTTATCTGCTCAAGATCAGGTAAATCAGCTATAGGCTCTGCCTCAGCTTTTTTAGGGCGCCCTCTCTTAGGCTTAGGTGCCTCTTCAGGTGCCTGAGCAGGCTCTGCAACTGGCTCTTCCTGCTTCATAGCAGCTAAGAGGTCATCTACATTCGCAGTTGATAAATCCTGTCCATTTAATAAATCCTGAGTACTCATGCCTTCCATGCTGATTCTCCTTTCATTCCACTATAATGAACAATCATGAATCTTTATCTATTTTTGGGCACAAAATCCCCTTTTACATCAAACGCCTATCTATATTATCGTTTATTTGTTTTTGTTTTTACAGTAAACATTTTATAAACAATCGAAATAAATTATTGCTTTTGATTGTTTGATTGCCCGCAATTTCAAAAATCTTTAATTTCGGGTACATGTTCAGAGCCAAAAAAAGTGGCAGTTATAAAACTGCCACCTGACCATCACATTCCAATCAACAATTCGGAAGATAGTTATTATTCTTTTACCACCAAAAATCTGCACTTCTTGCAGGTGATCCCCAAAAGTACATACGATGTATAGGTCAAAACACCGATCACTATACCAACAAGAGCCCACCAAAACCACTTGAGAACAAACTGATCAACATGCTCTGACAGAGTTCCAATCCAGGAATCCATCTTGTAAAAGCTGATGAAAAGATCGTTTTCATGCATGAAATAAATCATCAGCGTTGATTTACCCAGATAGTTGATAACTTTACTATTTGGCATATGAATTCGCCTAAATAATTCAAATAAGCATACAGTGACTATCACAACGGTGATGTCGTGATTAGCAAATTGAGGAGTTGTCTGCATAAAGCCATACTGTTCTTCGTTTGAAAGATACTGTGCAATATTCATTGAAGTAACATTGTAATTGGAAATGTACCTAAGAAGGTATGTAACAGCAATCACAAGGAACAAGACGTAAAGTCGAATGTGACTAAAGGGATTATATTTCTTGATATATCCGCCAAGTGCATAAAAGAAAACACCTATCATCAAAGTTCTGATTCCGTTTGCTATTCCCTCAAAAATGTAGGAAGACCAATGGAACTGATCTATCGCGAACAAAGCAAGCAAAAAGCCTGCATATTCCTTAGCTTCAAGTCTTGATAAAAACTTATTCAAAAAAACTTTTCCAATCACAACAACCAGGATGTAATATCCGGTGAACCACCATTCGTCGTTAAAAATGTAGAAGCCAACCAGATTACGAGCTGAAAGGTCACTGCTTCTACCAGCAATAACTGTTGATACTATTGTCAAAAGAACTGTTGCAAAGCCCACCTCTAATAAAAGCTTCCCGGAAATCTTCCCAAGATCAACACCTAAATTTTCAACCAAAAAGTATCCGGAAATCATTATAAATAATGCATTTCCAATCATTCCGAAGGTATTACCGGCATCCAGGAGAAAGAGCTGCTTGAAAAATACCGGATCAGCAAAAGCACCATCATTTATTCTCGTCTGAGGCCCATGCAACTGAATGTGGAAAAGAACTATCAAAACAATTGCAAGAATCCTTAAGAGCTCAAAATTTGAATTTCTAACTTTTTTATCCATTTTAATAAAACTTCCCTCAAATCCATATATTTATGTAGATAATCTACTAATGCCCTATCTATTCCACTACTCTCAAATAGCTGCTTACGCAGTATAATGTCTGTCCATTATACTCAACACGTGACCACCCATATTCGTTATTTATGCCTGTTCTAAGCGCAGTCTCTCCGGATGACAAGCTTGCAATGACCTGAGAATCTTCATCTGTTACACTTGGTTTGTTACGCAGATTAACTACATCCTTGGCTGTGACTGTCTCACTACAATCAGTGAATTTAGTCTTAAATCCTGAAGTTTCCTGCACTGCTGGAGCTGACTCCTGCTTAGGCGCACTTAAGTCTGTTGTCAGGAAACTTGAAACAGCATAATAGGTATTTCCTTCATAAATCACTCTGCTCCAGCCGCTTGCACTAACACCAGTTCTCTGAGCTGTCTGGCCATTTTCCAAAGTCACCATTACAGTACTGTCACTTCCCTGGCTTGGCTTATTTCTAAGATTAGTACTATTCTTGGCAGTTACTGTCTCATCGACTGCATCGAAATTCATAAGTGCCTCAACATCTGCAGAAGCTGTTTCCCTCTCAGATGTGTCTTTGGCAGTTTCTGTTCCATTGTAGCCAAAATAAGCAACATCTATATCAACCTTACCATTTATACCGGGAACTGTGCCCATACTGGTATACTGCCACATAGCGCACTGTCCGTCATAAGATGGACCCTTTGCCAGATTTTGGGTATCCTGATCATACCAGGCCATCCATATCTTGTATTTTTGCTGAATCTGTGAGGTGTTCCATTTGGCGTCGCCCGCAAGTTCACTTCTTGAAGCGTAAAAGATTGGAGTATAGCCCGCATTATATATGGTATCCAAAAAAGTCAGCGCGATAGCACTCCTCTCATCCTGTGTCAGGTTAACCTGCCTGCTTGCTGCATTTTCAAAACCTTCGCAGTTATAGCCAACAGGATATGTTATAGAATATTTGGCTATATAATTGGTCACCCAGTTAGCTTCCTCTATGGCCTCAGCATTACTGACAGCAGTGGAAAAAAAGTATGCTCCGACTTTTATTCCATTTTTTTCCGCTTCCTGCATATTGAATTTGGCATTTGTATCAGCCTTTATCTCGCCCGTCTTGGAATCCCTGTAGCCCACTCTTACCATTGCAAAATCAATGCCGCTTCCTGCAACCTGTCCCCAGTCAATTGTTCCCTGAAATCTGGAAACATCTATTCCATTAGTAATATTGGAATTCTCAGAAACGCTACTGGCGCTTACAATCTGAGTTATATCAATCTCAGCACCTGTAGCTGCCTTAACAGATTCCTGCAGATCACCATCGCTATCATCAACACTTGAAGCACTTCCTGCTTCTTCTGTATTATGAATGCTATCGCTCTGGCTACTATTATCTGTAGGCTCATCACTAGTCAAAAGAGCTGTTCCCTCATCAGAAGCTAACTCTGTGCTGATTTCTATCCCTGACTCTACTTCTTCAAACAAATTGTCATTTTCTTCCCGAGGCTTAGTCGGCTTTTGGATCAGTAATACTATGATGCCTATAACTAATACCAGCAGTATTACTGCGCCACCAATAGCAATAGGACCAATTCCTCCCTTTTCTTCAAAGTCAAAATCATCGCTGTCAAAGTCTTTTTTCATATTTCTCTCCGCCTAAAACGTCATAACAAACACGAATTTATCCTATCACATACACCCTCCATTATCAATGCAAATCAAGTAACCATGCGGCATTAAACACCCCCAGTGTATCAACCCCTCAAAAAAATGTGCAGCTTAATGCACATTTCTGTCTGAACAGTAATAATTCCCTTGCCATTACATTATCAGAATGACAAGGGATTGTTATTTCTAACTGTATAGTTTTTTCTATATCTTATACTATTTATGCTCAGACTCTTTATTTCTCCTATCCTGATGCGTCTGATAAAAAGCACGTTTGTCAGCGTACATTGCTGTATCTGCCCTATTAAACACCTCCATATAACCATAATCTACTGCCGGATCATATGTTGCACACCCGATTGAAACCCCGATTTCAAAGCTTGAATCATGCAATATCGGTGATTCCAGATTTTTCTTATCAACCTCTTCTCTGATTCTTTCAATGTTTACAGATGGATCAACATCTTCCAGAATACAAACAAATTCATCGCCGCCGATACGGTATATTCTATGTCCTTCAAAAAATCTGCTGATGTCCTTTGCCACAGAAACAATGACCATATCGCCATATTCATGGCCAAAAGTATCGTTCACAGCTTTCAACTGATTAATGTCAAAAACAACTACAGAAAAAGATATCCTGAGGCCATCTATCAATTTCTTTTCCAAACGATTTACATATTCTTCATAGGAAGTTCTGTTGTTAAGTCCTGTAAGGCTATCAACATAAGCACGGGATCGGATAACCTCTATCTGCTTGGCAAGTCTTGCCTGCATGACATTGATCTTGTCGCCCAAAAGATCCACAGCATCGCCAAAGCCATTTTTACTCTCAATGCTTGCAAGTGAAGTATAATCCTCAGTTTCTGACTCAGGCGCCACCTCATGGACCAAAGTCTCTATTCCAACAGACAGATCATTCATCTTTTTGTATAAATGCATAAAGCTCTTTCTAAAGCGAGTAGCAATTATAACAGATAGCCCAAGGCTGAATACAAAAGCTAATACTGTAAAGCCGATTGTTATAGTTCCAAGCTGTTTAATTCTGTTCTGATACCACCTGGCCTCAAAGTCAACAGCCACAATTCCGGCCACATCTCCGTTTGAATCATATACAGGAGAATAGGCACTGTAAAACTTGCCCCAATCATCCTCATAAGGCTCATCATCAACATCTGCCTTACCCTTACTGGCATTATAAAGTGCATCAGTATAAACAATAGGCGAGCCGAACTCTCCCGGATTCTCTATTGTGGGATCAACTCCGAAAACAAACTCTCTTTCACCTACCTGCATTATGCAATATATGTACGAAAGCTCAATATTATCCTGAAAATATGTCAGATTCTCCATAACTCTCTGATACTCCGGAGACCCCTGATCATCAGCTGTCATTTTAGCCAGATCATCACCATTTATCATGGCAGCTGCTGTATTAGAGATATCAAGCATTCGCTCATCAATTTGCGCTCTCATAGCTTTCAGCGCAGCCTTAGAAAGGATCACGCCAAAAGCCAAATTAAACAGTATCATAAGTGTTATGATAAGCAGTGTATATTTAGTTGTCCTTTTAATTTTTCTTATGCGCATATAGTATATAAAAATCTTTGTTTTTACGTTTCTTTTAAATTATATCACTTTCCTCTTCAGGCAAGAAATTTCTTGTTGCTGACCGTTTTTATATTATTTCAGACAGGCTCTACGAATTCCAATTTATCAATCTTTGCATCAAATTAAATTTCTATAAAATCTAATAAAGAATTATTTAATTAGCGTCAAACCGATAATAATCGTTTATAATCTGTTCATAGAATAGACTTTTGTTAAATGAGGTTTATATAAATCATGTTCATCCCAATCTTACAATATTATTGGCCAAGAATACTTGTCGCATTACTGTTTGTAGGCGCTTCTGCATTTATGATAAGCAGAAAAAAACAGGGTATAGATATGCTCATTAGTTGTCTTATCCTTTTCTTTATTTCTTGCCCAGTAGTCTCTATAATAGTGGAAATCTTTATTTCAAATTCTATAGCAATACATCTTATTCCTTTATTTAAACTTGATTTTGAAACCTCGAGGGCAGTATATTCTATTTTTTTACTTGTAATTGACTTACTAACCTTCATTCTCCCAATTTATATCTACCACAAAGTACTCGGTGAAAGACTCATCATTGCAGGTACTATTTATGTTGAGTTTCTTTTACAGGACAGATTTGCTCAAGTTATCTCTTTTTCTGCCCTTTCATACTTTTTCATTTACATTATCGATCTGGTAATTCTGGGTCTTATCCACAAAAAAGACCTGGAATATATTTCCAATCATAACGACTTCATCAACTGGAAACCTGTATTTTTCTATTATCTGGCTCTATATGTTCTGATGGATATCTGCTATGGAGCAGACTATATTTTCCCTGCTCTTGATTCAGATACACCAAACATACAGACCATATGGCTTGCAACAGTTGTTATCCTTGCCGCCTTTTCCGGAGCAGCTTTTTCCAAATTAAATGTTATAGTGTCAAAAGAGAATGAGAAAAAAATCAGATATATGCGCAAGTTTCAGGAGAATCAGACTGATATCATCAGAGACTTTGCGACAATTTCTGAAGCAAAATCAGGGGAAACAGGTCAGCACATCAGGCGTGTGTCCGAATATACCGCAATACTAGCCAGAGGCATAATAAAAGACTCAACAGATATTATGTACATAAAGGTTGCTTCCATGATGCACGATATCGGAAAACTGATGATTCCTAATGAAATCATTGAAAAGCCCGGTAAACTTTCTCCGGAAGAGTACGAGACTGTTAAGACTCACTCTGAATTTGGAGATAGCCTTCTATCTCACAGCGAAGGCGAGATCATGACCATAGCAAGGACCATAGCCTATGAGCACCACGAGAGATGGGATGGTCATGGATACCCAAGAGGTTTAAAAGGAGATTCAATCTCTATATATGCGCAGATTGTTTCTGTAGCTGACGTTTATGATGCACTCACTAGCAAGCGCTCTTACAAAGAGCCCTGGGATCCACTGGAAGCAAGAATAGAAATAATCCGCCAAAAAGGTCATCAATTCTCGCCTAAAGTTGTAGATAATTTTATCGACAGATACGATGAAATAGAAGAAATAAGAAAAAAGTACGCAGATTGATCACTAAAAAAAGCAGCAAATGCCTTATCTCTTACGGAGAAGATTGCACTTGCTGCTTATTATTTCAAAACCACTGAAATGTATTATACAATTCCCTGAGCCTTCATAGCTTCTGCAACCTTAAGGAAGCCAGCAATGTTAGCACCGGCAACGTAGTTGCCTTCCATTCCGTACTTCTTGGCAGCATCATCAATGTTGTGGTAGATGTTAACCATGATCTGCTTGAGCTTAGCATCAACCTCTTCAAAGGTCCATGAAAGTCTCTCGCTGTTCTGACTCATCTCAAGAGCTGATGTAGCAACACCACCTGCATTTGAAGCCTTACCACATACGAAGAGGACACCATTCTTCTGAAGGTACTCAGTAGCTTCGATTGTTGTAGGCATGTTAGCGCCCTCGCAAACAGCAGTTACGCCGTTAGCAACAAGCTGCTTGGCATCATCAATGAGGAGCTCATTCTGTGTAGCGCAAGGAAGTGCAACATCACACTTGATAGACCAAACGCCTCTGCCCTCATGGTATTCAGCTGACTTTCTGGCTGCAGCATACTCTGTAAGACGTGCTCTCTTAACCTCTTTAACTTCCTTGAGGAGTGCAACATCGATTCCTTCAGGATCATAAATCCAGCCTGTAGAATCTGAACATGTAACAACCTTAGCGCCGAGCTGCTGAGCCTTTTCGATAGCATAGATAGCAACATTACCAGCACCTGAAACAACGACTGTCTTACCCTTGATGTCATGGCCATTACACTTAAGAAGCTCTTCTGTCAGGTACAAAAGTCCATAACCTGTAGCCTGTGTACGAGCAAGTGATCCGCCGTATGTAAGGCCCTTACCTGTAAGAACGCCTTCATATACGTCTCTGATCCTCTTGTACTGACCATACATATAACCAATCTCACGTCCGCCAACACCAATATCACCGGCTGGAACGTCTGTATCTGCCCCAATGTGTCTGTAAAGCTCTGTCATGAAGCTCTGGCAGAATGCCATAACCTCTCTGTCTGATTTGCCCTTAGGGTCAAAATCAGAACCACCCTTACCACCACCGATTGGAAGGCTTGTAAGTGAATTCTTGAAAATCTGCTCAAATCCAAGGAACTTGATGATTCCAAGGTTTACTGATGGATGGAAACGAAGTCCTCCCTTGTATGGTCCGATAGCTGAATTGAACTGTACGCGGAAACCATTGTTAACCTGAACCTGTCCCTTATCATCTACCCAAGGTACTCTGAAAAGGATCTGTCTCTCTGGAGTAACAAGTCTCTCAAGAAGAGCATCTCTGCGATATTCATCTTCATTGGCCTCAATAACAACTCTGAGTGACTCAAGTACCTCTTTTACTGCCTGATGGAATTCCGGCTGAGCTGGGTTTTTCTCAACAACATAATCGTAAATCTCGTCAACGTATGACATTTTTTCTCCTTCCCGTACCATTGGTACACAGCAAAACTTATAATTAAATCAAATATTTAAAAGCAGCGCATCCATAACTAAGTCTTCATGTAAAAGAATATGCAGAGCAATTTACGTTATACAAAAAGGGCGTAAGAAACCTACGGTCTATACGCCCCATTGCGCAGACATCACTGCCTGTTGGATATTATAAACTTTAATAAGTTAAAGTGCAAGAGTTTTTTTATTTTAAGATTCCTGGCTTTCTTCGCTCTGGGAATTTACTTCAGGCTTCTGTTCTGTTTCAACCCGCGGGCTTATGTCAGCAGCACTCTGTTCGTCAGATCTTTCCACCTGGTAAGAACTCTCATTGTGGGCTGATGTTTTCTCAAACTGAGTAGCGGCATCTTCCTCTCCCGGAAATCTGATTCCGTTGGTCTTACGAATAAAATCCATCATATCGAGCATTTTCAGAGTTTCGGAATGTGGCATTTCAGGGCACTCAAGCCATCCTTCCTTCATAGCCTTCACGCAGGATTCAATTTCATATTCATACCCGGAAATCTGCTTTGGCCTCTTGTAGCTGGCTGTCTTCTTGTATGAAGAATCATAAACATGAATAGCTTCAAAATTATTAATGTTATCCACAACTATGTAGCCCTTTGGTCCATAGATAACGCCGCTTCTATCACTGATTCCAAGTGCAGTAGCATTCAGTACTGCCATTCTGCCATCCTTGTATCTGAGTGTGATACTATCCTGCATATCCATTCCATGGTTATTAAAAGTACAGATAGAAGCTATATCGCTGACATCATTTCCAAAGGCCATAGAAGCAAAGTTAAGCACATATACTCCAAGGTCCAGAAGTGCACCGCCACCAAGTTCAGGAAGATTTATCCTATCTACACCTGCGATGTTGTATCCAAGATTTGCAGTCAGCATATAAGGCTGACCAATTACATTGCTAGCAATAACCTCTGCAAGCTTACTTCTAAGAGGCATGTATCTTGGCCAAATTGCTTCGGTCAGCAAAAGTTTCTTCTCCTCCGCAATTCTAAACACTTCTTCTGCCTGAGCTCTATTTAGCATAAATGCTTTCTCGCATATAACATTTTTACCGGCAGATAATGCAAGCTTAACATTCTCGAAATGCTCAGAATGTGGTGTGGCTACATAAACTAGTTCAACCTTAGGGTCACTTACAAGTTCAGCATATGAACCGTATGCCTTTTTGACGCCATGCTCTGAGGCAAATTTCTGTGCTTTCTCAAGGCTTCTGGATCCTACTGCATAGCATTCGACACCCTTGGTAGCCTTAAGTGTATCTGCCATTACACCTGCTATGTTACCGGCACCCATGATAGCAACTTTTACCCTTCCAAACATATATGGTTACCTCCATTTTGTAATAATATGATGTAAAAACCTCTTCATTTCTGCAAAATCCCAGCAATTCTACAAATATTCGAAAGCCGCTAATTTACTACGTAAACTTCTCATATTACACAAGTAGCCAGCAAAAAAATGCTGGCTACTAATTTCTTCTTATTTCTATTATAACTTCTTGAACGCAAGATTCAAGAATGCTGCAAATCGGTAATGCAAAGTTTACTTCACCGAATGACTGATAGTTATTCCTTGGTCAGGAACTCTGACTTAATATATCCTGTCTTCTTGTTATACTCTACCTTGGCCCATCCGCTTGCATACTGTTCTACAACGTTAACAGTACTGCCTGAATAGATCATTTCAAGAACCTCTGACTCTGTGCTCTGGCTCTTACGAAGTCTTACTGTATCGCTAACCTGCATCTTACCGGTGTCTGAAGATTTAACCGTAGTCTGTGATGCATCTGCCGACTGAGTATTCTGGTCACCATCCTCATTCTCTGAATTGTCAACTTCTGTAGTTTCCTCACCTACAACCTCAAAGAACTCTGTCTTGACGTAAGCTATTCCGCCCTTATACTCAATCTTGCTCCAGCCATTTGCAAGAGCCTCAAGCTGCTTGAACTCTTCGCCCTTGGCAGTCTTGGAAATGACATCTGCTGTCTCACTGTCAGAGCTTCGAATATTGATAACGTCAGTAGCCCTGATAGTATGTGTTGTAACTGTAGCTACAGCTGCTTCAGAAGTAGCTTCACTTGCTGAATCATCTGAGCTTGTCTCTTCAGTAGCAGAATCGCTGCTGGCCTCAGAAGAAGCAAGTGCCTCACCAACTGATACCTGAAGTCCTGCTCTCATCTTGGTAAGGAATTCAGCAAGTGCCTCATCTGAATTAACCATCTCGTTGTATTCCGTAGCGACCTTGTTATTAAGATCTATAACGTCTTCCTGTAAATTAACCTGCTTGAGGTACTCGATTTCATTGGCATTGGCAATATCGCCATTTATATAGAGATTTCCATTATCATCTGTGCAAATATATAATGACTCAAGTCCAGGAACAGCCTTATCATAATCAAAAAGCTTAACTTCATTGTAAACATATGCAACATAGCTTCCTGCAACAGGCCCGGGTTTGGTATACACAGTAACAACTCTGAACTCTTCTATGTAGTCAGACGCTGCTACAGCCTTGAGAAGCTGTGTATCCTCAAGTCCCTTATATATTGATTTGATAGTATCTGAATCGCCATTAGCTAAAGCCGTATAATATTCATTGATCAGATAATTAACATCTTCATATGCGTTTTCTGCCATAGGGATAACTTCAGTTATCTCAAGCGTTGATTCAAGACTTGCATCTGCAACTGAAGCGGCTATTTCCTTGGTCCTCTTATTGGCATTCAGCGCAATAACTACAGTGAGAATAACAGCCAAAACAAACAATATTGGCATCAGATATTTCTTATTGTCTCCTAGCAAGGCAAAAATATTCTTCCTATCATTTCTAAATGAATAATTCTTCTTTTTCATCAAAAACCTCTATCTATGAAAATATAACTCAAAAAATGCAATAAAAGTATGCACCCGACAGGAATTCGAACCTGCATCAAAGGCGTCGGAGGCCTACGTTCTATCCGTTAGACTACGGGTGCATAAACGTACCAAGCCATGATAACATAATTCTCCCTGAAAGTCCAATATCACGCCGCTTCTAGTGCTTCCAAAGTTCGCTCCTTGCTGCCCCTAAGCAGTAATTGTTCCCTGGTTAATCTGCAGACGCAAAGTCTCACAACGCCTCCTGTGAACATCAAGCATTAATAGCTCTGATTTCTCCCTCATCCACGGAATAAAGATAAGCATTGTCGCTAAGATAGTCTTCACTGCTAATTACAGTTCTATTTACCTCTTTAACTATATTCACAAGTGTAAAAAGTGCCTTTTCTTCTTCCGGCATTTGCATAACAATTGCTTCATGCACAGATGAAGGCAGAACTACAAGATTACCTCCAACCTTCTCGGCCAGCTTCTCCATTACTCCCGGATAAAAAACTGCCGCTGCGCCAAACATACTCTTAGCATTAGAAACCACAAATATATTGTCAGGGAGAAACATGTATTCCTCGCAGGAATTGCCCATATGTTCAAGCGTTTCTGACATTGTCCTGATCCTCGCAGGCAGAGCTTTCTCAGCATTCTCCCACACATTTTCCCATAGTTCGTCAAAAGACACTTCCCAACTGTTTAAGTGACTGTTTCTGATAGTAATACTTCCTTCTCCCATAAAACGGTTTGAAACAAGACAGATCGGCACAAGTGCTAAATCTGCCATTTTCCTGAAAGGAACATCTGTAAGATTATCTTTGTTCTTATCATAATTAGTCACCTTAAAAGTAAGATGCTCACAAACATTTGAAAAATCTGTAAAAAATCCGGCATCAAATTTCTCCTTTGGCATACTCTCCTTGTACAAATCTATAACGTTCATGGCAATATCTTGTACTTCCTTGCCATGAGTATAGGATTCGTAATAACCATCAATATAAATAGTAGGAGCAACACTTTCTCCTTCCTTTCTGATAATAAGTGCGTGATATAACACGCCGTTATTCTTACTAACCTCTTTGTACTCAATACTATACTCTGAACCTAAAAATAAACTAATTTTCTCAACTAATAATTTACCCAAATCCTCTATTTTCATACCCATACACATATTTCCTTTAATTTTTTATTTTTCTTGTGCAACAAAAAAGGCAATAGATAATCTTTTTCAAAAATAAGATTCTCTATTGCCTTACTAAGTTTTCTATAAAAATTATGACTAAATATACGTGTCAGATATGGTTACGTAGTCAATTAAACTCTTGAAAGATACTCACCTGTTCTAGTATCAATCTTGATAACATCTCCTTCGTTAACGAAGAGAGGAACTGATACATTAGCACCAGTCTCAACTGTTGCAGGCTTAGTAGCGCCTGTAGCTGTGTCGCCCTTGAATCCAGGCTCAGTCTCTGTAATTGCAAGTTCAACGAACATAGGTGGCTCAACTGCAAATACGTTACCGTTGTAAGACATTACCTTACATACCTCGTTCTCCTTGACAAACTTGAGAGAATCGCCGATCTGATCTGATGTAAGACCGATCTGCTCATAAGTCTCTGAATCCATAAAGTTGTAAATATCTCCATCCTGATAGAGATACTGCATATCCTTCTTATCAATACGAGCTGCTGGGAACTTCTCAGTAGGACGGAATGTTGTCTCCTTAACACCGCCATTGATGATATCCTTGAGCTTAGTTCTTACGAAAGCAGCGCCCTTACCAGGCTTAACATGCTGAAATTCAATAATCTGACATACGTTTCCATCGATTTCGATGGTTACACCATTTCTGAAATCACTTGCAGAAATCATAAAAAATCCTCCTAAATTACTTCACATCAAACAACTGTTATATTTTAAACTATCACTTTCGATTTTTCAACTATTTTTTTTACTGTTATAAGGAACGAAAACACATTTTAAAATTTATATTGCATACTATTTAATTTTGTGATATATTTCCTTGCTGCTTGAACAGCCATTCGCAAATACGTCTTATCACGTATCTACTATAGCACGATTCAAGTCATAAAAATAATTAAATCTTTATGACACTTATCTGTCAAAGAAAGGAAGTGATATAAAAACAACCACCGGCCAATCTCAGCCGGTGGTTGTCTTCATTTATTTCTATTATTCTAATTATTTTGTCTCTTTTTTCCATATGATCCTTGCCACAAATACAAATACGGCCACTAATATAGCAACAACTGCTTCAGCTAAATATTCAGCACCATTAATACCTGACCTTGCAACCAGGACTGTAACAGCATCAAGTAGTGCATGCATTAGAATTGCAAGAAGGAAAAGAACTATCTTATTATTCTTTACGGCAAACCAGACTATAGCTGAAAAGACTATATGTGATATCATGGCCAGAATTCTCTCGATTATTCCGATAAGAAACAGCCACGAAGCCGCAGTAGTCAGAGAATCAAGCTGCATTCTAAGAGTTTCTGCAGCTTCTGCCGGCATATTGGTCAATAGCTGAACTGAAGCACCTGAATTGATCATGATAGAAATCACGATATTATTTATCATGGTATATCCAAGAATGGCAATTGCCTCAAAGCCGCCATGTCCCGCTCCATACATAAGTGAGTTTACATCTTTTTCTCTATAGCGCTTCATTATAGTCTTGAAGGCTAATAATCTACCTGTTTCCTCAAATAATCCGGCTGCAATCCCGCCATATACTGCATATATCAAAATATTATTTTGAATACTGTTTCCTATTGGTGACAGTAAAACGATCTGATGAAATATCTGCTCAAGAACAAGGGCAAAAATAAAAAACACTGCACATCCAATAAAGAAAGGAAGTATCTCTGCACCCTTTTTGCGAAAATAAAGAAGTAGTCCTATCGGAATTATAAAAGATAAAATCCCTGATATCCCCATGAATACAATTGATAATATCGGCACTGTTCCAGTCATAAAATCTCCCCAAAAGCATTATTCACAATTTAAAATCCCCAAAGACGCTTGTATTCGACGTACCATTTTTATATGAAGCAATCCTTGATGCATTATAGTTATTGTACTCGCTTATCTCATCACTTCTATCGTGATTTGCTATACTCCTTATAATATCCCCCTTTATATCCAGATTTGCAACGCTTTTATTTACTTCTCCGGTTATATCCCTATTGGCAATCCTTGCCTGTATCTGTTCTGCAAGGTTATCCATCCCTGCAAAAGCTCCCTTTATCTCATCTTCAAGATTAAGATTTCTGCTATGCGCAGCACTAACTTCCTTGAAAGCCTGATCTACATCAGATGAGCCTGAAGTATTCTGATTCTCTGAAGCTTTTACCTCAGAAGCAGCCTTATCAAGTGATTCTTTTGCCTCAGAATCCGTAAGTCCCGCTTTCAGAAGTTCACTAAGTACACCAAGTTCTCCAAGTGTCCCTAATTGATTAAGTGAGCTGATATTTCCAAGACTGCTAAGATCGCTGAGAGAGCCAAGAGCATCTAATGCTGAGTTATCATCTTTTGAACCATTCATGCCATAAAGAGACATGCTATCTGATACTTTCATGGCATCAATAATAGCCTGTCTCGACTCTGTATCAAGTTTACTTGCATCAATGTTGTTTAATGCACCGTTTAAGTACTTTGGGAAAATACCGGAGATACCCGGCAGATCAGAGCCTGTGCCCTCCGACGTAAGCTTGTTTACATCTGAAATTGAATATAAATACTTATTTACCGCAGTTGCGATCTTAGATACATCAAAAGCCATTCCCCATCCCCCATGTGTAATGCTATAGGATGCCGTATTTCTGATGAAATTCGGTATCCTATAACTCTTCGATGTCTGTATATGCCCATTTTTTTTCTAAGGCAATTCTCTCTTCACTGCTCTCCCATTTAGGAATCGGTATTCCTATATTAAGTCTGTCAAAGATTGTATCCAGGCCTTCCGGTCTGTGATACAAAAAGCCCTGAGCAAGCTCGCACCCTATGTCTTTTAGGAACTCTTTTTGCTCTTCCGTCTCCATGCCCTCACAAAGAGTGTGGATCCCAAGCTTATGCGCAACATTGACCATGGCCTTTAATACCACTCTGTTGGCGCCATCATGTCTGTCAAGATTCATCAAAAGATCCATATCAAACTTGATAAGATCTATATCAAAACTACTAAAGACATTAAGAGAAGAATAACCACTTCCAAAATCATCAACCCAGAGTTTATAGCCACTTTCCCTTATTCGCTGCAACTGATGATGAAATTCCTCGGTGGCAGTAGCCATATCCTGCTCAGTTATTTCTATAATAAAGTAGCTGCGATCAATACCATATTGTTCCAGCTGATATTTATCAAATAGCCTGTTTATCTCACTTACTACATCTACGTAATCAAAATCCTGCCTCGAAAAGTTTATAGAAACAGGCAAAAGCGGAAGGCCTGCTTCAAAGCGAGGCTTAACCTCACTGCAGACTCTTTCAAACATATATAGGTCAAGCTCATGCATGAGATGGTATTTCTCAAGTGCAGGCAAAAAGTCAGCGGGATCGATAATTCCATCCTGAGGGTCATCCCATCTGGCCAAAGCTTCAAATCCAGCTCCGCTATCATTTTCAAGCCTTAGAAAACATTGATAATATACCTTTATCCAGCCACGGTTCATGGCCTTATAGAAATTCTCAATTATATAGCGCTGGTAGTTATATAGTCTGTCATCCTCTGATGTATAAAACCTGTAGCTAATGTTTAGATCAGCCCCAAGAAGCTTGTTGGCTCTTTTGGCATGATCAAGTGCTGTTGCTGTATTAATATCCCTCTTGCATACATAAATGCCAGCATGAATACCTGTGGTTGTACCATAAGCTTCCATCTTAATTCTAGCATTTATCTTTGCTATTTTGTTAATTATATCTTTTTTACCCGTATATTTACATAGAACTATGAAATGATCATCGGCTCCTCTGACAACAAGTCCATGCTCAAACTCATTAGAAATAACATTGGCCACAAGCTTAAGCAAGTCATCTCCTCTGTCAAAGCCATACCTGTTGTTATATGACTGCATCGAATCCACGTCAAAATAGATAACTGCTGGGACGCTTTTATTTGTAAAATACTCCTTGGCCCTATCTCTACCATATTTATTCAGATAATTGATATTTGGAAGACTGGTAAGAGCATCAGTATAGAAATCATCCTTCTGGTACAGCTGATAGTCACGCGCTATTTTTCCTACAACGTCTTCATAATGTTGCATATCGGAATAGGCAATAACAGCCATTTCACTGCCATCCGGCATAGTCTGCCAGTAGCCCACGGCATGAAGCATATGATATCCATCATCACGCCTTGCCCTGAAGGTAATATCATAGTCCAGATGCTTGGTAACAAAATCATCACTTATCGCTTTAAGCTTGGAAGCTTCATCGGGATGAACCTTTTCAAAAAGACTTCCATTAATATTGCCCTCAAATTCCGAACCTAACATCTCGCGGGTAATACAATGAAATTTTAGAAATCCATCAGAAACCAAAATGGGCACAATTTCCCCATCCTTTATTCCCATGAATATAATAGGAATAGCCAAAGCTTCATATGCTTTTCTCAGATCATCCGAAAATACATACATTTCATCGCTCCTAAGTAACGGTATTCCATCACTATTATATATTATATACCATTTATCGCGATGACAGCTTTGGCTATTTTATTATATTTATATTAAATTATTCTTATACATCGGCATAAGTCTGAGCTTATGAAGATTTATAGCATGAAGATGGTCTATTTTCTTTTTCTTATCCTCATCCTCAAGTACGCCTGTAAATATGTACCTATCCAGCTCATCGTAGGTAAATCCAAGCTTGTCTTCATCCGACATGCCTGAAAGTCCATCCGATGGTGTCTTGTGGATAAGTTCTGCAGGAAGTCCAAGCGCATCTCCAATCAGCCTCATCTCTGTTACTGTAAAATCGGAACATGGACTGAAATCGCCCGCAGCGTCTCCGTATTTGGTTGAATATCCAACATAATCCTCAGATCTGTTGCAGGTATTTGCAACTCTTCCTCCGTTTGGAAGGGACTGAGCTATTGCATATAGAGTTGCCATGCGGATCCTGGGCGGGGTGTTGATCATTGAATCCTTGGACAGTGCATTTTTAGAGTCCTCACCGGTCTTCTCATCTTCACTGGAGAATGGGTCTGTAACCTTGGCATTTCCAATAGCCTCGTACAGCCCTGCAACTGCAGGATGAATGTTAACAACATAATTTTTAATTCCCAGAAGTTCTACCACCTTTTTGGAGTCATCTATATCCTTCTGCTCTCCGTCAGGCATTAAGACTCCTACAACTCTCTCTTTTCCCAAAGCTCTTGTCAAAAGAGCTGCAACTATAGTAGAGTCCTTTCCACCTGAAATTCCAACAACTGCACTGGCTTTTGGTCCGTTCTCATCAAACCACTCTCTTATCCAGGCTGTAATCTCCTCTATCTTCCTGGCTGCATCAAAATTCTGTAAATAATCCATAGCCATCACCTCTTTGTTCATAGCATATTACTGTCATTTGGCAACATACGCTTCTGCGTTAACTTACCTTTTTTTAGAAAAAATCAGATTTTGGTCTCGTGAGTAAGTCTCCAGTCGATACATCTCTGCAGATAGTCAACATATTCAGGATTCTTGCACATTCCCTTGCCCTTAACATCAGAAATCTTGGCTACGTCCTGTCCATTACATCTTGTTGTCTTCATTACGATATTAAGTGGTTCAACATCTGTGTCATTTGAAATGTAAGTACCTATTCCAAAGCCAACTCTGGCTTTTCCGTTAAAATGTCTAAAGAGCTTGTCTGCTCTCTCAAAATCAAGACTGTCACTAAAGAGAAGTGTCTTGGTCTTAGGATCGATTCCAAGGCCCTCATAGTGTCTTATCATCTTCTCACCCCATTCAACAGGATCTCCTGAGTCATGGCGAACACCGCTAAAGAGTGTGGCATATGTGAGCTGGAAGTCCTTGAGGAAGCAATCTGTAGTGATGGTATCTGTAAGTGCTGTTCCGTTTAAGATTCCATACTCCTTAACCCATGCGTCAAGGGCATACCAGTTAGAATAAGCCGGATTGTGTTTGTGATTGCCCTGGCCTGAGCACATGATCCACTCGTGAGCCATTGTTCCAACCGGAGTTACGTTGTACTTCTTGGCAAGGTAAACGTTAGATGTTCCAAGGAATTTGGAATCCTTTAAATCTGCCTCAGCAAGAGTCTTGACTGCAAGGTCCTGAGCCTCAGCTGAGAGTCTTCTGCGAAGTCCAAACTCACTGAAAACTGCAAGCTTGTAGGTTCCGTCTTTTACCTTCTCGACCTTCTGAGCAAGTCTTTTCTTGAAGCTCTCAAAGAGTTCATCATAGTTATACTGCATTCTGAAATATACTTCATTGACAATTGCAAGTGTCGGGATCTCGTACATTGAAGTATTGAGCCAAGTACCCTTTGTTTCAATATTAAGACCGCACTCAGCGTTGTCATCAATCGTAAAGTCATCAAATCTAGCCTGCCAGAGTCTCAGGAAATCTACGTAAGAGCCCTTGATCCAGACAATATTTTCAAGATATTCAAGTTCCTCTTCTGTAAATCTAAGCTCGCAATAAGCCTTGATCTGTCTCTTGATTTCTTCAACCATCTCTTTAGTAAAGTGTACATCCTTGTTTCTGCACTTAAATGTCCAGGTTGTCTTATAGTCGCTGAACTGATGGTAGATTGCCTGTCCCATAGAAAATTTATAAGCGTCTGTTTCAAGAAGTGATGTAATAATACGTTCCATAATATATGTTCCCCTTTTCATTATTAGTATTCTCTGTTCGTAATCTATATTGGCGGATCGTAGCTATCTTTAATATGATCGTTATTTCCGAAGTTCTCTTATATACCCGGCAAAAGAGCTGACTATTTTATCAAGGTTTCCTTCAAGATCACTGCGGATCATTGTGCCGCTTACAGGTCTGTTTCTCTGGCACAGATGAACTCTTATGTGCTGAGGGGTTGATGTTATAAGCTCTGCGTAATCTGCCTCTGATGTGTAAAAACACAGTTCATCTCTTGCAGTTATTAGTTCTTTTTGGAAAAGATGGAGTAGTATCCTGTCCACCCAGTAGTTCCAAATCTGCTGCTGATCCCAGTGCTCTTTGATCTTGGGATCTGTATCAACAAGCTTGGTTACAAAAACCTTCTCGTCATCAGTAAATTCTTTTGCCGCAAGCTCATATCTCTTATCAAGAGGAAATGTAGGATATCCTCGATCCCCCTCATGACCGCAGCAGATAACTATTACTTTATCCATTTCCTCTTTTGCTATATCAATCACGTCCATATGGCCTAAATGCATCGGCGCGAAAGTTCCAAAAACAAGGCCTGTTCGCATCTCTTGTGCCTCCATGTTACCTTTTAATAAAACCGGTACTGATAAATCCGGTGATCAAGCAACCTTGACCTGACAACTCTTCATGGTTGCAAGGGCTGCATCGTGCGCAGCGGGTGTAACTCCTGCGCAGCACTTAGAATCAACAGATACAGGAACCTCAATGTTGTATGCCTTGATCATAAGAGCATTGCTGACAACACAGATATCAGTGCACACGCCGATGAGTTCAACCTCAAGCTGACCATTTCTCTTATCAGCCTCATCCCTGATAAAACTTGCAAGTTCAATGCTGCCAAAAGTAGGCTTATCAAAAATTTTCCTGCCCTGAGAAAGCTCTTTGAGCTCAGGGATTATCTCCCAGCCTTCTGTTCCCTCGTAGCAGTGAGGAACCGGAAGATTGTGGCCCTCCTGGGTCTCCATGTAATTCTCATGGTGTGTATCCCTTGTAAAAACTACTGTTCCGTCAAAATTCCTAACCTTGTCTACAACAGCAGGAACTATCTGCTGTGCCTCTGCACTCCCCAAAGAACCTGTAACAAAATCATTCTGCATGTCTACAACAACTAGTATTTTATCCATAATCTGTCTCCTCCTATGTATGAATATGTATCTGCAGGTCTTCCCCTACCTATTGAAATTGATCCTGTCTTCTTGATCAGTCCATGCTCCATGTAAGTATTCATCTGATACTTGGTAAAATTTCCTCTGTTGATCTCCTGACCAGTCACTGACTGATATATCTCCCTGAGTGTCCCGGCTGTGAACTGCTTGGAGTCCTTAAGGAATTTGAAAATAATGTCTGTATAGTCTATCTTGCCCCTCAATCTGTCTATCGCTATCTCCAGCATCTTGTCATGGTCAAATCCAAGACATGTACAGATAAAGCTCTCATCACCATCCACCTGGCAAAGTTTGTAGCTGCCTACATTAGAACTCTGAATTGTAAACCACTTCATCCACGGCACATTCACCATAGCCTTGTCCGGAATGATGCCTATGTAAGCTATTGAGATGACTCTTTCTCTAGGATCCCTGTTAACATCCGAGAAAGTCATAAGCTGTTCTGTATATATCTGTCCTGACAATTCAAGTTTGTCAGATAACAGCCTCTCAACCGCTCCCTCAGCGGATTCATTCTCCCTGATAAAAGAACCGGGCAACGCGTACATATCCTTGAACGGCTCTTCATCTCTTACTGTGAGATTGATTGCCAACTGACCATCAATTACAGAAAACAGTAGAAGATCAACTGTCACATATGGGTGTTTGTACTCTGAAAGCATTCTGATCTCCCTTCTATCTGAGCCCTGTTCAGTGCTCGGATTATTTTGTTTCATTTTTATATTTATTATTATACATAGGTAAAAAGAACTGTCAATATATTTTGTTTCATTTTTGAATTTATTTTTTTGAGTTATATCTTTTTTTAATTATGTTTATTGAGCAAGTGATGTTAAAATACAATTGTGTACAAATCTTTATAAAGGAGACTAATATGTCAGATAAATCAAAAGGTTCATCAATAAATACAGCTACAGCTTCAGCTGCAGACAGAGGTCGAATCATTATCAGGACCAGCATAATTGGTATTGTAGTAAACATACTTCTGGCAGGTTTTAAGTTCGTTGTTGGGATCATATCCGGTTCTATTGCCATTATGCTTGATGCAGTCAACAATTTAAGTGATGCGCTTTCATCTGTTATAACAATCATCGGTACTGCCCTCGCAGGTAAGGCCCCTGACAAAAAACATCCTCTTGGCTATGGCAGAATTGAATACATGAGTGCCATTGTCATTTCAATCATTGTCCTCTATGCAGGTATCACCTCTTTTCAGGAATCTGTAAAGGCCATTATCAATCCTGAGCCCGCAGATTACAGTACTGTCATGCTGGTTATTGTGGCTGTTGCCGTAATCTTCAAGGTCGCTCTCAGCCAGTTTTTTATTAATACCGGTAAAAAGGTTTCATCCGAATCCCTGGTTGCATCAGGAACAGAGGCAAGATTTGATGCAATTATTTCAGTAGCCACTTTAGTTGCAGCTCTCATCTTCATCCTCTCGGGAATATCCCTCGAATCCTGGCTTGCCGCCATTATATCTCTGGTGCTGATCAAATCCGGCTTTGAAATGTTAAGAGATACTGTAAGCCAGATCCTTGGCGAAAGGATCAGCGCAGATACTTCTCAGGCAGTTAAAAAGACCATTCTGTCTGTTGAAGGTGTCGAGGGTGCTTACGATCTTCTCTTCAGTGATTACGGTCCTGACAGAGTGCTGGCTTCTGTTCACATTGAAATTCCTGACACTTACACCGCTGACAAGATTGATGTCATTACAAGAGACATCACGCAGAAAGTATACGTTGAGCATCATATCTCCATAGTTTCAGTCGGTGTCTACTCTATAAACACCAAAGATTCCAAGGTTGCTGCATTCAGAGCCGAAGTATCAAGAATTGCATCACTTCACAATGAAGTTCTTCAGATGCACGGATTTTTTGTTAACTTCGAGAGAAAAGAGATCAGATTTGATCTTGTAATGGATTTTGTTCCTAACAGAACTGCTATCTTTAATCAGGTTCTGGAAGAGATAAAAGAAAAGTATCCGGATTATACAGTTTACGCCAATATGGATGTAAGCTACAGCGACTAACCGACGGGTGGAAAGCGAATAAAAAGGCAATAAAGAAAGAGTGTCCGCTTTAACTTAGCAGACACTCTTTTTATTATCCATAGATTAATTCTTAAGCACATTTTTCATCTTTGCGTATAAGAAGTCAAAATATGGCGATTATTTAACTACAATATTTACGATACGTCCGGGTACATAAATCTCTTTGACAATATTCTTGCCTTCAAGCTTATCAGCAATTAGCTCTTTACCCTTGGCAATTACTTCATCCTTGGGGTCTTCCTTGCCAATATTCAGAGTAGCCTTAACCTTACCGTTGATCTGAACAGCAATTTCTACTGTATCCTCAACGCACTTAGACTCGTCATAAGTTGGCCATGGCTCATAAGCAATTGTGTTGTCATGTCCAAGGATCTGCCAGATTTCCTCTCCAACATGTGGACAGATGCAAGACAACATCTTGATAAAGTTCTCTGCATATTCTCTTGGGCAGCTTCCCTCTTTGTAAACTGCATTTACAAAGATCATCATCTGGGCAATAGCTGTGTTAAAGCCAAGTACCTCAAAGTCGTTTGTAACCTTCTTGACAGTCTGGTGATAGATCTTCTCGAGGTTACCATTGTTCTCATCAGTGATATTTCCAGGCTCTGTAAAGAATGTATATACACGGTTGATGAACTTTCTGGCACCGGTTACGTTGTTGGAGTTCCAAGGCTTGGATACTTCAAGAGGTCCCATGAACATCTCATAGAGACGGAGTGTATCTGCACCGTAATCTCTTACGATATCACTTGGGTTAACAACGAATTCAGGGAAACGCTTACCCATCTTGATACCATTTTCTCCAAGGATCATTCCCTGATGAACCAGTTTCTTGAATGGCTCTTTTACAGGAGAAAGTCCCTTGTTGTAAAGGAAGCGGTTCCAGATACGTGAGTACAGAAGGTGTCCTACTGCGTGCTCAGGTCCGCCAACGTACAGGTCAACAGGCATCCAATGCTTAAGAAGTTCCTGATTAGCAAATTCATTGTCGTTATCAGGGTCAATATATCTCATGTAATACCAGGATGATCCGGCTGAACCAGGCATAGTAGATGTCTCTCTTGTGCCCTTGATTCCGTTCTTGTCATAAGCTTTCCACTCAGTTGCATTCTCAAGAGGAGCCTTGCCATTACGTCCCTTATAATCCTCGAGTTCAGGAAGAACTACAGGAAGCTCGCTGTCATCAAGGAATACAATGCTGCCATCTTCCTTGTAAACACAAGGAACAGGCTCACCCCAGTAACGCTGTCTTGCGAAGATCCACTCACGGAAGTGGTAGTTGACCTTCTCTCTTGCAACACCCATGTCTACAAGCTTCTTGGTAATGCCCTTCTTGGCCTCTTCAACTGTCATGCCATTGAATTCCTCAGAATTCATAAGGATGCAGCCCTTGCCAAGATAATCCTGCTTCTCAAATGCATGCTCGGAAACATCAACTGTTCCCTCAGTGTTGTTAATAACCTGAATAAGAGGAAGGTTATGAACCTGTGCATACTCAAAGTCTCTCTGGTCATGTGTAGGAACAGCCATAACAGCACCTGTTCCGTAACTTGCAAGTACGAAGTCACCCATAAACAGAGGAACTTCCTTGCCATTAACAGGGTTGATCGCATAGATTCCCTTAAGTGGGCAGCCTGACTTGGTCTTGTTCAGATCTGTACGATCAAGATCGTTCTTCTTGAGTGTTTCATCAATATATGCCTGTACTTCCTCAGGATTCTCTACACGGTCCATGAGGCTCTTAACTATTTCTCCATCCGGAGCAAGTACCATGAATGTAATACCATAAATAGTCTCGATACAGGTTGTGAAAATGGAGAACTTGCCTCCGCCTACAATATCAAAGTCTACTTCAACACCTGTAGACTTGCCGATCCAGTTACGCTGGATCTCTTTGGTAGACTCAGGCCAGTCAATTTCATTAAGCCCGTCAAGAAGTTCCTCAGCAAAAGCCTGCTGATCGATAACCCACTGTTTCATCATCTTCTTGACTACAGGGTATCCACCACGCTCACTCTTACCGTCGATAACCTCATCATTGGAAAGAACTGTTCCAAGCTCCTCACACCAGTTAACAGGCATGTCAATATGCTTGGCATAGCCAGCCTCATAGAGCTTTTTGAAAATCCACTGTGTCCACTTATAAAACTTAGGATCACTTGTTGCGATCATCTTGGACCAGTCATAGTCAAAGCCAAGTTCTCTAAGCTGCTTGGAGAAAGTTTCAATATTCTTCTCTGTAAATCCTGCAGGATGGTTACCTGTTGTAACCGCATACTGCTCAGCAGGAAGTCCGAATGAATCGTATCCCATTGGATGAAGGACATTATATCCCTGCATACGCTTCATACGTGACATGATATCTGTAGCTGTATATCCTTCTGGATGACCTGCATGAAGACCTACGCCTGAAGGATAAGGAAACATATCAAGTGCATAATACTTGGGCTTGGAGAAATCCCAGACATCAGTCTTAAAGGTCTCGTTCTCTTTCCAGTATTTCTGCCATTTCTGTTCCACTGCGTGATGGTTATATACTTCTGACATACTGTACTCCTTATAAATAAAACTTCTTATAATACTATGATATATATGTAAAAATTCACTTTTGACATCTACATCATATTATTTACCTAATGCTTCTATAATATGCAAACCGCTTTTTCCAGCTTGGCATATATACCGTAGATTTTACCACAACATTATTTTTTTTCAAAATAATTTTGTGAGTGTACTTCCCAATCAAAGCAATAGTTTTCCTTCAATACCATAGAAATCTATTACCTTCACCTGGCCATTTTTAAGCTTTATGGTCACAGGCCCATAGCCGCCGCACTTCTCTTTATCTGTATAGACTATCTCTTTTACCGGGAAAAGATCTTCATCTGAAAAGTCAGTCAGATCCTCCCTGGTGATTGTCTGAGAAATAAGGAAATATGGCTCATATCCATACTGTTTGTTTCTGGTAGTCTCAGCATAAACAACAATTGAATTCTTACTGTCAGGGTTAGTGTCCGTGCTCTTTATAAGCTTAATATCGCTCCAGCCATCCATAATAGTAAACGCAAGCTGCTTATTCTTTCCTGTGTAATCCTTGCCCTTTAGGATAATAGCCTTGCAACCGTCCTTTTCTCTTATCTGGATATCTGTCCCGTTATCAGGGAAGCCAAAAGAGCCAAGTGTAAGGCGAATAGGTCTTCTAAAGAGTCTGATCTTATCAGCCCTCATTATTCCGTAAGGCATGGCGAAGTCAGCAAGATCAATAGCTGTGCGCCAATGAGTTTCCGTATCAGTCCCATACTCCCAGAACTGTCTGCGGTAGAGAACGCCTTCTTTTTCTCCATGCCAGAAAGTGGCATTAGGAGTAAAGCTGGCAACAGCATCTATATTCTCATCAAGGTACTGAAGAACATACTGCTGTGACTCAGGACGAATTGTTGAATACTGATCTTCCTCAAGAAATGCTGTATTTCCATCTACACTTATATCCGCACTTCTATCTGCATGCCCGTTTGCATTATTATCTGAATTTCCAGCATCCCAATTAACGCCAAAAATCTTTCCCTGTGGTGTTGATTCCCACGGAAACTTGGTATTAAATACAAGCTTTCCGTAATTCCATATTCCATGAATATCCGATTTATCTTTGACAATCTTGCCGGTTCTAAGCTCTGTAATCCCGTTTGCCTCATGGTTTGCCATGCAAAGTGCCGGGCCGTCAAGAGTGGTGACTCTTGTCTCGTTATGAGACATAGTTTCCCAGAAGCCGTTATTTTCTTTTGCGGTCCAGAATGGATGATCCTCAGGAAGATGCAGGCATAAAAGAGCTTTTGCAAGCCACATTGGAGATTCTGCGCAGGAGTATCCCTGAACAAGCGGAATAAACGGGCCATAGAAGCCCAGTGTCGGAACGCCGTTCCAAAGGAAATCATCTCTTTGCAGGAACTGAAGAAGAGAACCTGAACATATGCGCCTTGCAAGTCCCGGGTCCATCGTATTTTCCCTGAGCATGAAGTTAGCATCAAAGGGGCTTGTAGCAGCATTTCTGTAAATCCCGCTCCTGCCCCACATATTTGTAAAACCATCCCTGTCAAAAAACATAGGATATGTCTTCATAAGTTCATTTGAGTTTTCTTCGAATTTGCGGGCAATATAAGGCTCTTTTTCATAACCATACCAGTTGTTCCAGATGGCAGTATACATATTAAAAGCCCAGCAGGAATAGTAATCAAAAGACTGTCCGTCTCTGTACCAGCCGCTTCCAACATAATAATGAAGAATATTCTGAGCATGATCACGCATGATATCCTCATCAATCGGATACCCGTTCATATATAAGAAAGCCATGTCCAGCATATTAAAAAGACGCCAGTTCTGTGGAACCGTATTGGAATGGGCAAAGTCTGTCAGAAAGGCTGCTATGCGGTCTTTTTCCTCTTTGGTATAAGTATCCCAGATTTCCTCATGGCAGAGCCACAGGCATATTACAAGAGCCGCTGTCTCTACAGTCTGCTGATAGCAGGCTGTCGGGTTATTGCTCTTATCAATAGCTCTCATATCTGAGTAGTTCAGGACATAATTGGCTGAACCTTTTGTAACCGCGTAGAGAACCTGCTTCTTGTAGTATTCTCTTACGTTTATCCCATTAAGCTCAAGATCAGGCTCAATGTGTATCAGCGGAGCTGATATGAAAAAAGATCTGCAAAGTCCCTCAAATATCTCCGCCTTAATGCGCCACTCAGGGGCATCCTTAGAAGGATAGGTTACCTCTGTTTCATACCTTGGCATGACAACGGGATCTTCTATATTCTTAATATTTCCAAATACTCCGCCCAGCAAATACTCTGCTGCCTCAATCCAGCTCTGTCTGGTAAGACCTGTGTATGGGCTTAAGTTGAAATCTGTAGTTGTAGGTGTAAAGGTCATGATAGGTCGTTCACTTTCTTTCATAGATCAGAATATTGTCAATGCAAGTCCCTCTAACTTCATCAAAGCTTCGAGATAATAATAGTCTCCGTAGATGATTGCAAACTCATGCTTCTCATCGTGATAAGCAGCTGTGCACTTTTCAAGGACATTGTCCTTATCAAGGCTGTAGCCACATCTCTTCTCGTGGAGAGTCTTTAAAAGCTTAATTGCTGCTGTGAGATACTTGTCATCAGACTCAGTATTTCTCTGACACTTATCTGATAAGTTCTGCCGATCTGCACTACAATTTACTGATGAATTCTGATCATCTGTACTTTCTGCATAACCAAGGCACTTTGCAAGCTCAATAAGTCCGCCCGCTGTAATAGCTGCTGCCGTTGAATCCTCATAATAAGGCTCATTTGGCTGCCTGTAATCCACAGGAACCAGGTATTCAGGAAACTTACTGTCAAGCTCTGAAATAACGTAGTCTGCAACTCTCCTTGCTGTATCAAGATATTTTTTATCGCCTGTATATTTGTAGCTGAGGGCAAATCCATAAAGTGCCCAGCTCTGACCTCTTGTCCAGGATGAGCCTTCGCCGTAGCCCTGTCCGCCGTAATCTCTAAGATACTCTCCTGATGCAGGGTCAAAGCCAACAATATGTCTTACAGATCCATCCTCTCTGATAAAGCTCTTCATGGCTGTATCTGCGTGTGCAACAGCAATAGCCTTAAATCTTGGATCCCCAAGCTCCTCAGATGCCCAGTACAAAAGAGGCAGATTCATCATGCAGTCTATGATTGCCCATCCTGTGGTATCTCTGTCATCTCCCCAGTCATTCCATGCTCTGATGAATTTACCGTTTAAGTTAAAGCGTCCGGCAAGGTTTGCCGCTGCAAGAAGAGCTCTGTTTTTTGACTTATCATTTTTTTCAAGCTTATATCTGACTACTGATGTAGGCAGCCATCTAAAGCCCGCATCATGATCCATTCCGTTGTAATTCATAAAGGCAGCATCCATTTTATCTTCAGTTGAGATGGCTTCCTGCCTGAATATCTCTTTTCCTGTAAGCTTATAGAGCTGCCAGAGCTCGCCACCCCAAAAACCATTAGTCCACCAGCAGATATCTTTTTCTCCTGAGCGATCATCAAATCTGCCCTCATCATCTGTAGTATAAGGAATCTTCCCCTGATTGCGCTCTACTACAGTTTCCATCTTGGAGGCAAACTTATTCAAAGCTTCCTTTATCCATTTCTTGTCTGTTTCTGCTATATTCATACCCTTATCCTCTCATATTACTCAAACACCGTGTATGCATGCCAGTTACTTAAGCACCAATTCATACTCCCCTGCATGCTCATCCATTTCAAACAAAATCCTGTAGACGCTGTGCTTCCAGGTACTCATAAGCCTCTGATCAGTAATGGCGAACTCCCGAATCAGAACACTCTTCACACCTTTTACCGCAGTTATAGTTCCAATATCTCCAACTCTTATAACGCATGGCCCATCAGCATTTTGGAAGCTGTTTTTACTTAAACCTTCCGCCGCATTAGAGTTACCATTTCCTACAACTTCAGGCTTTTCATAAGTCATGATGCTCATATAAGCGGGAATACTGCCTTCATAATTGTCTTTGATAACCACAGGCGAAACCGTATCACCCTTATTCAAAGCAATTTTCCTCTTATAGCTCTTTACTTTTTTCTCTGCATATGCCCCTGAAATCTCCATTTCAAGTAAAGCTCTCTCCGGCCAGCTTTCAGGCTCTTTTCCTGTATTTCCAAGCAAACACAGAACGTCCTTTGCCGCATATTTTTTACCATCTTTTTGCATTACAATATGAGTATTGTGCGCATCTGCAGCAGGGTCATTGCCTAGTTCAAATGCCAGTCTGCCATTTCTTTGACTATCAGATAAATCCCCGGCTTTATCCACACCACCATCTGCACTGCGATCAATAAATGTAGGCAGATTGTGGAACTGTGACTGCATTGTCCACAGCTCGTAGCGTCTGTCTGAAAAAGTTTTCTTGGTATAGGTTCCAACTCCAAGGTCTATTACAAAGGGCCTTCCCTCTTTATACAGGGTAAAAGAGCCAACGTCATTGTGATTGTGACTGTCTCCGTTATCACCTGCCTTGGCTGCAAGAGTGTAGGTCTTATCTCTCGCAATCATCAAACCCATACTCTCAAACCAGGAATCTTCCGCCAGATTATTGCATACCGGATAGGCCATCATCTCATCATAGGCAAAGGCCTGCATCACATGGTAAAAGAGATTTATCTCACTGCTTATTATCTGCTCTTTATCACTTTCTCTTCTGAAATCCTCGGCAGCAAAGCTTGCAAGAGTCTCATCTCCTACAGCCTTTCCAAACAGAAATTCCCTTGCTGTCCGTCCTCCTGCAAGAGCACTGCAATCTGCAAAATTTACGTAGTAGCCACCGCCCACGTACATCTTGACTATAAAGTTTGCAATGTTGCGTATAAGAGGTTCATTATATATCCCTGCAAAGGTTTCATAGCATGCCTGATCTGCAGTTTTCCTGCCAGGATCATGAACAATAACCTGTCCATCATCATCAATCTCAGCATATCTGCTACTATCTTCTTTTGTTGCACCATCTATAAGTTCAAGACAGCCAAAGAGACATAGGCCTGCATGAGTATAGTACTGAGCTCCCTCGTTGCAGCCTCCGTCGTCCCCGTATTCATCGAGAAAATAATCACAGGAAACCGCAGCTTTTTGAAGAAAATTCTTGATCTCTTCCTCTGAAAAAGTCCCTTTCTCCCTTGTAAGCGCGCAGATCAGAACATTCTGTACAATCCATGGGGTCCAGTTGCACATAGTCTGGATTCCATCACCCATCCACCAGAAAAACTGATTCATATATGGCTCAAAAATGCGCTCTTTAAGCCTTTCATTTACATAAATACTAATGTGCGGACTGATTTCAGCAAACACAGGTCTTAACAGATATTCAGTGTACGCAATCTCAGCCCCGCTCTCTGCCTGAAAAAGATCTATGATCTGCCTGGTCACATCAGGCACTCTCTCCTGCGCTCCATCTCTTTCGTAGCTTGTGTGTGGTGGAAGGCACCAGGTTGTCTCATCGAGGATAAGGTAGAGCCCGTCTAAAATGTCATCAATAAATCTTCCCTTATTCTCCACGCACTCAGCCATTACAAGGTTATTTAGTTTTCTTCGTCTTGGAAAATATTTGTCCTCGAAGCGGACTCTGTTTCCTGATTTCCCAAACTCAGTAAAATCAGAAATAAGAAGCTGCGTCCAAGGCTCTTCCACAGCCTCTTCCCCAGCCTTGATCAGTTTTCGTTGCAGCTCATCAGACAGTGACCCCCATGCCTTCCTGTCTGAAATATCAGGGTATCTGTTATACCCCAAATAGCGCGATGTCTTAGCTAAATGATCGCTTGTCAGCGTTCTCTTTACTCTTCCCATTTTGCACCACCCCAGTGTAATGACTCATTCATAATAAACCAACTTACTTATATATAAATTGATCTACTTCATCAAAAATCTAGCCAATGAAAGAACAATACTTTATTCTCGAACTCCCTAATTATGATTCTTACCATACACTTCAATCTGCGTAAGTGCAGGGAAAGGGCTTGGATCATCAGCCTTTATAAGTTTACCAAGCTTAAGCCATCTGATCCCTTCTCTCTTAATTTCAAATACATGAGGCTCGGCCACTTTTTTGTCCATATGGACAACCTCACTTGTTCCATCGGAAAAAGAAAATGTAGCCTCCACCCACCAGTTGTCATGCGGAAAATCTGCTCTCGTATAAAGAACTATCTTATCAAAATCAACTTCAGTTCCAAAATCCAAAGTAAACTCCGCATCATCCTGCCTGTTGATCCCCCAGGATTCATATGGCCACTCGCCGTGAGAAAGGGTAGCTATGCATCCATCTATGGCATTTCTTGCAGCAAAAACTGCTTCTCCCCTGGTCTCAACATTTGCACTTGCATGTGGATAAACTCCGGTTCCTTCATGCTGATCAAAGGGATTAAGCGCAAGATTTCTATAGCCTTTTATCTCGTAGTCAGCAGCACTCCTGATGCTCACATAATGTCTGTTTCCCCAGAATGCGAGTGGATTATAGCTTGTCTTTTTCTCATAAAAAGGAACAGGAAACATTACTGACTCCTGTTCTACCATCACAAGGGCAGGGTCAATAGCTGCATCCACTTTGACCACGTAATACTTTCCCTGTGTCATGCCGGAAAACTCAATAATATCGCCCTTTCTATATTCACCATCCCAAGCAAGGACCACATTATCACCGCCTTCAGAAAATGCTTTATCCACATGGTCCCACTCATTATATACACTTATTTTCATACCTGCCCCCGAAATACTATATTTATAAATGCAAATAATATACTTATCGTTATAGTATTAAACCCGCAATAAATGCGGGTTTTGTTACTCATCTTGTTGAAAGAAAAATATTTTCTCTTATGGCTGCAGAATCTTCAGGATAATCCTGAAGGTAAGAAGTCATAAGTGACTGGGCTGTACTGAACTCTCCCTTATACTCATAGGCTGTGATCTCATTGAGCCTAAGGGCCTGATTGACACCCTTATCATCGACATTAAGCCCCGCTTCAAAAGACGAGACTGCACCATCATAATCTCCCTGCTTGATCTGACACATTCCAAGCTGGTTAAACACGATCGCGCTTGCCGGATTCTCACTCAAATATGTTTTATAAACGCTTATAGCATAGTTATAATCGCCTTGTTTTTCGCCTGTTTGTCCGAGCATCAGAACCACCGGCTCTTTTTCCTGATCACGTTCACTTCTGGCGGCCTCAAGGAAACTTTGAGCTTCCGCATTATTGCCAAGGTAATAGGCAATCTGCCCTTTCTCATAGTTGGTCATAAAAGAGCTGCCGTTCTCCATAGTTGTCTGCAATATGTTCCTGGCCTCTTCCTCGTAACCGTAGTGAGCAAGAGATTTGTAGATCAGGATTATCATCTGATAATCCCTTGAATTAAGGGTTATGGCCTTGGTGAAATCTGAATACGCGCTGTCATGCCCTGATGCCGCAAGCTCGCAGACTCCGCGCAGGTAATATGCATTACTGTCCTTGCTGCGCAGCGCAATAATAGCATCATACACCTCTTTTGCCTTGGAATAATCCCCAAGACGATAATAGCTTTCAGCAAGATAATAGTTGGTGTCAAAGTCCATGTCATCAACTATTCCTTCGTCAGCGGCAAGTGATGCCAAAAGCTCGTCTACAGCGCCCTGATAGTTGCCTGTCCTCAGATTTATTATGCCTTTTCCCCTGTGTATCAGGCATTCATCCTCACCTTTTTCACTGGCAGCCTCAAAGCTTGAAAGAGCGTTTTCATAGTCACGGCTCTCAATATATGCAAATCCAGAATCGATATTATGTCTGCCTGCCAGACTTCCACAGCCTGAAATGGCAAAAGCTATGCACATAATAGCGGCAACAACTCTTTTCTTCATCCCCACTCCAACATTATTAGTTTCCCAGATAAGCTACTACCTCTACCTCACAGAGAACATCTCTTGGAAGCTGCTTAACTGCTACGCAGCTTCTGGCAGGCTTACCAACAAAATACTTCTCATAGACTGCATTAAATGCACCAAAATCAGACATTTCAGCAAGGAAACAAGTTGTCTTAACAACGTGCTCATAGTCTGTTCCGGCTGCGCTTAAGATTTCCCCAATGTTTCTGCAAACTCTGTCTGCCTGATCAGCAATTGTAGTTGCCTCTATCTCGCCATTCTCAGGATTGATCGGTATCTGTCCTGAAGCATAAAGAAAATCTCCTGCCTTGATAGCCTGTGAATAAGGTCCGATTGCTGCCGGTGCCTTGCTTGTTGATACGTACTCCATAATGTTGTCCTCCTGCGTTTTATTTATAATAGATTTCGTCAAGTGTTCTGTTCTTGTCCGAACACCGCTGTAACGTAGAAGCCTCTTGCATTTTCTTCTACTTTGGTCACAACGCCTTCCCTCTCGAGCATTCTGTCTCTAAACGGGAAATTTCCAGACATCGCAAGCGATGGATCAATCGTGTAATAATAGTTACTGGGAAGAACACCCTCTGTAACTGTGATCTTATCTCCTTCATGAAGAAGCCCCGGCCTCTCCATTTTAAAAGTCATCTCTCTTGCCAACTAAATCACCTTCTATCCAATTTCATTCTTTTACAATACCATGCCCCAGCAGGAATTGATACCATCTTTCATAAGAAGAAGCCTTAAGGTGCACATCGTCAAAAGACAACTCTTTGATCAGATTGCCATTCTCGTCATCTACAGCTTCATTCATATCCATATAAAAGATAGTCTTGTTATCTGCAAGCTTGGCAAGCTCCTCGTTACGTCTGTTGATATTATCATTAGTAAAATACTTGTCATTTGAACTCTTGTGCTCAGTAACGTGCATAATGCCCTGGATAAATATGATTGCATCAGGCTGAAGTTCCCTGATCCTGTTAACCACGTTTGCGTATTCCTCAGCAAAAGACTCAGCTGTTCCCGTTCCTATCTCATTAAGGCCCAGCATTATGTATATCTTATTAAACTGATTCTCTGTAAGCGCCTGCTCTAAAGTTATCTTATCGTTTCCCGATTTAGCAATAGGCTTATCCATCACCTTGTAGATTGTCAGAGAAACCTGAGCATAGAAAGTTGCCCTCTCATCAAGCGGCTCACAGTACTCTGAAAGGCCGACTGTTCTGGAATCTCCTATAAAAAGAGCATCCGTAAAATAGTCCTCGTCAACCGGCTGAAACTCATAAGTCCTATCTGCATCATTCTCTGATATCATTTCCATATCATCAAAAGAGCTGTTGCCAGATACACTTAAGTTTATGCCAGGCTGTCCGTCTGCAGAAATTTCCGCATTGCCATTATCAGAAGTCACAAGGCCGTCATTTGTATCTGCGCTTCCATCTGCCCCTGCTGCCAGATCAGTATCCATGCCATTATCAGGGTCACTTTCTCCTGAAAGCTTCACTCCTCCCCATGGAAAAACTCCATCTGTCGCTCCCTTAAATACAAGCGCAATATGAGGAATCTCAGCATTGTTAAAATCCCCTGCATAATCTGCATAGGTGCTGTCCTCATAGACATAAGAGACAATCGTTAATGCTATTGTAATTACCGCAATCCCAATAAGAATCGGGCAAGTTTTTAGCAGTTTCATAAATCACACTTTCAACAATCAGAACTTAAAGTACATAAACGGATTACCTGCCGCATTTGAAAGGCTGTACACACATGCCCAGAACAGCAAAAGTAAACCAACAGTAAACACAGGATTTTTCCTATGCTTAACAAAAAATCCGTAAACAGCCGGGATCATAAGGATAAGTCCTGTTCCCAGCACAATGCCATATATTCCAACATTCTTGATGAAGTCTCCCTGATTAATAGAGACGCCAACACCAAAGAATGGGAACAATCTCATAAAGTAAGTGGATAACATACCATTATCCGGAAGTGCAAATACCACCCATGTAAGAGGGATTAAAACCAGCACATTAATCCTGCCTATAAAGTCTCCTAAAAACTTCGGAAGCTTAGACAGAATAAAACGCTCACATAAAATTATAACGAAAATGATCATTCCCCACAAAATAAAATTGAGGGTAACTCCATGCCAAAATCCTGTGATAAGCCAGACAGTTAAAAGATTGAGGATTGTTCTAAGATTCCCCTTTCTGCTGCCTCCCATAGGGAAATATATATAATCTCTGAACCACGAGCCAAGAGTTGCATGCCATCTTCTGTAAAACTCAGATACATTTTTAGAGCCATAGGGCTGATCAAAGTTCACAATAAAAGGAAATCCCAGCATCACACCAATTCCTGCTGCCATGAGAGAATATCCCCAGAAGTCAAAGTAAAGCTCCATTGAATATGTATATGCACCAAGCCAGGCCAATGCAGTAGAAATACTCTCATAACCTATAGTACCTATATCTCTCCACAGCATGGACAGATGGTCTGCAAGAAGAACCTTAAAGGCAAGACCGATAACAAAAAATCTAATGCCATCTTCAATTGCAGCAAGCTTACTTGGTCTCTCACCCTCTGCTGCACTTTCATTCTTGCCGGTATCTTCAAGCTTTTCCATGCCTTCATCTGTATCAAGATTTATTATCTCCGAATCACTATCAGAATCATTCTTTACAGTTTCTAGTACCTCTATCTCTTTTTCCTGATCAGTTTCTGTCTCGGAAGCACTTTCTGAATCTGTCTCGACATTTTCTCTGTTCCACAACTTCATAAAAGGATTCTTGACATAGTCCTCAAATCTCATGATAGGTCCTGAAACAATCTGAGGGAACATGACAAAATAAGCGGCAATATCCAAAAATCCCGCTTTTTCATCAACCTTGCCTCTGTAATTATCAATCTGAAATGATATCATCTTGAAGGTAAAAAAGCTCACGCCGATCGGCATAAATGAACTGTCTACAAACTGCCCAAGAAGCTTGAATTCAACAAGCATAAGGGCATCAAGAACAATAGCAAAGCCCAAAAGGACCTTGCTTCCTCCGCCCTTTAGCGCTCTGCTAAATAAATAGTTGATTATTACAGCTCCCAGAAGAACCGGGAACATCTTGATATCGCCAACTCCATAGAACACAAGGCTTCCCAGCAAAAGGGTCAGCGTTCTGAATTCATATGGGGTCAGGTAAAAAGCCACTATAAATACAGGCAAAAACCTGAAAATAAAAGTTAAATCCGAAAAATTAATCATCGATAATATCTGTCCTATATATCAAAGCCGAAAAGCATATCAGTTTCCTGAATTGTTAATCTCTGCAAGCTTGGTCTGAGCTGCTGCCGCACTCTGAGTATCAGGGAAATTGGTGATAACCGCATCATAAGTAGTCTTGGCGTTCTCAAAATCTCCGCTCTCATAGTAGGAATTGCCCAAATAATAAAGTGTATTGACATTAGTGTTGTCAAACTGATAAGCCTTGGAATAATTAGCTATTGCTGTCTCATAATCCTCAGCCTTATACGCATCATTAGCCGCGTTGTAATATGATGTTGCAAGCTCACTTCCAACAAGTGACATAAGAGTATCGTAAAGAGCCTTAAATTCAGGTGAAACATCGTCACTTATAGCGTTAAGGTCAAGGTTTGAAAGTGCCTGTGCCATCGAATCAATATCAGATGAATCGGTCATATAGATATTGGTTGCACTCATAAGTGAGTTCATGGCCGCAGAAGTACTGTCTACGCCTTCATAATCAGTAACCTTGCTCTGAAGGTCAGTAATCTGATTCTCAAGAGTCTTAACCTGCTGCTCGTATTCATTGATCTTGGCTGACTTGGCATCAGACTCCTCACTTATCTGTGAAATCTTATTCTGATTGCTGTTGTTAATACTCTGAATACGCTGAGGCAAAATAAGGAAACATGCGGCAGCCAGTCCCAGAACAGCTCCAAGAACTATTCCCCAAATCGAACCTGTTCTTGTAATAGGTGACTTTTTAACCGGCTGAATGATCATCTCATTACCGCTGTTATATCTGATCACATCTTCACTATCTGACGAAGCTATATCTGATACAAGCTTGCCACTTTCGCCAGGAAGAAGCATACTGTCCGCTTCTCTTAAATAGCGCTTGGCCATAACATTGCCGGTATCCAGCTTTAATACCTTCTGGCACTCTATCTTGGCCCTGTCATAGTTTCCACCCTTCAAGTATAAAAGGGCAAGCAAAAGGTGCGCTTTAATAAATCCGGGATTTAATGAAAGCACCTTCTTGAGCTGAATCACAGCCAGATCAAGTCCATCCTGACGGCAGTAATTAAGCGCTATATTAAATTTCTTGATAGTCTGATTGATTGTATCAAGCTGAGAAGGGCTATTTCTGACATAGTCCATATATTTGTCTGCAAGGTTTTCCTCCGGCTCAAGGTTCTTGCTGATAACCCATTCAGATAGAGCCGCAACAACCTCTCCGGTCTCGTAATAAACAAGCCCCAGAAGATTTCTTGCATCTATATTATTCTTATCCAGCTTGAGTGACTGTCTAAGAGCACTTACAGCTCCTGTCAGATCTCTTACTGTAGCCTTCTCCAATCCTTCATTGTAAAACCTGTTGGAAAGGCTGACTGTTTTCTTATATATTCTGACATTCGCCCCGCATCCTGGGCAAACATCGCTTTTATCAAGTTCCGCCCCACAACGATTGCACTTCATTGTTATTTAGTCCTCTTCTGATTATCGAAATCTCCCTTAGCTTCTTTTAAAAGCTTGACCAAAACATCTGACATATCATCCAGATCCTGGTTGTATATAATGTCTTCTGCATCCTCGATTTCCAGACTGGGTCTGAACTTTTTAAGTTCTTCTTCAAAATTGATCATCTATATTTATCCCCTCAGATATAATTATCGTAACTGTCTGCCGCGTGTATACAGCTCCAGTAACAAATTATCTCCCAGTTTATAACATTCCCTTTATCTGACCTGCCAGATAGAGAGAACCTGCAGCAAATACCATATCTCCGGATTTCCTGTTGGTTATGATATCTGTTATTGCATCTCTTACATTGCTATAGTATTTGACCGGAACACCAATTATACCAAGCTCGTCCTTGGCATCCTCAAAAGCACCCTTTAGATCAGAAACTGATAAAGACCTGCTGGTCTCAAGTACAGCCACGTATATCTGTTCAAACTCTCTGGCTTCAAGAATACTGCGGACTATCTCCTTGTACTGCTTGTCACTTACTATTCCAAACAGCATCAATTTCCTTCCGGAACAGTTCATATTCTTGATACTCTCGAGAAAAGCCATAATTCCGTCAATATTATGAGCGCCGTCCACATAAATACCCGGACGCACTTCTTCCATTCTGCCTTCCCACTTGGCTGACAGAAGTCCCTCTCTGATATCAAGTTCAGAGATCTCTGTACCCAAGCCTCGCAGAATGCCTACAGTTTCAACTGCCAGGGCAGCATTTTCCGACTGATAAAGCGCCTCTGTCGAAAGCCTTATGTCAACATATTTATCATATAAGCTATTTAACGAAAAAGCAATGTATTTGTTCCCTGCTTCATCCTCAATTCGCCTTGTATCCTGTATATTTCTGCTCTCAACAACCACAGCTCTGCTGTCAAGTTCAAGAGCTCTTTTCTTGATCACAGCCGTGCTCTCATCTCTCTTGTCAAAAAATACTATCGGAACACCGCTTTTAATGATACCTGCCTTTTCAAAGGCAATCTCCTCTATCGTTTCGCCAAGATACTGCATATGGTCATAGCCAATCTCAGTAATAACTGAAACAAGAGGTTTTTTAACAGCATTAGTTGCATCCAGTCTCCCACCAAGTCCTGTCTCCAGCACCAGATAATCTACCGGATACACATCATACAGCAGCATTGCCATGAAAAAGAGATATTCAAAATAGGTAGGAAAATAAAAACTATTTGTATTGCCTTTATCTGAATTATATTCGACAGTTCTGCGAAGCATCTCTATAAATACTTCAACAAAAACACCATCGCTTATCGGTTTACCATCAATCTGAAATCTTTCTGTAATCTTAACCAAATGTGGAGATGTGAACATTCCCACACTATATCCGGCTTTCATTAGAATAGATGAAATATAGCTGCAAGCGGAACCTTTTCCGTTAGTTCCGGCAACATGTATTATCTTCATATTCTCATCAGGATTTCCAAGAAAATCCAGATAAGCCCTTGTATCTTCTATTGTATGTTTGTCAGTAAAACTCGGAACCTGATTGAGAAAATCCTCACACTCAGTGACTGAAATATGCTCTCCTCCATCAGCTCTGCTGATAAAATCAGCCACCTTACCCAAAATTTCTGTACTCATATCCTACTATAAAACGCCTTTCAGCAGATATCGGCACAACATGCTTTTCAAAATCCTATTACCAAACTTCCGCATTTATGCCAATTTGCATATATCATTTTCCCCACAAAACCAATTTCCACTGTGACTTGTGCCTACACACATTAGTAAACTACGCACATGTCTTCAAGCTAGTATAGGCGAAGTGAATGTACAGATAAACCGATTTGATGCGGCTTCCTTGTGGATGTATATGTGTAAATAGCCGATTTGATGCAGCTGCTCTTATAGAAGTATATGTGTATAAAACCGATTTGATGCGAAGCATCATTAGAGGTTTTAATACACATATACGACACATAGAGACAGCGTATCATCGGAGGTTTTAATGCACATATACGACACATAGGATTAGCGCATCATCGGAGGTTTATCTGTACATCACGAGCCCCCTGTTTGCAGACATGCTCATAGCCTTATTTTGTCAGCTGTACAAGTCTCTCAGTTACCTGGTCGTAGGTCTGCTGGTATTTCTGCTGCTTCTCTTTTTCTTCTGCAATCTTCTCTGCAGGCGCCTTAGAGAGGAATTTCTCATTGCTGAGCATATTCTGTGATCTCTTAAGCTCGCCTTCAAGTCTCTTCTGCTCCTTGGTGAGACGCTCAATCTCTGCAGAAAGATCCACAAGATCAGAGAAAGGAATATAAACTGTTGCATCTGCAAGAACTACAGAAACAGCATCCTCTGCAATACCCTCTTTATCTTTCTGGCAAACAGACTCAGAAGCATAAGCAAGTGATTCAAAGAACAGCTTACCTGTTCTGAAGATATCAAGAACATCATCCTTATCACTTACAACAAATACTTTTGCCTTTCTTGATGGAGCAACATTCATCTGTGTACGAACGTTACGGATACCACGAACAGCTTCCTTGATTGTCTCGATAGACTTCTCATCAGCTGCAAAGTTCCACTCATCCTTGTATACAGGCCAGTCAGAGATCATGATTGACTCTTCCTCATCCTGCATTGTGCAGAAGATTTCTTCTGTAATAAATGGCATGTATGGGTGCAGGAGCTTAAGTGCATTCAGAAGTACTGTCTGAAGTGTCCAAAGAGCTGCCTCATGAGAAACAGCATCGTCTGAATTATAAAGACGAGGCTTAACCATCTCAATGTACCAGTCACAGAACTCATCCCAAATAAAGTCATAAACCTTCTGAACTGCAATTCCGAGTTCATAGTGTTCCATGTTCTCAGTAACTTCTTTTACCGTATTATTGAGCTTACTAAGGATCCACTTATCAACAGGCTCAAGACCTTCAGGCATATCCTGATGGATTGCAGATTTAGCATCCTCAGCCATGTTCATCATAATGAATCTTGAAGCATTCCAAACCTTGTTAGCAAAGTTACGGCTATTCTCAACTCTTTCATTATAGAAACGCATATCATTACCCGGTGCGTTTCCTGTAATAAGTGTAAGTCTAAGAGCATCAGCACCGTAGTTCTCAATGATATCAAGAGGATCGATACCATTTCCAAGAGATTTACTCATCTTACGTCCCTGAGAGTCTCTTACAAGACCATGGAAAAGAACTGTGTGGAATGGATATGTTCCCATGTTCTCATAGCTTGAGAAGATCATTCTGATTACCCAGAAAAAGATAATGTCATAACCTGTTACAAGCACATCTGTAGGGAAGAAATACTTAAGTTCCTTGGTGTCATGTGGCCAGCCAAGTGTCTCAAATGGCCAAAGAGCTGATGAAAACCATGTATCAAGTGTGTCAGGATCCTGAGTAAAGTGAGTTTCACCGCACTTAGGACAAACTGTAGGAGTAGTCTTGGATACAACAACCTCTCCGCACTTATCGCAGTAGTAAGCAGGAATTCTGTGGCCCCACCAGAGCTGTCTTGAAATACACCAGTCACGGATGTTGTCTGTCCAGTTGAAGTATGTCTTCTCCATTCTAGGTGGAATAAGCTTGATCTCACCCTCTTTAACAGCCTTAACTGCAGGTTTGATGAGCTCATCCATCTTAACGAACCACTGTGCCTTGATCATAGGCTCTACTGTTGTGTGGCAACGGTCATGTGTACCAACATTGTGAGAATAGTCCTCAATCTCAACAAGAAGTCCCATCTCATCAAGCTCTTTAACAATGGCTTCTCTTGCTGCGTAGCGATCCATGCCTTCAAATTTGCCGCCATTAGCGTTGATAGTGGCATCATCATTGAGGATATTGATCTCCTCAAGGTTATGACGCTTACCAACCTCAAAGTCGTTAGGGTCATGGCCTGGAGTGATCTTAACTACACCTGTACCAAATTCCATATCAACATAAGAATCTTCTACGATAGGAAGCTCTCTGTTAACTATAGGTAAAAGAACCTTCTTGCCTTTAAAGTTCTTGTATCTGTCATCATCAGGGTTAACAGCAACAGCTGTATCACCAAGCATTGTCTCAGGACGTGTTGTCGCAAACTCGATAAACTCAGTATCAGAAACTGATCCATCCTCATTGATAACAGGATACTTGATATGCCATAAATGTCCAGCCTGCTCCTCGTACTCAACCTCAGCATCAGAGATAGAAGTCTTACAAACAGGGCACCAGTTTACGATACGGCTTCCCTTATAGATATATCCTTTTTCATGCATCTTGCAGAAGACTTCTGTAACAGCCTCGTTACAGCCTTCATCCATCGTGAAACGCTCTCTGTCCCAGTCACAGGAAGATCCCATCTTCTTGAGCTGCTGAATGATAGTTCCGCCGTACTCTTTTTTCCACTCCCAGGCTCTTTCAAGGAATTTCTCACGGCCAAGATCTCTTTTGTCGATTCCTTCTGCCTTAAGAGCATCAATGATCTTAACCTCAGTAGCGATTGATGCATGATCTGTTCCTGGCTGCCAAAGTGCGTTGTATCCCTGCATTCTCTTAAAACGAATGAGAATATCCTGCATTGTATTATCAAGGGCATGTCCCATGTGGAGCTTACCTGTGATGTTTGGCGGTGGAATAACAATAGTAAATGGTTTTTTGGTCTCATCTACTTCAGCATGGAAGTATTTCTTGGCTTCCCAATTGGAGTACAGACGACTCTCAATGTTCTTGGGATCATAAGTCTTAGCTAGTTCTTTCTTCATGATTTTCTCCTTTTTTGTTGTGCCAGGCAGCTAATAAAAAAGCCCCTGGCAGCCAATAAGCTACCAAGGGCGTAATATACGCGGTACCACCTTGATTTATAACTCAGTAAGTGCTCTTCCATAAAAATGGGATTTCACTCTCATCCTCTAACGCAGATGACGCGGGGACACTTATGGGAACATAATCCCGTTCTGGGTGCCCGGTTCAAAAGCTACCTTCCACATCTCCATCGCCGATACCTCTCAGCATGTGCGCCGCTTCATATAAGACTTATGCCTCATGAAAATCCTCCGCACAGGTATCTTCTCTTTAGACTCTGTAAAGATATGTACTCCTCTTTCTCATAACCTTTAAAAAAATAATTTAAAATAACTATATTAGTTCAAAAAAATAATGTCAAGATATAAACATGGTAAACCTTTTCTATTCACAGAATAACTTACTCACGCCCAAATCCTCAGCTATGTTTAACTTCATCAAGGGATTTCTGTGAGATCACAGCATTGTGGATAAGTGCTATCTCTCCTTTGCGGCTCTCCTTAACCTGATAAAGTGCATTGTCTGCCGCATACATGTAATCCCAGAGCTTGGTTGTTTCCTTGGGGACAGAATTACGTATTCCCTGGGAAATACTGATAGTTATGCCTTCATCAGCCATTTCTGATTCCAGCGCTATATTTCCTATTCTTTCCCGGAGTTTAACTGCATAATCCAGAACCTTTTTATCGCTCATACTCTCATAGATTATTATGAACTCATCTCCGCCATATCTGAAAGCGTGGATTCCCTTACTATGCTCGCAGATATCGATTATAGCTTTGGATATCTGCTTGAGACACATATCTCCTACCTGATGACCGTACCTGTCATTAAACTGCTTAAAATCATCCACATCAAGAATTTCAACAGCCAGATAATGCCCTTTTTCACAGGCCTTTTCAAAAGCTGTTTCCGCATACCTGTTGAGACTATACCTGTTACCAAGACCTGTAAGCTGGTCTGTTTCCGCCTGTCTCATGAGCTTGTCATTTTCTTTTTCCACATTGGAAAGCTTAGTTCTCATAGCGGCAAAAAACTTGTAGTTGACCATCTTCTCTTTTTCAAATTCAAGAGTATATCTGTAAAAATCTTCGAGAGCCCTTGTTCTGGCCTCAGGATCATTTACCCTTTCATAAATCTCGCATCTTAACTTGGCGTGGTTAAGTCTTAAATTAGCAATGTTAAGATCATCAAGTTCCTGCTCGGTTAATTGAGCCACCTTGATAGCCTCTTTTTCTTTTCCTATCTCAAGGTAAAAACGGGCAGTATTGTAAACATCCACCATATCATCAAGCGAGAACTTCCTGTCTTTGATAAGACCGTTCAGCATTTTGAAATAATACTCAAACCTCTTTTCATCACCAAGATAATAATAGGCTCTCATCTTGGTATCGAGGATAGGAAGTCCTAAAAGATACTCCTCATTAAACTCCTGGTAATTTGCCAGCTTGTCCATGGCTTCAAGGCACTTTCGTACTGAATCAGGTTTGCCAAGCCTTATATAGCAATCAGCCTCGAAGCAGTGACAATAGAGGATATTTCTGTAATAAAGGCTCTCTTTACGATTCTTTCTGATATGTTTATAGGCCGATCTGATATATGAAAGGGCTGTTTTAACATCGCCAAATCTGTAATACACATGTCCTATGTTAAAAAACATAAACCCAGGAACACCACTGTCAGGCAGATCTTCGCAATATTTAATTCCCTTTAAAAAGAAATCAATAGCAAGCTCGTAGTTGCCATGATTAAGAGAATCTATTCCAAGAAGGTTATAACACCTTGCAAGATGCTCGGCATCTCCTTCCATCTGTAAATATTCAATTGCCTTGAGGAGATTCATATTGAACTTACGATAATCAGTGCTGAGCAGGTAATAAGCATCAGCCAGATAGTAATACGCATAGCCGACAAGACTATTGTCGTCGAGACGTTTGGCCGCACGAACAAAACGATTACATATTCCAATGTAGCTACTGGACATTGAAGATCTTGCAAGCATCATTTCGCTGTTAAGAGTCTGTATTTCCCGATCGTAATCCTTTATGTTCATAAAGCACCCCCAGTTCATCTATCACAAAAAGTTATCCACAATCGTAAAGCCCCCACAAATTGTGGATTTGCGACTTTTTTGCGCAAACTAGTCCAACAAAAATTCGATAACATTTGAAGGTAAATACAATTTTACATCACCTGGCTGTTACATTTCAAGGAAAATAATAATTTGATGAATAGTGAATTCTTATGTGAAACATGCATGAATACTGGGGTTGCGCTTTTTATATGACACGTATGTCATGCTTTATGTTGGTTTACATATACACGTTGACTTATTTGGTCATATGATTATTTTTACTCGTTTATTAGTTAATTTCCACACGCTTTAGAAATCCGCTATTTTACTGGGGTTTGCTTTTATATTTTTTAACTAATCCCCAATTTCCACAGAGTTATCCACATGACACACTCGTCATTTTATTAAAGCTTTTTCATCATTTTTTCAAAAAAACGTATTATTGTTCGAGCAATTGATACAATTCATTATTTTTATCGGTTTACATAAATTTATTTTATACTGCTTTATGTAAATCATTTTTTAGCATTTCGGGGTATTTTTTTATAATTCAATGGCTTAGTCACCTGTTTTTTCGGACCAAAACTGGGTTATCTCATTTTTGACCGTTTTGGTCGTTACTGTTTTGTAACCCTTCCACTCCCTTGGAAATAGAGATTTATAACTCGCCGCCGTGAAACGATTATCAAGTAAAGTCACAACTCCTTTATCCTCTTCCGTTCTGATAACACGCCCTGCTGCCTGCAAAACCTTGTTCATTCCCGGGAATCTGTAGGCATAGTCAAATCCGTCAAAACCTGCCTTTTCAAAGTATTCCCTTAGAATTTCTCTCTCATTACATACAAGTGGAATTCCTGTCCCAACAACTATAACGCCAATCAGGCTGTCATATTTCAGATCAATTCCCTCACTGAATATTCCGCCCATTACACAAAAGCCCAGAATATTCTTATCTTCTACTATCTCAAGATCCATGTGGATAACTTTTGAAAGGTCAATATCATTTCCTGTGGAAAACCTGTCAAGGAAAGCTTCTCTTGCTTCCTCACTCATGTAATCACGCTGGACAAGAAGTTCTGTGTTTTCTTCGTCATAAAACTCTTCTTCATAAATATAAAGAACTTCCTCAAGAAACTGATGTGAAGGGAAGAAAATCAGATAATTGCCGCTTCTGGCTCCCACCACACTATTAATATAACTTGCTATATTGTAGTACTGCTGCGGACTGCGCTCTGAATACTTACTGGTAACATCAACTCCCAGATATACGCCAAGCCTCTCCGGATCAAAGATTGATCTTGCATAAATTTCGTAGTCTTCTTCTGTTCCTCCCAGAAGCTTTTTATAATACTGAATAGGTAAAAGAGTAGCCGAAAACAGTATCGATGACCTTCCTCTTTCCATACACTGCGCCAGATTTCTCGATGGATCCGCACAGGACAGTCTTACAAGGAAATCGCCATTTTCCGCAAATTCGCTGTACATAACATAATGATCATCCACAAGGTCAAAAATGGTCAGAAACCTTGATACGTCAAAGTAGAATTCCAATATATCCTCTCTGCAAGGGCCTTCCGAATGGTCTTCAAGATACTCTGATATTATTCCCGCCAGCCTGTTTAGGGGATTTATCACACTGTCTATGCTTGTAAGCACAGTACAGCCGTCGCAATTTCTTTTTAGCTCCAGCATAGCTTTGTTGCATTTATCAAGGTGCCCGGCGATACTTGGGTGAAATTCCTTTATAAGGCTCTTAAGCTCCAAAAAGCTCTCTTTCCTGAGAAAAGCGCTATACATGTCGCGCCCTCTGTCCAAAAGGTTGTGCGTCTCATCTACGAGGAAAACGTAGTCCTTCTTTTTACCCTCTGCAAAGAACCTTCTAAGATAAACAAAGGGGTCAAAAACATAGTTATAATCACATATGATGCCATCCGCCCAAAGGCTCATATCAAGAGACATCTCAAAAGGGCAGACCTGATGCCTTGTAGCGTATTCTACTATTTTTTCCCTGTCAAAAGAATCCTCGTGTGCCAGAAGATCATAAATAGCGTCGTTTATTCTGTCATAGTGCCCATTTGCATAAGGGCAGGCCTGTGGATTACAGTTTCTTTCATTTTCATCAAGGAAACATATTTTATCTCTGGCAGTTATAGTAGCTGTCTTAAACCTGAGATTTTGGGCCTTTCTAAGAGTAGCAAAGGCTTCCTCAGCAACAGTTCTGGTGATAGTTTTGGCTGTCAGGTAAAAGAGCTTACTGATCTTGCCTTCACCAACTGCCTTAACAGTGGGAAAAACCGTTGTTATTGTCTTGCCGGTTCCTGTAGGAGCCTCGAGGAACAGTTTTTTACCATGGACGATAGTCCTATAAACTGCAGCCGCCAGGTCTTTCTGGCCATCTCTGTAGGGAAAAGGGAACTGAACTGCCTTTATAGACGTTGTCCTTACTCCGGACCAGTTAAATTCAAAGTCTGACCACTTGAGATACATTGAAATAAGCTCATCAAACCACTTTACTATCTCCTCATAGGAAAAAGAAAAGTCAAAATACTTCATTTCTTCTGTATCAATATTGCAATAGCTCATGCGGACATTTATATTAGGGCAATGTCTGTCCTTGCAATACATTGCGGCATAGCACTTGGCCTGGGCAAGGTGAACATCAACAGGAACCTCCATTTTCCTGAGGTCTCTGTAAGTACCCTTGATCTCATCTATCAGTGGAGCTGGTTTAGGCTTATCAATAAAGCTCTCCTGAGCATCATATGCGTCAGGATCATCTATATACTTATCCAAGATTCCGTCAGCTCTACCCTCTATTAAAAGGTCATAATTATCTGCGTGATGAATAAAGGAAAGGGGAACTTCTGCGTGATAGTCAGGCCCCATACTCTTTTGTATCATGCGGTGGATCCTTCCACCCTCCTGTATTGCATCGGCCGGTGCCTGCTGTATTCTGTTATCTATGCTGCCACTTCTGAGAATGAATTCTACAAGGCCGCGTACTGAAATAGTGATCGTTGTCATGAATATCTCCGATTGAAGATTGTTTTTCAGAACTTATTGTATCATGCTGAGGGGATTATGCGGAAAATTCTGTTTAATAAAAAGAATGTCGCGAGTGCGCATCCATAGCGGAGCTATATCATAAAAAGACGGATAAGACATCTATTGATATCTTATCCGCCATTATATAAAAGGATTCAAAATGAAAAAGCTAAATTATCAACCAGCGATAGCAAGTCCGTTAAGATACTGCTCGAACTGCTTGTTATGTCCCTGGTACTCAACAGTAAGAGTCTTGGTAAGATCAAGACCAAATACACCTAAAATAGACTTAGCATCAACTACATATCTGTTGTAATATATATCAACATCAAAATCACACTTTGTAGCCTCTTTTACAAAGTCCTGAACCTGTGTTGGCTGAAGCATAATGTGCTTCTTAATAACATTTTCTAACATAAAAACCTCCTTGGTAAAACCAAATCACGGAAACCTCTACCTAATATCTGTGAATAAAAAACGTAAAACTGTCACAAACCTTCCTAGTAATATACAGACCGTAAACGTTTTTGTAAATAGTTTTTTGTGACGAAACTGTGACGAAAATACGAATTTTATGTAACTGCTTACATAAGGTGCATGGATAGCGGCTTTTAAAAAACTACAATATATCAACATGTCACTACTTTTTTTATCGTATAAATAACTTGCAATATAGATTTCATGGTTTTAATATGTAATAAGTAAATTTTTGAGAATTGGAGTACTAATATGGAGAACCTTAAAATCCCCAAGAAATACGAGTCCGCTCTTGATCTTCATGATACTCAGGTTGGAATCAAGACTGTCAAAGACTTTTTTCAGGGAATGCTTTCAACAAGACTTAATCTGCAGCGCGTAACTGCGCCATTATTTGTAACACCCGAGTCAGGCCTTAACGATAACCTTAATGGTGTTGAGCGTCCTGTAGCTTTTGATATTCTGAACGAAGGCCAGAGACCTGCTGAAGTAGTTCACTCTCTCGCCAAGTGGAAGAGATTCGCTCTCAAGAAATATGGTTTTAATGTTGGCGAAGGTCTCTATACTGATATGAACGCTATCAGAAGAGACGAGGTTCCGGACAATATTCATTCAATTTTTGTAGATCAGTGGGACTGGGAGAAGGTTATCCGCAAGGAAGATCGTAACATGGACTTCCTCAAGGCTACTGTACGCGATGTTTACAAGGTTCTTCGCAAGACAGAGAAATTCATGTCCATCCAGTACGACTATATAGAAGAGCTCCTTCCTGATGATATTTTCTTTATCACAACTCAGGAACTTGAAGATATGTTCCCTGATAACACTCCCAAGGAGCGTGAGTACTACATTGCCAAGGCAAAGGGCGCTGTCTGCATAATGCAGATCGGTGATGAGCTTGCTTCAGGTGACCGTCATGACGGCAGAGCTCCAGACTATGATGACTGGCAGCTCAACGCTGACATTATTGTTTATTATCCTATTCTTGATATTGCTCTTGAGTTATCCAGCATGGGCATAAGAGTTGATGAGAAGTCTCTTAAGACTCAGCTTGAGAAGGCCGGATGTACAGAGAGAGCTCAGCTTCCATTCCAGAAAGCTATTCTTGATGGTGAACTTCCATACACTATCGGAGGCGGTATCGGACAATCCAGAATTTGTATGTTCTTCCTGAGGAAGGCACACATTGGAGAAGTCCAGTGCTCAATCTGGCCTGATGAAATGGTCAGCGAGTGCGACAAAAACGGAATTCATTTGCTGTAATTGTAGTTGTTGTTATTTGTAATTTTTTGATAAGGGCGTGTTATGTGATTTTATTCGTCTGATATACAATTTTTGCATCCCATTGAACTAAACGCTCCTATGAGCCCATAACGTCAGTCCATCGTGCAAAGGCACTTGGACTGCCTGGTCTCATATCCGCAGTTCAAATGTCGCAAAATATTGTATATCTATCCTTGTAAAATCTCATAACACGCCCTTTCTACTACGTTACATAAGTACAAAAACGTACAAATCACATGTCTTTATCCTAGTTTTTTGGGCAAATGATATGTTTTTATAATCGGAACTTAAAACGATTATATTGATAACACAACAGGTTAATAACTTGTTTGTTTATATGAAAAGATATTTTACATTCTTTCGGAGGTGAATGACATGATTATTTGGATTTATAGTGAAACCATTGCTGCGTAAATGACATATTCCCATAATAAGAAAATCGTTAATATTCTTGCGATTTGATGGGGAGTATGTTTTTCATTGATTTAGGAGAAAAAAGAATTTATGAAAAATGTTATTCATCAGATTGTAGAAGATGTAGTAGAAACCAGAGCCGTTTTAGTTGGGCTTAATACAGACAAGACTGACGACGAGTTTGAAAGGTCAATGAATGAACTTAAAGAGCTGACAAAAGCTCTTGATATTATAGTTGCGTGCACTACTACTCAGAATCTTCCAACTCCTGACAGAAGTACTTATGTAGGAAGCGGTAAGGTTGAAGAGATAAAGGGCGCAGTTGAGATGTTTGATGCCAGCATTGTTATCTTTAACGGAGACATCTCTCCCATGCAGATCAGAAACCTTGAAAAGATCCTTGATACAGAGGTCATTGACAGAACAGGACTGATTCTTCAGATTTTCGCCAAGCGTGCCAAGACAAGAGAATCAAGGCTTCAGGTAGAATACGCCCAGCTTCAGTACATGCTCCCAAGGCTTGTAGGTATGAGAAGTTCTCTTTCAAGACAGGGCGGCGGAAGCGGCCGCTTATCCAATAAGGGATCAGGTGAGAAGCAGCTTGAGCTTGACAGAAGGCGAATCGAGCACAGAATGGCTGAGCTGAGACGCGAGCTGGAAGCTGTTGAGAAGGAACGTGATACCCAGAGAGGTAAAAGAGTTAATTCCGGAATACCCAAGGTTTCTCTTGTAGGCTACACAAATGCAGGAAAGTCAACAATCATGAACAATCTTTTGCGTTTGTACGGTGGAGAAACTTCCGATGACAAGCAGGTTCTTGAAAAAGATATGCTGTTTGCCACACTAGATACATCTGTCAGAAAGATTACAGCGCCCGGCCATAGACCTTTTCTTTTAACGGACACAGTTGGTTTTATAAGCGAGCTTCCACACTCACTTGTCAAAGCCTTTCGCTCCACACTTGAAGAGGCTAAATATGCTGATATTCTGCTTCAGGTAATCGACTTTTCAGATCCGGAATACAGATTCCACATGGATGTGACACGTGATACTCTTGCAGAAATCGGTGCCGGTGATATTCCGGTCATATACGTATTCAATAAATCCGATCAGGTTCAGGATGAGCAGCGCGAAAACGGACAACTTGTCATGGAGGTTCCAAGGTCAATTGACGACAGGGCCTATATTTGTGCCAAGGATCAGGACAGCCTTGACACTCTCATATCTCTTATAGAAAGCCATCTGGGAAAGGCCGACACTCTGTGCGAAATGCTCCTGCCCTACTCAGAAGGTGGGCTTTTGAGCTTTCTTAATGAAGCAGGCAAAATAAAGAGTACCGAGTACCTTCCAGAAGGTGTCAAGGTATCTGCTCTGCTCACAAGAACAGAAATTGATAAATATGAAGAAATGATAGAAATGGATTAATCAGAACCACCGGCTTAGCCGGTGGTTTGTTCTGGCCCTATAAGGGCCTGTTGCCGGCACTGAGTCTAAAGACTCGCCGAATGGTTCGCCAGCCGCAACATCATTTTTCTACAGAGCCCCCTGGGCTCATCTTATTTGTTTTGCTTTACCGGCTCACCCGTGAACGGGTCGATATACTCTTTTAGTGTCATTTGGTCGTACTCTAAATCCTCTTTTAACTGATTCTTTATGTACTCCTCTATTTTCTTTGCATTTTTGCCTACTGTATCGACATAGTATCCTCTACACCAGAAATGCCTGTTACCGTATTTGTACTTGAGGTTCGCATGCCTTTCGAATATCATAAGCGTGCTCTTTCCCTTTAAGTACCCTACGAAACTTGATACACTCATGCTCGGTGGGATCCTTACCAGCATATGTATATGATCCGGGCAAACCTCTGCCTCTATGATCTCCACGCCTTTCCTCTTGCATAATGTACTGAGAATATTTGCAATATCCTGCTTGATCTGACCATATGCAACCTTTCTCCTGAACTTAGGTGCAAATACTATGTGGTACTTACACTCCCATTTAGTGTGTGATAAACTATTCATGTCCATTTTGGACTACCTCCTGTGCTTTACTTTGGTTGGCGAACCGTAAGTAATTCTAGCACGGGAGGTTTTCTACTGTAAGCTAAAGCAGCTGTTATCCCCCTGCATAGCAGGGGGTTTATTAAAAGATGCTACACAAAAAAAAGGCAAATGGCAGTTAATTTCAGCCATTTGCCTTTTATCATATTTAACTAGCTCGATTACCTTGCTACAGAAATACTCTCGCCCTTGGCAACACCCTTTTCAAGGGCCTCAACCTTGATCCTGTTAAGGGCAATCCTTACAGCAGGAATGCACAAAACAGCAATTGTGAGAATCGCCTCTGCTCCTATGTAAGAAGCGTTATAAGTAAGTGAATATCCAAGTGCTGATGTTCCTTCCGGAGCATATGAAGCAAAGAAGATCACACCTGATAGAACCGAGAAGAAGTATCTTCCACATATTCCTGCAAAATATCCCTTAAACATTCCGTACTTGGTGTTGTGGAAAAATCCAGAAAGTCCAAGTGAACCAAAAGCAAGGATATAATCGCACAGAAGCTGAGGAATACTGATAATATAAGGATCAGCGATCATCTGCAACAATCCGTATGCAAAAGCGGCTGATAAGCTGACTCTTGGTCCATAAAGATAACCAATAAAAGTTACAAAGAACATGCTAAATACTGTAAGTGATCCACCTGTAGGCAGTTTGAACAACTTGATGTTAGACAGAACAAAAGCAAGTGCAAGGCACAGCGCAGAAACTGTAATCTGCTTGACACTCATCTTACCCTTGCCATCAGAATTCTTGAAGAAGCTGATCATTGCGAAAGCCAAAAGTGCAAGCACAACAATAAGAGCATATCCTCCGCTTGTGATGTTGTAGTAAACATCACCATCCTCAACTACTTTTTCCAAAAATAAACTCATAAAAAAATTCCTCCCTTGATACATTTCCGCATCCAGGGAGGACCCTAAGTCATCCTATCTTGGTTACAAGCTCTATACGCCAGCAACAAATATCACATGCATGGCATTCAAGCTCATCAGCTTCCCTACGACGGCATTATCCGAGTCAGGTAATAAGGGTAAGACGCACACGGCGTACACTCTCAGCATTGCTCCCCTAGCGGTTTTTAGTTCTATTTCATTAAACACTCATGGAAAAATTATGTCAAGATATATTTCAAATCATATATTGGAAATTGGCTGCATTCGTAAGAAAGGTACTATCAGCAGTTCTTTTTTATAGACAATGTGTACCCTAGTGAATTGAGATATTTTATAACCGTTGAAATCGTGCCACTAGCCCCATTTTCTATTCTGCTAACTGCCTGTTGAGAAAGCCCCGACAATCGACTAACATCTTTTTGTGTAAGAGATAATGTCTTTCTTGCATTGATCATCTCCTGTTTAAACGCCATTTCCGCAACAAAAAGCTCATGTTGTTGCTTCAATTGCTCGTCATTTGTAATAATATCTTCTACAATCTTTTTTTCTTTTTCAGAATCACTTTTTACCAGCATCTCAACACCTCACAAAAGTCCTTCTCTTTTAGCTCTACGGATAGCTTTATCTATTTCTAGCTTCTCTGCTTTTCCCTTTTGTTTTTTACAAATATGCAAGAAAGCTACTCCATCCTGATTTATAACTACATACATTATTCGAGTTTGCGAAGACTTTATCTCCCACAATTTTCCTCTTAATTGACGAGTATTAAGTTTTTCAAAAGCGTCTAATCCTTTATCTCGTATCTCGTTCCTGATATCATATATCTCAAGTCTCTCAGCAATGAGCAATTCATCTATATACTCTGTAATAAGATTCTTGCCTCCTGCCGTAGCATAATCGAATATATCCATATTCAAAACTATTATACATCATTTTTGATGTATTTGAAATCTCCTTAATTATTCTTGTTTCTCTTTCTCTCTTTTGAGACAATCCACCCACCTATAGAGATCATAGACATGCGCTGTAAAAAGGCGCACTTTTAGAAGGCACAGATAAGCCACATAAAATGGCACGTGCAAGTCGTCCCAAAGATAATCCCTATAGGCAAAGTGTTTGAAGAAATCAATCATGCAAGATTCTGTTCAAGGAAGTACCAGCGAATTAGACACGCTGTCTGCATAATTGATTGCTCAGAAAAAGCCGGATTATTGAAAATCTATATCAGTCTGAATCTCTGTTTTCCACCTTATTCAGAGATCAGACATTTATTTTCTCTAAACACATGCGTAAGGATATCACCACATCCAAACGCTGTAAACAGTTTAGGCCCAACATTAATAAAATCTCAAGAAAATCTTAAGAAAATCGCAAGAATTTAACTATTTATCATTAAACACCCTATCTTTATATTGATATTGGCAGACAATTGTCGATATGCCAATCACTCTCAATCCATTTATTGTCAGTTTATTAATAATTTCTTAAGGGATGCATCAAACATGCGAAGCAGAGTGCACTCTTTACTATTAATTCAGAAAAGATTTATCTGCGAAGCAAATCCTGTATTTATCAGAATTACGGAAAAAGAAATAAGTAAAAAGCCTCTCCGCCAAGAATCCCGGATATCTGTTCTGGTAGCTGTCATTTATTGTTCCAACATCTTTCATCACAGCAAAGATAACAGGAAATACAAACTCGCAGGCCTTTGCAAAAACATCACTCCGTGCAATCATCATATTGCAGGGGCTATAGCATCCGGTATTCTCAAAAAAACGACCAGCATCTTCGTATATATCAGCGCCGTGAATTTCCTTAAGATTAGCCATCATAGAATTCCACGGCTTCCTCTCATGTCTGTCCACATAATTTCCCATAATACTGGGATTAACAAAAAGTGGCACGGGAAGGATAGCATCGGCCTTGTCAAATACAAAGGCATTCTTCCAATTCTTGGGAAGGATAAATCTCCTCCTGTAATGTTCAAGGCCAACAACATCGATTTTTGCACAGATCACGTTTTTCCATATCCAGTACATAGCCGTAAGCTCGCACATCTGCTTGTTTTGAGTTGAAATATTATCACCGGTATTATCATAGTATCACATTCAGAAAGCGCAGTATCACTGAGTGCACGCCCTGCCTGGATAAAGCTCTCATCATCGCATAGCGGCACTACACTCATAATTTCAGAATCTGCAGCTGACCGGACCACATATATCTTTGCGTCAACATTCCTGGCAGCACTTTCAGGAGCATTTCCACATAAGTCCAGCTCATTTTCAAGTCTTATAAACTCTCTTTTCTGCTCCCTGAAGTACTCAGGCACAAACTCATTTCTTAGCCTGCTATCAAGTTCAACGTCCACGGGCATGATATTATCCGGAGAAAAGCCATATTCCTCCAGAACCTCTTTAACATGGGCAAAAGAGCCACCTCGTGTCGCAATATATACAGTTGCTGAAACATCAATTTCCTGCTCACCCTGAATCTTAAAAACAGGCACACCTCTAACAGTCTCCGGATTTATCTGATCATCATCATAAAGATATCCGAGATTATTCCAATCATCATGCAGTTTTTTTAGGTACACTCCCATGGTCTGTCCACGGGAATGAGCACCAAAGATGTAATAGTTCATAGCAATCCTATCAATTTTCAATAAGGCAGCTCACTCATTAGTTGAGCCTGTTAATGCTACAAATCCAAGTTTTCCGGAATAATAATACTGTGAATATTTTCTTCGCGCGCCCCTTTATCAGCCAAATCTTTGACTATTGCATCAACGCTCTTTTTCCTGAAAACAGCAACAACAATTGTATCTTGTGCATCCGGGATGTACTCATTTATTGAAATCACCGGCATTTCAAGCCTCTGATAAATGTCTGCACGCCCATCTATCCAGGCCTTTACATTAGTTTTCCCGGAGGCATACCTGTAAACTGTCTTTCCAAGCTCCCCGGCGCCATATATCACAAGATTCTCCGGCATTTGGTCCATAAATGGGTAAAGCCCCTGACACTCTTTTTCCCTATTAAGAACACTGTAAGCCCTGGTGCATACCTGATTGAATAGGAACCTGTCAAGTCCAGCGCCTACTTGATCCAGATATCCAAGTTCAGCACATTTATCCCGTAAATATGAATCCAGGCGCCTTGCATTCTCATATTCAGCCTGCTCATCTCCGATTGTTTTCATCATTGAAGCATTGCTTTGCCTATAGTAATAAAAACAAGCATTAGTAACTACAAGACTCTCTGATGCCAGAATCGCTGGAAATCCAATCGCAACGTCCTCTCCAACTGTTATCCTCTCATCCGCAGCAAGCACAAACCTCTCGATCAGTTCTCTCTTCCACAGCTTATTCCACAAATATGGTAAAAGAGCCAGGCAAAAAGTTTCTTCCATGCAAAAAAGCTTACGCTTAAGCTCCTCAAGCTTTTCCCCGCGGTATAGTCCGGGTTCTGCGATATTTGCTTCTTTTAAAAAAGTCCAGTAACTACCATTTTCTTCCGGTGATTCTTCCCTAAACTCTTCATTGGAATTCTCAAATAAGTATGCCTTCATAGCTCCGCTGGCCACAACATCCGCATCATTATCCCTGGCCAGTTTAAAGAGCTCCTCTACCGCATTTTCACTTATCCAATCATCTCCATCAACAAACAGAACATACTCCCCGGTAGCATGCCTGATTCCCTGTTTTCTGGCATGAACAAGCCCATGATTTTCCTGAGAAAACAGGTGTACCCGTAAATCACCCTCTGCAATACTCCTGACTATAGCCTCAGAAGCATCTGTTGATCCGTCATTTATAACTATAACCTCAATATCAGCAAACGACTGGTCCAGCACACTTTTAAGACATTTCTCTATGTAGTTTTCTGTGTTGTACATAGGTATTATTATGCTGATCATGTTTCTCCATATAGTAAAAAACTGGTGTAAAGCTCTTCTACCCTACACCAGCAATTCATCTTCAAAAGAAAAATTTAACATTATCCAGTTTCATTTTTTCTTTCTTATGATATCTTGGATTACTCTTCATTTCATTAAATAACCTATCCATTTCCATCTTACGTTCTTCCACGCTCATTTTCTTTATATCATCAGGAAGTTCAAAGTCCCAACTATCATCTTCGTAAAACATATCCATTTCCTCTTCTGGCATCGCAAGTCACCTCCTTAAAATAGATATCAAAATGACTCATACAATACTCCAATGCTTTTATCTGTGATTCACTTTCATTATAACCTTCAAGATAGTACTCATCAACTTTTAGTTTGTAGTACACCGGTTCAATATGTTCTTGGCTGCTGTACATATACACTATCCCGCTATGAGTAACCACTATACCTAGTCCATACTTGTTTTCATAGTTAGAATTAAAATCTTCTATGCTAGGCGGAAAACTATCTGGATGAGAATGAATCGTAATAAGATTGGGATTATCTTTAATAATCTGCTTTGTTTTTGAAGAATAAAGGACTTTCTTTTCAATGTCAGTCTCAGTTTCTTGAGCTAATACCTGATAATTATTCGGACTAATCCAATACATGTCCTCAAATCTTGTTCCCGCTCTATGGAATAACATTTTTTTAGCTAACTGATATAACAATCTGTTAAGATTTTCAGAATCTGAAATGCCATCAAATTTCTTTCGGAACTCACCACTTTCTAAATATTTTTTATCGACCTGTGTTTCTTTATTACGTCCGTACCGTTGTTCCTCTTTTTCTCTCATTTACTCCTTCCCTGCATCAGCATACGAAGGATAAAGATATTTCCAGATAAGGCAAAGAATTAATAGCAGAATAGCAAGGCAAATCTTCTAAATCTCAATAACACTCGTGGAAAAATGAACGAAATGTTCAGATGACTATCCATATCGTAGCTAGATGCAAATCATTTTTTCGAACAGCCGATAGGATAACACATCTAAAGTCTGGTGTAAAGTATGTATTTTTCAAGGTGCCAGGTCTTACATTAAGTCTTAACTCTTCTTATCCCATACTAAATGTATCGCACAGCCTACAATCACCGCAGTATTGACGTCCTTTATACAGAGCTTCTCTTACCTTGGTAAACTTAGTGCCATACCAGACATCAAGTATTGATTCTTTGGTGAGATCCCCCAAGGTCCACTTTCCTAGTGCATCATTGCAACACAGCGAAACCTGCCCTGTAGGCCTTACAATCATCTGCTTATATGGTAAAAGACATCTATCGCCAGGATACTCCACAAATTCTTTCCTGTTCGGTGCATTACCGCCGCGGTTTGTCAATATTTCCTGAGGCTTGCGCAGAACTACTGTCACTTTCTTGTTATGTTAAAGTTCTGGATGTGCCTCACAATATTCCACTATCTCTTTTACCGGCTTAATAAGCTGAAGTTCCTGATTGTAATTGTCGATGATGAGCTCATCCAAAACCTCTACCAGCTCTTTGAATTTATCCAAAGTAAAAAGAGTTCCATTAGTATACATATGTATTCGTGCTTTAGGCAAATGCTCTTTCGCATACTTGTTAAATTCTATTATCCTGTCATCAAGAAGTGGCTCATTATTGGAAAAAGTAGTCAATCTTCCTGAATACTGCATTTCTTCAAGCTGCCCAATGATGTCTTTAAATAATTCAACAGACATCACTGCCTTTTCCCTAGGATCATCATTTCTGTTAACCGGACAGAAACTGCAAATACCATTGCATCTATTAATTGTCTCAATCTCAATATGATTAAAAAGCCCCTGCTGCCTGTGCAGCCTTTCAACAGCCTTATTAACCTCTTCCCTGGCAAACCTTATCTTCTGAGAACCTGACCATTCTTTCTCGGATTCAGCTTCCTTGGCCTGCAGATATGGATTAACAATCAGCTCCTCCGTCTCATACATACCATGTATAGGCTTATAAAAAAGTGTATTCTGTTACCCCAAGTTCATCTAATTGAGCTGCCATGCTTTCTGCATAGAGACTGGCAATTATCACCTGATACCTACTTTCTTTCGCAAGTTCAGTCGCCCTTGCAGGCGTAATTATTTCTTTTCCATTACAAAAAGTGCCGATTTTATTACTGTCATTATCAATAAAAAAATCGACATTCTGTGATCCATATTGTTCCAGCGCTTTCTGTCCATAAAATCCTGCGCCGAAGATCAAGTATTTATTACTATTTAGATACATATCGCAATACTCCAAAATAGTATCTATGATATAAATATACCAATACTCATTTAGATCAATAACTATTCATTATCAAGTATTATTAGCTGTAATCTTTCATATTCTTACTATATATTTTATCCTATTAAAACAAAATATTCACTCCATTTGGTTTCATTATCTCATCTGCAAATTGCTCAATATCAAAACTAAGATATTCACCCGTATCAATATCATATTCCGTAGTACCATATATCGTAATCTTGGAATCTCCATGATAAGAAAGCATTTGCAGTACATCTTCCTTCTCTTTCAAAATTCCTATATTATACATAGTTTGTAAAAGCCTTGGTGTGCTATATATGATGATTCTGGCCCCGGCAAAATAATGGTTAGTCCTATGAAACAGCGTAGCGATTGCCGCAGCACCTTTCTTGTCATCTGTGATAACACAGAACTTCCCGTCCCTCGTCCCCGGTAATTGCGACAGGATATTAGTGCAGATTGCGATTATCTCTTCTCCAAGATTATCCCCTGATGCCTTATTCTCTCTGACTGCAGAAAAAAACTCCCGATAAACATTTACACCATCACGGTATTTTCCTTCAAGTACTTGGTTATACAAACGTTTATCCGATTTAAGAGTATTAGTAATTGTACTAACAGGCTGTTTTAATGCTCTTACTGCCCAGGAAAGATATTCAAAAGCTCTTTTTTGACTGGAAAAGCATTCATTTAATATATCAAATAAACTCTCCTCATACAGCACCAATACCGTCAGTCCACTTTGTGATATTCTCTTAAGAAAAGATACGTACTCCCTGTTAATAACTCTTTCTATCGACGCCAATTCCATTAGAATACTTCTAAGCAGTATGAAAACTACCTTTTCTGCCTTAAAATACTCAATCAACTTATCTTGTGCCTGACTGCCACAGTTAGAATGAAATCTAAATGAACAGGTGTCATATATAACTATCTTCTTGCTCTCAATAACTATATCTATAAAATCAGTATCCTCACACTTGACATACATTGCAACTTCATTCCAATTATCCGGAATATCAGAATAGTTCTCTCCCATCAAGACTCCCCCTTAATCTTGCTGCTAAGGGCTTGAAAATTGGATATTACATTATCAAGAACATGATCACTTAAAAATCCTTCACTAATATAAGCCTGTCCATATTCTCTTATCATCATCTCTATACGACGAGTATCATCCCTAAAAGAAGCATCCAGTACAGATACATCCAACCATAGTTCAAACATTCTATCCCTAATCTGATCTTTAGAATAATCCAGAATGCCTTTAGATAACTGCTTCCATCCACATAATTCTAGTTCAATGCTTCTTATCACCACAGCCATGTAAGGAGCTTTATAATATGCCATCAGCTTTATAAAAACGTCACGAATACTATCCTGAGACTCTGCTTTATACTTGTTAAACATCCTAATAAAGCCATTTTCAGGCATAACAATCATCCCTGCGAAAAGATTTGCGGCAAATTCCTCATCATGTTCATAGTAATTCTCTGCTGCAAATTCTATATTGGTCATGTGATAGTCTTGTTGAAACAGAACATGGTAAATTTCATGAGCCAACGCAAAATTGTAATTAATGACCGGCAGAGATGTGTTTAGTACCACGTAACCAATACCATCTCCCTTGTAACACATGGCACCAATTTCATCATCAGCAAATGGAAGCTCGAACACCAAATATCCCTTGTCAAAAAGAATTCGTCTGGCTATCTGTAACAAGTTAAGAAAATCACTATTTATATCGATACCGCCGAGAGCATAAAATCTTTGTATATCAGTAACAATTTCCGCTTTATGGTTGCTACTGTAATCTACGATTTTCTTTATTCTTCCAATATCCATCCTCAAATCCTGCCTATGTTTTCGAATCTTTTTTTGGCACTAAGAACCTGATCGATATTCTCTATCATCTCAACAAGATCATTTGCCATTATCTCCTGCTTTTTGGATGGATTCCCCGCGTAAAATGCGATTTTACCTTGAGATGCCTCATCCAAAGGGGGAAGTTCAAATGACTCCGTCAAAAAATAATCCACCCTTTTTCCTACAGCATCTGCAAGCCTCTCCATGTCAGCCCCAGTCTCATCCTGTAAGCCATTTAAAATACGAGACAGTTTATTTTTCTCAATACCACATAATTTGCTGAGATATATCTGCTTAATCTTCATATGATCAATATAACTGTTGAAGTTGTTGATAAATAGTGTCATAACTGGTGTTCCTTTCACAAAATGCATCAACCACATTAAATCATTCAATTTCATAATACACTATAGCAAATAATAATCCAATAAAAATATTATAATATGAGATATTTTTCATGTAACAAGGATATTGTTACATTATTTTCAATATATCGCATTACAAATCTCATATTTAAAGATTTTCCGATTAAGTAATACTCCAATACAATTTCATGGCCAAATCAAATTAAGAGAAGAACAAACTAGCCCTCCTCTTTACAAAAGTGGGAAGCCCCATTTCTTCCAATTGCTGGCATTTTTTTCCTGATACTGAACGCTCACAATGATTAGAATCACATAATCAGAAAGCCTCTCAAGGATGTCAGGGGCTTCTACTTTTATTTTTCTGCCACATATATCAAAAAAGCTTCCCTGCTTGTCTGGGGAATTATCAACAACGCACAACGTCTTATCCACCACCTCTCTCCCAATATCGGGAAAAGAGCTGGCAAAATATCCCCAGGCAGAGGAAGCTCCAAATTGAACTATCTTTCTGTTATTAAGTTTTTGGAGGAATATTTCATAGGAACAGTTTATGAATATCATAATAGCCCCATTCACTTTTTCAGTTAAACGTATATATATTTATTGTATCCCATTAAAAAAATATTCACTCCATTTGGCTTAATTATCTCATCCCTGTTACAAAATAATCTTTTCTGTTATACAGTGATGTTTTTTGTTTTTCTTGTCATAACTTATTCCAACCAGAATAATTTCATCGCAAGCGCTTTTTTCGGCTATTTTTCCTTTAAAACGCATAATGTAATTCTTATCTTTTATCTGATTCAGAGCATATTGCGCCGTTTCATCAACTTTCAACTCAAGAATAATGCCCGGTTTACCTGAAAGTCTCGGATAAAAAATGAAATCTACAAAACCTTTTCCACCTTTGTCTTCTCTTTGAATATCATATTGGTCTCTTGCAGATAAATAAACAAGATTTACAATCGACGATAATTCTATTTCATTGTTGTACTCAAGAATTGGCGATTCTGAATCATGGGCATATTCCAATATTTTGGACATAACTTCAGTATTCTGGTTAATCGTGGCATCAATCATTTTCTGAGACTCTTTAGCTAAACGATTTATATACCCCAAGTCTGATTCTTTATAAAGCATATTCTCAAACTGCTTCATCAGTTCCATATTGGGAATCTTTACATATCCATCTTCATAAGCCAGGAATCCATACACAACCATAGCAGACAAAATTTCATCTCTTGTCTTCAAATTCATAGATACAGCAGCGTACTCTTTTGCCTCGCTTCTTACCTTTTCACCAGAAATCATCTCCGCGATATCATTTCTGATTTCATCAATATTATTCTTAACATAAAAAGATACTTCATCATAAGGTCCTGCGCTGGTCCAATAACTACCAATGTGATTGTCTGTCAAAGCTGCTGTAATAGACCTTGGATTATAAATTTTATCTCCCTTAATAGTTCTATATCCATCATACCATTCTTCCAGCTCAGTCCTTGTGAAATTCGGTCTCTGTTCTATGCTGACAAAGCGCTGGTATAGATCATTAACCTCATTTTCAAGAAATCCAAAGTACTCTCCAAACTTGGTTCCGCCTGCCATACTGTATTCCATAAACATATTAACCTCGGAGCCGCTGGAATATTTGGCAATTGGCAAAATACCTGTCATATAAGAAAGAGCTACATAAGCCTGATCCTTGAGAAGATTTCTTAAAAAAATCAAGTATTTTTTCTTATCATCTTCACTAATAAAGCTCATATGGAAAACAGCATCCCATTCATCCAAAACAAAGATGAAACGAGCTTCAAGCTCATTAAAGCCCCTGTTAAAATCTTCTATGACATTACTACCTTCTCTATATGCCACATCAGGAAACAAAGCTCTTAAATCGTCCTTTAAAATAGCTTTTATATTTCCTATATACTCCTCATAGGATGTGCATTCATCATCCACCTTACTAAAATCAATAAATACAACATTATATTTATTGATGTGCTTATTATAATCACTTGTTTTTGACACATTAAGATTGTCAAAAAGCTCATGTGAATCTTTATCAGACACATTACAATAATATGCAGCAAGCATATTTGCTGCATATGTTTTGCCAAATCTTCGCGGCCTTGTAATGCAAATATATTTCTGTTCTGTTCCTATCTGCCTAGATACTTCATCTATAAGTAATGTTTTATCAACAAACCATTTGCTATCCTTAAGGTCTCTATATTTAAAAAACTGCTCTGGTGAATTTATATATATCCCCATTCTTTTGCTCCATTAAACATATTATGTAATTTCAGCTACATATCGACTTTATGCACTATATTTAGCACAAGTAGTAGCGCCCTCCCATACAAACTAACCTTCGAAAAGCATTTATTCGCACACTACTTTCTCAATCTTACAGGAATGTTTCTTATCCTTAACGCTGTAATTAATTCCTACCTTCAGAATAACGCCTGAAAACTTCTTAAAAACTGAACTGTATAGCTTTTCCGAAATTTGATCAACAGCTTTTTCACTAGTCTTATCCCACTTAAGTTCTACAATAAGTGCCGGGCATGATGTATTCTGCTTGGGCCAGAAGACCATGTCTGCATATCCTTTTCCAGTAGGTAATTCGTCAATCCTGGTATAGTAATCTATACCGCTTAAATAAGCCATTTTGATCACACTTCTAAGAGCTTGCTCGTTGTTGTAGAAGTTGGGAGCAGTAATGTCTGTGTGCATTTCCTCTATAAGTTGTGCAACAGTATCCTCATCCATGTTCCAGGTAGCATTTAATAGCATATCGGACTTTTGCACAGCCCTCATTAGTTCTTTTCTATTACCATTCTTTATGGCCCTGATAAATTCACTTTTTATCTCATCATTTGGAATTGATACTGTTTCAGTATTCTCATCATAAGCGAGGTATCCAAGATGTATCAAAAGTGTCAGCACATCGTCTCTACTCCTCATGGAAGTAAGGTCATTTTGAAAAGAATTCGTGTCAACCTTAACTGCCCCTCCGCCTATCATATCTATGACAGAATCCTTTAATCCATCAAAATTCAAATCTATATAATCCCTTAAAGATTCATAAGTCTCTGTCTTTGTCCAATAATTGCTGAGTTTTCCTCTCAAAACTGACTCCATAACTGATTTAGGATTATATATATGTTCACTTCCTACATGATACCCGTCATACCAAGCCTTCATCTCAGAAATATCCATGTCATGCTTCTTGCAAATAGCTTTGACCTCTTTTTCCGTAAAACCTATGTATTCCTGCAAAGGCCTCGGCTCAACCATACTATATTCATAGAAATCACTCATAGCAGATTCATGGCCATACTTTTTAATAGGCAATATTCCGGTCATGTAAACGCCATCAAAAAGTCTGTCAGTGAAACTACTCTTGAACAAAGATCTTAATAGTTGAATATATTTTTCCAGGATATCCTTTTTATCCTTAAACTCTCTAAAAGGAGCATCCCACTCATCTATTATCAGAATAAGTTTATTGCCTATAACTGAAACCAATTGAGCCAGAGCATCTATCAAAGCTGTATTGCAGCAAATCTCCGGGCATTCATTTGAAAGATCCTCGATTACTTCCTTTTCAATTTTCTCAATCAAATCTTCATTTTCTTTAAGTGTAGATATAAAAAAGGTCATATCCAGATAAAGAACATCATGTTTATTCAAATGTTCTTCAAACATTGCATCTCTCGAAATCGCAAGTCCCTTAAAAAGATTCCTGGAATTGCACCCTTTGCTGTAATAAGCACAGAGCATCTTAGCGCCAAAAGACTTACCAAATCTTCTGGGTCTACTCACACAAATAAGCTTACGTGATGTTGTAAGACAAGAATTCATGAAAGAAATAAGTCCCGTTTTATCTATATACTCACTATTTCTTATAGCCCTGAATCCGTCATTACCTATATTAAAATATTTCCTTGGTATAAAGGCTTTCATCCCACTGCCAGCTACAGAACCAGAATTATATTCATAGTCATCCGGTATTTCCCATCTGCCATTAGAAAGCTTAACAGCAGGTATCTTTCCTAATGCACATAGTGAGTTTATCTGTCTTTTTGACAGTTTCCATTTCTCTGCAGCTTCTTTCGATGTCATAACCTTTTATCCTCCATGGGTATATTATAACACAAAAGTGGGAAGTGGGCTTCCCACTTCCCAAGTGCATCTTTACACACACATTGGTTATTCAAAGTTTTTGAGGGTCAATCAATATACCAGCCCATGATTATCCTGACTCACGATATGTAATCGCGCATCACATGCAGCCAATCTACTTGTACGCTCAAAAGAGCTATCAGTCGAGCCATCGTTTATCACAATGACCTCTAAATCCTCATAGCTCTGATTCAAAATGCTCTTAAGGCATCTGTCTATGAACTTTTCGGAATTGTACATCGGAACAATTATGCTGACCATGTTTGTTCCCGCTTCTCATCCCATCGAAAACGTATCGCAGTATTTACAATCACCGCAGTTCTGTCGCCCTTTATATAGCGCTTCTCTTACCTTGGTAAACTTAGTGCCGTACCAGACATCCGTTATAGACTCCCTGGTCAGGTCTCCAAGTGTCCATTTACCAAGCGCGTCATTACAGCAGAGCGATACTTCTCCTGTCGGCCGAACTATCATCTGCTTGTATGGCAAAAGACATCTATCATCAGGATACTCGACAAGCTCCTTCCTGTTTGGAGCATTCCCACCACGCGATGTCAATATCTCATGAGGCTTGCGCAACACTACCGTAACTTTCTTATTTAGTTCAAGCTCGGGATGTGCCTCGCAGTAATCCACTATTTCTTTTACCGGCTTAATAAGCTGTAGCTCCTGATTATAATTGTCGATGATAAGTTCATCCAGCACCTCGACAAGTTCTTTAAACTTATCCAAAGTAAACAGCGTTCCATTTGTATACATATGAATTCGGGCCTTTGGAAGATGCTCTTTGGCATACCTGTTGAATTCTATAATTCTCTCATCCAAAAGCGGCTCATTGTTGGAAAATGTGGTCAACCTGCCAGAATACTGAAGTTCTTCAAGCTGACCTATTATTTTTTCAAACAGTTCTCTGGGCATCACAGCTTTTATTCTAGGATCTGCATTCTTATTGACCGGACAAAAGCTACATCCGCCGTTACACCTATTGATGGTCTCAATTTCAATATGATTAAAAAGAGCCTGCTTGTCATGAAGCCTTTCTACCGCCTTGTATACCTCATCTCTCGCATACTTAAGCCTCTGAGACTCAGACCACTCTTTTTCACTTGTTGCTTCTTTATTGGATTCATATGGATTGACTATCAAATCCTCTGTCTCATACATTCCATGGACAGGGCTGATATAAAAAGAATAATCAGAAACACCCAGCTCCTCTAACTGGGCAGCCATGCTCTCAGCATAAAGGCTTGCTATGACAACGCTATAATTCCCGCCATTACATAGCTCTGCTGCCTTTTGGGGCGCAATAATCTCTTTTCCATTACAAAAAGAGCCGATCTTATTGGTGTCATTATCAATAAAAAAATCGACATCTTCTATGCCAATTTGCTCTAGCGCTTTCTGCCCGTAAAATCCTGCGCCAAAAATCAGGTATTTATTACTCTTCTGAAACATATCACAATGCTCCATCTATATTCATTCAATAATTCTTTGTATATTGCTCATATTTTCTTGCTTATGAGCAACATCTGCCTTGTTAACCCAGCCACCAGCACAATGATGAACACCAAAAGATGTAGGCAAAACATCAATCTCTCCAGTAAACCAATTTCTAGGTGAAAAAGAATCTCTTGGCAAAAGAACATTGCCATCATTATTCTGAAACATCCCATTAATTTCAAAACCTTTGTTCTTCATAAAATGGTCCATAAAAATCGGCTGTACATCTTTTAATGTAAGTTTTTTAGATGCATCAAATGATCTTAACTCATACTCACTTAATAAATCTCCAACCAACTCGGATCCTTTTTCTGCCCCAAATGCAGCCAACTCAACATCTCTTATAGGTCCAAAGCCGGTAACAAACTTAGCTCCCAGTAGTACATCTATATTCTTTACCAGTTCTAAATCCAAATCAAAATAAAAACCACCATACTCATAAACCATGTCAAGTCGGGCATAGTCAGTAACATACGCCCATTTTCTAGCCTTAAAAGCTTGGTACATATATTCATTCTTGCTCACATCATAATTATATGTGTTCCATTCTTTTATCTCATAATCAGGACAATATTTTTTCCAGCTATCCAAACACTTCTTTGAAAGTGCATCCTTCTCATCACCGCTAAACCAAAAACAATGTATTATTTTGGGGATTCTTTCTCCATTCTCAATAACCGCGTGCTCACATGTATCATCAACTCTATTCATTATCATAGCTGCCAAACAAAAACATGGGACATCTTTTAAATGCACATTTTTTTCTAACTGCTCGTACATTTCTAGCGCATAACCATCTGAACCAATAAGGATTACAATGTTTTTCAAATCATCATGAAATAAAAAATCTACTTTATGCACAATTTTGGTCTTCCCATTCAATACATAAGTTTGACCATCTTTTGAATCATCATTATCAATAATATAGGTAACCTTTTCTCCTAGATTCAACTCAGAATAATTGTCCGCAATAACCTGCATAAAAACAGTTGCTCCAAACGCAACTACCTTTTTAGTCGCAGTTTCACCTATGAATTCTTTTATGCTTGATCCATTATTAATCATAAACACCTTTTTCATTTCTTTTGACTGCACCAGAAGTCATATAATTACCTGTAATTTCATTTGAAGATAACTAGTTTAGTTTCACTACATATTTCCTTAAATCAATTCATCCCAAGTAGCATATTCAATTTGAATATTGCATTTAATATCAGTTAATCTGTGGCTAATACTCTTATCCACAGGAGGAGCTGCTGTAACGATGATTTTATCTCCGTTTTCCAATTCTTCTATTGGAAAAACTCTCATATTACAAACTTGACGTCCTATTTTGCTCAAATCCGAATCCAAAAAACCATCAAGCCTAATCATATTTTGTTTTAGCACCTCGCATATATGTTTCCCATAGAATCCGGCCCCCCACAAAAAAAGACGTGATTCCTTTAAGTCAGGCCACCTTTTATTAATTATCGCATTAAGAGAAAAAAATTTTTCATCATCCTTAAGTAATAGAGAATTCTTTTCCATCCATTTATACATATGTATAGAATCCATATCTATCTGTTTAGGAGGAATGTCTTTTGGTAATATATATCCATATTTTTCTATATATGGTTTCCAAAATTTTAAATCCGTCTTATACCATGCATGACACCCAAATGGCAACACCCCCCTATTCTCTGCCAAGCACCTATGTAGTTCTCCTTCAAATGAAAATTTTAAAGCCACTTCTATTGGTGCAATATTTAATCCTCTATTTTTATATGAAGCAAAAATAACATCTTCATTTATATAACAATCGACCTTTTCTTTCTCATACTTTTCTAACACCTCTATCATCTTGGATGTCTTCCTAAGAGATAGGCCTCCATTTCCAACATAAAAAACATTTCGTCCAAAAAATGCATAATTGCAGTATCCTCTAAGCCAAGGTGCGCCAATATAGTCATAACCTAAGTTAACAAAATCTATTAATTGATCTTCAAATACAAATGCGTCTAGTTGATAAAACAATAAATATTCATATTTCAAAAATAGCTCATAAAATTTTCTACTAAGGCATAGTTCATTATATGATTCAACATTTTCAAAAAAATTGTTTGGAAGCCTCTGCACAAAATCCATATCTGTTATTCCAGTAATCCCAGAAAGGTCCAAAGATTCTGGAGCAATAAAAATAATCGGATATCTATTAAGAGTCTTTTTTAATTGAATAAGCGCTATTTTCTCAATTTGAGTAAGTTCTTTACTATATACCGGAACTATGATAGCAACATTATCCACATTATTTTCAATCATTCCACCTCCAATTTCATGCTTCAAAAACGATGAATTTAAAAAATCCTTTGCTTACAAGATTAAACGCAATATCTTCTGTATTTTTGCTCCCTGCCGCTATAATGAACAGTAATTCTTTATTTTCTATATCGTCAATCGAACAAACAGGAACACCATTCAGTTGACAATTCTCCACACAATCTGACACAACAAAAGCAACTGGTTCTTTTCCTTTTTTTCTTAGCTCATACAACGCCTTGCATCCTTTAAGTCCAGCGCCATAAATTACAAATTCATTCGCATTAGGATTATTGGCAAAACAATTAAACTGAGTATTTAGTATTTTTATTTTCCTATTACATTCAGTACTATAATAATCAATAACATTTGAAGAACAGTCATAGGAAGTTAAATTATTGAAGCATTCAACCTTGCTACAATCTACCTTCCCACCTTTATCAAAAAAGCCAATTGAACATAGATATTTTGCAAAGTATTCACTATCCAAAAAATCAGAATGTTTTTTTAATAGTTGTAAAATTGCCTCTTCTTCATGCACATTAACTGTAAGGCTATTCTCCTGAACAAATGCATTTAAAAGTGGTCTACCAATAAAACCAATTTTAAATTTTTTTGCAATACGAATTACATAGTCATAATCCTCTAGTCTAAAAAGTTGAGTATCAAAAACGCCAACCTTTTCAATAATCTCCTTGCTAATCACTAAAGATGGTGTCCCGATTATATTATTTCGTGATAATATTTTTAAGATAGATTTTTCAATTTCCTCATATTGGTAGAATATTTGATCAGGTATTAATGACTTATAACCATAAAAAAACTGATTATATGGGCAAAAAACGGCATATAATCCGTTATTAAACATGTAATCAACTTGGATTTCCAGTTTATCCGCTAACCATTCATCATCGCTATCTTGAAAAGCAATATATTCCCCTTTTGCCTCCGTCATTCCTATATTTCTTGCAAAAGACGCACCATGATTTTCGCTAAGACTAATAACAGTTATTCTGTCATCTACAAATGATCTAATCAAACTCAAACTTCCATCAGTTGATCCGTCATTTACAACAATGATTTCATAATTAGCATATGTCTGATTTAAAACACTACGCAATGCACGTACTATAGTTTTTTCACGATTATATACAGGGATAATTACTGATACTAAAGGATGATATCTCATTGATTTCCTCAACTAACATGCGAGCATTGTCCAAGCGCTCTAATCAAATTAAAAACCAGATTATCTTGGTCTGGAAAAAAAGGGACTGCCAATATTTTATCTTCTTCGATACCCATTGCTAACAATTGTTTGTATACTTCCCTTTGATTTTTTTCATCAATCGCCAACACTACATTGCACTCTGATTTTTTGCTAATATATTCTGGAGATTTAATAGAAACTCCATCAAGCTTAGTTCCCCATTTACGTGAATCATTATCACATAATACAACATTATCCTTTTCTCCAAGAAGACTCGCCAGTTTTACTACCGATTCTCCTTTAATTCCAGCACCAAAGATTACAATACTTCTTTTTTTCTTTAATAATTCTTTAGTCAAATTGAAATGCTCAGCCGATTTTTCTTTCAAAATTGCATCTTCTTTTACAATTTTAAAGAAATGCTCATCCACATCGCTTTTTACCAAGTCCAAAAACGCTTCCCGATAATCACTGTTCAATCTGGCAACATTCCATCTATATGCATTGATTTTAGTCAGATTAAAATATGTAATTATGTCACCACTCATCAAATTTCGCTTTTCTAGTTCTCCATTTAACCACTTTATTTCATCATAAACACATTTATACTTTTCCTGGCTTTTTACAGAAGAGCCTTCATTATCGCGCCTATATAAATACAGATTATCTCCTATAAGCATAATCTTCCTGGCATATGCTGCGCATAATACGCTAAAACCAGTATCCTGATAGGATGCTCCTGGTGATTCGTTGAATCTTATATCATTCTCTTCTATAAATTTTGCTTTGTACAAACCCGTCCAGATATTGTTACTAGTATATTGTCGACAATTTGGTAATTCATGTGGATCAATGACCTGATTCAGATATTTGTATCCATAATAAATATGTTGTCTTACAAATACTTTTTCTTGATTTAATGAAAAGAAATTCGAATATGACGATTTTACAAAATCAACATCATTTTCCAATGCTTTACTATACAAAATTTCAAGCATATGCTCTGTAAACAAATCATCCGATTCCAAAATAGCCAGGTAATCACCGCATGCTTCACTTATCCCTTTATTGAGCTTATGACCATAACTCCCATTTTGATCATAAATAGTCTTAAAGCAATCGTATTCTGAACTATACGTTTCTAATATCCTCGGTGTACTGTCCGAACTACTATCGACACATATTACTTCAAAGCACTTAAATGTCTGAGCCAGTAAGCTGTCCAAAGCTTCTGATATATACTTTTCACTATTATGTGTAGGAACTATTACTGAAACTTTTGGCCTGTTCATATTCTCACCTTAGGAAAATCAGATATCACAAATGGAAAAATGTATTTTGCCTTACAATCTTCAAGAACCTTTTTAATTGCCTTATAGTGTTGTGGACCAACTCCTACTGCAAATGGAATGTTTTTATCTTTAATATCAGATAAATGAAAGACATTACTAACATCCAGACTAATAATTTCATTATCCGATACTACATATCCATTAAAATTTATGCCTTTCTTTATCAACTTCTCAGACAATAAATGTGCATTATTACCATTTCCGTATATATAAAACTCCTTTTGCTCAGAAACAAATTTTTCTAATTCTTGAGGCAAACACTCTTCACATTTTAACAACATGCAAATACTTTCAAGTTGTTCTATTTCCCAAGTAAAGCTTTCTCTAATATCTTTACTCATTTTTTTTATCATGCTTATTAAATCTGAATAGTTTGCAACTTTACCAATTAAATTCAGGTAAAAGCCTCCACATCGTTCAACAATATCATCATGATTTTGACCATTTGTATAATTATCATAAAGAACAAGAAAATGCATCATCTGTAAACAATGCTTTAATTCCATGTCAATGTTTTCAGAAGTTCTTTTACTCCATGATATAGAATGCATATACCTATATACACTCATTGCCTTGCCAAAAAAGTGCACAGTTCCATTCGCTATGGCGTACAATTGCCTAGGCCAATCTCCAACCCAGCATTCGGTCATCCACTTAGGGCTCAATGCAACATCCTTAGAAAAAATCATCGATGCAGTTGGCCATATTCCCGTTTTCTGCATAATTAGTTCATCAACTAATAGATCATGATCTGGTTCGCCCTCTTTCATCCGGTATCTGCTCTCATTACGATAATCCCATATTATCGCATCATGCATAGTTAGTTTACATTCCGGATGTTTTATCATATAGGATAATTGAACCTGTATTTTATCTTTATCTGTCCAAAAATCATCTCCTTCGCAATATGCAAAATATTTTCCATTGGCATATTGCCTTATCCATTCATTCTCAAACTCTGCGCATTTACTATCAGATAACGTTCCATAAACGTTTTTATGTCCAATAAATCCATGAAAAAGATTTGGATATTTCTCACAGTATTCTTTTACAATATCCTGTGATTCATCGGTTGAGGCATCATCATGAACAAGTACCTCCATGGAAAAATCTGTATCTTGCTCTAGAATCCCCTCAAATGTTTCTTTCAAAAAATTGCCAAAGTTATATACATTGACAAGTATACTTATATCGCAAGGTCTATCTATGAAGTTTTCACCATTTAGCTCTTCAAATCGAGCCAACTCCAAAATATTCATTTTATCTTCTGAACATTTTCAACAAAACAGCACAATTGTTACGTATTTTTTATAGTCTCGCCAAATAAAGAATCTATCTCAATGAATTGGTCAGGACATCCAAACTGCTTTAAATACATTTCTATATTATTATCATCACCTATAGGTGTAATAATGACCTGGCATCCATCAATCGATACTTTTTCACAGTCTGGGCAACTGATCTTAATCCCTTGGTATGCATTCATTACAGCATTTCTATCAAGCGCGCAAATATCTGTATAATTGCCTGCGAGCTGATCCAAAATCAATCTGCCTATCTCTCCGACACCATAAACCACAATAGGTTTATCATTGGAAACAGCTCCTTTTAACTTTTCTGCAAACTGCGTTCTATCATGAATATACATGTCAAGAATCTTTAGCTTAGCTAATGCTTTATCATATTTCTTCTTATAGGGATGTTCTCCAAGAAGAGATCCTCTTCCGCCGCTCCAGTCATTGACCTTGGGATGTTTGAAAATAGGATTCTTCATGATTTCCAAGAATTCTTTGTTATAAGGATGATATGGATTTCTTACATCTGCAAACCACTCAATATCAGCAGAATATTTCCCCCACGGCAAAAAGTATCTTAGTCTTACTTCATCTGCTCCAAATTCCTCAATACATCGCCTAGTAAAATCAGGTAATTGCCTAAAGTTCCTTTCCTGAACAACAGTCGCAAGTTCCAGATAGTTAATTATCCCCTTTTCACGTAAAGACTTAATAAATCGTAAGTTATTCTCAATACGTGAAATAGGGTATCTAACACCAGATAACTGCTGATAAGTGTACTCATCAAAGCTCATAACAGTAACTGAAACAGATAGGTTATATTGTCCCAAATTTTCAATTTGTTTCCAGTGTTCCTCATCAAATAAGGATCCATTAGTTTCCAATGAGACTTTACATTCCTTTGCCGGAGCAAGTGGTTTCCATTCAGATAACATTTTTAATGTTCTCTTGCTGGCAAAGAGCTCTCCTTGCCCATTTGCACTAATCTCTTTGACATGTGGAAAAACCTTTTTTAATTCCTCTTCAATCTTATCAAACCTTTGTTGCATCTGATCTTTGTCAGCTGCATTATATCGTTCATGTATATCACATGTACTACAGTTATAATTGCATACGTTATCATAGGACAAACTTAATTGTTCTGGATATTCAGGTATATCATCTATATCTACAACATGCTTATCTATCTCATTTCTACTTAAATAAGGGCAATTATCAATAATGCATTTTGAGTAATCCTGATTGATCAGTCTATTTCGCAAAGCACAAGCTCTTTTACCGTTCCAGATTTCTTCATAAGATTGGTCTATTAAATTTCCAACATAGCAATCTGTTGTCCAAGCACATATTCTGCAATCACCTAAATCATTATTTACTTGAAAAAAATTCAAACCAGTATTACAGATCCTCATGACGTTTTCCTCATAGAGAAATTATTTATTTGCACTTTCAATTTTCTTAATAAGTAATTCTGTAAAGGCTAAACGCCCTGAATTATTAAGATGCTCATAGTCATAAAATAAACTATTATCATTTATCGCATCAGAAAAATCATATATCTCAATTCTGTCACTACACTCTTCCAATACTCTATAAAAGCGAGTTTTCATTTCATTATAATAGACAAATTCTTCATCTTTAATACAATGTAGCAATACTGGTGGAATCACCACTGATACGTTTTTATTTGTAATCTTTATAAACTCATAAAATATTAGAATATTCTCCCTCCATGTATCTTCATATATTTTTTTCCATATGTCATCTAGTGTTACTTTTTCATCCAACGCTATATTACAATTATCTGGTTGTACTTTTCTCCATCTTTTGTTCTTCCAAAATTTATTTCCAAAAAGCTTCTGACATTTAATATATTCCTTCACATCATCACTTCCATTTATAGCATTATGCCAGTCCTGTAATCCTCTATTTGCAAAAATTTGCCCAGAAGAATACTGATATAACGACAAAGACATATCATAATTAAAATAATAATAAGGAAATACCATCAGAATAGTCTTTATCGAATCATGCAACTCTTTATTCTTTTTCAGTTCTGAATATAGTTTCAAATTGTAATACAAATCTTGTCCATGCCAAGACAAATCAATTATCCCACCATAAAACATTGAATAGTCTAATCCTCTAAGTGAATAAGATAGTCCCATAACAAGCGTTTCAATACTTTTCTCTTTAATTGAATATATTTCTTCAATTAAATTTGGAATATACTCTGGTTGATTCAATAAAAACAATACTGGCTCAACTATTTTCGATCTTTCAATTCCTATAAATTGAAGATAGGATAATACCTTTTTGCGCTTTTCTTCATCCCATATAAGCAAAACAATATAATCAAATGAACAGTTGATAATTTGATTTGGAGAAATAAACTGCTCGTTTTGCAGAACATCTTCATGCAAAAAGCTATCACTAACGCCAAGTATCTCATAATCATCGTCTAGATACGATATTGCCATACTTCTAAGTTTTGTGTTCGATATGCCATATATTATTATCTTTTTTTTCATACTTATCTAAATTACACCCTATTCACATAGTTAATGAATCCACTTAGCTTCATCTCTCCTTCATTTACAATGTCATTCGAAAGCAACCATTGATCAATAAGCATAGTATCATCCGGCCAAATCACATTAATAAACTCTCCATTACCATTTTCATTAACTCCAAAAATATAATTCCCAGTGTGCATTGCAAAATAGGTGGTTCCATTTATCTCGACAGCCCTTGTGTAATTTGACATCCTATTATTTTTTTTATAATGAAAATCACATGGATAATCAATACATTTTTTTGTTGAGCCATTATTAAGATCAACTAATACTATATCCTCACTATAACAAGGCATTATCCATAATTTATTATTTTTCACACAAATAGATGCAAAAGGAATTGTATTATCTCTTTCACTAGAAAGATTGTTATACACTTGCCTTACATTACTGTTCTTTTCTTCCCAATAGAAAACATCTCCGGAAATAGTTAATATATAATATCCATCAGTACACTCATAAACGTATAATGGTTTTTGTATATCTGAGGGATAATGACTTGTCAAACATTCTCTATTAGTGAATGAGATTTTAAACAACTTATTACTACTATAATCAAAGCATGTAACAACATCAGATTTAGTATCGTTTCTACCTGCGCAAAATAATCCATCTTCACTAATAGCTGAATCTGTTTCCAATGAAATATATTCAATTTCCCCACTATATTTATTCATCAAAACAATTTGATCAAACTGATATGGCAAAAAATAAACATAATCTCCATTTATCCCAGAAAAAGCAAAATCATGAGCAAAAACATTCTCAAGCGATAAACTGGTAAGCTTAATACTGCATTTTTCAATATTAAAACTAAAAAAATATTTCCCATTTCCAGCTATTCCAAATAGCTCTTTTCCGTCTATAGCCAATACAGCGTTTCCACTCGGTTTAATTCCAACGCTTTTCCATGGAATATTAAGATATTCGACAACATTACTCTCAATACTCATACGCATACCTATTCCAGTTATTTCAGAAACCCAATATATATAATTTCCGTCGGAAACTACAGATATAAAACAGTTATACGAAATCATTTGCTGATACCCCATTGATAATTTTGGCTATGTTTCTAATTAAAAACCTTTTCATTTTCATTTTTTCTTATGACTCTAGCAGGGTTTCCCATTGCAATAGAATAATCACAAACATCTTTTAATACTGCTGCTCCCATCGACACTATACAATGAGTCCCTATGTTTGTATGATCCCTTACACATGACATTCCACCAATAAAAGTTGTTTCTCCTACATGTGCTCCACCAGAAATAACTACATTTGCTGATATCTGGCAATTACTACCTATAACAACATCATGGCCAATCATACATCGATGATTAATGTACACATTATCATTTATTACAGCATCTGATGAAATAATCACCCCTTCTTGTATTACTATGCCAGATCCTATTTTTGCATAGTCGCTGATAAAAGAATTATCATGGATCAAATTACCAAATATATATCCACTACTTATTACTTCATTATATAGTCGCTCCCTTTGCTTGGGTTCTCCTATTGCTATGATCACTTCTGTATTATCCGGGGTATACAACTCCTTCAATCTTGAAAAAGGCATTCTTTTGCTATCATGTAAATTTCCCTCTTCTTTTGTGTCATCGATAAAAACTATCTCATCCCATTTTTGTCTTTGCTTAGGGCAATGCTGCAATAAATCATAAACCTCTCTTCCTGACCCTCCTGCACCATATACAGCTAAATTCATTATTCAATCTCCTTAAGCCAACATGAACACCAGCATTACCTGAACCATACGTCATATATAGTATGTCTTTTCTAATCTGAGCATCTAATCTGTAAAACATATGCTACTCGTCATTACTAAGCAAAATATCTCTCATAGTCTTGCTTTATCCCATTTCTATCTATCTTTCCATTTTTATTAACAGGCATTTCAACTAGTTGGATAATCCTGTTAGGAAGCATGTACACTGGAATTGTATTTCTTAATTCTCTTCTAATTCGATCTGACTTTATATATCCCGTGTAAAAAAGACATAATTTTTGAGTTTCTGTATTGTATATGCAACATGCAAGTTCCACTCCGTCTATATCCATAACTCGGTTTTCAATTTCACCAAGCTCTATGCGATACCCCATTCTCTTAATTTGAAAATCATTTCTACCAACGAAATACAATAAGCCATTCTTGTAGTATCCAATGTCTCCAGTATGATAAACATAGACACTGTCATTGTCGTTAATTTGAAAATCTACAAATTTCTTGGTTGTTTCTTCTAAATTGTTGTAATACCCGGAAGACAATCCCCCACCTACACAAATTTCTCCTTTTACATCATCGTCACAAATCAAGTTTCCTTTATTATCTATTAAATATACTCGTCTCTTTCTAAACGGCTTTCCAATCGGAATACTATCAGAAGTCATATCCGAATCATTAACTTGATACCAGGTACAATTGCAGATTACTTCTGTAGGGCCATAAACATTGTAAAATGAGCAATTTGGAAGTGCTGATTTCCATATACGAAGATACTTCATCGGCATTACTTCACCACTAAAACATACTTTTTTTATCTCTTTACTAATTTTTTCATCGAACTCTTTTGTTGCTGAAGCCATGCACAAAGCTGTTACTGCCCATATTAAAGTGTTTATCTTCTTTTCTCTTATATAGTCAAGAAGTTCGTCTGGCCTGGAAAAAAACTTTTTGTCTATTAGCACCAGTTTCCCGCCAGTATAAATTGTAGAATAAATGTCTTTTACCGATACATCAAAATCGAAAGGTGCTTGATTACCAACAATATCTTCCCTCGATAATCCAATTTCATTTACAAAATCTTCTATAAATTCATATACTGCTTCAGAACTAGCTACTACCAATTTAGGAATACCTGTAGTTCCACTTGTAAACATGCCATAAAGTAAGGTACTGGTAGGCCAACAATTGTCTACACTGGGTTCTGACTCTGCTTTATCAAATGCTGCTTTCCTAACTATTACAATTCTATCTTCAATGTCGGTTTCTAAAAAAAATTCTGAAAAGCACTCTTCCGCAAAAAGATATTTAACTCCAGCTACTTCCATCATTTTCTTAATTCTATTTTCAGGCGCCGTAGTGTTAATAAAAACATATGCTTTACCTGCTAAAGCCGCCCCAAGCATCATAGCTATGGCCTCTATACCTTTTTCCATAAAAAGGCAAATGACACTTTCCGTAGAAAATGAAATCAATTTAGAAGCATTTATAGCTTTTCTATACATTTCCAGATAAGTACATTCTCGATTGTTATCTACCACAAAAACACTATTCGGAATGTCACTTACATTTTTCAAAAAAAGATCTAAAACATTTCCCATTTCATAATCCCTTTTTGGAATAATAATCTGATATATCTTTCATTCTCTTCATCTGTTTAACATGGAATGGACATACCTGTTCACAATGGCCACACATTATGCAGGAGTCTGCTTTTACCTGCAGTTTATCGTAATGACCATCTGCTAATTTATCTCCTATGCGAGACAAATCATAATATTTATTTACCAAACCTATATCTATATGAACTGGACAAGGCTGACAGTGATTACAGTACACACATTCTCCACCGCTATGAAAATAATGCTCTGATAGACTATATAATTTCGAATAATCTCTTTCAGTTTCCGATGAGTATAAAAATGCCAGTACCCCCTCAAGTTCATTGATATTTGCCACTCCAGGTAAAACGGAAACAACGGCGGGCCTATCAAGGGCATATTGAATACATTGAGTTACGGAAAACGCCTCTCCAAAAGAATTCAAATCCGCATGTAGCATTCTTTTCCCGGCAAATGGTTTCATTACAGTTAACGCTATTCCTGCTTGCTCGCACTCATTGTATAGATTATATCTATCTTCCAATGTTCCAATTGCATAATTTCCAAGATTAAGATAATCATACGCCATGTTAATACTAAACATGGCCAATCTTATCTTTCCAGTAGCTATAAACTTTCTTAGAATATCTGGATTATGAGTGGAACACCCTATTTCTTTGATAACTCCTTCTTTTTGCAAAGATAATAGATAATCCCATAAGCCATTATTCATCACATTGTCATAATCTTCTAGCGTATCAATGCAGTGAACAAGGCCGAAATCAGCATACTCGCATCCCAGCAATTCCAATTGACTATCAAAACCTTTTTTAATAGTTTCTAAATCTCTTGACCAACAATATCTATTATCTACATAATTACTGCCAAAATGCATTTGAAGCTTATATGATTTTCTAGCATAATTCGACAACCCATCTTTGTAATACTTAAATGCATTTTCCACAGACATAACAGTGTCAAACAAATTAATTCCATTATCTATAGCCATTTCAATTATTTGGGGAATTCTATCTAAATTTTCAGAAGCATATGATGCTCCAAGCCCAATCACACTAACTTTTTCATCAGTACCCGGAATCGTTCTATATTCCATTCGAATCCCCCATCAGATATCTACCCCATATTTTTTTATTATTTCTATTCCTTTTTCAAATGAACTAAAATCAATTACATCGTCCATTTCCATCATGATGTCAAAGCTTTCCTCTAGCGTTGCTATAAGATCCATATGACCAACAGAATCCCACTCTTTAACATCCTGATACTTTAATCCAATCGCCTGCTCTGTAGTCACAGAAAAACACTCAACAAACGCCTCCAAATACTTTTCATAATTAGTCATATCGTTATATCTCCATTAATTTTTTTATTATGTTATTCGCTATTTGTTCTGCCCCAAAATTACTCACATTGAGCAATTCTTTATAATCTCGCGTTTTAGGATAACCATCCCTTATTCCTACAAACATCTGAACAGGATGCTTTTTTTGGGTCACCAGATATTCAGATACTGCACTCCCTAAGCCACCATTTATCATATGCTCTTCCATTGTCACAATTAGCTTATAATCCATAAGCTCATTTATTGAATCTTTGTCTAATGGGGTCAATGTATGCATATCTATTAGTTTTGCAGAATACCCATTTTTTTCTAATAAATTCACAACCTCAATTCCACATGCAACCATAGTTCCTGTCGCAATAATCGCAATTTCTTTTCCATCAATAATACAATTTGCTTTTCCAATTTCAAACTCAAAACTTGAGTCAAATACAATTGGACATTCTGCGCCGCCTGTCAGCCTGATATATGTGGGTTTATCATAATCAACTACTTTTTCAAGCATTAACGTCAGCTCTGCACAATCAGCAGGTGATAAAATAGTTATTCCAGGAATCACCCTTAAATTCGCAATATCCTCCAACGCCATATGTGAAGGTCCAAATCTGCCATCTGAAAGTCCACCTCCAACACCAATCAATTTAATAGGCAATTCCATATACCCCATATTCATTCGAATCTGGTCCAAGCACCTGGAAGTAATAAAAGTTGCGTATGACTCAGCAAAAACGGTATAGCCCTCTTTTGCCATTCCCGCTGCTACTCCAATAAGATTTTGTTCAGCTATCCCTACATCGACAAACTGATCCGGTATGTCACGTGAATACGCTTCTCCACCAAAATAACGTGCCATATCCGCTGTGGCTATGATAATATTTGAATTGCTTATAGCTAATTCCTTCAGAACCATACCACAAGTCCTACGCATTCCTAGCATAGACCATTTTCTACAATTCTTATGCGTTATTTCAATCACTTTTTTTCAGTTCATCCTTTGCTTTAAAGTATTGTTCATCCGTCAAAAAATTACTGTGCCACTCTGTAGCATTTTCAGCAAATGAAATACCTTTCCCTTTAACAGTATTTGCTATTATCACCTTTGGAATGCTGTTTCTATCTGATAAGGCTCTTATCAATTGCTCAAAACTATGACCATCAATTTCTACTACATCAAATCCATAACTTTCCCAGTTTTCTTTCAATCGATTTCCGTCTTGTACATCCTTTGTCCTACCATCAAACTGTAACCCATTTTTATCTACTATAGTCACAACATTATTAAGTCTGTAATGCTGTATTGTATGCGCAGCTTCCCATACTTGCCCCTCATTACACTCACCGTCTCCAAGTAGAACATACACATTTGCATTATTGTTTTTCTTTTTGAGTGCCAGCGCCATCCCTGCTCCAATTGATAAACCCTGCCCAAGGCTTCCGCCAGAAACTTCTATCCCATATGAATCATTCATTTTGGGATGTTCACACAATAATGAGCCATCTTTAAGCGCATTTTTAATTTCGTATTCAGGAATAATCCCTTTTTGATGCAATACTGCATACAAAGCCATCGCCGCATGTCCTTTGCTCAGAATAAATCTATCTCTATCACTCCGCTGAACAGCCTCAGGGCATTTCATTATTCCCATATATAGTGCAACAAGTATCTCCACGCATGACATACTCCCGCCTAGATGAGCACCTCTTTTACCAGCATTATATGTCATTTCCACTATATCAATCCTTACACTAGTTGCTATTTTCTTTAATTCATCAATTGATCGCTCTATCATTGCTTATAATATTCTCAATCCTTTTTACTATAGCGTCAGTATATAAGCCACACTCTTTTCTAACATATTCTTTATTACCAACTGTAGGAAAAACATCATGAATACCTATCTTTTCTATTCTTGGTCTTTTATCAAGGCAATCATAATAATCTGAAATAGCGCTTCCGAGACCACCAATAACACTATGTTCCTCAATAGAGAAAATAAGCTGCGAATTACAAATAGTTTTTAATATTTCTTCATCGATAGGCTTAATGGTATGCATGTTTATTACTCCAATACTAATTTCCTTTTCCTTAAAAATATCTGATACAGCGATTGCTTCATGTACCATCCGCCCAGTTGCAATTATGTTGATCTTTGAAAGACTTCTTAGAGTAACAGCTTTCCCAATAGCAAAGTCATAATCTTCATCATATACCGGCAAAGAATTTACCCCATCCGATAATCTTATATAAGCCGGGCCTATATAAGAAGACATTGCTTTAATGCAATAATATGCCTCAAGAGCATCCGCCGGCGATAAAATAAGCATATTAGGAATTGCCCGCATGATTGCAATATCTTCTATGGCATAATGAGTATTACCGAACATCCCCATCGCTACTCCCGCGGATATTCCTAGTAGTTTAACATTTGCCTTCTGATAGCCCAAGTTATGCCTGATCTGCTCATACCCACGCATCGTCAAAAACGTAGCAAATGAAACTGCAAATACATTATTATCCTCAAATGCCATTCCAGACGCTACGCCTATTAAACTCTGTTCAGCAATTCCAACATTTATAAATCTATCCGGATAATTATCCATTACTCGCTTTAATCCAGCGGTAACCCCTAGATCTGCTGTTATGACGTATATATTGCTATATTCTTCAATACTTTCATAAATTGCCACTCCACAAGCTGTACCAGATTGTCCTAATCTTGACCAGCTTCTTATTTTCTTTTTTTCAACCATTCATAATCTCCAGCTTAGCTTTTACATACATATCCTCTGTCAGAACCCCATGGTGCCATCCCGGATCATTTTCCATAAAAGAAACTCCCTTGCCTTTAACAGTATCTGCTATAACACATAATGGTTTATCTTCCATAGAAATATCTAGTTTATCAGCAATTTCATCCGCATTATGTCCATCTACCGATACAACACTGCACCCAAATGCTTCAAACTTTTCCCTGTAATCATCTATTCCAGCCACTAATGATACAGGGCCATCTGACTGAAGCTTGTTATTATCTACTATAATTACCAAATTATTCAGTTTATAATGAGAAGCTATCATCAGGCTTTCCCAAATTGTTCCTTCTTCGCATTCTCCATCTCCCAAGACCAGAAACACTTTATTATTCCTATTATGTTTCTTTATCGAAATAGCCATTCCCACTGCGACAGGAGCTGCCATTCCTAAACTCCCCCCTGAAAAATCAATGCCTATATCTATATTTCTTTTTGGATGGCCTGCCAATTGGGATCCATTTTTTTCAAATTGTTTCAAATCATCGATTTTCAGACTTCCTACTTCTACCAAAGCAGAATAATAAGCTAAAACACAATGTGCTTTTCCAACTATAATTCTATCTATTTCTGAATGATCACCAACTAACTTGGCTGTTCTTCCAAACAAAGCTGCAAATATCTCAATGCAAGATAACCCTCCGCCAAGGTGTGCTCCTAAAGCACCTGCGTTATATGCCATATCAATTGAATTTAGTCGCATTCTTTTTGACATTTCTTTTAAATTTTTTATTTCAGCCATTTTCCACCTTAATACATAATTACTCTTGAAAGGGTTTCAAGCACATTGCATCCATCCCAAAAAATATCCAAAGAAAGAGCTTGTCCAACATCCACGATTCTATCTATTCCTTTAATATTTCTCTGTAAAATACTAGAGAGAATTTCATTTTTATTCACACCATAAACTACACACGTCTGTATTTTTTCATCATCAAAATATTGAATCATTTCATCGATTTTATTCACATGAATATTGAAAAATTCCCCACACTTTCCTCTATATTTTTCTATATCCGAATTTGGATCATTTAAATCATATGCATATAGCACGTTGCTATATCTATTTACAGAATCAATTTTTTTCTCTGCAGCCATTCTGCATAAGTGCTCAAATTTGTCACTAACAACTATTTCCGATAATTGATATTTTTTGCTTATTTCCTTTAGCCTTGAGAAAAAAATATCTTTAGCTGACTCGGATGAATTGCCTAACCAAAAGATCATATGTGGTGATGAACAAGCATTTTGATCAACTAAAAAAGTGTCATTATAGAATCTGTGACATATTTCTACAATTTCCTCTTCATTTGCATTTAAAATGGCATCAGAATTAAATACAGCAAAAGAATACCTATCTGCAAAAGCTACCTCTATGCTCCTAGGTTTACACTCAAAGCCACGTACTTTTTTTATCGTTGAGTCACCACCCCAAATAACTTTGGCATCACATTTTGACAAAAATGCTCCTGTAATATCATCACGATTTCGTTCATACAAAACTATCTGATTAGTATCTTTTATAAACAATAATTCTGGATTTTGTTTGATAACTTTCTCTGACGCTTCGCATATTATTTTTGTTTGTTCAAATCTTTTAGAGGAAACTTTAACAATATTTGAATTACCAGATAGCAGTCCAAAGACCCATGAATAAGCAAAATTAATAGGAATATTAGATGGGGTGATATGAAATACAAGCCCTCTCCCAAATCTATAAAACTCGCTACTGCCTATATTTGTTCTCTGCTTTAATCTATCTAAATTCGCTTTCCTGATAAAGAATGCAAATGTATGAATATCCGAGTACGCCCTTGTATCTCTATTTGTCCTTAGTTCTTTCGACAATAAATCTAAAAAGCTACATACTTTATCATCAAAAACACTAAAAGGCTTAAAAGAACAATCTGCATTACCAAAAAGAATCTCTGCTCCATTCTCAGTAAACATCACTACATCCTCTGATTTCTGCTTGTTTCACTCGTCCAAGAAGCTTTATATATTTCCCCTTTCTTCCACATGGACAGTCATCATGGCCTAATATCATTCCCATATCTTCTGTGAGTATGGAATGTCCCGGATAAGAAATCGGAATAGTTGAAATGACTTGTATAAGTCCAGATTCTCCAACCTCAGCTTCAGAGAAATCCTCTTTTCTTCTAATTATGACATCTGAATAGTTGCTAACGTGCAAATGACCGTATTCACACTCCATATAGATGCATCCTGTCTGCTCTACCATGCCGTAATAGTCGTGAACTCTACTAATCCCAAATCTCTCTTTTAAACATTCTTTGAATCTATCATTGTTAACTTTCTCAAGTTCAAGTTTTTTCCATCCGCCACCATGAATCAGAATTGAGTTTTCAAATGATATTTCCCTATCTCCAAAAGCTTTATAAAAAAACTGCCAAATCATTGATGTAAAACCAAAAATCAATATTTTTTCATCATGATGTTTGTCAATAAACTCTTTCACACCATTTATATCAAAGCTCATATCTTCCTTAAGAGCAAAAAAACGATCTGAGCCTGCTATAGAAAATCCCAGTATTGCAGCTCCACGAACTGCCAACATTGTTCGATCTCGTAAAACGCTTTTATTATCGATAATAAGCATTGGAAGTCTCTTAGTACCAATAAAATCAGACAGTATTTTTATCATTACTTTTTGTTGTCTGGCTGCAGTTTCCTTATCAAGATATATCCGCGAAGGTTGTGACCCTGTTGTTCCTGAAGATGTCATTACCTTTATAATCTCATCTCTGTTAACGCTATATAAATCTAGTTCCTTAAAAAGCCTTACAGGTAAAAAAGGAACATCCAGTATAGTGCCTGCTTCTTTATACCCTCCAAGTAACACATCTATTACATTGCGATATTCTTGGCAATTATGATAATGATAGTTACTCAATTCATTAAGATATGGCAATAATAATTTTTCTTTATCTGATACCTCCAATGCATAGGGCTGGTAATTATAGAGTTCTTCAAATATCATATCAATGAGATAATCCTTTCTAAATCGTACTCTTCCATCCCTTCGTAGATAGGAAGAACAAGTATTTTCTCAGCGAGTTTTCTGGCATTATCAATTTTTTCATTCCTATACCTATTTTTAAAGCATACGTGATCAGCTGTAACCGGGCAAAAATACTTTCTAGGAAAGATTCCTTTTTCTCTTAATTTCAGGTTCAGTTCATCTCGAGATAAAGAATAATCACTTTCAACAATAATGGGCATATAACCATAACTTTTATTTACATCTGCCTGCTCATCAAAAAGGCTTATCCCTTTCACATTCATAAGTAATCTTCTATAGGTATCATAAACATATCTTCTGGCAGCAATGGCATCATTTATGTGTGTCAAATTGCACAGTCCCATAATTGCAGAAAACTCATTCATCTTGGCATTTGCCCCGACAGAAACTACCAATTCCTCATCTCTTATTCCAAAATTTTTAAGATTATAGAGTTTTTCATATATCTCGTCATTTTTACAAACTACGGCGCCACCTTCAATGGTGTGGAATACCTTCGTTGCGTGAAAGCTGAATATAGATGCATCTCCATAATTACCGATTCCCACACCGTTTAGCTTTTCACCGAAAGCATGGGCTGCATCATAAATTACTTTTAATCCGTATTTATCTGCAATCTTTTGAATGGCATCTACATTACAAATATTGCCGTAGACATGAACAGGCAGAATAGCCACAGTATTTTCTGTGATAAGATCTTCTATCTTATTTTCATCTATAGTTCCGTCAGACAATTTTATGTCGCAAAACACTGGTTTTAACCCATTTCTAACAATCGCGTGAGTGGTAGAAATAAATGTAAATGGAGTAGTAATGACTTCGCTGCCTCTTGGAAAATCAAATGTCTGAATGACCATTTCCAGAGCCATGTGTCCATTAACCATAAGCGATATCTGTGGAACATCCAAATAATCAGCCAGTTCTTTTTCCAATCGCTGATGATATTCGCCCATGTTAGTAAGCCATCGTGATTCCCACAATGGCTTTATAGCTTCACAGTATTCTTCATAACTTGGCATTGACGATCTGGTGACAAAAATCTCTTTGCGATTATTCATATTATCTCAAGCTTCTGTTCTTCCTGGTATTATTGTTCCGCTAACTCGATATATTAATTTTAATGCAATTTCGTATATTTAACAACATTTCATACTATCATATATCAAAAAAGCGGGTGGCATTCGCCACCCGCAAGAAAAATGTAGTTTTCTTATTTACTTAACTTCAGCATAGTAATCCACTGAGTTTGCAGTTACTTTGAAGTTCTTAACACCATTAAAGATTATATTCTGTTCATCCTCTGAGAGGTCTTTAATAGTTGTGTCAGTGTAGCCCCATGCAGTATAAACATCTTTCCATGTAACCTTTACATAGCCATCTTCATTATCTGAAACAGTAGTTACTGCCTTACCATTTACAAGGATAGCTGTAGGCTTTGTTGTTCCAAAGCCACCCTCAACATCAGGCTTTGAAATATAGAAATTTTCACCTTCAACTAAAACGCTTGCTTCTTTGCACTCTCTAATTCCAGTAGGAGTGAATTTTACTGAAAGAGATGGCATTGTAAGTGCTGTTTTAACTTTGTTAGATATGCTATACCATGTTGTCTCAGCAGCATCTGTATTAAGCGCTGCAGTAACAGCAAACTCGTATTTAGGAAGATCTGTAGCATCAGTTTTTATAGTATATGTATATGTGCCATCATTGTCCTTAACTTCATACTCATCAGCTGCTGAAAGAGCTACATTCTTAAATGTTACACCAGTTTCGTCAAGTGGTTTCTCAACCTCATTATCTGCAAGAAGTCCAAAATACAATCCTGTAGCATCATCACCAGTGCCACTAAAGTCTTTAGTTTTAGAATATCCTGCAGCATATGTCGCAGAACCCTTGACAAGCTTAGCTTCAATATCCAAAACTATGCCCATTGAGCTCTTGTTAGTAATTGTAAGTGCATCACTTGTTCCTGCATAATCAAGACCATCTAAAGTTGAAGCAAATAAAACCTTAGCGCCATCTTCAATCTTCTTGTCTGGATGAGCCTCTGCAACTAGTCCATAAGGATCAGTAGTGAATGCAAGTGTTTTTGTAAGTGCATCACCTGTAGGAACTGCAACTGCGTAAACATCCTTATCTACAAATGCACTAGTACCTGCTCCAGTAACCTCTACGGCGGCATCCTCGTCTCCTGCTGTTGCAAATGCTGTAACACCACATCCAAGTGTCATTACTGCTGCCATTCCTAAAGCTACAAATTTCTTAAAATTGTACATAATAAAATCCTCCTTGATTATGTGTATATTATTCCGTCCATCCTTGGACGAATAGTTACCAATTTAATTCACCGTCACATTGACACCAATGTTTACAAAGGTAAGCTCATTTTGTTCTTCGTCAACCAAGTGATAGACCACTGTGCAAACATAAGTGCCTGCCTTTAATGGTTTGTCTAATTTAAAACCTCTTATCTCTGCACCGAGCTCCAGTACAGGAGATGAATATACTATTTCTTCAGTATTATCAACTACAAGATCAAAGTATATCGGGGTCTCATTAGACTGATCATTTTTGACATATGCATTTTTAGTTTCGAGTGTATCCGCAGAAAATTCCCAATCAGAATTCTGAGATACTGTATAGCTTTGTGGAATATTCTTTCTTGATTCCTGATCTTCTTCCATCTCAGCTAATACTTCATCCACATTTTCAGCAGTGATTACTTCCTTAGGCTTTTGTTCAGGTTTCTGAGCTGCTTGTTTTTCTCTATTGGTCTTAACAAGAAGTGCGGCCATGGCAGTAACTGCTATGATGAGGACGCAAAAGACAACAGCGACAATAGCAATTATAAGCTTTTTCTTACCATCTCCTTTCCCTCTGTTTTCGATGTTTGTTGTTTCAGAGCTCATTCTTTTCCCTCCGATCTGTCCTACCTCCGAAACTTTAGAATCGAACGTAAACATTTCGGCAGGTATGCTCGTGTCGCGGCTATAGATGTTCCAGCATATTTCGTGGTAGCATAGTTCTGCGAATTAATATCGCAGCCTCATCCATCAAAATAAATCACCCGTAGCCTTTTCAAATTGCTTATCGGCATACCATAATTAAAACTTTAGATGAACTCTTCGAAAAAACTATAAAATTCATATTAAGTTTATCGCTGGTGTTTTTTGATTAGTAAACACCACATGTCTTGATGTACTATAACATCAATTTCTTAACACAAAATAAACTACATATAAAAAAAGTGAAATATAAGACTTTTTCAAACATTTTATTTCATTTCTTTTTCCCAAAAATGAAATTTAATCCTGCATGTCTTTTCCAGAAGTATTTATTGAAGCAAACTGAGTACTCCCTGATTAGTCTGATTAGCCTGAGAAAGAATAGTCTGACCTGCCTGAATCAATATGTTCCTATTAGAGTAGTTCACCATCTGGTGCGCCATATCAGTGTCTCTTATTCTTGATTCAGCTCCGGTTGTATTCTCAACAACATTATCAAGATTACGTATTGTATGTTCTAGACGATTCTGATACGCTCCAAGGTTAGAACGCTCACGGGAAGTAATCTCGATAGCATTTTTGACAGTTTCTATACCTGAAAGCGGGCCTGAGTTATCCCTGGTTGCAACATTGACATTCCATAAGCCCAGGGAAGATGCATTAACAGGGCTGATCTTAATATCCATTGTCTGCCCGGCTTCTGAGCCAACCTGAAGCTTTAACTGGAGTTTGCCAAAGAACTCCATATTAAACTTACCCTCATCAGGGCCGGCAATTTGGTAAGTGATAGATACTGTATAATCATCTGTTGTGTTAGCTTTTGATAACCTGCTGGCAATATCTCTGTACACACTTTCCTTGGAAATTGAATATGGATATCTACTTGATCCCGGGATAATTTCATCTATTATATTTCCATCATCATCGTAAATCACCTGGTGGGCAGGGGGATTGGGGCCATTTACGCTATAATATGTTTTTTCTGAGCCATTTCCTGTGGTAAGTATGGTACCATCTGACAATGGTCTGATTGAATAGCTGGCTAGTGCATTTGATGTAGCCTGTGTAAGAGTCCCACCACTAATGCCATTATAAGCAAGCGTAGGAGACGCAGCCCTTATCATTTCCTGTCTGATTCCATTTAAGATTTTTATTTCATTAAAAGTAGTAACACCACCAGTTCTGTCTATTTCACTTTGTAGTGCCTCTATTTCGCTTTGAATATAAGTTTTATCTTCATATGTAAGGGTATCATTTGCAGATTTAACACACAGTTCATTCATTCTCTGAAGCATATCATGAACTTCATTAAGAGCCCCTTCTGCAATCTGGACTAGAGATATTCCATCCTGAGCATTTTCGGCAGCCTGAGTAAGCCCTCGCACCTGTCGCCTCATCTTCTCGGAAATAGATAGTCCGGCTGCATCATCTGCAGCTCTATTAATGCGATATCCTGAAGATAGTTTCTCAGATGCCTTGGCCTGGTCTTTGACATTAACATTTAACATTCGGTTGGCGTTCATCGCCTCCATGCAATGTTGTATAACCATACTCCGGCTCCTAAAAAAGTTTATTATCCATGTATTGTATCGGCTATTTTATTGCAATTATTTAAAACAGGGATAATACATACGATAAAAAACCCTTGCACTTTTTCAGCGCAAGGGTTTACAAGGTATTTACCTTCTATCTCACTCTATCTCCATTTCCTTCATAACTCTGGCAAATTCTGTCTGGTAGAATTTGCTGTCCTCCTGGTGTTTGGCTGCAGCTTCGAGTATCATATCTCTGGTAAGTATCTCACTGGACACAAACTTCAGATTGTCTGCTGCCTTCTGGGACTTTAATACAATCTGCTGTGAGCAGGGGCCCACCAGCAGAAGCTTCATGGCTTCTTCATCAGATAAGAAGCCACTTGTAATTATGCCAAAGGTCTCATAAATAGTGTCATTGGCAATAGGGCCAATGATCAGATCGTAATCGCTGTAAAGATCCGGCATCATCCTTCGGTTGGAAAAGATATATCTAAACCACTCGCTGTCTCTCTTAAACTCTTTTACCTTAAGGGCACTGTCATCAAGTTCATAGTGGTTGACTATAATATCACAGCCATCCTGTTCTCTTGCCCATCTGTGCGCAAAATCCACATCATCCGTTGTATAAAAGCCCTGTCCGAAATCAGCATTCTTCCTGCCATAGTGAACATCGGGTTTCTCTATGATATTGTAGCCTGTATGAAAAAGAATGATCATTTCTTTTCCTCGCTTTCAGATAAGCTGCGCCAGTTCTAGTTATAATGCATTTGTATCAATACTTCTCCCATGCAGTATAGATATATGCAGGATTCTCGTAGTTTTCATCTGTCTCAAAGAGGAATATACAGTCGTCGCGCCTTGCAATGATGTAGTATTTGAGCACCTCAGTTCCGTCTTCATAAACTGTCTCTGGATACTTCATAAACATCTTGTTGCCCTTAATATACTCAACATTGGAACCAAGCGCAGTGAATCTGTATCCATTTGTATTCCCATCAAAAATGCTGTACTCTCTGCTATTATCAAATTCCTGTATGATGCTCAGGGTTCCGTCCAGTCCGTCAGATGATTTCTTATAAGTATATTCGCCATAGAACTCGTCCATGGCATCATAAAATGTGTCGCTTCCGTCGTAGGCTATCTTGGGGCTGTCATCTTCTGTGTCAAATTCATGGGAAGCCAGAATCTCGCCGTATTCTGCTTTAGTAGGAGAATTCATGATCTCTTTCATGAGCTTCTCATACTCATCCATCGTGATCTTCTGTCCTCTATAAGTAAAATCACTGTCTGAATTATAATAATCATACTCAGCATCCCAGTATTCTGCTGACAGGTTAAAAGAATCTACTTTCTCCCCATCCTGGTTATAACAGTCAAATAAATATATCTTACGTCCGCCGTGAGATACATCCCTGTGGAAAATGTACATTTTTCCGTCATACTCGACATGTCCAAGTTCGCCTGCGGTTCCCTCTCCCTCAGCAAGTACATAATACTCACCATTTCTCTCATCAATATACATTCCGCCATAAGGGCCATTTAAGATAAGTTCATATTTGCCATCATTATCAAGGTCTACTCTCTCATCGCTTACACTGTAACTCTCCCAGTCATCAGCATCATGAGGGAGCTTATTGTACCATACTTCATATTCATTTCCCTCGTAATTACCTAACGCACTTTTTGTGCCATCAAGAAACTCCTTATATTCTCCAAGGTCGCTTTTCTCTCCATCTAAAGCCAGATCAAATGAAGCTTCTTTGTCTGGAGCATCTGAATTACCGGTATTTGCTGAGGCTCCAGGATTTTTTTCCCAGGAAGCTTCACTAGCAGATTCGTCTGCCTCTCCGTTCTGTAAAAAACTACAACCTGCTAGACTCACAATAAGTCCAAGACTACATATTAATAAACGATATTTTCTCATAAAACTCCTTAAAAAAAATACTCCTTAACACTTAAGTGTCCACAAAACATGAGCACTTCAAATTCTTTAATTTACCAAGGCTTATAGCTTCCGCCTTTTTCTCCTATTCCTGCAGCATCCTCGCCATCTCCCTGGCTGCCATACTTATCCAGAAAGTCCTGATCCTGCCTTCGCTCTTCAAGGGCATCCTTCTTATTCCTGTCAAGCTTATCCTTTTGTCTCTTTTCTTTTTCTGTCTGGTTGTTTGACTTATCACTGTCATCAGAGTTCTCACCATCGTCCTTATCTTCTTCATCCTGGTTCGGATCATTCTGAGAGTCATCACCATTCGGATTTTGTAGCTGCTCAAGCATTCTGTCGATATCTTCCTTGAGCTGCTGGGCATCGTCATCTCTATGCCCCGCTCCATTCTCCGTAGCCCACTTATTGGTCAAAAGGATATCCCTTGCTTTATACAGGATTACCTGCGCAGAGTCAAGACTGTCCTGAGTCGTAAGATTATCAAAATCGATACTATAACACATTGAAAGCGCTAGATTGATCCTGATATCGCACTCTTTTTGTCCCACAGGATAAAGAGATAACGCCCTCGTATAGTAACCTATCGCACTGTTATAATCCTCTTTTTCAAAGGCAACATTTCCAAGATTGTAATATGGCAGGTAGCTCTCCGGCACATTAAGCGTCAGAAGGCCCTCTTCCTTGGCTGGCTGATAATTCCCCTTTGCATATGAAACTACAAATGAGTGATTGACCAGGATCCGGCCAAATAGTATTCCGGAAGCAATAGCAAGCGCTAGAAAAAGCGCCAGCAAACCATATATTTTTACAGGAATTTTCTTAAAATCCATATCATGCTCCTTCCCACTAATTATATCAAAACCGACATTAAGAATTGCCTATACAGGTAATTCCTCTTACAGTCTTCCTTTCCTGATAAACACAATAGTTTCAGCCAGGAGCATCATCGCCAGGAGAGCTGCAAAGTAGTAATAAGTATCAATGTATCTCTCAGCGCCATCTCCTTTTTCCACAACTGTAGTACTCTGCTCCTTGATGATCTCAAGCACTCCGGAAAGAGCAGCATTCCCACTGTTCATGTTCAGATATTTAATATTCATCTCATCAGCAATGCGCTTAAGGTTCTCTTCATCAATTCTGGAAATGGCATCGTCATGAGTATCATAATCATAGACATAGTTGTGATTCTCCTTCATCTTGCCACCTGCCTCCGAACCATAGCCAAGAACCGCTCCGGAGTCAATGTACTGTGCAAATTCTGCATAGGACATCTCCATATTTGAGTTAGTCACTTCTCCATCACTTATGAAAAAAACTATCGTCTTGCGGTTCTCTTTCTTATTGGAAGACTGTAAAAGCGCCTCCATATCCTTGTAAGGAGTTGCCAGGTTAGATCCGGATGAATAGTAAGTTTCAGGCGTTGCCATAATATCTACCATATCGGAAATATACTTAAGGTCCTGGGTAAAAGGCGAAAGCACATGGGCTGTATCATCAAAGGTCACAAGGCCAAAGTTACTGCCTGCAAGCTCAGACAGGATGTAGTTAACATCTGCCTTGACTCCCTCCATTCTCTCGTTCTTACCATTGTAATCAAGAGCCCACATACTAAGGGTTCCGTCTATTACAAACAAAACATCCAGGTTCTTGGTAGAGAACTCATAATCTGTCCTGATCGTCACAGGTCTAAGGCCGATGACCAGAACGAGAATATAGATAACAGCCATTCTCCCTATAGAGAAAAGCTTTTCTAATATAGTTGTCTTATTCCTGACTATAATGTATACAGTCAGCGCCATAAAGGCTACAAACACCAGCAGCATAAGGCCCGGTGGTAAAATAGGTTTAAATTTCATTTCTGCAACACCAATCCTGCCGCACAGGTAAATGCGAGGCATAAAAATAAAGCAACGAAAGCATTCTGAGGCATATCCTGAGTTTCTCTGGTCATTACCATATTTACCATCATGACCTTCTGTTTCTGAATATCCTGAACTATAGCAGATACCGGCAAATCCGGAGTTCTCACATATAGAAGTCCGCCCGTCTTGTTAACAGCTCTTTCAAGCTCATTTTTGCAGGCATCATAGTCATAATTTTCAGGATCATAGAAAGCTTCCCTTGATGGAAAAATACTAAATACTGTAACCTTCTTGTTCTTGCAATACTCTGCAGCTTCCTTGAGATTCATGATCTGACTGCCAAAAGAATTGAGCTCATTGTCAGTACACATTATGATGACTCTTGTACGCTCTGTATCCTCTATATAAGGAAAAGAATAGAGTGCAGTGCCAAGTCCTTCACCTATAAGTGATGATCCTCTGCTGGAATTATTAAGAAGTGTTCCCGCGTCGTAGTACTCAAGCTTCTCTCTGAGCTCTTCGTATCTCTTCTGGACTTCTGAAGGGTACATATAATACTCATAGCCATATACATCGTAAATCTCCGTATACAGCTCTTTTTGCATTATAAAGTACTCACTAAGATCATCGAGTTTCTGGGCCACATAGTCATAATCATCTGTAAGAGGCACATAGGTAACGGTAGATGTATTAAAGATATTGATCCCAATCCTGTCACCTGCAAGTCCCTTGACAACGCCCTTTAGGTAATCTGTCAGCTCTCCATTTAAGTCATACAGCGAATAAGAAACGTCCATGCAGATGATGATATCTCTTTTCTTAACGCCTGTGTAAACGTCCTGATTCTGATAAGGCCTTGCCACCAGTAAAAGAGCTGACACAAAGCTCCCTATCATCCCAATTGCCAGAACTCCTCTTAAAATGTTGTACTTAAGGCTTAATGCTTTATATAATTTAGTTGATTTAAGAAGTGATGTGTTGGATACTCTGGTCCCGGACACATATCTATCCTTGCCATTTAGTCTAAAGAAAACAGAAACGGCAATACCTATGCCTGCTGCCAATATTCCAACAATGATCACCCATTTATTCATCAGCTCCATGCTCTGACCACCCCTAAAGCTTTATTACAGGAGCTCATAAAGTCTTTATCCCTTGACCTCTCATCCTCGGCAAATTCAGGAATATAATACTCCTCCATGAGTCTGTCCAACTGCCTTATCCCAAAAGCTTTGATCTCACTTTTTGTGTAGTTCTCAACATTTAAACCTGTTGCCTCATGCACAAAGCCTCTGATTTGGAGGCTGAGTCTCTGATAAGCAGCTCTTTTGTCTATCTGTCTGTTTGCATAGGTCGCTGCAAGGCGCTCCATCTGCTCAGTATAATCATTTTTAATCTCATAAAGTTTTCTTGGCGGCGGAACATGGATAGCAGGATTCTTTTTCCTGATAAATCCCTCTATCTTAAGTAGTTTTCTGATCACATAAACAAAAATAGCAATACAAGCCGCAGCCAGCAAAAAAGCTATCAAAACCACCCACCAGTAGTATTCAAAGGGCGGCTGTAATGAAACCGTAGTAACCATGTCTGTACCTTTCAAGTAAATCTATAGTAGCGTCAATGATCTGACTCTCAGTGCTGATGCAGGTGAGCCCAACTCTGTTCTGCTTGCACAGCTCAGAAGCTTTCTGCAATATTTCCTTACGAATTCGCAGTTCTTCCTCATGGAGCTTCTTGTTATGGGAAAAGAAAAATCTCTCATACAAAGATAAGTCAGAATCGTAGGTAATGTCGCCTGTCAGCATAGAATCTTCTATATTTATGATCATAAGATCATGATCTGCGGTTATTCCGCGTAGCATGTTCCCATCAAGGTTATTTAGTCCATCCATATCAGTGATAAGGAAAATTATCATTTTCTTGTGGACAGTGCTCATGACTTCGCTAAGTACATCAGATAAAGAAGTCTGATGATCAAGAGTTATCTTTTTTTCCAGATCATAGATGAGCTTCTCCATATGCTCTGGGCCGGATCTGAAAAGACTGATCATTGACTTATTTCCATCAGGATAAGACAAGGCATAATCTGCCCCATTTCTTCCCGTTATATAAGCTATTGTTCCAAAGGTCATAAGAGCGAGTTCTCTTTTGGCATCTCCACCCTTTGCATCTCCCAGCATCTTGGTTCCGCAGTCAACAACGAACATTACGTTATGTCTTCTGTCTGTCATATATCTGCGGACCAGTATGTCTCCCATTCTGGATGAGGATTTCCAGTCGATGTCATGGACATCATCGCCAAAGGTGTAAGTCTTAAGGTCATCAAATTCCATACTCCTGCCGCGGTGGATCGAATGAAAGTCACCATCAAGAATATTGGAGGTTTTCCTGTTGGTATAAAGAGATACTGCTCTTCTTATCCTCGATAAATACTCGTAATCTAGTTTCATCTTATTATTCCTGACATATCAGATTAAATATGTATCGTCACTCATAGTTCTGTACATTCCTAGCTTCCTCTAATATTTAAGGTGTCTTGACTGCGTTTACGATACCGTCGATTACCTGCTCAACAGAAACATTATCGGCAACAGCTGAGTAATTAAGGCCAATTCTGTGTCTGAGGACCTGATGACTTACTGCCTTGACATCATCAGGTACAACGTAGGTTCTTCCCTGAATAAGAGCAACCGCCTTGGCCATTTTGAGGAAAGCAATTGAAGCACGTGGGCTACATCCGATCCTTACGTACTTGCCAACTTCACAGCCCGGAATCTGGCCTGCACGTCTGCTGGCAACTACGATACTGGATATATACCACTTGATAGCCTCATCAACATATACTTTCTCGCAGATGTCCTGAACTTTATCAACATCGTTAATAGTAAGAACAGGTGGCTCTACTCTGTTAATTGCACCGCTCTCCATCCTGTTTAGGATTTCAACTTCTTCTGATGCAAGAGGATAAGTAATAACCTCTTTTATCAGAAATCTGTCTGTCTGCGCCTCAGAAAGAGGATAAGTTCCTTCCTGTTCGATTGGGTTCTGAGTTGCGATTACAGTAAAGATATCCTCAGGCATTCTATAAGTCTTGCCACCTATTGTAACCTGCTTCTCCTGCATTGCTTCCAGCATAGCTGACTGTGTCTTGGCACTTGAACGATTGACCTCATCCAGAAGAACAAAGTTTGCAAATACAGGTCCAAGAATTGTCTCAAACTTGCCGTTTGCCTGATTATAAATCTGTGTTCCTATAATATCTCCCGGTAAAAGATCCGGTGTGCACTGAATTCTTGCAAACTTGCCGTCTACCGCATCTGATATAGCCTTGGCTGCCGTTGTCTTGGCAAGTCCGGGAACTGACTCTATAAGAATATGTCCGTCAGCTATAATTGCCCCTATTAAGGAAAACTTGAGCTGCTGCTGTCCAACAACCTTGGCATCATAGTAATCTGACAGCTTCTTGATCACTTCCTGAGAATATTTGTACTCTTCCTCTGATATTTTGATCTGTTTATTTGCAGCTTGCGATATCTGCTGCCCCGGTACCATATTGTCTGATACCTGATTATTTATCTGGTCACTCATCTTATATCTCCTGCTTTTTTTCTTGAATATTAGTGCTTAGAGTCTATACTATTAACAATTATAAACTTCCAATTGTTACAGTAGTGGGTTATTTTACAACAAATTCTCATAAAGCGAAATCTGTTACCCCTTTTTCTAATGATCAGGTGTAACAGATTTCTATTTATCCACTATTATTTTTATCTGATGATCGTAGCAAGATTTCTCATGATTCCCGCTGCTATATCCGGCTTATTCATTGAATAGACATGAATATGGCTGACGCCGTTTGAAATAAGGTCGATGATCTGATCGCTGGCATAGATGATCCCGGCTTCTTTCATTTTCTCCGGATCATCAGCAAATCTATCTACCATTATTTTCATCTTCTGCGGAATCGTAGAGCCTGATAAAGCCACACTTCTTGCTACCTGCTTGGCATTAGTGATAGGCATGATTCCGGGAAGAACAGGAACATCAATCCCCTTTTCCCTGATGCGATACAGAAATTGATAAAGAGTTGAATTATCAAAAAACATCTGTGTTGTAAGGAAGTCGCAGCCTGCTGCCACTTTCTCCTTGAGATGTTCAATATCCTCGGACTGTCTCGCACACTCCACATGTCCCTCAGGATAGCAGGCTCCACCTATGCAGATACTGTCATCTATAGACTTGATGTCATAGATCAGCTGCATAGCATGATCATAGTCATAGCAAATACGGCCTTCTTTGGGAATATCACCGCGAAGAGCCATGATATTCTCTATTCCCTTTTCCTTGTATTCTCTGACCACCTCTTTGACATGTTCTTTGGTAGAAGAAACACAGGTCAGATGAGCAAGAACAGGAGTACCATATTTATTCTGCAGATCAGCAGCTATATTTACAGTATTCTTGCTGGTTCCACCGCCTGCGCCATAGGTTACGCTCATAAAATCAGGCTTAAGAGCAGCAATCTCAGCCGCTGCCTTTTCTACAGCCTCATATCCTGCGTCAGTCTTGGGAGGGAATACCTCAAATGAAAGGGTAACCTCTTTATCTTTTATAATATCTCTAATCTTCATTATACTTTCTCCTATATATGTGTAAGATATACGGATTGCTCAAAGCCATGTAATGCCTTGTGCAAGCACAGCATTACATGACTTTGAATTCCTTTATCTTACACATTGATCTCTGCCTTAACTCCAAGATCATCCTTGTTGGCATCAAGGATTGGCTGAACTACCTCTGAAAGGAATTTCTCAACCTGATGAACACTGCAGCCAACATACTTGTTAGGATCCATTGCTGCCTTGAGATCATCAAGTGATAAATGGAAAGCAGGGTCAGCTGCGATAAGCTCAAGAAGGTTATTCTCCTTACCTTCTACCTTGACATTTCTTCCGGCTTCCATTGAAAGCTCTCTTATTCTCTCATGAAGCTCCTGTCTGTCTCCACCTGCCTTAACAGCATCCATCATGATATTCTCTGTAGCCATGAAAGGAAGCTCTGACATAAGGCGCTTCTCGATAACCTTAGGATAAACTACAAGACCGTCTACAACATTGAGGCACAGATCAAGAACACCGTCTGTTGCAAGGAAGCCCTCCGGAATAGACAATCTCTTGTTGGCAGAGTCATCAAGTGTTCTCTCAAACCACTGTGAAACCTCTGTAATTGCAGGGTTGAGTGTATCTACAAGAACATATCTTGAAAGTGAGCAGATTCTCTCACTTCTCATAGGATTTCTCTTATATGCCATAGCTGATGATCCAATCTGGCTCTTCTCAAATGGCTCCTCAACCTCCTTGAGGTGCTGAAGAAGTCTGATATCCTGAGCCATCTTGGTTGCTGAAGAACAGATACCGGCAAGGACATTAATAACTTTCATGTCAATCTTACGGCTGTAAGTCTGACCTGAAACAGCCATGCATCCCTTGAATCCCATCTTCTCAGCAAGCATAGGATCCAGCTTATCAACCTTAGTAAGATCTCCGTCAAAGAGTTCCAGGAAAGAAGCCTGTGTTCCTGTTGTTCCCTTAGAGCCAAGAAGCTTCATATTATCAAGTACATAGTCAAGATCCTCAAGATCAATTGTAAAATCCTGAAGCCAGAGACAAGCTCTTTTACCAACTGTTGTAGGCTGTGCAGGCTGGAAGTGAGTAAATCCAAGAGTAGCCTGAGCCTTATACTTATCAGCGAACTTTGAAAGCTCTGCAATAACGTTGACAAGTTTCTTGCGGACGAGCTTAAGTGCTTCTGTCATTACAATGATATCAGTGTTATCACCAACGTAGCAGCTTGTTGCTCCAAGGTGAATGATTCCCTTTGCCTTAGGACACTGCTGTCCATATGCATATACATGGCTCATAACGTCATGTCTAACCTCTTTTTCTCTGGCGATAGCAACCTCATAGTTGATGTCGTCCTTGTGAGCCTTGAGCTCATCTATCTGTTCCTGAGTTATGTTAAGTCCGAGTTCATGCTCAATCTCAGCAAGAGCAATCCACAATCTCCTCCAGGTTCTGAACTTCATATCCTGGGAAAAGATATACTGCATCTCCTTGCTGGCATAACGCTCTGACAATGGGCTACTGTAACGATCTGTACTCATAAAACTCCTCCTGATAACTCAACGTTTTTATTATATTTTTTATTATGTTCTCTATAATCTATAACAGAATAATACTAAGTATTTATCTACACCATAGTACCATTACTACATCTATCCTGCAAAACTTCTCTCTATCTTACTTACACTCAAATACAGTCTACACGTAAATCATTCAAACTATCTTACTCGCAGTAACTTCTCGCAGTAGCTGGTTGCAAGTATGTATATGAAGCAGACATAAATGCGCAGTTCTCGGACGAGGAGATAATTCATAAGATGAATATACATGAACCGGCTGACTGTTTTGAACAGCGCTGAAAGGAAGCCGGTTTATGTATACGAATCCATATGAATTACGACGCAGACGAAAACAAGCATTTATGTCTGCTCATATAATAATGGTAACTCTGCCACCAATTATCTCTCGAATTCGCCGCGAATATCCCCTGTTGGCGGATCAACCGGGTACTTACCTGTAAAGCAGCCCTTACAGATACCAAGGTTTCCTCCAACCATCTCTTCAAGTCTCTCTATTCCAAGATATGCAAGTGAATCCGCACCAATGATCTTGCAGATATCATCTACATTTCTGTTGTAGGCGATCAGCTGATCTTTGGCAGGAACATCGGTTCCAAAGTAACAGGGCCACAAAAATGGAGGCGAACTAACTCTCATGTGAACCTCCTTAGCCCCAGCATCCCTTAACATGCGGACTATGCGGTCTGAAGTTGTTCCTCTTACTATAGAGTCATCTATCATGATGATCCTCTTACCTGCAACAGCGCTCTTTAAGGCATTAAGCTTAACCTGAACGCTGGATTCTCTATTCTTTTGTCTGGGTTTGATAAATGTTCTTCCAATATATGAATTCTTGACGAAAGCCTGTCCGTATGGGATTCCTGACTCAAGCGCATAGCCAAGAGCCGCTACATTTCCGGATTCCGGAACACCTACAACCATGTCGGCATCTACCGGTGAATCCTTGGCAAGAAATCTTCCTGCTGCAATTCTGGCATCATAGACGCTGATCCCATCAATCATACTGTCAGGTCTTGAGAAATATATATATTCAAAGATACAGCGTGCATGCTGCTCTTTGGGCAGACACATTGATTTGTCGGAACGGATACCGTATTCAGGAGAAATAGTAACTATCTCACCGGGCTCAACATCCCTTATAAATGTAGCTCCAATCGTATCAAGAGCACATGTCTCAGAGGCGAGAATATAGCAGTTCTCACGTCTTCCTATAACAAGTGGCTTAAATCCATAAGGATCTCTTGCTCCAATGAGTTTTCTTGGTGACATGATAACAAGACTGTAAGCGCCTCTTATCTTCTGCATAGCCTTGCCGACAGCCTCTTCTACAGAATTGGTCACAAGTCTCTCTCTTGCTATAAGATATGCAATTACCTCTGAATCAATAGTAGTCTGGAAAATAGCACCGGTATAAGCAAGCTCATTACGAAGCTCGGGTGCATTGACAAGGTTACCGTTATGGGCAAGTCCCAGGGTTCCCTTAACATAATTAAGAACGAGCGGCTGAGCATTCTCTCTTGTGCTGCTACCAGCCGTAGAATAGCGCACATGTCCTACACCAATGTCACCTACGAGATTATCAAGGTGCTCGGGTGTAAATGCTTCATTGACAAGCCCCATATCCTTGTAGCTTATGACCTTGCCCTTTGGTCCCGCAGTATCACTTACAGCAATACCACAGCTCTCCTGTCCTCTGTGCTGAAGCGACACAAGTCCATAGTAGATAGACTCTGCCACATTTCCCCCATCAAAGTCATACATTCCGAATACTCCGCACTCTTCCCCCAGGTGCTTGTAACTCTCACATCTGTTCTCGCTCATACGCTCTCCCATTTAATGCGAATGTAAAAAATAAATACAACAAAATGAATAATATCATCTGCCCCAAAATAAGACAATGCACATTTTGCACTAAAATAGGACCATTTGTATCCTTATTCTCTCACGGAAAAAGAATGCAAACAGTCCCTTGTTTTATGACATTTTTTTATACATATAGTTGCCCAGCATCTGGATCAGCTGAACGAAAGCAATCAAAATGATGGAGCACACGATAAGGTAATCTGTCTTGTACTGCTGATAACCATATCTGATAGCAATATCACCGATACCGCCGCCACCGACAGTACCTGCCATTGCAGAATATCCGATAAGTGATATGACAAGGAGTACTATTCCATTGAGCATTCTTGGAATGGATTCCTTGACATATACTCTCATGAGGATCTGAAAATTAGATGCTCCAAAAGATCTTGCTGCCTCAATCACTCCGGGATTTGTCTCACGAAGGCTTGTCTCAAAAACTCTTGCAATATAAGGAATTGCAGAAATAGTAAGGGGCACAATAGAAGCTGTTGTTCCAATGGCCTTGCCAACAACAAGTCTTGTAAATGGGATGAGAATAACAAGCAGGATTATAAATGGAAAGCTTCTGAACACATTTACAATAAAACTTAGTATCTCATAAACGATTTTGTTGGGCTTAAGTCCGTCAGGAGCTGTAAGCGTCAGGATAATTGCAGGTATAAACCCAAGTATCACAGAAAAAAGTGTTGACCAGAATACCATATAAAGAGTCTGCTTGAAAGCATTCATTATAATATCAGTCATTCCGGTTGTTGTTAAAATTCCAGACATTAATTGTTTCCTCCAAAGGGCAATGACCATGCCCATTTTTATTCCTAAGATAATTCGCTGGCAAAAGAGCTGTTTTTCTCAGCTATCAGCTGACAACTTCCCAGGTTACATCATGTGCATCCAGGAAAGCACAGGCTTTTTCAAGATTCTCTTTATCCATATTAAGGACAAGACTTCCGTAAACATCCTCACGGAAATCCTCAAGCTTAGCCCAGCAGATATTAAAGTCCGCATGAAGCTCCTGAGACATCTGTGTAACGATAGGCCTCTGATTGCCTTCTCCATAGAAAAAGAGCTTGAGGTTAACTCCTGTTGTAGGAAGCTTGTCGCTCTCTTCTCTGAGGAAATCTCTGATTTCTCTCTCCTTGGGCCAGATAAAGAGCTGCTCAGGTCTTCCAACAGCAAGTACTCTGCCGTCACTTAAGAAGGCCACTCTCTGGCATATCTGCTTAACGACTTCCATCTGATGAGTTACAACAACTATTGTAATTCCCATCTCCTTGTTGATCTTCTGTAAAAGTGCAAGGATTTCTCTGGTAATCTCAGGGTCAAGGGCACTTGTAGCCTCGTCGCACAGCAGAAATTCAGGATCAAGAACAAGGGCTCTTGCTATGGCAACACGCTGCTTCTGTCCACCGGAAAGCTCCTTTGGTCTTGCATGTACTTTTTCTTCAAGTCCTACAAGCTTTAGAAGGCTGAGGATCTTCTCTTTGGACTCCTCCGTATTAGGATTGATACCCCAGAATTTCATAGGAAGGGCCACATTCTGATAAACATCAAGTCTCTCAAGAAGGTTAAAGCCCTGGAATATCATTCCCATTCTCTTCTGAAGGAGCCTGAGTTTCTTCTTATCCCTGATATCAACCTTCTGTCCATCTACAAGGATACTTCCGTCATCATAGGACTCAAGGCCATTTATACATCTAAGAAGCGTTGATTTTCCGGCTCCTGACTGTCCTATAATTCCGTATATCTCTCCCTTTTCAATTTCAATTGAAATATCTTTCAAAACTTCTGTCTTTTTGAAAGACTTCTTAACATTCTGAATCTGTATCATATTCTTCGTTCTTCCATTACATAAATTAAGTCGTTTATCAACCTATAATCACAAAGTCATTCCACAGTATACCACACTTCCACCGCTTCTTCCATCGGCAACTCTACTATTGAATTCATTAACGGAACAAAAAAGGATCTTATATGGAAAGGCACGCTGCGGATGGGCAGCGTGCCTTTCTTAGGTAGGATTTTTATGGCATATATTATGAAATATTATGGCTTCTAAAATATAGTTGGCTATGTTATGTATATTCTAATATCTGTGCATTCTTTGAATGAAACATTCAAGCTGTCAAACTATCTGTCAGCTGCAATTACTCGGCATCAATGAATGATGTGATAACTGCTCCCTTGTAAGTCTCATCAATGTAGGCCTGAACCTTCTCAGATGTAAGAGCCTTGATAAGAGCCTTGGTCTTTTCTGACTCTTCGTTACCCTGCTTAACAACAAGGAAGTTTGTTCTCTTAACTGTTGCCTCTGCATCAAATTCCTCGATATCAAGAGCAGGATACTTAGCAGGAAGTTCTGCTTCAAGAGCATAGTTTCCGTTTATTGTAGCTGCATCAAGATCAGGAAGTGAAAGTGGAAGGCTTGCTGCCTCAAGTGGAGTGATCACATATCCGTGAGGGTTAGCCTCTTTATCATTAGTAAGTGAATCCTCTGTGTAATTAGCATCTGTTCCGAAACCACCGTTTGATACAAGAAGTCCCTTCTGAACAAGGAGATCGATTCCACGAAGTCCGTTATCAGGATCGTTAGGAATACCAATTGTTGCTCCGTCAGGAAGATCCTCAAGTGATGTGTATTTCTGTGAATAGATACCCATTGGCTCGATATGAACGCCTGCTACTGCTGCAAGATGAAGACCTGCATCTGCATTCTGCTGATTCATATAGCCAAGAGTCTGGAAATAGTTGGCATCAAGTTCACCCTGTTCAAGAGAAGTATTAGGAAGTACATAGTCTGAAAATACTACTGTCTCAAGTGTCCATCCATCCTCTGCAAGAACATCTTTAACAATGTTATCAAGGATCTCAGCGTGTGGAACAGGTGTTGCACCAACTGTAATAGTCTTATCTCCTGCGTCTGCACTGTCAGCAGGTGCTGCCTCTGTCTGAGTCTCTTCTTTTACTTCTGCTGTCTGATCTGCAGTCTCATTTGCTGATGAAGCTTCTGTGCTGCCGCAGCCTGTAAGTGCACCGAATGAAAGTGCAGCTGCAAGTACTACTGATGTAAATAGTCTCTTTTTCATAATTTATAATTCCTCCTCAACCCGCATATAAATTACCTGCGGTTTATTAACTTGAACTTATAATATACCACAACAAATATCTTGTGAATTATCCAAAATTTATATCATGCTATAACCTTAAGCTATAAGTGATATTCAAGCCGACGGATATTTCTCCTCATACCGGGACACCATATCCAGGATCTCCTGAGTATACTTGGGATACTGGCGTGCCATATCTTCAATCTCAAGCTTGGCATTACCTGCTACAACATCCCTGTTATACTCCATTCGTTTTCTGAGAGACTGTCTCTGAACATTGAGGCTGTGCCTTATTTCAACTTCTTCATTGTGGTTAACAAGTCCTTCCGGTTGATGTATCCATATTTCGGGATCTCTTACTCTGAAATGTCTAAGTGTAAATACAAGATCCTTCTGGGTTGCATCAAGATTTCTCGTGGCATCCTCAAATTCCGCTCTTTCTTTGGCCTCCTGAAGATATCTGTTATACAAACTGGTCAGTTCCTTGGCTGACGATACTCTGTATTTAAGGCACAGATAATCTATCAGATTAGTGTTGTTGACATACCTTATCTTGACCTGGTTCTGCAACATGATAAGCCTTGAAATAGACTTGCGCACAGTTCTGAGTTCCACTAGGGAATTGGTACTTCCCACATACAAAAGAGTCACAGAAACAGCGGCAAGAAGAACCGCTATCATATAGCCAAAGGCTACATTTAGGTCAAGGGCGAACTGAAGGATCACTAAAAACAATATGATAAGCCCAAGTGCTACAGCAATTGTTATTATCAGCTTTTTATTGTTCTCAATTGTATTTATCAGTTCTTCTTCCCTGTAAATATATGCCTCACGCTCGCCGTCAAGACGCTTTAAGTCATTACGTATTTTCTTCTGATAGTCCTCTGCTTCAGAAAGCTTTTTGGCTCCCTCTTTGGCCTGAGACTCGAGCCTCTCCATGTGTTCAAACTCTTCGTCAGTCATCTTGCTCTTGCGCCTTGCAAACTTATCCTGTTGCGTCTGCGAGTCAATTATTTTCTGGGCAAGCTCATTGACTTCAAGTCTCTGTTCCGGTGGAAGGGCATTGATCTCATCAATGTCACGAAGATGACTTGTGACATCATTATATTCATATTCCAAAGCCTCAAGTTCTCTGGCAGCCTCCTCCATCTGCTGAAGGCAGCTCCCGATGTACTCTCTTCGCTGGACCGGGTCATCCATATCCATCTCTTTTCTGGTATAGACAATGTCGTTCCAGTTCTCAAACTCTGCCTGCTTGACCCAATCCTCATCCTGAATCTTACCAAAAATATTCTGAAGAAACCCCATCACTTACTCCCAATCTTCTCTTTTACAAGATCCCTGTACTCAAGTTTAAGTGCTTCTGCTGTGTCCCCAACCTGCTGGTAATACTCGTGCATCTTGCCCTCAGCCTTATATACTGAAATAGTTCCAAGGGTATGCTTATCATCACTTGCCGCATACAGATCATGTGCCTCATCCATACGCTTCTCAAGTTCCAAAGAAGCCTCATAGGCCTCTTCATTATCTGCTATAAACGCAACGTAATCCTTGTCTGTAAGTCGCATCCTGACTGATGCCAGATACTGAATATATGATTCCTTGTCATGTCCGTGCTCGAAAGCTGCCAGAAACATTTTCTCAGCTCTTTCGAACAGGAAAAGCCTTGCATACATAACGCCCTCGTTGTGCTCTATTCTGGCACGAAGTTCATTGTTCAAGTCAGGAGTATTGGTCAAAAGAAATTCATATTCCTTAAAAGCCATTTGATATCGGCCGTTTCTCATGAGGAAATCCGCTCTCGACAGACGTTTTTTGTAAACATCCATACCTGCATTGGCTCTAAGGATTTCTTCTGTTTTGTTGACTTCTTTTTTGGTGTTATACCCTACGTAATCCAGTATTGTTCCTGCTATTGACGCGATAGAGCATTTCTTGGCATACATTCGCCTGAGCTCATCTGCCAGCCTGTCCAGGCTACATTCAGCAGCGATCCAGTCAAACAGCTCTTTATCAAAGCTATCCTCATCCAGCAAAAACGCATTCTGCACGATCAGGTAACATAGTTCCTCAATGCAGTAGACATTTCTGCCCATTTTATCAATATGGTATGGATTTTTCGCATAAGTTCCTATGCATAAAATCGGCTTACCCATAACTTTCTCCCGGTTCTCTCTTTTTATAACTCAATAACCTGCTCCCAGACCTTATTAGTCGCAGGAAACAATTCTCCAAAGCCCAGATCCTGAACTCTTATATAAACTTCATCCACTGCATTCAAGGTCATATTTAGGCGAAGCCTAGTAGTACCCTTAGGTCTCTTTTCGAGGCCTTCCAAAAAGAGCTGTACCACCTTGGGACTCTTGCCTGTAAGCGGTGTGATCTCAAGATCAAGCACTCCTGAAGGATCAGCAAAAATATCAACCTGTGCCTGCGCTTCATACCAGTTGACTCCCGCATCAAGAATTGCATGATACGCCTCTTTGCCGCACTTCAAAACATTCATTCCTATATTAGACTTAAGCTTGTCCTCGCCGAGGAATACATATCTTCCGGCGTTTTCACTTGGTCTTATTCTCTCTCTTGCAGCAATCGTGGCGCCTTTACTAAAGAGGTTATTTCCCTGGAAAACCCTCCTTGTCCTGCACAAAAACTCAAGAGATCTCTTGGGCCACTTCTCTCTATAGCCCTCTCCCAAAAGAAATACAGTTGAAACTATCTTATCTGTACATACCTTCTGCATAATATTTAGAAACTCATCATCCAGTCTGTCACAGGCCTTGTGGAAAAGAGCTGCATCCTTGGGAAATCCATCTGTGCCAAGCCTCAGGTCATCATAGTTCTGAACACTGATCGTTGCAACAATCGGAGTGGTATTAGGATTAAGATGCATATCATACACATGAAGAGTCTCAAGATCATAGTCACAGGCAATAATGTCATGGTGCATCAGTTCATCAGGCTGATAGAGCATATAGTTATAAAAGCTCTCCTCATGACTCTGGTAAAAGATATTGGAAGTCTTGAGTTCCAAAGCATTTGTAACAGCATTTAAGACCTGAACCATCCTGTGATCAAGTGATTTGGTCGTAAACATAATAGCCTCGACCATATCAAGCTTAAGCTCCATTGACAGAAGTGACAGACTTCTTTTGATAAATAGTGTCAAAAGAGCTATCGGATCATATTCAGACTCTCCGACCATCACAGGCTTACCATCTCTAGCTGCCGATACAAGATTATCAACAGGAATAGAATCACCATCATCAAGATGGCGTATGGCCTCCTTGCCATAGTACCACTGATTGACATCCTTCCTCTTGCATAGAACGGTAGGAATATTATAAAGTTCTGCTCCCGCAAGTACTGAGAGAGTTTCCGGCATATCGGCGTCAGATGCCAAGTAGCTTATCTGAGACACCTTATCGCCAAGATCATATCCCAGTACAAAGCGCTTTTCATTCGAGTTTCCAAATAACATTTCTCAACTATCCCTGTATCATTAATACTCAACATTATTTTCATAACCGGTGAAAATCCGGTCACAAATATTTCTTTTCTGATAATACTCTTCCAGGAGCTTGTCCACAGTGTCATAGTCCTGCAGTGTCTCGCCGATCATGATATCGTTGATAAGGTTGTACCTACTGCCAACTATATTCCTGACGATGTCACTTTTGGAAATAGTTCCGCTCTCAGTGGCTACATCTGAATTCTCGCCGCCCTCTTCGGTAATGTAATACTGAAGTTGCTCTCCAAAGAACAGAACAAAACTGCTGACAAAAATTCCATCGTACATTTCCTGCATGTCACGGCTCTTATATTCTTCGTCCGCTTCTCCAACGAGTCTGTAATGAATTGTGCAGTGAGTTCCCGGCACAGTTCTATATTCCAGCATTGTCTTGTCTGAGAACTGGACCATATCAGGAAGAAGCTCCTCGTATTCCTTGTAAAATGGGAAATAAATATCTTTTTTCATGAGGCTTCTCATAAAGCTCTCAGCTACTTCCCTGTTAATCTCTTCTCCTGAGCTCTTCTCAGTTGCAAAATAACGCAAATAAGCCAGTTTGCACACATCCTGAAGAGGTATTCCCTCAATGGAAAGCTTGCCGATTTCCTCAAAGAAAAATACATCTGTAACCTTACCTGCCACAAAGCTGTCATAGGCACCCTGTGTAAGGAAAGCCACCTCAATATCTGTGTTGGCGCCCATTCTGACATACTGCTTGAATATATCTACCTTCTCACCAACATAGGATCCGGTATATAGCATCTGTAACAGCATTCTCTCGCAGAGGATATAAGTATCAAGTCCAAAAGACTCAGCCGCTTTCCAGACATTTCTCTCCTCCTTGATGGTTCCTTCGAAGTATTTGACAAGATATGTGAGAAGCTGCTCATCATACTTGCCATTTGAGAAAGCAAAATATGCAATTTCAACCTCTGCAGGCTCCGCCGCATACTGCTGTCTGTCTATCATCCTGCTACACAGGCGAAGGATTGTCTTGGCATCTACGCCATAGGTTCCATAGGTCTTAACCCAGTCTATGGCCTTCTCATAGAGCCCTGCCATAACTACAAGCTCCAATATCTCTGCACGCTCATTTTTCCCAAGCTCGGATGGATCAATATCAACCAGATACTCAGTAAGCTGTCTGGTAAAATCATTATCGTAATAGAACCTGATCAGATTGTTGCGGATCTCATCTCTGCATTTCTTCCTTACAAGTTCAGACGCCGCAAGATCTCTATATCTTCCAACGTTATCCATGGTGATTGAATAAGCATTTTTACCAAGATCAGACAAAAACAGATCCAGATTCTCTTTACCCTTCTGAATATAAGGAGTTGCATAAGCTGCAAGCTTACCAGGCAACATCATCTTAGTATTGGTATAGGGAATACTGCTGACATATCTGTTGTCATCATGGTCTGCCAGAAGCACGCAGTAATCACTGCCATAAAGCGGAACGTATGCCCTGCCATCAGTAAGCGGATATCTCATCTCCTTCTGGCACTTATCATAAACTACAAGAACACTGTTAACTCTTCGGTCTGTTGTTCTGATCTCAGAAGTCTGAAGAACGCTTAACACCTTAGATGCATTTGCAGCATCTACCATCTGCCTTGTCAAAAGATTCTTGTAGAGATATCCCAGATCTCTGTTGATTCTGCCCTTATCAAGCTGAGACATCAGATACTTCTCAATCTGAGGCCTGTAGGATTCATACAGTTCAGGATATTCCTCACGATTCTCATGCATATATCTGTAGAGGATTGCATTTTTCTCATACTCAAGGTCACTCTGATATGAGAAATACATCAGCACCATCTTACTTATCTCACATGGTAAAAGACCTTCCTCATCAGTATAGATTGCCATCATATAGTACTCATAGAGCCTTGTGATGCGAAGTTCACGTTCAACGCCCTTGGCATACCACTCAAAAGAACCCTTGTCAGTTCTGCCACCCTTTATCAGAAGTCCCACCAGAGCTTCCAATACTTCATCATTACCCTTGATCTCGTAGCAGGCCTTAAGGATCCTGAACAGTCTGTCATTATATCCCCTTATCCTAACTGCCTGATAGACAATCTGATCTATAAGATTAAGGCTTATGGTGCCCTTCCTGGCTCCATATTCAAGTACATATAATTCAAATTCATCAAGTCTTGTAAGAATTGATGGTGTCTCATTTAAAAGAGACATAGCCTCAAGATACAGGATCGGACTCCTGCATCCATATGAAAACTGCTCTTCCAGCATCATCCATTTTCTGGGGCTACTGGCTGTGTACTCTTCGGAGATATACAGAAGGAGCCAGGCAATACGCCAGTTGTCAGGATTTCTCCTGAAAATTCCTTCCATTCTCTCTGCTATGTCATTAACAAAACTATCCTCTCTGCTGCTAAGAGTAGAAAGATAGAGATAGTAGCTGTAAAGTGTATCTCCCGGAGACTCCTCAACTTCCCTTGCCATCTGATCAAGAAGCCATTTGCCCTCATTGACTCTTCCTGCCGTGATGTAATAATGAGCTGTATATAATCTGAATTCCAGACTATTCTCATCGAGAGCATTCATCTTGGTGATGATCTTACCTGTCTCGGAGAGCCATGCCCTTGGAGTTATCTTCTTGCAGCTAAAACTCTCATAAGCCTTGACCAGTTCTACCGTAAGTCTCTTCTTCTCCTGATATTCTGCTGTAACCCTCCTGTTGTCCACATTCACAGACAAAGTTACCGGAAGAACAACACTTGTAAAAGCATTTGAAAAGATCACTCTTCCAAAATTATTGCCCATATGAAGCCTGTCAGGCCGTACTCTCAGCTTAACAAGACAGGATGTAGCAGAGAAATCATCATCCCTGATATTCTGTCTGTCCACAAAAAGAAAATCTCCGTCAACACTGATCTGAAGGTCAGAATATCCCCAGCCGCTTCTGGTGATGACAACAGGTATTTCTCTTAAAGTAGACGTATATTCAAACTGGACTTCCTTCTGATCGAGAAAAAAAGCCATTGGCTGTTTCTTGTTAATGGAAATAAGGAATTCTTCCACATTCTGTTCATTGCCCGGAATTTCCGACAAGCCCCTGTATAAGCTCTCATAAGAGCTTTCAGTGCCATCAAAAAGCGAAATGAACTCACTGGAATAAAAGAGGTCTACAGCCTCTCTCCAGTCGGTCTTGGCAAGATTTGCAAAATGGAACAGATTCTTGATGTCACCAAGGCTTGATGCAATATGATCAAGTCTCACAGTAACAACGAAAGGAAGAAAAAATTCTCCCTGATTGGATATGATACGGAAATCGCCCTGCAATACATCTCCCTTGCTAAGGCCCTTTCCATTAAATCTATAAGATACTTCATAAGGTGTTCCCGAGAAATCCCTGGTGATCACCTGCATTCTCATCTCAGTAGAAGATACCTCTCCCACAAGCAGGCCACTCTCAGGTCCAAAGATAGTAAATGAGCCCTCTACCACCTCACCTGCGCTCAAAGATATCTCCACACGTGATGTTGAGAAATCAAGATTTCTCTCTGCATAATAGTATTTACCCTTTAGAAGCTGATCAACAATTTCTCTCACAATACACCCCAAAACAAAACATATATTCAATATTATACCATAGAATGGGGCATTGCGGCACTTTGCGCAGAAAATTCAAACATCATTCACAGTTTCCGGTTACTCGGTGCGGAGGGCCTCTATGGGATCAAGGGCTGCGGCTCTTTTGGCGGGATAGATACCAAAGAAGAGGCCAATAGCTGTCGAGATGGCCACAACGATTATTACAAGGAGTGGATTGATCTTGAAGGCAAATCCTACTATCTGGCATATGATGTAGGATACTAAAAATCCGAAGAGCATACCAATCACACCACCTGTAAAGGTCAGGATTGCTGCCTCTGCCAGGAACTGAGTGAGGATAGATGAAGTACGTGCTCCGAGAGATTTGCGGATCCCGATTTCTCTTGTTCTCTCAGTTACAGATACAGTCATGATATTCATAACACCGATACCGCCTACAAGTAGGGATATTGCTGCTATAATGGCTACAACTGAAGTAATGATGTTAAGGATACTGTCAGTTGTCTTGTCAAAACCAAGAGATGATGAAATCTTGACGGCATTTTCTCCGCGAAGTCCCATTATATTTTCAACAACAGATCTGGCTTCTCCAAGGACTTCATCCCTGTTCTCATTGTCCAGATAAATTGTTGCACCATCTATGCCATCTGTCGAAAGACCATAAAGACTTGCTGCAGTGGTATAAGGCATACTAGCTATAAGTGTTGGTTCATCAGCATACATTGCAAGAGCAAGATCCATTGATGTATCCTCTGTGACGCCTACTACAGTCAGTTCACCTGCATTACCATAAGCATCTATCTGGAGAGTATTACCCACAACCTCTTCATAGCCAAAAAGCTTATTTGCCGCAGTCTGGCTGATAACAATTACATTTTTGTCTTCAAGAACATCATTCCTGGAATAGTACCTGCCATGAACAATCTTAACTCCGGCAGAATTAACAGTTGCCTCGGTTCCGGCCTGGATCATACAGTCATAGGTCTTTTGCTTATTAATTAAAGAGCCGCCTAAATTTATACTTGGAGATATTCCATAAATATCATCAATATTCTCTTCAATTTCTCTTAGCTGCTCCAGAGAAAATTTTTTATCTGTCTTGGTATTATCAAGAGATATAGTGATACTGGTGGCTCCGATCGAATCCATCTCACTATTAACTGTCTCTTTCATACCATCACCAATTATGAGCACAGTAAGAACGGCAGATATACCAATGATGATACCTAGCATCGTAAGAAAAGATCTGCCTTTATTACTTCTTATACTGGCAATTGCGCTTTTTATATACTCAAGATACATATATTACAACCTCAACGCATCTATAGGCTTCATTTTGGCAGCCTTTCTTGCGGGATAAAGTCCAAAGAAAAGGCCTATCAGAACCGAGAAAAGAGCTGCTCCAACTACAGAAGATGGTGTTATGATCACATCAAATCCAATGAGCGTACATATTATTGTAGCCATAATGATTCCAAGAATAATGCCAACAATTCCTCCAAGAAGGGTCAGGATTGCCGCCTCGGCAAGGAACTGAGTCATGATAGCTCCGGTCTTGGCTCCAATTGACTTTCTGATACCGATTTCCCTTGTTCTCTCTGTTACAGAAACCAGCATGATATTCATAACTCCAATTCCGCCTACTATCAGTGATATTACAGATACCAGCATCAGGAATTTGGTTGCATAGCCAAGGATTGTGTCAAGTTCCTCAGAAAAATCCGCAAGGCTATATCCACTAATTGCCTTTGTTCCTCTAAGTCCATGAACATTCATCAAAATCTCTTTAGCTTCAGTAACTCTGTCTGAAAGTATATCCTGATCTGCAAAGAGCATCATTGAGTAAAAATGTTCAGTGTCATAGTAAAAGTCACTTCCCATAGCTGTGTATGGAATTTCAATTGTTGCGTAGTAGTCCTGACCTTCCATCAGAAATTCGTACATTCTGTTCATACTCTCGCGAAGTCCGACAATTGTATAGGTAGAGGTCAAGCCCCAGGCAGAAAGGTCTACTTCGAGACCTATAACATCCTCTGTTCCAAAGAGCTTTCTGGCATCGTCCACAAGCATAACGCATACTTTCTGTCCGCTCTCCACCTGCTGCTCATTAAAATAGCTTCCCTTTACGATCTCGTTACTCATAGCATGCACATAGCATGCAGCAACGCCTTCAATCTGGGCATTAAATGTGCCTTTTCTGGAGGATACTTTACCATAAGCGCTAAGATCAGGAGAAACGCCTTTTATATCCGGAAGCGAACTCTCAATAAGCTCAAAATCATCTTGGGTAAATGTCTCTGAAGTCTTGGAAGAATCAATACTGATAGATCCGTAATTACCGGCAATACCGTTTATCTGGCTCTGTACGAAACTACTCATACCATTACCAAGAGATACAACAGCAATTACAGCAGCAATTCCGATGACAATTCCCAGCATGGTCATAGCTGTACGATAACCATTTCCTATTATCTGTTTAATTGCACTTTTTATATATTCGCCTAATTTTCCCATGTTACTCTATCCGCGATGCCAAAATTCCCTGTCATCACTAATGTTATTAACATTTCTATAAAAACTCAGCCTTCCATCTCTACAACTGCCATTCCATCTGAAAGGTTTTCGTAATTACCTGTAACAATCTTATCGCCGGCGTTTAAACCATCGACAATCTGTGCTTCTGTACTGGACGCAATTCCAATAGTAACGTTCTTTCTCACAACAATTCCGTTTTCTACAACATAAACATAATCGCCCTCGGAATCTGTCTGAACATATTCATAAGGAAGCACAAGAGTATTTTCTGCCTTCTGAGCATGAATCTTATTGTTTGCTTCAACTCCAAGGATAATATCTGAATCAGGGTTTGTAACTTTGATCGTTGTATCTACAACAGCAACACCATTGTTATTCTTGGTAGCTGTTCCTGAAATCTTTGAAATCTCACCTGTGTAAGGTTTGCTGTTGATAGTAATATCTACCTGCTGTCCGATAGCTATCTTGGGAAGATCGCTCTTGGAAATCTGAACAGATACTTCCACATCATCAAGATTTGCAAGTGTCACCGTCTGTGCTCCCGCAGCAACAGTCGCACCCTCTACTACTGAAACAGCTGTTACTACGCCGTTAAAATCGGATTTAACACCCTCTTTTGCCGCATCAATCTTGGAAATAGCATCTTCCTGAGTAAGTGTTGTGGAATCAAGCTGTGCCTTGGCAGAAGTTGCTGTTCCGGGATTTACCTGGGCAGCCTTTCCAGTCTGGAGATGAGACTGTTCCTCCTGAAGTGCTGTAATCTGTCTCTTCCATCCCTGAATTTCAGGATCATTTGAAAGAGCATACTGAACATCAAGCATAGACTGGGATACTGCAAGAGACATCTGCCTGTCTGATTCTGAAGGGTTATTATAGGCTCCATCAGTTTTGTTTCCTGACTCAGTTCTATAGATATATTCAGTATTACCATTCTCAAAAAGGTTCTCACTTGAATCTGCAATACCATTCTGGTTGATATCTGCCTGAACCTTCTGAAGGTCAGTAAGTGTCTGATTCATACGGCTTGTTTTTTCTGTGATCTTATTATTAAGAGCATCGATTTCTGCTGTAATAGCATCAAGCCTGTCATTGATCTGCTGAGGAGTAAGTCCCTCCGCATATTTTCTGTCAGCCGCTGCTGTTCCTGACCAGTATGAGTTATAGCTTCCCTTGGCCTGCTTGATCGCAAGTTCTGCTGTCTGCTTGGACAAATCAAGTGCTGCCTCATCGTAGGTATAAAGAGTATCACCAGCAGCTACTTTATCTCCGACCTTAACATTGATTTCAGATAAAGGAGCTGTCACATCAGAAAAGTATGTCTTGGACTCTGCGCTCTGTACGGTTCCAGATATGGACAATATGTTTTCAATCGTTCCAAGGCTAGCCTCTTTGGTTTCTACCATAACTACTGCCTTCTTGGCAGAATTAATGCTGTTAAAAACAATAAATGCAACAAGGAGCAGTGCTACACCTATAACCACATATCTTTTCTTGAATTTTCTCTTTGGTTTAGCAGCAACTTCGTGCTGCTCATACTCTTCGTAAACTAATGTATTTTCATCCTTCTGAGCCTCTGGCTTGTTATCTTCTGTATTTTTAACTGTAACATCAGAAGCTGTTGTTTCTTCTTTTACCTTTGTTTCCAATTCCTTATCCTGTGCCATACTATCCTCCGCTATTCTAAAGCAATTATTCCTAACTATTATCTAATCTGATTCCGACTATTCTAAAGCAAGTAATCCTACCAATAACTAATCTGACTATGATTACTCCTCAACATAATCCGGATTAATTATGTCACTCACAATTCGTCCGTCCGAGATTGTGATGATCCTCCTCGCCTGCTTGGCAATTCCCGGATCGTGGGTGATTATGATCACTGTACGACCCTCAGCATATAATTTCTTGATTATACTGATGATTTCTCTGCTGGAGCCCGAATCAAGGTTACCTGTTGGCTCATCTGCAAGAAGTATTGGCGGTGCCTGGGCTATCGCTCTTGCTATGGCAACTCTTTGCTGCTGACCTCCCGACATCTCGTTTGGTTTATGAGTCATTCTCTGTCCGAGACCAACCTTTGAAAGAGCATTCATTGACAGAAGCTCTCTTTCTTTTTTGCCAACACCTCTATAAATAAGAGGAAGTTCAACATTTTCCAGTGCTGTCAGGGATGGTATCAGATTGAATCCCTGGAATATAAATCCGATTTCCCTGTTACGGACATCAGACTGTTCATCATCTGTCATGTGGGATACATCCTGTCCATGCAAAAAATATTTGCCACTGGTGGGAGTATCAAGACAGCCCAACATATTCATAAGCGTGGATTTTCCTGAGCCTGACTGGCCGATTATTGCTACGAATTCCCCTTCTCCTATTATAAGGCTCACATGATCAAGAGCCCTGACTTCGTTTTCCCCGGGATTGTATACTTTACATACATCCTTAACCTCTACAAGTTTTTTCATATTGCTCCTCTAAAGCCTTTCTCCGAGATTGCAAATGAATTTGGTTTCCATTGTGCAAAATCAAACTACTTTTTCTAGATTATGACATTATCAAGCTTTTGTAAATAAAAACAGAATAAAATTAAACGTTTTCGTTCTTATTATCCCTTATTTTCATGAAGAAAACTTGCCAACTTTATTAATTTTTTATAAAATCAATCCTTGCGGCCAAATATTTAGCATGGTTTTTAAAAGAATTGGAAATTGCAGTTGATTCTCACTACATGTTGTGTTTTCTCAAACATTAATGTACTATATAGTGTGTAGTGTCTTAAATTATAAACAATAATTCCGCCTTAGTTGCGAATCATGTAAGAATTAATTCAGCAGTTGCCGTAGATTTATCTTTTGGAGGAGTTTTTAATATGAAATCACCCGCAGAAATTGCAGTCAAATACGAATCGATAGGAAAAGGCAAGACAGAGCTCTCCGCTCTTAAAACATTCCTGCTCGGAATCCTGGCAGGAGCTTACATCGCCCTTGGTGGCCTTGGAAGCCAGATAGCAAGCTGTACAGCAGCTGATCCGTCAAGCGCCCGTCTTATCAGCAGCGTAGTATTCCCAATAGGTCTTTTCATGGTCCTTGTCGGAGGCGCTGAACTCTTTACAGGAAACTGCCTTATCTTTATCCCCGTTTTATCAGGAAAGGCCAAGTTTACCGGAATGCTCAGAAACTGGGTTCTGGTTTACCTCGGAAACATGGTTGGTGGCTTTTTGATAGCTCTTTTAGCTGCAACCTCACACATTTACTCATTTGCAAATAATGCCCTGGCAGAAGGCGTTATAAATACCGCGATTACCAAGGCAAATATATCTTTTAGTGATGGACTCCTTAGAGGAATCCTGTGTAATGTACTTGTATGTCTTGCTGTATGGTGCTCATTTTCAGCAGACGAAGTTGCAGGTAAAGTCCTGGCTCTGTGGCTTCCTGTAATGCTCTTTATCATCTGCGGCTTCGAGCACTGTGTTGCCAACATGTACTTCATTCCTGCAGGAATGCTCACATCTGCAATCTATGGATTGCCTGCAGAAGGGCTTAGCCTGTTTGGATTCTTTGTAACAAATCTTATTCCTGTAACAATAGGAAATATCATTGGTGGATCAATTTGTGTCGGTGCCATGTACTATGCAATATACCTTAAGAAATGACATTATAGTTAAATTCTCTGGCAAGGCCCATAAGACCGGCTATCCAAAGCGCATCAGCTTGCTGTTGCGCTTTTTCCATGTCTAAATCTATGCGCTCTCTGACTATGGGAGACGGAAATTCCTTAAGTACAGCAAGAGCTCTTTGATAATCAGGTTTAGAAATATCTTTCATACAGTCAAACAGAAAGTCCATTCCTACTTTTGACTCAGGAAATTCATACCTTGAAATAAGTCTTACTGAGTTATAAGTAGCATTCTCATTATCTTCCCTATACTGCATGAAATCAGATAGTTCCCAGCCAAGGGACTTATTTAAATCTATAGCTCTCTTCAGAATATCAATCTCACAGTCCAAAAGAATTTCATTATAAAACATCGCTTTGGTTTTACTTAACTTGGCTTTTGAGCCTTTACCCGGCTTTCCAACACACTTTTCAAAAGTAGTTCTGGCCTTAGCATTTCTATGAGAATTCTCGTAATAGGAATTGTTCTCTTTTGCACGAATCTCCTTGTCAAAAGAAAGCCTAAGGTCATTCCAGTCAGCCTTGGCAATTGCAGAGCCTTTTTCGCCGATTACCCTTCCAAGTGCTTCTTTATATTTGTGGTCTTCCCACCTGTAAAAAGAATCTACCCCGCCGATTGTTTTAAAATCCTTACCAAACATTTCACGAAGCCCAACAAAAGTATTCTCATCTGTAACATTTTTAACCACTGCTCTGCCACCATCAATCATGGTGAACTGCAGGTCATTGTTTTTCTTGGTGACCTCTGCCACAAGCTTGGTTGGAAAGTTCTTGTATCCAATACAAAACCACCTTGTGCCTATCAGCAAATCTTCGCATACTGTACCATCCTTGGTGACGTAATAATCAAAGGTCTCATCTTTTAGCAGCTTAATGGTTCTGATAAGTCCGAACCTATACGCCCAGTGCGGGACATACTGGCAACTCTGGACTCCAAAGAAGAATAACCCCATGAATCCTGCTATATAAAGTACAAAGCCTGCCTCTGAAATAAAGCCTCCAATCCTGACAAGCACCTTAAACGCTCCTGGAAATAAGAGAATACTAAATATAAAGGCAATCTTGAGAAAGAGATCACCGGTTCTAACTGAACATCTAAAAACACGTAACATATAGAACTATTCAAATATCCTTTCATATAGACAAATCTTTGTAATGCATATATGACACTATATCATCTTTTGTCATTTAATGAAAAAAACTGGACCAGATGTCATTTAATCTGATCCAGCTTAGTGAAACTTGCTCATATTATTTGTGATAGTTAATTTCCAGTACTATTCTTATGCAAAATGAACTCTTCTTACAGTTGTTCCAAAAGGCATGAGTGATACTTTTGCTATCTTAAAGAACTGTTTTCCAAAAGGAATTCCTACGATAGTGATGCAAAGAAGACATCCAAGGATAAAGTTGATTAGTGCAAGCTCAATGCCACTTACAAAGAACCAGATCACATTCAGGACAAAGGAAACGCATCCGCCATCGGACTCTGCTTCTTTTCCAAAAGGATTAAGTGAAATAGAAGCAAGCTTAAAGCACTGGAATCCCACTGGAATTCCCACAATTGTTATACACCAGAAGCATCCTGCAATTATCCATGAAAACCAACTGATAAAGCCACCACAAATTATCCAAAGTATATTTCCTAAAATTCTCATTTTTTAAATCTCCTTTGTTTTTTGTTTGATGCTTATATATACGAAACTGGTTTGTTGTGTGGCAAAACTATTTTGTAAAATTATGTTCGGAGATTATGTTCGAATAAACGGCTATCTCATTTATTCTGCTACCATTCTCAAAATTGTAATATAGGCATTACAATTTTGAGGTTCTTCTCTGCTACTTTTTGTATTTTTTCTAAAAGTGGCAGTTTATTGAAAGTGTCCTTTTCTGCCGCTATTCTGTTTTCACCAATAGTGGCAGTTCATTTGAAGTCCGTTCTACTGCTACTATTTAGGTTTTCTAAAAAGTAGCAGTGCGATCACTTAGAAATCAACTGCTACTTTCCTCAAATTCTTGAATGTGGCAGATTCACAAACTAATAATCAACTGCTACTTTTTCATCAATTTCAAATAGTGGCAGTATCTCTGCTCAAAATAGCACTGCCTCTATAGGCAAATCCTAGATAGTGGCAGTTTTTTACTACTCCAACAATCCCCTATATACTTCGCCGATTATCCTGAAATTGAATAACGCGCTCTGTATTACAGCTTCATTACTGCGACGATTTCATCGCCGTCCATTTCGCCATTTTCCATAAAGCCTAATGAACGGTATAACTCTCTTGCCACATTGTTCTCCGGCTCGTAAGAAAGGGAGCAATACTCAGCTTTTCCGCAGGGCCAAGTTCTGATAAAGTCAAGAGCTAGTTTTATCGCTTCTCTACCATAACCGCGTTTCTGATATCGCTTGTCAATCATCAAACGCCAGATTGAGTAGTTGTTAACAAGTGACTTTGGGGCTTCAACGTCATCCCAATTTTCATACATCGCAGCCTCGTTAAAACCGATCATCAGGAACCCAACTGGTCTTTTGTCATTATAAATGGCAAATGGAAATGCAGCTGTGGCCGAATCCCGAACGCCGTATGCTTGGACGATACTTACCCAGTTTGCCGCAACAAAGCTTTTCTGAGATTTGAATACCTTCAGATCTACAATATCCCATATGTTAGCTGAATCGATTTTTTCCAAATGTATCATATCTTTTTCCTCACACAAATAGCGATTTTATGTAGCAAAGCAGATGTTAACAATACCCGTTACATCCCTTACCTGATATGTAGCAAAACCATATATGTCAGATGCATTTTGTCGATTGATCCATGCTGCCTTGAGTCCCGCATTGTGAGCTCCGGTGATATCAGTTTCATAAGTGTCTCCAACAAACAAAATCTCATCTCTTGTGCTTTCTGGATACTTATTAAGAATTTCACCTACAGCAGACTCAAAATAATCTGTACATGGCTTGACCCGGCCAAAGTCAGCACTGGACCAGACTTTGTCGAAATATTTGCCGATGCCATGACAATTGAGCATTATCTGAAGTGCACCGGCCCTGAAACCACTATTTGACAATACATACATTGGTATTTGTTTGTTAGAAAAATCATCGAGCATATCAGCAAGGCCGTCATAAACTCTCACTGTATTACATCTACTTAGAAATAAAGCTTCATCTTCAATGCTCATGGAAACAACATCACCGCCATACTTTTTTGCATACATCGGCAACTCGTCTTTTACAAAAGGAAACTCAAAACCTTGTTTATGAAGAGCCTGCATATGTGCGAACAATTCTTCGCCATAAGCCTTGATTTCATCAAAAGAACACTTATCCTTATAGTGCTCTTCCCAAAGGGGTTTTAACCCACGATTAAAGTCTAGCGAAAGATCTTCTACAAGTGTCTCAAAAAGATCAAATATCAGTATCATTAATCCTCCCCAAACAAACCTAATAGTCGATTATCACATCTCTATAAACAATTCACGAATTCTCTGTTCATCCTCCGGAATTGCGATTCTGATACTGTACCCCATTTTCTCTCCTACGATTACAAGTATTCACACTATTCCCTAGTCAGTACAACATGACCTTTCGCTTTTTGCCCCGTGACAGTAAGTGTGTATTTTCCCGAAGACTCTACACCAACCTTGAAATCTGCGGATTCAAGCTTGTTGCCGCGATAAATAGGCGTTTCGTTTTCTTTCTGAATGCTCAAAGAAATATTGCCTGACTGGGCCTCAATATGCACATCAATACTCTCGCCTTCTTTCATCTCCAACTCGTGAGTATAAGATGTATTCAGCATATTAAATTCAATATCGAAATGATTCTCATCACCGGTCTTGCTTCCGTCAAAGGTAGCATCACTACCGCATGAACACAAAAATACCACAACAAGCAATGCAGCCAAAAAAACAGATACTCTCCCTCTTATACTATTCCCCATTTTCATCACTTTATTCCTCCTTCTACTCACTCCCTCTTGAGAGTTTCGTTTATCAGCCTCATCAAAATCACTTTCAATAATTTCACTCATATCTTTATCTTCAATACTCATAAGTCACCTTCCATTAGATCTTGTTTCATCAGTGAATCACCGCTGTCTTAGCTATTTTATGCCAGTCAGGGCATATCCTCTTGCTTTCTTCTATATAGTCAGCTTGCCATGCCTCAAATTCAGCATTATCCATCCAAATAACCTGACCATCGATGCTGATATCATAGACTTTTCCATCCTTGTCCTTATCTTCTTCATAGGGAAAATCTTTGTTTAGTTCATTATCAAGTTCTCCTGTTTTGTAATCATGAAGGAGCTGATGTGAATTTACAGATGCGATAAAATCATAGCTATTCGTTTCGCTGTTATATTTGTACAAGTCATAAGGCCAAAAATTATCCTCATACACCCCGCCATGAGAATACGCACATTTTACTATTCCGCCTTCAAAGAATTCTGTAGAAAATGTTTCAAACATTTTTTCAAACTCTTTCTTTTCTTCATTATATGAGAAAACCCATTGAGAGATAGTAGACGTATATCCTCCATTGATTGTAATAAGAAGCTCATCTTTTCCATCGCCAGTAACATCACAAACAGCAACTGAATCAGGATAAGATATGTCCTTCTCCCATGCATAATCTTGTTCTTCTCGTCCGTAACAGTACTGACCATTTGGCATATACCCAGTAGACTCAAGTGTTTTCATAGCTTGAATAAAAAGATTGTTGACGTCTTCATCTTCAGAGAGCACCGGAAGATAGTATTCAATATCTCTGCCAAGCTCAATATGCTTATTCCATCGCTGATGGTCATCATCAAATTCCGAAGTGATTTCCAGCCCTTCAAAAGGAAGATAATTATCAGAAACAAGTTTACTTGAGTATGGTATCGTTATCCAAACTGAATTTCTATCTACATCATAAGGATTGAGAATAACAGTCACACCAATACTATCCAAATACCATATAAAACCTCTGGAGTACTTATCTTCGACTATACCATCATAATCATAACCGATGTATTCATCTATTTTGCTTAAGGTTGGATAAAAGCTATAATTATACTCCTTTTCCATGAGCAAAAGCTCTCTAACAAGATAATATCTTAATGCCTCTTTGTCCGGTATCACATCAGAAATCTTGATATTTTCTCCAGTATAGACACTATAGTTGTAAGTTTCATAATATGCAGAAACACTCAACTGCCCCCTATAATCATCCTCAGCTGAAAGGATACTTACATACTCAGGATCTACTCTCTGTAAATAATCTGTCCTTTCATGAACAGTCCTCTCAGGATATCCAACAACGCCTATTTCATCAGCATGCTCTATTTGCCATGTTCCATCAGTAATTTCCTGTATTTCCTTTTTGAAACCATCTTCATCTTCTTTGATATAAGCTCTTTTTTCATCCGCTACTTGTGCGATTTCTTCAGCTAGTGCCTGAAACTGTTCTTCACTTTTATCTGACAAATATGCGAGAGAAAGATCTTTTTCAAAAGACATTTCTTCTCCATCAACACCACTTCCCGTAATGGTATCCTTATCCTCATATCTAATAAATTCAGGAATACTTACCGGCTCCTTTTTTGCAGCTTGAATCGCTTTAGTTCTTTCGCTACTTATATCTACATTGCTTACTTTTACCAGTGAATAACCAGAATCCATGTTAAATTCGCTTGGACTATTAGCAGATAACACAAAATCATCGACAGTTATATGCATGACTATTTCAGATTTAGAAACAATCATTTTCCCAGTATTGCCCCATTCATCCTCAAAAAAGAACCTAGCTCGATTTTCATCAACAGCAATATCATCAAATTGTATTTCTGCCGTTTTTTGAGAACCCAAATCAACATTTACTAACTTCCCGGAAAGATGCTTATCACTAAATTCCTTGCAGTAAAATACCATTCCACCGTAATCATAGATTGTTTCTTCACTGACTCCGAATGTAGTCCAAAGGCTTTCGTATGCATCTATAGAATCTGTATCATCAATAACTTCCTCGCTTGAACTATCAGGAGCAGCTTCTTTATCTGATATTTCGTCCGTAGTAGCCCCCGCTTCTTCTGTTTCATTTATATTTGAATTGGAAAAAGAGCATGCAGACATAATAAGCATGCCAATAAGAATTGTCCCAACTAATTTCTTTCTCATATAAGCCACTGTTCAGATTCCATTTTCCCAAGTAGAATCTGAATTCTCCTTTTTCCAGTTCTTTCTAAACAGTTTCTTCTAAAGTTCACTGTCTGCATCATCTTCGGATATAATCTATCATCGTGCTATCTCCTTATTCCGGAATAACTTACCACTTCCACCTAGAAGAGTTCATCAAGAAGAATATAGTAATCTATCTTCTCACGGTCCGGCTCTATCCCAAGTTCCTCGAAAAAGCTGTCAGGTTCAAGGCCTGGATATATCTTGCCATATGTCCCATCAAAATTATGGCGAAGGCTTCTGTATAATATTGCTATATCTTCCCACTTATCTGCGATACCGCAGTTACCCATATCGATAAAACCGCTTATATTACCCTTCTCAATAAGGATATTGGGAAGACAAAGATCTCCGTGAGATAACACGGGTTCATAGGGAGGTCTGTTCTCCTGAAGCCAGGAAAGCAACTCTTCGGGATCCCTGAACCTGCCGTTCTCTCCGAAGGTATCAGGCTCAGCGTCACTTATATCCACAAGACCATTCTTTACCCTGTATGCAGCCTTCTTAAGTTCTCTGTCCACATTCTTTACGACAGGGCAATCTGTTATATCTATACTCTGAAGCATCTTTATCGACTTCGAAAGAAGCGGAACAAGTTCCTTCGGACGTTCCAGATAATACTTGTCACAGGCAACCTTTCCTCTTACTTTGGTCATAAGAAGATAACTATAAGAATCATCTTCTTCGAATACTATTACCTGAGGTGCAGGGATCTTGCCTTCAAGCCAGCGCATCATTTCGACTGCATCTTTATCATCACAAGGCTTATCAGTGATCTTCAGCACCATATCCTCGAAGATAAGTACCTTCGATCCTGACTTACCCATATCGTCTATCGTGTATTCTCTACCTTCAATATACTTTCTAATTGCTTCAGGAAGACTCTGTATCTGGCTGTCCATCATATAAATACCCCATGGTAAAACTGGAACATAATCAAATCAACAAATCTAGATTTGTCCAGAAATAACACTCTTATGAGATTATATCAGAGAAGCTCTCTGCATAATCCGCTCATCTATCCTGCGCACAACGCCGTTGGTATAGGCATGAAAAAACTTGAGCCAAAACCCGCTGCCCGACGGATTGATGCTTTCAAAATCCACGCCAAGTCTGGTATATCCCTCAGTTTTCAAGGTATTGATAACATAATTCAACAGGTTTTTGTATACCCCCCTGCCCCTGTGTTCCGGCATACAATATGCCCCCATGATATGACGATAAAGATTCCCTGATGCAATGAAGGTTTCACCCTGATCTGACACTTCCAAATAAGCGCATAATTCTCCGCCTATCTTCGCTGCAAAGTAACGTTCCTTATTCCTTTCCGAAAAATCCAAAAACTCTTCCAGTGTGTCTGGTTTTCGGTTCATAAAAAAGGGGCTGGAGCAGTAATGCTCGTTCAGTGCCAAATGCAACGGATAAACATATGCGTAATCTTCCTTGGGCAATTCCAAAAACTCATATCCGCCGCATACAACGCAATCAATTGTTTCCATCGGACGAATGGCATCTACGCACCTCATGCCAAATCCATACTGAAAGAGCTGCCGTTTTGCTTCCTCATCATGTTCATATAAACAAATTGCATGTGACACCGCTCCGGCTTTTACCCACTTTTTTGCAACCGCCTGATACAATGCAGCATAAATCCTGCCGTGATTTTCCATAACCGCGCCATTCGCACCCATGGGCGAAAAAACGCCTCTCACATCAGTGGAACGAAAAACATTCTCAAATGGTTCCACGCTGCAAAGAAATCCGACCATTTTTCCGCCTTCAAATGCTGCGACGCCGAAGCCATTTCCGGATAATTGTTTCAGTATTGGAATGCTTGATACCTCCGGAAGCTCCTGTGTAAATGCTCTCTCATAATTATATACGTCAAGGGCAATTTCCGCTGCTTCCTCTGTATGTCTCGGTTCAAAATCTCGAATTATCATTTTTTCCCTTTCTGCAAATCTCGATTCTTGTCATTGTCTATAATACTGAAATATAATCGGCAATCAGCAATTTGATTTATTTCGCAAATTTGAACTTTTATTATTTTTGCGAATCAGAAAGCCACCTGGCGATATCGACAATCCTTATTCCTTCATGCTGGCTTTCATCATGTTTTGTCCTGGCTATCAGCAACTTCGGATAAGCATCCTTAATCCCTAAAAGCGATGAAACTTCTCGCTTAAAAGTATCCTCTCTGGATATATCATCAGATACCTGAATGTAGACCTTTTCGCCTTCTTTGATTGCGACAAAATCCACTTCTTTTTCATATAACTTTCCCACGTATACTTCGTATCCGCGTCTGAGAAGTTCTATTGCAACAATGTTTTCGTAGAGATGCCCATAATCCGCATTTTTTGTTCCTATCTCAGAAAAGCGGAAAGCCAAATCGGACAGGTAGTACTTCTTATCTGATTCCAGATATCTTTTCCCCTTTATGTCATAACGCTGGATTGGATAAAAAAGGAATGACCGGCAGAAGTAATTTATATATGCGCCTACGGTCTTGTCATTAGTTTTATATGTTCCAGAAGTTAGTTTGGATGCCACATTTCTTATCGAAGTCTGGTTACCAACGTTATCCATAAGATAGTTCCCAATCATTATCAAAAGATCTTCGTTTTCTATCTTGAATTTTCTAACGATATCCTTTGTAATAGTGGTCCTATAGATACCATTAACATATTGTCTGGCATCTTCCTCCGTTTTATAAAGATATGAACCAGCCATTCCACCTTTCTTTACATAAGAATCAAAGGCTTCATCTATATCATTTGATGGATAATACATAAGATACTCTTTAAATGAAAATGGATATAAGCTTATCTCATAAACTCTTCCACCAAACAACGTAGCCAAATCACTTGATAAAAGGAATGCATTTGACCCGGTAAGGTAAATATCATAGATTTCTTCTTCGTAAATGCTATTGATCACACGTTCAAAACCTTCACATAGCTGTATTTCATCAACGAAAAGATAATTCGTTTTGTCGTTTGCATACTGTTGCTCTATGTAGTCATAAAGCTTGTCCGCATCCAACAATTTCTCAAACTTCTTTAAGTTCAGCTTGATCCGGACGATATTAGCCTTATCATCAGCAGCTATCAAATCTATGAAAGCATCCATCAATTTAGATTTACCGCTTCTTCTTACCCCGGTTATTACTTTTATGTCCGGAACATCCTTTACCGATAAAAGTTTATTTAGATAATAGTCTCTTTTTATAAGTTTCATCGTAATTTCACCGCCTTTATTTAATTGTATTTCATTTCGCAATTTTAATCAATTTTAAAATTTGCGAAATGAAAAAGCTTCCGAATCACAAACTATTAGTTTGAATTCGGAAGCTTCTATATTCAGTAATATACTCACCCGTGACCTTCTTTTTCAATCTTGTCTAAGGTGTCTTCAAGAATCGCCTTTCTAAGGTCAGTAAGCCATTCTGAAAAAGATACTGTATCAAATGCATAGGTTTTATTGAGTTCATACTCATTTTCAGACCATGTATCAATTGGAGACTCGTTATGTTGAATCAAGGCCTCCAGCTTATCCAATGATTTGTATAACTTAGCCTCCTTAGTTTCTTGGGCATCCATCTCTTTATAAAGATTAGCTATTTCCCCGGATAGTTCCTCTGGAAGAGTTTTAACCCACCGGTTCAAAAGAGAATCCTCAACCTCTCTATCGGAATCGGTCTTTATAAATGTCGGAATATCGCCCGTAAAGCACTCACCAAGATCATGAATGAGACACATATCTACAACTTTATTGATATCCACATCTTCAAACTCATGTTTAAGAAGAAATGCCATGAGCGAAATCCGCCAGCTGTGCTCTGCCACACTCTCCGTTCTTCTTTTCGTTGTAGTGCAATGACGAGGCGTATCTTTAAGCCTCTCAGCAACATGTAAAATCTCTAAGTACTCCCTTGCGTTCATATCTGCTCCTCCTCTGTTTTGATAAACAGTAAAACTGGAAGATAAATCCTAATCATTTATCATCATGTATCTGTTGCCGTCATCTCGATATACTTTATAGCCCAATCTTTCATATAGCTGAAATGCTTTAGTATTAGATTTTTCAACATGAAAGAGAATGTGCAGTATATCAATTTGTCCAATATCGATTCAAACAGCCGGATTCGTAGCCCTCCACCTCTTCTGTATGATAAATTGTCTGAAGCATCTCTATAAACAATTCACGAATTCTCTGTTCATCCTCCGGAATTGCGATTCTGATACTGTACCCCATTTTCATCACTTTATTCATCCTTCTACTCACTCCCTCTTGAGAGTTTCGTTTCATCTGATGGTAAATGCTTACTCCGCCCATACATATGGTCACTGTATCGAACATATCCTCATCTTCTTGTTTATCGTCAGGACTCCCCACGCCTTCCTGTTTGCAGGAGATGCCGGTGGAATGAATATCCCCTCACTTATGACTCTGCTCTCTACCCTGCCAAGGTTCGTTATACAATGACCATCACGCTTTTCATAGCCGAACATCTTGCTGCCGACAAATCTTCCGGCCTTGCTCTCAAAACCTCCAAGAGTCGATATTGCTATGGCATCAAGAAGTTCCGGATCCATATTGAAATAACACGAGAGAACAAGCATTTCCTTATCAGGCTTTCCGTATATAAGTATTTCCTGTCTGACATTAGCTTATCTTTCTTTTTATTCTATTAGTTCGCAGATACAGTCTTAAAGCATTTTTTTCTTATTGCAGTTTATCTCAGTCTTTTTATTCTCCAGGAAAGCTATCAGCTCAGACGAGCAGTTTTCTTTTGGAACTATCATCATCTGTCTCGCTGAAGGCTTAAGGAAAAAGAAGTTTTTGTCCTCGACAATCCTGTAGATAGCGCTGTAATTTGATCTGGCGCTAACCTTTGGAGATGTCCACTCGAAATCTTCTTCATTGAAGGTGTAGTGCACATTTAAATTTCCCAGGGCTTTATTGGTCTTTACCTGTCTGCGAACACTGAAATCAATTACAAAAGCATAGACAACTATTAGAAAAATTGGAGCACTTGCACCTGCGAAAATATCGCTGGCATTATTCTTCATTATGCCGGATATGATTAATTTGCCCGGCATAGCTATGTAAATAAGGAGAAATAACCACCAGTATTCCTTTAGCATAGTAATCAGCCTAGCTCTTGTCGCCTTCTTTAACCCCTTATAATCACAAAAAAAATCTGCTTCATATGGCATTTATGTTTTTCCTCCAAACAATACTTTTTTCTTATGCTATTGCACAAGATCACAGAGAATTATATATCTTACCAGCACGGATATCCAGCCAGTTAAGCTGGAATTTAAGGATGTAAAACAAATACTTGATTGGGATACCCAAACTAATACCCCCATCGTAAATAAAAACTGGAAGATAATCAAATCAGCAAACCTGAATTTAGCGATTAGAGCTTCATGAAAGACTTGATTTCTTGTTCCAAGAGACGAAATACGTTTGCAACCAGATAGCCATCAGCGATTGCATGATTTAGACGAACGGTCACAGGCATGACAAGCCTACCGTTTTCTTCTCTGTATTTTCCCCAGTTAATGATCGGCGCAAAATATAGATTTCCATCGGGAAGTTCAAGATGAAGTGAATCATAGGAAAGCCAAGATATAAACGACGCATCAAACCAGTTGGGATGGTTCACTATATCCAGACCATATTCCCTTGTCTTCTTTGCCTCTTCAACATCCAGCAATGCGGCAGCGTAGAACTTTTCATAGTCCTCATCGTATTTCGTATAAACAGGCGTACAGGTTTCCGTATCTTCATGGAAAACATACTGTGTTGGATTGATCACGTCATAGCAGATCAGCTCATCTGTCTGCCAAAGGTATCCCATTCTGTAGTCTTCACGTGAATTCATAACCTTTGAAAGAATATACAGGAAATTGACATAAAACTTCGTTCCTGTGTTCTTTGAATGTGTGACGAGCTCTGTTACGTCTATTCTCGACGTTATCGAGGTTGAGCACTTGCAATCTTCCGTAAAGTGGCGAAATACGCCTTTACGATAATATGTCTCTTTGTCAATTACTTTATAATTCATTTTCTTCACCCTTACAAATTCCTATTTGTCATCGTCTATACTAGTACCAGATTCTATCCGACAATCTTTTCAGCATCTTCACACCAATTCTCTTTCTTGATTTCGATTTCCATATTATTTCTCTAATAGAGCAGCCCAGTAGCCATCAATTGCTGCTTTGTTATCGTATGAACTGAGTGCCATAAGCAAAAAGAATAATTTACTCACTTCCTCAAACGACGGCATCTCACAATATGTCTCATATCCCGCCTTGAATTCATCCCAGTCCTCAATCTGGTAATGAAGAAAGCTAAGCTCCCATTCTACAGGTCCAATCACATACGCATCTAAATCAACACACGCTACAATATTCTCATCGCAAAACAAGAACTGATCCGCGCAGATGTCGACCATAATTAGAGAATTCCCACTGTTTGAAAGCTTTTTATCCTTTATCTGCTCGTAACATCCCCTGACCTTTTTATCTGCATCATCATCCCCGCTCCAATGCTCGCTAATACAATCTTCAATATATCTTCTGGCATTCTCAAAAAATAGATCTCCTTTTGAAACGCCCAAAAGTCCGGAATAATCGTACTTTGTCCTGTGATTATATCCAATAAACTGCCCCAGAGTATAAGCGTTTTTCTTTCCCTTTGGAAAAAAATCATTATCCCATGCTGTTCCTTCAACAAACTCAAAAACGCTTGCATCTTCATTGGCTGCTACAAACGGAGCCACTTTTATATGAGGGTTATCCTTCAAAGTATTGTAGATATTATGAAGACTTGAATTCTGCTCCTTTACCGAATAACCAAACACCTTTCTCATCATTGTCCAGAACGGTGAAAAATCATCTCTTGTCATTAAGGGAGTCTTTAAAATATATCTTTTTCCCTCGTATGTAAAAAAACGAATTTCATTGGATGAGACTCCTCCCATCTCAAAAGAGGATTTATTCCTCTGAGCATATTCCAAAATCGTGTTCATTCCTTATTTAATGAGTCCTCCGTAGAAAAATAATTCGTATATAATACTTCGGCAAAAAGAAGGCTAATTTCGGTGCATGATCTTTAATTCTTCATAATCAGTCTATTTTACGCTATTCCAGTATTCAAGCGCTGTTTCCATCTTTTTTATAACCTTAGGAGGCAGCACCTTTGGTCCTATATTAAACAGATTGTCAATTCCGGCAACAGCGCCAACACCAAACTCATCATAAATAGATGTATGGTAGTCCTTACTTCCATGCCAAAATTTAATCTTTCCTGAAAAATCATTTGAAGGCTTTTTGTCGTATTTCCTGGCTATTTCAAAGGCTGAGTCGATGCACATTTCCATGTCATCATATTTTTTAAGGCACGAAAGAACCAAAGCTTTAAATATCAATCCCATAATCTTCATTTTGGAAAGATAGCTGTTCTCACTTTTATCCAGGCTGGTTGCATCTACTATAGTCATGTACCAGTCCATGAGCTCACTGGCCTCTTTGTATGACTTTATGTCATCCATAGAAACAAGGATCATATACATTTCTGTAGCATACTGCAAAACCTTAACGAGAATAGACACCAAAACTCTTGTATAGACTTCCATTGCCTCGTTTGGTTTGCCAGCCATTCTTAAATTATTGGCTATACTGATGTCTGCTATTCCTTGATAATTAATCTTTTTAAACTCTTCGAGAGATTTCTCTGGGTTATCACGACCTTTCAAGGTTGCAATGCGAAATTTGATGCTAAAGGTGTCCTGATCCGGAGTATCACTCTGTGAAGCATAGCGAAGAGCCGATTCAAAAAGCTCTATTGCTTTGTCCCTGTAATTCTTTAGGTCTTTTACCGATGAAACAATACTGTATGTATCCGCGCAGCTTATGAGGATCTTAAAATTACCGGGATATCTTGCAAGTGCTTTCTCAGCCTCGGCTATAGCCTCGTCATATTTATCCTCATGTAAAAGAGCATCCAGCCTGTCGGAAATGTCTTTGATGTTCTTGGAAGACATACTATATCCCAGCAGTACGTCGACAGATATGCTAAAAAAGTCTGCAAGCTGCATAAGCGTTAGAATATCCGGGACATTGGCGCCGCTTTCCCATTTTGATACAGCTCCAACAGTAACTCCAAAGGCTTCTGCCAGTTCTTCCTGGGTCAGATTCATGCTCTTTCGGTACTTCTTTATGTTTTCATTAAGCTTTATCTGCATTGCAAACTCCTTCAACGAAAGAATTTTTATACTAAATTTGCTGATACTTTCTCGTTTTTAATTCCAAGTGAACCTTCCTCAATTTCCATCTGTGGCTTTACAAGTGCTAAGATTGCAAAAATAGTTGCTGCATAAATCACACAGAAAATAAGGATTGACTCAGTGCTTACCTTAGCTACTACTGCACTTAAAAGGATTGATCCAACCGGCATACATGCCGTTCCACAAGCGCCCATTACTGCGGCTGCTCTAGCAATATATTTGGGATCAGCATTTTTCATGAACTGAATATTGATCGTACCACCTATGGTTGATGCTGCAACCATTATGATAAAAAATGATGCTGCTACATCCACATAGCAAGCAATACTATTTCCAACAAAGAAACCACCACAGGCAATTCCCAGCATTCCAGCGCCAAGCGTTGCTGTTCCAAGCATTATCATCTTAAGTGGTGAGAGTTTCTGTGAAAGAACCGGAACAAGTGCTGATCCTGCAATACCTCCGATTGCAGCAAATGCACCTGCAATACTAAGTATTTCTCCGCCCATCTTGAAAATCTCGCTGGCAATTGGTGCCTGAAGTGCATTTATAGGAATGAGCATGAAGTTAAGGGCAACTGCAAGTAAGCCATAATTGCAGATAACTCGTGAATTTGCCACATATCTAAAGCCGTCTAAAAAGAATTCAATTTTACTCTGCTCTTTTTTGTTCTCTGTTTCTCCGGCCTCGGATGTTGTCTTGGATGCTTCATTCTGTGCTGCCTCAGTAATTGCTACTCTCCCAGCCTTCATTGCACTGATAAGCACCGCTGCAACTCCAAAAGTTACTACATCAATCATCATTGCTGTAGTAACGCCTGCTGTTGCAATGATCACGCCGGCAGCACCTGTACCTGCCAGTGATGCAGCACTTGAAAGCATGGAATTAAGGCTCATTCCGCAGGTCATATGCTCTTTCTTAACCACCTGGATTGTAAATGCTGAAGTTGCAGGAAGATTAAAGGATTCCACTGTCGTGATGACCAAAGTAAAGATTGCCATAACCAGTGCATTCACCAGGCCTGCTCTATATAGAAGTGCAAACAATGTAATAATGACTGCCCTAAGAAGATGTGTTGCTACAATCACATGCTTCTTGTCCATCTTCTCAACAATAGCTCCGGCAAAGGGCTGAACCACCACGTTTGGAAGTGTATTAAGTGCAAAAACTATTGCTGACCATGCTGCACTGTGTGTAATCTGATAAACCAGCCATGTAAAAGCGATTGCATCTACAGAATCACCAAATCGGTTGATAACCGTGGCAAAAATCAGCTTTCTATATTCACGTTCCTTAATGATTTCCCCATACATTTCCTTGTTCTGTTCCATATCTGAAGCCTCCATACTTGTTTTCATGACTTCATTCTACATGGAACTTACACAAACTATAATACACTTATTGTACTAGTTATAAAAGAAAAACTTTCCATTACGGAAAGTTTTTCTTTTGCCCACTGGTATGAGGTAAGTGATATATTTAGCTGGAATAATTGATATCTGATACAATTATTATCAAATAGTTCATGCGGCAAAGCCGCAATTCATTTTTATTGGGAAGGTAAAACATGCACTTTGTTGACGCAAAAGGAATTCTTACAGGAAAAAACGGATTCCAGGGAATGAACATATACCGCGGATGCACCCATGGCTGCATATATTGTGACAGCAGGAGCAAGTGCTATCAGTTCACTCATCCCTTTGAAGACATTGAGGTAAAACAGAACGCACCGGAGCTTCTGGAAAAGACACTGAAATCCAAAAGAAAAAAATGTATGATCGGAACCGGGGCAATGTCTGATCCCTATATGCACTGCGAAAAGGATCTACAGCTCACAAGAAAATGCCTTGAGATAATCTTAAGGTACAGCTTTGGCGTAGCGATTCAGACCAAGTCAGATCTTATTCTTCGAGATATCGATCTTCTCTCAGAAATAAACAAAAGTGCTAAATGCGTAGTTCAGATTACCCTTACTACCTACGATGATGAACTCTGCAGTATTCTTGAGCCCAATGTCTGCAATACAAAATGTCGTATAAAAGTCCTTGAGATGATGCAGGAAAGAGGCATTCCCACAGTTGTATGGCTTACTCCTATCCTGCCCTTCATCAATGACACAAAAGAAAACATCTCTGCCATCCTGAATGAATGTGCAAGGACCGGCGTTAAGGGGGTCATTGATTTTGGTATGGGCCTCACCCTTCGTGAAGGCGATAGAGAATATTACTACGAGGCGCTTGATAAGCATTTCCCCGGAATGAAGGAACAGTACATAAAACAATACGGAAATGCTTACGAGCTTCCAAGCCCTAATTCAAAAGAACTTAGGGCACTCTTTCAGGATATATGTGAGAAAAATGGAATTCTCTCTACCCCTGATGAATGTTTCCGATATATGAGTGATCTTCCGGATAAGTATACACAGATGAGCCTGTTTGATTTTTAGATAAACATTCTTAGTGTTGACAGAATGCCCCGAAGAGATGTAAAACGCATCAAAATGCAACTTACCCCTCCAAAATTACAACTTACCTTATAATCTGTTTCGCCTTTTCCCGCTTTACCTTATCATCCGATTATAAGATAACGACGAGCAAAAAACGGGAGGCGTAAAAGATTATGAATTCCATCGAACTTAAAAACATAACAAAAAGATATGGTTCATTCCGGGCAGTAGACGATCTTAGCTTTGAGATAAAGCAGGGCGATTTCGTTGGATTCCTCGGAGTCAACGGCGCAGGCAAGTCCACCACGGTGAACATGATGTCCACTATCCTTACTCCGGACGAAGGCGAAGCTTACCTTTGCGGCTACAGGCTTGGCAAAGAGGACATGGAGATAAGAAAAAACATCGGCGTTGTGTATCAGTCAAATGTGCTGGACGATCTTTTTACAGTAAAAGAGAACATCGTCATAAGATCCAAAATGCTGGGGCTTGATGACAGGACCATAAAAAGCAGGCTCGCTGAGCTGTCAGACATCCTGAAGCTCTCAGATATTATGAACAAGCTAATTCAATTAACCTTGTACATAATACTCTTCCAAAGTGTCCAGGCATATTGCAGCAAGACTTCCGCCTGGAAAATGTGCTCCGCAGTCAATTGCGATGTGATTGTTATTCTTATAAATGTATCCCGGATTAGGGTTCTCTTCTATAAGCTGCGTGGGGGTATGGCCTGTTACCACAAACTTATCATTAAAGTACTGGGTGTTATAGTCTGCTCGTTCCCATATGAGATCGTGTAAACTATAATCTTCCATTTCTTTTTCCGGAGAAAAATTGCCTAATCCTGCATGAACAAGGAGAAAGTCCCTAGTTCCAACCGTAACTTCTTCGTAGATAACAAACTCCCCCAAAAAGTCTATTACGTCCTGCCGCCTGTCAGGTGAAAGTTCCCTGAACTCATCAATAGTAGGTTTACTTCCGTTATACTGCCAGTTAGCGAGGTTTTCCACCATCTCCCGGTCTAGCCGATCAACATTTTCCTCAGTAATTTCCTTGCTCAAAAACTTAAGACACTCCAGCGCCATAAGTTCATGGTTTCCGACAATGCAGATAACATTTGGCATTTCCATGAGTTTTAGAAGTGTCTTAATGGGATGCGGTCCTCTATCCAGCACATCCCCCAGAATATATAACGTATCCTCATCCTTTAGACCTATCTTTTGTAAAAGAGCTATGAACTTGTCATATTCACCATGAATATCACTAATTACATATGTTGCCATAAAACTATTCTCACCTTACCCCTACCTATTTCTGCAGCAGTATTCACTCTGATTTGCCAAATATCGGCTTCAGCACGCCTTTTACCAGCCATTCAAAATACTCTTTTTTCCGAAATGCTTTATCTTCGCTTTCTAAATAGCCCTCTTTTGTAATCTTATCTAGCAAATCATCCAAACCAATATACATCAAAGGTCCATTTGAATAATCCTCTTTATTGCCTTCATTTATGTAATTAGCATCTTTTTTATGCATAGCATTATGCATATCCCCGTATTGCTTGCTAATCGGAAGCAGATAAATGCATTTAATGTCACTAGAATGCTTTCCCCCGCGCTCTATTATGAAATCCCTGGGTTTATTATTCGAGTCATAAAAATACTCTCTAGCATCTATAATTTCAGCTACTTGAGTCATGTATTTCTTAGTTGAAGTATAGTTTTTTCTTTCCCTTAATTCTTTTATATCCTTTTTGTCTAATAGTCTGTTATGCGTGTCTCCAGAGACTTTTTTCCAACGCTCATTGCTCAGGATGCTATTATACAAACCTTCCAACTTTTCAAACGAATTTCCTTCTCCATCATTATTTACCGAATAAGCTTTGGCTACAACATCAGCAAAACAGTCCAGCAATTTAGAGAAACAACATTCTTCGCAAAAAGCCTTGTATTTATTAAACTGTTTATAATCAAAACTTCCCGATGTTGTTTTCAGTTCAACCACATAAACATATTTATCATCGCATAGTAAATAATCTGCTTTCACAGATCTGTCATCTTCCTTGGTTTTGACCTCAGTTTCAGTATCTTCTTTAGCCAAAAGCTTAGTCATCAAAGGAAACTCCTTTGTAACATAATGCAGTTTATTTTCCCCATCTCTTCCCAACGCAATGTTGAGCAAATCTTCAACCACCGGCGTTATCAGCGTATCCAATATCACTTCGCTCTTTATGGCAGCTGTGTAATAGTCTCTTATTACCCTGTCAGAAATCGTATTTAAAATAGCTGGATTCTGTACTTCCCTATTAGAACTCATATACTTGTCCATCCTCTTTTTTCCAAATTCTGTTTGCATATTCGCCAAACTGCGGAAGATTCGTAAAGGCATCTCTTCCCTCAGTGTGCATAGGGATTATCTTATCCGGGTTAGTAAGTTCCATTAGCTTTGCAATAGTTTCAACATAGGCATGGCCACTGGTATGTAGGATCTCCATGTGAGCTTTGTCATTTTTACCCTCTAG